>NZ_BCTZ01000001.1 GCF_001591025.1 Sphingomonas soli NBRC 100801
GCAACCGCTGCCGACGCGAACGCGACCCTGGCGGATACCAGTGCCACAGCGGCCGCGACGAGTGCGACCAGCGCCGAGGCGGCTGCCGCAGATGTCGCTCTCGCCCTTGCGACGCTACCCACCGCGGCCGGCACGTTCGCAACGCTGAAAGAGGCTATTGCCGCTGCCGGCCCGGCGGGGGTGCTCGTATTGCAGCCCGGCACGACCTACACGCTCGATCGCGGCATCGAGACGCTAGAGGGGCAGCAGATCGTCGGATATGGCGCTACGCTCAAGCGCTGCGATCAATTCACCACGACGACGACGACGGCGATCGTTTCGGGCGTCAGCGTCGAGGTCACGCTCACGGATGCCAGCGATTTCGAGATCGGCATGCAGGTTGCCTTCGCCGAGCAGGGCGTGGCGCGATCGGCCCTGGTGCTTAACTCGACGCTATCCGAGATCCGCGAGATCATCGACAAGGACGGCGACACGATCACGCTCGATATGCCGGTCGGGTGCAATTTAAGCATCGGCAGCACTTGCTTCCTCACCTTCGTATCGCTGCGGCTGGCACAAGGCGCTTCGGTGGAAGGCGTCACCTTCGATGGAAACCGCGACAATTTCGCATTTGCGCGCTGGGAGGTGACTGCCGAGGTCTGGACCGGTTCCACCACCTCCAACCAGACCATCAAGGCCTGCGTATTCCTGAATTCGCCCGGCGAGGCGGTCTCGGTTCAGGGCGACAATCCTTCGATTATCGAGAACCGCTTCGATACGATCGGGGGCAACGGAATCCATCTTTCCGGCGTGGTCGAAGGACTCATTCGCGGGAATACGGCGGCCAATGGCAATGTCGACATCGCAGTCGGCCATGGCGACGGCTTTGTATCGTTCAGCAACGGCAACAGCCGCATCATCATTACCGGCAATATCGCCAACACCTTTATCTCGGGGGTCGGCGCGGTAAACGACACCGACAGCGATGTTACGATCACCGATAACGATTTTAGAAACATGTACTGCTTCGGCATCGAAGGCGGTGGCAGCACCTTCAACCTGATCGTATCTAGAAACCGTATCGACGGAGTGGCGTCGGACCCCTCCAAAAAGCCTGCCTTGCCCTATTATGGCGGCATCGTTCTCGTCGGTTTGACGCAATTCAACTATTCGATCGGCGGAAATCAGGTTACCAATGTCGCTTCCGGGCAGGTGGCCTTTGCGGTCTCGATGCTGACAGGCTCCAAGAATCTGAAAGTCTTCGACAACAGCTTTGCTGGCGATTCCGTGCTTTCGGCGTTCTTCGATTCCGAGTTCGTGCGGAACACCGTCGAAGGCAAGCTCAGCGTATGGCGCTCGGTTCGCACGAAGGTGAACGAGAACATCGTCCGGCCGGCATCCAACCAGTACGGCATCGACCTTTATGGAACCGTCGATCAGGAAGACATCGAGATCGAGAACAACAAGGTCAGCGGCGGCATTTACGGCATCAACTTCGATCCCAACGCAACTTCGTACCGGAGCATTTCGTGCCGCGGCAACAAGCTGTTCAACCAGACCAAGCGCGGCATAAATTTTCCGGCATCCACCGCGACGATAACCGGTTTTTCCATCGACGCGAACGCGATCGTCGCCGGCCCCAATGCGGCCAGCGACTTCCTCGGCATCGTTCTCGGCAACAACAAGGTGTCGTTGAGCCGCAATACCGTGTCGAGCACATTGGCTGCCTCTTCGCGGGTTGGCATTTATCTCAGCGGCAGCTCTACGCCGACACTGGTCGCGGCCAGCAACGAAGTCCGTGGCACCTGGGCGCACACGATGTTGCTCACCGCCAATGCCGGCGCCGTCGGGGTCAATAACATTCTGCAGACGCTCAACGTGACGTCACCGACCGGCAACAGCTTTACCGGAACCGTCATCATCTAGGCATCACGCCAGATGGCCGGGCGGCCGGGATGTCCCGACCGCCCGGCGCTCATTTCCTTACCGTGGCGGACCGGTTGCGTATCGAAAGCATGCCCTTGCCGGGGTTCGTGATCGCGCCGCCATCGAACATGCCTGCTGCGACCTCGAAATTCTCGAACGTCATCGTCACGTTCGGGCTGTCGTTGCGAATGAAGTGCTGGAATGCCCTTGGCGTCGATCCGGATACGCGCACATCCTCGACCCGTACTTCGCTTCGCGGCTGCGAAGGCGGCGCGTAGATGAAGAAGTCCCGATAGGCGAGGGAAGCGTTGCCGAGCCGCTCGATCGTTCCGTGCCGCAAGATGAAGGACTTGGTCGGCAAACTCTGGATGCCATATTCCGGCCAGCCGGTTCGCGACCGGTAGGTCTGCCGCGAAATCCGCTTGAAGCTGAACCCGTCGACAATGACGGTCTTGTTCGCGTTCGAGACGGCGATCGGGACGTAGGTGTTGTCGGTAACGAGGTTGGTCACCAGCACCGTTTCCGCCATCGAGTTCACGCCCTCGTTGCAATCAATCGCCGTGATATTGGCGAGCGTCACGGTCGTGGGCTGTGCATAAACGTTGCCGAGCACTGCGGCCCACATGTTGCGGGCCGTCACGTTGGAGACCTTCATCGAGCCATAGTCGCGGGCGACCAAATTGATCGCCCCCCATTTACGGAACGGCACGCCGGTATTGTCGACGTTTACGCCGTCGATCTCCACCGCCCATACGCCGCTGACCTTGCTGCGTCCGCGAATCTTCTTGCCCAGGAGATTTCGGACCCTGGCCTCGGCGCGGCCTCGTACGGCGTTATCGTAATTTGAGATCGCCGACAGATCGAGCAGCGTCATGGTGTCAGTGCCATTCACATCGGCCACGTCGATCGAGAGCTTGCGCGCCGCCGGCCAGCGCCTGTGGTCCGACACCGCCGACACGGCGACGGCGTGGCCGCAGCATTGCTCGGCGCGAACCCCGCTGACGGTGCAGGCTTCGGGCTCGTCGAAGATAACGACCGATTTGCCTAGACGCTTCCCGCTGACGCCCAGCGCGTGGCAGTTCCTGACGCCGCGCAGTGCCGGGTTGGTCTGTTCGCTGAAGAATTCGACACCGTTGCAATATTGGCCGTTGGTCAGGTTCGTCGCAGAGTCGGCAACGTCTTCGATGTCGGAACTCGTATATTGCGCCTCGCCCTGAAAAACGATGTCGGCAACGGTGATGCCGTCGAGAGAGGCGGCGGCACCGGCTTCCTGTTTGAAGGTCAGCAGCGCATTGCCGCCCGGCCCGCGTGTTCGCCTGCGGACCAGGGTGCCGCCGGTAAAGGTCAGGCCGTTATTGGCCTGGGTGCCGATGATCTGGGTGACCGAATAGGCGCCATCCAGCACGATCGAAACGGTGCGCTTTTCGTCGGCGGGCAAGGATTTGTGATAATCGACCGCGCGCTGGATCGCTGCGGTATTGTCGTCGGCCAGATTGTCGGTCGCGCCGAATTCCTTGACGGAAATCCGGCGCTGGATCGCGGCTCCCAATCCCGCCGAGTACGCGAAAGCGGCAACGCCGCCCGTCGCGAGCACGCCGAGAACCGCTCGCCTGGCGTGAATCGGGGGGGTGCGTGAGGCCATGCCCCCGCATGCCCGACCTCGCATGGTCAGGCAATGCGGGCGAGGCCGGTTGCGTCATGCGCGGACGATGTTCTCCGCAACGATGCCAGCCCTGCCGCAAGCATTGCGGGTGTCGACGATCAGCTTCGCCGCACCGGCCAGCGCGGCATAATCGACCGCGTCGTGGTCGGTGGCGATCAGCACCGCGTCATAGCCGGCAATGGCCGCCTCGTCCCAAGCCACGCCATGCCGCCAGTTGAGCGTCGGATGTTCGCGGGTGCCGTCGATCTGCGCGACATGCGGGTCATAGAAATCGGCAGTGGCGCCGCGCGCCTCGATCATCTCCATCAGGCGCAGCGACGGGCTCTCGCGGATATCCTCGACATTTTTCTTGTAGGCGACGCCCATCACCAGCACCCGCGCCCCGCGCAGGCCGCGGCCGAAGCGTTCGTCCAGCGTGTCGGCCATCACCCGCACGACATGCTGCGGCATATCGGCGTTGATCTGACCGGCCAGCTCGATGAACTTGGTGTGCTGGCCAAACTCACGCGCCTTCCAGGTGAGGTAGAAGGGGTCGATCGGGATGCAATGGCCGCCCAGGCCCGGGCCGGGATAGAAGGGCATGAAGCCGAAGGGCTTGGACTTGGCGGCGTCGATCACTTCCCAGACGTCGATATCCATCGCGGTGAAGATCAGCTTCAGTTCGTTGACCAGCGCAATGTTGACCGCGCGGAATACATTCTCGGTGATCTTGACCGCTTCGGCGGTGGCGGCGGACGAGACCGCAATCGTCTGCGGCACGATGTGCCGGTAAAGCGCCAGCGCCAGCGTTGCCGAGATCGGATCGTCGCCGCCGACCACTTTCGGGATCTTGGTGGTCGAGAAGGTCGGATTGCCGGGATCCTCGCGCTCGGGCGAGTAAGCGAGGTAGAAATCGCGGCCGGCGATGAGGCCATTGGCCTCGAGGATCGGCTGCATCACTTCGCGGGTGGTGCCGGGATAGGTGGTCGATTCGAGGATGACGAGCTGGCCCTTGCGCAGCGTCCTGGCGATCGCCTGCGTGGTCGTCTCGACATATTTCAGGTCGGGCTCAAGGTGGCGCGAGAGCGGGGTGGGGACGCAGATCACGATCACGTCGGGCTCGCCGAGGCGCGCAAGATCGGCGGTGGCGGCAAGCTTGCCGGATTCGGCCAGCGGGGCAATGCGGGCGCCATCTATGTGCTTGATATAGCTGCGGCCCTGCTCGAGCGCTGCGATCTTGGCGTCATCGACGTCGAATGCGAGGACCGGGCATTTCGCCTCGCCGAACGAGACCGCAAGCGGCAGTCCGACATAGCCCATGCCGATAACGCCGATCAACGCCTCGCCGCTTTCGATGCGTGCTTGCAGCTTGAGCCCATGGACGGGCCATTCGATACTCATAAAATCCCCGCGTCAGCGTGTTGGGTGCCAGTTGCGGGCATCTTCGCTCAACAGGGGTTGCGGTTTCGATAACGGACGATGCGGGATCGTTTCATCATCGAACCAAAAAAGTCGCTGCGCCGACTGGGCGGGCTTATGCAGACCCGATGACCAAGACGGCATTGGACGCAAATTGACCGATTGACACAATCGCCGCCTGCGCATCTTGTAGGGCAAAGGGGATGGCGGCTTGCGCTGCTCCGTTCCAGTTAAGTTACGATAAAGACTGAAGAATAGTTTTGCGGGTTTCCGTAGATTTTGGGGGGTGAAATGAACCGGCAATCCCGCGCCAGGCTGAGCCGATCCACTTCGTTGGCTGCGCTTCTGCTCGCCGCCGCATGCAGCAGCGGCAGCGGAGGCGGTGGGGGCGTCAACACGCCGCCGGCGCCCGCTCCCAGCCCGACGCCGACACCCACACCGGTGCCGACGCCAACGCCGGTACCGACGCCCACGCCTACCCCGACACCGACTCCCGCCTATGACACCACGGAGTATCGCTCGACGGTCGGTGCGGTTTCGATGAACGCGCTGGTCGCCTATAATCGCGGCGGCACCGGTTCGGGGGTCAAGGTCGGGATCATCGATTCGGGCATCGACTTGCAGAGCGCTGAATTCGGCGATTGTTCTGGCGGGATCGGCACCGGCACCTGCCGGATCCTCGGCGCTTCGGCGAGCACCGCTGGCAACAGCTCGATCGACGATGAGGGCGGGCACGGCACCGCCGTCGCCTTCACCATCGCCGGACGGCGCAATGGCGCGGGCACGCACGGCGTTGCCTTCGACGCACAGTTGATCGTCGTTCGCGCCGACAATCCCGGCAGCTGCGCGACCGAGACTGCGGACGACGAAGATAGCGGCTGCAAGTTCGGCGACAATGCGATCGCGCGCGGGCTCGACGTGGCGCGCGAAGGCGGAGCGCGGGTGGTCAACATCTCGCTTGGCGGCTCGGCGCCCAATTCGACGCTGATCGCGGCGATCAACCGCGCGACGGCGGCGGGGATCGTCATTGTCGTGTCGGCGGGCAATGACGGGCCGGACGCCGCCAACCCCGATCCGTTCACGTCACCGGCGACCGACCCCGCGGTTTCGCGCGGACTGATCATCATCGCCGGATCGGTCGGCGAGAACGACACGATTTCTAGCTTCTCGAACCGGGCCGGCGCGAGCCAGCAAGTCTATCTGGCCGCGGTCGGCGAACGGGTGCGCGCGCCAAACCAGAGCGACACCGCGTTCTTCTGGTCCGGCACCTCCTTTTCGGCGCCGCAGATCGCCGGGGCTGTAGCGCTGCTGGCCCAGGCGTTTCCCAACCTTACCGGCGCGCAGATCGTGCAATTGCTGCTGACCACCGCGCGCGATGCCGGCGCGGCCGGGACCGATCCGATCTATGGCCGCGGCATCCTCGATCTGACGCGAGCGTTCCAGCCGGTCGGCACGACCTCGCTGGCGGGGTCGCGCGCGCCGACGTCGGAGAATTTCAACGCCGCGCTGTCGGCGCCGATGGGCGATGCCCAGCAGGGCGCGCTGGGCGTAGTGGTTCTTGACGGTTTCGACCGCGCCTTTGCCACCGATCTGGCGCGGACGATCCGGCGCGAAGGCCCGGCGCGGCAATTGCCGCAGCTGATGGCGTCGCGCCAGCGCAGTTTCTCGGTCGGTGTCAACGACATGAAGGTCGCGGTGTCGCTCGTGCCGACGGCGCAGAACGCGGTGCGGATCGAGCGGTTAGGGATCGGCAGCAGCGATGCGGGGCAGGCAAAGGTGCTGGCCGGTTCGGTGATCGCGCGGCTGGGCGGCACTTCGCAATTCGCGATCGGCGCATCGGAAAGCGCCGGCACGCTTTCGGCGCGGCTGGCCGGGGCGGCCGAGCCGGCCTTCCTCGTCTCGCGCGATCCAACGCATAGTTCGGGGTTCGACGTCGATGTGAAGGGATCGGCAGCGGTGCGCCGCCAGATCGGGCCATGGGGCTTTACCATCGGCGAGGAAGCCGGCGACGTGCTGACCCGGCGCGATACCCAGTTCGAGGCGCTGCGCTATAAGGCCGAGCGCTTCGGCTATTTCCGCACCACGCTCGGCGTCGATCATGCGTTCGAGGGGCTGCAGACAAGCTTCACTATCACGCATCTGCGCGAGGCCGATACGTTGCTCGGCGCGCGCTTCTCCGGCGCGCTGGGTGCGACGCGTGCCGACAGTGTCTTTCTCGACGCTGCTGCGCGCTACGATCTTGGCGATGGCTGGAGCTTCGGCGGATCCGTGCGCCATGGCTGGACGCATGCCAAGCTCCGCGGCGGGGTCGAGGGAGCGGGCCTGATCCGCACCAATGGCTTCGCCGCCGATTTCGGCAAGGCCGGGCTGTTCTTTACCAGCGACCGCTTCGGCGTCCGCGTCGCCCAGCCGCTGCGGGTCGCGAGTGGCGGGGTCGATATCCGGCTGCCCGGCGGCTGGGATTATTACACCGAGAGTGTCGATCGCTGGAACGTGACCCGCTTCAATCTGGCGCCGACCGGGCGCGAGATCGACTTCGAGCTGGCGTATAGCGCGCCGTTCCTGGGCGGGGATATCAGCAGCAATCTGTTCCTGCGCCGCCAGCCCGGCAATTTCGCCAGCATGCCGGTAGACAGGGGCGCAGCGGTACGGCTCAACTTTGGCTTCTGAGGTCCAGATTGCGCGGATCGGCGGTGGGGTTTAAGGGCCGCTCCTCGCTTTCAAGAAGGACGTTATGCCGATCAAGCCGCTCCGCAAGGCCGTTTTCCCCGTCGGGGGTCTAGGCACGCGCTTCCTGCCCGCCACCAAGGCGTTGCCCAAGGAGATGCTGCCGGTCGTCGATCGCCCGCTGATCCAATATGCGGTCGACGAGGCGCTGGAGGCAGGGATCGAACAGATGATCTTCGTCACCGGGCGCGGCAAATCGGCGATCGAGGACCATTTCGACATCGCATACGAGCTTGAGACGACGATGGCGGCGCGCGGCAAGTCGCTCGAGATTCTCGACGCGACCCGCCTCAAGCCCGGCGCGGTCGCCTATGTCCGCCAGCAGGAGCCGATGGGGCTGGGCCACGCCGTGTGGTGCGCGCGCGACATCGTTGGCGACGAGCCTTTCGCGGTGCTGCTTGCCGACGATTTCATGCTGGGCGCACCGGGTTGCCTCAAGCAGATGGTCAAGGCCTATAACCAGACCGGCGGCAACATGATCTGCGCGATGGAAGTCGCCGAGGAGGCCACCGACAAATACGGCATCATCACGCCCGGCGCACGCGATGGCGCGCTGACCGAGGTCAAGGGGCTGGTCGAAAAGCCCAAGCGCGGCACCTCGCCTTCGAACCTGGCGGTAATCGGCCGCTACATCCTCCAGCCCGAAGTAATGCGGGTGCTCGAAGGACAGGAGGCAGGGGCCGGCGGCGAAATCCAGCTGACCGACGCGATGGCACGGATGATCGGCAGCCAGCCGTTCCATGGCCTGACATTCGACGGTGTGCGCTACGATTGCGGCGACAAGGCAGGCTTCATCCAGGCCAATATCGCTGTCGCGCTTACCCGCGACGATATCGGCCCGGCAGTGCGGGAATTCGTCGCCGGCCGCTGCTGACTCGCCTTACTGCGATTCGAGATAGGCGTCGGTCGGCGGGCCGATGGGCGACGTGTCGCCGGCGCCGCCATCGCTTGGGTCATTGATGCTCGGCTCGAAGCTTTGCGCGCCCTGAAATCCCTCATCGTCATGGGTTTCAGCCTCGCCGCCCTTCTGGACATCCTCGACCGAAACGGTCGCCTTGTTGGAATCGGGACCGGAATAGGGTGAGTCAGCATGCGATTGCCCGCCAAACAGCGAACTCAAAAGGCCAGCCATGATACTCTCCTGAAGCTGCCGGGCTCGTGCGCCCGCGAACGGAGTCTAAAACCGACCGTCACGGCGCCTGTTCCATTGATCTGCAGCAAGTGATAGCGTGCGCGAACCGCCGGCGATCTGCTGGCGCGCAACATTTTAGCGGCGAGAGGAACGGCTTCTTCGCGGTTGTTGCCCAAACACAACGATTTGCGCCCAACAAATGCTTGACGGGGCCGACGGACCCAATAGCTTGACCCCACAAACAAAGCGGAAGCCATCCGCAACAAAAGGGGCATTCTATGAAACTCGTTCGCAATTCGCGCGCGGCACGCGTCGCGCTGTTGGCTTCGGCAGCCACCCTCAGCCTGGGCTTTGCCGCCTCGGCTTCGGCACAGACCACCGGCAAGATCTCCGCTTCCGAAGCGGAGCGTGAGTCGCAGGGCAGCGGCGCGCGCATCGACGCCGGCCAGGTCGTGCTCGAATCGCAGGGCAGCACGATCGACTATAGTCATGTCCTGATCGAGCCGCAGGCGCATATCGACATCAATGCCCAGCCCGATCCGGAAATCCTGATCGCCAATCCGGGTACCGCGACCACGGCACGCGACCCGGTAAACGTCACCGGCATCGGCCAGGTGATTTCGGATGAGGGCGGCGGCTTTATCGGCTTGTGCACCGGCACGCTGATCAATCCGCGTACGGTCATCTTCGCGGCGCACTGCGTCAACGATACCGCAGCGACCGACTATGGCGTGGGCGGCAAGATGATCGGCATCGGGTTCGAGACCAACACCCGCGCCAACGCCGCAGGCCAGACCGACGAGCTGGTGCGCTGGCTGCTCGGCGGAACCGGTGGCGCCGGCAAGGGCCAGACCAACATCGCCCAGGCATTCTACAACATCAACCAGATCAAATATAACCCGTACTCGCTCGAGCCGGCCGCCAATGGCTTCCTGTACGGCGACGTTGCGCTGGCGACGCTCGACACGCCGGCAGCGAATGTCCCGACCTGGGCGCTGCTGTTCTCGCCGCTGACCAACACCGGGACGATCGGCGCAGCCGGCACCGGCTTCAACGTCGGCATCGTCGGCTATGGCAATAACGGCACCGGCACCGGTGGCGCCTCGACATCGACCGATTTCCGCCGCCGCGCCGCCGAGAACGTCCTCGGCGCACTGACCGATCTGCAGACCTTCGAGGGCTTCCTGTTCGGCGGCGCGCCCAACGGGCTGACCCAGAACCTGTACTTCCTCGATTTCGACGATCCCCGCCGTGGCACTGCCCAGGCCAGCCCGTTCGACTTCAACGCCTTCCGTGACAATGCCCGGCCCGGCGCCAATGGCGGCGCTTCGCTCGAAGGCATTACCTCGCAGGGTGACTCGGGCGGCCCGCTGATCCTGCAGAACTTCACCCAGCAGTTCGTGATCGGCGTGCTGTCGGGCGGCTATACCCGCTTCTTCAACGGCCAGCCCGCCAACGGCTATGGTACGGTCAGCTTCTACCAGCCGCTCTATCTCTACTGGGATTATATCGCGGCGAATAACCCCTATCACTATGTGTCGTCGGTGGCGGGCAACGCCAACTGGACCGATGCGACGCACTGGATCACGACGCTGGATCCCGCCTATTATGTGATGGGCGTGAACGCCACGCCGGTGAACGGCATCCCGACCAATCCGGGCGAGCAGAAGAACGGCACGTCGGGCGATTTCGGCCAGATCTGCTTCCAGTCGGGCGGCACCAGCGACTGCCTCGACACCCGTACTGGCAACGAAGTGGTTGAAGCCCGGCCGATCGGCACTGCCGAAAGCCAGCCGGCCAGCGGCGATATCGCCTCGGCCGCCAGCCAGCCGGCGCTTGCGCGGGTCGATGGCAGCGAAGCGGTCCTCGAATCGCAGGCCGGTGGCATCACCACCCAGGCGCTGCCGCCTGCAACGCTTGCCAATGGCCTGCCCGGCGCGACCAACTTCGTGCCGATCAACGTCGATCCGGTCCGCACCACCGGTGCCGCGGGCCGTTACTTCGACGTGTCGCTGATCGCCAACGGCACGACGACGCTCAACACCGCCACCACCATTGATCGCCTGACCTTTGGCGGCAATGGCGCGACGCTGGCCGTCACCAGCGCCGGCACGCTTAACTCGCTGATCAACATCAATCACTTCGCCGGCACGCTCGACGTGAACGGCACGGTCAATTCGGTCGGCGACTATTCGTTCTTCGGCGGTCTGATCAGCGGCTCGGGCCGCATCAACGCACCGTTCGTGACCAGTGTCCTCGGCCAGTTCGCGCCGGGCACGATGGGCACGACCGGCACGCTGACCATCGGCGGCAACCTGATCCTGTCCTCGGGCTCGACCTACTTCGTCGATCTGTCGAGCACGGCATCGGACGTGATCGCCGTGCGGGCGACGACCTTCAACGGCACCACGCCGACGAACGGCCAGGCCAGCCTGGGCGGTAACCTGGCGATCACCTACACCAACGCGCTGCGCGCCGGGCAGAGCTACACGATCCTGACGGCGGAAGGCGGCATCACCGGCACCTTCGTCACGCCGACCGCTGTCAGCGGCATCCTGCGTCCGACGGTGACCTACACCGCCAACGCCGTTCGCCTCGCCATCACCGCCGGCACCTATGCCTCGGTGATCGACACGACGTCGCCGACCCAGGTCGCGTTCGGCAAGCTGCTCGACCTCAACCGTCCGAACGCAGCGACGCTCGACGGCATCTACGGCCCGCTCGATCTCGCCAGCGCGGCTGCGATCCGCACTACGCTGGAAGGTCTGGCGCCGACCACCGAGACCACCGTTCGCGGCCTCGGCACGGCGATGGTCGACTCGTCGGCATCGCTGATCCGCGATCGCGTCGAGACGCTCGACCTGTCGAGCGCCGGCGGCACGGTGGCCCATATCGGCCAGCCGCTCCGCGTTGCTTCGACCAGCATCAACAGCATGTCGAACCTCGCAGCCCCGGTCCTGATCGGTGGCGGCGACGAGCAGACCACGGTGCAGGAAGGCGCGCTGCCGGAGAATATGAGCGCGTTCATCGCCGGCGGTTACGTCGAGGGCAACAGCCGGGCGATGCCCGCGCTGATCGCCACCGCGCGTGACAAGTTCGATGGCTGGTATGTCGCCGGCGGTCTCGAGACGCTGATCGGCGACAATGGCGCCATCGGCTTCGCCCTGTCGTACAGCGACATGGACAGCGCCGGCGCGGTTGCCGGGCACTCGGCCAAGGCGACGTTGATCCAGGGCTCGCTCTACAGCAAGTATGAGTCGTCGAAGGGCCTGGTCCTCGATGCCCAGATCAGCGCCGGTGCACTCGACACGGATACTCGCCGTGTCGTGAACTTCGTCGGCACCAACTACACGCTCAGCGCCAAGGATACGGCGCTGGCCTTCTCGAGCGAAGCCGGCATCGGCTACAAGCTTGGGACGGGCGGGATTGCGATTACGCCGCGCGCCGCAGTGCGCTCGACCTATATCGACTTCTCGCGCACGATCGAAACCGGTGGTCCGGTGGCCATGCGCTACAACCGCCAGCCGGTGAGCAGCTCGCAGCTGCGCGGCGGCGTGACCCTGGCCGGCAACGGCAGCAAGGTGAAGCCGTTCGTCACCGGCACCTATGTCTATGACTTCGGCAAGACCCCGACGGCCTTCTCGGCGAACTTCGTTGGCGTCAACGGCACCGGCACGCTGTTCAACCTTGCCAAGCCGGACACCGACTGGGGCGAAATCTCGGGCGGCCTGACGATCAACACCGGCTCGGTGAATGTCTCGATCGCCGGTGAGACCACGGTGGGCCGCGACGATGTCGAGGTCCGCAGCATCCGCGGTTCGATCGGCTTCCGCTTCTAAACCGGAAGTCACGAAATCGGGCCGGGGCGGCCGCTCTCGCAAGGAGCGGTTCGCCCCGGCCCTTTTTCGTCATGGCGCGCGGCGGTTCATTCCGCCGCCGCTTTGTGTTAAGTGACTGAAGACTCGAAGGGGGATCGACGAGTGGACGAGACGTTGGAAAGGGATGCGGCCGATGAGACGGCCGCCATGGAGCACGATAACGGCGTCGTGCTCGAAGTCACTGAGCCAAAGGCCTATGTCTTTGACGGCTGGGGAATGACCCCGCTCGAACTCTAGCTGGAATAATGCGCCCGGTACCAGTCGACGAACCGCGCCACGCCTTCATCAGGCGTAGTTGAGGGCACATAGCCGGTCAGCTGCTTCAGCAACGCCGGCGACGCCTCGGTCGCATGGACGTCGCCCTGCTGCATCGGCATGAAATTCTTGATCGCGGTCTTGCCCAGCGCGCGCTCGGCGGCGCCGATATAGTCCATCAGCGGCGTGAGGTTGCCGCCGCCGATATTGACGATCCGG
The DNA here is from genome assembly GCF_001591025.1 of Sphingomonas soli NBRC 100801. Lineage (GTDB taxonomy): Bacteria > Pseudomonadota > Alphaproteobacteria > Sphingomonadales > Sphingomonadaceae > Sphingomonas > Sphingomonas soli. The sequence continues at coordinate 13,178 of NZ_BCTZ01000001.1, forward strand.
AACGGGGCCACCGGTGACAGGCTGTCATTCTCGACCGGCGTAGCGCCGGGTACCGCCGCGGTAAGCCGCGCGATCGCCTCGACCAGATCCTCGACATAGGTGAAGTCGCGGGCCATCTCGCCATTGTTGTAAACGTCGATGGGTTCGCCGGCGAGGATCGCCTTGGTGAACTTGAACAGCGCCATGTCCGGCCGGCCCCACGGGCCATAGACCGTGAAGAAGCGGAACATCGTGATCGGCGTCTTGAAGAGATGGGCGTAGCTGTGCGCCATCAGCTCGGTAGCGCCCTTGGTCGCCGCATACAGGCTCATGGGCGATGCGGTGCGCTGCAGCTCGTCGAACGGCATCTCCGTGTTGGCGCCATAGACCGAACTGGTCGAAGCCATCAGCAGATGCTCGGGTGGCGTGTGCCGGGCGAGTTCGAGAACGTTAAACGTGCCGACCAGGTTGGCCGCGATATAGCTGGCCGGGGCGTCGATCGAATAGCGCACGCCCGCCTGTGCGGCGAGATGGATGACGATGTCCGGCTTGAACGCCCGCCAGGCCGCGCCGAACGCTTGCGGATCCTCGATCGAGACCCGGGCGACCGAGAAATTGGCATGGTTTGAGAGCATGTCGTTACGCGCTTCCTTGAGCGCCACGTCATAATAGTCGGAGAAATTATCGACCCCGAGCACGGTTGCGCCCTGCTGGAGGAGCAGGCTGCTGATGTGGAAACCGATGAACCCCGCCGAACCGGTCACCAGAACGCGCTTGCCCGTCATCTACCCGCCTTCTTCGTTGATTCGCCGCACGCCATACACGCCCCGGCATCTTTCGGAAGCGCGATCGTGCGGAAGCGCAGGGTCAGGGCATCGACCAGCAGCAATTTGCCTGCGGTATCCTCGCCAAATGGCGCCACCGCGCGGATCGCCTCAAGTGCGGCGAGGCTGCCCATCATACCGGTCAAGGCCCCGAGTACGCCCTGTTCGGCGCAGCTGATGCCTTCGCGCTCGGGATCGTTGCCGACAAAGCAGCGATAGCAGGGCTTGTCCGCCTCCCAGCCGCGATACACCGCGAGCTGGCCTTCGAACTGGGCGACCGCGGCGCTGACCAGCGGGATACGGAGATCGAGCGCGGCGTCGGCCACCGCCAGCCGGGTGGCGAAATTGTCGCAGCCGTCGAGGACGACGTCATGCGCTTCGAGCAGGTTGTGGATGTTATTACGGTCGATCCGCTGTTCGATGCCGACGACATGGACGTGCGGATTGAGGGCTTCGACGCGCTCGACGGCGATTGCAGCCTTGGCACGGCCAATATCGGCGGTGGCGAACAGGGTCTGGCGCTGGAGGTTGGAGAGATCGACGCGATCGTCGTCGACGATCGTCAGGCGCCCGACGCCCGCGGCAGCCAGATATTGGATCGCCGGCGAGCCGATCCCGCCAGCGCCGACCACCAGCACGCTCGCCGCCTTCAATCGCGCCTGGCCGCCCCCGCCGATCTCGCGCAGCACGATATGGCGGGCATAGCGCTCAAGCTCCGCGTCGCTGAGGCTCATGTCGCCGAAATCATTTGGGAAGCGGGAAGGTGAGGCTGGTGCGATACCATTGTTCGCCCGCCGCCATCCGCGGCAGGAGATTGCCGCGCGCAAAGCCGGCGACCAGCGCCGCGGCATATTGCTCGACCGGCGCGCATTTGATCGCGCGGGGCACGGTGGTGCGGATGCCGCCTGCCTCATCGACCAGCACTGCGACATCGACGCGGATTTCGCCGCCGGCGCCCGGGCATTTATTGGCGCGCGCCTCACGGGCGACGAGCGCTTGCATCTCCGGTGTGACCAAGGGCGGCGCACGATATGGCAGCGGCGCCAGCGCGTCCCAGTTGATCGCGGTGGCCTGTAGCCCCGCGGCAAGTGCCAGTATCGCGATCATACTCCTGTGGAACCGAAGCCCCCGCTACCCCGCGCTGTTTCGTCGAGCGACCCGACTTCCTCAAGCCCCGCACGCTGGACCGGCGCGGGCACGAGTTGCGCAATCCTGTCTCCGCGCGCAATCGTGAAGGGCGTGTCACCAAGATTGGCCAAGATCACTTTCACCTCGCCGCGATAATCGCTGTCGATGGTGCCGGGGGTGTTGAGACAGGTGACGCCGTGCTTGAGGGCAAGGCCCGAGCGCGGCCGGACCTGGACCTCGAATCCCTCTGGAATCGCCATCGCGAAGCCGGTGGCGACGGCGTGGCGCTGGCCGGGCGCCAGCACCCAATCCTCGGCGGCGACCACGTCCATCCCGGCGGCGCCGTCGGTGGCATAAGCGGGCAAGGGCAGGTCTTCGCCGTGCGGCAAGCGCTGGAGGAGGATGCGGATCGGCGCGAGCATGTCAGTTCTTCCGAGGGAGCGATGCGGCAAGCCGTTGGGTGGCGGCGAGCAGCTCGGCGTTGTTGAGCAGGCCGTGCCCGGTGGCGGGCACGATCCGGTAATCGGTGGCGACGCCGCGCAGCGCCAGCGCCTCGACATAGGAACGCGACAGGGCAACCGGGGTATAGCCGTCATCGGCGCCGACCAGCACCGCCGCGCGTAGCGATGGATCTATGCCGCCGGCAGTCTGCAGCGGATCGAAGCTCGTCACCGGCTTGCTCCAGCCGAGATCGCCATATGTCTTGACCATGTGCTTGCGCCAATCGGCGAGCGCGCAGGGGCAGCCGGCCAGCACCAGTCCATCGACCAGGCCCGGCTTGGTTGCGGCGATATTGGCGGCGAGCGCGGCGCCGCCGCCATCGCCGACCAGGATCAGGCGGGCATTGCGATAGCGGCTGCGCGCGACGGCAATGGCGGCGGCGACCTTGTCGATCTGGACCTGGCCGTAATCGCCACCAAAGCCGGCCCCGCGATCGCCGGGCGAACGGTTGCCGCGGGCATCGTCATAGCCGGGGCGGAGGACCGTGGCGGCGGCGCTGTTGGGGATCGCCGCGGTGACGGATTGGGCGAACATGCGTTCGTCGTCGCGGATGCGGGGACCGTCATCGCCGTGGAGGACGATCACCAGCGTGCGGGCGTTGCGTGCGCCGAAATAATCGGTGTGGAGGTCGCTTGCTGGCGCGACCGGTGCGGGGCTGACGGCGGTTTGCGCGCAGCCGGCCAGCAGCAGCGCCGCAAGCGCGAAGCTAAAGCGCATCGGCGATCCGTTCCGCCAGCCGCCGCCCGACTTCGTCTTTGGGCAGCTTTTCCCAGCTTTCGACGCCGCCGGATGTGACGAGATGGACGGTATTGGCCTCACCGCCCATCACATCCCCGGAAACATCGTTGGCGACAATCCAGTCCGCGCCCTTGCGTTCGCGTTTCGCGGTGGCGTGCTCGATGACGCGCTCGGTTTCCGCTGCAAAGCCGATGACGAGGCCGGGGCGATGCGGGCTTTTGGCGAGCATCGCGAGGATGTCGGGGTTTTCGGAGAGATCGAGGCGGGGCGGGGCGGCGCCTTCCTTTTTGATCTTCTGATCCGCCGCCTCGGCACGCCAGTCGCCGACCGCGGCAACCATCACCGCGGCATCGGCAGGCAGCGCCTGCGCGACGGCATTGGCCATTTCCTGCGCGGTCTCGATATCGACGCGGGCCACCCCGGGCGGGGTGGGAAGCGCCACCGGGCCACTGACCAGCGTGACCTTGGCGCCGAGTGCGGCAAGGGCTCCGGCAATGGCATAACCCTGTCGGCCCGAGGAGCGGTTGGCGATGTAGCGGACCGGGTCGATCGGTTCGTGGGTCGGCCCGGCGGTGACAAGAATGTGCTTTCCGCGCAATCGCTCTCCCGCTTGCCCTGAGCCTGTCGAAGGGCTTTCGACAAGCTCAGGCTGACCGGAGAATTGGGATTGGATCGCAGCCAGGATCGCTTCGGGCTCGGGCAGGCGGCCCGGGCCATACTCGCCGCAGGCCATAGGGCCTTCATCGGGCTCGAGCACCGTGACCCCGTCGCTGCGCAAGGTGGCGACGTTGCGGCGGGTGGCGGCGTGCTGCCACATGCGCACGTTCATCGCCGGGGCGGCGAGCACCGGCTTGTCGGTGGCAAGCAACAAGGTGGTGGCGAGATCGTCGGCAATGCCCGCCGCCATCTTGGCCATCAGATCGGCGGTGGCGGGGGCGACGACGACCAGATCGGCTTCGCGGCTGAGCTGGATATGCCCCATCTCGGCCTCGTCCTTGAGGTCCCACAGCGTCGTGTAGACCTGGTTTTCGGACAGCGCGGCCAGCGTCATCGGCGTCACGAAATGCTGGCCGCCGGCGGTCAGCACGCATTTCACCTCGATCCCGGCCTTGCGGCACAGACGGATCAACTCGCACGCCTTGTAGGCCGCGATACCACCGCCGACGATGAGGAGGACTCGCTTGGTCATGCGCTCCAGGTTCCACGACGAACGCGCCATGCGGCGAGCGTGCCAATCGCGCTTGCGATGTAGAGATAGAGCGCCGGAACCACGTAGCTCCAGATCGTGAGCTCCTCGGGTTCAAACGGATTCACCGCCAGAAATAGCTCGAACAGCAGAAGCGTCGGGGTGGCTGCAATGAATCCCAGCAGCAGCCAGACGGGAAGGGGCCTTAGCCCTTTACGCTCGGCGAGACGGACAAGGAGGATGAAGAGCAGCGCGACAAAGGCCGCCACGCTTGCGGTCATCATCACGAATGGCAGGATCCCCGGAGACCAGTCCGCAAAATCGAGGCCTTGCGGCGAGCGTAGTCCTCGCCACGCGTCGATCGCGAGGCAGAGCGTTGTCCCGATCGCAAAGGGCACGAACGCACCCACGATCCATGCTTCCGACCAACTGCCGTTGCGGGGTGAAGCTACGTCGCTCATCGCGTCACCCTTGTCACGGTGATGCGCGGTTTGTCGAGCGCCTGGCGCCACAGGTCGCGGATGCCGGCGGGTGCGAACAGCAGGCCGAGCAGGAAGACAGGCGCGATCATCAGTGCCCAGTAAAAGGTGTCGAGACGGGCGAAGAGGGCGATGACAGCAGCGTATCCGGCGAGTATCGCGAACATGCGCAGGCCGAGCGGGTCGCGCCAACTGAGCCAGCCGAACAGCGCCAGCCCGACCAGCAGCGCCCCCGCCCAGACCGGCAGCATCTGCAGCGCCGTTGCCAGCACCGCCGCCTTGATGAAGAAGCCGAAGCCGAGCAGCCCCGCCCAGCCGGGCGACATCGGGTCGTGCGGCCCGGTCACGCCGGCGACGGCCCAGGCATGCGCACCTAGCGCCGCAGCGAACAGTACCAGCGCCACGCCCCAGCCGATCGCCTCGCGGCGCTCGCCTTCGCGCCAGGCGAAGACTGCCATGATCACTACATAGAGCGCAGCGGTTTCGCGGATCAGCATCGCCGCCAGCGCAATGGCGACGGCTTCGATCCAGCGGCCCGGTTTACGCAGTGCCAACGACAGCGCCACCAGCAACGCCGCCCAGATCTCATGGAACGGCGCGAGCTCATATTGCAGGAATACCAGCAGCGAGCCGAGCATCAGGATCAGCGCAGCGACAGCCGGCAGAGGTCTCGTTAACTCGCCGCGCAACCGGTTGGCCCAGGCCCCTGCCACGCACAGCACCAGCGCATAAAGAAACCAGCGCACCGGCAACCATTGCGGGATCGCCGCGAGGACGGTGGCCAGGCCGGGCAGGCGGAACGTCAGGAAGGGTCGCAGCGGATACTGGCCGGCGCGCAGGGCATCGGCGGCGGCGACATAATAATTCTCGCCGCCGCGCACCCCGGCGACGATCTTTTCATAGAGCGCGAGATCGGTTTGCCCGGCATCGTTGCGCACCGTCGATCCCATCGCCTGCGGATCGGGGCTGAGCAGCGCCGTCAGGCACAGCGCCAGCAGCAACGCAAGCAGGCCGAGCGCGACCCGGGCGCGGGTGCGGCCGAACGCGGCGAACCGCGACGGGCTCACGACAGCAGCCACACCGCGATGCCGGCGCTGATCACCGACGAGGCAATGGCAACGGCGATGTAGCGCCAGCCGCCGCCGACGCGGATCACTTCGATCTCGCGGAGCGGTGGCGCGGGCGGGGCGCCGCCGGCGGTGGGGTAGCGAGCCTCGATGTTGCGGATCAGCTGGGGCAGGCGGGCGAGCGTGCGGACATCCTCGATCAGCCGGTCGGCGATCGCGGCTTCTGGGCCCAGCTCGGTGCGGATCCATTCGCGGACGAACGGCGCCGAGACGTCCCACAGGTTGATATCGGGATCGAGCCCGCGGGCGACACCCTCGACCATCACCATCGTCTTCTGGAGCAGCAGGAGGTGCGGCTGGGTCTGCATGTCGAAATCGCGGGTGATCGAAAACAGCCCGTCGAGCATCGAGCCAATCGACATCTCTTTCACCGGCAACCCGCGCATCGGCTCGCCGACCGCGCGCAGGGCGGTGGCGAACTCGGCGACATTATGGTGCGGCGGCACATAGCCGGCCTCGAAATGGATTTCGGCGACGCGCTTATAATTTCCGGTGATCAGGCCGTAGAGAATCTCGGCCAGCCATACCCGGGCACGGCGGTCGATCCGGCCCATGATTCCGAAGTCGATCGCGGCGATGCGGCCGTCGGGGAGCGCGAACAAATTCCCCTGATGCATGTCGGCATGGAAGAACCCGTCCGAGATCGCCTGGCGGAGGAAGGCGTGGACGAGGTTGCCCGCCAGCGCCTGCATATCATGACCGGCGGCGAGCAGGTCGTCGCGCTTGGAGAGCTTGATGCCGTCGACCCATTCGAGGGTCAGCACCTTGCCGGTGGTGCGTGGCCAGTCGATCGCCGGAACCATGAAATTGGGCTCGGCCTGCATGCCCTCGGCCAGTTCGGAGGCCGAGGCGGCTTCGCGGCGGAGATCCAGTTCGCGCGCGGTCCAGCGCTTGAAGGTTTCGATGACCAGGCGCGGGCGCAGCCGCGAGGCTTCGCCCCCCATGCCCTCGACCTGGGCGGCAGCCCATTCATAGGTCTCGATGGCGCGGGCGAATTCAATCTCGATGCCGGGGCGCAGGACTTTCACCGCGACGATACGGCCATCCGTGGTCACGGCGCGGTGGACCTGCGCGATCGAGGCAGCGCCGACCGGGGCTTCCTCGATGCTCGCAAACAGCGCTTCGAGCGGGCGGCCATGGCTGGCCTCGATACGCTGGCGGATCACCGCGAAGGGCAAAGGCGGCAGCTGGTCCTGCAGCCGTAGCAGATCGTGCGCGGCTTCCTCGCCGACCAGATCGGGGCGCGTCGCCAGCGTCTGGCCGAGCTTGATCGCGGCCGGGCCGATCGCCTGGAAAGCGTCGGCATAGCGCGGCACTTCGGGCACGCGGGCACCGAACCGGGCGAGCCGGGCGACGCGGCGGACCGGTTTGGGTGTGTTGGGATCGCGCTCGATCCCGCGCAGCGCACCGTGCCGCGCGAGGATGCGTCCCCATTTGAGGAGACGCCAGAGATGGACGGCAGGGGCGGTCACGGGGCTCTAGATCTTCCAGCCGCTATGGATCGCCACCAGCCCGCCGAGCAGCGGCTCGACCTTGGTCTGGGTGAAGCCGGCTTCGCGGATCATCTTCTCGAATTCCGGCATCGGCGGGAAGCGGCGGATCGATTCGATCAGATAGCGATAGCTGTCCTCGTCATTGGCCAGCAGCTTGCCGAGCTTTGGGACGAGACGATGCGAATAGGCGTCATAGACCTGCGCGAAGCCCGGCCACTGGGTGGTCGAGAATTCGAGCACGTAGAAACGCCCGCCGCGCTTGAGCACGCGGTGCGCCTCCCGCAGCGCCTTGGGAATGTCGGTGACGTTCCGGATGCCGAACGCGATCGTATAGGCGTCGAAAAACTTGTCGGGCCATTGCAGGCTCTCGGCATTGGCTTCGGACCAGACGAGACCGTCGATCCCGCGCTCGGACGCGCGCTCTACACCGACCGCGAGCATCTCGGGATTGATGTCGGCCACCGTGATCGCCGCGCCCGATTTGGCCATGCGAAAGGCGATGTCGCCGGTGCCGCCTGCCATATCCAGGATATGCTCGCCATCGCGCGGCTTCACGCGCCGGACGAACAGATCCTTCCACAGCCGGTGCAGTCCGCCGGACATGGCGTCGTTCATCAAGTCATATTTGGAAGCGACGTTCGAAAAGACCTGGCCGACGCGGGCGGTCTTTTCTTCCGGGGCGATGTCTTCGTAGCCGAAGGAGACAGTGTCGGGCATGCCCGCCGCTCTAGCGGGGGCCGGGGACCGGGGCTAGGGGGTAGACATGCCAGAACTTCCCGAAGTCGAAACGACCGTGCGCGGTCTGGAGCCGGTGTTGAAAGGTGCGCGGATCGAGGGCGTGACGCTGCACCGCGCCGATCTGCGGCGGCCGTTTCCCGAAGGGCTGGGGCAACGCCTGATCGGGGCGATCGTCACCGGGATGGGTCGCCGCGCCAAATATGGGCTGATCGAGACGAATCGCGGCGATACGCTGATCTTCCACCTCGGCATGTCCGGACGCTGGCGGATCGACCCGGCGGAGATCGGCAAGCACGATCATTTCGTGATCGAGACAGCGAACCATCGCCTGGCGCTCAACGATCCCCGCCGCTTCGGATCGCTCGATCTGGTGCAGACGGACGCGCTGGCCGCATGGCCTGCGTTCAAGGCGCTTGGCCCGGAGCCGTTGGGCCCCGATTTCTCGGCGAAGCACCTCGCCGCCGCGTTCAAGGACAGGATCGCGCCGGTAAAGGCGCTCCTGCTTGATCAGCGCGTCGTGGCGGGCCTTGGCAATATCTATGTGTGCGAGGCGCTCTTCATCGCGGGCATCGCGCCCACGCGCGCTGCGGGGACGATCACCCGGCCGCAGCTGGAGAGACTGGTGACGGCGATTCGCGAGGTGCTCGAGGCGGCGATTCGCGCGGGCGGCTCCACCTTGCGCGACTATGCCCGGCCCGATGGCGAACTGGGCTATTTCGCCAAGGAGTGGCGGGTATATGGCCGCGAGGGCGAGCCGTGCAGGTGCGGGGGGCTTGTCGAGCGCCGGGTCGATTCGGGCCGTTCGACCTTTTGGTGTCCGAAATGCCAGCGTTGAGCCACGCAGCAGTTGACCCGAATCGCCTCAGACGTTAAGGGCCGCGCTTTCCCGGGCGTGGGCTCAGTCTCCCGCGCCCTCTATCTTTGAGCTAGGAACGATACGGCATGGCGAATACGCCGCAAGCGAAGAAGCGTATCCGGCGGAACGACCGCCGCGCGGAAATCAATGGTGCGCGCGTCAGCCGCATCCGGACTTTCGTGAAGAAGGTCGAATCGGCGCTCGATTCGGGCGACAAGGCAGCGGCATCGGCCGCGCTCGCAGCAGCCCAGCCCGAGCTGGCGCGTGGCGTTGCGAAGGGCGTGCTCCACAAGAACACCGCCAGCCGCAAGTTCTCGCGTCTCAATAAGCGCGTCGAAGCACTCGGCTAAGCTCAGCTTTTCGGAATATATGCCCCGCCGGACCCGCTCCGGCGGGGTTTTTCGCGTGTGCGAGAGGTCCTTGGGGGTGTCGGCACGCTTAACAGGGGCGCGAGCGACGCAAATCCGCGAGTCGCGCGCGGTAGGGCTTGGTTAACCATGTAAGTGATTGAAAAATCACGGGTAGAAACCACTACCCCTAGGTTTTCAGGCAGTTACGCGGAGTCAACAAAACTATTTCAGATTCTTTACATCCCGCCCCTTGCTCGACTCGCTGGCATCTTCCTAGAAAGGCCGTCCGGGCGGGTTCAGCGCCCGGATTTAGTGCCACTCAGAGTGCGGCCCGGGGGCTAATCCGGCTGCAGTGAGTCTTTTGTCGGGATTGTGTTCAGACGTGGGAAGCGCGGTTTTCCACGGAGGAGAGGTGCGTCTTTGACTCAGGTGCAGACCTTGGAGCGTGACGGAATGGAAGCAGTTGCCAAGGCCTGGGCGCACGTGCGGGGTAATCTCCGACGTTCGGCGGGCCAGCGTCTTTTCGACCAGTGGCTGAAGCCAGTGGTGCTGGTGGATGGCAGCAGCGCCGAATCGGTTCGCCTCGGCCTGCCATCGACGTTCATGACCCAGTGGGTGAAGAATCACTATTCGGAGCGCCTGCTACTCGAATTCCGCGCCGTGCTGCCCGATTGCACCAGCGTCACGCTCGAGACGCTGGCCGAGGAGCCCAAGCGCGTCCTGAAGCCAGTCGCCGCTGAAGCGCCCGCCGCGGCCGCTGCAGCACCGACCGAGCGCCCGCAATTCGATTCGCGATTCACCTTCCAGCGCTTCGTGACCGACGCGACCAATCGCGTCGCGTTCAACGCCGCCAAGGCGGTGGCCCAGCCGGGCGTGCCGCAGTTCAGCCCGCTCTATCTTCATGCCGGCACCGGGCAGGGCAAGACCCACCTGATGCACGCGATCGGCCACGCCTTCCTGGAGGCAAATCCCGACGCCACGGCGATCTATGTGACCGCCGAACGCTTCATGTTCGAATTCGTCCAGGCGCTCCGCGCGAAGGACACGCATGCGTTCAAGGCACGGCTGCGCTCGGTCGACCTGCTGATGATCGACGATCTTCAGTTCATCGGCGGCAAGGACGCGACGCAGGAGGAATTCTTCCACACCGTCAACGAGTTCATGGGCTCGGGCAAACGGTTGGTGATCGCCGCCGATCGCGCACCCCAGGCGCTGGAAGGTTTCGAAACGCGCCTCGCCGGTCGTCTCGGCTCGGGTCTCGTCGCCGACATCAAGCCAGCGGAACTGGAGCTGCGCCGCGCAATCGTCGCGCAGAAGCTCAAGGACATGCCCGCGGTCGACATGCCGCACGAGGTGATGGACCTGCTCGCCGCGCGGATCACGTCGAACGTCCGCGAGCTGGAAGGCGCGCTCAATCGCCTCGTCGCTTATGCCCAGCTTTCCGATCAGACGATCACGATCGATTTCGCTACCGTAACGCTGGGCGAAGTGCTCCGCACCGCGCAGCGCCGCATCACGATCGACGAGATCCAGCGCGCGGTTTCGGCGCATTTCGAGGTCAAGCAGATCGATCTGATCTCGGAGCGCCGCGCGGTCGCCATCGCCCGCCCGCGCCAGATCGCCATGTATCTCGCCAAGCGCCTCACTACGCGCTCGCTGCCCGAGATCGGCCGCAAGTTCGGCAATCGCGATCACTCGACGGTCATCCACGCGGTCAAGCGGATCGAGGATCTGCGCGGCAAGGATAGCGAGATAGACGGCGCTGTGCGCACACTGATGCGCACGCTGGAAGGATAGGGCTCCCTCCCATCGGGAGGGTCAGGGTGGAGGAGATGAGAGCGGGGCAACGCGAATTGTCACGCCTCCACCCTGATTTTTTCTAGGGCACGATCCGGAAGTAATAATTATAGTTTCGCGCCGTGCCGGAAACGATGACGTTGCCGATCGTGACATCATAGATCGTGTTCGCGGTCAGCCCCGCCACGGCGAATTGCAGATTGTTGGGCAGGCCGAAGCCCTCATTGTCGAACGCTATCTTCGAAACGCTCATCGCCGCGCCGCCGCGCACGCGCACCGCTACCGTCGCGCCCGAGAAATTTACGGTCGCGTTGGTGCCGAAATTGCTTGTCTTGTTGGCGATGACCCCGAAGGACAGCAACGCAGAGGTGTTGAAGTAGCTCGCCGGGTAATCCTGATAGGGATAGGCGACGAAATCGGGCAGGGGCCCCGCCGTGTTCTGCGTCGAATTGATCACCTTGATCGACGCCCCATCGGCGCGGTTGCTGGTCTGATAGCGGCCCGCGACCCGTCCGTAGGAAATCGTGCTGAGGAAGGGATAGAGCAGCCAGCGGCGATGCCCGACGCTGTCGATCACGAGATTGTTGACGTCGGTGATCCATCCGATGACGATGTCGGCATCCTGCGAATAGCGCAGCCCGCCCCCCATGCCGAGATAGATGTTGCTTTGTCCGGCAGCGGTGGCGCCAGCAGTGTTGTAGCAGTTCCAGCTCGTCGGCGGATTGTGGTTCAGCGCGCCGTTGGCCGCCATCATCAGCGACGATTGCATCACCGCTGCTTCCTCGCCGCTCGCATAGGTGACCGGGGGAAGCGCGTGGCGGGCGCGGATATCGTTGACCAGGGCGAGCACGCGCGCGCCCACCTCGGGCTTGAGCTGGCCCGGTTGGCACGCCGCGATATCTGGTTGCACGGTGTAGAGTTGGGCGACTGACGAGAAGAAGTCGGAGCCGGTTGGCGGCTCGGTGCTCGGCGTGGGGGTCGGGCCGGGCGCGGGCGTCGGCGCCGGGCTTGGTCCGGGATCGGGGGCCGGGGTCGGCGTCGGCGTGACCACCGTTCCGCCCGAGCCATCGGAGCCGCCGCCGCTGCATGCGGCGATCGCGAGAAGCGAGGGAAAGAGCAGAAGCCATGAACGACGCATCACCGGACCCTTCGGTCGAGGGCGCACACGTGGCGGCCCATCCCTCCGGACAACGCGGCAGTCGCCTGCGTGTTTCCCGGGAGAAGGGGTTAACCCGCTTTAGACCTGCAGCCCGACCGCCTTCTGGGCCGCCAGCAGGGTCGGCGCAGCGAGCGCACCGGCCCGCGCCGCGCCCCGGGCCAGTTCCGCGCCAACCGCCGTTCGATCGTCGAGCAGCCGCACCAGACGGTCGCGCATCGGCGCAAGCACCGACACGGCCAGATCGGCCAGCGCCGGCTTGAACGCGCCGAATCCCTTGCCGGAAAATTCCTCGACCACCGATTGCGGCGTGCGATCGGAAAGCGCGGCGTAGATTGTCACCAGGTTTTTCGCCTCGGGCCGCTCAGCCAGCGCATCGAACGAATCGGGCAGCAGGTCGGCGTCGGATTTCGACTTCTTGATCTTCTGCGCGATCAGATCGTCGCTATCGATCAGGTTGATCCGGCTCATGTCCGAAGGATCGGACTTGGACATCTTTGCCGTGCCGTCGCGCAGGCTCATGATGCGCGGCGCAGCCTTGGAAATCAGCGGCTCGGGCAGGGGGAACAGCTCCACGCCGAAATCGGTGTTGAACTTGGTCGCGACGTCCCGCGCCAGCTCGAGATGCTGCTTCTGGTCCTCGCCCACGGGCACATGGGTCGCCTGATAGACGAGGATGTCCGCGGCCTGGAGCACGGGATAGGTGAACAGGCCGACGCTGGCGCCCTCGCGGTTCTTACCCGCCTTGTCCTTCCATTGGGTCATGCGGTTCAGCCAGCCCATCCGTGCCGTGCCCTGGAGGATCCAGCAAAGCTCCGAATGCGCGGGCACGCGGCTCTGGTTGAACAGGATCGAGCGATCGTCGATTCCCGCCGCGAGCAGGGTTGCGGCCATTTCGATCGTCGAATTGGCAAGGTCGGACGGCGCGATGCCGCTGGTCAGCGCGTGGAGATCGGCGAGGAAGAACAGGCATTCGCCCCCATTTTCATCAAGGGCTCCCTGCATCGCCACCCATTGCCGGATCGCGCCCAGATAATTGCCGAGGTGCAGATTGCCGGTGGTCTGGATGCCGGAGACGACGCGCATGATTACTCCTGGATGCCGTCAGCAGGACGGCGCTTTCGAATAAGGGCCTTGATATCGCTGATCAGAAAGGCGCGGGTGACGAAACAGGCGACCCCATAGATCGCGACGCCGCCGGACACCAGAGCGCCGAGCGCAAGATAGCGCTGCCAGAGGAACCCATCCAGCCACGGATCGACCAGATGTTCGAGCCCGAATATCGCAGCGCCCATCAGCAGCGCGGCGAGCGCCAGACGGGGCAGGCGGCGGCGGAGCTGAGGGTCGGCGGCGAAATGACCGCGCTTGACCAGCGTATGGTACAGCATCGCAACGTTGATCAGCGCCGAGAGCGCGGTGGCGAGCGGCGGACCGATATGGCCGACGGTTGGGATCAGGCAGGCATTGGCTGCGATGTTCACGACGACCGAGATCATCGCGTAGCGAACCGGGGTCCGCGTATCCTGGCGAGCATAATAGCCCGGCGTCAGCACCTTCACCATGACATAGGCGGGGAGGCCGATCGAGAAGCCGGCAAGCGCCATCGCGCAGTTTCGCGCATCTTCCGCGTCGAACTGGCCATATTGGAACAGTCCGCGCACGATCGGCTCCGCCGCCACGATCAGCGCGACCATCGCGGGGAGGGTGAGGAACAGCGCGAGCTCGATCCCGCGATTCTGCGTCTCCATCGCCGCCTTTTCCTGCCCCGTGGTAAGCATCCGCGAGATAGTGGGGAGAAGGATGGTGCCGAGGCCGATTCCGATCATACCAAGCGGGAGCTGGTTAATCCGATCGGCGTAATAAATGTATGATAGCGAGCCCGATGCGAGCAGCCCGCCGGCAAGCGCGCTGGAGATGAGCAGGTTGATCTGCGTCGCTCCCGCACCGGCAGCAGCGGGAAGGATCAGCTTGAGCAGGCGCTTGATCTCGGGATTGAGGCGCGGGCGACGGGGGCGCAGCGAAACGCCGGCGCTCCGGCACGACCAGGCCAGCCAGCCAAGCTGGAGCGCCCCGCCGATCGGGATAGCGATCGCCTGTGCCCGGGCGGTTTCGAAAGGATCGCCGTTGAAGAAGACCAGCGCCGTCACCATCGCGATGTTGAGAAGCACCGGCGCGGCGGCATTCACCCAGAACCTGTCGAGCGAATTGAGGATGCCGCCGAGCAGCGAGGCGAGGCTGATGAGCAACAAATAGGGAATGGTGATCCGCGACAGCTCGACCGCGAAGGCGAACTCGTCCGGAGTCGGGTGCTGCTTCGAAAAGCCGCCCGAGATCGCCCATGTGAGCGGATAGGCGCCGATCAGCATTGCCGCGGTCAGCACCGCCAGGATCGTGAACAGCACGGCCAGTGCCTGTTCCGCGAAGGCCAGTCCGGCGGGCAGGCCGCCATCCTCGCTTACCTTGCGGTTGAACATCGGGATGAACGCGGCGGAAAACGCGCCCTCTGCGAAGAGCGCGCGGAACATGTTGGGAAGGCGAAAGGCGACCGTGAAGGCGTCGGAGGCGAAATTCGCACCCACATAGCGCGCCTGAAGCGAATCGCGCACCAGCGCCAGCACGCGGCTGGCAAGCGTAAGCCCGCCCACCGACCCTAGCGTGCGAACCAGCTTCATATCAAAATCCTCCCCCAGCTTGCTGTGGAAGGGAGATTATCGGCAGCATATTGCAGGGGCCGCGAAGATGGCGGTGGTACCGCCGCTCCTCCACCACCGCTTCGCGGCGGTTTCCCTCCCCGAGACATGCCCGGGGAGGAATTGAGAAGGTCACGGCGCCAGCCCCTGCGCGCGAAATCAGGCTTCGCCGGCCGGCTGGCTAAGCTGCTGTTCCTGCTGCGCGCGCTGCTGGATGTAGATACCGGCGAAATCGATCGGCTCCAGCATCAGCGGCGGGAAGCCGCCATCGCGAATCGCGTCGGCCAGAATACGGCGGGCGAAGGGGAAGAGGATACGCGGCGCTTCACCCAGCAGGAACGGATCGACCTGATCCTCGGGGATGTTGCGAAGGCCGAACAGGCCAGCATAAGACAGGTCCACGATGAATGCGGTCTGGGTCTCGGCCTGCGCGCGTACTTCGATCTTGAGCACGACCTCGTACACGCCTTCGCCCACATTGGCCGATCCAATGTTGAACTGCACGTCGATCGCGGGCTGCACCTGGCTCTGATAGATTGCCGGCGAGCTCGGATTTTCGAACGAGAGATCCTTCACATATTGCGAAATAACGCCCACCGAGGGGGCGGTGTCTTCGCCGTTGGGCGCAGGCTCGCCGAATTCGGGCAGGTTGTCGGTCTCGGCCATTCGAAGTTTCCTCTATAATTCCGGAAAGTTTTGCGCATCCGGCGCGTTTCGTCGCGTGCGCGCCTAGCAGGCGGCGTGGGGCGTTTCAATTGTCACCGCCCGATTGGCCGCGAATCGGGCGGATGATTTGAATAGCGGGCCGCTTGGGCCTATGTAGCGGATAACGAGACTGGAGAACCATGTACTACGTCATCCTCTTCGCAATGGTCGCGGCCTTTCTAGCGCTCCGGCTCTACTCGGTGCTCGGCAAGCGTACCGGGCATGAGCAGTTGCCGCCCAAGCCCGCTGAAGAGCGCCTTGGCCTGCCCGTCGCGCCCCGCACGATCGATGTGACGCCCGAAGTGCGCGAAAGCGGCACGCGCGTGATCGAGACGGGCGCCGAGAGCGGCCTTCGCGCGGTGATCGCCGCCGACTCGAGCTTCGATGTCGCGCAGTTCGTCGAGGGCGCAAAGTCGGCCTACCGAATGATCCTCGAAGCCTTTTGGAAGGGCGATGAGGAAACGCTCGGCTGGCTGGTCGAGGAAGACGTGCGCGAAGGCTTTACCCAGGCGATCGCCGAGCGCCGCAAAGCCGGACATGTGCTGGATAACCGGCTGGTCGCGATCGAGCGTGCGCTGATCACCGATGCGTCGGTGGAGGGCAAGGTTGCCCGGATCACCGTGCGCTTCGATGCGGACATCGCCGCGGTGACGCGCGATGCGGAGGGCAATCTGGTTGCGGGTTCGCTGAGCGACGCAGTCGAAACGCACGATAGCTGGACGTTTGCGCGCAACCTGCGCAGCGACGATCCAAACTGGAAGCTCGTCGAAACCGACGACGCCTGAGCAAGAGGCTGAAGTGATGCGGGCATGGGGGGCGATCGCGCTGGCGGCGTTGTTGGGCGCTTGCTCCGGGGGTGTCGTGCCCCGTTATGTGGAAACCGGCTCGCGACCTGCGCCGGTCAGAACGCCGGAACGCGTGCCCGAGCCGCAGGCTAATGTAGCCGTTCGGCAGCCGATCCCCGCCACCCCGCTGGCTCCCATCACCGCCCCTGCCGCTCCCGCTGCTGTGACCAGCGCGGCGAAGGCGGGAGTGATCGCGGGGCCACCGGTGGATACGCTACCCATCTCGGACGCAAATGCGGCCCGGGCGCTCGACGCATTCAAGCTCAGCTGCAATTCGCTTCAGAAGCGGACAGACAATAGCGGGCTGACGCGGGGGACCGATTGGGCCCCAGCCTGCAACGCCGCGCAGACCACGTCGCCGCGCGACGCGCGGGTCTATTTCTCGCGCTGGTTCGAGACGATCCAGATCGCTGACGGCAAGGCGCAGGCGACCGGCTATTACGAGCCCGAGATCGCCGGGTCCCGCGAGCGTCGACGCGGCTATGAAGTGCCGATCTATGGGCGTCCTACCGACCTGGTCGACGTCGATCTTGGTGCATTCTCCGCCGATCTGAAGGGCAAGCGGATACGCGGACGGGTGAATGGGCAGAGCTTTGTTCCCTATTTCGAGCGCAAGGAGATCGAACAGGGCGCAATCCATGATCGCGCGCCGGTCATCGCCTACGCTGCCGATCCCGTGGAGATATTCTTCCTGCAGATTCAGGGGTCTGGCCGTCTGCGCCAGCCCGATGGCAGCATCATCCGGATCGGCTTCGCGAGCCAGAACGGGCGTGACTATACCGGCATCGGCGCGCTGATGCGTGATCGCGGACTGCTCAAGCCCGGCGGGGCGTCCATGCAGGGAATCATGGCGTATCTGCGCGAGCATCCCGAAGAGGGCCGCGATATCATGTGGGAGAATAAGAGCTTCGTATTCTTCCAGGAACTGAAGGGCGCGGGCCCGCTTGGCTCGATGGGTCTGCCGGTCACCGGGCAGGTGAGCGCCGCAGTCGATGTGCGCTTCGTGCCGCTGGGCGGGCTGATCTTCCTGTCGATGGACCGGGCCGAGGCCAACGGGCTTTGGGTCGCGCAGGATACGGGCGGCGCGATCAAGGGCACCAACCGCGTGGATACCTTCTGGGGCGCGGGAGAGGAAGCGCGCGCGATTGCCGGCGGTATGAACTCGCGCGGAACCGCCTGGCTGCTCGTGCCGCAGGGCACCCTCGCGCGGCTCGCGGCCACGCCGTGAGACGGTTGGCGCCGGAGGAAGCGGCGCTGTGGCAAAAGGTGATCGCGACCGTGAAGCCGATGACGGGCCGCAAGGCTCCGTCCAAGCCCGTTGCCGCCGCGCCTGCACCCAAGCCCGTCCATCCCGCCTCCAAGCCGACGCCGAAGGTGATGAAGCCGGTCGCGCCGCCCGTGCCTGCTCCGCGCACCGTGGCGCGTTCGTCGAACACGCTGGACGGCAGCTGGGACCGGCAGCTCTCCCGCGGGCTCGTCTCGCCCGAGAGCGCGATCGACCTGCATGGGCACAGCCTGGCATCGGCCTATGACCGGCTGGATCGCGGGCTGGAACAGGCGATCGCCCAGGGGGACCGCGTGCTGCTCCTCGTGACCGGCAAGCCGCCACGCCCCGAATCCGAGCGACCCCATGCCCGCGGTGCGATCCGGGCGGCGGTGGGCGATTGGCTCGCTTCGTCGCGGCATGCCGGGCGCATCGCTGCAGTGCGAAATGCCCATCCGCGCCACGGCGGCAACGGGGCCCTATACATCGTCCTGAGACGACCCATTTTGAGCAACCGCGGAGAAAAATCTTAACCTATCTCTGCGATTTTCTCCGCTGCCGGATCGAGCTTTCGACGGGCGCACGAAGGGGGATTGGGCAGCAAAGGTGGAAGGATTCTCCTTAAAGAGCCGAGCCATCGCTTTTGCGATGTGCGCCGGGGCGGTGGCGTTCATCCTCGCCGTCGCCGCCGCATCGACTCCCGCAATGATCACCGTTGAATCCGCAGGCCGCGCGCTGATCGCCGCGATCGTCTGTGGCGTCATGTGCTGGGCTTCCGCCGAGCGCACCGTCGCCAGCACCGCAGGATCGATCGACGCCGCGATCGAGCGGCTGAGCCAGGCCGCGAATGGCGACCTGGAAAGCGAGATCCCGGCGGAGGTGGGCGAGAATGTCCCGCAGCTCGCCCGCGCGATGGAGGGGCTGTTCCGCCAGCTTCATTCGAACCTGGAAAGCGTCCAGCGGCTGGCGATGTTCGACCCCGTCACATCGCTTGCCAACCGCACCAATTTCCGCCGCACCGCGGAACGCATGCTCGCCGATATGCCGCCGGGCGAGAATGCGGTGCTCTATTTCATCGATCTCGACCGCTTCAAGGCGGTGAACGACACGCTGGGCCATGCAACGGGCGACGCGCTGCTGGGGATGGTCGCCAATCGCCTGCGCGCGGTGGCCGATCGCTTCGCTGCGGAAGCCGGCGGGCGGCAGCCGCTGATCGGGCGGCTTGCGGGCGACGAATTCACGATGTTCTTCCCGGCGCTGGCCGAGGTGAAGGATGCGGAGCGCATCGGCCGCGGCATCCTGTTCGCGCTTTCCGAAAGCTTCGACCTGGCGGACCAGGAGGTGTCGATCGGAGCCTCGATCGGCATCGCGATCCGGCCCGAGCATGGCACGACGCTGCATGACCTGATGCGCTCGGCCGACGCCGCCATGTATCACGCCAAGGCAATGGGCCGGGGCCGGGCGGAGCATTTCACCGACGCACTCGCCGCCGAGATCGCCGAGCGTGCCCAGCTCGAAAGCGACCTGCGCGAAGCCGTGGACAAGGACCAGTTCGCGCTGGTGTTCCAGCCGCAGGTTGCGGCCAATGACGGCCGCATCGTGGGGGCCGAGGCGCTGCTGCGATGGCGGCATCCGGACGGGCTCAAGATGCCCGGCGCGTTCCTGCAGCGTGCCGAAGAGACCGGGCTGATCGTCGAGATCGGCGAATGGGTGGTCAATAGCGTCGCCGAGACGATCTCGCGCTGGGGCAAGCTCGGCATCGAGCAGCGGCTGGCGGTGAACGTGAGCCGACGCCAGATCGACCATGCCGGCTTCTTCCGCCGCCTGCGCGAGGCGATGCTGGCCTCGTCCGCACCCGCGACGCTGCTGGAGCTGGAGATCACCGAGACGCTGGCGATGCATTGCTCCAGCGATGTGATCGAAGCGATCATCGCGCTGCGGGCGGACGGCGCCACGGTTGCGATCGACGATTTCGGCACCGGCTATTCGAACCTTTCGCGGCTCCGCGAGCTGCCGATCGACCGGATCAAGCTGGACCGCAGCGTGATCGAGCATGTCGCCGAGCATGCGGAAGCGCGGGCCATTGCGCAGGCCACGATCGGGCTCGTCCACGGGCTTGGCTGCGAAGCCGTGGCCGAGGGCATCGAGAATGAAGCGCAGGCGACGGTGCTGCGCGTCCTCGGGTGCGACGTGCTGCAAGGCTATGCGGTTGCCCAGCCGATGGCCGAAGCGGAATTCCTCACCTGGGTGCGCGGTGTGGAGCCACGGCGGATCGCCGGCTAGCGGAAGGTGACACTAAAGTGACACCAACGCGCGATCCAGGCGCGTGATCTGGCCGGCAGGTTCAAAGAGCGGCCGACAATGCCGACCGGCCCAGCCAAGCAGGCGAAATCCTACATTGCAAGCGTCATGCGAACGCCTGGCGAAGCACTTCCTCATAGACATCCGCCAGCGCTTCGAGATCGGCGAGCGCCACGGCTTCGTCGAGCTTGTGCATCGTCGCGTTGATCAGGCCGAATTCCACCACGGGGCAGATTTTCGAGAGGAAGCGGGCGTCCGAGGTGCCGCCGGTGGTGGACAATTCGGCCTCGACGCCCAGCTTCGCGCGGATTGCCCCCGCGACGAGCGAGGAGAGCGTGCCGGGCTGGGTGAGGAACGCCTCACCATAGACGCGGCCGTTGATCTCCGACGCCGGAGCGTGGCGGCGGACGATTTCCTCGACGCGGGCGATCAGATCGGGGCCGCGCTGCTCATCGTTGAAACGGATGCTGATCCGCGCCGACGCGCGGGCGGGGATGACGTTGGTCGCGCGGTTGCCGACTTCGAGGTCGATCACCTCGATATTGGAAGGCTGGAACCAGGCGTTGCCCGCATCGAGATCGATCGCGTCGATCTCCGCCAGCGCGCGAATCAGGCGCGGGACGGGATTATCGGCGAGATGGGGGTAGGCGACATGGCCTTGCTGGCCGATCACGGAAATGTCGATCACGGTGGAGCCGCGGCGGCCGATCTTGATCGTATCGCCGAGGCGCTGGGCCGAGGTGGGCTCGCCGACGAGGCACATATGGGGCCTGAGTCCGCGCTCGGCCATGCGCTCGATCAGGCGCGGGGTGCCGAAGGTAGCGGGGCCTTCCTCATCGCCGGTGATGATGAGGCTGACCATGCCGCCGGGCACGCGCGAGGCGGCATCGACAAAGGCGGCGATCGCGCCCTTCATGTCGACCGCGCCGCGCCCGTAGAGGAGTCCACCGCGCACCTCGGGCTCGAAGGCCCCGCTCGTCCATCCGCTTCCGGGGGGTACGACATCGAGATGGCCGGCAAAGGCGAAATGCGTGCCGCCATCGCCGCGCACCGCGAGCAGATTCTCGACCGGGCCATCGGGCGCTTCGCCTTCGATGAAGCGCTCGGTCCGGAAGCCGAGCGGCGCGAGGGCGGCTTCAAGCACATCGAACACGCTGCCGCGCGCGGGCGTCACGCTCTCGGCCGCGATCAGCGCCTTGGTCAGTGCGATTGCGTCCATCCACCCCTCGTCATCCCGGCGAAGCCCGGATCTGATGCCTCTTTCCCCGACCGCGTGGCAGTTGCAAAGAGATTCCGGCTTTCAATGGAACCAGGGAGACTATTCGGTGCCCAAGCTCGATCTCGATACCATCCCGCAGAGCAATGCGACGGGCTATCCCGAGCCCTTCGACAAGCCGGTGGCGGGACGCTGGTATCGCAGGCTCGGCCCGGTGAACGGGCTGACCAAGATGGGGGTGAGCCACGTAACGCTGGAGCCGGGCGCATGGTCCTCACAGCGGCACTGGCACCGCGAGGAGGACGAGTTCGTCGTGATGCTGAGCGGCGAGGCGGTGCTGATCGACGACGCGGGCGAACATGTGATGCGCGCGGGCGACTGCGCGACCTTTCCGGCGGGGGAGGCGAACGGGCACCATCTGCAGAACCGGACCGATCAGCCCTGTGTGTTCATCGCGGTAAGCGCCGGGGACAAGGCGCGGGATTCGGGGGAATATCCCGATGTGGACCTGATCTTTGGCCCGGACGGCTATGCGCGCAAGGACGGGACGCCATATTCGGCGAAGCGGGTGGCGTAGGGTTTCTCGGGGTGCGGAATAGGTAGGCAGCGGGACCCCGGGGCAAGCCCGGGGTGACGAAAGAGGTGGGTTGTCACCCCGGGCTTGCCCCGGGGTCCCGCTTCTCGCCTCAGAAGAGCGTGTCGGACAGATCGCGCCAGTCGGGATTCCCGGTTTCGATCAACGAGAATTTCCACGCGCGCCGCCAGCGTTTGACACGCTTCTCGTGCGCTATGGCATCGGTGATGGATGGTGCGTGGTCGGCCCATACCAGCCGGTGCAGTCCGTAGCGCTTGCAGAAATCGGAGCCTTCTCCGCTGCGGTGCTGGTGTACCCGGCGGGGCAGGTCGGAGGTGACGCCGACATAGATCGTGCCGCGGTAGCGATCAGCCATCATATATATCCAGCCGCCGGGGTGCGCCATTTGCGCAGGATGAAGAAGCGGGGCCCCGGGTCAAGCCCGGGGCGACGAAGGTGGGGGGCAGGGCAGCGGGACCCGGGTCAGGCCCGGGGCGACGAGGGTGGGGTCAGGGCAGCTGTGTCTTGTGTGGCTCGGAAGGAAGCGGGAGCCCGGGGTGACGAAAGAGGTGGGTTGTCACCCCGGGCTTGACCCGGGGTCCCGCTCGTCTTGTTCGGGCACGCCGTCAGCGGCCGGGGCGACGGTAAACGGTCCCGGTCAGCCGGTGGCGGGGAGCTCGAATTGTTCGATTACCCAATCCTCTTCCTGCGCGCCGGCGATCCAGTCTTGCATGAAGGGGTGCTGGAGCACGGCCATCATATAGGCCTGGGCGAAGCGGGCGGCGGGGAGGGAATAGGTGACGATGCGGGTGACGACGGGGGCGAACATGATGTCAGCCGCGCCGAAATCGCCGAACAGGAACTGTCCCTCGCCGCCGAAGCGGGCGCGGGCCTGTGCCCATAATTCCATGAGGCGGCCGAGATCCTGCTGGACGTCCGGATCGGGCGTTTTGGGCGGATAGACCTGGCGGATGTTCATGCTGTGCTTGCGGCGGAGTGCGGCGAAGCTCGAGTGCATCTCGGCGGCCATCGAGCGGGCCATGGCGCGCGCGGCGGGATCGGCGGGCCAGAAGCGCTCGTTGCCGGTCTTGTCGTTGAGATATTCGACGATCGCCAGGCTGTCCCACACCACGGCTTCGCCATCCCACAGGATCGGTACCTTGCCCGAGGAGGGGGCGAATTCGTCGCCCTCGCGGCGCTTGTCCCAATTCTCGTCATAGAGCGGGACGACGACTTCCTCGAACGGGATGCCCGACTGCTTGCACGCGAGCCAGCCGCGCAGCGACCAGGAGGAATAGGCTTTGTTGCCGATGATGAGCTTCATCGGGCGGGGATAGCGGGGCGGGCCGTGAGGGGCAACGGCAGGCGCCCGATGCTGATCAGCATTTCCCCCGGCCGCAGCGATGGTAATTTTCCCACCACGCCTTGTCCCGCAGCTTCTGATCGTGGCTGCGATTGTCGCCGCCGCCCGATCCGATGCCGGAGAAGGGGATGGCGATCGGGGGCCTTTGCTGGCTGGCGTTGCGGGCCATCTGCTCGCGGCTGCGGCGCTGCTCGGGCGTCTCGCACGCATGCGGGTTCAGATTGCAGAAGGCGATTTCGTAGCGATCCGAGGTGAAGGCCTGCATCCCGGCGCGACCGGCGGGGAGCGTCCCGATCTCCAGCGTGGCGGGATCGAAAATGACCTTACGGCTGCCGTTCACATAGAGAAACTCGTAATGGGTGGGCGCTTCCTCGACATAGATGAGGCTGGCGCGGGGGCCATTATCCATGCGGAGCAGCGTGTGGCGCGTGCCGGGGCGGCGGGGATTGGGCTGGCCGCGATAGACGACCCGGTAGCCGCTCTCCATCGTCGCCGCGCCCGAAACGATGCGATCGAGCAGCGCGTTGAAATCGGGAAGGATGGCACCGCGCGGAGTCCATTGCGGGCCGACCTGGGGCTTGAGCGCGGTGATGCGGCAGGCGGGCTCGGGCTTGCCATCCTCGCCCGGGCCGAAATCGGCGGTGAAGAAGACCACCGTGCCGCCAACATCGCGATAGTAAAGCGGGCGCGAAGCCTGTGGTGCGGGATCGAAGCCGTTCTCATAGGTGAGCTTGGCGAGATTGCCGCCGCGCTCCGCATCCCAGCACATGTTCAACGAGCCGAGGATCACGCGCTCTTTCATGCCGTAATTCTGGGCCGCTGCGGGCATTTGCAGGGCGGCAAGCATGGTGGCTGCGATCGCGAGGGGCCGGGGCATAACTCTCTCCACTTTGGTGCGACCCGTTACCCATAAGAAACGACTTTCCCGCTGGACGTCAAGGGGATGGCGAGGCCAGCTTAGAGGCGAAGGTGAATCCTGCGGCGATGCAGAGGGAGGAGCGCGGCGAGCACGATCAGCGTGACCGCGAGCGCATAAAGGAAGGAGGCGAGCCAGGGATCGCTTACCCACCCCTGGAGCCACGCAAAGCACCGGGCCTGGAAACCCAGCCGCATTCCCGCCAGCCCGATCAGCAGCGACAATATATAGCCGAGGATGGCGTTCATCCCGAACACGCGCAGCGGGCCGAGCGCGGTGCGGAGCGGGGGCAGGCGCATGGCGAGCACCGAAAGGACCAGCAGCAGCGCCGAAAGGCCGGATGTGAGCAGCACGAAGCTGGACGTCCAGAGCTTCTTGTTGAGCGGGAAGAGCGGGTGGAGGGCGAGGCCGATCGCGACGAGCACCACGCCGCCGATCGCGATCCATCGCAGAGCGCGCTGCGGATCGGCTTTCCATGCCAGAGCGGCGAGGATGCCGAGCAGGACATTGGCGAGCGCGGGAATGGTGGAGAACAGCCCCTCGGGATCGTAAACCACGTTGCCCGCCGCATCCTTGCCATGGCGCCAGATATGCTGGGTGCCGACCAGAGTACGGTCCACCCAGCCGGCGAGATTGCCTTCGGGCGTGAGGTCTCCGCCCCAAGCCATTGCGGCCCAATAGAAGAGCAGCAACGCGGCGGCGGCTCCGGCGATTGCCTGCCAGCGCAGATGGGCGTGGCCGTCTGCGGCCCTTCGTGCAGTGAGGATCGCGATGGTGGCGGTGAGGCCGTAGCAGAGGCCGAGACGAGGAAAGACGCCGAAGAAGCGCAGATTGGCGAGATCGGGGCGGACCAGCAATTGCCACGCCCAGCCGATCGCGATCAGCGCGAAGGTTCGCCACGCGATCCGCTTCCACAGCGCCGCATCGACCGTGCGCGGGAAGCTGAGCCCGAGCGCCACGCCCATCGCGCAGAGAAAGGCGGGGAAGACCAGATCGGTGGGGGTGAAGCCGTGCCATTCGGCATGATCGAGCGGCCACCAGACATAAGCGCCCGATCCCGGGGTGTTGACCAGGATCATCCCCGCGACGGCGAGGCCGCGAAAGATGTCGAGGCCCTCCATCCGGGCAGGGGCCATCCGGGCGGGGGCCATCCGGGCGGCCGGCGAGGCGGTCATTGCGGCCGGTCTGGGAAGACGGTCGGGCCGGGCTTGAGCTTGAGGCGCATGCTGGGCGGGCCGGACGGCTTCCTGCCGCGCGCGGGCGTGCCGGGGAGGCGGACGATCTTTCCGGCGTGCCAGTAATAAGTGAATTTTCCGCCGTCCCACCAATACCATTTGGCGCTGCGGAACTGCCAGCTCTCGGGCGCGCAGGCGTCGCAGGATGCCGCGCGGATCGCAGCGATGCCGGCGCGATCTGGCGGCGGCGAGGTCGCAGACTGCGCCAGCGCCAGCATCAAACCGATCGACAACATGGGCAAGGCTCCTCCGGGGCGCATGGTAGCGCGGGGCGGAGCGGGGTCAAAGGGCGCCGGAGGGCCGGCTGGCGGCCAGGGGCGAGCTTAGCGGATCGCTTCGAGGACCGCTGCGCGCAACTCGGGGATGCCCATGCCCTTTTCGCTGGACGTGACGATGATGTCCGGGTGCGCGGCGGGGCGCTTGCGCGCTTCCTCGGCGGTGCGCGCGGTGACTTCGGCGAGCTCGCTTGCCTTGATCTTGTCCGCCTTGGTCAGGACGATGCGGTAGCTGACCGCGGCGCTGTCGAGCATCTCCAGGATCTCGCGATCGACGTCCTTGATGCCGTGGCGCGAATCGATGAGCACCAGCACGCGCTTCAGCGCCTGACGCCCGCGCAGGAAATCGTTCACCAGATAGCGCCACTTGCGGACCATGTCCTTGGGCGCCTTGGCGAAGCCATAGCCGGGCATGTCGACGAGGCGGAACGCGAGCGGCTGGCCCACGTCGAAGAAGTTTAGCTCCTGGGTGCGGCCCGGCGTGTTCGACGTGCGGGCCAGGCCGTTGCGGTTGGTCAGCGCGTTGAGCAGCGACGATTTGCCGACGTTCGACCGGCCCGCGAACGCGACCTCGTTCACCTCCGGAGACGGCAGATGCTCGAGCGCGGGCGCGGACTTGAGGAAGGCGACCGGCCCCGCAAACGCCTTGCGCGCGGCTTCGATCGCCTCCGGGTCGAAAGCTTCGGTCACTTCGCCTTCGCATCCTTCTTGGGCAGCGGCTCCTTCAGCCCGGGATGCTTCGAATAGAGCCAGCGCTGCTGCGCGATGGTGATGACGTTCGAGGTGATCCAGTAAACCTGGAGACCCACCGCGAACGGCGCCATCACGAACATCAGCATCCACGGCATGATCGCGAAGATCTGCTTCTGGATATCGTCCATCGGCGCCGGGTTCAGCTTGATCTGATAGTACATCGACACGCCGAGCAGGAGCGGCACGATGCCGATCGCTAGGAAGCTGGGCACCGTGAAGGGCAGATAGCCGAACAGGTTGAGCAGCGTCGCGGGATCGGGCGCGGACAGATCCTTGATCCACAGCACGAACGGCTGGTGGCGCATTTCGATCGTGAGCAGCAGCACCTTGTACAGCGAATACATGATCGGGATCTGAAGCAGGATCGGCAGGCAGCCCGCGAGCGGGTTCACCTTCTTGTCCTTGTAGAGCTTCATGATCTCCTGCTGCTGACGCTGCTTGTCGTCCTTGTAGCGTTCCTGCAGCGCCTTCATCTCGGGCTGGATGGCGCGCATATTGGCCATCGACTGGAACTGCTTGTTGGCGATCGGGAAGATCAGGGCGCGGATCGTGATCGTCAGGAAGATGATCGCGACACCGAAATTGCCGACCATGCGGAACAGCCAGTCGAGATAATAGAAGATCGGCTTTTCGAGGATTTCGAACCAACCCCAATCGATCGCCTTGCCGAACTTGGAGACGCCCTGG
Organism: Sphingomonas soli NBRC 100801; assembly: GCF_001591025.1. Classification (GTDB taxonomy): domain Bacteria; phylum Pseudomonadota; class Alphaproteobacteria; order Sphingomonadales; family Sphingomonadaceae; genus Sphingomonas; species Sphingomonas soli. The sequence goes on from NZ_BCTZ01000001.1 coordinate 40,354, forward strand.
CTCTCATAGGTATCGAGCAGGGCGGTCTCCTTCGCGCCGGCGAAGAAGCGGCTGGTGTGCGTGACCTTCTTGCCGGGCGCGAGCGCCTGTGCGGCGCGGGCGTAATCGGCCTGATAGGCACCGTTCGGCGCGCCGCGGAACTTGCCCGCGACCATCGCGCTCTGATCGGGCACGAGCGCGGTCAGCCAATATTTGTCGGTGAAGCCGAGCCAGCTGTTGTCCGAGGTGAAATCGACTGCCTTTTCGCCATCGAGATGGCTGAAATTGACGTCGTAATCCGCACCGCCATTGTGCACCGACATCGGGCCGACATGGACCGTCCAGCCATCGGGCTCCTTGAAGATGCCTTTGCGATAGACAAGGCCATAAGGCGCGACGGGGACGAAGCCGGCGCCGGTGTTCGCCACCGTCTGCTTGACGGTGAACATGTATTTCTCGTCGATCGCCAGCTCGATGCGGAAGGTCTGGCCCTGATCGTTGGCGGCCGAGAGGGTGACGGGCTTGCCGGGCGCGAGGACCGGGCCGCTCGCCTGCCAGATCGTATCCGGGCTCGGCGGCTTGAGGCCGTCGTCACGCCAGCCGAAGCCCGCGAAATAGGCGTCGGCCGTCCCCGCAGGCGAGAGCAAGCGGGTGGACGGCGAACCCTTCGCGATCGTTTCGGGATATTTGGCGAGGACGAGATCGTCGATCCGGGCGCCCTTCAGGTTGATCGAACCCTTGAGCGACGGCGTTTCGATCGCGACGCGCGGGGTTTCCTTGAGCACGATGCCGCGATCGCGAATCGCCTGGGGCGTCTCCGCCGCGGGCCCCGAGGTGGGATCGGCGACGGGCATGCTCTTGCCGTCCACCATCTTGGTGGGGGCGGGGTTCTGCGCGGGGAAGATCCAGCTCGCGACCGACGGCCAGCCGAACAGGATCAGCGCGGCCAGCACTGCAAACAGCAGGAAGTTCTTCTGGTCTTCTTTCACCGATATTCCCCGGAATTCTTACGGTACTGGGTCATGGCCGCAGCCGCCCCATGGATTGCAACGAAGGATGCGCTTGCCGGCAAGCCAACTGCCCTTGATCGCCCCATAGCGGCGAAGCGCCTCTATTGCATAGGCCGAACAGGAGGGCGTGAAGCGGCAACTGGGCGGCAGGATCAGCGAAGGGCCGAGCTGCCATGCCCGCGCCACCAGGATGAGGAGCTTGGCGATCATCGATTCGCCACCTGTCGATCCCCGGCGAAGGAGCGGATCCCGGAAAAGGTCCCAGGCGATCGGCCGAGGCGATGGCTCATCGCTTTATCTTTCCGAGCGCCTTGACCAGTTCCGCCCGCAGGGTCGCATAATCGCGCTCGATCCCCGCATTGCGGCCGATCAGAACATGATCCGCGCCCGGCAATCCCTCAGCCGGCAGCACCTCGCGCGCGAGCATGCGGAAGCGCCGCTTCATCCGATTGCGGATGACGGCGTTGCCGACCTTTTTGGATACGGTAATGCCGACCCGCATGACCGGATCGGCATCGTCACGCGCACGCACCAGCAGAACGAAGCCCGGCATGGGAGCCCGCTTCCCCGCATTTGCGGCGAGATAATATTTGCGCTCGGTCAACCGTGCCAGCGGCACGGCACCCGTAGCTACGGCGCTTACGCCGAAAGCTTGGCGCGCCCGCGGGCGCGGCGTGCACGGATCACCTTGCGGCCACCCGGCGTTGCCATCCGCGAGCGGAAGCCGTGCCGGCGCGCACGCACCAGGTTGCTCGGCTGAAAAGTCCGCTTCATCGCTCATCCTCGAACATAACTAAAATGGCCACCACAAGGGCGGCCGCGTGTCGGGTGCCCATAAGCAGGGTTAGCGATCAAGTCAACGCGACTCCTGCGGGAAACCGAGCATTGCCGCCTCGGCCCTGGCTTCGGCGGCTTCCTTGTCGCGCTTCTGGCGCTGGCGGAAGCTGCGTCGGCGCAGCGCCATATCGGCATAATGACCGAATCGGGGCCAGCGCTTCTTGAGCCGCACAAAGCGCCCGCGCGCCCAATGCGAGTTTTGCAGGACCAGAACCAGCCCGGCAGCGAAGGTGAAGATGCCGCCGGGCCCGGGGAGGATGCCGACGAGCGGCGTGACAAGGATGAGCAGCGCGCCCGTCACAAGCAGGGTGATGCGGACCAAAGGGCTGCGGCGTCCTTTTCTCTCCATGACAGTCGAGGTGGGACGCGTGTGTTGCTCGTGCAAGACGGTTGCCGTTTCATCCATCGCGCAAATAACGCGGGTTGCCGCAGTTCGTGCCGTGCCGTTGATTGCCTCCATTTCGGTCCAATCCCGTTCCGCATTGGAGGAAAGCGCTTATGCTCGCTTCCCTCAGGGGGAGACGAGCGTGGTCGCGAGCGTATCGACGGTTGCGTATCTGGGGCTGGAGGCGCGCGCCGTGGAGGTGCAGTGCAACCTGGTTGCCGGTTTGCCCAAGTTCGTCGTCGTGGGATTGCCCGACAAGGCCGTGGCGGAGAGCCGCGAGCGGGTTCGCGCGGCGATGGCCGCGATCGGGCTGGCGCTGCCGCCCAAGCATATCGTGCTCAACCTGTCTCCCGCCGATCTGCCCAAGGAAGGTTCGCATTTCGACCTGCCGATCGCGCTCGCGCTGCTGGGGGCGATGGGCGTGGTCGATGCCGAGACGCTGGCGGGCTATGTCGTGGTCGGCGAACTGGCGCTGGACGGGCGGATCGCGCCGTCGCCCGGCGTGCTGCTCGCGGCGCTGCATGCTTCGGAGGTTGGCAAGGGACTGGTGTGCCCGGTGGCGCAGGGGCCGGAGGCGGCATGGGCGGGGCAGGTGGAGGTGATCGCCGCGCCCGATCTGATCGCGCTTCTCAACCACTTCAAGGGCAACCAGTTGATCGCCGCGCCGCCGCCGGGCGAGGCGGACGCCCCGGGTCACGGCCCCGATCTCGCGCAGGTGAAGGGGCAGGAGACCGCGAAGCGCGCGCTGGAGATCGCGGCGGCGGGCGGGCACAATATGCTGATGGTGGGGCCGCCGGGGGCGGGCAAGTCGCTGCTCGCTTCGTGCCTGCCAGGCATATTGCCGCCATTGGACGCGGCCGAGGCGCTGGAGGTTTCGATGGTCGCGTCGGTTTCGGGCACGCTGGAAGGCGGGCGGCTGACCCGCGCGCGGCCGTTTCGTTCGCCGCACCATAGCGCATCGATGGCTGCGCTGACCGGGGGCGGGCTGAAGGTGAAGCCGGGCGAAGTGAGCCTGGCGCATCTGGGCGTGCTGTTTCTCGACGAACTGCCCGAATTCCAGCGCGCCGTGCTCGATTCGCTGCGCCAGCCGCTGGAGGCGGGCGTGGTAAGCGTGGCGCGGGCGAATGCGCACGTCACCTTCCCGGCACGCGTGCAATTGATCGCCGCGATGAACCCATGCCGCTGCGGGCATCTGGGCGATCCGGCGCTCGCCTGCGCCCGCGCGCCGCGCTGTGCGGCCGATTATCAGGCCAAGGTGAGCGGGCCCTTGCTTGACCGTATCGACCTGCACGTCGAGGTGCAGCCCGTCACCGCCGCCGATCTGGTGCTGCCGCCACCTGCCGAGGGATCGGCCGAAGTCGCAGCGCGGGTGGCCGAAGCCCGTGCGATCCAGCAGGCGCGCTACGCCGGGACGGCGGTGCGCACCAATGCGGAGGCGGAAGGCGGCGCGCTGCCGGTGCCGGATGAAGCGGGCCGCAAATTGCTGGCGCAGGCGGCGGAGGCGATGCGGCTTTCCGCGCGAGGCTATACGCGGGTGCTGCGCGTGGCACGGACGATTGCCGATCTGGCGGGCGCGGAGGGGGTGGGGCGTATCCATGTTGCGGAGGCCCTGAGTTATCGGCGGAGGGCACCGGTAAGTTGACGGCGGCAAAAGACCTCATTGCGGACCTTGAGTCTTTGTCACCCCGGACTTGTTCCGGGGTCCACGAAGCCGCAGGTGTTTAGGCTGGAGCCTCTTCTCCATCGAGTGCCGCCATGTGGATCCCGGAACAAGTCCGGGATGACGAGTGTGGAGGTGGGGATGCCGGCTCCCCACCCAACCGGACGTCGCTTACCTATGCGCGCGTGCTGCGCGTGGCGTGGACGATCGCTGATCTGGCGGGCGCGGAGGCGCTGAGTTATCGGCGTAGGGCATCGAGGAACTGAATATCGCGGGCGCGGCACGCACCCTTGCTCCGCTGCGTGCGTTGGTTTAGCGAGGCCGCCACTGCCCCTGTGGTGAAATTGGTAGACGCGTTCGACTCAAAATCGAATGCCGCAAGGCGTGCTGGTTCGAGTCCGGCCAGGGGCACCATTTCCTATCCTGAACCCCCTGAGGGGACCGGCCTGTGCGGACCTGGTTTCGCAGAACCCGCCCGCGGCGCGAGCGAGGCCAAGCTGGCGGGACCGGAGTATCTGGTGGAGATCATCGTTTCCGCCGCGCTCGACTGACGGCTGGTGGGCAAGGGGCGAGGCGCGTTCCCCTTTGCCCGCTTGCGCTGCGATAGAGGCGGGCGTTCGCGATTCCGGCGGCAGCGGTGCTCGCCCCAAGGCGCAGAAAAAAGCCGCCGCACCCATGGGCGCGACGGCTGTTTCCCCCTTTAATTCCGTACCCTTACATCTTGAACCGGGCACCAAACAAGATGGTACGACCGAAATGATTATATTCGTAGTTCCGGTTCGCATCGAGATCGGTGTAGCGTGAGCGGTAATCGTCGGTGAGGTTCACGCCCTCCACCGAGAGCTCCAGATTCTCCATGATCTTGTAGCGGACCGAGGCATCGACATTGACCGCCCGGTTATACCCCTCAAACACGTTGCCGGTGCCTGAATTGGCATCGACATAGGGCCCGCGATAGCTGGCCGAGATGCGGGCGCTGAACCTGGAATCCTCGTAATAGAGCGTGCCGTTGAACGCGGTCTTGGACAGGCCGAACAGCGTCGAGCGGCGTGTCGCGGCGATGTTGGCGCCGCCCGGTGCGACCGATGGCCCCGCGACGGTGTACACCGCCGAGGAGTCGACGAAGGTCGCGTTCACGATGCCGCCAAAGTTCTTCAGGACCCCGGGCAGGAAGGTGAAGGGTGCCTGGAGCGAAAGCTCGATGCCCTTCAGCTTGGCACCTGCGCCGTTGACGTTGCCGGTGATCGTCCAGAGCTGGCCCTCGGGGTTGATGAAGGCAGGCGAGCTGGGCGGGAGCACCGCAAGCGGCAGGCCGGTCGAGGCGAACGTGCCGCTGCGCGGCTGCGAGACCGGGAAGCTCTCAATATCCTTCTTGAACAGCGCGACCGAGGCGATCGACTGCGGCGCGAAATACCATTCGAGCGCGAGATCATAGGCGGTCGCCCGGAACGGATCGAGGAACGGATTGCCGAAGGTGACGCGGTAGTTGAAGCCATCGACCGAGCCGCCGGGGGTGAGATTGCCCAGCGTCGGGCGCGTGATGACCTTGGCCACCGCGCCGCGGATGATGAACTTCTCGCTCGGATAGAGCGCGAGGTTCATCGAGGGCAGCCAATCCTCATAGTCGCGCTTGACCGTGACGGGGATGCCGCTGCTGAGGCCGCTCGACGATTGATCGGTGCGCGCATAGCGGATGCCGCCGTTGAACGCATAATCCAGGCCGAGCACATTGCCCTTCGCGTCGAACTGGAGATAGCCGCCCTTCACCTCCTCGGTCACGCTGCGGTTGTTGCCCGCATCGAGCGCCGCGGTGCGATTATAGAGGCCGGTATAGGCGGCCGCCTTGGCGATGTTGGGCACCAGCCAGGTGTTCGTGTTGCCCGCAGGCTGCCCGGCATTGCCCAGCGTGAAGCTCTCGCTGAGACCGGTGGAGGGCAGGCCGTAGATCGCCGCCGGGCCGAAAGCCGAGGAGGCGGAGCAGGTGACGGTACGGAGCACCACATCAAGCCCGCCATTGCCGCAGACCACCGCATCGCGGGTGAAGGCGACCGATTTGAACTGGAAGCGGCGGTACATCGCACCCGCTTTCAGGGTGAAGCCATCGGCCACATCCCATTCGGTGCGAAGCTGGGCGGTGCGGAATTTGTTGGTGACGTTCGACGGACGATCGCGGACCTCGGCGAGCTGGAAATTCGATTCCTGCGTGACGCTGGTGCCGAAGGCGATCTTGGGCGACCACATATTGCTGTAGTCGAAGGTGAAGTTCTGCGCGTCGCGATCATCGAACACGAAGGTCGTCTCGACCGGGATATCGGCGTCGGACTTGGAAACACCGCCCAGCAAGGTGAAGCGGAAGCTGTCGCCAATCTCCTGATCCCAGCTGCCGCCGACCTGGTAGAAGGTGGTGTCGGACTTGCGCAGATAATGCTCGGTGCGGACCCAGGCATCGTTGAGCGTGCCGGTGAGCATCGTGTTGGTCTTGCTGTCGACGGTGAAGTTCACCAGGTCGATCGAGCGCTCGTTCGAGCGTAGCAGCACTTCGCCCCATTTCTCCTCGCGGGTTTCGCGGAAGCGCGAGAAGAGACCGTCGATAGAGACCTTGGTAGCCTCGCTCGGCGCCCACTGGATGCTGCCGGTGAAGCCCAGGCGTTCGCGATCGTGGCGGACTTCGCCATAGCGCGGAATGCGGGGGTGGAAGGCGAGGGCGGCCTGATCGCAGACAGCGCTGGAGCGATAGACGCCGCCGCTGTTCTGCACCGGGGTCCCACCCGCAGCCGTGGTGTACCAGCAGGGCGTGCCGTTGACCGAATCAAAGCGCGCCTGGGCCCAGCGGACGGTGTTGTTGCCGAGCTCGAGATTGTTGGTCTTCTGATACGCGCCGGAGACCGAGATGCCGAAGGTGCCGTCCTCATTCTTCCACGACAGCAGGCCGGCAACGCGCGGGCCGACGCGCTTGCTTAGATCGTTATAGCTGCCCTGGAGATTGGCGACGGCGGTGAAGCCATATTTGCCGCCGAGCGGATTGCCGGTGTTGAGATCGACCACCGCGCCCAGCGATCCTTCGTCGAGCGAAGGCTCCGCGGTCTTGTGGACGACGAGGCTGTTGAACAGCTCTGAGGCGAAGACGTTGAAATCGAAGGCGCGGTCGCGGTTTGCGGATGCGCCGTCGGTGGAGGTGGCGACGGTCTCCAGTCCGTTCAGACGCACGCGGGTGAACTGCGCGCCAAGGCCGCGAACCGTGATCGCACGGCCCTCACCAGCGTCGCGCTGGATCGAGACGCCCGGAATGCGCTGGAGCGATTCGGCGAGGTTCTGATCGGGGAATTTGGCGATGTCTTCCGCAACGATCGCATCGACCGCCGAGACCGAGTTGCGCTTCACCGCGATCGCCGCCCCCAGCGACTGACGGAAACCGGTAACAACAATGCCGGGATCCGCGTCCTGAGAGGCATTATCCTGCGCTGCCGGCACGTCCTGCGCTGCTCCGGTGGCCGAGGCGGACGCGGTCTCGTCGCGATCGTCACGTGCTGGTGCAGCGGTGTCATCACGGGGCGCAGAGGCCAGGGCCGTCGCAGGGGCCAGCATGCCAAGTGCAAGTGCTGCGATCGATGCGCCCGCAAGCGACCTGACCGCCCGGCTGCCAGCCGAAGAAACCAAAACCTTCATCATCGCCCTCCTTAGCGCCGCCCAGACGGCATCTGTTTATGCGATCCGCCGGCTTGGGCCGGTCTGGATCGCGTAATTAGCAGGGAAGGGTGGCCCCGGCGTCCTGCCCGGCCCGTCTCTCCCCAAGAGCATTCCATTCTTGCGATGGCTTCGCTCGCCGGTTATTGGAAACCGGTGTCAAGGAAAGTATCGGCACTGCAAAAGCGTGTCAACACCGCCCGGCGATCGTTGACGTCTTGATTTGACACCGGTAGCATTTGGGAGCTTACCGAGGCGGTGAAACGGAACCACGGGAGCAGGTCTTGGCGGGGATTGATGAAGTGGCGTTGATCGAAGGACGGGAAACGGCCGAGGCCATCGCACAGGCATTCGTCGAGGCGCGCCGGGCGGGCACCACCCTGATCCGCTATCCGGGGACGTTGCCCGAATCGCTGGACGAAGCCTATCTGATCCAGGCGCTTGCGATCGGCCTGGCCGGTGGCCGCGTCGCGGGCTGGAAGGTGGGGCGCATCCCCGATTCGCTGACCGGTGCCTATGGCAGCAACCGGCTGGCCGGCCCGATCTTTGCGGACAGCATCGTAGAGGCGCGCGGGATCGAAGCGCCCGAAATGCCCGTTTTCGGCGACGGTTTTGCCGCGGCGGAAGCGGAATTTCTGCTGCGAATCGGCAGCTTGCCTGGTGGCTTCGATGGCGAATGGACCAATGAAGCGGTTGCGGCGCATGTGGACGAGGTTCGCGTCGGCATCGAAATCGCCAGCTCGCCCTTTCCCGGCATCAACGAATTTGGCCCGGCCGTTACCATTTCCGATTTCGGGAATAATAACGGGTTGGTGGTCGGGGGGCGCGTCGATCCGAATTTGCGTTTCCTTGCGTGGCCGGTAGCGCTAACAATTGATGGCGAAGTTGCTGGAACCGGAACTGCCGGGACGATGCTCGACGGACCTTTTGGCGCGGTGCGCTTCCTGTTCGAGCTCGCCCGCGACCGCCAGGTGCCGTTGGCTCCTGGCCAGTGGATTTCGACCGGTGCCGTGACCGGCGTTCACCCGGTGCGCCCCGGCGCGGAGGTGGAGGCCAGCTTCGGCGACGGCATGCGCGTGCGGTGCAGGATCAGGGGATAAGCCCCGGGCTGCCCCGCAAGGGAACGATATTGGGAGAGGCTGGATGGCGATAATGAGTAGGGCGGAAACGGCCCCTGGCGTTGTGCGCGCGGGGCGATACCGCTGGTCGATCGTCGCCCTTCTCTTCGTGGCGACGACGGTAAACTATATCGATCGTACCATGCTGGGCCTGCTCAAGCCGCAGCTCTCCTCCGAACTCGGCTGGACCGAGACCGATTACGGCAACATCGTTACCGCCTTCCAGTTCGCCTATGCCTTCGGCTTCCTGATCATGGGCTGGCTGATCGACCGTTTCGGGCCCAAGACCGGCTATGCAATCGCGATCGGCATCTGGACGATCGGCCATGTCGCGCACGGCTTCGCCACATCGGTCGTTTCGTTCATGGTGTCGCGTGTCGTTCTGGCGCTGGGCGAGGCGGGGCATTTCCCGTCGGTGGTTCGCGCCAGCAGCGAATGGTTTCCGCAGAAGGAGCGCAGCTACGCGATCGGGTGGGTCAACAGCGCCACGACCATCGGCGTAATCCTGACCGCGCCGACCATGTGGCTGTTCATGGTCTATTTCGGGTTCGGCTGGCGCGAGACCTTTATCTACACCGGCCTGTTCGGCGTCGTCCTGCTGGTCATGTGGCTCAAATATTACAGCAATCCGCGCGAGAGCGGGAGGGTGACACCGGCTGAGCTCGCCTGGATCGAGCATGACCCGGCCGAAAAGGTCGAGCGGATCGGCTGGAGCAAGATCGTCACGAAGCGTGAGGCCTGGGCCTTCGCGGTCGGCAAGTTCCTGACCGACCCGGTCTGGTTCCTGATGCTGTTCTGGCTGCCCAGCTATTTCAGCAGCGCCTATGGCGTCGATCTGAAGGTCGTGCTGCTGCCGATGATCATCATGTATCTGCTTTCCGACGTGGGCAGCATCGTGGGTGGCTGGGTGTCGTCGAAGCTGATCCAGAGCGGGCGTACCGTCAATTTCGCCCGGAAGGTGACGATGCTGGGCGCGGGCTGCTGCGTGCTCCCGCTGCTGCTCGTCAGCGGGCTTCAGAATATGTGGCTGGCGATCGTGCTGATCGGCCTGGCGCTGGCGGGGCACCAGGCGTTTTCGTCCACCATCCTCTCGATCCCGCCGGACATGTTCCCGAAGCGCGCGGTGGGCTCGGTCATCGGGCTTGGCGGGTTCGCCGGGGGTATCGGCGGCATGATCATGTCCACCTCGGTTGGGCGGGTGCTCGACGCGACCGGCGGCAATTACACCATCATTTTCGCCGCCTGCACTGTGGTCTATTTCATCGCGGTTGGTGCTATCCACCTGCTGAGCCCGAAACTGGCTCCGGTAACGGTTGAGACGTCCGCATGAGCCGGCCCCTGAAGCTTGATCCTGACCGGCTCTTTCCCGCCGAGGGGCGCACGCGCGATATCGCGCGTGCGCTCTATGCGGAGGTCGCCGGGCTGCCGATCATCAGCCCGCACGGGCACACCGATCCGACCTGGTTCTCGACCAACGCCAATTGGTCGAACGCCACCGAATTGCTGCTCTCGCCCGATCATTATCTATACCGGATGCTCTATTCGCAGGGCATCGCGCTTGCGGACCTGTGCGTGCCCGACAAGCAGGGCGCGCCGGCGACCGATCCGCGCGCGGCCTGGCGGGTGCTCGCGGAGAATTTCCACCTGTTTCGCGGCACGCCTTCGGCCATGTGGCTGGGGCATGTGTTTGGCGAGGTGTTCGGCTTCGACGTGGCGTTCGACGGTTCCACGGCGGACCTCTATTACGACACGATCAACGAGAAACTGGCGTCGGACGCGTTCAAGCCGCGGGCGTTGTTCGATCGTTTCGGGATCGAGTTCCTCGCGACGACCGAAGGGCCGCAGGACAGCCTGAACCCGCATCATGCGATCCACGGATCGGGCTGGAAGGGCAGGGTGGTCACCACCTATCGCCCCGACGCGGTGATCGATGTGGAGCATGAGCAGTTCGCTGACGCCATGGGCGTGTTCGCCGAGAGGACCGGCGAGGACGTATATTCATGGGACGGTTATCTCGCGGCGCACCGCAAGCGCCGAGCGGATTTCCGTGCGGCGGGGGCGACCGCGACCGACCATGGCCATGCCACCGCCCGCACCGCCAACCTCTCTTATGACGAGGCCGAACGGCTGTTCCGCACGATCCTGTCGGATAGCTGGACGCCTGCCGATGCGGAGCTGTTCCGCGCGCAGATGCTGACCGAAATGGCGGCGATGAGCGTCGAGGACGGGATGGTGATGCAGATCCATCCCGGCAGCTTCCGCAACCATAATGGCGGGCTGTTCGCCAGCCATGGCCGCGACAAGGGCGCGGATATTCCGATGCGGACCGATTATGTCCACGGATTGAAGCCGCTGCTCGATCGCTTCGGCACCAGCCGTGACCTCTCGATCATCCTCTTCACGCTCGACGAGACCGTCTATTCGCGCGAGCTGGCGCCGCTGGCGGGGCATTATCCGTGCCTGAAGCTGGGGCCGGCATGGTGGTTTCATGACAGTCCGGAGGGGATGCGCCGCTTCCGCGAGATGACAACCGAGACGGCGGGCTTCTACAACACCGTCGGCTTCAACGACGATACCCGTGCCTTCCTGTCGATCCCTGCGCGGCACGATGTCGCGCGGCGGGTCGATTGCGCCTTCCTCGCGCGCTTGGTGGGCGAGGGGCGGCTGCTCGACTGGGAAGCTGCCGAGCTTGCCTATGAACTGACCAACGGGCTGGTGCGCCGCGCGTACAAGCTCGACCAGAATGTGCCCACACCCGCCGCACAGGCGGCCTGAATTACCAAACCGGAGTAGACCCATGTTCGACCGTACCTATTACGCCACCCATCCCGACATGATGGAATGCGTCTCGAACGAGGAGCTGCGGGATCGCTATCTGATCGACGAGCTGTTTCGCGACGGCGAGTGCGTGCTCAACTACACCCATGCCGATCGCTTCGTGATCGGCGGCGTCGCGGTGAAGGGCGGCAGCGTGAAGCTGCCCGACCAGACCGAGCCGGCGTCAGCAGCCGGGCACCCCTTCCTCGAGCGGCGCGAGCTGGCGATCGTCAATGTCGGCAAGGTCGAGGGCACCGTGGAGGTCGATGGCGACCGCTATACGCTGGGCAACAAGGACTGCCTCTACGTCACCATGGGTGCCAAGGAAGTGCTGTTCATGGGCGAAGGCGCGCGCTTCTATCTCGCCTCATGCCCGGCGCATAAGGCGTTCGAGACGCGCAAGCTTTCGATTGCGGATGCCAATGCGCTGGAGCGCGGCAGCCTGGAGGAATCGAACGAGCGGACGATCTTCCAGCTTGTCATTCCGGGCGTGTGCGACAGTGCGCAGCTCGTTATGGGCCTCACCGTGCTCAAGCCGGGCAGCGTGTGGAACACCATGCCCCCGCACATCCATGAGCGCCGCAGCGAGATCTATTTCTATTTCGAGCTCGACGATCTCGAAAAGGATCGCGTGATGCACTTCATGGGCGAAGGCGAGGCGACCCGGCACATCGTGATGCAGAATGAGGAGGCGGTGATCAGCCCGCCCTGGTCGATCCATATGGGTGCCGGCACCAAATCCTATGCCTTTATCTGGGCGATGGCGGGTGAGAACCAGGATTATACCGACATGAACGTCCTCGACATCTGCCAGCTGGCATGATGGCGAACCCGTTCGATCTCACCGGCCAGGTAGCTGTTGTTACCGGGGCCAATACCGGCATTGGGCAGGGCATCGCGCTGGCGCTGGCGGCGGCGGGGGCGGATATCGCCGCGGTCGGCCGCAGCGCAGCGACCGAAACGGTGGAGAAGGCGCGCGCGCTGGGCCGCCGTGCCGAGATCATCTCGGCCGATCTCTCGACCATCGAACCTGTTGACAGGATCGTGGACGAAGCTGTGGAAAAGCTGGGGGGAATCCACATCCTCGTCAACAATGCGGGGATCATCCGCCGCAATGATTCGATCGACTTCACCGAGGAGGATTGGGACGCGGTGGTCGATACCAACCTGAAATCGGTCTTCTTTCTGTGCCAGGCGGCGGCGAAGAAGATGATCCCCCGCATCGAGAATGAAGGGGGCAGGGGCAAGATCATCAACATCGCATCGATGCTGACCTTCCAGGGCGGAATCCGCGTGCCCAGCTATACCGCGTCCAAATCCGGCATTGGCGGGCTGACCAAGCTGCTGGCGAACGAATGGGCGGCGAAGGGGATCAACGTCAACGCGATCGCGCCGGGCTACATCGCGACCAACAATACCGCCGCGCTGCAAGCGGATGCCGATCGCAATCGTTCGATCATGGAGCGCATCCCGGCGGGCCGCTGGGGATCGCCCGAGGATATGGGTGGGGCGGCGGTGTTCCTCGCGTCCGCCGCTTCGGATTATGTGCAGGGGCATGTGCTCGCGGTGGATGGCGGGTGGCTGGCGCGGTGAAGCGGCGGCGCTGTTCGTCACCCCGGCCTTGTGCCGGGGTCCACCGGGCGGCATCGATTGCCTTTGAGCCTCTTGTCCCGTCTTCGCGGATGAGTGGACCCCGGCACAAGGCCGGGGTGACGGGGGAATTAGGATGACTACAGTCTTCTTCGGCGAATTGCTGCTTCGCCTTTCTCCCCCGGGTCGCGAGCTTTTGCTCCAGACGTCGAAGTTCGACGTGAATGTCGGCGGCGCGGAGGCGAATGTTGCGACCGGGCTGGCGTGCCTGGGTCATGCGGTGCGCATGGTGAGCGCGGTGGCAGATAACCCGCTGGGTGCCGCCGCGATCGGCGAGCTGAGGCGGCGCGGGGTGGATACCGCCACGGTGGCCCGCGAGGCCGGGCGGATCGGACTCTATTTCCTGACGCCGGGCGCGGGGCTGCGCGCGTCCGAAGTGGTGTATGACCGCGCGCATTCGGTGTTCGCGCTGCGAGCGGCGGATAGCTGGGACTGGGATGCGGCGCTCGATGGCGCGACGCGGCTGCACCTTTCGGGCATCACCCCAGCGCTGGGACCGAATTCCGCCGCTGCCGCGATTGCTGCTGCCGAGGCGGCGGCGGCGCGCGGCGTGCCGGTGTCGTTCGACGGCAATTACCGCGCGAAGCTTTGGGAAGCGTGGGACAGCGATCCCAAGGCGGTGCTCACCACGCTGATCGGCCATGCCGATATCCTGTTCGGCAACCATCGCGATATCTCGCTGCTGCTGGGCAAGACATTCTCGGGCGACGGAGCGGATCGCCGCCGTGAGGCCGCCGAAGCGATGTTTGCCGCATTCCCCAAGCTTCAGGTGATCGCATCGACTGCGCGGCATGTTTTGGACGCGGACAGCCACCGCGTGGCCGCGCGGGTCGATCTGCGCAGCGGCGGGCATCAGACCGTGGAAGTGACGATTGCGGGCATCGTCGATCGGATCGGTGCAGGCGACGCCTTCGCGGCGGGCGTGCTGCACGGGCTTTCGCAGGGTGGCGATGCGGTGACTGCGGCAAATGCGGGGCTCGCGCTCACCGCGCTCAAGCATTCGCTGCCGGGCGACGCCAGCCTGTTCGGCCAAGCCGATATCGACGCATTCCTCGAGGGAGAATTGGATGTCCGCCGATGACGGGATTTCGCGCCGCGGGTTGATCGGCGCGGGAGCGGCGTTGACCTTGCTACCGGGAGCCGCGCTCGCTTTGGGCGATCCCGTGGTCGATACGCCGGCAGGCCGGTTCCTTGGCGAGAACGCGGATGGCGTGCAGCGCTTCCTGGGCATTCGATACGGGACTGCAGAGCGCTTTTGCGCGCCGGTGGCGGCGGCCCCGGCCGGCACTGTCGAGGCTCGGAAATTCGGGCCGATCTGCCCACAACGGGGGCTTGCCGGGCTACAGTCCGAAGACTGCCTGTTCCTCAACATCTGGACGCCCGGGGCAGACCGTCGCGCGAAGCGGCCGGTGATGGTCTATTTCCATGGCGGCGCCTATTCGAACGGCAGCGTCACCGCCCCGACCACGCATGGCGGCCCGCTGGCGGGAGCCGAGGATGTGGTGGTCGTTACCGTGAACCATCGGCTCAATGCGCTGGGTTATCTCTACCTCGCCGGGCTGGATTCACGTTTCGCGGATAGCGGGAATCTGGGGCAGCTTGATCTGATCCTCGCGCTACAATGGGTGCGCGATCACATCGCGGCGTTTGGCGGCGATCCCGGAAGGGTGATGGTGTTCGGCCAATCGGGCGGTGGCGCCAAGATCGCGACGCTGATGGGGATGCCAGCTGCCAAGGGGCTGTTTCACAGCGCGGCGACGATGAGCGGGCAGCAGGTCACGGCATCGGGGCCGCTCAATGCGCGGCGGCGCACCCAAGCATATCTGGCTCGGCTGGGTGTGCGGGAGACCGATCTGGAGCAATTGCTGTGGCTCCCTGTCGGCAAGTTGATCGAGGCGACCGATGCGGAGGATCCGATCCTGGGCGGGGGCGTCTATTTCGGGCCGGTGCTCGATATGAAGTGGCTGACCCGCCACCCGTTCTGGCCCGATCCCAATCCGCAATCGAACCATATTCCGATGATCCTGGGCAACACGCGCGATGAGACGCGGGCGTTTGTCGGGCCGGAGAAGGTGAAGGGGCTGGATTGGAGCAATATCGCGGCGCGGATGGCTCCGGAATTGCGCACCGATCTGCTGCCCGAATGGATCGTCGATCAGTATCGGGCACGTTTTCCATCCGACAGGCCCGAGCAGATTTTCTACCGCGCGACCACCGCCGGGCGAAGCTGGCCGGGACAGGTGATTGAGGCCGATGCTCGCGCCGCGGCGGGCGCGAAGGCGACCTGGGTCTATCAGTTCGATTACCAGTCGCCGGTCATGCCCGAGCGCGGGGCACCGCATGCAGGGGATATCCCGCTGGTGTTCGGCACGCTGGGCGCGGAAGGGTCGATCAGCGGCACGGGGCCGGCGGCGCAGAAGCTCAGCCGGCAGATGATGGGCGCGTTCGCATCGCTGGCGAGGACCGGCAGGCCGGGCTGGGCGCCCTATACGCTGCCCAAGCGCGCGACGATGGTGTTCGACGTGCAGAGCCGGGTCGTGAACGATCCGCGCAAGTGGGAGCGCGAGCTGTTTGCGCGGGTGCCGTATATCCAGCCGGGGTCGTAGGGGCGGATGATCGGGGTTTTGCATTCCTCCCCCTTCGGGGAGGAATGGGAATATTACTGCTTGCCGTCGCCCCGCATCGCCTGATCGCGGCCGCTTAGCGATTCCCGGATCGCGGCGGTCTGGCCGGGATAGCGGCCAGACTTCGGCTCCATCGTGTCGAGGTTCCAATCGGCTTCGACGAACGGCGCGCGGGTGGGTTTGAAATCGGGATAGGCGCTGACCTGCTTCTCGTCGTCGATGATCTCGCCGCGGCCCTCGGCGACGAAGAACAGCACGCGGATGTCGTCGGCATCGCGATCCCAGGGGCGAGCACCGGCGGTGCCGAGCAGGCTGGTCTCGACGTCGATCGAAGGGAGGACGGTAATACCGGCAAGGCTCGCCAGCGGCTGCTTCGCTTCGATCAGTTTCGCGCGGGTTTCGCCGTAGCGGCCGAACATCGGGAGCTTGTTGCCATGCCGGTTCACGGCGCGGTTGTCCTTGCCGTAATAGGCCAGATCGCCATCGCCGCCGAGCATGAGGAACGACAGTCCCTCATCGGTGTCGTTGCCGCCGCGCAGCACGTTGCCGACTGCGGTGATCTCGCCGGTGACATAGGGGTGATCGCCCCATTCGAGCGCCATCAGGTTGTAATGCACCGCGCGGTGGCCGGGGTTGTAGATCAGGTTGTTGACCATCAGCACCTGCGCGCCGCCCTTCACCAGCGGATGCCGCTCGACATTGTGCGCCCAGACGTTGCGGTAAAAGACGATGCCGGTGGCGTTGTCGTGGATCAGCGAGCCCTTGCTGTGCTCGCCCTTCGGGTGTGAGCTGTCGGCCAGCCCTTCGGCGGCGAGATTGTTCGAGAAGGTGATGTTGCGGCTGGTATGCTCGCGCCATTCCTTGACGTCCTTGCCGTCGAAGCGCGGGCCCGAGGCGGACATGTTTTCGTCGATCGCCCAGGTGAAGGTGTTGTGATCCAGGATCACGTTGCGCGCGGCGACGGTGGAGAGCGCATCGGCCTCCCAGCCGCTGCGCTTGGGCTGGCCATCGGCCCCGGTGCGCACGCGGATGTGGCGGATGATGACGTCGTGCGTCTTCACGTCGATCCCGGTCTTGATCAGCGTGATACCGGGCGAGGGGGCGGTTTGCCCCGCGATCGTCAGATAGGGTTCGGTGATCGCGATCGTAGTGCGGCGCATGTCGATCACGCCGCCGACCTCAAACACCACGATGCGCGGCCCTTTGGCCTCGACCGCCGCCTTGAACGAGCCGGGGCCGTCGGCATCCAGATTGGTGACGCGGATGATCTGCCCGCCGCGCCCGCCCGGCGTTTCGGCGGCGGGACCGACCGCTCCGGGAAAGGCCGTCTGCGCCTGTGCCGGAGCGACCGCCAGCAGAAGGGCGAGGGGAAATGCGAACAGCTTCATCAACCTCTCCATCATCCGGTTTATGATACCGGTTACCTTACCGGTATTGCCCCTGTTTTTCCGGGTGCGCAAGCGATGTGGCGATTGTCCACGGGACAGTATCGCTTTGGCTCGCGAGCCATTATAGCCCAAGCAATGCGGAGAACCGGCAAACCCACCATCAACGATGTCGCGCGGATCGCCGGCGTTTCCAAGAAGACCGTGAGCCGCGTGATCAATCGCTCGCCGCTGCTCAACGAAGATACGCGCGGCAAGGTGGAGGCCGTGATCGCGGAACTGGGCTATGTGCCCAATGTCCAGGCGCGCGCGCTGGCGCTCAGGCGAAATTTCCTGATCGGGCTGATCCACGACAATCCCAATGCCCAGATGGTGATGAACGTGCAGGCCGGCATGCTGGAGGCGATGCGCGAGACGGAGTTCGAACTGATCGTTCGCCCGATCGATCGCGGTTCATCGACCATGCTGGAGGATGTTCGCAACTTTCTGGAGCGGCAGCGCCCCTATGGCGTGATGATCCTGCCGCCCATCTCCGAGAACGACATGCTGGCCGAGGTCTGCAAGGATCTGGGCATTCGTTATGTCCGCATGGGTTCGGCTACGCTTGATGATCCCGAGCACATGGTCGCGTCGAACGATCGCGAAGTCGTGATCGAGGCGGTGAACCATCTTATCAAGCTGGGCCATCGGCGGATCGGGCTGATCGCGGGTCCTCATGGCTTCCGCTCGGCCCGCGAGCGGCGCAAGGGATTTGAAGAGGCGCTGGCGGCGGCGGATATCAAGCTTCCGCGCAGCCTGATTGCCGATGGCAATTACACGTTCGAATCCGGGCTGGCGGCGGCGGATCGCTTGCTGGACCTGTCGCCGCGTCCGACCGCCATCTTCGCTTCGAACGACGAAATGGGCGCGGCAACGCTGCACGCGGCGCGGCGGCGCGGGATGACGGTGCCCGACGATCTTTCGATCATCGGCTTCGACGATACAGCGATCTCGCGCCATATCTGGCCGCCAATGACGACGGTGCACTGGCCGATCATCTCGATGGCGCGGTCGGCGGCGCTCAAGCTGCTAGCCGACTTCTTCGGCGACGACATTGCGAGCGAAGAACCGTCGCTGTTCACCTCGACGCTGATCCACCGGGCGAGCGTGGCGCCACCGCGCGAATAGCTTTTATGGTGAGACGATGGGGGCGAGATTGCCGATCGCGTAGAGCAAAAGGCCGAGAAGAGCCATCGTCAGCGACCCGAACCAGAGCATCCAAGCCCAATATCTGATGGGCTCGTCGGCACGCACGATATCGGCGCGCCAAAGCGGAAGCTGCCCCGTGCGGAAGCCGTCGAACACATAGGCGGCCATTGCCGCGCAGAACGGCCCGCACAGGGTGATGGTCAGCCAATATTGTGCTCCGGGCAGCCCCTCGGCGAGCAGCCGGACCGCCAGATAGAACAGGATGCTGAGCGGAGCGACGATCCCCAGCGTTACTGCCAAGCGTCGCAAAATGGCGGGCCAGCTGTCCATAGCAGGGTGCGGCGATCCGGCGATCAGCGGCTGTGCGGCGGCAACAGCCCGTATAGCAATGTGCCGGTGGCTGTGCCGTTGTCGTGCCGGGTGAGCGACAGGCGCAAGCGCTGAACACTGCCGCCAGCGGAGCGCTCCCATACCCAGATCGCATCCCGCTCTCCGCCAGCGGGCTTTTCGATCTGCTTGAAAGCGGGCGTCGCGCGTGCGGCCCAGCGATCCATTGCCTCGTCCAGCTTGCCAATCCGCGCGACGGGGACGCTTGCGCCGATCTGGCAGGCACTGCCTGCCTGCTTGAGGTCGCGCCCGACCACCAACACCGCGTCGGCAAGTTCAAACATCCACCATGACATCCCCGGTCCGCCACCAAGCGCTTCGCGATTTTCGCCAGTGACTTCGACGAATCCAGCCTGCGTGGCTGCCTCCGCCAGTGAATCACCGCTTTCGATTACGGGGACGCAGACATCGCTGAGGCCCGCGAGAACGATTTGCCCCAGGTCGGGATCAAACTGGGCCTGGGCTGGAGCGGCGACAGACAAGAGGATCGCAGCGCCGCCGAAGACCATGCGCCGGACGAGCTTGAGAAGCTGCGAGGCTTGCGACGAGGATGGTTTCGTTATCATGCCTGGCTGTTCAACCTCCGCTCACTGCCGGGATCATCGCCCGACCTCTGGCGTGAAACCCCTTGGGCGCTCAAATGACAAACATCGTTATGCCTGCATGGTCTCTGGCCAGGCCGCGATCAATCGGGATCACTTGTTGATAAGGCGACGCTGCGGCTTCATGGCCGCGCCGGCGTTCTGGCGATGCTGCCGCGCATTGCGCCAAAGTCTGCCTCGGCGGCCTGCCAGTGCGCACGGGCGGAGACCGCATCCTTGGCCGCTAGCGAACAGTTCAGGTTCACGGTCTGCGGACCGGCGGAAATCACCGACGCCTGACGGATGACATAGGACAGGTCCAGGCTGCGGAGCTCGGCGTCGTCCACTTCATAGGCAATTACACAGGAATGCCGTGGCCCGAGTTCGCCATCGTCGGTCGCGCCCGCAAGATAGGTCTTGTTCTTGAGCGGTTGGCCGGGCGGATATGCAGTATCCTCGCATACGGAGCGAACCCATTTGGGGTCGGCCCCCAATTCCTGGATCGTGGCGGCGACGTCTTCGCCATCGGGCCCGGTTCGTGCCGAACAGATGCGGTAGATTCCTCCCGTGCTGCTTTCGACCGAAAGGCCGGTCTGCCCGTCGGTTCCCGGCGGCCCGACAGCAAAGCCCTCGGCCAGCGCCATGGAGAGCCCGGCTTCCTTGTCGATCCAGTGGCGCTGGGGCGTTACCTGCGCACCGTGAAAGGCAGCGACACTGGACCCGATAAACGTTGCGGCAAAGATCGGGAGAATCGCATGCAGGAAGCGCATGACGCTTCAGCCGTCCAGCTTGCGCGCCGCGTCGAGCAGCGTGTCATTGCCCCGCAACGCACCGATGATCGCGCCGCATTTCGCCATCACGGCTCGTTCCGCTTCGCCCCCCGGCAATTTCGGTTTCAGCTCGCCGAGAGCAGGGTCTCCCGTCACGCCAAGCTCCGCCAGCCGTTCGACGAACATGAGCGAGAATTCGCGGAGCACCCGGACATTCACTTCGTCCGACCCTTTGGCCGCCGCCCGATCCGCGAGAAGATCGAAGCCGGCCGCGCACAGGCGGACGCTATCCTTGTTACCAAGCAGCTCGACATGGCCGGAGAGCAGCAAGGCTGTGGCCAGAACGATCATCATACGCCCTCCCGCGAAAGTGTGAGGATCAAGATTCCATTGGGCCCCTTTTTCAGCTCAAGGAACGCTCCGCCGTTCGATCCGTCAAGGAGCACGTCCTTTTGCAGAGCCGGGGGATAATGATCGAGGTCGAAGCCGTACCTCGCGCCCCATTGGGCAAGGTGATTGGCGATGGGGATGGGTTGGGCGTCCGGACCGATCAGAAGGACTTCGCAGCTAAATCCATCGGCCTTGATCGCCACGATGTTCGCACCCTGGTTCGCGTTCCATGTCTTTCGAGCTGGATCGTGCGAGAAGCCCGCGGCTTTGGCCTCGTTTCCGTTGATGTCGAAACCGCCGCGAACGGCAGAGCGGCAGAGATCGATGGCCGCGTCGATCCTGGTGGTAATCGCCGATTGCGCATGCGCGAGCGCGGGAGATGCGAGCGACAGCGCGAGAATCCCGGTTAGCGGCACGATTGCCCTGATTCGCCTCACGTGCCGGACGAGGTTCGGCATTTTCGAGGATTGCGAGGAAAGTGGCCTCTTCATCATGCGCTGTCCTCTCACTCCCGCTCATTGCCTTGATGGTCACGGTTCCGGTCCGTTGCATCTCGGTCCGCTTGGCACCGGTGTGGCGTGAAAGCCGTCCGGCACTCAAATGACAAACATCGTTAGAAGCCCGCAAGGCTTCTATGCGGGTGGGGCAGAGTGCCGCTGGACGGGAATGGTGCCGGTTGCAGGAATCGAACCCGCGACCTTCGGTTTACAAAACCGCTGCTCTCGGGTTCAAGGTAGACCAGCAACACAGCCGAAACCCGCAGAAATCCACGGGTTTTTCACTATTAGGCGGGCCCGACTGCGGGGTCAAGGTCATTTTTGGGCACAAATAGGGGCACAGAAATAAGGTGGTGTTTTGCGAGCTTCGGATTCGACTGGATAGGGGTGATCCGCGGTCGATCTCGAAAGCTGTCGCTGCCGGAGGAGGTGGCTATTTCGTCGAAGATGATGCCAAGCCATGCGGCGTTGCGTCCAGATCGGGCCTTCCGGTCGACCAGCGCTCCGCCAGGTTCTCGCGATAGAATTCATCCGCGGCAAATGCCGGGCCGAGCGCGAGAAGTGAGCCGCCTTCGAGCCAAAGTGCACAGTCTTCCGGGTGCAGCAGCAGCGGCATGGTGCGGCTCAGCGGCTCAACAGTCGGGTTGGCCCCGACCAGTACGCCAGCGCAGCGTTCATCGATGCAAAGGCCGGCCCAAGCGGCCAGTGGCTGGTCCCAAAGGCCGATCCAACTTCGCGTGCAATGGTCTCCCGTCGCTACCGGATAGGCAAAGGACTCCAAGATGATCAGACAGCGAGATAGCTGGGCGGCCCCATCCAGACGGCTGCCGCTTCGCCAGAAGTCCCGCGAATAGAGCGCTCCCCGCTGCTTGGGCGGAACCGGCCTCGTGAAAGTCTCGGACGATAGACCCCAGCGCATCGCGGTTAGACGGCGCATGCCGCCTTCTTCCACGACGACCGGAACGGCGTCGCCGGTCCAGATCGATTCTCGCCAGACAAGACCGGGATCGGGCACCGCTGCCGACAGCTGCGCCATTTCCAAAGTGGAGCCCCGCGCACGCAACAAGCAGGTCATGCTCAAGCTCCTGCTGATCGCGCGCGGGATTGGACATCGCCCAGGCCGGAAGCTGCCCCAGATCATTCAGCTCGGCGCGCAGCATCCCGTCAAACACCTCCGGGAAAAGCCGTTTCGCCGCGGACCAGATCGCGTGTCCCGGCCGGATCTGCGCGGCACGATGTCGGGCCTTGGCGAGCGCCGTTTGGAGGGATGCGCGCGACAGCCATTCGTGCGCCATGGTGTTCGCAAGCATTGTCTCAATCAGCGTTGCGTAAGGCATATAGGGGGCTGCGGAGAGGCGCGCATTGAGCATGGCCAATAGCGCGCCTTCCTTGTTGTACCGGCTCACATAGACCCGGTCGCGCCCATCCTTTGCCGATCGCGCGATTGAAAAGAGCATCGCAGCGACCTCCAGGAAGTGCGGGACGCTGCGGATCTCATTCTCGTGCCAGAAGGCATCCTTCCATGCGCTGAGCTCGGGAACATAGGATCGGATCGATGCCCACAGAGGATCGAATCGCTCGGCGACTTTCGGGTTGGCGAAATCGAAGGGCGCGCTCGTTTTGAGCGCTTCCCACCATTTCTCGCGGGCCTCCTGGCAATAATGTAGCAGGCGCGGTGTCCTCCGGTCCTCCAGGAACACCGAGCGGCCCGAACCGCGATCAAGGTCGTCCAGCCGAGCGATGCGTGGCTTGAGCCAACCGGAGTCCCCGTCGAGCCATGTCGATAGCCGCAGGCCATTTGCCGCGATCGACGCATCGAACGCAGCGACATCGAACAGAAAGGCGTTACCGCGCTGGAGTGTAATCACATCGCGAAAGCCTTGAGGGAGGTCCGCCTCCAGCTCACGAAATACCCAGATGAGCGACACGCCCTCCGCTTCATAGTGAAGGTGTCGTGCCGCGATCTCAAAGGCGAAGGGCTTCGAGAGCTGCACCTCGAACGCGAAGCGGCCTATGCCCTCGATCTCGGCATAAATGTCCGGATAGCAGCCACGGTCTTCGATGGCGGGTTTCAGATAACGATCGACCGACACCTTGGTGCAGCGCGGATCCCTCTCGAGCAACTCGGCGATCGTGTCGCATATCCAGCGATGCCGGGCGGATTCCTGATGACCCTGATATTGCGCCGCGCGGGCGTTGTCGGGGATAAGGTTGCGTCCCTGATACCATGGGCAATCATCGACGGCGGCACCAACATAGTGCTGGAACAGCGGGACATTCCCATTGCCGGTCGTCTGCGCGCGAATATAGACCGCGCCTTGGCACAGACGGCACCGCGCCAGCGGCCGCTTGGGTTCGCGCCGGTGTCTCAGATTGATTTCAGCGCGCAAATGCTCCCACGCGGCCGGCTCCATCGCCATGAGCGCGCCGATCGCGACCGCTCCGCGCGGTAGTTCGAAATCCGCAATCTCGACCGTTCGCTGCATCCCGACCCTCCTGGTCAGCACTGCCTGTTATTGCGTTCCCGTCTCAATCGACTCGCTACTTTGTTCAATATTTGTTCTACTATCCGTTCGATGAGTCAAGCAGGTGAGGGGGAGGCGAGCGGAGAACGTCCGGCGCGCTCGCTCCGCGTTTGGCGAAGCTGATCAGTTCGCGTCGAGCGAGGATGCATCCACGATGGTGCGGAACTGTCCGAGGATGTCGGGGTGCCGCTCGGCCAGGTATCGTTCGATATTCTCATTCGCGATCAGGCGGTCGAGATAGCGCGATGAGAGAACGAGCTGCAGCACGTCATCACCGAAGGTCGCTTCGCGTGCCCGGAAATCGGAATTGAGCCCTTCGAGCTCGCGTTCCATCCGCGCCATCTGGTCAGGCGTAACCCCGGCGACCTTTTTCGGCTTGTCGGGACGCGCCAGATCTTTCTGCCGTGTCGCCGCCAGGATCGCCTTGGCGTAGGTCGCGGTGAAGTTGTTCATCGACGTCATCATCTCGGCGCACGCGAATTGCTTGTGCGGCTTCATCTTGCGCAAGACGTCGAAGACCAGGGCGTTGACCTGTTTGTCCTTGAGGATCTCGACCGCGTCCGAGGCGATCCCGTCGAGCAGGGTCCTGCGCCTAGCGAGCGACTTTTCGTCCATGCCGAGCGCCGATGCGATCATCCGGGCCGGGACGCCACGGTCAAGCGCGCGGGTGATCATGTAATGCTCCTGCACCGTCGCAAGGCGATTGACTCGCTTGTTGTAGGTGAACGCCTCATCGTCGTCGGAGATGAGGCAGGGCGCGTTTGTGGCGCCCTGGTTTTTCAGCGCCTGCAACCGGAGATGACCGTCGAGTAGCATGTGGCGATCGTCGGCATCGCCGGCGGTGACGACGAGCGGTTCGATGACGCCGACCTCGTTGATCGAGGAGACGATCCGCCCATAGCGCCGTGAGCTCGTGATCCGTTCGGTCATTGGCCGTAGCGGCAATATACGCTCGATCGGCAGTTCGAGAACATGGGTCTCGAACGAGATGCGAACCGGCTGCACCATGTCAGACATCGCTCAACCCCAGGCGCTGAGCGATCGGCTGCGGCAATTTGGTCAGTCCTTCCGCGCGCAGCAGATCGACGAAATGGGCCTCGGACAGCAGCTTGCTCATCGCGCCGACGATGAAGGTCAGGCGGCTTTCGGTAAGAATGGCCTTTTTGACGAGCAGCCGCTGCCGCGCGACTTCCTTCTGATAGGCGCGGACGAGCGCGACCGCGGATGTCGGCTGCGCGCGCTTCGGGCCAGTTCGTACCGATTTCAGCCCTTTGCCGATCAGGTTGCGCTCATCGACGATCCTGCGGATCGCCAGCACCTGCTGGCCTGACAGCTGACCGGTCTCGTAGGCCTCGGTGAGCGCGCGCTGGACATCCGCGTCATCGGCGCGGGCGATCTCGGCCGCAACGCTGTGCGGGATCACGCCGCGCTCGACGGCATCGAGCAGCCGGTCCTCGCCCTTTTCGAGGAGGAGGTTGATGGTCCACACATATTCAGGGCTGAAACCGACCTTGCGGGCAATCTCTGCGTGGCTGTAGCCGCGTTCGCGCAGCGCGCCGATCTCGCGAATAAGCTCGAGCGGGCTGAGATTTCGGCGCGCGAGATTTTCGACGAGGCTCATCACAAAGCATTCCTCGCGGCTCGCCTCGATGATCATCGCCGGGATCTCGGTCTGACCGAGCTTGATGAACGCCTCCATCCGGCCCTGGCCGCAGATCAGCTCATAGCTGTCGCCCGATGGGGCTCGGCGGACCGTGATCGGGCGTTTGAGCCCGACCGCACGGATGCTTTCGACCAGTTCATCGAAGATCCGGCGGTTGCGCGCCCTAGGATTGAGGACCTCGATCAGCTCGATCGGAATGGTTTCGATGGGCGGGTTCATGCGCGGCGCTCTAGCGGGTGCCGCCGCAGTAGATGATACAGGGGCGCCAGATCGTCGGTACGGTAGGTGTCGAGCAGGATGCCGTTATCCTCGGCCATGCCGAGCCGCGGCGTCGCGCCGATGTCGATCCACGGCAGCAGATAATAGTCGCGGATTTGGCGATTGTCGGGCTCGAGGCGAACGGCGATCGTGATGTCCGGTTGCAGACCGGTATCGAGACGGACGCGCCAGTGAAGCGATCCAGCGGGCGTCGACCGGCAGCGCACGATTACCAGGGCGATCGTCGCTTCATGATTGACCGTGAGCAGGTCGGTTTGTTCGTCGACCTCCACGAAACCGCCAATCGCTTCGATCCCGGCGATCGTCCTCGCGACGACATCGGGATGCATGAGGCGGAGCTGGCGGTTGGTCTCGACATAGCGATAGTCGCGTGCCGGCTGATAGCCGATCAGTTGATAGGCCCTGAGCAGGCTGCCGAACCGGCTGCGATAGGCGGCGGTCGACGGCATCGTGTCGATCTCGTCGATGATCATGCCTGAAAGCTCACCGCGCGAGGCGAGGAGGTGGCGTAGCAATTCGAGCAGCTCCTCGTCGCTGAACCGGCGCGCGCGTTCAGCGAGGATGGTCTGCGCGGCTTGGAACAGGTCCGTATCGACGATCGCTTCGAAGGCGCCTGTCTGGCGCACCCACATGTCAGGGTCGTTGATGACGCGCTTGCGCTTCAGTTTGAAGGAGACGCGGTTGTAGACATTGTTGCCGATATATTTTTCGTTGCTGAGGATCTGCCGGACCGTGGGGCGCGTCCAGGCCGCGCCCGTGTCGGTGCGGGTTCCTTCGAGATTGAGAACGGTCGCGATCTCGCGTTCCGACCGCAGTTCCCCCACGAACATCCGGTAGATGCGGCGGACGGTCTCGATCTCCGCATCGGGCCCGGGCACCAGAATGACGCGGTCGGTCTGGAGGCTCTTATGCTCGCCGCGCTCCAGCGGGGCCTTAAGCTCATTATGCTCGTTGACCAGATGGCGGCGCAGGCCAAAGCCCGCCGGGCCGCCTTGGCGATAGCCGAGCGTGATCAGTCGGCATTGCCCGGCGAAGACCTTGCTCGACAACTCCCGGCTATATTCGCCCGCCATCACGCGCTTGATGCTCTTCATGACATTGGACGGCAGGCTGCCGTCATTGTCGAATTGCTCGGCGCAATAATGGACGTTTATCCCGCGCTCGCGGCAGATGAACTCGTAATAGGCGCTTTCGTCGGCGTCCTGAAACCGGCCCCAGCGGCTGATGTCGTAGACGAGCACGGCTTCGTAATCGGCGACACCGTCCCGGACATCGTCGAGCAGCCGGCGCAGCGCGTCGCGGCCGGCGATGTTGAGTCCGCTACGGCCTTCATCGGCATAACTGCGGACGATCTCGAAATTGCGGCGCGCGGCATAGGCGGCGATCGCTTCAGCCTGGTTCTCGGTCGAATAGCGCTGATGATCGGTCGACATGCGCACATATTGCGCGGCGCGTATCATCGGCACTTGCGTCTCTGGATCAGGCACGGACTACCTCGGCGACTGTCGCGAAGGAGTCCTTCGCCTGTGTTTTTCCTCGCCGCCTTCTATGCAAGGAGGGGTGGAATGTCGTTTTCCGATGAGGACCGAGATTTTCGGGCCGATTCAGGAAAGAAGTTTCCGCTCGATCCTGGCGCCGATACCGAGGCCGCGTTCGCGCTCGTCATCGCCGATGCGTTGCGGCGCGATTTCGGTGCCGTGCCGGCCCGCGTGAAGCACATCGCCCGGCTAACCGGCGCGAATCCACGCACGGTCAAGAATTGGCTTCAGGCGCAGAACGGGCCGAGCGGGGCGGGGCTTGTCGTGCTGATGCGGCACTCGGACGCGGTGACCGAGGCGGTGCTTCAGCTCGCCGACCGGCACGAGGAGCAGCATCGATTGCGCGGCCTCCGGCTTGAGCGATCGCTGCGGGGCCAACTACTTAGCTTGCTCGAGCACCTAGGTCCGGAGTAGCGGTCGCGGACCCATTCGAGCGCCGAATACGCGGTTTCGTGATCGACTGAGGCGCCGTGAGCGACGGGACGCCTTCGCGCCAAATCGCCGGTGTTCGAAAGTGCGATGTATGGCGCGCGCGAGCTTCCCACAGCTTTTCCCACGGCGGTAATTTCTGAGCTTGCGAATCCCTGCATTTACCGTCACGTTTCTGTAAGAGAATGCAACGCGGGTAGATGTCGCCGATGACTGCGCAAGTCGCCATCATGAACCGCGTGGGTGTTGCGCTAGCCGCGGACAGTGCTGTATCCGTCCGACCCGGGGTATTTGCCGACCGCAAGATTTACAGCAGCGTAGATAAGCTGTTCATACTGTCGAATAGTGAACCCGTTGGGGTGATGATCAATGGCAGGGCCGAATATCTTGGCATGCCAGTCGAAACCTTGATCAAAGAATTTCGAGATTCTAAATTTTCCACGCCGCAGCGTACCGTCGCCGATTATGCGCGGCGTTTCTTCGAGTTTCTAGGGAAGCAGTTTCCTGGCACCCTGCAGGATGCTCGCGACTACGCCGCGACGATCGCGGTCTACAAGCTCCAGCGGCTTGTCAAACATGCGGAAGAGCTGTTCGAGGAAGCGGTAGAGAGCGGCGAGCGGCCGAGTTTCGGGCACTTGCTTGCCGAACATTGCCTTGAGGAGGTCAACGCGGGGCTTGAGATCGCTCGCGCTCGCGCTCCGTTGATTGGCATCACGTCCAGCAATCTGCCCCAGGATATTGGCGAGATTGTTAGGCACGCGATCGATCGCACGTTCGAATCGGGGTTTCGAGAGCTCGAAGCGCCGATGACCGAACTCATCAGCCTGCTGATGACTCGGCAGATCGATAGCGGTGAATCCGCGCAGTTCGTCTTTGCCGGTTTCGGCACCGAGCAGCGATTTCCGGCTATTGTCGCGACCGATTGCGACGGCCCTCTGGTTGGCACGCACAAGGTCAGATTTACCGATGATGGCGTGATCGACGACGAAACTCCCGCGCTGATCAGGCCTTTCGCGCAAGTGGACATGGTCAATCGCCTGGTCGATGGGGTCGATGAGACCTACAGTCATTTCTTGACCGGCGCGATTGGCAAGGCGCTCGAGCGTTACGCCGATTATGCGATGAGCAAGGTCAGCCGCCGTAAGCCGTCGGCGGCGCTGCGGGCCGAGTTGGCGATACTCGGCGAACTCTATGTCGGCGAGATCCTGGCGGGCGCGAATGTCTTTCGCGAGACCACCTATCGACGGTCGCTGCTGGAAGGCGTTCAGTTCATGCCGAAAAGCGATCTCGCCGCTCTTGCCAAATCTATCGTCAACTTGCAGTCAATCAATGAAACCGTCGGGGGGCCGATCGACGTCGCAGTGATCTCAAAACATGACGGTTTCGTCTGGATAGAGCGAAAGCACTATTTCGACGCGGAGATCAATTCGCGGTTCCTCGCGAAGCAGACGTCGCGGGTGAACAGGTGGATGTCGGAATATGGAGAGTCTGGAGAGCAACTCGGCGCAGGAGGCGAGCGGTGACGCGGCGCAAGCGCGTGACGCGGTTGACGCGGTGCTGAGGCGTTATCCGCGCGCGGAAACCCGCTTCTCACCGCGTGAGCGCGGTACGAATGCCGCGGATGCTGCCTTTGATCGTGCTGTCGCGGAACTTGCGCAAATTGGCGAGTTGCCCTGCGATGGGACTGGGGCACAATAATGCCTCAGATCAAACAAATTGTTTACTCATCTATCATAATGTTTGTCTGGGGGGCTTTCTGCTGGTATTTGGGACCTGCCCGCGTCGAGGCGACAGGCCCAGTACATCGGCAGTACATGTAAGGTTCTGTATTCGTTGGAATCTTGGGGGAAGGGAGAACGGACGTGCTGACCATGACGCCGGAATATGCCGCACAGCGCGAGCGCAAAGCACGCGAAACGCTCGATTGGCTTGAGGGCAAATTTCAGGTCAAGCCGTTGCGCGCGCCCGTCGTGGCCCGTCTCGATCTTCGCAAGCCTGCATCGTCGCGCGCCAAGCTGCGCCGCGTTTGAACGCGTGCGGCGCGCCACCGCGCCGCCCACATCCAATACTCCTGTCGTTGGCGCCATAATGGGTCGACGGGTATTATTTTACCCGTCGATGCCCTCTTGCGCATTTCCTCCGATTTACGATATCGCGCGTCCTTAAATTCGCGATCAGCGTTGCGGCGGAACCTGTGGCGCTGGTCGCTGGTTTTTTACCCGTACTAACCACGGCCGGATAGGCCGAAGGAGATACAATGCTCTTGATGACGCCAGAATATGCGGCGGAACGCGAGCGCAAGGCGCGGGAAACCCTCGACTGGCTTGAGGGCAAGTTCCACGTCAAACCGCTGCGCGCGCCTGTCGTGGCGCGCCTCGACCTCGCGCGCCCCAAGCGTCGTCGCGGCAAAGCCGCGACGGCTTAATCGCAATCGAGCAACCAACTCGGCGGCGCGACGGCCGCCGCGATGCTGCGCGGACGATCCTTCGGTTCTTTGACATCCAGCCGCCAAACGACGGCGTCCTTGTCGTCGGATCGTCCGTCGAGCGTCTGCTCCATTTCCATGTGCGCGCGTACGGTGAATGCGACGGCGTGCGCGCCGGGATCAAGGATCAGTTCGACCGTGCCGCCGCCGCCATCGCGCCACAGACCGATGCTGCGCTTCGGCGTCGCGCCAGAAATCGTCGCTGGATCGGTTCGGGCGATCAGTCCCAAGGACGTAAGCGTCAGAACCGAGCATCCGGGATCTTCCGACAGAACGGTCGCGTAGCGTCCCGGCCAGCGTCCACTTAGCTGGGACCCATCCATCAGCAACGAGACGAGTAGGGTCGGACCGACGGCGCGCACCGCGGCCTGGCAAGGATCGACGCGCGCCAGGTCCTCGCAGATTAGCGAGGTGACGGTCGCCCCGGGCCGAATCGCCATGACATCGACACTACGGCTAGTGATGTCGATGCGCTCCCACCAGAGCTTGTCGGTGTCGAGAATATGCTGCAGGCCATATTGACGGATTTGGCTTTCATCTAGCCGCCAGCGATGATGTTTTTGTCGTATGGTCCGCACCGCCTGGCGAGTCCCTCGCGACGACAAAAACAGTGTCTGCGACACAAAATTGCCCTCGCGCTGCGTATCCGGCATCGTCGCGTCGGTTCCGATTTCCTCGGTCACAACCCGTTTGTGAAATTGCGATTCGGTCGCGCCGTTGATGAGAAATTCGACGCCAGGGACGTCGAGCAAGGCGACGACGAGCGCGCGATAATAGGCTTCGTTGAGTGATGCTTCGGGAAGAATGACCCCATTGACCGGAATCCCGTCGCATCCCGCTTGTGTGACCAGATCCACAACGAACGCGGCGAACGCGTCGGCGCGCTCACGCATGTCGCTTGGCGCGCCAAGCCACCGCGCGTCGACCTTGAACCATCCCCAACTCTCGCCGTGTCCGGGTTCGGCGCCAGCCACGCTGAAGCACTTGTCGGAAATGGAATAAGGGTAAGGGATGACAAGCAGCTTCAGAGGATCGTCGCAGGTCGTGCCCGGATCACGATCATAAGACCCCCAGCGCACACGTACCTCGCCGCGTGGCGGTAAGAGCGCGAGATTGTGCGAGAGCGAACGCAAGGTGCAGCCGACTCGCGGAGTGCGCGACTTGGGCATGACACTGGCTACATTCTCATTGGCAAACGAGATGGAGAAGAAGTTCTCGTCGAACTGGCCGTCCTCGCGGTTGACCTCGGTGCCGAGCACCAGCTTGAAGACATTGAGGAAGTGCTGAATCTCGGCCGACCCGCCGCTGGGGTCCGGCTTGGTCAGTTCAAGGCCCAGCCCGAAGCTCGCCTCGTCCGAGAGCACCAGCAATTGTAGTGCGAGCGACCACCATTCGGGCGGTCTGGCGAAATCGTTGAGCGCTTCGTAGATCGGCGCGTTCAGCCGGCTCGACAACTCGCTCCACAGCTTCGCCACCAATGCTGGCTTGGGCGCTGGAACCTTGCCGCTGTTCCATTCCGCGCGCCATGCCGCGCCCGCGATGACGCACGCCTCGAGCTGCGCGTCACTGATCTGCAGACGCCGCAACCCGGTCTTGGGTGGCGCGGGGCTGGCCGGGACGACATGGTGATAGGCCCCGCTCAAGTCGAGCAACTTCGCCACGAACGCAAAAAGATCGGGCGGCCAGTCCGGAGCATCGAACGCCACCTTCCGTCGCTGCCCGCGACGGCGCCAGCCGAGTACCTCCGGGAAGCTCGTTCCGTAAGGGAACATCGCCTTCAAAACGTCCTTCAGCGTCTGCATGTTGACCTCCCCTTGAAGTCCGCCCCGCGCGTCGTGGTCGCGTACCGCCCGTGCGGAAGCGACCGAAGCATGCCGTGCCTCATTCCCTCGCATCCCGCCGCGAGGGTGGCTCAAATCGCGGATACGCGGATACCGGCCGCCCGTTGAGGAATAGCCGTTGGACGATGTCGGTGATCGCGTTGGCGCGACCGATGCCCCGGCCCAATCCGCGCAATTTGGCGATGCTCGCCGCGCTGGCGTCGTCGAGCCGCACTTCCTTGGGCAGGACATGGTCGATCCGCACGAAGCGATCGCTTCCCAGCAGTAGTTCGGCCTGATTGAGCGCGCCGATCGCTTGGCCTACGAAGACCGGGTTCAGTATCTTCCAGCGCCACCCCATCAGCCCGGCGCGCGCGCGTTTGGCCAGATCCTCCAACGCGCTCGTGGTACCCACGGAGAGCATCGCGATCTGGTCGAGCCTCGCGTCGCACCGCGCCAAAGCCTCGACCAAGGCCACCATGACCGGCGTATTGGCCCATACGCCACCGTCGATATAGCTCGACCCGACCCGCGGGGCGACTTCGGTCGCCCCGAAATAGGTCGGCGCGGCGGCCGCGGCCAACGCCACGTCGACGGCGCGTAGCTCCTGATCCTGCCAGGCGCGGCTGTGGTGCGGTGTCTTGAAGGTGCAGGCTCGCCCCTTGTGCACATCGAAGGTGGGAATGACGAGGCGCCGCGTGGCGTCACCGAGGCGGCGCTCGCCTAGAATCTCCTCGAGCGCCGCCCGGAGCGGTGCCTGAGCGTGCTTCGGCAGGAACATTCCCTTGATACCGCGATAGAGCCGGGTTCCCATTCGCTGCGGGAATATTGTCGGGCCATGCTCGACATAAAGACGTTCCAGACGTTCCGCTGGAATGCCGAAGGCGAGCCCGATCGCCAAGATGGCGCCGGTGGAAGTCCCCACGATCAAGTCGAAATGATCCGCGACGGATCTGCCGGTATTCGACTCGATTTCGGCAAGGACGGAAGCGCTAAACACGCCGCGGATGCCGCCGCCGTCCAGCGCTAGAATGCGGAATGTCATGCGGCCGTTCTCCGCCGCTTGGGCGGATGCGCCATCTGGTTGCTCATGATCGATCCCCCCTGATCTATCTGGACGAAACTGGAGCTTCTTCGCGAGCTGATCAACCTAAATTCCGCTGGAAATATTGATCCGTTTCTGAGGTATCTCGATCGAAGCACTAAGATTGGCTTCGAGGATAGCGCGAAGGCTGGGTTCAATACTTGCGCTGCAACCGCCAACAACGCCCTTACTCGTCGCGTGCCGTGTTCAGGAACATTGCGGCGGCGACGCGAGCGGGTCGCCGCCGCGCGCGCGGCGGGGTCGCGGACCTCTTTGGTCGAGCGGTGCATGTGACGGATGTGTCGCATGGGCCGTGCCCTCCTCGGGAGAGCCTGATGCCTTAGAAAATCATCGCATGCAAACAAAATTATAGTTTAATGGTACAAAATACTAATTCTGAAGTAATTTCAAAACGGCTTCCAGAGGATCGATACCGAGCCGTTCAAGCGTATCCAGCAAGGTTTGCCGATCACCTCGCTGGCGAAAATGACGTTTAGCGTCATCAAGTGCCCGCTTCGCGGCGACTTGGAAGCGCCGCGCCAGCGCGTCCACGTCGTCCCATTCGACGGTTACCGCTTCGATCGCGTCTCGCACGGCCGCGATCACCAGGGGCGATACTTCAATACGCGGCTGTTCGAGATCGTCGAGAATGGCCCCGACCGCCTTGTTGAGCACTTCCTCTTGCCCGACATCCACCAGCGTGGCGCCGTAGCCGCTCGTGGCTTTGACTTTGCCGCCGCCGAGCGCCTTGACCGTGAAGAGCCCTTTGAGCTGGCGATCGAGTTCCCGCCCGATCCACAGCACTTTGCGATCGACCGCGTCGCGGTAGGATTTGTCGGGCGCGTGGGCGAGCTTTCGGATCGCGAGGCTAACCAGTTTCTCGCCCCCCGCGAGGGTAAGGGGACCAGTGCCGATATTGAGCGCCGTTACGAAGATCGGACCCGCATAGCCGGGATCGATTTGAAAGCCGTGACTTACAAGCAATCCGCGCATCGCGTTGTGGGTGATCGATCCTACGTCGGCCATGAATAGCTTGTCGAAGGAGACGATTTCGCGCGCCATCAGTACCGCGGAACCAAGCCGCTCCAGGCTATGGCTTCTTGTGAATTGCGCCGCTTTGGCCGCCGTTCGGATGCGCGGCAGGCGATCGGCTTCGTCCGGATCGAGGGGATCCCCGTGCTCGGCCTTGAGCAGGATTTGCCACTCGCGATGATTGAGCGCTTCAAAACCCCGAGTGATGATCAACCCGATGGTGAGATCATACGACGCTGGCTCGACCTGATCGCGATTGTAGGGGGCGATGGCGAGGCCTAGTTGGGGGCGCTTCAGCGCGGCATCGATCTCCCGATCGACCAGAATACCGGTTGGGTTTTCCGATAGGCCAGCGAACAATGGCGTATCGGATAGCTCGACGACTTGTCCTTCCGTTCGGCCGCCTTTGTCTTGCAGGGGGACCAATGAATCCCCATCGGAATCGACTAGAATTGTCTCCGTGAGCCACTGTTCGGCGGTGCCCCCGAAATATTTGGACAGCTTGATCGCGACGTTTGACGAGATCGGGCGCTTGCTCGCGGTGATATTGTAGATCGTCTGGACATGGACATCGATTTCATCGGCTAATTGCGATGCCGTCAGGCCTTTCACCGCCATTCGCCGGCGCAAATATTCACCTTGACCGAGTGCCTCGGTATGCCCTTCCGGCTGAAACAACTCTGATTTGCGGATTGTCACCGACACCCCCTTGTTGAGCCGCAAGGCGCAAGCGGGTGAGTAAATCCAACAATTGTTGGAAAATCAAGCCTAAATGCTAACCCTGCTTGGGCGGAGCCCCAAAATGCGAGATCATTGGGCGTCGCGAACTGCCAGGATCCGATCTCGGCATTGTTGCTGCTCTGGCCGTGCGCGGTGGCGGGAGAAGCGCGAGCGCGAGTGTCGCGGTGAGAAGCGCTGATCGGCGGGCCGCCGACGCCGCTCGGCGCCGCTGTAAATTGATGCTGGGCATGACTGGGCCTCGTGAATGCTGGGCCGGGCCGATCGCCGGCCCGCCGCGCAACACTGCCAGCCTGCTGGATTCGCGCGAGACGCTCGCTGCCGCCACAGACCGCCATGGCTTGCCAATGCGCGCCGACCTGTCTCAGGATCGCGGGCGATGGGGGACGAGCGGACATGAACCGGCGCGATCAGGCGATGCCGACCTGGGCCGTCTGGCTCATCATGCTGCTCGCCTATCTGGTGTTCCGGCTGGCGGCCTGGAAGTTTGGCTGGCTTTGAGCATTGCTACCCCAGGGACGGGGTACGCGCCGCGCGGAAACGTGGCGGGCGCCGGCGCCCCGTCCGGCGGCAACGAGGCCCCAAGCCTTTATTCAATTCGCGGCACGGTCCACAGCGGAGACGCTTTTCTCCGAATCGGTTCGGCTTGCGGCGCGGACATGAGAGCGGCAATAGCGAGTCTTGTTTAGGGGAGTGCGGCTGACGGCATGGACGCGATCGATCGTCTGACCGAGCGGCAAAAGGCCTGTCTGCGCCTGGTCGGCCAGGCCTATACCTCCAAGGAAATCGGCCGGCGCTTGGGCATCAGCCCCGCGACAGTCGACAATCATGTGCGGGCGGCGCTTGAGATCCTGCAGGTCGAGAGTCGCGCCGAGGCGGCCCGTTTATTGCTGGCGCGCGAGGCTGGTCAGTCTTTGACTAGTCAGCCGCCAGCGCTTGCCGATCCCTTGCGTTCACCGCCACTCCTGTCCCTGCCGGACCCGCCGCAACACCGCTGGTGGCAGCGTCTGGTTCCGCCGCTGGGAGGGACGCGCAATGACCTGAGCTGGGAATCGAAGAACGCCGCAATCCTCAGGATCGCGCTGTTCGGCTTTGTCGTACTCATGCTCATGACGCTCGGCATCGCCATTCTGCTCTGGGCCTTCAGCTAACCCTTCCCTTGAAGATCAACACGCTAGTGCGCGGAGGCAACAGCCTTCCGCGTGGGGGAAGACTCATGCTTTCAATTCCTGTCGCCGCTGTTCCTGTCGTTGCCGGCGAAACGCGCGCGATGCTTACCGCTACGGATCAGGCGCTGCTCGCCCACGCCCAGCTGTTCGCTGCCGTCATCGAGGGTGCCCGGGATTCCGACGCGCCGATCCAACTCACCCAGCGCCTCTATTCGCGCATTGCCGCGCATGGCGGCAAGCTGATCGAAGGCCGCGAGGATCTCCAGCGCCTGATCGCAGAACTGACTGCAGTCCACGCGCAGAGCGATCAGCACGAGATCGCGCTGGGTTGCCCCGGAGGCGCTCCGACCAAGAAGTCCGGCGAGGATTCGGGCGATGGAATTTTCACGGGCGCGAATCTCAAGGGCGACGGTCAGCCCGCCTGACCCCGATGCTTGACCCGGGAAGCGCCGTCATGTTCGGCGAGGTCGATGTTCATTGCGCTCTCCTTTTGGGTCCTGGCACTGCTGTGCTGCGGCTTCGCAGCGGCGGTCGGCGGCAGGGACGGCCGCAGGGTCGCCGCGATCTATGTGCTGGGCTGCCTCGCTACCTTGGTGGCCTTATGGATGGAGAGCGACTGGTCGCACACCCATCTCGCGACCTTCGCGGTCGATGCCGTGCTGCTTCTCGCCTTTTGGCGCGTGGCGCTCGGTTCGCCGCAGTGGTTTCCGCTATGGGTCGCGGGCTTCCATCTCGTGACCGTCGTCTCTCATGTCGCCAGCTTCTTCGCGCCGGGCTACGCCTTCAAACTCTACTTCTTCCTCCAGAGCTTCTGGTCGGTGCCGATGCTGCTGGCAATGGTCGCGGGCGTGGCGCTAGACTGGCGTGCGGGCTTCGCAGATGAGCCGGACGCATCGCCGCCGAACCGATCCAGCTGACTGCGCTAAGGCGGTTATCGACCTGCCGGGGGTGGCCGAGCGGCTCCGTGCGCTCGCCGATGCCTGTGATCCGCGTCTTGTTCCCGCTAGGCCTGATGAAGGGGCAAGCTGCGCCTCTATTGACGCGCCGGACGCTGTTCCGATCGCGGGATCGGATATCGCGCGGAGGGTACGCATCTATCTCGCGGCCCGGCGCCGGCGCGATGCGCTGCTCGGGTCTGGCTGGTTCGCCGACCCTGCCTGGGATCTCCTCCTCGATTTGCTTGCCAGCCACCACGAGCGGCGGCGGGTCTCGGTCAGCAGCGCCTGTATCGCCGCGGCCGTTCCGGCGACCACCGCGCTGCGCTGGATCAGCATACTGGTCAAAGCGGGGGCGATCCGTCGCATCGAGGATCCGGCCGATCGCCGCCGCGTCTATGTCGAGCTGGCGCCCGAGCTCGCCGCGAAACTCGACAGCTGGGTCGCGCTGAGCCTTTCGCCCATGAACCCTTGAGCGGGCAGGTAACGGGCCCTTCATTGGGTGACGTCCGGGGTTTCGAGCGCCTCCAGTTGCTCGATGCAGTGCATGATAGCCCGGAAGACCCGGTTGCCTTCTAGCTCACCCAGGTCCAGCAGTTCTTCGGCGCGCTTTGCGGCTGCGAACCACGCAGCTGGGCCATGTCGGTTTATCAGCGCGTTGGCGCAGGCCCAGATCTCTCGCTCGTCGATCATGAAGTCAAATCTGACACAGACATCGGGCCTCGAACAATCCCGGCCTTGGATCTCGTTATAGGCCGGTGTCCGCGAACATGCCGGTCCGTCCCGCCATTGTGGCTAAGGGCGGGCGAGCGCTACCGCGTGCTGGCGTGAGGGCGCTATGGGTAAAGAACCAAGTCCTTCCGACCGGCGCGCCAATTGTCCCTTCGCCACTTCCTGACTGAGCCCGCCCTCTTTTGAGTCTGGACTAAGCGCTTCTAGGTCCGTTCAAGCCGCGAAGGCGTTGAGTTTCCTTGCGAATCGAACATGCCAACTCAATCGCTGGTGATGCGCAGCGCGTCCAATACCTCCGTGGTGATCGTGCCGGTGACCGGCAGCCCGCGCGCCTTCTGGAACCTGCGCAGCGCCGCGCGCATGTTGGGACCGACAACGCCGTCGATGCTTCCGGCATAGAAGCCTTGTGCGAGCAGCCCGATCTGAACGCGCTTCACGATGGCCTTGAACCGCGCAGTCCTGCCGCTGAGCGCGGGCAGTGAGTCCGTGCGCGGCGGCGTCGCTTCGCCGGGCTGCGCGCTGCGGAACGGGACCAGGCGCGGCGGCGCAGGTGTTGGGGTGGGAGTCGGCGCCGTGTAGAGGGGTGCCGAGGACGGAGCAGTATAGCTGCCGGCGGTGCTCGAACGGTGACTGGTGTGGCTGTAATGACTGCCGCTGCCCGAACGATGGCTGCTATGGCTACGGTGACTGCTATGGCTCCGGTGGCTGCGGTGCTGCGCCAGCGTCACCGCATGATCCTGTTTGAAGACCTTGAACAGGCTGGTCTTGCCGGGATCGTCATCGCCGGGCGAGAAGCTGGGCATGGCATTGGCATGGGCGCCGTCATGGTGGCCGAAGCCCGCGGCGAGCAGGCTGGGGATAAGGAAGCGGGCGCGTCTCATAGCGGATGAACTCCCTCGACCGCTTCTTCGGGATGCCATTCGAAGAAGCCGGTGCAAGCGTCACGCTCGGCGCAGGTGCCGCAGGCCTCAACATATTTGCGCTTCCAGTCCGAGATCGAGGCGGCTGCCAGATGTCGGAACGGCTCGGGCACGGTGCAGCGCGGGAAATTGAACAGCCGTGCCGGCACGCCGTGCAATGTCGCGGTTGTCAGCGCCTCGGCGACCGGCGCGAAGCTGCGGCTGTGATCGACATAGAGATTGTCCCAGCGGTTGCGCGCGAACCCGATATTCTCCAGCTGCATGATCGACCAGGCGTCGATGAACCGCAGGCGCCGGGTCACATAGCGGGCGAGCGCGGGCAGGGCGTCGAGATTGGGGCTGACCAGCACGGTGCGCAGCTCGACCCGCGCGCCGCTTAGCATCAGCCAGGCGAGGCTCTCCTCCAGCCGTGCAAAGGCGCCTTGCTTACCGACAATCTCGTCGTGGAGCACGGCGTCGCTGGCATAGAGCGGTACGCCCCAGGTCACGCGCCGGAAGCTGGGGTCGCGCAGCCGCTCGACATCACCTTGTCCGAAATGCTGCGCATTGCTTAGGATGTGGAATTCGAGATCGTCGCGCGCCTCGAGCACCCGCTCGATCATGCCGAACAGCTGCTCCTTGTAGAGCGTCGGCTCGCCGCCCGAGATGCCGATGACGATGCCGGGCTCGGCGAGAAGACAGGCCTGCTCCAGCAGATCGAACCGGTCGACATGAGTCTTTTTGGGCGGCTGCGAGCACATCACGCAAAGCTGGTCGCAGCGCTCCGTTATCAGCAGCGTGTTGTGCGGCGAGCCGGCGCGCAGCAGGCGTTCGATCCGCTGAATATCGGGCTGCATCAGCACGACGTCGCCGTCCAGATCGGACGGAAGGACGCCTTCGATCGAGAGCAGGCCGTGCGGGCCCGCGAACGTCGCGCTGGTAGCGTCGCTCTCAAAGAGCAGCGAATCCCCCGCTTCGAGTTGGTCTCGGTCCAGGCGCAGCCGGGTGACGAAGGCGCGTTCGGCCTGGGCCAGGGCGGGGAGCGAGAGCTGGATCATGTGTAGCGCGCCCCCAGCCGCTCCGGATTGCTGTCGAGGCGCAGCCAGCGGCTCAGTGAGTAACGGGTTGCCGGATCGTTGTCGTAGATCAGCTCGAACAGGAAATCGAAGAGATGAAGGTGGCGGCGGCAGAATTCGGTTTCGAGCCTTGGCATGTCGATCCGGCCGTAGCGTGAAATGTCATCGACCAGGTCGCGCCCGCAATAGGGCTGGTAGGTGCAGCGCTGGCAGGCAGGATCGTCGAAGTTGGAGGCATGGGCGTTGAGCAGGTCGCGCTGCTCGCTTTGCCAGCCCGAGATCACATCGCCGATTGAGAGATCGATCACCCCCGAGCGCGACAGCATCCGGGCTTCGTCAGTCGGATAAACCGTGCCGTCATGGTCGATCACCACATAGTCGATGCCCAGGGGATTGGGGTTTCTGAGATCGACATGCCGCTCTGCGCCGGGCTGGAAGATGCGGCGCAGGCAGATGCTGGTATAGGTCTCCTCAAGCACGGTGCTGCGGTCCCGCCAGTTGCGCTCGATGATCCGCCGCACGAACCGCTCATGGTAAGCACGCCACGCCGCATCCTGCTCGCGCGAAGCGCTGTGGCGCTTGCGCGCAAAGCCCTGGAAATTGATCGGGCGCAGAAAGATGCTGTCGAAGCCGAGGCCGGCATAGCTGTCGATGAGCGTATCGATATCGGGCGGTGCGGTGGGATCGATCGTCGGCAGCGCCGAGATCTTGTGGGGTCCATAGCGGTCGATGACGGCCTTGAGGTTGTGAAGGAACAGGTCGGTGTTGCTATCGGTCGCGGTCCGGTTGCGCTGGTGGGTCAGCGCGTCGCCATCGAGCGAGGTGCTGATATAGAGGTCGGGGCGCTCGAACAGCGCGAGGATCTCGTCATCGACGCGCTGCAGATTGGTGCAGATAACGAACTGCCGTTCCTCGAACCGCTCGCATCGCTCGATCACCGCGCGGATCAGGTCCGGTCTGAGCGTCGGCTCGCCACCCTGGAACTCGATCTTGATCCGGGGTGATGGGAGCGTGTCGAGCATCTCCAGAACTGCGGTCAGCGTGGCGTCGTCCCAGTCGAACCCCGGCTGGTTGAGCCCGGCGCGCGAAACCTGACAATAGCTGCAGCTCAGATTGCATCTGAGCGTGGGAACCAGGATCAGATAGTCGAGCTGCTCCGCGAAGGTGGCGCGCTCGGCCAGATTGTAGAGATAGGCCACATCGCCCAGCCGGTCCTGCGGGTCGATCGCATGGCCTTCGGCTTTGAGAAAGGCGAGGTCGGAGGGTGTGAGCTGGTTATCCCCAAGCCGATCCAGCAGCCGTGTTGTGGTCGCAAAGAAGCTGCCGGTATCGTTCACGCAGAGCATGTCGCCCGAGCGGGTCGCTCGCACGCGGAGCGGCAGAAACGTCATTGCGCCAGTGTCGCGAAAGCCTGCGCCCGGCGGACGCGGCCCGCATGAGCCAGGCGCTCAGTGGCGAGCGCCGCCACCCAGATGCGTTCCAGGGATTTGGCATCGGCGCCAGCCTTCGCGGTGCTGAGGACGATCTCGCCATCGGCTTGGTCAACCATGACATGCGGATAGAAGCCGGGGATCCAGCGCGCCGCCGACAAGACAATGGCGCTCGATTCCTCCGGGATCGCAAAGCATATCGTTGCGGCCATCGTACCTCCCCCTGTTACAGGCTATGTCGGTGCGTTTTGCGCAACAAGTGATTTGTCGGTTCGAGACTCGTCCGGATTGCATTTTATTCGGGATTATGAGCGTCTTTGGTCAGCGGAATTGCGGTTTGTCTGAACAGCTGGCGCTTGGGGGAGGGGGATGGCGGAGAAATCGAATCCGTTCGGCACGGGGTGCCTGTGGGTCGTGGGCATCGTCGTGCTGCTGATGGCGCTCGCGA
This sequence comes from Sphingomonas soli NBRC 100801, assembly GCF_001591025.1. Taxonomy (GTDB): domain Bacteria; phylum Pseudomonadota; class Alphaproteobacteria; order Sphingomonadales; family Sphingomonadaceae; genus Sphingomonas; species Sphingomonas soli. The sequence continues at coordinate 81,598 of NZ_BCTZ01000001.1, forward strand.
AATGCGTGCCGTCGCAACAGACCTCGCAGCATTTCGGGTCGCCCTCGCTGGAGAATCAGATCGCGGCGATCGAGCCACCGCCGACCGTCGATCCGCTAAACCCTCGAAGCGTCGAGCTCGGCGTGCAGCATTTGCGCGCTGTTCTGGGTGCCGAGGGCATTTCGGGCGCGATGATCTACAGCCAGAATTGCTACGACGCGCTCGCTCGCGATTTCAGCTGGAAAATGCTCGACCGGTGCGGCGCGTTCGACATGCTGGCGGTCAAGGCTGTCGAAGGGGGCGACATGTCGGGGCTGGATTCCGAGGCTCAATATTTCGATCCCGAGGCCGCGGCCGGACGCTACCTCGCGGCCGCGACGAAGGCGGGCGAGGAGGCCGGTAAGGCCGATGTCCGGCTCGAGGCTTTGAAGCAGAAGACGGGCCGCATCACGCTGCCGTCGCCGCGCAAGGCGGCTACAGCGGAAAGCGGAGACGCCGAGGAGGCGGGGCCAGGCGATGAGCAGGTGCTGGATGAGAACGCGCAGGTCGAGGTCTAGGCACGAGGCTCTCGCTGAGCCGGATCATCCATCTGTCTGGTAGCGGTTGAGCCGGGAAGCGACTTCTCTGGCCGGAAGCCGGCATCGCGGATGGGCGGAAATTGCCGACAGGCCGGCATGAAGCATCTCGTTGGCAATGACCGCATGCTCTTCGAGACGGTCGCACAGCCAGAGCACACCGTGAACGGCGAGCCCGTTTCCAGCCGCCAGGCTGCGCAGTGCGCCGTCGCCTGTCAGCAATGTCCATTGCCGCTGTTCCGCCAGCGCATAGGCGAAGCTGTCCTGTGCGGATATCGGTTTTCGCCCGAGGTCGAAACGCACTTCTACGTCTAGGGGGCGACGACCGAGCAACGCATTCCAGGCGAGATCGGCAAGACCTAGGCGCTCGCTTCGCCGAGTTCCGCCAATCCCGGCTGGGTGGTGCAGGACCAGCAGCGCAACGTCGATTCGGAACGCATTGCCAACCGGCCGACCTTCGTTCTGGGCTCGACCACGCTCGAGCTGGGCGCCTTCTACAACAACCGCCTCGTCAAGCATCCGTCACTCATCACGAATCGGGCTATGATCGTCATTCGCATAAACACCACCAAGTTTCCTCGCCTGCTCCGGCGCCATGTCGCACGACCACAATCAACATCCAGCCGGACGACATGATAAATGTAACCTTGACGTTACAAAGGTTGGCGATTATGTAACTCATGGGTTACAAAGAATTGGAGGCGGCGAGATGGATGTTTCGTGGAAGCAGCGGTTTGGCGCCATCGCCGAGATCGTGGCGGTATTCGTCGCACTGTTCGCAGCGGCGGCTGTCATCGGGCAGGTTGCGGCGCAATTGCAGCCTAAGTTCGCGACGCCCGTGCAGGGGCTGGCGCTCTGGGGAGCGGTCGGCGCGGGCGCACTGCTGGCGCGCCGGTCGGGACGCGGCTTCGGCACGCTGGGCCTGCGCGCGCCGGCATCGTGGCGCGCCACGCTCGGCTGGGCGGCGGCAGCGCTGGTGCTTTCCTGGACGGGCACGCTGGTGCTGGGGCTGGCGATCCGCCACGCCACCGACTGGCCGCCGCTCGATGTCGGCTATATTCGCGAATCGATCGAAGGCGACACGCTCGCCTGGCTGGTGTGGATGCTGCTCGTCGTCTGGGGCAGTGCCGCCTTTGGCGAGGAATTGCTGTCGCGCGGCTTCGTGCTCGACCGGCTTTGGACCGCGGGCGGAAGGGGCCGCGTCGCGCTGGTGATCGCCATGGTGCTGCAGGCGCTGATCTTCGGGTGGCTCCATGCGGTGCAGGGCCCCACCGGCATCGTCCTGACTGCCTGGGTAGGGCTTGTCTTCGCGGGTGTCTGGCTGGCGTCCGGGCGCAACCTCTGGGCGCCGATCCTGGCACATGGCACGACCGACACGATCTCGCTCACGCTGATCTATGCCGGCGTGCCGCTTCCCGGCTATATCAACTAAGGAGGTTACGATGGCTTCGGATCCCGCACGCACGCGGCGCAGGCTGATGGCGGCACTGGCGCTCGGACTGCTGCTTCTGCTTCCTTGCGCGATATTGCTTCAGACGGGCACGGGGCCGCAGGCTCCATTGCTCGCGGGAGTCGTCGCAGGCGCCGCGACTGCCATGTCCGCGTCGCTCGGCATGACCGGCCTCCAGCTCCGCGCGCTGGGCCGTCCGGCGCTCGACGAAGTGCTCAACGACGAGCTGTCGACGCGGAACTCGGTGCGCGCAATGGCAGTCGGCTATGTCGCAGCGGTGAGCGTCGCGGGCATAGCGCTGCCGCTTGCGGTCTGGCTGGGCCTGCCCGCCGTGCCGCTGCTGACCGGGGTCGTGCTCGCCGGGGTGGTGGCGCATGCCGGCAGCTTCGCCTGGTTCGAGCGGCAGGGGGACGATGGCGATGGCTAAGGCCACGCTCGGCAATCATCTGAAGAGCTTGCGGACCGAGGCAGGGCTGACCCAGGCCGATCTGGCAGAACGGGTCGGCGTTTCGCGCAAGACGATCAACACCGTCGAGAACGGAGTCTTTACGCCATCGGCGACACTGGCGCTCCAGCTCGCCCGCGCGCTGGGGGTGCCGGTGGAGGCGCTGTTCTTCCTGCAGAACTAGGTGTTCAGTCCCGAGGAGTGGCGGTGCGGATCGATTTTGAATCGGCACGGGTCTCGTTTCCAGATGCGTGCAACATATTCGTATGGTGTGAGGCACAGCGCCGCAGGGTGCGAGCGGCAGCCTGAACGACGGGGCGACCTCTGCCGCGCTTCAATGTGAAAGACCGCCACGCTGGGGGGAGCGTGACGGCCTTTCCCGCCGTGCCGGGTTAGGGGGGAGGGGACTCCGGCCGGGCGGCCTCGGGTCAGCGGAGGCCGGTGATCGCGCTGCTCACCTGATTGCCCACCGCCATCGCCGAGAACTGATTGCCCGTCATCGAGAAGCTGGCCGCGCCGAGCGATCCCGCGCCGCCGTCCAAACGGCTGCCGTTGACGACCGCATAGACGTTGCCGCTGCTCACCTGGCTGTTCGCGATCGCCACCGAAGGCGCCGGCAGGCCGGACACGGACACGCTGTTCGTCGCGGCATTGCCGTAGCCGGTCGCGCTGACGTTGTTGCCGCTGATCGAGAAGTGGCTGCCGTCCAGGTTGCCGGCGTTGAGCGGCACCAACAGGCCGGTGCCGATCGCAGTCGCGGTCACCGGCGCGAAGTTGGTCTGGACGTTCAGCAGCGCTGCACCGCCCGAGGCTTCCGCACCGAAGCGATCCGCTTCCGCCCGCCCGGGCACGCCGGGAACGACCGCGCCTGCCGAGACGGCGATGCTGTTTTCCGCAGCGTTGCCGCGGGCCAGCGCGGAAACCGCATTGCCGCCGATCACGATCTCCGAGCCGCTGGCCGAGCTGCCCTGCGGCACGCTCGCCGAGCCCGCAGCCGAGACCTGTACCGTCGCCGCGTTGATCTGCGTGCTGGCGAGGCCGGCACCGGGCGTGCGGTCGATTGCGCTGACGGAGACGGTGTTGACCGCGCGGTTGGCCGAGGCCTCGCCGCTCGTCCGGTTGCCGGTGACGCGATAGGTCGAACCCTCGCTCCCCGCCGCCGGCGCACGCCCGACGATCGGGGTGGTGACGGTCGCCGCCGCCGAGCCGATCGCGAATTGCTGGTTCGACAGAACATGGTCGCCCCGCGCCGCCGGGGGACCGAAACCGTCCGACGCGACGGCCGATCCGCCGCTACCGAGCGCGGTCACCGCATCGACCGACAGCGCATTGGCGGCATCGTTGATCGCGGCGAGCGCTGCATTGCTGTTCCCGGAAAGGCTGCTCGCGGCACCCGTCTGGCTGGCGCCCAGCAGCTGCGCCTGTGACGTCGCGCCGACATTTGCCTGGCCATACTGGCTCGATGCCAGGGCGGTCCCGGCTTCGCCGATCGTGGCCGCGTCGATCGACAGCGCGTTCGCGACCGTATTCCCAAGTGCGGTGGCCTGTTGGACATTGTCCTCGATCGCGAGCGTCGAACGCGCGCCGCCGTTTGCCACGATGCCGGACAGGGTGAAGACCTGGCTCTGGATCGAAGGGACCAGCGTGGCCTCGTTGGTCGGCTCGCCGAGCTTCTGATTGCTGGCCAGCGCGACTTCTGCAATCGCGCCATAGGCCTCACCGATCGCTCCCGATTGGGACCGCCCACCGGTAGTCCCGCCCATCGTGCCCGCCGTCACGCCGATCTCGTTGGTACCGAAATTGCCGATCGCGGAACCGAGGAAGCTGTTGCCGCTGACCGACAGGCTGACGTTCGTCGCGCCTTCGTCCACCGCGATGCCGAATTCGCCCGGCATCCCGGCGCTGCCCAGGCTCGCCAGCACATTTCCGTTGCCACTCTGCAGGCTGTTGACCGCGAGCGACGTGCCGAGCGCGCCGGCATCGGCCGTCAGCCAGTTGGCGGCGTCGTTTCCGGTCGCGGCGACGCGGTCGCTGTTGCCGTCGACGGCGATATGCGAGCCATCGGCGGTGCCGGTGACCTTCACTCCGATCTTCGCTTCGAACTGGGAGGCCCGGACCGGCCCCGAACCATAGTCCTGAACGCTATGAACGACCGCTCCGGCTTTCGCGGTCGATACGCCCGTCGCATCGACCGTCGCCAGGCCGCGTCCGCGGCCCGCGTCGATCGCCGTGGCGGTGAGGGTGAGCAGGCTCTCGCTCTGGTTCGCCGCGGCGACCGTCCGCATCAGGTTGTGCGAGTCCGAGATATCCGAGCCCGACACGTCGCCATCGACCGTCACGCGGATATTGCCGGCCGTGAACGTGCGGACGTCTAGCCATTGGGCCTTCTGGGCAGTCACGATGGTGGCGATGGGGGAAGGGACCCCCGTCTGGCCGTCCGCCTGCACGACCGACGCGGCAGTGACGCTGCCCGCCGTCGTGGCAAAATTGCCGCGCGCGACCGCCGTGATCGCGTTGCCGTCGGAGACGATCGACGACGAAGTCGTGCCGCCATCGACCAGGATCGCCGAGGTGGGATTGCGATCATCCTCGAACGTGACCGCCTTGAGGATGCCACTCGCCGACTGGACGACCGAGGCCGCCATCGCGCCATTGACGACCACATTGCCTTCGGCAGGCACCACCGACGCGGGATCGATGCGTTCGTCGAGCGTCAGCAGGGGTGCCGCCAGCGAGAGCGCCGATGCCGCCGAATTGCCCGTAGCGACCGCCCGGTCGAGATTGCCGCTGGCTTCGACCTCGCTGTTGGTGAGCGCGCCGGTGGTGACGGAGAACCCGCCACGGGCACGGGCCGCGAGACCTCGGCTTGCGTCCAGCGCCTGGCTGCTCGCTAGGCCGGCACCGCCTTCGACTGCCGACAGCGTCGCGAACAGCTCGTTGCCGGTCGCGGCGGCATCCTGGGCATTGTCCGAAAGCGCGATCTTGCTCGACACCGCGCGTCCCGCCGACATCGACATGCGGCTGCCGACGATGTTGCCGTTGACCGACGTTGCGACGAGCGACTGGCGGTTGGCGACGACCGCCTTGCCCGTCGCCGACGCGCTGCCGGGCCCGCTCGTCACGTCGGCGGCGCGGTAGCCGCCCGAGACCATGCCCTTGCTGTCGAGCGCGAGCTTCGCGGCATTGCCCTTGCCGGTGACAGCGACCGTATCGCCGGAGACCGTGACGGTGCCGCGGTCGATATCGCCGGTCACCGCGCTGCGGATCTCGGCGTCGCTCGCATCGGCAACGATGACGCCGTCGCGCAGCGACTGCTGGTTGGCGACCACCTGCGGTCCGTTGGCGATGGCGGTGCCGCTCTGCGCCTGCGCGGCCGTGGCGCTGAGCAGCAACGCAAGCACGGCGCTCCCGGCGAGCAGGGCGGGACGGCGTGCGGAACGGGGAGATGCATTCGAGGGCATTGAGATACTCCAGGGCTTGGGGGAGGGGGCGCGGAGGCGCGGTTGGTCAGTTGGAGGTGTTCGAAGCGGCGCTCATCCGCTGCGCGAGTGTGGCCGCGCTCGCCGACGCGGTCCGCAGCGCTTGCGAAGCAGGCTCGACGAGGCAGTTGCTCGGGTCGGTCTCGGTAACAGCGCCGACGAGGCGCAGTGTCGCTTCCTCGAGTGCGGTGCGGATGCCGAGCTGGAGCGGCTCCTGGCCCTTGGCGCCCAGGTTCACGTCGAACAGCTCCGAGCCGAAGAAGCGGAAGACGTTGAACCCGACCTCGTAGCCCGTGAACTGCTTGGTCAGGCTGACCGTCTTCACCACCAGCAGCGAGCGGGTGTCGACGATGCGCAGGTCGATCGCGACCGATTGGGTATAGGTTCGCGCCTTGGGTCCGACCTGGCCGACGCGCAGCTCCAGACCGCCCGAGCGGATGTCGTAGTTCAGCTCGGTGATGCCGCCGACGATGTAATAGTCGGACGCCGCGATCGTGCCCCCGAAATAGGGCAGCCACGGCACCGGCGCAGCACCGTTCCCGAAGACATGGGCGCGGCCGTCGCCGAGCTGGCGGCGGTCGGTATAGCCGAGCTCGCGTTCGCCGATCATCGGATCGAACCGTTCCGCCACCGTGACCCCGGCGCCGAGCTTGCCGAGCGCCGACGTCACCATCAGCGCGCCGCCCTGGGTGATCGCGGCGCCCTCGGCGATCGAATATTTGCCGGTATAGTCGCGCACGTCGCCGACCGCGATCACCAGGCGGCGCGTCTGGCGCTGTGCGAGGCGCAGCGCCATGCACGACAGCGCCGGGTCCATCGGGGTACGATTGTCCCGCGCGGCCGGGCCGACCGGCACCGGCACCTCGCCGGGCGCGAAGCGGCGCTGGTCGAGCTTGACGCAGCCGCTGAGCAGCAGCGCGGCGGTCAGCATCGCGACCGGGCCACGGGTGCGAGGGGGAATGCCGGCCATCAGTTGAGCACCCCGAACGCGCAGGCATTGGCGCCGGTGAGCGGATCCAACCCTGGCCAGGATCGAGCGCGAGATAGGACGGCTGGACCCGACGACGCGGCAAGTGTTTCTGATGCACAGGCTGGAGAGCCTCGGCTATCCCGAGATCGGCGCGCGGCTCGGCCTATCCGTTGCCGAGGTCGAGCGCCACATCACGGCAGCCATGCTGCATCTTGCGCGGGCGATGGACGCGGCGGAGGGCAGGGGGACGGGCTGACGCTCCCGGTTCCGATTGGTCTTGCCATCGCGGCGCTGCCTGCCACAGGTAGGAGAACATGATGCATACCGGCCTCGATCATCTGCCTCAGTCCAAGCAGCGCGAGCTGGGCCACGTCGTGCGCGTGCTGATCGAGGAGTTCGAGGCCGCCCACGCCATGGGTACCACGAAGTGGAAGAAGGCGGGACGCCTGTTCAAGCTGGTGCTGTACGGTTCCTATGCGCGCGGCGACTGGGTCGACGATCCCGTCGGCGGCTACCAGTCCGACTACGACATCCTCATCGTCGTGAACGACGAGCGGCTGACCCAGTTCGAATTCTGGTCGGCGGCCGACGACCGCCTGATGCGCGACACCACGATCACCAACGTGCTGAGCGCACCGGTCAACTTCATCGTCCATTCACTCTCGGACGTGAACCGCCAGCTGGAGAAGGGCAGCCCGTTCTTCGTCGATATCGTCGAACAGGGCATTGCGCTCTATGAGGCCGAGGGGTTCCCTTTCGTCCAGCCGCGCGAGCTTCCGCCCGAAGAGGCTCTCGCCGAGGCGCGGAAGTACTTCGACGAATGGTTTCCTAGCGCGGAGGCGTTCCTACAGAACGCGCTCGACAACATCGATCGTAAGCGTCCGAAAGAGGCTGCCTTCCTGTTCCACCAATCCGTGGAGCGGTTCTATCACTGCATCCTGCTGGTCTTCCGCCTCTACAGCCCAAAATCCCATCGATTGCGGTTCCTGCGTTCGCAAGCGGAGTTGGCCGTGCCCGAGCTCGCCGCCGCCTGGCCTCGCGGTGACCGGTTCAGCCGCCGCTGTTTTGAGCTAATCCGCCAGGCCTATGTGAACGCGCGCTACTCACCTCATTTCGAGATTACCGATGAGGAATTGCGCTGGATCGGCGAGCGCGTCTCGGAACTGAAACTATTGGTTGAGTCCGCTTGCGAGAGTCACCTGAAAACGAACGACTGAGATTGGGCCGGTTTCAGACCGGCAGCTTTCGGCGCTCTAGGGGCTGTTGAGATTCATCGGGAATTGATGACGGCGCTGGCGAGATAGATCATGGCGGAGAAGCTGTGATCGGTTTTGTCTGCACGCATGGCGATGCGTTTGAACTCCTTGAGCTTGCAGAAGAAGTTCTCGATGAGGTGGCGCCATTTGTAGATCTCGGCGTCGATCTTGAGCTTCTGCGCGCGGCCAGGATGCTGGGAGATGACGATCTTGGCCCCGCGGCCGTTGAGTTCGGCGACGAGCGCGTTGCTGTCGAAGGCCTTGTCGGCGATCAGGCCTGACCACCAAGCTCCACGCCGTCGTCGATGCCAATGGCATGCCGATCAGCCTCGTCCTGAGCGAGGGGCAAGCCTGGGACGGGCATAGTGCTCAGCGGATGCTGGGGAGCCTGACGCCGGGTTCTATCTTCCTCGCCGACCGTGCCTACGACGCCGACAAGTTACGCCAAGCCATCGCGAGCAAAGGCGCCTTCGCCAACATCCCGCCCATGCCTCAGCGGACGCGACGCTCGGCCTTCAGCCCGTTCCTCTACCGCCAGCGCAACCTCATCGAACGCTTCTTCAACAAACTCAAACACTTCAGAGCCGTCGCCACCCGCTACGATAAGCGCGATGACAATTTCCTCGCCTCAATCCAACTCGCCTCACTACGCATCTGGATGCGGTTTAATGAGTCGGTGACCTAGAGTAGGAAAGGAGCCGGAAACGCGCTCGTAATCTGACCGACTATCAAGCCGCCCAATCTGCAGCCATACCGGCGAACCGCGCGGACTTCCCGATGCGGAGCCGACCTGTACCATTAGAATCTAGACCCGCGCTGCGAGCGATCAGTGCTCGCACAGCGGCCCTAGCTGTCCGAACCGTTGCTCCAAAGGGCATGCCTTATTGGGACTTCCCTCCAAACGGTGTTAACTGAATATGATAACTAGGGTTGCGCGCCAGCTCTCTTTGTGATGCCTTAAATGCGGAGGGGATCAGAATGGATAGATCCGGGGGACGCCCCTAGGCCCGGGCAACAGGTCGACATCCTTTACGCGAAGGATTGTCAGGTCGGTCAGGCGAAGCGAAACCTTGCGATTGTAGCTCGGGTCGAGGTTCAGGAAGTCGAGCAGGCCAGCGGTGAAATTCGCGCGCAGCTCGTTATTGAGCGTGATACCACTGAGGCTGCGCATCGTCTCGATATTATCCGGTGCAGCGGCGTCGCCGGCGGCGCCAAAGCCATCGACCCAGACCGCGCCTACCGGCACGTCAGCGCGCGGCACCTGAAGCGCGGCAAAGCCGTCGTAGAGCCCGTTAGGCCTCGGCATATAGGCTTCCCGCGCGCTGCAACCGCTGAGCAGGATGGCTCCGCCTGCCGCAAGAAAGAGAGGCTGCAGCATCTCAGTGCTCGCTATGTGCGGCAATATAGGCTCGCACGCGCGCGGCAGTCTTGTCGCGAGGCTGCCGGCCATCCCTGAGGTCAAAGACAAAACAAGGGTCGCCGACCGCGTCACGGCCAAACCGGGTCGGCGGGAGTCTGCGTGCCTTGATGTGATCTTCGACAAGCTTGAGCAGTCGCATGGGAACCTCGCGAATCAATGTTCCTTATTTGTTCGCGCGTCATTTCCTACTTGTCTAGGCATTTTCCTACGCTACGTACGATTGTATGAAAGCGCATGACCCACGCACCGAGCTTGACCGGCTCATCACGGAAGGCGGGCATAGCTACGCCTCCATTTCGCGCCTGCTCGGCCGCAACGCCGCTTATGTGCAGCAGTTTATCAAAAGGGGTACGCCCGGTCGCCTCGAGGAAGAGGATCGCGGATTGCTGGCGCGATTTTTTGGTGTCAGCGAAGACCTGCTGGGGGGGCAGTCTCCGGCACCCGCATCCTTGACCCTTATACCGCGCTTTGCCGTCCTGGCGTCCGCCGGCGCGGGAAGCATGGTGGATGGCGAGCTATCGGTAGGTCAATATGGATTTGACCCTCGCTGGCTTCGATCCCTAACATCTTCTCGCCCGGAGCAGCTGTCGATCATTTCCGTTACGGGTGACTCGATGAGTCCGCTTCTGAATGACGGTGATGATGTTCTGGTCGATAGCGCCTCTGCAGCGCAGCGACTGCGCGACGGCGTGTATGTCCTGCGGCGCGACGATACCCTGATGATCAAGCGTCTTTCGCTGCATCCAGGCTCTGGAACATTGACCATCGCCAGCGACAATCCGGCATATCCTACGTGGCGCGATTGCCCGCTGAATACGGTCGATATCGTCGGTCGGGTTCTGTGGGCCGGTCGGCGCCTTCGCTAATCCTACAAAATTGCATCGCATCAACTTTGTAGGAGAAATGTAGGAAATCTCCTGCGACTTCGTTGAGTGTCCGGCAGCGGTGATCCCCTCCTCGGCCGCTGCCGGGCATCAACGGAGAAATGAACAATGCGACGAACAGAGATTCTGTGCGCGGTTGGGCTAACGGCACTTGCTGTCGCGTCCGCGCAATCTGCACCAGTGCCGCTCGGCAACGAGACGGCGACCTATTCCTATGATGCTCTCGGCCGACTGACCGGCAGCGTGATCACGAGCGGCCCCAATAACGGGCGCCAGACTGGCACCTGCTTCGACGCGGCCGGCAACCGGATCCGCCAGGACGCGGCGACGTCGACTATCGCGGCCTGCCCGACGCCGACGCCGAGCCCGACGCCGACTCCCACGCCGACCAATTCCCCGCCGACCGCGGTGGCGGATAGCATCAACGTGCTGTGCAATGACAGCGACACAATCGACCTGATCGCCAATGATAGCGATCCTGAGAGCAACGCACCGCTGACGCTGGTGAGCATCACCTACAGCTCGGGCGGCGGAGCCTCCGCCTCGGTCGCGTCGAGCACATCGGCGGCGGTCACTGGCGACGCGTCACGGAGCACCACCGTATTCACCTACGTCGTTCAGGACAGCTTGGGCGCGCAATCCAACGGCACGCTGACGGTGGTTTCCATCGGCCCATTCAGCGTCTGCAGCTAAAAGGAATCAATGACATGCAAACCAATCGCTATCTGCGCGCGACGCTGCTCGCGTGCGCCAGTCTGCTCGCCTCGACCGCCGCGGCGCAGGACAAGGAACCCGCGCCCAAGATCGACAGCACCAGCCCCGGCGGCGTCAGCTATGGCACCGGTGCCTTCACTTATGAGGTACCGGTCCTCTCGATCGGCTCGGGTGGTTTCCCACAGGCGCTGCAGCTGAGCCATCAGTATCGCAGCGACGGCGCCCGCGATCCGAGTACGGCATGGACGACGAATCTCGACACGCGCATTAGCGCGACGCGCACAGATACCGTCATGGAATCGACCTGCCCGCCTTATTGCAACCCGGGCGACTACACCTGGTCGTGGAACCTCGTCATCGGCCATCGTTCGGCGAGCTTCTACAAGGTCGGCGCGGGCGCGGGTCCTGGGCCATATACGCCGACACAACTCGATGGTTCGTCGCTGACCTATATTCCGAGCGGCGCCTATGCCGGCAAGCATCTCTACACCAGCAGCGATGGCGCGGAGATGGTTCTCGACCTGCCAACCGGCGGCGGCACCAGCGGCCCACCGCTCAGCTGGACCGAAGCCGACGGCACGACGATCGCTTATGGCGCGTCGAGCATCTCGACTAACCGGGGCGTCGCGATCTTTCGCGAAAACGGGACGGGTAAGACCTGCGCGATCAACCTCACCCAATACTATCTGCCCGCGCTCTCCGCCTGCCCCAGCGGCGTGCCGACATCGACGCAGGGCGGCAGCGGCAATATCACCACAATCACCAATAGCAGCGGCGGCACCTACACCTTCACCTATGGCACCGACACCTATGACGGCGACGACGGCCATCTGCTGTGCGTGACCGAACCGGACCAGAGCGGCTGCACGATCAGCAACACTTATGACGACTGCGACGGCTATGGCTATCTGGCCGATGGCGACCTCAACTGGAACGGCAGCCGCGACCGCGTCACCGCCCAGAGTTTCGCGACCGGCGAGACGATCGCCTACAGCTATCTGGAATCGGAATATTCGCCGGGCGTGCCGCGCACGGCATGCCGGATGAATCTCCAGACGACGATGACCCGCGACGGCCAGAATGTCGTGGTCGGCCTGTCCAATGTCGGTGGCCCGACCTCGATCCAGAACGAACTCGGCAAGACGTCGACGCTATCCTATACCGGCCCCAGCGTCACCTATGCCGATTTCACCCGGCCGCTGAAATATACCGCACCCGAGGGCAACAGCGTCGAATATACCTATGACGCGCGGGGCAACATCACCGAGACGCGGCGCAAGAAGAAGACTGGCGCCAGCGAAGCCGATATCGTCACGAGCGCGACCTATCCCTCGTCGTGCAGTGCCAGCGGTATTTCGGCCAAGAACTGCAATAAGCCGGCCACCGTCACCGACGCCAACGGCAACGTCACCAGCTACACCTATAGCGACGTGCATGGCGGCGTGCTGACCGAGACCGGCCCGGCGGTGCAAGTCAACGGCACCGGCTCGGCGATCTCCCCGGTCAAGCGCTACGCCTATGCGCAGCGCTATGCCTGGATCAAGAATTCGGGCGGCACGTTCAGTCAGGCGGCAACGCCGGTATGGGTGCTGACCGAGGAGCGCAGCTGCCGGACCACCGCGACGGTCAGCAATGCCTGCTCGGGCGGCGCCAATGACGAAGTGATCGTCAGTTACGACTATGGCCCCGACACCGGCTTGGTTGGCAACAATCTCTGGCTGCGCGGCAAGACCGTCACGGCCTACGACACCACGCTCACCAGCGTGACCTCGCTGCGCACGTGCTACGGCTATGATGCACAGGGAAACAAAATCTGGGAAACCACGCCGCGTGCTGGCCTCAGCGCTTGCTACTGACCCGAAAAGAATGTGAGAACATATCATGAACAATCGTAAATGGATTGCGCGCAGCGTCGCGCTGCTATCGCTCGGCGTCAGCACACAAGCGCTGGCGCAGAGCAGCGCCTCGGACTTCACCACCGGCACGCGCTACGACAAGATGGGCCGGGTCACCGGTACCATCGCACCCGACCCTGATGGCTCGGGCGCCCTCCGCTATGCCGCGGTGCGGAACTCGTATGATGGTGATGGTCAGCTCATCAAAGTTGAGGAAGGCGAGCTTCAAGTCTGGAAAGATGAGAATGTCCTACCCTCAGGCTGGGGCTCTGACTTCCATCTGCAGCAATACGCGACCACCGACTATGATACGAGGGGCCGTAAGTTGAAGGAGACTGTCTACTCGGCCGTCGACGTACCCCTTGCGGTGACGCAATACAGCTACGACGCGGTCGGCCGTCTCGAATGCACCGCGGTTCGCATGAACTCGGCAATTTACAACTCACTGCCCTCCTCGGCCTGCACGCTGGGCACTGCGGGCAGTGACGGCCCAGATCGCATCACTAAAAATATTTATGACGTCGCGGGTCAGGTACTGAAGGTCCAGAAGGCCTACGCCACCACCCTCCAGGAGGACTATGCTGTCTACACCTATAGCGACAATGGCAAGCAGCTGAGCATGACAGATGCCGGCGGCAACAAGGCCGCCTTCACGTTCGACGGGCATGACCGCCAGACCAAATGGAGCTTTCCGAGCAAGACGACTGCGGGCACCGTTTCGACGACAGACTATGAGGAATACGCTTATGATGCTGGGGGCAATCGCGTCTGCCTACGCAAGCGCGACGGGGCCAAGCTGTTCTACGCTTATGACGCCGCCAATAGGGTGACCGCAAAGACGCTGCCGGTTGGAAGCGGCTGCGCCAACGGATCGGCATCGCCGACCACCCGCGACGTCTATTACGGCTACGATTTGGCCGGTGCGCAGACTGCGGCCCGATTTGATAGTGCAAGCGGTAGCGACGCGGTGACCAGCAGCTACGACGGCTTTGGCCGGCTTGTCACCAGCACCACGGCGATGGGCGGTACGAGCCGCACCATCGACTATCGTTATGACGAAGACGGCAACCGTGCCCGCATGACTTGGCCCGATGCTAACTTTGTCGCCGTCACTTATGACGGTGTTAACCGGACCTCTAATACGGCGTTCAATGGCGCATCTGATCTCATCCATTCGGCCTATACGGCCAGCGGAGAGACGGCCGGATTGTACCGCTGGAATGGCAGTAGTTGGGGCAGCACCTACACTATGTTCGGCTACGATGCGATCTCGCGGATTAGTTCGGTGGGGCATGTACTGCCGGGCGGCTATGGCCTTGCCACTGCCTTTGCTTATAATCCGGCAAGCCAGATCACCTCACGTACCCGCGACAACGACACGTATGCATACACCGGCTATACGACCGCGAGCACCAGCTACACCGCAAACGGACTTAACCAATATAGCGTGGTGGGCGGTGCCAGCTACATATACGACGATAATGGCAATCTGACTTCGGACGGTACGACCAGTTATACCTACGACGTCGAGAACCGGCTGGTGGCGGCATCAGGCGGGGTGACGCTCGCATATGATCCGCTGGGGCGGCTTTACAAGGTGGCGAGCGGCTCGACCGACACGCGCTTCCTCTATGATGGCGACCAGCTAGTCGCGGAATACGACGCATCGGGCAATCTGCTGCGCCGTTATATCCACGGCAATGACGATGATGATCCAATGGTTTGGTATGAGGGTTCAGGCGTGTCATCGCCGCGCTACCTATATGCCGATCATCAGGGCTCGATCGTCGCGGTTACCGATAACGCGGGTAGCGTGACGCGAGTTAATGCTTATGACGAATACGGGAACCCGAACTCTGGGAATAGTGTCAGTGTAGCTGGCCGGTTCCAATATACCGGGCAAGCATGGATCCCGGAAGTCGGGATGTATCACTATAAGGCGCGATTCTATTCTCAAAAGATTGGCAGATTCTTACAGGTTGATCCGGTGGGGTACGAAGATCAGGTTAATCTATACTCCTATGTAGACAATGACCCTCTCAACAAAGAGGATCCTAGCGGTAAGTGTCTTTGGGATCTTTGCATTAGCGAGGGCACCGCAGTTGCTGTGATCGGCGTAACTATAGTTGTGGGTGCGGGGTGCTATTTTTCTGGCGCGTGCGCTCGCTTTTCCGATGCCGTGCAAAAAGGCGTTGAGCATTGGACGAAAAAAGAAGGTTCCGACGCAAAGCCCAAACCTAACCGGAATCCCCCCGTTCCTGGGACTGGCAAGCGCGCTGGTCAACCCCAGCACGGCTCTGTTAAGCCGGGTGTAGATGGACCGCCAAAAGTGAATCGGCCAACACATGGGCCGAAGAAGAGCGACGCGCCTAAGGAAGCCGCTCGCGGCGGGCGGCATGGCGGTGTGGTAGGATCCAGAGGTGATCGTGGCAAAATGAATGGGCGTCAGGACGCGGGTCATCGTGGCGGACCTAAGCATGGACACCCAACTCCGCAGGAGGGGCGAGGGCATCTTTGGGAAAGAGAATGATGGATAATTTCAAAGATTACGACTTATCTCGAATGTTTGTCGACGATAGCGATTACGAAGTTCTATTCGAAGATGGGATATTTAGGCTTACCGATAACGTATCTAAATCTGAATTTATATTTGAAGTTTTTGATAATTCTTTTCAAATTAGACAAGCCGTATATTTTAATTGCGACCAATTATCTGGCGACAAGATCAGTGAAATCAACAAATTGTGCTCAAGAGTGAATTCCAGATTTAGCGGATGTAAAAATTACATAGATGAGTGGAATGTTCTAATTACAGTATACGAGTCTTTACACCTTATTAACGATATTGAATTAATCAAAATTGTACTTAATCAAGTCGAATTTGTTTCTGAGGCAATGCTTGCATTCATGGGTAATATCGAGAATGATGAGGTATTAAGCGATGAGCAAATTGATAGAGTATTTTTAGGTCCGACACTTCAGTGAAAATTCAGGGCGGCGATATGATATCGCCGCCCTAAATTTATACGGTGTCACTGCAATAGCAGCGCTTGATTCCGCTCGTTCTGCACAATCGAATTACACTCATATCGGGCGCAATTCTGGCCGACCGCTTCGGCCTGACGCGAGTCCCACGAACGGATGACAGATTTCGGGATAACTCCGAGATGGTTGAATGGCCGAACTTGATGCCGTGGACGGCTCTCCACCCCCGGCGGAGTCGGACCTAGTCTGCTCCGCTCATGATGGAGGAGAAGCGCCATGTCGGATGTTCGTGTCATCGGATTGGATATCGCGAAGTCGGTTTTTCAGTTGCACGGTGTCGATGATGCCGGGGCGACCGTCTTGCAGAAGCGGCTGACGCGAGCGCGACTACTGCCGTTCTTCGAGAAGCTGCCTCCCTGCCTGATCGGGATTGAGGCATGCGCCACGTCGCACTTCTGGGCGCGCGAGCTCACCAGGCTCGGTCACGAGGTCAAGCTCATGCCCGCTCAGTACGTGAAGCCGTACGTCAAGCGGCAGAAGAACGACATGGCCGACGCGGAGGCGATCGCCGAGGCGGTCACCCGGCCGAGCATGCCCTTTGTCGGGCCCAAGTCGCCGGACGAGCAGAGCGCGATGATGCTTCACAAGGTCCGACTGATGCTCACGCGGCAGCTGACCATGATTACCAACGCGATCCGCGCACACATGGCGGAGTTCGGGATTGTCGCGCCGGTCGGCAGAGGTGGCGTCGATCGCCTGCTCGCCATCGTCGACGACGACACCGATGAGCGGATACCTATGCAAGCTCGATCCTGCCTCCAGATGCTGGTTGCCCAGCTCAGGCTCGTCAAGCTGCAGATTCTCGATAACGACCGCCAGGTCCTCGCGCTGGCCCGATCGACCGAACTTGGCTGTCGCTTGATGGAAGTTCCCGGCATCGGGCCGCTGGTCGCTTCCGCGCTGATCGCGTGCGTGCCCGATCCGTCGATGTTCCGCTGCGGGCGCAACATGGCGGCGTGGCTCGGTCTCGTTCCAAAGCAGAACTCGTCCGGTGGCAAGGAGCGGTTGGGCTCTATCACCAAGGCCGGCAACCGCTATCTGCGTCAGATGCTGTTCGCCGGCGCTATGGCGGTCATTCGCCGGGCGATGCAGGGCACGCGCCGTACTTGGCTGATCCGATTGCTGGAACGGCGCCGACCCAAGATCGCAGCGATAGCGCTGGCCAACAAGAACGCCAGGATCGCCTGGGCCATGATGATGAGCGGTGAGCACTATCGGGAACCGATGGCGATCGCAGCCTGATGACATCGCGCGGCTGAGAGGCAGCGCCTAGAGGTTGGAAAGGGCAGAGGAACTATTGCACGAAAGCCGGTCGACACCGCCAGATCAGACCACCCCATTTGCGCCCCGCACCTCGAGTGCGCGAAATTGATTGGGGACCAGATCTGCGGAAGGCATTATGGCCAGCGGCGATGACAAGGCCGCACAACAGGCCGGACACATGGCCGCACCGACCACCTAGTGCAGATGCTCAACTAGCTCTTGCCAACGGAGGGCCGTCCACACATGGGGCGCAAAGCGGTCGCGCAATCTCGTCAGCTTCGATAGCGGGCAATCAGCTTCTTCCATTCATAGTCGCTGGGATCCTCGAGCTTGGGCCCTGTGGGTGCGTCCTTGGTCTTCTCGATGAGCGGTCTGATCTTCGCCCGGCGGGCCAGAAGACAGTGCGGACAATGGAAGCGCTGGCACACGCTTGCGACGTCGTCGCGCCAGTGTCTGCGGTGAAACAGATACCAGAGGCCCGCGCCGCTCATCACACGCACATATCCGCATTGCGGGCAGGTCAGCCGGACATGCCATTTGCGTAGCGCGAGGTCGGTCAGCGTGCGCAAGGGTGGCCAGTCGTCGGCGAGGTTGCCGCGCATCAGAAGAGCGTCGGCTGTTCCTCGCGGCCTGCCAGGAACAGCGGGCGCGCGATTTGCGCCGCTTCAACCGACTGACGATAATGGATCGTGCCACGCTTCTCCGCCTCGTCGAATCCGACTGGCGCCCAGTCCTCGCTGGGATAGACGGTGTCATAGATCGCGCGCGCAGCCGCGCGCAGGCAGAGGTCGTGCTGCATGTCAGGGTTCCGGTTTGTGCGACTCGAGGGACGGGATTGATAAATCCAACCGGCCGGTCCCGACAAGAAGTGTGTTCTTCTTTCGTTCGCGCGCTATACAGCGCGCCTGACGAGTCGGGAAAAGCGCGATTCATGTCACGGCTTCACTGTTTCATCGCCACGGCCAGGGAGCTTGCCGCCCCGTTCGCGGCAAGCTGGCCGCAGGACATCGCCGTGCCGCAGCAGAAGGTCGAGGGTCTGATGGGCGCGGTCATTCTGAACACAGAACCCGGAAAATCATTGCGCGTCATGCGTTGGGGCTTTCCCCGGCGCGTGCGGGGCGACCGGGACGGGCCTGACCGGATCGGCCTCGTCGCTGACCTGACAAACTCGATGTGGAACGAGATGGTGGTGGATCCCCGCTATCGCTGCCTGATCCCCATCACGCATTTTGCGCACCCGGACGGACCATCGGGCGCGAAGACGCGCACATGGTTCTCGGCATTGCGCGCAGTAGCGTCCTTGGTGACAGCGTTTGAAAGCTGCGCGCAAGGCGGTATCAGTCGTGCGGCTCGTCCGGGTGGCTGCCGCTCTGTCCAGGCTCCGGCTAAAGGCGCAGCGCATGTCCAAGCATGTTCTCAACTGCCCGGTCGAGCCGCCCGCGAAGCGGTTCCGCCAAATCGCTGGTCGGCGCTTGGTTGTGCCGGGGCTGGCGGACGAAAATGCCGCTGGCGCAGATTGCGCGCAGCTGCGCCTGTCGCGTGGGGGAGGCCGGCCGCCGATGCGGCATGCCGTTCCTCGGCGACGATCGCCTAGGCCAGCTGAACGGCGCTGCCCGATACGTGATCCGCTCGTGCGGCGAAGGCGCGTGGAGCCAGGTGCGGGACGGTCCCCTGATTCCTCCGTTTCCGATGCATCTGCGCTTGCGCATCTTGCATCCGGCGGCGCTTCCCGTACCTTCCGAGTCGCGCCGCGTAGAGGGCGGCGCCGAGGCGTGAGAACCTCGCTTGGGGTGATGGACCGGAAGTCGCATGGCGGCCGGGTGGCTGGCGCGCATGTCCAGGCCGTTCGCGGCTAAAGGCGTCGGCGCGTGTTTTCCCAAGCACGTTCTCATCACCCGGCTTTTGCCGGCAGGGCCTCGCTCGCTTGGAGATCGGCGCGTGGGGGCTGGAGTTCGTTTTTGGGAGGCCGGGTGGCATTGCTGCCGGCGATCGGCATGCGGCTGAGCTCCGCCCGCGATGCGCACAATGAGGAGTCTTCCTCGCCCGGCGATGTGGCCGTCCTCTACGCCACTGAGGCGCCGCGGCTGTGGCGTTTCTTCCGCCGTCGCATCCGCTGCCCCGATGAGGCCGAAGATCTCGTCCAGGAAACCTTTTCGCGCGCGCTCGGGCAGGTGCCGGGCGAGGGCTTCCGCAATCCTGGCGGCTATCTGACGCGCATCGCCCAGAATTTGCTGCGCGACCGCGCCAAGTTCGCGCGGCGGCGCTCGACGGATTTGCATGAGCCGGCCGAAGGCGCCGACCTTGCCGGAACGGACCAGATTAAACTGCTCGAGGTGCGCGATATGCTTGACCGGCTCGAGCTTGCCATGCTGGAGCTTCCCCAACGTGACCGGGAAATCTTCATGGCGCACCGACTCGAAGGGCTGTCCTATGCCGATATTGCCGAGCGCACCGGCTTGACCGTGAAGCAGGTCGAGAAGGCGATCGCCCGCGCCCTGGTGGAACTCGACCGCGCGCTGGGCCCGCGCTGATGCCACCCATCACGCCGGAACCGATGGACGAGGAGTCGCTGCGCGCTGCGGCCGCCGAGTGGTACGCCCGGATGCGCGGCCCCGACGCAGAACGGCACCGCGCGGCGTTCGAGACATGGCTGGCTGAGCATCCCGCGCACCGCCAGGCCTATGTCCGGATGGCATTGCGCTGGGACCAGGCCGGGCTGGTCGGGCACACGCCCTCGGGTCAGGCTCGCCAAGGATTGCCCGCTTCGCCGGTGCGCCGGGCCATGCCGATGCGCTATGCCGCGCTCGCCGCCAGCCTGATCGCGGTGATCGCGCTGAGCGCACTCTTTTGGTTGTCGCCGTCCGGCACGCCGACCGTTCCCCAGGTCGCCGCGCGCGAGTTCGTCTCGCCGGTCGGCGAGATCCGTCGCGTGACCCTCGAGGACGGCTCGGTCGTCACGCTCGATACCGGCACACGGCTCGAGGTTGCATTCACGTCCGCCGAGCGCCGGCTGCGGTTGCTCGCTGGCCGCGCCCGGTTCGAGGTCGCCCACGATAGCGCGCGGGCGTTCGTCGTCATGGCCGGGGAGGGCGAAGTGGTCGCCACCGGCACCGTGTTCGACGTCAGTCTGGTGGGGCCACGTCCGCGCGTGCGGCTGATCGAAGGGTCGGTCGAGGTGCGCAGCAGGGCAGCGAATGCGTCGCCGAAGCCGGTCGCCCGGCTGGTGCCGGGGCAGGCGATCACGCTGGGGACGCCCCAGGTAACGCCGTCGCCGGCGCCGCCCGCCGAGGAGCGGTGGGTGTCGGGAATGCTGAGCTTCGACGGCACGCCGCTCGCCGACGCGATCGCCGAGGCCAATCGCTATTCGGAGCGGCGGATCCTGCTCGGCGATCCGGCGCTCGGGACGCTGCGCGTCACCGGTGCCTTCAAGGCCGGCGACCAGGTGGCGATCGCCGGCGCGCTGGCGGCAAGCTTCGGATTGCGCGTCGTGCCGGGTCCCGGCGGCGCGCTGACCCTGGTCCGCTAGCCGAAACTCCAGGGATCGATCAGCTCGATCCCGCAGCCCTCGAAGTCGCGCAGGTTGCGGGTGGCGAGGCTCGCGCCGCGCGAGCGGGCGATCGCCGCGATCTGCGCGTCGAACTGGCTGATCGGCCTGCCGAGCCGGCGGCGCTCGGCGGCGATCCCGGCGAACTGCGGCGCCGCCTCGGGGTCGAAGCCGAGGATGCGGCCCGCGAAATCCTCCGCGAACATCGCTGTCGCCGCTGCCTGCAATTCGTCGCGGCGGCGGCCGGGATCGAGGATCGCGATGCCGTAGAGGATCTCGGACTGGGTAACCGCGGTGACGAACAGCGCCGCTGGCGCCTGCCCGCCGAGCCAGTGCATCACGCGGGCGTCGGGAGCGGGACGCAGCGCCTCGGACAGGACATTGGTGTCGAGGACGATCATGCCAGGTTAGGCGGTTCGCGCATCGCCTCGCGCGCCGACAGGTCGAGTTCGGCGCCGCCGAGCGGTGCGAAGCGCGCGCGGATCGCCTTGGCGAGATTGCCGGGACGCGGCGCACCCGCCGACAGCGCGGCACGCAGGATGTCGCGCGCTTCCTCCTCCATCGAACGGCCATGCGCCGCCGCCTGCATGCGCAGCCGCCGCTTGAGGCCGTCGTCGATGTTTCGGATCGTCATGCTGCTCATCGGCGTCTCCCAGGGAACATGATAATCATTGATTGCGGATTCATCAATGATTGCAAGACGAGGAAGCGGGCTGCCGGAGCTACTGGTCAGCGCGCGTCGCCCGGCCGCAGCACCACGTCATGGTCGAGCGGCGTCGCTTCGATCTTGTCCAGTTCGGAGAGCAGGTCGTCGAACTGGCCATCGTCGTCGACGGCGAAATGCCGCGTGAAGGTGCCGCCCAGCCGATCGAGGTCGCGCTGGGTCAGGAATCCGATGGAAACGATCCTCTCTCCTGGCATGGGTCAGAAACGACGCGCAGTCAGGCTTTCTCCGGGGCTACGAGAAATATTTCGCACGAGCCGGGGGAAGTTCCTGCGACTGTCGTCAAGCACCTCAAGCGCACCGCCGAGAAAGGCGGGCGCAAGGGGAGAAATAACCATGGGCCGCTTCGGACATCTCTATCTCGGCACTGCCGGTGTCGCGGCAATTGCACTGGTCGCCAGCCTGCCGGCCTGTGCCCAGGCCGACGCGCCGCAGCGCTTCACACTTCCCGCGCAGGACCTCGGCGCCGCAATCCGTGCCATCGCCCTGAGCTCGGGCCAGACGGTCGTCGCCCCGACCGATCTGGTCCGGGGCCTGCGCGCGCCTGCGATCGATGGCACTTATACCCCCGAGGAAGCCGTGGCTCTGCTGTTGCGGGGCACGGACCTCCGGGTCGCCCGCGTTGGAAACGCCTTGGTGATCCAGCGCCAGCCCGCCGAAAGCGCGTCAGACGCCCAAGGCGAGGCTGAGGGTGCCGGGGACGAGGCGATCCTCGTAACCGGCACCCGTATCCGCGGACGTGCGCCGGCAGGCGCGTCGGTCCACGTCATCGACCGCGAGGCGATCGACCGGTCAGGCTATGCGACGACCCAGCAGATTCTCCAGACGCTGCCGCAGAATTTCGGGGGCGGTCCCAACGAGACGACGATCGAGACCAACCGTGGCAATGCAGGGCTCAACCAGACCTATGGCTCGGGCATCAACCTGCGTGGTCTCGGCAGCTCGTCGACGCTGATCCTGCTGGGTGGCGAGCGCCCGCCGATGGGCGGGTTCGCCGGCATCTTCACCGACCTGTCGATGGTGCCGACGGTGGCGATCGAGCGGATCGAGGTGCTGCCCGACGGTGCGTCGGCGCTCTATGGCTCGGACGCGGTCGCCGGCGTGGTCAACATCGTCCCGCGCCTGCGCTTCGACGGGATCGAGACGGGCTTTCGCTACGGGCGGGCCGACGGGTTCGACGAGGTGCAGGCCAACGGCATCGCCGGCACGCACTGGTCGAGCGGGCGGCTGGTGGTGTCCTATGAATATTATCAGCGCGGCCGGTTCGCTGCCGCCGACCGGCCCTATGTCAGCGAGGACCTCCGCCCGCTCGGCGGCGGCGACTATCGCGGGCTCTACGCCAATCCCGGTACGATCGTCGCGGGCGGGCGAACCTACGCCATCCCGGCAGGGCAGAACGGGCAGGCATTGCCGCCCGGGAGCCTGGTCGCGGGAACGCTCAACCGCGGCGACCAATGGGCGGCCGCCGACGTGCTGCCCGAGCAGCGCCGGCATGCGGTGTTCGGCGCGATCAGCCAGTCGCTCGGGCCATCGATCGAGCTCTACGCCCAGGCACTGTTCGGCGATCGCCGCTTCGACAAGCGGCTCGTGTCGAGCATCAACAATGCGGCGCGTACGGTCCCGGTCGCCAATCCCTTCTATGTCGATCCGATCGGCACCCGTCAGCCGGTCCAGGTCCGCTACAGCTTCGTCCGCGACCTTGGTCCGGAATCGACCCGGGGCTCGGCGCGTGCGTTCGGCGGCACCTTCGGCGCGCGGGCGACGCTGGGAGCGTGGCAGCTCGATCTTCACGGCGGCCACGGCGTGCAGGACGAGCATTGGCGCCGCTACAATCTCGTCAACACCGCGCGACTGGCCCAGGCGCTCGCCGATCCCAACCCCGCGACCGCCTATAATCTGTTCGGCGACGGTCCGAATACCAATCCGGCGACGATCGAGCGGGTGCGCGGCAGCACCAGCAGCAGCGGCCGCTACACGATGTGGACCGCGCAGCTGCGGGCCGACGGACCGCTGTTCGCGCTGCCCGGCGGGCAGGCGCGGCTCGCGGTCGGCGGCGAATATCGCCGCGAGCGCTACCGCGACACCGGCGGCATCTCGGACCGGTCGTCGCTGACGCCGCAGCCGCTCGCCGTCACGCCGTTCCCCGACGGCCGCGAAGTCACCGCGGGCTATGCCGAGCTGTCGCTGCCGCTGGCCTCGCCCGAGCTTGGGGTTCCGGCGTTGCATCGGCTCGAGCTCTCGGCGGCGGTCCGCGCCGAGCGCTACAGCGACTTTGGCGACACGACCAACCCCAAGCTCGGCCTGACCTGGGAGCCGGTTGTCGGCCTGGGGCTACGCGGCACCTATGGCACATCGTTCCGTGCGCCCAGTTTCGACGACGTCCGTCAGGATCCGGCAAATATCGGCTATTTCGCGATCGAGCTCGCCGATCCCGCGGCGCCGGGCGGTGCAACCACCGCGCTGATCATCCGCGGCAACGATCCCGACATGCGGCCCGAGCGCGCGACCACCTGGACCGTGGGCATCGACCTCAACCCGAAATGGCTGGACGGTTTCCACGGTCGCCTGACCTGGTTCGACATCCGCTACCGCGACCGGATCGCCAGCCCCTCAGCCGACGTCTACAACTTCCTGGTCAAGCGGGCGATTTACGCGCCGATCATCGACGCCGCGCCGAGCCGGGCGGCGATCGATGCCTATTATGCCAGCCCCTATTTCCTCGACTTCTTCGGGATCCCGGCGAGCCAGGTCACTACGGTGATCGACGCGCGCAACCAGAACCTGTCGCTGCAGCATCTGACCGGGCTCGATTTCGATCTTGGCTATAGCGGCTCGTTCCTGGGCGGGACCGCCGAGGTCGGGGTCAGCGGCAGCTATCTGCTCGACTTCAAGCAGGCGCTCACGGCGGATGCGCCCGCGGCCGAGTTCGTCGACACGCTCGGCTATCCGGTCGACCTGCGGCTGCGCGGCCGTCTGAGCTGGTCGGGCGAGGCGTTCGGCGCAGCGCTGTCCGTCAACTATATCGACGGCTATACCAACCGCACCCAGGCGACGGTGCAGCGCGTCGATGCCTGGACCACCCTCGATCTGCAGCTGAGCTATCGCTTCCCGCAGCAGCGGGGCCCGCTCGCCGGGCTGCGTCTGTCGCTCAGCGCGACCAACCTGCTCGACGCCGATCCGCCGTTCACCGTCAATGCGCTCGGTTCGACGACGATCGGCTACGATCCTGAGAATGGCAACGCGATCGGCCGGCTGATCGCGTTCCAGGTCAGCAAGCGATGGTGAGCCGCTGGCGGCTCGCGGCGGCGCTCGCCGGCATGCTTTCGAGCGCGCCGGCGAGTGCCGGGTGCGCCGAAAGGCTGCTGCCGGAGCGCGTCGAGGCAGCGGAACGCGATGTCGGCCCGGTGGATCTCGCCGAGCTTCGCGACTTCGGGGCCCCGGCATCGCACCCTGCGATCGCGTCGCCGTTCGCGCTCTCTCCCGATGGCCTTATGGCAGCCGTGGCGCTGCGCCGCGCCGACACCGCCGGCAACAGCTATTGCCTGGGCGTCGCGCTCGTTCCGCTCGATGGCGGGAAGCCGCGGCTGATCGACGTCGGCGGCGAACCGCTGATGGTTGCGTTCGATCTGCGCGGCGGCGCCGATCGGCGCAACGGGGTGGTCACCGCGACTCCGCTTGGCTGGTCTCCCGACGGGCGCTGGATCGCCTATCTGCGGCGTGACGGCGGCCACACCCAGTTGTGGCGCGCCCGCGCCGATGGCGGCGGTGCCGAGCCGCTGACCCGGGCGGCAACCGATGTGCGGCGGTTCGCCTGGACCGCTGGCGGGCGGTTGCGCTTCACGACGCGTCCCGGGCTGGCGCCGGCCGCGGCGGCGATCGAGGCCGAAGGGCTTGGCGGCTTCCGCTTCGACGTGCGGTTCCAGCCGATGGCCAGCGATCGGCCGGCGCTGCCCGCCTCGGCGGCGTTCGAAACAATTGAACTGGATCCGGTCACCGGCGCCTTCGGGGCTCCCGGCCCCGACCCGGCGCCATCGGATCCGCCCGGCGCGCTGCGCGCGGTGCATGGGCTTGGCGGCGGGGTCGCCTGGACCAGCGACCGCAATCCCGGTGCCTATGCCGGGCCGGCGATGCTTCAGGCGCGGGTCGGCGTGCGAAGATGGGCGTGCGACGACCCCGGTTGCGCCGACGGCGTGGTCGGCTTCTGGTGGCAGGGACCGGCCACGCTGCTGATCCTGCGCGACTGGCCCGAAACCGGCCGGATGTCGCTCTACCGCTGGCGCCTGGGCTACCGTCCCGAACGGTTGTGGGACACCGCCGATCTGCTGCTCGGGTGTCAGCTATGGCGCGCCGAGCTGATCTGCGCCCGCGAGGCGCCGCTCGAGCCGCGGCGGATCGTGTCACTGTCGATAGAGCGCGGCACCTCGCGGCCGATCTTCGACCCGAACCCGGAATGGGCAGGGTTCCGTCGCCCGAGCGTAACGCATCTCGATGTCGCCGCTTCCGACGGCGCGCGCACCTTCGCCAAGCTGGTGCTGCCTCCCGGGCATCGTGCGTCCGAGCGCCGTCCGCTCGTGATCGTGCAATATGAGAGTCGCGGCTTCCTGCGCGGCGGCACGGGCGACGAATATCCGATTCCCGTGCTCGCGGCCCAAGGGTTCGCGGTGCTCAGCTACCAGCGGCCGCAGCAATTCGCCTATGGTTCGTCGGCGGCCAGTCTCGGCGAATTCCAGCGGATCAACGTGACCGGCTGGGCCGATCGCCGCCGCGCGTTCAGCGGGCTCGAGGCTGCCGTCGATGCGGCGATCGCGCAGGGTGGCGTCGATCCCGGCCGGATCGGCATCACCGGCTTGAGCGACGGCGCGAGCACCGCCGCCTGGGCGCTGATTCACAGCCGGCGCTATCGCGCGGCGATCGTCAGCAGCTGCTGCGAGGATCCGAGCGCGAGTGGTTTCGTGATCGGCCCGGCCTATCAGGCCGAGACCGCCAGCTACGGCTATCCGCCGTCGGGCCAGGATCCCGAATTCTGGCGGCCGCTGTCACTCTCGCTCAACGCCGAGCGAATCGAGGCGCCGCTGTTGATGCAGCTTTCCGACCGCGAGTTCCGCATGGCCCTCGACGCCGAGGCGCGGCTGCGCTCGCTCGGCAAGCCGGTCGCGCTCTACGTCTTTCCCGACGAATACCATGTCAAATCGCAGCCTGCGCACCGCCTCGCCATCTATCGCCGCGTGCTCGCCTGGTTCGACTTCTGGCTCCGACGCGCAGACCCCTCCAAGCCGGCGGCGGAGCGGTTCTCGGAGTGGCAGCAGCTCGAAGCCTCAGTCCCTGTGCCATGAACGCGCCCAGGCCTCGATATCGGCGAGGTCGAGCAGGCGGTTCGCGTCGTCGCCGGGTACGGGTGCAGCGGCGTCCAGCCGCGTCGCTACCGCCGCGCGATCGACGATGCGGTGCTCCGCGAGCAACCCATCGCACAGCAACTCGCGTAGCGCGCCACGACGGTCCTCGACCAGCCGCGCGGCGAAGCCGTCGAAACTGCCCTTAGCCCGCCGGGCAAGGATCGTCTCGGGGAGGATGTCCGTGAATGCGGCACGCGCCACGGCGCGATTGCGGCCGCCGGCGCACCACAGCCAGCTCGGCACGCCGAGACAGGCTTCGACGAGCGGCTGCGCGAGCAAGGGGCAAACCAGCGGCGCATGCGCCTGATATTCATGCGCCTCGAGAAAATTGTGGATGCGGACGAGCCCCGCGACATGCGCGCGCTTCCCCGGCAGCGCGTCGCGGCAATCGGCATTCCATGCATGTTCGGCGGGGTCGGGCGTGTCGCGGGCACATTGGTCGGTGAGGAAGGCCGTCTGCCGGAACCAGGCGCGCGTAGGACGTGGATATAGATAGCGTTTCGCCGCCTTGCGCAGCGCATCCCAATAGGCGACCTCGCGTAGCGTGCTCAGGTCGCGGAGCGTGGCGTCGAACCCCCGCCAGCCCTCCAGCGCCAGGCGGTCGATCGCCGGGAGCACCGATCCCTGGTAGCAGAAAACGTCGTCGCCGCCCGCGCCGCTGAAGAAGGCGTCCGCATGGATCTCGCGCGCAAGCGTGAGGCTGAGCCGGTCGAGCACCTGTGCGAAGCTGCGGGCATGCGGCCGGGGGAGCGCCGCCGCGGCCGACCGCGACAGATCGATGTCCGAAGGGTCGGGTGCGAGCGGATGCAGCGGAAAGCCGAAATGGTCGGCGACGACCTTCGCATAGCGCACTTCGTCGAGGTCGGAACCCCGTCCGCGGAAGGTCATGCATTGCGCGGGAATCGATGCCCGTCCGAGGCCCGCGGCGACGATGCTCGAGTCGAGCCCGCCGGACAGCTGCAGCAGCGGTCGCGCGAAGCGCGCACCCCAGGCGCCGATCGACGCGAGTGCCGCCTCGCGCACCAGCGCCGCCGCTTCGCCGAAGTCGTGCGTCAGCGGCACGAGATGCGTGCTGGGCTTCCAGTGCAGCACGGGCCGCACCAGCCGCCGGTCGAGGCAGAGCTCGGTGCCGGGAAGCAGTTCTTCGATCGGGCTGAGCGCGGTCGAGGCGCTACGGGCGTCGACGTGCAGCGCCGTGCTCGCAACCTGCTCCCAGGCGATAACCGGCGCGATCAGCCCGCTCGCCGCAAGCAGGGCTGCGTCCGACGCGATGGCCCGTCCGCTCGTGAGCGGGGCATGGTAGCAGGAAACCGCGCCCGACGGATCGCGCAGGACCGTCGCCGGCCCGGCGCCCGTCCGGATCAATAGATAGCCGCCCCAGATGGCGTTCACGATCTCGCCGGCCTTTGCCGTCGCGGCGTAGTGGATGAGCGTCTCGGGCGCCGGCGCCGCGCACCGGCCGCTGCGCGCGAAAGCGTGGCCGATCAGAACTCCTGCATCATCCGGCAGCAGCGCGACCGGCAGATCCGGGCTGGCGAGATAGGTCAGCGCCCGATTGTCCACGATGACCGCCAGGCCGAGCCGAGCCGCGGAGGCGCGCACCGGCGCCAGATCGGCGGCGCGCGCGTGGATGAGCGCAAGAAAGCCGGGCCTGCTCACAGCGCCCGGATCGGCACGAAGCGCGACACCGTGTCGATGTCGTCGTTGAGGACATACGTCGCATCCTGCACCCAACAATGCGCACGAAACGGGGCGAGGGTGACTCCGAACACGAGCGTCGGTCGCGGTGTGTGTGGGCCGAGATAGCGCAGCAGCGCGACCGAGCCTGACAGGCAGTTGAGCCGGATCGGCAGCAGCCTGCGTGCCGCGCGGAACGAAAGGCACGCAGCGTGCAGTTCTCGATCGGCTGGCGCACCTGGAGGGGGAAGATCCTGGAGCACGCGCACCAGCGATCGCATCCGAAGCGACGCGCGCGCCGACACGCTGGCGATCACGGCGCGTCCGAGCATCGCCGCAGTCACTGGCGCCGATCCCTGGGTAAGATCGTCGGCGGCGGTTCGGGTGTCGCACGCGCGGATCTCCCTTGCGGGCGCTTCGGCACTGACCAGCAACCGGTTGCGAACCAGCGCGTTGGGCGGCGCGCCCGTCTGGTCTGTCAGCCAGATGCGGGTTGCCGCGTCGACCTCGGCCGGCAGGCAGAAATAGCGGTCGCGGCGAAGATCGAGAAAGACGAGGTACTTTCCGGCGTCGCAGAAGCTGACTTCGGGAGCGAGGGTCCAACCCATCGAGCGATGGACCGGCGCCGGCTGCCCGGCGCCGGTCCCCGAGCTCATTCGTCGGCAATGCCGAGCGGGAGCTGGCGCGCCTCGATGTCGACGAACTTCTCGCCGCCACCCTGGGTCTCGACGCTGGCGGCGCCGAGGTCGACGAGCTCGCTATGTTCACGGTTGTCCATGATCGTCTCCTTGGTCTGCCACGGATGAGTCGTGGCAGGCTGAGGATCGATCCGCGGATCCGATACCCGAACTTTATATGACCGATATTCGCAGATTGTTTGGCGGGTTGCGGTGCAGCATCAGCTTTGCGGGCGATAGACCTGCCGGACGATGTCAGGGACCGCGGCGATTCGCCGGCGGTGATAGCGGCCGAGCAGCCCGCGCAGGGTGCGGAGATCGGCTTCGAACATGTCGGCGAGTTCCTGGCCGACCTGGACAAGCACTGCGAGTTCGGCGCGGCGCACGGCATGGAGCCGGTCGTTGAGGCGCTCGATCGCAATCAGCTGCTCGCGATTGTTGGCGGCGGCGGCGATCGCCGCGAACAGCGCCTCGGCGATGTCGGCGGAATGCGCCTCGGGCGGCGGCGGGGGCAGGAAGCCTGCGCGGCTGCGCGTCGAGCTCCTGAGCGCGAGCAGCAGCAGCTGGTGGTTCCAGGCATAGAGGTCGCGCAGGTCCGGTTCGCTCAGCATCGGCACATGAAAGCCGTCGCTGGTCGTTGCCACGAGCCGTTCGCCTGCCAGCCGGTGCAGCGCATCGCGCACCGGCGTGATGCTGGCCGTCAATTGCGCGGCGAGCGGCGCCGGGTCGAGCCGCGTTCCCGGCACCGCCTGCCCCTCGTGCAGCATCGCCTTGAGTCCGGCATAGACGCGTTCGAAGACGGGGGCGGCATTCATCGTCCGTGCCTCATTCGACGCTGCGCCGGAATGCGGCCGCCATCTCGGCCTGGTCGGGCCGGAGCGCATCGACTGCGCCCCAGCGCTCGGGGAGCGCGTCCTCGAGCAGCACCGACGGGCATTGGCCTTCGACATTGCCGAGGTTGGGGCGGTGCTGGCGATAGCCGACCAGCGCGGCGAGCTCGGGCGGGAAGTGCCGCGCGACCGACGGCGGATAGGCGAGCCACTGATTCTCATAGGGCTTGAGCCAGCCCAGGCAGTAGGAAACGATCATGCCGCGGCGGATCGCCGGGGTGCGGTTGGCACCGGCGCCGTGGAGCGTCGAGCCGAGGAACAGCAGCGCTGAGCCCGGCGCCATTTCCGCTGCGAATGCGCCTTCCGGCTCGCCTTCGGTCAGCGCGCTTGCGCCGTGGCTGTCGGGATAGACGATCGTGGCGCCGTTCTCGGCGGTGAACGGCGTGAACGGCCACATCACATTGACCAGATACTCGACCTCGCCCTTCACGCCTTGCCACATATCCTGGTCGCGGTGGGGGAACTGGCGCGGCGCGCCCGGATGGATCTCGATCGCCTGGGTCAGGTTGAGCTGGACGGTGTCGCACCAGGGCGCCAGCACGCGCTCGACGATGTCGAGGACGTGGGGATGGCGGACAAAGGCGTCGGCATGCTCCGAGCGCGCCAGCAGGCTGCCGAGCCTTTTGGTACGGTGGCCGTAGAAGTCGCCCTTGCAGAACAGGGTGCGGTCGAAGGCGGGACGGAGATCATCATCGAGTGCTTGCACCAGCCCGGGCGGGACGGCATCGGACAGCACGCACCAGCCTTGGGCGAGCAGCTCTGCGGTCCAGCTGCCAACGGCATCGGGGCGGGGAAGGGGACGGCTTGCCATGGTCGTTCCTCCGTTCAGGCCGCGTGCCGCGCGTCGGCGGCCGACAGAACGGCGTCTGGCACGATCCCGGCGCGGCGGAGCAGCGCGGGTGTGTCGGGCGTGACCGCGATGCTGAGCGCCCCGAGCATCGTCTGGCCGGACCGGTGGGGGAGGCCGAGCGGTTCGCAATCCCAGCCGAAGGCGAGGATCTGCTGCAGCCAGCCGGTCTCCGCGACGCCGGTATAGCCGGTGAGCCCGGTCTCGAGCGCATGGGCGGCGAGTGCATGGACGAGCGTGTCGCGGGTGCGGCGGCGCTGGCGCGCATTCTGGCGCGGATCGAGGCAGAAGCGGGTGATCTCGCGGATGGCCGCGCTGCGCGGGATCGCACCCTCGCACAGTTCGGGGAACAGCGTGTCGAGGATGTGCGGGCGCGTCGTCTCGAGCAGTCGCGCCGAGCCGAGATGATTGCCCGCGGCATCGCTCAGGACGAGATAGGTGGCGTGCGGATCGTCGAACTGGTCGATCTCGTAGCGATCGGCGAGCACGGGCACGTCCCAGCCGAGCAGGTCGACGAACACGCGCTTGCGCGCTTCGAACATGGCGCGGAGGATCGCATCCCCGGTGCCGCCGGCACCGGATCCGATGGTGAGAAACATGTGATTGGCTCCCGTGGGATTGAGCGCCAGCACTCACCAGAATGGCGGATTTCGGGGTATCCCCGGAAATGGGGAAGGGCCAGGCGCCGCTAGCGTCCGAACACGTCGGCGAAGCTGATATGTCCGTCGAACAAGGCGCGGACCGCGAGCTGCGGCCGCTTGGCGACATCGAAGCGCTCGCGTGCCGTGTTGAGATGCTGGGTGCACGTCTCTGGACTGAGCCCGAGGATCTGTGCCATCTCCCAGTCGCTCTTGCCGCGGGCCATCCACAGCACGCAGTCGCGCTGGCGTTCGGTCAGGGTCGGCGAGTCGGCCTCGACCAGCCGGATCTGGTTGATCCGTCGGGCCGCTTCGAACGCGAAGGCGCCGACCAGTTGCGCGATCGGCAGATGGTCGTCGCAGACTTGGCTGGAAGGCGCGACCGCGAACGAGCAGGATCCGCTCGCCTCGCCCGGGATATGCGCCGGAACGGTGAAGCCGTCGCCGATACCTTCGCCGCGTGCCCTTTCGAGCACATCGCGATCGGCCGTGGTGAGCTTGATCATGCCCGGCACCCGGTCCCACAGGAACCCGGCACTGGTGATCTGGCTTGCGCGATGGACCGGGTCGGTCACGCCCAGCCCGTTCTCGTCGAACCACGCCACCCAATTGGGCGGATAATTGTGAAGCCGCACCGCATCTGTCCCGCGCGCGGTGAAGTCGACATGGTGGGTCAGCGCGAAATAGTCGAAGCCCATCGCCGCGCACACGATCGCCAGCGCCTCGTACAATTCATGGTTGGTCGTGGCATGCCGGACCAGATCGAGAAATTCCTTGGCTGCCGCCAGGTTGATCATCGCAAATATGATCGATCGAGGGGGCGTTTCCCAAACCGCCGTAGCCCATGGATCGCCTTGTTTGTCCCGGTCCGCGTCTCTCATCTCGCGGACTGGAGGACGTTACGCTTACTCGCCTATGGCGTTCTTCCTTCGAATTCTACCGCATGCCGCAGTGCACCATCGCTCTCGTCATCCCCATTTCCGGGGAAGGCGCGCATTCTTCCAATGTGTTCTGGCTGGGACGCCTCGCTTTCAAGGTATGTATGATGCGTTCTTCAGTGCCATTTCTTTCCAATCTCCCAATTTCGCCAATATTTCCAAGGGTTGATATCCCAACCGGCGTGAATCCGGCACATCCGGTCGTCGGAGCGCTGGATCATGGCTGAGGGCCGTCAGGTCGGCGTCCCTGACGGCGCCGACGGTGAGGCCTATCGCTGGCTCGAGCGGCTCGACCGCACGGGCTGGGCCTGGGAATGGCTGCGCCGCGATCTCGGCTATCGCGGCGGCGCAGGGCGGCGCGAGGCCATCCCCTGCGGACCAACGATCGTTCCGCGCGACGCCCCGGACCCAGAGCGGGGGCTCCTCTTTCGCCGAGGATCCCGCGCTTCCTGCCTCTGAGGCGACCATCTTGTTCGACGCCGCGGTCGATAGCTCGGTGCTCGCCTGCGAGGTCGTCGAGGCCGATATGGAAGGGTTCGACCTTTGCCGTGCGGGTTGCTTCTCCGCGCTGTTGCGGGGCGACGATCCGCGGGAGCATCTCGTGCTCGGCGACGGCCTGCGGCGGCTGCGGCTCGACATCGCCGGCGGGTCGCTGCTCGGCGGGCCGGTGCGGCTGCGCTTCCGGCTCGAGGGGTTGCGCGCGATCGAAGCGCCGCTGCTGACGCTTCGCCGGCTGGTGGCGTTCGACCGGCTTGGCCGGATGCCGCAGGGACTGTTTCCCGCACAGCGCCCCGTCCGTCGCTGGATCGCGGCGCTGCGCGCGTTCGATGCGCATCGCGCCGGCGCGTCGCAGCGCGAGGTCGCCGAGACCGTGATCGGCGCTGGCCGGGTTCGGTCCGACTGGAATGCCGGCAGCGACTATCTGCGCTCACAGGTTCGCCGCCTGCTCAGGGGCAGCGAGCGGATGACCCGGGGCGGGTGGCGCAGCCTGTTGTCCAAGGGCGAGTAATTGTCCTTGGGGGAACGCGGGGGACCAAGGGAGCGCACACTGGCGGACTTCTGCGAAGCCGCCAGGGGTCGCGCGTCTATCTGGCCCGCGTGGCACGCTCGGCGCGCCTTGGGGACGCGGCGGCGGCTGGCGCACGAGGTGGCGCGCGCACGCCGCCGCGCCTTTGGCGGCGCTTTTCGAGAGTGCGTTGCTTGTTGGCGCGGCCTGTGGCCGCGCGTCAGCGGGCGAGCTGGACCGCGATGGGGCAATGGTCCGAATAGCGGGTGGCGGTGGCGTAGGGCGTCTCAGCAAAGGCATTGAAGTCCAGGGTGGCGCGCCGGTCGAGGACGATATGGTCGATAAAGTCCTGGTAGCGCGGATCGCATTTGGGACGGATGCCTTGGTCGGCAAGCATCAGGTCGGCATTGGCGGGGTCGCCGTCGTCGAGTTCGGCCCAGACTGGGTCGTTTGGACCGGCGAGGCGGCGGTTCCAGTCGCCGAGCACGATGAAGCGGGTTGGCCCGGCCGCAGCGGTATCGATCCAGCGTTCGAGGACCGGGACCTGGGGCAGGAAGCTCTCGCACGCCGGACCCTGACTGCCCGCGAAGCAGCCTGACTTGAGGTGAATGGACAGCAGCCGCAGCGGCTGGCCGTTGGCGGGACGCACGGTGATGTCGACGGCGGAGCGCAGGTTGGGATTGCCGAGCTGCAGGTCGGTCACATCGGCGTGGCGGTCGAACTTCAGGTCCTTGCGGATCGCGAAGCCCACGGCCTGGCGGATGAACATCTGGCTGGCATTGTTGCCGCCGCAGGTTCCGCTGACCACGCCTGGACGCTTTTCCATGACGATCGTGTAGCGCTCGGGATCGAAGACGCGCGCCGCGGCGGCGATGCTCTCGGCTTCCTGGAAGGCGATGACATCGGCGTCGAGGCCGTCGGCGATCGCGCGCATCGCGGCATAGTCGGCGCCGGTGCGCGGCTTGCAGCCCGCGCCGTCCTTCTCCGCCAGGAATTCGAGATTCCAGCTGGCGACCTTGAGACCTCTGGCCGGAGCCTGTGCGCTGTCCTGCGGCGGCGGGGCAGGGGGGATGGCGCAGCCGGCAAGCAGGGCGGCGAGGGCGAATGCGAGGGGCAGGCGGGCGATCATGGATCGTGATTAATCGCTGGGAGCCCTAGGCGGCAAGGTGGCAGTCACGGCGCCTCGCGCAGCTTCCCCTTGCGCGACCGCGTGCTACGGCGCTCGTTGGCCTGACGGCCCTGCGCGCCGCCGAGCCCTTCGGTCTCGGCCATGCGGTGACGCCCGCTGGCGCAGATGCGGTGGCTGCTGGCGCAGCCGCGTTCTCGGTTGTGCCTCTCCCGTCGAGCGGGAGGTGGCCGGCGCTCCCGGCTAGGCCCGCAGCGCCCGGCGGCAACCCGGCCTTGCCGGGTGCTCCACTGCGTTTCGCCCTGATCGGTGCCGCCCGCCGCTTTGCGCGGGCCTTCTCCGTCCGCCTCGCCGCCCACCCCCCGCTCTTCCGGCGAGGCATGTTTTTGGCGGCGTGGAGGATGCGATGCGCAGAGCCGCTGGCCGTGATGCCCAGACCCAAGCGAGGGAAGGGGGCGCGGCATGATCCGGCTCCCCGACGATATGTTGGCCGCGCTGCTCGCCAATGGCGCGGCGACCCGCGCGGCGCAGCGGCGCGATACCCGCGAGCCCGACCCGGTGCCGGTGTTGAAATTGTTCAATCCGGTGGGTGCCGCGACATGGCTCGCGACCGAGCTGGACGAGGACGGCGACACGCTGTTCGGCTTGGCGGACCTCGGTTTCGGCTGTCCCGAGCTTGGCAGTTTCAGCCTGTCCGAGATCGGCTCGGCCCGGCTCCCCTTCGGCCTCGGCATCGAGCGCGACGAGGATTTCTCGACCCCGTTCGCGCTGTCGGTCTGGGCCGACCGGGCGCGCCGCGAAGGCTCGATCATCGCAGCCGAGGCCGTGCTGCGCAGCGAAATTCCACCCGGACCCTGAGTCCGGCGGAGCGGCGCGTGGCGCGCCTTTCCGCCGCATCCACGTTCAAGGAGTGAACCTCATGAAACTCGCCTTCATCGCGCTCGACCGGCTCTCGGTCAGCAAGTCCAACATGCGCCACGCCAAGGCCCCGCCCGACGTGAGCGATATCCTCCCGACCATCCGCAAGCGCGGGGTGATCCAGTCGCTGCTGGTGCGGCCCGGCCCGGAGGAGGGGCATTTCCAGATCGATGCCGGGAGCCGCCGCTTCCACGCCGCCGGGATCGACGCCGCCGAAAAGGAGATCGCGCCCGCCGACTATCTGCTGCCGTGCGGCATCCTCGAAGACGGCGACGATGCCGCCGCGCTCGAAGCCTCGATGATCGAGAACATGGCGCGGCTCGACCCCGACGAGGTGCGCCAATGGGTCAGCTTCACCGGCCTTGTGAAGGGCGGGCAGACGCCTGAGGAGATCGGGCTGACGTTTGGGATTCCGGAGTTGGCGGTGCGGCGCATCCTCGCGCTTGGCAATCTTCTGCCGCGCATCCGCGATCTCTACAGCCGGGACAAGATCGACCGGGTGACCATCCGTCATCTGACGCTTGCCAGCAAGGCGCAGCAGAAGAACTGGCTGGCGCTGTTCGACGACCCCAAGGCCCATGCGCCTACGGGTGCGAATGTGAAGTCGTGGCTGTTCGGCGGATCGACGATCCCGACCGCGAATGCGCTGTTCGACGTCGCAGCCTATGGCGGCGCGGTGGTCGCCGACCTGTTCGGCGAGGGCGGCTATTTCGGCGATGCCGATGCCTTCTGGACTGCCCAAAACGCCGCGATCGATGCGCGCCGCGCCGCCTATCTGGAGCAGGGCTGGGGCGAGGTCGTGCTGCTCTCGCCGGGCGAGCATTTCCACAGCTGGGAATATGAGAAGACGCCCAAGAAGAAGGGCGGGCGCGTCTATATCGTCGTGCGCGCCAATGGCGAGGTTGCCTTCCACGAAGGCTATCTCAGCCGCCGCGAGGCGTCCAAGCGCTCCAAGGGGGAGGCCCCCGATGCGGCCAAGCCCGCCCGCGCCGAGATCACGAGCGCCATGCAGGCCTATCTCGACCTGCACCGCCACGCCGCCGTGCGCGCGGCGTTGCTCGCCAAGCCCGGCGTGGCGCTGCGCATGATGGCGGCGCATGTGATCGGCACCGGCGCGGCGCAGTGGAACGTGCGCCCCGATCCGCGCAGCGCGCCGAGCGATGCCATTGCCGAAAGCGCCGAATGCGCGCCGGGCGAGGCGCTGTTCGACACCAAGCGCCGCGCGGCGCTCGCCGTTCTCGGCTTTGGCGAGGACGAAGCCAATCTCGCGCACGGCTATGGCGTCGGGCACGAGGTGACTGCCGTGTTCGAGCGGCTGCTGAAGCTTCCGGACCCCGTGGTACTGGAACTGGTCGCGGTGGCGATGGGCGAAACCCTGGCGCGCGGTTCCGCCGAGCTCGAGGCGCTGGGGCTGTGCCTGGGCGTCGACATGGCCGACTGGTGGGAGGCGGATGCGGCCTATTTCGACCTGATCCGCGACAAGGAAGTGCTGGGGTGCATCGTCGCCGAGGTCGCGGGCAAGCAGGTCGCCGACGCCAATGCAGGCGAGAAGGCCAAGACCTTGAAGACCATCGTCACCGCGCATCTGGAAGGCGCGGACGGACGTCCCAAGGTCGAGCGCTGGGTGCCCCGCTGGATGGCGTTCCCGCCCGCCGCCTATACCGCGCGCGGCGGCGTCGGCACCGTCAAAGCGCATGCCCGGATGATCGGGGCACGGTCCACCGAACCGGACCCCGAGGTCGAGGAGAAGCTTGCCGCCTGAGCGACGTGCGGGGGCGGTTTTGCCGTCCCCGCATTGCCGGAACCCACGAAAAATCGGCCGCGCCGCGCACCCCTTCGGGGACACGCGGCGCGGCATTTGTTTGTGTGGGTCACGGGTCTGGGTCAGCGATAGGGTTCGCAGGCGATGCCGTCCAAATCGCCGTCCATCGCCTCGCGATAGCCTGGCTGGCCGCGATAGATCGGCGCGGCGCCCGCTGCTCGCGCCGCGTCGCAATTGCGGTAATAGGCCGACCGCTCGACCTCGGCGCGCTGCTCGGGCGTCATCGCCATGCGCTGCGACACCGCCGCCAGCTGCGGCATCCCGAACCAGATCGCCGCCGCGATTATGGCCCACAAGGCCAGCGCCCCGATGCAGAATTCGCCGCGCGTCTCGCGTCGGCCGCGCGGTCGGTAGCGGCGCGGGCGTCCGCCTTGCCGGTGATGAAGTCGGCTTGCCATGGCTCGCGAGCATTGCACCGCCCACTTGCCAATCGCTTAAGACGGGCCCAGGCGTTCGCGGCGATCTGCTCGGCTTTGGATGCGTTTCCAAAGGGCCGGCGACAGTAAAGGATTCCCGATGTCCGAAGATAGCGACGAGATGCTGTTGACCCTGACCGCTGACATTATTTCGGCGCATGTCAGCAACAACACCGTCCCGATCGCCGAGCTGGGCGGGCTGATCCAGAATGTACATGACACCTTGTCCCGGCTCGGATCCGTCGCCGCCGCGCCGGAGCCTGAGGCCGACCAGAAGCCAGCCGTTTCGGTCCGCTCATCGGTCAAGCCCGACGCGATTACCTGTCTCGACTGCGGCCGGAAGCTCAAGACGCTCAAGCGCCACCTCGCGACCGACCACGGCATGACCCCGGCGGAGTATCGCGGCAAATGGAAGCTGCCCGCCGACTATCCGATGGTCGCTCCCGCCTATGCCGAGGCGCGCCGGACCATGGCGAAGAAGATCGGCCTGGGCCGCAAGCTTGGCGAGAAACGCAAGCCGGCCAGGCGCAAATAGTCCAGCCCGACCGCGCCGCCACCATCGGGTGGCGGTGCCGCGCCTGCTCATGCCGGGCGAGGCTATCACCCGAACGAGGCCGTGAGGCTAGGATCGGCCGGCAGACACCGAAGCGGTGCGGTTGTGCGCGGACCCGCGCCGAACCCTCCCGATAATGCTGGCTTCAGCCGCGAAGCGTCCTCCTCGAGATGGCACTTGGCGGCGCGCGGCCTTCATGCCTGCAACGGCTTCGCCGTCCTCCACTGCGTTTCGGCCCTTCGGGTGCACGCAGGCCGCTTGCCCCGCCGGTCAGATGCCATCGAGGCCGCAATTTCGCGGGCTTCGAGACCAAGCATCTGGAGGTTCACATGGCACAGATTGGCAGCTTCACCCGCGACGATGCCGGCGTCTTTTCCGGCACCGTCTGCACCTCGGTCCTCAAGTTCAAGGCGGTGATGAAGCCTTGCGCGAGGGACAATGACAAGGCGCCCGACTACCGGATCACCACGTCCAATGGCGCCGATGTCGGGGCCGGCTGGACCAAGGCGGCACGCGAGACCGGCGCCGAATATGTCTCGGTCAAGCTCGACGACCCGGCCTTCCCCGCGCCGATCTACGCGACGCTCGTGCAGGGCGATGGCGGTGAGCACAAGCTGATCTGGTCGCGCTGATCCCGCCGCCGCGGCGCTCCCTTTGGGGGTGCCGCGGTCAGGCCTGTCAGGGGTGTCGAATAGGGCTGTCGATTTCCGGGGGGTGGCGTTTTCGACCCTCCGCCGATCCTCGCCCGTCCGGCAACTGCTCGCGTCAGCCGGGCCCCGAGCCCGCCACTGACGGGACTTGCTTCATGGACGCCGACGAGCATGACCGGGCCGAGCGCGCCAAGCGCGGCAGCCCCTATCTGACCACCGCCCAGGCCGCGCATTATCTCGGCATTTCCGAGCGCACGCTTCAGCGGATGCGCGGCGGGAAGCTCAAGGACCCTGGTCCCACGCCGCGCCGCCATGCCCGCATGGTCCAATATCATATCGACGATCTCGACGCCTGGTCGCGCGGCTCCTTCGAAGGGAAGAAGGCATGACCCCGCAGGAATCGCGCGAATTCGCGCGCGCCTGGCGCTGGATCCTGGCCGGCCTTGCCTGTTTCTGGGCGACGGTCGCGACGATTGTCTTTCCGCCCGCGCCGCGACTCATCTGGAACGCAAGCGACAGCGCGCCGCGCGGGCTCTACCGCGTCTTCCCCGGCGTGGCGCCGGGGCGCGGCGACATGGTGGTCGCCTGGGCGCCGGAACCCTGGCGCAGCCTCGCCGCCGGGCGCCATTATCTTCCGTCGAACGTGCCGCTGGTGAAGCGGGTTGCGGCGCTGGACGGCGACCGGGTCTGCGCGATCGGCCCTGCCATCCTCGTCAACGCCCGCCGCGTCGCAGCCCGGTCGGCCACGGATGGCCGCGGCCGCCCCATGCCGTGGTGGGAGGGCTGCCGGACCCTCAAGCCGGGCGAGTATCTGCTGCTGATGCCTGCGCCAGCGTCGTTCGACGGGCGCTATTTCGGGATCAGCCGCGAGGACCAGCTGGTCGGCAAGGCGAGGCTCCTATGGGCCCGCTGAGACTTGTCCTGGCGCTGCCCGCACTTGTCCTCGCGGTCCCCGCCGCCGCCGATCCGGTGGCGCGCTGGCAGCCCTTCATCGCCGAGGCGTCGCTCCGCTTCGGCATCCCAGAGGCCTGGATCGCGCGGGTGATGCGCGCCGAAAGCGGGGGAAAGACACACATCGGCGGACGCGCGATCCGCTCGCCCAAGGGCGCGATGGGGCTGATGCAGCTGATGCCGGGCACTTGGGGCCAGATGCGTGCGCGGCTCGCACTCGGCACCGATCCCGATGATCCGCGCGATAACATCCTCGCGGGCACATTCTATCTCAGGCTGATGTACGACCGGTTCGGCTATCCCGGGCTGTTCGGCGCCTACAATGCCGGGCCCGCGCGCTACGCCGCCTTCCTGGCCGGGCGGTCGAGACTTCCAGCCGAGACGATCGGCTATCTGAAGAGCGTCGCACCGCGCGCGGAAGGCGCGCGCGAGCCCGCCGTGCCAGCGCCTCCGCCGACATTGTTCGCGGTCCCGAACCAGGCTGCCGCGCCCCGCGCCGCGACCGGGATCGAACCGCCAGTCCCGAGCCTGTTCGCGGTCCGGAAGGAACCGCAATGACGGTCCGGTGGGGAAGGGGCTCGTCGTGGTCGTCCCAGCATGACGGGCGCCGCGACAGCTATCAAGGCCTGCGGGTACCCCCCAATTTGCTGCGCAAATCGGTTCCCCCCGCATCCGCTTCGCGGCGCCTGCGCTTCGCTCCGGCGGCCCTGACAGCCGCCGCGCCGCCCGTCGTCGAGGCCGCGTCCTCATTCAAGAGGGCGTTCAAGCGGAGACGGAACATGACCTATCAACCCATCGGACAAGCGGCGGATCGCGTGGTTTCGACGCTGATTTCGGGGCTCGAACTCGAGTTCGGACGCGGGGCCGGCGAGGCCTTGGCGCAGCGGTTTCTGGCGGCCGAGGAGGTCGAATTTCACTGGGATGCGCGCGTGGAAGAGCGCTGGATCGGGACGTTCGAAGGGTTGCCCGAGGACGTTCTTGAGCTCGATCGGATACGGATCATGGGGCGCCTGGATGGCCGCTGGTTCGTCGCGGTGATGATCGTCGACGGCGACGGAAATGCCCATGGGATGATGGGCAAGCGCGTGTTTTCCAGCCGGGCCTACGCGGTCCGGGCATTCGCGGATGCGTGACGGCAGAAGGCCGGGATGCGGTGCCGGACAGGCGTTCGCGTCCCGGCCTATTTTTGCGCGCCGAGGGGAGAGAAGGGGTGGCAGGAGAGGGAGGAAGGGAATGCAAGAGAAAGGCAATGTCTCGCGAGACTTGCTATGTGATTGTCTGCACATCGTTTTTTCGCGAGACATGCGATCTGCGGCGCGAGACATCCTCGCCAGAAATGGCGGAAATCCGCCATTCTTCATGGCCGTTTGCGAGACTCTGCCCGTGGGTTCGCCGGCATGAGCGAGGACGACGATTTCACCCCGCGCCTGGGCAAGATCCGCAACCGGGGCGGCGGCAAGCGCGCCCGGCGCTACCTCGCGACCGTGGTCGTCGCCGCGGTCCGCTCGGCCGAGAAAGGCGCGATACGCAGCCGCCGCTTCGACGGCAGCCGGATCGGGCGCGGCGCGAGCATGGGTAGGCTGTTGTCGAGCCGCGACCGGCTGGCGGCGTTCCGGTCGCGCCGCGCAGTGGTCAAGACGCGGCTGGTCCGGCTCGGCGGCAAGGGCCTGTCGGCGGCGCGCGCGCACCTGCGCTATATCCAGCGCGACGGCGTCACGCGCGAAGGCGAGCCGGGCCAACTCTATTCCGCCGAGCGCGACCGCGCTGACGGCAAGGCGTTCCTCGAACGCTGCGACGGCGACCGCCACCAGTTCCGCTTCATCGTCTCCGCCGAGGACGGTTCGGAATATCCCGACCTCAAGCCCTATATCCGCCGCCTGATGACGCAGATGGAAGCCGATCTCGGCACGCGTCTCGACTGGGTCGCGGTGGACCATTTCAACACGGCGCATCCGCATACCCACATCATGCTGCGCGGCGTCGACGACCGGGGCTAGAATCTTGTGATCGCCCGCGAGTATATCTCGCACGGAATCCGCGAGCGCGCCGCCGAGCTGGCGACGCTCGACCTGGGGCCGCGGACGACCCAGGAAATCGAGGCGCGCTTGCGCCACG
Source organism: Sphingomonas soli NBRC 100801 (assembly GCF_001591025.1). Taxonomy (GTDB): domain Bacteria; phylum Pseudomonadota; class Alphaproteobacteria; order Sphingomonadales; family Sphingomonadaceae; genus Sphingomonas; species Sphingomonas soli. The sequence goes on from NZ_BCTZ01000001.1 coordinate 123,858, forward strand.
ATATCGGCGAGGAGCGTGTGACCGCGATCGACCGGCGGCTGCTCCGTTCGATGGACGCCGATCGCATCGTGTCCTCGGCCGACCGCGATCCATTCCAACAGTCGCTTCGCGCCGGCCGGTTGCAGAAGCTGGCGAGCCTCGGTCTTGCCGAGAGCCTGGACGGTGGGCGCTGGCAGCTCGCCGGCGATCTCGAGGCGACGCTTCGGACGATGGGCGAGCGCGACGACATCATCCGGACCATGCAGCGCGAGCTGACGGCGCGCAGGCTCGAACGGCCTTGGATCGGGCGAAGCCTGCTCGGTAGCGGAGATAACGAGCCTGTTATCGGGCGCGTCATCGCGCGCGGCTTCGCCGACGAGCATCGAGATCGCCATTTCCTTCTGGTCGACGGCGTCGACGGCCATGCTCATTATGTCGATATCGGCCGCGGCGATGCGCTAGGTCAGATCGCCGAAGGCGCGATCGTGCTGGTGAGCGCGCGCAGCCTCGAGGTTCGCGACGTCGACAGGGTCGTGGCCGAGGTCGCCGCCGCCAATGGTAGACGCTATTCGGTCGATCTCCATCTGCGGCACGATCCGACCGCGACCGAGGCGTTCGCGGAGAGCCATGTCCGGCGGCTCGAAGCTATGCGCCGGGCAGGTGCCGGCGTCATACGCGAGCCTGACGGCAGTTGGACGATCCCGGCGGATCATCTCGACCGTGCGGCGGCCCATGCGGCGCGCTACTTCCGCGATCACCCGGTCCAGGTCGAAACCCTCTCGGCCGTGCCGCTGGACCAGATGAAAGGCGCCGAGGCGGCAACCTGGCTCGACCGAGAACTTGCCGATGGGGCGCCGCATGCCGTGCGCGATGCAGGGTTCGGGCGGGAACTGCGCGGTGCGCTGGCGGCGCGCAGGCAATGGCTGATCGAGCAGGAACTTGGCGGCGGGGAGGGCCGTCGCTTCCGGCTGCGCGCCAATGCGCTGGCGATCCTCCAGCGGCGGGAATTGCTGCGGGTCGGGGAACGGCTAGCGGAAACTCTGGGCAAGGCATTTGTTGAGGCGCAGACCGGTGCCGCGATCGACGGGCGCCTCGCGCGTCACGTCGATCTCGCCAGCGGGCGGTTCGCCGTGCTGGAGAAAAGCCGGGAGTTCACGCTGGTGCCTTGGCGCCCCGTACTTGAGCGGCAGCTGGGCAATCAGGTCGGCGGAATCATGCGGGCGGGCGGGGTTACCTGGCAGCTCGGGCGCGGACGGCTGGGGCCGGAGGTCAGCTAACTCTGATGGATCTGGCTGCTTTGCGCCCCAGTTTCGGCCGCTCAACGTCGATTGTGGCGACCCAAAAAGCAGCCGATGTCCGATATTGGCGAAGAGGCCTTCACCTGGCGGGCGGGCGTTATGGCAGGCGTGGCTCACTTATTCCGATTGCCGCGCTCCCGCCACCGCCCACGTCACCAACGACTCTCCGCTAACCGGATTTTCGATTGTTACTTTGTCCAACGTCGTTGCGATCAGGCAGATTGGCCGCTGTTCCGGGCCGCCAGGCTGACGGCATGCTGTCGCGCCGCCGCCTGGGACAGCGGCGATATGGCCGGTCAACTGGACACGGAAACCCTGTTCCGGTCGGAAAGCCTCCGTCGCCACGCGCACAACTGCTGTATAGGGTCTCCCGTCGCGGCGGCGTTGGCGAGCACCTCCGGCAGCAAAGAACTGACCGATCGCCAGGGTCTGCCCGGGCAGTGTGACCGGGTCGGTAGCGTTCGGTGCGCCCGTGTCGCCTCCGGATGGGCATGACTCGCTCAGGGTCCAGGGCCGCGCGATCCAGAAGCCTTCGATCGCCTCGATATCGGAACGGGCAGCTTCCGGCCACCAATCGGTCGGCGCTAACGCCACGGGAGCGACATGAAAGCGGAGGGCTTCCGCCTCTTCGTCATACCGCCAGCGCATTGGAGCATTGCTCGACTCGCCGGCCGGGCCACCGCATCCAAACGGCAAGGCGATCGAGAAGCGCTTGCCGACTGCCTCGTCGAGTTCCGGTGGTCGTGCCGCGCCCTGTGCCGTCGCATCGGCTGCAATCGACGCCAGCGCTATCAGGGCGGCGCGATCCAGGGTGCGGCTCGGCGGTTCGGCGGGAGTGGCGGTCGGCACCGGCGTAGCCAGAGGCGCTGGCGTGGGTGCTGGCACCTGATCCTTCGCCGCGCGTTGTCCGAACAGGAACCCGCCTCCACCGACCACGATCACGGCGGCCAATCCTGCGGCGAGGGCAAGACGGCTGGCGCGGGGACTTGGTTCATTCATGGACATGGCATAGCAAATTTCGGCAATAGCTCCATCATGAAGCCGTCTTTTCTTGAGCCGGAGCGGGCCGGGCAGAGATGCTCGCTGCGCGCTCGCCCCTGTCGCAGCGCGAAGTTCAGCTTGTGAATATCGATCAGATCCTGACCTTGGTCGTGCTGGTCTGCGTCGTCGCGGCGCTGATCTGGGACAAGGTCCGCTCTGATGTCGTGGCCCTGAGCGGCGCGGCGGTATTGCTTATGACCGGCGTCGTCCGTCCAGTGGAAGTGCAGGGCGCGTTCGCCAGCCCCGCAATCCTCGCGCTCGCCTCTTTGTTCGTGATCGCCTACGCACTCGAACTGTCCGGACTGCTCGATCTGGCGATCGCGGCTGCGGTGAAGATGTGCAAGCGGATGGGCGCGGCTGGGCTTTGGATGCTGCTCGCCGCGATCGGCTGCTTTTCCTGCTTCCTCAACAGCACACCGATCGTGGTGTTGGGGGCACCCGTCGTTCGCGACGTGGCGAATGCCTTGAAGCTGTCGCCGAAGCGCTATCTGATGCCGCTTTCCTATATCACGGTGCTCACCGGCTGCTGCACGCTGATCGGCACCTCCACCAATCTGCTGGTGGACGACATGGCGCGCGTTGCGGGACAGCCCCGCTTCGGGATGTTCGAGATCACCCCCGTCGGCCTGCCGATCGCGCTGGTCGGCGGGTTATTCCTGTTCCTGTTCAGCGGCAGGCTGATGGGACGGGCGCTGACTGATGCGCCGATTGAGCCGCGCGCGGTGGATGTCCCGATGCGCGGCGCACAAGTCGGCGATGCCAGCCTGTTTGCCGAGCCGCGCCCCTTCCAGCCGGCCAAGGCAGCGGCGGCGGCGGCGATCTTCGTAGGGGCGATCGCAGTCGCAGCGCTGAACATCGCGCCGATCGCGGCATCGGCCTTTGCCGGTGCGGTACTGCTGATCCTGTTGCGCGTCATCACGGCGGACCAGGCTTATGGCGGGCTCCGACCCCAGATTCTGATCCTGATCGCCGGCATGGTGGTGATCGGGATTGCGATGGAGGAAAGCGGGCTGGCCGGCGCGGCGACCTCTGCGCTGGTGGGGTCGCTGCACGATTTCTCGCCCTTGGTTGCGTTGATCATCCTCTACGCGTTGACGATGATCCTGACCGAATTGCTGTCGAACGCGACCGTGGCTGTACTGGTGACGCCGATCGCGGTGGCGCTGGCCGAAAGTCTGGGCGTCAGTCCGCGTCCGTTTCTCGTCGCCGTGATGATGGCGGGGAGCGCGGCGTTCGCAACGCCCTTTGGATACCAGACGAACGTGATCGTCTATCAGATGGGCGGGTATCGCTACATGGACTTCTTGCGGGTCGGGCTGCCGCTCAATCTGGTGACGTTCGTGGTCGCCATCATTGCGATCGAGCGCTTTTTTCCCTTCTGACAAGGCCGGGCACGGTTCGCATTGGGCCGTTTGCGGCTAAGGGTTGCCAATGCCTTCCCCGTCTTTCCCCGAAGCGGTGCTCGCACCGCCGCCGCCGTTGATCCCGCTGCGACACACCCTGCTACTCGATTTCGACGGCACCCTGGTCGAACTGGCCGAACGCCCCGATGCCGTCGTCATCGATCGCCCGTTAAAGGCGCTGATCGGTCGATTGGCGGGAACCTTTCGGGGTCGCTTTGCCTTGGTAAGCGGTCGGTCGGTCGCACAGTTGGAGGGATTTCTGGGTGAAACGCTAGAAGGCGTGGCTCTGATCGGCAGCCACGGCGCCGAAATCCATATCGGGTCTAGCCGCGTGACGCCGGTGCGCCCGCCGGCATTGATCGAAGCGGAACATGCCATCCGGGCGATGTTCACAAATCGGGAGGGGATCGTCGTGGAGGTCAAAACGCTCGGCGTGGCGGTGCATTACCGCCTTGCCCCGGAAGCCGAGCCGGCCACGCGAGCGCTCGTCCAGAGCCTCGCGATCGATAACGGCCTGGCCGTGCAGGAAGGAAAGATGATGATCGAACTTCGCGCCGCGGGGCACGACAAGGGGAGCGGTATCGCCGCGCTGATGAGGCAGCCTCCCTTTGCGGGGACCGTGCCGGTGTTCGCCGGAGACGATGTGACCGACGAAGCGGGCTTCGTGGCGGTCGCTGTGCTGGGCGGACTCGGCGTGCTGGTCGGCCCCGAGCGAGAGACGTCCGCGCGCCATCGCCTCGACGATGTGTCGGCGGTCCGGGCCTGGCTCGAGCAGGCTGCATGACGGCGACGCTCGATCTCTGGCCGATCGGGAATTGCCAGGTCTCCGCACTGGTCGATCGTGCGGGCCGCTTCGTCTGGGGATGCACGCCGCGCGTGGATGGCGACCCGGCCTTTTGCTCGTTGCTCGACGATGCCCCGCCAGCCGGGGATACTGCGTATGGATTCTGGGAAATCGATCTCGATGGCGTCGTGGAGACGACGCAATCCTATCTCCGCAACACACCGGTGCTCGTCACCCGGCATGTCGATGGCCAGGGCAATGCGATCGAAGTGATCGACTTCTGCCCGCGCTTCAAGCGCAACGGCCGGATGTACCGGCCCGTCGCCTTCGCCAGGATCGTCCGACCGGTGGCGGGCAGCCCGCGCATCCGCGTGCGGCTGCGCCCGGCGCGTCAATGGGGGTCATCGCAAGCGGCGACGACGCGCGGATCGAACCATATCCGCTATCTGGTCGAAGACAGCGTGTTGCGCCTTTCGACCACGGCGGCGGTGGGCTGGATCGAGGATGAACGGCTGTTTCGCGTCGAACGGCCCCTCTATTTCTTCCTCGGCCCCGATGAGAGCTTCTCGGATGAGATCGGTGTCGCGCTCGAATCCATGCTCGACCACACCATCGATGAGTGGCGCCATTGGGTGCGCGGGCTGGCGACCCCGTATGAGTGGCAGCAGGCGGTGATCCGGTCCGCGATCACGCTGAAGCTGTGCCAGCACGAGGAAACCGGTGCGATCGTCGCGGCGCTGACGACGTCGATCCCCGAACATTCCGGATCGGGCCGCAACTGGGACTATCGCTACTGCTGGGTGCGCGATGCATATTATACCGTGCAGGCGCTCAATCGGCTCGGCGCGCTCGACGTGCTCGAAGACTATCTCGAATATCTGCGCAACATCGTCGATAATGCGGCGCGGGGCCATATCCAGCCGCTCTACGGCGTCGGCGGCGAGGCAAGGCTGGTCGAGTGGGACGCGGCGGCGCTCAACGGCTATCGCGGCATGGGGCCGGTGCGCGTGGGCAACCAGGCATATGAGCAGGTCCAGCATGATGCTTATGGCCAGATCATCCTGTCCAACGCCCAGGCATTTTTCGACCATCGCCTGTTGCGGATCGGCGGCGTCGAGGATTTCAAGGCGCTCGAGCCGATCGGCGAGCGGGCGTGGGAAAAGTTCGACCAGCCCGACGCCGGATTGTGGGAGCTGCGGACCAAGAGTCATGTCCACACCTATTCGGCTGCGATGTGCTGGGCGGCGTGCGATCGGCTGGCGAATGTCGCGGAGGTGCTGGGGCTTCCGGATCGCCAGGCATTCTGGCGCGACCGTGCGACGGCGATGCGGACGCGGATCGAGGATGCAGCATGGCGCCCGGACAGCGGAAGCTTGTCGGCCACCTTCGCCGGCAATGACCTGGATGCCAGCCTGCTGCAATTGCTCGACCTGCGCTTCCTGGCACCGGGCGATCCCCGTTTCCTGGGGACGCTCGCGGCCGTCGAGGGCGGGCTCCGGCGCGGATCGCACATGCTGCGCTATGCGACCGAGGATGATTTCGGCCTGCCGCACACGGCGTTCAACGTGTGCACCTTCTGGCTGATCGAGGCGCTGCACTTCACCGGGCGCAATGCGGACGCGCGCGCGTTGTTCGACGAGATGCTGTCGCGCTGCACCCCGGCCGGTTTGTTATCCGAAGATATCGATCCGGTAACCGGAGAATTATGGGGCAATTATCCGCAGACCTACTCGCTGGTCGGCATGATCAATTGCGCGGTGTTGCTGAGCAAGCCGTGGAGCGCGATCCGGTGAGCCGACTGATCGTGATTTCCAATCGGGTTTCGGTGCCCACCGCGGAGCAGCCCGGCGCGCAGGGTGGCCTGGCCGTCGCGCTGACCGCTGCGCTGCGCGAGGCCGATGGCATCTGGTTCGGTTGGTCCGGCGAGACCGGCGAAACCGGCGACCTCAAATTCGAAACCTATGACGGCGTCACTTCCGCGACGATCGACCTGCCCGAACAGGACGTCGAGGAATATTATGACGGCTATGCCAATCGAACGCTGTGGCCTTTGTTCCATTATCGCCTGGGCCTGACCGAGTTCGAACGCGATTTCCAGGGCGGATATGAGCGCGTCAATCGCGTGTTCGGCGAGGTCATCGGGCCGCACATCCTGCCCGACGATCTGATCTGGGTGCACGACTATCACATGATCCCGCTGGGCTGGGTGTTGCGCCAGCGCGGGCTGACCAACCGGCTCGGCTTTTTCCTGCACATCCCCTGGCCACCCACGCGGCTGCTGACCGCTTTGCCGGAACATCGCCGCCTGGTGGAAGCGCTGTTCGCCTATGACGTTGTCGGTTTCCAGACCGACGAATGGCTGGAGACCTTTCACGATTATGTCGTCCGCGAAATGGGCGGTTCGATTGGCGAGGACGGACATATCACTGTCGGAGGGCGCACCATTCGTGCGATCGCCTGCCCGATCGGCATCGACGCGCAAGAGTTCATTGCCAGTGCCAGCAGTCCTGGGGCGATGGCGACGCATGCCCGGATGGTAGAAAGCTCCATCGGCCGCAGCCTGATCGTCGGCGTCGATCGCCTCGATTACTCCAAGGGGCTCGAAGAGCGCTTCAACGGCTATCAGCGCTATCTCGAGACGCGGCCAGACGCCCATTCCAATGTCTATCTGCTGCAGGTCGCGCCGCCATCGCGCGGGACGGTCCAAAGCTATCAGGACATCCGTGCGCAGCTCGATGCCTTATCCGGGCGGATCAACGGCGCCTTTGCGGATATCGACTGGGTCCCGCTGCGCTACGTCAACCAGGGATTCCCGCGCGACGTGCTTGCTGGAGTCTATCGGGCGGCCCGAATCGGCCTGGTGACTCCGCTGCGCGATGGCATGAACCTCGTCGCCAAGGAATATGTCGCTGCGCAGGATCCCGAGAACCCGGGTGTTCTGATTCTCTCGCAATTTGCCGGCGCTGCGGCCCAGCTCGACGGAGCGCTACTGGTCAACCCATATAGTCCCGATGACATCGCAGATGCTATCGAACGCGCGCTGCTCATGTCGCGCGAGGAACGGATCGCGCGGTGGAAGCCCATGTTCCAAAATGTCCGCGACCAGGACGTGGTCTGGTGGCGAAAACGCTTCACGGACAGTCTGATGAACGCTTGAAGGCCGCAACCGGGGGATGCAGTGACCAGTGCCCTCGACTTGGCAAGTCCGTCGAACCGCCGCTACGCGAGCAACGCTGGCTCACCTCCCGCGGTAGCGATGCCGGAGCTTTGTAGTCCGGCCGCAGGTCCGCTTTAGCGGTCTCATCATCTGAGAGCCGACAGTCCGGAACCGGCCCAAGTGCGGCCAGACTGCTTCTGGCGAATCCCATCATTCAGCGATGTGCCCTATAATTGGTCGCTTGCGGTTTGGATCGGAACCCCCAAGGCTGCCGCTCAAAATTGTCAGTAAGGTAAAGATGACAGCGAGACATAACTGCCAACCGCGATGACGATACCGGCAAAGCCGCGCTCGAGCAGACCTTTGCGGGCGCCAAGCCGACGACCGAGAGCGATGCCCGCCATCGTGCCCGCAACACCGCCCGCGATCAGCAACGCCGTGAGCGGCCAGTTGACTAGGCCCGACAGGGCATAGGATAGCGCGGTCGTCGCGCCGAGCGCGCTCACCACCACCAGCGATGTGCCGATGGCGAAGTTGAGCGGCATGCGCGTCGCGAGCACCAGGCCCGGCACGATCAGGAAGCCGCCGCCAATCCCGAAAAAGCCAGCGGCAAATCCCACCGTCAGCCCGATCGGCACCAGCCGTGGCAACAGCACACCGGCACTTTCACGCGTCAGCCGAACATCAGGCGCGGGCGCGGTGCGGCGGGGGCGCAGCATCGAGAGGCCCACGGCGATCATCAGCAGGCCGAACAGCAGCAACAGCCGCTGTCCATCGACCGATTTGCCCAGTTCCGCACCCAGCGCCGCGCCGGCTATGCCGGCTATCGCGAACACCCCGGCGCAACGCCATTTGACGCGCCCGCCACGCGCATGGCCGATCAGGCTTGCCAGCGCATTGGCGCTGACCGCGACTGCCGCCGTGCCGATAGCGGCATGGGTCGATCCCACGCCGACGAGATAGACGAGCAATGGGACGGCGAGGATCGATCCCCCGCCGCCGACCAGCCCCAGTACGAGTCCGATCAGCGCGCCCGCGCCCAGTGCCGCGCCGATGGTGGCCGCGTCCATGATGGGTCAGGCCGCTGCCCGGCGGTTCCACGGCATCACGCGCAGCAGCCGCGCCATGCCGCACCAGCCCGAAACGCCGGCAAAGATCAGGCCCGCGCCGACGAACGCTGCGAGCGCGAAGAACCCTGGCGCGACGAACAGGCCCAGCAGCACGCCGATCACCACCAGCGACCCGGCGGTGATCTGTACCTGGCGCATCACCTCGATCGGCTGCGAAGCGTCGGCGATGATCTGGTGACCGGCGCGGCGCCAGGCATCGATGCCGCCATCCAGGATATAGGCGTCGCAGTCGCACGCCGCCTGTTGGAGCTGCGCGGCATTGCCCGCGGTGCGCATGCCCGACCGGCAATGGAACACCACCGGACGGCCGTCATTGGCCAGCTCGCCAATCCGCTCGAGCGGGAGGTGAATCGCGCCGGGAATGCGCTCACGCGCATGTTCGTCAGCACCGCGAATGTCGACCAGCTGCGCGCCGCCGTCGATGATGGCCTGTACTGCGCGCGGATCGAGAGTCTTGATCGCCATCGTGTCAGTCCTTGCAATAGAGTTGGTAGAGTGTGGCTAGCAGGGCTTCGACGCGCGGATCGGCGATGCGATACCAGAGCGTCTGGCTCTCCCGGCGATAGGCAACCAGGCCCTCCTCCCGCATCCGTGCGAGATGCTGCGAGCAGGCCGATTGCGACAGCTGCGTTTCAGACGCGAGATCGCCGACCGGCATCTCGCCATGCTCGACCAGTTTGCACAGCAGCATCAACCGCCGGGCATTGCCGATCGCCTTCAGTGTCGCGGCGACCGCTTCGGCCTTCGCCTCGAACGTCGCCAGATCCATCGGGGGCTTGATCATCTCATCACTCCGTTAGCACTTGCTAATATAGAATATTCTAATATATAGTCAAGTATCAGATTGGAGGCGAACATGACGACCCCGCAGATCGAGGCGTTCTTCGACGAACCGACCAACACGGTGAGCTATCTGGTCGCCGACCCGATTCAAGGCGTGGCTGCGGTGATCGATCCCGTGCTGGATTTCGACCTGGCGAGCGGAGATGCGGATAACCGCTCGGCCGAGCGGATCCTGGCCCATGCCGAGGAACAGGGCTGGCGGATCGAAATGGTGCTGGAAACCCATGCCCATGCCGACCACCTGTCTGCCGCGCCGTTCATCAAGGCGAAGACCGGCGCCTGGATCGGTATCGGCGCGCATATTCGCGACGTTCAGCGCATCTTTCGCCCCGTCTTCGCGATGACCGATCTCAAGACGGACGGCTCCGATTTCGATCGGCTGTTCGAGGATGGAGAGCGGTTCGCGATCGGCAATCTGTCGGTGGAGGTTATGCACGTGCCCGGCCACACCCCGGCTGACCTTGCTTATCGCATCGGCGACGCTGTGTTCGTCGGCGACACGTTGTTCATGCCGGATTACGGCACAGCGCGCGCCGACTTTCCGGGCGGCGATGCGCGTACGCTCTATCGCTCGATCCACCGGCTGCTGACGCTGCCGGATGAGACCCGGCTGTTCATGTGCCACGATTACAAGGCGCCGGGCCGCGATGACTATCGCTGGCAATCGACCGTCGGGGAGCAGCGGCGCGCGAGCGTTCATGTCCATGAAGGCGTCAGCGAGGAGGATTTCGTCGCGATGCGCGAAGCGCGCGATGCCGGGCTCGCGGTACCCAAGCTGTTGCTGCCGTCGATCCAGGTGAACGTGCGCGCAGGCCGCTTCCCCGCAGCGGAAGCGAATGGCGTCAGCTATCTGCGAATTCCGGTGAAGTTGAGAACAGCCTGACGCCTCTGGCGCGTCGCATTTCCAACCTCCATGTCCATCATAGGCCTATCGCCAGCGGGCCGAACGCCGTGGAGAAAGCGCGACTTCGCAATTGAATGTTCGCACCAGGAATATTCTGCTCAAAACCTGTCAGTCCGCAATCGGCCCAAAATCCGACGCCTAGCAACGTTGGCGAGGTCTGGCGTAGTCAGGCGCGATTGGGCCAATCCAAAGGAGAAGCTCAATGTGAAATCTAGCTCTCGCCCGTGTCCAAGTGGCCGCGGGGGAGAGCACTGTGACACCCACAAAACTCCTTATCGGCCAGATCTTTGTCGTCTTCGCGATCGTGCTCGGCGGAATCGGGCTGGCTACCCAGTGGGCGGCGGCCGAGCTGGCCTATCAGCCCGAGCTCGGCGCGCCATGGTTCCATGCCCTTGGCCGCCCAATCTATCAGCCATGGGCGCTCTTTGTGTGGTGGTATCATTTCGACGCCTACGCGCCTCACGTGTTCGACCGCGCCGGCGGTGTCGCGGCCGCGAGCGGCTTTGCTGGATGTGGCGCCGCCGTGTTTGGCTCGATATGGCGTGCGCGCCAGCGCAACAACATCACCACCTATGGCTCGGCGCGCTGGGCCAGCGTTTCGGAGATGCGCCGCGCGGGCCTTTTTGAGCAGCAGGGCGTGTTTCTCGGTCGCAGCGGCCGCGACTATCTGCGTCATGACGGCCCAGAGCATGTCATGGCCTTTGCGCCGACGCGTTCGGGCAAAGGCGTCGGCCTGGTCGTGCCGACCTTGCTCGGCTGGACCGGCTCGGCAGTCGTCCACGACATTAAAGGCGAGAATTGGCAGCTGACCGCCGGCTGGCGGGCGCGGTTCTCGCACTGCCTGCTGTTCAACCCGACCGACGCCCGTTCTGCTCGGTACAATCCCCTCCTTGAGGTCCGCCGCGGCGCCGAGGAAGTCCGCGACGTCCAGAACATCGCCGATATCCTGGTCGATCCCGAAGGGGCGCTCGAACGGCGCAGTCATTGGGAAAAGACCAGCCATTCGCTGCTGGTGGGGACGATTCTCCATATCCTCTACGCGGAGGAAGAGAAGACACTCGCGCGGGTCGCAACCTTTCTGTCCGACCCTCAGCGACCGTTCAAGACCACGCTGAACCGGATGATGACGACAAATCATCTGGGAACACCCGACGCACCGCGAGTCCACCCCGTTGTTGCGTCAGCTGCGCGCGAGGTCCTCAACAAGTCCGAGAATGAGCGCTCGGGTGTGCTCTCGACCGCGATGTCATTCCTTGGTCTGTATCGCGACCCCACCGTCGCCGACGTTACGTCGCGGTCCGATTGGCGAATTGCCGACCTCGTCGAGGGCAAGTCACCGGTCTCGCTGTACCTAGTCGTGCCGCCGTCGGACATCAGTCGGACCAAACCGCTGGTTCGCCTCGTACTCAACCAGATCGGCCGCCGGCTGACCGAGCATCTCCACGCCCAGAACCAGCCGGGCCGGCACAAGCTGCTGATGATGCTCGACGAGTTCCCGGCGCTGGGACGGCTCGACTTCTTCGAGACGAGCCTTGCTTTCATGGCAGGCTATGGCGTGCGCGCTTTCCTGATCGCCCAGAGCCTCAACCAGATCGAGAAGGCCTATGGCGAGTACAATTCGATCCTCGACAACTGCCATGTCCGCATCGCCTTCGCGACCAATGACGAGCGGACCGCCAAGCGCATCTCGGATGCACTCGGGACCGCAACCGAACAGCGTAGCATGCGCAACTATGCCGGACACCGGCTCGCGCCCTGGCTCGCCCATGTCATGGTCAGCCGCCAGGAGACCGCTCGCGCGCTGCTGACGCCAGGCGAAGTCATGCAGCTGCCGCCGACCGACGAGCTGGTGCTCGTCGCCGGGACCCCGCCGATCCGTGCGAAGAAGCTGCGCTATTTCGAGGACGCGCGTTTCATGTCGCGCGTCCTGCCGCCGCCGCTGTTGATGGTTGGCGGCTATGTCGATCGACCCACGCCGCGCGATGACGACTGGGAAGGAGTTGTCCGCGGCGTCGATGCCCGGCTTGCCGAAAAGGATGATTCGGACGCAGTTGGCGAAGCCGGTGCTCTTGAGCAGGCCCGGCAACCCGAACTTGAACTTGATCGGCCAGCGGCGCCCGCGCCCGAGGTCGCCGGCCCGCTCGGTCTGGGTGAAGACGAAGGCGACGAGGCGAGCGACAAGCGCGCGATGGATCAGGCGCGTGCGCTGGGCACCGCCCGCACCGTCTATGCGATCGAAGCGGGTAAGGGTGACGCTAACGATCTGCAGCTGGATCGGTGACCATGATCGAGAAGGTCCGCCACCAGCTCTTCCTGCCGCGCCCCGTCAGCGACCGGCTTGAAGCAATCGCCGCCAAGCCAGGCGCATCCAAGTCCGCGATACTCGCCGACGCGGTCACCGCCTGGCTGGACCGGCGCGGCAAATCCGAGCTTGATGATCGGTTCGGCCTTCGGCTCGATCGCCTGACCGCGTCACTCGGTCGCACTGAACGGCACAACCATATCGTGCTGGAAACCCTCGCGCTGTCGATCCGATACCAGCTTTCGATTCATGCACCACTGGCCGAGAATGACGTGGCTGGCCGCGCGAAAGCGCGCGAGCGCTTCGAAGCCTTTGTCGCTCAGGTTGGGCGTCAGATTGCAGCTGGCCGCCATACCTTTGGCGACGATGAGTCCGACCGATGACTGGTACGGCTTCCGCCAATCGTCGCCGAGCGATGCTGCGAACCGCGATGGGTCCCGACATCGCCGCAGCACTGGCCGATCCGCTCGTCGTCGAGATCATGGTCAACCCCGATGGCGCACTGCGTCTCGACCGGCTGGGCCAGGGCCGAACCGATACCAGCATCCGCCTGGACCCGGCACAGGTGGAGCGGATCCTCCGGCTGGTCGCCAGCCATGCGCGTGCCGAGGTCCATGGCGAGGCACCGATCGTGTCGGCGGAGCTGCCGCCGCATATCGAGGGGCGGGCAGGGGAACGGTTCGAGGGCGTGCTGCCGCCGGTCGCGGTCGGGCCGTGCTTCTCGATCCGCAAGCCGGCCGAGCGCCTCTACAGCCTCGACGACTATGTGAGCGACGGCATTATGGGCCGGGCGGCGGCGGACCGACTGAAGGCAGCCGTTGTCCAGCGCTTCAACATCCTGGTCGCGGGCGGCACAAGCTCGGGCAAGACGACACTCGCCAATGCGCTTCTGGCCGAGATGGCGTGGATCGATGAGCGAGTCATCCTGATCGAGGACACGCGCGAGTTGCAAAGTCCCGCACCCGACACGGTCGCGTTGCGGACCCGGCCAGGTATCGTGACGATGGCCGATCTTGTGCGCTCGACGCTGCGGCTGCGGCCCGACCGCATCATCGTCGGCGAGGTTCGCGGTCCCGAGGCGCTGGACATGCTCAAGGCGTGGAATACCGGGCATCCGGGCGGCATCGCCACCGTCCACGCCAATAGCGCCGCATCGGCGCTCCACCGCATCGAGCAGCTCGTCCAGGAGGCCGTCGTCACGGTGCCGCGGCGCCTGATCGTCGAGGCGATCGACCTTATCGTCTTCATCTCGGGTCGCGGACTCGATCGCCGGATCGAGACGATCGCCCGCGTCGCCGGTCTCGACCCAGACGGAAATTACCGTCTCACCGACCTTCTCGACCCGTCCCACCAGCAAGGAGAGTGAACATGCATATCCTCATGCCGTCGAATTCCCGCACGCGGCGCAATCAGATCCGGCTCATGAAGATCGGCGCCGCATGCATTGGCTTGGGGCTGGCACTGGGCATCGCCGTGCAGGCACAGGCAGCCGGGTCAGGAATGCCCTGGGAGCAACCGCTCCAGCAGGTGCTGGAATCGGTGCAGGGCCCCGTCGCGAAGATCGTGGCGGTGATCATCATCATCGTCACCGGCCTGACGCTTGCGTTCGGCGAGACCGCGGGCGGGTTCCGCAAGCTCATCCAGATCGTGTTCGGGCTTTCGATCGCCTTCGCCGCGTCGAGCTTCTTCCTGAGCTTCTTCAGCTTCGGCGGCGGAGCGCTGATCTCGTGACCGGCAGCGGCGGGCATATCGAAGGCTTTGAGGCGCCGATCCATGCGAGCCTCGGCTCGCCGATCCTGCTCGGCGGCGCGCCGAGGGCAATCGCGATCGTCAACGGGACGATCGCAGCGGCGGTCGGACTGGGCCTCCAGCAGTGGATCACCGGCTTCGCCCTCTGTGCGGTCGGACACAGCCTCGCCGTCTTCGCTGCCCGCCGCGACCCTGATTTCGCGCCGGTCCTGCTCCGCCACCTCCGCCAGAAAGGCCATTTCGCGTGCTGAACCTGTCCGAATATCGCAGCCGCGCCGACCGGCTCGCCGATCGCCTGCCCTGGGCGGCATTGGTCGCGCCGGGCGTGATCCTCAACAAGGACGGCAGCTTCCAGCGCACCCTCCGGTTCCGCGGTCCCGATCTGGAATCGGCGACCGAGGCCGAACTCGTCTCCGCTTGCGCGCGAGCCAATAATGTCCTCAAGCGATTCGGCACCGGCTGGGCGCTGTTCTTCGAAGCCGAGCGCCGCGAGGCCCTGGCCTATCCGGAAAGCAGCTTCCCCGACCCGGCGTCCTGGCTGGTGGATCAGGAACGGCGTGCCGCCTTCCTGGCCGAAGGCGAGCATTATGAGAGCCGCTATCATCTGACCCTGGTCTGGTTGCCGCCCGCCGATGCGGCCGATGCCGCCGGGCGGTCGCTGGTTGAACGACCCGAGGCAGACCATGGTCGCGACTGGCGGGCCGCGCTTGCCGGGTTTGTCGCCGAGAGTGATCGCGCGCTCGACCTATTCGCCGGGTTCATGCCGGAGATCCGCGCGCTGGACGATGCCGAGACCCTGGCCTTTCTACACGGAACGATCTCGACGCGTCGGCACGCCATCACCGTGCCAGGAACGCCCATGTATCTGGACGGACTGCTTGCAGACACGCCGCTGACCGGCGGGCTCGAGCCGATGCTCGGCAATCTTCATCTGCGCACCCTGACCGTGATGGGGTTCCCCAACCTCAGCCGTCCGGGGATCCTCGACGCGCTCAACCATCAGGATTTCGCCTATCGCTGGGTCACGCGCTTCATCGCGCTCGACAAAAGCGACGCGACCAAGGTGCTGACCAAGCTGCGCCGGCAATGGTTCAACAAGCGCAAGTCGGTGACCGCGATGCTGCGCGAGGTCATCTACAATCAGCCCGTCCAACTGCTCGACAATGATGCCGACAACAAGGTGGGCGACGCCGATCTCGCCTTGCAGGAGTTGGGCGGCGACCATGTCGCGTTCGGCTACCTGACAACCACGATCACGGTATCGGACGAGGATCGGATCCGGGCCGAGGACAAGGTCCGGCAGGTCGAGCGGATCGTCAACGGGCTCGGCTTCACGACCATTCGCGAAGGCGTGAACGCAGTCGAGGCCTGGCTGTCGTCGCTGCCGGGACAGGTCTATGCCAATGTCCGCCAGCCGCTGGTGCATACGCTGAACCTTGCGCATCTGATGCCGCTCTCGTCGGTATGGGCGGGACCGGTGCGCAACGCGCATCTGGACGGGCCGCCGTTGCTCTTTGCGCAGACCGCGGGATCGACGCCGTTCCGGCTGGCGACGCATGTCGGCGATGTCGGTCATATGCTGGTGGTTGGTCCGACCGGTGCAGGCAAGTCGGTGCTGCTGGCGCTGATCGCGTTGCAATTCCGGCGCTACGCATATGCCCAGGTCTATATCTTCGACAAGGGTTTCTCCGCGCGCGCCGCGGTGCTGGCGATGGGCGGGGCACATCATGCGCTCGGGCTGGGCGCCGATGGTGGCGAGACGCTAGCCTTCCAGCCTCTCCGCCGCATCGACCATGCAACCGAGCGGAGCTGGGCAGCGGAGTGGATCGCGGCGTTGCTTGCGCACGAGAAGGTCGTCGTCACCCCCGAGATCAAGGACCAGCTCTGGTCTGCGCTGCTCAGCCTGGCCTCCGCACCGCCCGAGGAGCGGACGCTCACCGGCCTGGCGCTACTGCTCCAATCCAATGCACTTCGAACCGCGCTTGGGGCCTATACGCTCGATGGTCCCTACGGCCGGTTGCTCGACGCTGCCGAGCAGAACCTCGCCTTCGCCGATGTCCAGTGCTTCGAGACTGAAGCGCTTATGGGACAAGCGGGCGTGGTCGCGCCGGTGCTGACCTATCTGTTTCACCGGCTCGAGGAACGCTTCGACGGGCGACCGACATTGCTGGTGCTCGACGAGGCCTGGATCTTCCTCGACCACCCGCTCTTCGCCGCGCGGATCCGCGAATGGCTGAAGGTGCTTCGCAAGAAGAATGTCGCGGTGCTGTTCGCGACGCAGAGCCTGGCGGACATCGCGTCGAGTTCGATCGCCCCGGCAATCATCGAGAGCTGCCGGCAACGCATCCTGCTGCCCAACGACCGTGCGATCGAGCCGCAGGGGCGTGAAGCCTATGAGCGCTTCGGATTGAACGACCGGCAGATCGAGCTGGTCAGCCGGGCGACCCCGAAGCGCCAATATTATCTCCAGTCTGCGCGCGGCAACCGCCTGTTCGAGTTGGGGCTCGGACCGGTGGCGCTGGCGCTGTGCGGCGCATCCGATCCCGCAAGCCAGGCCCGGATCGATGCGCTGCTCGCCAAACATGGCGCCGCCGCTTTCGCCGAGAGCTTCCTTGCCGATGCCGGCCTCGACTGGGCGGCCGGCCTCCTCGCCGATTTTCCGTCCCCCCACGCACAGGAGTAAGTTCAATGCGTATTGCTGCCCGAAAATTGATCATCTCGACCGCGCTTGGCTTTGGCACCCTCGGTTCGCTCGCGATGAGCCTGATGATGGCAACGCCCGCCCATGCCCAGATCACGGTGTTCGATCCGGGCAACTATAGCCAGAATCTGCTGACGGCGGCGCGGACGCTCAGCCAGATCAACAACCAGATCCAGTCGCTCCAGAACGAAGCGGCGATGCTGATCAACCAGGCGAAGAACCTCTCCAGGATCGACTTCCCGCAATTGCAGGCGATCATGGCGAAGCTCCAGCAGATCGACCGGCTGATGGGTCAGGCGCAGGGGATCGGCTTCCGGGTCGACGGGATCGAGCAACAATATCGCAGGCTCTTCCCGGAGCAGTTCGACGCGGCGCTTAAGCGTGACGGTCAGGTCATGGCCGCACGAGCGCGGCTCGATGCCGCGATGGGGGCCTTCCGCCAGACGATGAGCGTCCAGTCCGAGGTGGTCGAGAATGTCCAGGAGGATGCGCAGACCTTGAGCGCGCTCGTCGCGCGAAGCCAGGGTGCCGAGGGCGCATTGCAGGTCGGCCAGGCGACCAACCAGCTCCTCGCACTCGCCGCCAAGCAGCAGTTCCAGATCCAGACGTTGATGGCTGCACAATACCGGGCGCAATCGATGGAGCAGGCGCGGCGCACCCAGGCCGAGATCGATGGGCGCGCTCGCACGCGGCGCTTCCTGGGCGCCGGCTCGGCCTACACCCAGCGCTGACGAGACCGGGCGCGGACGGCACGTCCCCGACCGTCCGTGCCCGCAGCCCGCGGGGCTTCGGCACCGCTCCCCTCGCCGGAGCCCCGCGGCACCATTTTCATGAGGACAGATACGTGAACGATCTCGGTGTCATCGACCGCTTCATGCAGGCCTTTATCCGCTACATCGATAGCGGGTTCGGGCTGCTCGGTGGCGACGTCCATTTCCTGACCGCCACGCTGATCGGCATCGACATCACCCTTGCCGGCCTGTTCTGGGCGATGGGCGGCGACGACAATGTCATCGGCCGCTTCCTCAAGAAGATCCTCTATATCGGTGCGTTCGCGTTCATCCTGAACAGCTTCCAGCTGCTCGCCGATATCATCTTCAAATCCTTCGCACAGGCTGGCCTGACCGCCGGTGGCGGGACGCTCAGCGCGGATGACTTGCTGCGCCCGGGCAAGGTTGCCGAGACCGGTTTCTCCGCTGCCTGGCCTTTGCTCGATCAGGCCTCCGAGCTGATGGGGTTCGTCAGCTTCTTCGAGAATTTCCTGACGATCGTGGTGCTTCTCTTCGCCTGGCTGGTCGTCATCCTCTCTTTCTTCATCCTGTCGGTCCAGATGTTCGTGACGATCATCGAGTTCAAGCTGACGTCGCTCGCCGGCTTCATCCTGGTGCCGTTCGCGCTGTGGAACCGCACCAGCTTCCTCGCCGAGCGCGTGCTGGGCAACGTCGTCTCGTCCGGCATCAAGGTGATGGTGCTTGCCGTCATCGTCGGCATCGGCTCGAACTTCTTCGCCGAGTTCGTCACCTCGATGCAGGGACAGGAGCCGGACCTCGGCGCCGCGATGAGCCTCACCCTCGGGGCACTCTCGCTGTTCGGGCTGGGCATCTTCGGCCCCGGCATCGCCTCGGGTCTGGTCGCGGGTGCGCCGCAGCTTGGTGCCGGTGCGGCACTTGGCACCACGATCGGTGCGGCGGCCGTGCCGATGCTCGCAGGCGGTGCGGCCATGGGTGCGGCGCGCATGGCGGGTGGCGCCGCGATGGGTGCGGTTCGCGCAGGCACGTCGATGGGCTCGGCCGCTTCCACGGCCTACACGCTGGGCAAGGAGACTGCGGCGAAGCCGAGTGCCGCAGCGGGGATCGGCGGCGTCGCGCAGGCCGCGGGCAATGCGATCAAGTCGCGCGCCTCCAACGCCCTTGGTCTCAAGGAGGCTTCCACCTCCGGCCGGCAGGGCGCGTGGAATGCGCTCAATCAGGCCGGCTCGACTGGTTCGGCGGCATCGTCGCCGTTGGGCGCCGAGAACGGCGCCCCCGCCTGGGCGCAGGCGATGCGCTCCCAGCAGAACGCCCGGCACCACCGCCAGATGGCCGCGCATACGCTCAGCCAAGGCGATCGCGGCGGCGCCTCCGCACATCCTGACATCAAGGAAAGGGACGAGTGATGATTTTCAAACGTGCCGTCCAGCGCTACGGACGAACCCCCGAACCCGAGACGCCCTATCAACGCGCGGGCCAGCTTTGGGATGAGCGGATTGGCTCTGCTCGAGTGCAGGCGCGCAACTGGCGGCTGATGGCATTCGGCAGCCTGATGATCGCGGGCGGTCTCGGCGGCGGCGTGCTCTGGCAATCGCTTCAGAGCCGGGTCGTGCCCTATGTGGTCGAAGTCGATCGGCTCGGCGAGGCGCGGGCGGTGACCGAGGCCGAGGCCGGGTTCCGGCCGACCGATCCCCAGGTCGCGTGGCATCTCTCGCGCTTCATCCGCAATGTGCGCACGGTCTCGCTCGATCCAGTCGTGATGCGACAGGACTGGCTGGACGCCTATGCCTTCGCCACGCAGCGGGGGGCGCAATTCCTGGGCGACTATGCCCGCACCGCCAACCCCTTCGCCCGGATCGGCGAACGGACCGTGTCGGTGCAGGTGACGAGCATCGTCCGCGCATCGGACAAATCGTTCCAGCTCAAATGGACGGAAACCACGTTCGAGCGCGGGTCGTTCGCGGGCCGGTCGAACTGGACCGCGATCCTGACCGTCGCGACCAAGGCGCCGGCCAATGCCGAGGTGCTGCGCAGGAACCCGCTCGGCATCTATGTCGATGCGATCGACTGGAGCCGCGAACTCGATGTTCCCGCGCCGCCCGCACCCAAGCCGGTGCCTGACGCCATTCCTAGCGGCTCGCCGCTCGACCCCAGTCTCGCGGCCGAACCGGCTGCTCCGATCAGCCAGGAGAATCAGCAATGAACCTATGGAAACTCATGCCGTTTGGCGTGCTGCCGCTGCTTGCGCTCTGCGCGCCGGCCTATGGCCAGGCGGTGCCGGGTAAGCCGTCCGCAGCGCCGGTCGTGGTTGCCAAGCCTTCGGCCGCTCCCCCGCAGAGAGCGTCCGCGCATCGCAAGAAACACGTGCGACGCCCGTCCCGCGCCGAGGCCGATGTGGCGATCGCGAACCGGGCCGCGACCCGCAAGCCGGTGGTGGGAGGATTCGTCAATGCAGTGCAGGTCTATCCCTATGCCGAGGGCACACTCTATCAGGTCTATGCCGCTCCCGAGCGCGTGACCGACATCGCGCTTCAGCCGGGCGAGGGGCTGATCTCGGTTGCTTCGGGCGACACGGCGCGCTGGGTCATCGGCGACACAGTGAGCGGCAGCGGCGCTGACAAACGGACCCATGTGCTGGTCAAGCCGTTCGCGGCGGGGCTATCGACCAATCTGGTTATCGCCACCGATCGGCGCAGCTATCATCTGGCGCTGACGAGTACCGGCGGGACTGCGATGGTCGCATTGTCCTGGACCTATCCGCGGGACGCGCTGCTCGCGCTCAAGCGGGTAAGCGAGGAGCGGGAGGCAGCGGTCCCTGTCGCTTCCGGCTTCGCCCCGGATCGGCTCCGCTTCAACTATGCCGTGACTGGCGACAAGCCGGCCTGGCGCCCGCTGCGCGCGTTCGATGACGGCCGCCAGACCTATATTGAATTCCCGGAAAGCCTTGCCGTGGGCGAGGCGCCGCCGCTCTTCCTTGTCGATCGCAAGGGCGAGGTGAGCCTCGTCAATTACCGGCTGCAGGGCCGTTTCTATGTTGTCGACCGGATCTTCGATGCCGCTGAGCTTCGGCTCGGGCTGAAGCGCCAGGACGTGGTTCGGATCACGCGCACCATCGAAACGCCGGCCAAGGGGAGGAAGTCGTGAACCAGGCCGGTCTCGACGCCATCGCGCCCAAGGTCGATCCCGAGACACTGGCGATCCGCGCGCGTCCGCGCCGACCCATCCGATTCCGGCGCGGTGTTATCATCGCGATCTCCGCGGTCGGTTCGGTCAGCCTGATCGCCGTTACCTGGATGGCCCTCAGCCCGAAGGTGTTCAACCAACTGGCGCGGGAGGAGGCGCTGTCGCAGCCGAGCGGGAAGGGGGCGGCGGATGCGCTGAGCGGCCTGCCGACCGGCTACGGCGACGTCCCCAAGCTGGGCCCGCCGCTTCCCGGCGATCTCGGGCGGCCGATCCTCGAGCATCAGCGCCAGCTCGCCGCGGAAGATCATGCGCCGATGGCGACCGAGGCCGGTCCGGATCAAGCGGCTGCGGCGGAGCGCGAAAGGCTGCTTGCCGAACGCAAGGCGGCGCGGGAATCCGGGCTGCTGGTCTCGCGGTCGCAGGGCGCGGCACCGGGGGCTGAACCACCCGCAACTGTCGCGACGGTCGCCTCGCCGACACCGAGTGCCAAGCCTCCTCTCGACCAGGCCAACGATCCCAATGCGCAGCAGCGCAAGCTGGACTTCGTGGCAACGGTCGATCCCAAGGGCGACGTGAATCCGCACGTACTGGTTGCCGCGCCTTCGCCCTATGTCCTGACTGCGGGCAGCGTGATCTCGGCCAGCCTGATCACCGGGCTCCGCTCAGATCTGCCGGGCCTGGTCATCGCGCAGGTAACCGAACGGGTTTATGACAGCCCTACCGGCCGCACCTTGCTCATACCTCAGGGCGCTCGGCTGATCGGCAGCTACGATAGTGTGGTCGCGTTCGGTCAGAAGCGTGCGCTCATCGTGTGGCAGCGGATCGTGATGCCGGATGATAGCTCGCTGCGGATCGACAATGTTCCGGCGACCGACCCTTCCGGCTATGCGGGCCTGGAGGACAAGGTCGACATGCATAGCTGGCAGCTGCTCAAGGGCGTCACGCTGTCGACTGTGCTCGGCGTCGGGTCCGAGCTGGCGTTCACAGGTGACGGCGATCTGGTCGAGGCGATGCGGCGATCGACACAGGGAAATGTCTCCCGCGCGGGCGACCAGATCACCCAGCGCAATCTCAATATCCAGCCGACGATCACGATCCGGCCGGGCGCGCCGGTGCGGCTGGTCGTGCACAAGGATCTCGTTCTGGCGCCTCAGCTTGGGGGAGGGCACTGATGGCCGATCTCAAGCTCGCGAAGCTTCCGGATCGGACGCCGGTGAAGCTGTCGATCAACGTGATGCCCGAGCTCAATGAGCGGCTGGTTGCCTATGCGGCCGCCTATGCCGAGGCTTACGGTCAGCAGGAGCCGGTCACCGAACTGATCCCGGCGATGCTTGCAGCGTTTCTCGACAGCGACCGTGAGTTCGTGCGTCGGCGGCGGTGATGGCCGGGAATCGCGGCTCTGACCGTCCGGGCGGCCCGGCAAGCGTGAACCGCGAGCTTCCCCGGTTCATCACGCCGGACGAATTTGCCGAGATCGCGCGCCTGTCGCGGCGGCAGATCGATCGGCTCCGCGTCTCGCGCCCCGCGGGTTTCCCGCGCGAATATGAGTTGGGGAGCGGCCGCGCCAAGCACGGCCACTGCCCACGTTTCAAGCTCGAAGATGTGCTCGCGTGGATGGAAAGCCGCGCGCTTTGGTAACTGCCAAGCGCGATTGTCACCCGCGCTTGAGATTGCCGATCTCGGCGAGCACGTCCGAAAGCGAGAGATGCTCCGTCAGTGCTTGCTTATAACTCTCGGCGGACTCCTTGAGTGCGGCCAGGCGCTCAAAGGGCTTTTCGACCTCGAAATAGCGTTCGAGCTCGACCATGAACGCTGTTCCGTCGGAGGCATGGACGTCGATGATGTCCTTTTCAGTGCCGTTGACGGGGTGGAGATATCGGCGCTCCTCGTCCCGGTCTTTGTCCGGCTCGAGCGGGCCAAGCCAGAGCGTCCGGTAGACCAGCCCATCTCCGTCCATCCACGGGACCGGGTGGTCCTCACCAATCGGCAACCGTGCTTGCCAAAGCAGATATTGTGCATCGAATAGAATGCCGAATTTGCCGGGAAACATCGCGCGGTAATTGGCTTCGAACGAGGGATCGAGCAGCCGAATCTCCGCATAGAGGTCTCGCAGCAGGCGGTCGAGTTTCTCTAGATTATCGGCTTGGCGCCTGAGCAGGTTCGCTGTCCAATGCGCATTCACACTGATGATGTGGCGATCGCCGTCCTTGCGATAGCTCTTCAACGCGGCATTGAGGATATCGAGCAGGGTCTCCTGGACATCAACAATTTCGTAGGCTGCAATCAAGGCCAGATGAAGTCGAGCGGCTACTTTGCGGTTGTTCCGGCCCCGCTGAAGCTCAGCGATCTTGACGAAATCGATGTGCTCGAAGAGCCATTTGAGAAGGGCCAGCATGCCAAATGAATAGCGTGCTGGCCGTCTCGCGTCACGCCGCCCAGACCTCGTTTAGGATCTTCGCTGCCAGCGCGACTTATCCTGCGGCAAGAACCGGCCATAATGTTTTGGCGACCAGCTCGCGTGCCTTGGATCGCATATGCGAGCCATCGCACCATAAGCGCTGCGGCGTTCCATCACGCTATCTTCAGGTGTGACGACCGGTGGGGTGGCTGGTGCCCGTTGTAGGATTTGAACCCACGACCTCCGCTTTACAAAAGCATTGCTCTACCACTGAGCTAAACGGGCGTTGGGGTGCTCATAGCTGTTGAGACGGCGCAGGCCAAGGCGATACAAGCACTCTTATTGGTGGGTATCGGGCGGCTCAGCGCTTACGACAACCTCAAGCGCGTCGCCAACGCCGGCAGCAATTGCCATTGCCCCCAATGCCTGATCCCACGCCAAGAAGCCTGCCGCCATCGCTCTCGCGCGTTTGTTGCGATTGTAAATCTCGGCCAGGCCGGTGAGCTTGTGATTGATCATTCGCTCGGCGAGGGCCTCGTCGATCCCATGATCCTCGATATGGCTACGCATCGTCCGTCGAAGATCATGCGGCGTGAAATGCGCGATTTGCCGTTCGCCGATCTCGGCCATGCGCGCGCGCACCCGTTCGATCACTTTCGGCCATCCGGAGAGCATCGGCTGCGTCGATTTCTTGGGAGAGGTTATGATCCATGCCTCGTTGGTTTGGATGAGCTTCGCCGTCCAAGGCGCGAGTGCGATCGGATGCTCTTCGCCGTTCTTGGTGCGCTCGCCCGGGATGATCCACCGGCCTTCGCGGAGTTCGGTCGAAGGCGCCTCGAGTAACTCGGATTTGCGGACGCCGGTCAGAACGAGAAGTAACAGGCAGCGGCGATGGAGCCGCTCAGGTTCCAGCGCGACAGCCTGGAGAAAGAGCGGAAGTTCGTCGTGATCGAGCCAGCGCTTGCGAACGGTCTGGGGGTTCCACAATTCGCCGATCCGTGCCGCGGGGTTGATCGTCATTCTGATACCGGCAGCTTCACCCCGGCGACTGCACGCCCAGGTAAAGAAAACGCGCATCTCGGCGCCGAGTCTGTTGGCCTGGGTCACGGCGCCCCGCCG
Organism: Sphingomonas soli NBRC 100801; assembly: GCF_001591025.1. Lineage (GTDB taxonomy): Bacteria > Pseudomonadota > Alphaproteobacteria > Sphingomonadales > Sphingomonadaceae > Sphingomonas > Sphingomonas soli. The sequence continues at coordinate 148,598 of NZ_BCTZ01000001.1, forward strand.
CGTCATCCCGAGGACAATCGCATCGATTTCCTTTTCCGTAACACTATCGATTGGGTTGGTACCGAGGACTTTGCGAACGTTCCGATCATACAGGTCTATCTTCTCGGAGATCGTGCGAGGTTTGACTGGTTTGGCATGCTTCGTCCGCTTGGTCCGGTGCTGATTGAGCCGTACCGCTTCCATGTAGAGCCCGTGGCAAAAGTCGACGGTGAACTTTGCGCGCGCCTCGGCTTCGGCTTCCAACGCGCGGGGGTCTAGGCCGCCCTCAATCTGTTTGTTGATTGCTTCGGCCCAAGCTCTGGCGTCGGCGATGCTGAACTTCGGAAACCGTCCCAAGGTGCGCTTGAGCGACTCACCGCTGCCTACGATGCGGCGTCGATATCGCCAAACTCGACTTCCCTTCGCGCTTGCCACGATCAGCAAACCGGGGGTTCTGGGATCTAGTAGAATGCCCTCCTTCAGCGCGTCGATCGCTGCTGGCGTGAACGTAATTTTCTTAGACACGATCCGACTCCTGGCCGGCTCAGCACCTCAGAAATTCGGCAAGCCATGCTCGTCAGAGCACACTTAAACTTGGGCACAATCTTGGGCACAAGGGCTGTCTAAACCGGTCTAATTGATGCGAAATCAGACTAAGATTTGATGCGAAAAACTTGCCAAAAATCTTTGAAATCAAGCCGTAACTACATGAATTCGGCTGAAATTATGGATCGTTGGACAGCCTTACAAAACCGCTGCTCTACCAGCTGAGCTAAACCGGCACACGGCTCCCCCTAGCTTCAAGCGACGCCGAACGTCCAGCCCTCGGTTGCGGCGAGCTGGGGCGTGAGGGCAGAGGGGCTCCACAGCTCGGGTTGGCTGGTGGCGGTGCGGAGCCAGGCGGCGCTGAGTATCGCATCGGTGGCGTGGTCGTCATAGCGGGCAAGGAGTAAGTGTGGGTCGGACCCGAAGGCGGCGAGCATGGTGTCTAGCGTCTGGGCGTCGCGGATCTTGGATATGCCCTTGCGCATGCCGGCGAGGCGCGCGGCGAGGCTCGTGTAGATTTCGACAAGCAGCGGGCCGGTTTCGGGGATGGGGTCGAACGGCCACATGCCGATCCGGGCGCGCAGCCGGTGAAGCACGCGCATGCCGGTTAGGCTTGATTTGCCGACCTGCGACGCTCCGACAAGGTTGAAGCAGCTATAGGGCGAGAGCCGCATCGCTTCCTGGCCATGCTCGCAGATCCGGAAGCGGCCGCGCCCGGGCGGGAACAGATCGCCGCAGTCGCGCTGCTGGCGGAAATGGCGGCGGGCATGCGGGTGGCTGACGAAGCCGGTGGCAGCGAGGTGCGGATCATCGGCGCTGAGCTGATCCACCAATGCCCAGAGCGATTTGGCGTCGGGCGGCGACTGCTCCCAGCCGGGGAAATAGGCACCTTCGTCGTGGAAGGGGAAAGCGGGGGACAGATCGAGGCCAATCAGCGCGCGGGTGCCAGTGGTGGCGAGATCGCCGAGGTAATCGAGGATGTCGACGCGCGACCAGCGGCGGTGAATTAGCTCGGGCGCGGCGGTGCCAGCCGTGCAGCAGGCGACCGCGAGGCCCTTCGGTCGCTCGACCGCCTGGCCGGACCAGTCGATCGCAATGAAGGTGGTGAAGGGCTGCACCTAGATCCTCTCCCGGAGGGGGGGCGCCGAAGGCGGAGGGGTAGTCGCCACAGGAGAGGAGCCATTGCCAGTGGGGAAACCCTCTCCACCAGCTGCGCTGGTCCCCCTCTCCCTCCGGGGGAGGATGTGCCGGATCACGGCCGCTCTTCCATCCCCGCTTCCACGCGCTGGGGCTTTTTCGCGCGGTCCCACCAGGCGCGCTGAATGTAGAGTTCGATGCGCTCGCGGCTCCCCGTGCCGTAGCGGACGAGGAGCATCGGGTAATTGGCGTAATGCGCGGTTTGCCAGAAGGTGTCGGGATCGGTTTCGAACAGCAGTTCCTTTTCCGGCTGGGTGACCATCAGGCCGAAACTGCCCGGCTCACGGCCGGGGGACATCAGGCCCTTGCCGTTAATCTTGGGACAGGGTGAGCCCCACCAGCTTTCCATCGCCACGCCGGGGAGGGTGAGGGCAAAAGCGCAGGCATCGTCCCAATCACCCATCGCGCAATTTCTTCCGCATCTCGTCCCACCACGCCATGCGCTCGGCGATGCGCTTTTCCACGCCGCGATCGGTGGGCGTGTAGAAGGTCTGGGGGGCCATCTCGTCGGGCCAGTAATTGTCGCCGGAAAAGCCGTGTTCGGTGTCCGGATCATATTGGTAGCCCTTGCCGTAGCCGATCTCCTTCATCAGCTTGGTGGGGGCGTTGAGGATGTTTTGCGGCGGCATCAGGCTGCCGGTTTCCTTCGCCGATTTCCACGCGGCCTTCTGCGCCTTGTAGGCGGAAACCGATTTGGGCGCGGTGGCGAGGTAGAGGCAGGCCTGCACGATCGCGAGCTCGCCTTCGGGGCTGCCGAGGAACTCATAGGTGTCCTTGGCGGCGATGCACTGGACCAGCGCATTGGGATCGGCGAGGCCGATATCCTCGACCGCCATGCGGACGAGGCGGCGGAGCACATAAAGCGGCTCCTCGCCAGCGGTGAGCATGCGGGCGAGATAATAGAGCGCCGCCTGGGGATCGCTGCCGCGCACCGATTTATGGAGCGCGGAGATGATGTTGTAATGCCCCTCGCGATCCTTGTCGTACACGGCGACGCGGCGCTGGAGGAAGCCGCCGAGCGATGCCGGATCGAGCGGCGCATCGAACTGCACCGAGAAGAGCGTCTCGGCCTGATTGAGCAGGAAACGCCCGTCGCCGTCCGCACTGGCGACAAAGGCGTCGCGCGCTTCGGGCGTGAGGGGGAGGGGCTTGCCCTCCAGTTCCTCGGCGCGATCGAGCAGCTTGCACAGCGCCTTGTGATCGAGCCGGTGAAGGATCAGCACCTGCGCGCGGCTGAGCAACGCGGCGTTGAGCTCAAAGCTGGGATTTTCGGTGGTCGCGCCGACGAGCGTGACGGTGCCGTCCTCGACGAAGGGGAGGAAGCCATCCTGCTGGGCGCGATTGAAGCGGTGGATTTCGTCCACGAACAATAGCGTCTTGCGGCCGGTGCGGGCGAATTCGCGCGCTTCGGCGAACACCTTCTTGAGATCGGCGACGCCCGAGAAGACCGCGCTGATCGAAACGAATCGCAGGCCCACCGCATCGGCGAGCAGGCGCGAGATCGTGGTCTTGCCGGTGCCGGGCGGCCCCCAAAAGATGATCGAGCTGAGCTTGCCCGCCGCGACCATGCGGCCAATCGCGCCTTCGGGGCCGGTCAGATGCTCCTGTCCGACAACCTGATCGAGAGATTGCGGGCGCAGGCGATCGGCGAGGGGGCCGCCCAGTGCTTCCTCGACAAGCGGTTCCTGTTCCTGGGGTCCGAAAAGATCAGCCATGTGGTGGCCAAGATAGGCGCTCGCCGCGCGTTCGTCATCCCGCGAAGGGGGCTTCAACGGTTGCGACGCTCTTTGCGCGGCTGGCGCATCTCGCAAAGCATCAGGTGTGCACCGCTGGCGTGGCCCCGATCGTCGATAAGGCGGCACAGAAGATCGAATGGCTCTGAAACGGAGACGGGCGGCGGTGCGTTGCGGCTGCCTGATACGGAAGGAACGACAATGAGGACGGTGACCGCAAGCACGTTGGTGCCCACCGGAAGCGCGAGCCGGTATCTCCAGCAATTGTGCAAACATTGGAGCCATAATCTGCAGGTCGACTTCAACGCGGACCACGGCACCGTCGTCTTCCCCCGGGATGCGCGCGGGGCCGATTGGCCGGGCGATGCCGTGGTGACGTTCAATGTCGCCGGGGCGGGGCTGGAGGTGCGGATCGACGCGTCGAGCGAAGGGCAGTTGGAGGGATTGAAGGGCGCGGTAGCCCGCCATCTCGATCGCTTTGCCTTTCGCGAGGCGCCCCTGAAGTTCGACTGGGCTTGAATCGTTAGCCGAAGGCAAGCCAGCCCGCGACCCCACCGGACAGGACAAGTGCCGGGGCGGCGTACTGGTTCTTCCAGCCAAGCGCGATCGCGAGCGCTACGGCGAAGAGCAGGGTCGCCAGGAACATCTGCTCGGTGCGCGCGGCCAGCGCGACGCCGAGATCGATGCACGTGGCCGCGATGATCCCCACCACTACCGCCGCGACACCGTCGAGGAGGCGGTGCAGCGAAGGATTGTCGATGACCCATTCGAGGCGCTCGAAGAAGAGCAGCGAGAATGCGAAGGCGGGGAGGAACATGCCCGTGGTGACGGCAAGCGCGCCGGGCAGACCGCCCGCCAGATAGCCCGCGAAGGTTCCGAAGATCACCAGCGGCGTTGGCAGCATTCCTGCGAGCGCGACGCCGTCGAGGAACGCGCCGTCCGAAAGCCAGCCTCGCCCGACGGTATCCGCGCGGACATAGGGTATCGCGGTATAGGCTCCGCCAAAGGTCAGCAGCCCGCCCTTGAGCCCCGCGAGGAACAGGAGGATCAACTGGACATCCCCGGCCGGCTGGGCTGCGATGTGGGCGGGCGTTCCGCTTTGCGCGAGATATCCGATCGCGGCGCAAGCGCCGACCGCAGCCGCTGCGATCACCGGGCGTGCCAACAGGGCGTAAGCCGCGCCGCCCGCCGCGAGCAGCACCCAGAAGGGTATCCCGGCAAGCGTCCCCGCAGCACCGGCCAGCGCGAGCACGATCAGGAAGATGTTGGGAAGCGCGTGGCGCGCGATGCGCCGGACCGCGCCCACGATGATCGCGATCACGAAGATCTGGATGCCGAGCAATATGCCGTCAAACCCGCTCTGCCCGGCAATGAAGCGCGTATAGGCGGCCGCGCAGGCGAGCATCAGCGCGAGGCCGGGGAGCATGAAGCCCAGTCCCGCGAGAAGGCCGCCGATCCGCCCCCGCGCGATCATCCCGAAATGCACGCATAATTCGTGCGCTTCGGGGCCGGGCAGGATCTGCATCACCGCGAGCAGCCGGTTGAACCGTGCGGGCGTCACCCATTTTTCTTCGTCAACCAGCGCCTGACGGATCATCGCGATCTGCGCGACAGGTCCACCGAAGGCCAGGCAGCCGAAGCGCAGGAATTTGAGGAACAGCGTCCACAGGCTCAGCACTGGAGGTCCGTTGGGACTTTCGGTTTCCATCGGCCGACTCCCTCCTCGCGTCGGGGAATATTGCCAGCTTGTTTCGGCTGAAACTGGAAAAGCTATGTGCTGGTAGCCGGGCTTTTCCGAGGCTGAGGGTGCTTATTCGCCCCGGCGCGCCATCACTTCGAGATAAGTATCGAGCACGGACTGGTTGATCGTGTCCCACACATAGGCCTTGGCCTTTTCATGGCCCGCATTGGATTGGGCGCGGTGGAGATCGCGATCATTGGCCAATCGGGCGATGGCCCCCGCATAGGCATCCACATCGCGCGCGCCGACCAGGAAGCCGGTGACGCCATCGTCGATCAGGTCCATCGCGCCGGTTGCATTGGCGGCGACCACGGGCACGCCGGCGGCCATGGATTCGAGCGTAACGTTGCCGAAGGTCTCAGTGACCGATGGATTGAACAGAACATCCATCGATGCGACGGCGCGGCCCAGATCGTCACCGCGCTGGAAACCGGCGAACACCGCCTTGGGTACGCGTTCGGCGAACCAATCGCGCGCGGGGCCGTCGCCGATCACGAGAACCCGGTGCTTCACCCCGTCCGCCTCCAGCTTGCGGCAAACATCGGCAAAGATATCGAGGCCCTTCTCAAGGACGAGGCGTCCGAGAAAGCCCACCGCGAATTCATCATCGGCGATGCCTAGTGAGCGTCGCCATTCGTTGCTGCGGCGATCGGGATTGAAGCGATCATGGTTCACGCCGCGCGCCCAGATGCGGATCGGCGTCTTCACGCCCCATTCGCGCAGGATATTTGCGGTGGAGTTGCCGGGTGTCACCACCTGCTCGACGCGATTGTAGAAGCGGGTGAGGAGCTTGATCAGCAGCGGGACCGTGAAGCCCAGATTGTAATAGGCCGGATAGGTCTCGAACCGGGTGTGGAGCGAGGCGACGCTGGCGATGCCGCGATCGCGCGCCCAGCTGACCGCGCGGTGCCCGAGCACTTCCGGTGCGGATACGTGGACGATATTGGGCTTGTACGCCTCCAGATCCGCTCGCGTTTCCGGCGGCAGGCGCCATGCAAAGCGATATTCGCCGCGCCCGCCCGGGATCGATGCCGAGGGCACGCTGACCAGATCGCCCGCCGGTTCGAAAGCGGGCGTATCGGTGGTGGGCGAGTAGATGCGAACCGTGACGCCTTGTCGCAGCAGGAACTCGACGAGCATGTTCAGCGCCTGGTTCGCGCCGTCACGGACATAATTATAGTTGCCGCTGAAAAGCGCGACGCGGAGGTCCGTGGGCTTCATGGACAGCGGCGATACCGCGAGGGCCGGGGCGCGTCCACACAAGTAGCACTTGTTCCCGGCTTGTTCCTGTATTAGCGCTGGGGAATGGCGAAACCCCGCAAGCGATATGTGTGTCAGGCGTGTGGCTCGGTAACCGCGCAATGGGCCGGGCAATGCGGCGATTGCGGCGATTGGAACACGCTGGTGGAGGAAGCAGGCGCAAACGTCACGCCGTTCCAGGCGAAGCATAACCTCCAATCCGGCGGGCGGGCGATCCAGCTTACCGGGCTGAACACCGATATCGCGCTGCCGGAGCGGATGGCGACCGGCATCGCCGAGCTGGATCGCGCGCTGGGCGGCGGTTTCGTGGAGGGATCGGCCACGCTGATCGGCGGCGATCCCGGAATCGGCAAATCAACCCTGCTGCTCCAGGCCGCGGCAAAGGTCGCGAACCGGGGCCTCAGGGTCGTCTATGTCTCGGGCGAAGAGGCGGGCGATCAGGTGCGGCTGCGTGCGCGCCGGCTTGGGCTGGGGCAGGCACCCGTCATGTTCGCGGCGGCGACTTCGGTGCGCGATATCCTGACCACGATGGGCGAAGGCGCTGCGCCCGCATTGCTCGTGATCGATTCGATCCAGACCATGCACAGCGACCTGATCGAAGGCGCGCCGGGCACGGTGAGCCAGGTGCGGGCGTCTGCGGGCGAGCTGATCCGCTTCGCCAAGGAGCGCGGCACCGCGGTGGTGCTCGTCGGGCATGTCACCAAGGACGGGAATATCGCGGGCCCGCGCGTGCTCGAGCACATGGTCGATACCGTGCTGGCGTTCGAAGGCGAGCGCAGCCATCAGTATCGCATCCTGCGCGCAGTGAAGAACCGCTTTGGCGGCACCGATGAGATCGGCGTGTTTGCGATGGAGAGCGAGGGGCTGAGCGAAGTCGCAAACCCTTCGTCGCTTTTCCTCACCCAGCGCGACGAAAGCGTGACGGGTACGGTTGTGTTTCCCGCACTCGAAGGCACGCGCCCGGTGCTGGTGGAGGTGCAGGCGCTGGTCGTGCGGCTGGCGAGTGGCGCGACGCCGCGGCGCGCGGTGGTCGGCTGGGATTCGTCGCGGCTTTCGATGATCCTCGCGGTGCTCGAAGCGCGGTGCGGGCTCAGCTTCTCCACCTGCGAAGTCTATCTGAACATCGCGGGCGGGTATCGGGTGCAGGATCCTGCGGCCGATCTTGCGGTGGCGGCGGCGCTGGTATCGGCACTGTCGGAGCGGCCGCTGGCCGCAGACGCGGTGGCATTCGGCGAGATCGCCTTGTCGGGCGAAGTGCGGCCAGTGGCGCATGGCGCGCTCCGCTGTCGCGAGGCGGGCAAGCTGGGCTTCGCCAAGGCGCTCGCCCCTGCAGCACAGGCGGACAAGGGCGGGCTGGCGCTGACGGGGTTCAAGAATCTCGGGGCGTTCGTGGATCATTTGTTGGGCCGGTAGTGCGTGCCGGACCTGTTCGTGGGGGAACGGTGCCGCGCGGGCTTCTCGACCGCAGAATTGTCACGAGCGGACTGTCGGCTAGCGACTCCCTTCCTGACCTTGAATCTCTGTCACCCCGGACTTGTTCCGGGGTCCACGAAGCCGCGAATTTTTTAGGCTGGAACCTCTTGTCCATCGAGTGCCGCCCTGTGGATCCCGGAACAAGTCCGGGATGACGGGTGTGAACGTGGGGAATGTCGCCGGTCGCCGCTCGGCGGCCCCCGGCGTAAGGCGGGGTGGCAGGGAGCATTGCAGTTCCTCGCCCGCCAACGCAAAGTGCCCACATGAAGCAATCGACCGTTTTGAAAATTCTTGGCGGCGTCACCGTCGCAGCCATTGGTGGCGCGTTTGCTTATTCGCGGGCCACGCGCCCTCCGATGATCAATGCCAAAGTGCCTGAGCCAGCCAAGCCGGTGGAGATCGAGCGCTATCTGGGGAAATGGTATGAACTGGCGCGGCACGAAAACCGGTTCGAGAAGGGGCTGGACGCGGTGACCGCCGAATATGCAACGGGGCCGGGCGGCAAGATCCAGATCACCAATGGCGGCTCGCAGGGCGGGCCGAAAGGCGAGCGCAGCTTTGTTGAGGGCAAGGCGATCATCGTCGACGACGAGACCAACGCCAAGCTCAAGGTCTCGTTCTTCGGACCCTTTTACACCGGCGATTACTGGGTGCTCGACCATGCCGATGATTATAGCTGGTCGATCGTCGGTGAGCCGGGCGGGCGCTATCTGTGGGTCCTCGCGCGTGAGGCGCATCCTGCCAATGCCGAAGCGATCATGAAACGGGTGGAGGAACTCGGCTATGATCGCTGGGCGCTAAGGGTGACGCGGCACGCCTGACGCGGTATCACCGCGTCGGGAGGGCCCTTTGTCATGACGCTTACCGGAATGGACATCATCGTGCTGCTCGCGATCGGCGGGGCGGGGGTGCTCGGCTTCCTGCGCGGCTTTGTCACCGAAGTGTTGGCGTTGCTCGCATGGGTGCTGGTGGTGCTGGCGATCAAGCTGTTCCATGCGCCACTGGCGGAGATGCTCGCAGACTTGGTGGGCACGGTTCAGGGCGCATCAGTGCTGGCCTTCGCGATCCTGGCGGGCGCGACCTATTTCGGCGGACGGCTGATCGCCAATTCGGTGGGATCGCGAACGCGGGACAGCTTCCTTGGACCGATCGACCGCGCGCTTGGGCTCGGCTTCGGCGCGCTAAAGGGGCTAATTCTGGTCAGCATGGCGTTCCTGCTGCTGGCGTTGATCTTCGATACGATGCGGGGCGGCCCGGCCAAACGGCCCGAATGGATCACGACCTCCATGACCTATCCGCTGCTCAACGCGACCAGCGCGGGCATCGCCGATGTGGTCGATCGTCGCCGCAAGGGACTTCCGGTGTTCGGCGAGGAAGAGGGCAACAAGGTGGGCAACGCCGCGGCGGGCAACTCCAACTAAGGTGTGGCCGTCTCGGTGGGGATTAGGGGATGCGCTTTCGCCGCTGATTCCCTAGATCGGAGGGGCAATGAACGCGCCGCTCTATAATGTGGAAATCCTGCGGCTGGCCGCGAGCCTGCCGTTTCAGGAGCGGCTGGCCGAGCCGATGGGCACGTCCGAGAAGCGCTCTGCGGTGTGTGGCAGCCGGGTGACGATCGATGTGAATTTGGCGGATGGACGGGTTAGCCAGCTAGGGCTGCTCGTTCGCGCCTGTGCGCTGGGCCAGGCCTCGGCGGGGATTCTGGCGGCGAATATCATCGGCCGCACGCCCGGTGAGATCGCGCAAGCCCGGGATGCGCTGACGGCGTGGCTGGCGGGTGAAGCGCCTGCGCCGGAATGGCCCGGGCTCGAAGTCTTTGCGCCCGCGCTGCCGCATCGGGGCCGTCATCCTTCGATCCGACTGGCGTTCGAGGCTGCTGCGGACGCCGCTGCACAGGCGGCGCGCTGATGGATCATAGCGAAGTCTCGCTGGTCCAGGACGCGGTTCCGCTGCTCGGCTTCGCTCTCCTTTTCGTACTGATCTTTCGCAAACTGGGGCTGGGCGCGACGCTGGGCTTCCTCGTCGCGGGCGCTTTGGTGGGGCCACAGGTTCTGGGGCTGGTAGGCGGTGCGGAAAGCAAAATGGGGATCGCCGAACTAGGCATTGCCCTGTTGCTGTTCCTCGTCGGATTGGAACTGAGCCCCGGCCGTTTGTGGCGAATGCGGCGCGACATTTTCGGACTGGGCCTGCTCCAGGTGGTTTTGTGTGGCGTAGCCGTGGCGGGAATCGTTTGGTTCGTGACGGGATCGACGCTGGCGGCGGCGCTGTCCCTGGGACTGCCGCTGGCGCTGTCATCGACCGCGCAGGTGCTTCCGATGCTGCAATCGGCGGGGCGCCTGCGGACGCCGTTTGGCGAGCGGGCCTTTGCAATCCTGTTATTCCAGGACCTTTCCATCGTCCCGCTGATCACGATCATCGCGGCGCTCTCGCGTAACCCGGCGGATATGAGCGGCCCGCCCGGCTGGCTGCTGGGGCTTTATACGTTCGGCGCGATTGTCGGCCTGATCCTGGCTGGGCGCTATCTGTTGCGGCCGTTGTTCAGGGTGATCGGCAATCTGGGCGAGCGCGAGATGTTCGTCTTCGCCGGACTGTTTACCGTGATTGCCGCTGCGGCGCTGATGGAGTCGCTGGGGCTGTCGCCAGCGCTAGGGGCATTCATCGCCGGCGTGATGCTGGCGGATTCGCCCTACCGGCACGAGCTCGAGGCCGATGTCGAGCCGTTCCGCACGATATTGCTCGGCCTGTTCTTCCTCGCAGTGGGCATGACGCTCGATCTCCATGCCATTGCGGATAGGCCCTTTTTCGTGGCGGGCATGGCGATCGCGCTGATCGTCACCAAGATGGCGATCATCATGGGGCTCGCGATGCTCTTCGGCGTGAAGCCCCGCCGCGCCTTTGCGCTGGGGCTCCTGCTGAGCCAGGGAGGCGAGTTCGGCTTCGTCCTGTTCGCCCAGGCGCAGAAGGCGCTCCTGATCGAAGCGGAAGCCGCGAGCGTGTTCGGTGCGATCATCACGCTTTCCATGGCGACGACGCCGTTCCTGATGATGATCACCCAGAAGTTGCGCGCTGAACCCGAGCGCAGCGCGGAAGGGCTGCAAGGGCCGCAGCACGATGGATCGAATGCGATCGTCGTGGGCTATGGCCGCTTTGGGCAGACCGTGGCGCAGATGCTGATCGGGCAGAACATCCCCGTCACGCTGATCGATACCGATGTCGAGATGATCGAGACTGCGGGCAGCTTCGGCATGAAGGTCTATTATGGCGACGGCACGCGAACCGACCTGCTTCGCCAGGCGGGGGCGGCGGATGCTGAGCTGATCCTGTTCTGTCAGGATGGTGACGGGCTCGATACCGAGATATTGGAAGGCATCCATCATGCGTTTCCCAACGCCAGCATCTTCGTGCGTGCGTATGACCGCCGATCGGTCATGAAGATGAAGGGCGCGCCGGTTGCGGGGATCGTTCGCGAGATGCTGGAAAGCGCAGTGCGCATGGCGCGTGAGGCAATGGAGGCGGTCGGCGTCGACGGCCAGGAGATCGACCGGACCGAAGCCGAGTATCGCAAGCGCGATTCGGCGCGGCTGAAGGAGCAGAAGGAAAGCGGCGACCTTCGCGCCGGGATCACGCGCATGTTCAGTCAGGACGCGCAGGCCAAGGCTGCCGCGAAGGCGGATGCCGAAGCGCAGGTCGTGAAGGAATGAGGCTGGTGACCGCGCTCGCCGCGCTATCGGGCGCGCTTGCAGTCGCGGCCGGGGCATTCGGCGCGCATGGCGCCGAGGGACAGGCGGTGGAGTGGCTCAAGACCGGCGGGCAATATCAGCTGGTTCATGCTGTCGCGGCGTTGATTGCGATCCGGATGGGCCAGCGCATCTCGCCCTGGCTATTCGTGGGCGGCGGCGGGGTGTTCGCAGGCACGCTCTATCTGATGGCGCTGGGGTTACCGCGTTGGCTGGGGGCGATCACACCGATCGGCGGGATAATGCTGATCGTGGGCTGGCTGTATCTGGCGATCGGTGCCGCGCGCGCTCGCGACTGAGCCGCTATTTCGCCACCAATTTCTCCACCCGGCCCGCGACATAGGGGTGATAGGTCGCTTTGGACTTGGCAAACAGGCGGATGGCGATCGGTTTGCCCCAATCGCCCTGCGCGATCAGCCCTTCATAGATCGGGAAGATCAGCAGCCCGCGCCCGACCGTGCCGGCGAACTTTTCGATCCCCGGAAGCGCGGGCTCATAGCGGTTGGCGATCGCCAGCACGGCCCAGGCAGAGCGGACATAGGCGTTGGTGGAAACCGACAGGCCAAGCGTCTCGTCCAGTTCCTTCAGGCGCTCAGGGCTTTGCTGGCGCGGCAGGCCGTTCAGGAAGCGGAGCCATTGCTGTGTGTTCCAACCCTTCGGGTTCACCGTCGAGACGGGCGCACCCTTGCTGATCGCGGCGAGCTTGGCATCGACCTGCGCCAGCGTCGCCGACTTCACATGCACCGCGTTGGCGGGCAGGCCGGGTTCATAGACCCAGCGGTCGAGCTGGAGCTTCGCCTCCAATGCCTTGTCGCCCTTGATCAGCCGCTTGCGGATGTCGGCGAGGAAGCCAGCGCTGGTCTGCGGCTGGAAGGCGTGGCGATCGAAATAAGAGCGCAGATAGGCATCGAAACGCTTGCGGCCGACCGCCACTTCGATCGTGCGCAGCATCGTCGAACCCTTGAAATAATCGAGTTGCCCCGCCGTCGCACCGGGATCGCCGTGAAGCCGCGTGGTGGGTCCATTATTCTCGGCCTTCAGATCGCGCTGAAGCCCATCCCAGTCGAGATCGGTGTAAAGCGCGGCGCGCTCCTTGCCATAGACCGCTTCCATGATGCGGCTCTCGAAATAGGTGGTGAAACCTTCGTTGAGCCACGAATCCGACCAGGTCGCGTTGGTGACCAGATTGCCCGACCAGCTATGCGCCAGCTCATGTGCGACGACATCGGTGTTCGAGCGATCACCGGTCACGATCGTGGGCGTCAGGAAGGTGAGGGTGGGGTTTTCCATTCCGCCATAAGGGAAGCTGGGGGGCAGGACGAGCATGTCGTACCGGCCCCAGCGATATGGGCCGTACAGCGCCTGCGCCGCGTCGATCATCTTCTCCACATCGCCCACTTCATGCGCGGCGGCATCGAGCATCGAGGGTTCGGACCAGACGCCCGAACGCGGCCCCGTCGCCTTGAAGGCGAGATCGCCCACCGCCAGCGCGATCAGATAGGGCGGCACCGGACGGTCCATCCGGAAGCGATAGGTGCGGCTGCCATCGGCGTTCGCCTGGCCTTTTTCGCCATCCAGCCGATCGCCGCTCATCACCGCGACCAGATCGCCCGGCACGGTAAGGGTGGCCGACCAGATCTGGCGGATGCCGGGCGAATCCTGCGTGGGGATCCAGCTGCGATTGTTGATCGGCTGGCCCTGGCTGAACAGATAGGGCTTGGCTTTGCCCGCGGTCTGCTCGGGCGCGAGCCACTGAAGCGCGCTCGCATCCGGCTTGGTGTTGTAGAGGATGCGGATGCGCTTCGTGCCGGGATTGAGCTGGATCGTCAGCGCGGAGCCAAGGCCCTGCTCGGTCTCGCGCGGGCCGATCTGGTACGCAAGGGCGGGGCCATCCAGTTCGGAGACCGTCTGCACGTCGATATTGTCCACATCGAGCACGATCTCGCTGGCGCCCGGCGCGGCGAGCACATCGAGCACCGCGCTGCCCGCCAGCGTCTGGCTGGCGAAATCGACGCGGAGATCGAGCGCGACATGGGTCACGCGGGCGATCTCCGGGCGGGCGTGGGTCCACACGTCCTTCGCCTCGGGCGTGGTGAGGATCGGGGCGATGCCGGGCGCGGTCTGAGCGAGGGCAGGAGTGGCGACGAACGCGGCGAGCGCGATAGCAAGGATACGCATGGCGACTGGCCTATGACGATTGGCGATGAACGGCAACTGACGGACGGACCGGCCCAAAGGTGACACTAAGGTGACACCAAGAACGCGCTTCCCGGCCGCGAATGTTCCCAATGTTCGCAGTGACGAGGGGGTTCCGGCCAGCGATTTCAAAGAGCTGCCGACAATGCCGACCGGCTGAGCCAAGCAGGTGAAATCCTACATTGCAAGCGCGAATCTGGTGGGCGCGACGAAGCTGTGCCGGGGTAAGGCGCTCAGCGCGGCTGGGCGTCGAGGAAAGCGGTGACGTCGGCGAGATCGACGGTCTTGTCGAGGAAGGTCTGGCCGATTCCCCGCGTGAGCAGGAAGGGCAGGGTGCCGCCTGCCATCTTCTTGTCGTGCAGCATGTGCTCGACCAGCGTAGCGCCGCTGGCGGTGATGCCCGCTGCTTTCAGTCCATCGGGCAGGCCAACGGCGCGGAGATGCGCCGCGACGCGCTCCGCATCCTGGGTCGGGCACAGGCCGAGCCGTGCCGAATAGGCATAGGCCAGCGCCATGCCGGCGGCGACGCCTTCGCCGTGGAGCAGCTTGTCTGAAAAGCCGGTTTCGGCCTCAAGCGCATGGCCGAAGGTGTGGCCCAGATTGAGCAGCGCGCGCTTGCCCGTCGTCTCGCGCTCGTCCTGGCCGACGATGCGGGCCTTGGCAGCGACCGAGTGCGCGATGGCGTGTTCGCGTGCCTGCGGGTCGCCTGCCAGAAGCGCCCCGGCATTCGCCTCGCACCATTCGAAAAAGGCGAAGTCGTCGATCAGGCCGTATTTCACGACCTCCGCATAGCCCGCGCGCACCTCGCGCCGGGGCAGCGTATCGAGCAGTGCGGGATCGATCAGGACCAGCGCGGGCTGATAGAAAGCGCCGACGAGGTTCTTGCCCGCTGCCGAATTGATCGCCGTCTTGCCGCCGACCGAACTATCGACCTGGCTGAGCAAGGTGGTGGGGAACTGGACGAAGTTGCAGCCGCGCTTGAGGATGCTGGCGGCGAAGCCGGTGAGATCGCCGATCACGCCGCCGCCAAAGGCGATGATATGATCGCTGCGTTCGACCCCCAGCGCGATCAGCCAATCGGTGACGCGCTCGAGATTGGCCCAGTTCTTGGTCGCTTCGCCCGCGGGCAGCACAAGCGCCTCGCTGGCAATGCCGACGGCGCGCAGGCTCGCCTGCAGCACCGGCAGATGCGGCTTGAGATTCTGATCGGTGACGATCGGCATCGGCCGGCCATTGGCGAGATGCGCCAGCGCGGGCCCGGCACGTTCGAGCAGATTGGCCTCGATGCGGATGTCATAGCTGCGATCGCCCAGCGCGACGGGTACGATAGTCACTGGTGTAATGCTTCCAGAATGGCATCGACGGTGGCGTCATGCGGGGCGGCAATGCTTTCGACGCGGATCGGTGCGAGCGCGTAGAACGGGTTACGGATCTGTGCGAGCTCGGTGAGCACCTCCAGCGGGTCGCGGTCTCGCAGCAGGGGACGCGTGTCGCGGCGGCGGACGCGATCGGCGAGCACTTCGGGCTCGGCGTCGAGCCAGATGGTGATCGCCTGATCGAGGATCAGCGCGCGGGTCGCCTCGTTGATGAACGCGCCGCCGCCGGTTGCGATCACCTTGGGCGTGCCATCGACAAGCCGGGCGATGACGCGGCGCTCGCCATCTCGGAAATAGGGCTCGCCGAAGCGCTCGAAGATATCGGCCACCGTCATGCCCGCAGCCGCTTCGATCTCGTGATCGGCATCGACGAAAGGCAGCCGCATGCGCTGCGCAAGGCGGCGGCCCACGGTCGTCTTGCCCGCGCCCATCAGCCCTACGAGGACGATTGGCTTCCCGCCCCAGCGGTGTCTACGTTCGCTTGTTTGCAGCATCGTTGCGGGGGCTATACAGCTTGGGGGGCAGTCGGGCAAAAGGCTCGGGCATTGATTTTCCGCATTCACTTTTGACAGGCCTTTTCATGTCGCGTTCGCTGATAGCGTTGATCGTCGTTCTCGTGGTGCTGGTGGGTGGCTTGTTCCTCCTCGCCGGGCGCAGCTCGGTCAAGGAGCCGACGCGGATGGAGAAGGTGGTTCCGCTTGATAACCTCGCCAAGTAAGCGTTCGCGAATCCTGCTGGGGGCAGTGCTGCTGGCCGGCGCGGGGGTTCCCGCGCTGGTGCAGGGCCAGTCGCAATCGCAGTCCCGGTCGCAGGATGCGCCCGAATCGCTGCTACCGCCGGGTTTTGACGATCCGGCGCCAGCGCCTGCGCCGGCCCCCGTGGCAACGCGCGCGGCCGATCCGGCGCGCCCCGCCGACACCGCCGCAACGCCGCTCGCCGTGGATCCGCTGGGCAATGAGAGCATCGCGGCGGTGCCCGAGACGCTGGGGCCGGTCGATCTCACGCGATACGAGTTGCCCGAATACGCCAAGCATTCGCTCAACAAGGTTGGCGTTGTCGCCTGGGGCAACGCGCCCTTCCCAGCGAAGGGGATGGGCAGTGCGGACGGGCGCTACCTGGATACGCTGCTCAAGCGGCTGAACGCGCCGGTTGCGTCGCGATGGGTCTCGATCGCGCTGCGGCGCGCGCTGATGTCGCCGCTTGCCACGCCCAAGAATATCAACGGTGCCGATTTCGCCGCGAGCCGCGCCTGGGTGCTGCTGCGAATGGGCGAGGCGAATGCCGCGCGCGCGGTGATCAACGATGTCGATGCCGCGAATTACACCACCTCGCTCTATCAGGTGGCGATGCAATCGTCGCTGGCGAGCGGCGATCCGGCGGGCATGTGCGGCATCGCCGACGGCGGCGCGAAGGTTATAAAAGACCGAAGCTGGGCGCTGGCCAAGGCGATGTGCGCCGGGCTGGCGGGGAAGCCCAACGAAGCCGGACAACTGCTTTCGCAGGCCCGCCGCGGCACGAGCGCGAGCGATATCGACAATCTGCTGGCCGAAAAGGTGCTCGGTTCGGGCGCGCAGGGGCGGCGCGCGGTTACGCTGGAATGGCAGGGGGTGAACGCGCTGACCGCCTGGCGCTTCGGCCTTGCGACCGCGATGGGCGAGCAGGTGCCTGGGGCGCTTTATGCCACGGCGGGGCCGCAGGTTCGCTACTGGCAGGCGTTGTCGCCTTCGCTTCCGCCGGCGTCGCGCGCAGCCGCAGCCGAGCTGGCGGCGAGCGCAGGCGTGTTTTCAAGCGCCGGGCTGATCGACCTTTATTCGGAAATCGCACAGGATCCCGACGCGAGCGGCACCGCCGAAGAGGCGATCGCGCGCGATCTGCGCACCGCTTATATCGACGGCGACGTCGCCGATCGCGTGGCGGCGATCCACAAGCTCTGGGATCAGGCCAGGACGCCGCGCACCGCTTACGCCCGGCTGATCCTGACCGCGCGGGCCGCATCGTGGATTCCGGTTTCGAGCAATGTCGATGCGCCCGAGAAGCTGATCGCTTCGATGCTGAGCGCGGGTATGGAAGGCCCGGCGCTCGAATGGCGCAACGCGGTCAAGCGCGGGAGCGAAGGCTGGGCGTTGCTGACGCTCGCCGATACCAGCGAGGCCAGCGTCTCCTATGGCGATTTCGATGTGTTCAGCGATGTGGCGGGACGGCGCAAGGGGCAGTTGATGCTTGCCGGGCTGGCCGGACTGGGCCGTCTGGAAGCGGCGGACGCGCGGCGTGGGGCGGCGGCGCTCGACGTGCCGATCGGCGCGGTCAACAGCTGGACGAAGGCGATCGACGCGGCGGGACAACGCGGCGATTCGGCGCTGGTCGCGCTGCTGGCGGCCGTGGGCATGCAATCGCGTAGCTGGGATTATGTGACACCTGAGGCGCTGTTTCACATCGTCGCGGCGATGAAGGCCGCAGGCATGGGCAATTATGCGCGGATGATCGCCATCGAGGCGATCAGCCGGGCTTGAGCCGGGCCAGCGACCAGGCGCTGATCGAGCGCTTCCTGGAGATGATGCAGGCCGAAGCAGGCGCGGCGGGCAACACCATTGCCGCGTACGGCACGGATTTGCGGATGGCATCCGAGGCGCTGGACGGCGGCCTGGGAGATGCGGGGCGGGCCGAGCTGGAGAGACTGGCCGGCGAATGGCAGGCGCTCGCCCGGGCAAGCGTCGCGCGCAAATCTGCGGCGCTCAGGCGCTTCTTCGCGTTCCTGGCCGATGAGGGTCTGCGTCGCGATGATCCCGCTGGCGCCTTGCCCCGGCCCGGATCGGGGCGGTCGCTGCCCAAGGTGCTGAGCGCGGACGATGTCGAGCGGATGTTTGCGGCGATCACCGCGCGCATCGCTCGTGAACCCAAGGATCCCAACGACTTGCGTCTCTCCGCGCTGGTGGAATTGCTCTACGGTTCGGGGTTGCGGGCGACCGAGCTGGTTTCGCTGCCGCGAAACGCCGTCGCGCCGGATCGGCCTTATCTGATCCTCAGGGGCAAGGGCGGCAAGGAACGGCTCGTGCCGATCTCCGACCGGGCCCGTGCGGCGGTGGCGGCGTGGCGCGAAC
The DNA here is from genome assembly GCF_001591025.1 of Sphingomonas soli NBRC 100801. GTDB lineage: Bacteria > Pseudomonadota > Alphaproteobacteria > Sphingomonadales > Sphingomonadaceae > Sphingomonas > Sphingomonas soli. Next base: position 166,934 of record NZ_BCTZ01000001.1, read on the forward strand.
ATGTGAGCAGCGACCGGGCATGGCTCTTCCCCTCGGGCAAGGGGCACCTCTCGCGCGTGCGGCTGTACCAGCTCGTCAAGGCGCTGGCGGCGGAAGCGGGAATCCCGCCCGATCGGGTGAGCCCGCACGTGCTGCGCCACGCCTTCGCCACCCACTTGCTGGAAGGCGGCGCAGACCTGCGCGCGCTGCAGGCGATGCTGGGCCATGCCGATATCGCGACGACCGAGATCTACACCCATGTCGACAGCAAAAGGCTGGTCGATCTGGTCAATGAGCGCCACCCTTTGGGCGAAGCGCTCGTTGACGTTACGAAGCGGCGGGACTAGCTCGCACAGCGATGACCACTTTCCTCGATTTCGAAAAGCCGATCGCCGAGCTGCAGAGCCGTATCGACGAGCTTCGCCAGACCGCCGAGGGCGGTGAGGTCGACATTGATGCCGAGATCGGGCCGCTTCAGGCAAAGTCCGACAAGCTGCTGCGCGACACCTATGCGAAGCTGACGCCGTGGCAGAAGACCCAGGTCGCGCGGCATCCCGAGCGCCCGCATTTCAAGCATTATGTCGCGGCGCTGATCGAAGACTTCATGCCGCTGGGCGGCGACCGCGCATTCGCCGACGATTCGGCGATCATCGGCGGGCTGGGTCGCTTTCGCGGACGCCGCGTAATGGTGATCGGCCACGAAAAGGGCGACGATACCGCCAGCCGGCTCAAGCATAATTTCGGCATGGGCAAGCCTGAAGGCTATCGCAAGGCGATCCGCCTGATGCAGCTTGCCGACAAATTCGGCATTCCAGTGATCACTTTGGTCGATACGTCGGGTGCATTTCCCGGTGTGCAGGCCGAAGAGCGCGGCCAGGCGGAAGCAATCGCGCGCTCGACCGAGCAGTGCCTCAATCTGGGTGTGCCGCTAGTCGCGGCGATCCTGGGCGAAGGCGGTTCCGGCGGCGCTGTGGCGCTGGCCGCTGGCAACGTCGTGCTGATGATGGAGCATGCGGTCTATTCGGTGATCTCGCCCGAAGGCTGCGCGTCGATCCTGTGGCGCACGGCGGACAAGGCAGCCGACGCAGCCGAAGCGATGAAGGTGACCGCGCAGCATCAGAAGGATCTGGGCGTGATCGACGAGATCGTGAGCGAGCCGCTGGGCGGGGCGCATCGCGAGCCGGGTGCGGCGATCGGCGCACTGGGCGATGCGATCGAGCGCGCGCTTGCCGATATGGACAGCCTCTCGCCGCAGGAACTGCGTCAGGCGCGCCGGGCGAAATTCCTGGCGATGGGCCGGGTCTAATCCGGGTAGCCGGCGGTGGCTGGTTGTGAACGAACCGATCCCGTACCTGTCACCCCGGGCTCGCCCCGGGGTCCCGCTTCTTTCCCGCCGGCCGGTAAGGCTTTCGGCACTCTGGACAAGCCAAGCCCCGCAAGAATTAGCGGGACCCCGGGTCAAGCCCGGGGTGACGAAGAAAAATCATCGTATCTTCTGCTTGCCGACCGACGGTCTACGCGCGCCTGCTGCACCCGAGCGGGCACGAAAAAGGGCGGCGAAACCGAGGTTTCGCCGCCCTTCCTTCGTTCGTTTCGTAAAGGCTTACGAAGCCTTCATGTTCGACGACACGTTGCCGAAGGTCTTGTTGAGCTGGTTGCCCAGACCCTGCATCGCGGCGATGGCGGCGACGGCGATCAGCGCGGCGATGAGGCCGTACTCGATTGCGGTGGCGCCCTTGGAATTCTTCAGGAAGTTACGAATCTTCTGCATTACCGGTCTCCAACGTTTGTCGTGTGCTTCATTCCCGACCGCGCCGGAAAACCGTTGCGGCACGTTGGAAGCTAATCCCCGTAAGTAAATAAACGGCTAAAGCGGACCATTACGAAGCCGTTACGACGAGATTATCGTGCGGCCTGGACCTTGGTGCTGAGATTGCCCCAGAGCGAGGATGTGCTTCCGCTGAGCTCGTTCAGCCCGACCATCAGCGCCATCACGACCAATGCGAGGATAAGACCATATTCCACCGCGGTTGCGGCGCGGCGGTCGGCTATCACCCTAATGATCATTTGTGCCAGGGCTCGCATGGCCGACACTTCTCCCCGAAGATGTTCGCAGTAATACAGAAAGATCCTTAACCGAGTGCTTAAGAACATGTCTGACTTGTTGCTGGTGGTGGCGGCGGCCCTGATCGACGGCGACGGACGCGTTCTCGTCCAGCAGCGCCCGCCCGGCAAGCCGATGGCGGGGCTGTGGGAATTCCCCGGCGGCAAGGTGGAGCCTGACGAGGTTCCGGAGGCCGCTCTGGTGCGTGAACTGGAAGAGGAACTCGGTATTTTCTTTGACGGGCAAGCGCTGACCCCGCTCACCTTTGCGAGCGAATCGCTGGGCGATCGGCATCTGATCCTGATGCTTTACACGCTGCGCGGCTGGGAGGGCGTGCCCGAGCCGCGGCATGCGACTGCTTTGCGCTGGGTACGGCCCGCCGAATTGCGGGCGTTGGCAATGCCGCCCGCCGATCAGCCCTTTATTGCGGTTCTTGAGGCTTTGACTTGAGCGCTTCGGCCAGCGACGTCGTAGCGCTGCCGCGTTTTGCGGGTTTGGGCTGCGATGCGTCGGGCGCCCAGCCGGTGAGATAGACGATCTCGAAACGCTCGGCGGTGCGGCCATCTCTATCGGCGCGCGCGGCGAACTCCTGCGCAGCGCGCGCCAGGGTTTCGCGGGTGAGCGGGGGCGTGCCCGGCAGCAGGTTGGTCGCCGCCATGCCGCGCAGATCGCGGAACAGGCCGAAGATGCTGGCATAGCGCACCGTCAGCGTCTCCACGTCCGAGACGGGGAGTGCGAAGCCCGCGCGCGAGAGAAGGTCTCCCGCCGCACGTACATCGATCTGGGGGTGGAAACGTGCGGCGGGGCGGTCGGCTTCCGCAGCCATGAAACAGGCGCGCAGCGTGGCGAGCGTTCCCGCGCCCAGGAAGGCGCCCAGAAACAGGCCATCGGGCTTGAGCGCGCGGCGGGCGAGGGCGAGCGCGCCGGGCACGTCGTTCACCGAATCGAGCACCCCGGCGGAGACGATCAGGTCGAAGCGTGCGTCGGGGAAATGGGGAAGGTCCTCCTCGCCCTGCACGCCGCCCGATGACCAGACACGCCCTGCATCCAGCCGCGTGATCTCTGCCCCGGGCAGTTCGAAGCCTCCGCCGAAGCTGCCGAGATCGAGCACCTGGCGGAATTGCCGGTTCACGCCCTCCAGCCGTTCCACAATCCCTTCGAGCATATGATCGCGGACGAAGCTCTCATAGCTTCGCGCCGCGCGATCGCGCCGCTTGCGGCGGAGCGCGCGGTCAAAGATCTCTGCGGGCGATTCGGGCTCGGGCATCCGCCGCGCTTGTGCAGCGCGCGCGGGCGGGGGACAAGGGAGCCGTGCTGATGACTCCGTTCGCCCGGCTCGCCGATCTCGCGCTACCGCCCCGTTGCCCGGGATGCGGCGAAATCACGCAGCACGATCATCGCTTCTGCACGCGCTGCTGGAGCAGCCTGCGCTTTCTCGGGCCGCCCTGGTGTGCGCTTTGCCACGCGCCGTTCGAGTATGATCGGGGGGAAGGTGCCGCATGCGGCGAGTGCATGGCGAATCCGCCGGTGCATTCGGGCGTTCGCGCGGCGGTGGCCTATGGCGAGGTTGCGCGCGCCGTGGCGCTCAAGCTCAAATATTCGGGGCGGCTGGCCTGTGCGGAGACGATGGCGGGCGCGATGGCGCGGCTGATGCCCGAAGGAGCCGATCTGCTGGTCCCGGTGCCCTTGCATCGCTGGCGGATATGGAGGCGCGGTTTCAATCAGGCGGCGCTGATCGCGAAGTCATTGTCAAAGATGCACGATGTGCCCGTCGATGCCGAACTGTTGCGGCGCGTGAAGGCGACGCCGGTCTTGCGCGGGCTGGGACATAATGGTCGGGCCAAGGCGGTGGCCGGTGCCTTTGCGCTGCGGGGGGACGCGGAAAGCCTGAGGGGCAAGACGATCGTGCTGGTAGATGATGTGCATACCAGCGGCGCGACGGCAAATGCCTGCACCCGCGTGCTCAAGCGCGGCGGTGCGGAAAAAGTGGTCCTTCTGTGCTGGGCGCGCGTTCTGGGGGATGCGCCACTGGATTGACAAGCAGCGGCACGCACCACAATTCGAGGACCTTATGGCCAAGATCGAAATCTACACCAAAGCGTTTTGCCCCTATTGCTCGCGCGCCACGGCGCTGCTCAGCAGCAAGGGTGCCGAATTTGAGGAAATCGACCTCACGATGGGCGGCCCACGGCGCGCCGAGATGATCCAGCGCGCGGGCGGCCGCACCACGGTTCCGCAGATCTTTATCGACGGCAAGCATATCGGCGGATCGGACGATCTCGCCGCGCTGGAGCGCGAGGGCGGGCTGGACCCATTGCTCGCCGCATGACGCGCGCGGCTTTGCTCCAGATGACGAGCGGGATCGATCCCGCTGCCAACGCCCGCACGTTGGTGCAGGGCGTGGAGCAAGCGGCCGCGGGTGGCGCGGCGATGCTCTTCACGCCGGAAATGTCCGGGCTGATCGATCGCGACAGGAACCGCGCGGCGGCTTCGCTGGCGCATGAAGGCGATGACCGCGTGCTCGCGGCGGTGCGAGAGGCGGCGGCGAAGGCGGGCATCTGGCTGCATCTGGGCAGCCTCGCGATCCTTCGCGACGACGGCAAGCTGGCCAACCGGGGCTATGTGATCGACGGCACCGGCGCGATCCGCGCCCGATATGACAAGATGCACCTGTTCGATGTCGACCTGCCGACCGGCGAGAGTTGGCGCGAATCGAACAGCTATGCGCGCGGCGAACGCGCAGTGACGGTGCAGACGCCGCTGGGCGTGCTGGGGCTCGCCATCTGCTACGACCTGCGTTTCCCCGATCTGTTTCGCGCGCTCAGCGATGCGGGAGCGACGTTGCTGTCGATCCCGGCCGCCTTCACCCGGCCAACCGGCGCGGCGCATTGGCATGTGCTGATGCGCGCTCGCGCGATCGAGGCGGGGGCGTTCGTGATCGCAGCGGCGCAGACGGGCGTGCATGAGGATGGCCGCGCCACCTATGGCCATTCGCTGGTGAGCGATCCGTGGGGGGAAATCGTGCTCGACATGGGTGAACCTGCCGGGCTGGCCTTTGCCGAGATCGATCAGGCACGGGTGGAGGATGCGCGCGCGCGCATACCGGTGCTCCAGCATCGTCGGGCCATCCCAGAGGTGGAAGCGCTGTGATCGTCTTCGACCTTCGTTGTGCGCGACATCACGTGTTTGAGGCGTGGTTCGGATCGAGCGTTGCCTATGAGGAGCAGAATGCAGCCGGACTGGTCGTCTGCCCGATCTGCGGCAATGCCGAGATCGAGAAAGCCGTGATGGCGCCCAACGTGGGCGCGAAGGGAAATCAGGGCCCAGCGGTTCCCGCCGAGGCACTGAAGGCCGCAATCTCCGCGCTTGCCGCCGCGCAGAGCAAGGCGCTGGAAAACTCCACCTGGGTGGGCACCGCTTTCGCCGACACGGCGCGCTCGATGCATCTGGGCGAGGCGCCGGTTATGCCGATTCACGGCCAGGCCACCGCCGATGAGGCCAAGGCGCTGGTTGATGAAGGCGTGCCCGTCGCGCCCTTGCCGCTTCCGGTAGTTCCGCCCGAGACGTGCAATTGACCCTGTCAGCGCCGCTCATTACGAGCGGCAGCGGCGGCCCCGTAGCTCAGCAGGATAGAGCAAGCGATTCCTAATCGAGAGGTCGGAGGTTCGAATCCTCTCGGGGCCACCAATCTCCCTTCGCCAGCCCGCAGCAGCGCTGCGACGTTCAGAAGGCCTTGCGGCCCACAGTCCAGGCCGGATCCTTGCACAGGCGGCAATCGGCCCCGCCGAACCATTTTGCCGCCTCTTCGTCGCCCTTAAGCTGCCAGTTCAGCCACCATGCGCCGACACGGCCCCATTCGCCGCCGTTCGTGTCCGCCCAGAACGTGCCGGTATGCCCTACCGGCAGCTCGCCAAAGAATACCGGCACGTGCTTGATCCGCTCGGCATTGTCGGCGGCGGGCAGGTGGCCGACATCGCCGGGGCCGCCAGCGAAATAGGCGATCGGCCCGCGGATCTTCTGCAACGCCTCTTTCTTCAGCGCGATCTTGCGCTCCGGGCGTGGTCCGTCGCGCTCAAGCACGCCTGCGTTGAACGAGACGGTGGTCTTGACGCGCGGGTCTGCCGAGGTGGCGATCGCCTGAACCGCGCCGCAGCTATGCCCCATCACCGCGATCCGGCTGGTATCGATGCGCTGGTGGAACGCGCTTCCCTCGCGCGCCGTCTCGCGGGTCGCCCAGTCTATGGCGTCCAGCATCTCGGTATATTCGGTCTCGTCATTGCCGGGCATATAGCCTGGCCGCGGGCCGGCATCGGGACTTGTCGGGCCGCGCACGCCCATTTCCGTACCGGGGCGTCCCAGCGCGATGACGAAATAGCCGTGCGACGCGATCTCGCGCAGGAACATCGCGTAGCGCAGCCCGTGGTTCCGGCACCCGCCATTGCCCCAGATAACCAGCGGCATGGCTTCTGCGGGCAGGCGTTCCGGGCGATAGAGCGTGTGCGTCTCAAGCGAAGCATCGAGCTGCGCAATCGCGGGCCATTTGCCCGTACCGGATGCCGAGCCGATCGGCCCCGGCGCCTGCGCGGTGGGTGCCGCTTGGGCGGTCGCTTCCTGGGCAAGCGCCGACCCCGCCAGCATCGACACCGCCGCCGCCAGCCCGGCCATCGCGAAGCGCATCGACGTATGGCGCGAGTGCACGGTCCGGCGGTTCATGGCGCTAGCTCCTAGGGTGTTACGGTGATCACCGCGCGACGGCGTGAAGGATCGTCGATTCCGTTCGCGGGCATCGGGGTTTCGGAGGCCAGGTGCTCGATACGCTCGCGATCCGCGCCGAGATCGACCAGGATTTCAACGATCCGCTCGGCACGGTCCGTTGCGATGGCATCGCGTTCGACGATCGTCGTGCCGTCGGAGAGCAGCGACGCGCCGCGTGTGGTTTCAATGCGAATGCGCCCGTTGCTCGCGCGTGCGTAGCGCAACGCTTCCTCCAGCCGATTGGTGTTGCGCCGCGCCAGGAAGATGCTGTCGAACTCAAATCCGAGCACGAACTGCTTCTCCACAAAGGGAGCCTGCGGTTCGGGGGGGCGCGGTGCCGGCGCGTGCGGGCGCACCGCCGGGCCCGGCCCGCGTGGAGAGACGGGGGACTCGTACTCCCCGGCCGGAAGGATCGTGCTACAGGACAGGTCGATCTCGGGCATCACCGAAACGCTCAGATTCTCGAGCGGTACGCCGCCGCAGACGCGCGGGCCTTTGCCCACCGTCGCTTCGATCAGCGCGCGATGCTTGAGCTGCGGCGAATAGAAGCTCGCCGCGCTGTCTCCCTGCGGGCCCAGATAATAGGTCTCCCCATTCCAATCCGCGAGCCAGCAGGGAAGGTGGGTGTCGCGCAGCACCGGGCAGGCAACGAAGCTCACACGTTTCGCAGACTGGGCATAAGCGGCCTGCGAAACAGACAGCGCGGCAAGCAACACGGCCCTACCCCAGCGCATCACAATGCCCCCATGAAATTGGTGAGATCCTCTTTTTCCTGCTCCGTAAGCTTCATTTCGAAGCGGCGATCGTAGAAATCGACGACCGCACGCAGATCGCGGGCGGAACCGTTGGCGAAATAGGGCGCGCGTGCCGCAAGTCCGCGCATCTGTTGCAGCGTGATCGCCCCGACATCGACGCACTTGCCGGTGATCAGCGCGCGGCCCGGATCGGTCGTGTGGATAACCCGGCCGAGATACGGATGCGGCGCTGCCTTGGGCGAACACGTTACCTTGAACAGCGGCAGATCGTCGGTGCGCTCGGCCCAGGGCAGGGTGTTGGTGCCCAGATCCATCCAGCCGGGAGCGCCATCGATCCCGACATGCTGCATGTTGTGGCACGTGGCGCACGTGCGCTTGATCGGATTGCCCATGCCGATGATCGTGTTCAGATGCGTCACGTCACGAATGTAGAACGGGCGCATCATGAAGATCTCTTCGCCGCGCGCGACCGAGGCGCGGAACGCCTTTTCCTGCTTCGTGCCTTCGGGCGATTTCCACGCCTCGAAATAGGGGAAGACGCGCCGCTCGATAAAGTCACCGAGCAGCGGCTTGCCCTCCAGGATCGACTGCACGCCTGCGGTTGCACCTGCCGCGTCCAACCTGCCGACGCGACGATTTTCCGTCGCCGCCATGTAGAGGCCGCTGGTGAACTCTTCGATTTGACCCAGTTGCGCCTGAGTCATCTTGCGCGTGGCACCGAGATGGACCGACGCGGCATCCTCTGCCTGGCTCTTCAGGGTAAGCAGCCGTGCGTCGGACATCAGGTTCATGCTGGTGCGCTTCCCCGAAGCAGCATCGAGCGTGACCGGATAGCCGGTCTTGATATTGAACAGGTTGGGGACTGTCAGAATATAGCGGAGGTTGGCGACGGGCCGGGGACGGCGGAAGACCGAGATCGTCGGCGACGCGCTGTTCATCCCATAGGTCTTGTCGAGATTGCATCCCGTCGGGTCGCGGACGACCTCGATCTTGATCTCCGGCTCGCCCTTGATGCTCTTCGATGGCCAGGGGAGGGGAATCCGGATCAGGCCGCGTTCCAGCAGCAGCGAGTGCGAACGCGGATCTTCGGGCTTCAGGTTCGCGCAATTGGCACCGTCCGTCATCGCGAACAGCGGATCCTTGCCGCCGGTTGCCGCCCATTGACGCTGCGCGGTAGCGGCCGACAGGCTCATGCCGTCGGCAGGCTGGTGGCAAGTGACGCATGCCCGGCCATTCTCGCCGAGCGGCTGGAAAAACGGGTGTGTGCCGACGTCGATGGGCTTCGACGTCCGCAGGATCGATACTACCGAGGTATCGTTGGGATAGGAGAGCAGTTCGGGCCATTCCCGCTGCTCGCCCGGACTCCACCAGCGATCCGGCGTGGGCGCGGCCTGCCGGGCGCCGGCGGAGAACAGGGTTCCGCTGAAGACAAATGCCGACCCGAGAAGCAGCAACGCTCCACCGCGGCCTCTCGGGTCGAACATTCTCATCAGAACTTGATGCGTGCGCCGACCTGGATCAGGCGGCCGACAAGGCTGGCCTTTTCCGGATCGAAAGCGAGCGTGCCGTTGAACACAACCGGCGGCGCACTGTCGAAAACGTTGCTGGCGTCAACCATCAAGGTCAGGCCCTTGACCAGCGCGCTCGCGTCATAGCGAAGCGCAAGGTCGAAGGTCGCGTAAGCCGGGATCTTCTGAACCGGAGCAACCGAATCGTTGGTGTAGCTGCTCACGAAGTTCGCAACGCCGGTGGCGCTGAAGCCGCCGCTTGCCCAGCCAGCTTCCGCCCGGCCCTGGAACTTGACCGGATAGTTGATCCGACCCGAGAAATCGACGAGCGGGTCGGTTCGCGTGAACTTCTGCTTGTAGTTGAAGGTGTACACAGCGCTTCCGGCGATGTGCCAGTTGGTGTTGGTGCCCCAGCCATAGCGAGCGTTGAATTCCAGGCCGTCGGTCTGCAGCTGTCCGATATTCTTCGGACGGCCATCGACGATCGCGAGGATGTTGGCCGGGTTTTCCTGCACGCCCGTATATTCGGGGCGGCTGAGGTACGACGTGACCAACGCTGCCGAAGGATTGCGGATGATATAGTCGGTGAGCAACGCAGCCTTGGTGAGCGGCGAGGTATCGTTGCCCGGGGCGGCGATACGATCGCGATAGTCCACGTTGAAATAGGTGACCGACAGTTCGGAGCCCGGCAGCCACGACGGCTTCAGATCGAAACCGGCCGACCAGGTCGTTGCGGTTTCAGGACGCAGGCCCTCTTGGCCGCTACGAACCCACAAGGTGCGGGTCGTGCCCGTCGGAGACGTGGGATCGACGAAGTTCTGGAGGCTGATCGAAAGGACATTCACCGCCGGAATCGGCGCCGGAGCCTTGAACGACGTGCCATAGCTGCCGCGGATCTTCAGATCGTCGGTGGGCTTCCAGACAATGCCGAACTTGGGGTTCGTGGTGGAGCCGACATCGCTGTAGGAATCATGCCGTGCGGCGAGCGAGAGGCTCAGTTCGCGCAGGCCGGGCATCGAATTGCCCGCGCCGAACACGGGAACATACAATTCTGCATAGCCCGATTTGATCGAACGGGTGGGGACGATCACCGTTTCCTGGAACAGCGTGTTGTTCGCGGTACCGGTATTGGGACGGTTGGCCGAATAAAGCTCAACGTGCTGATAATCGGCACCGACCGCGATCTTCACCGGGCCCGCAGGGAGGTGGAACAGCGATCCGCTCAGCGATGCGCCGGCATTCTTGTGCGTGAACTGACGCACGAAGTCCGTGCGCGCAGCGATCTTGTCGAGCGTCGCGCGGGGCGTGAACGACCCGTCGCCAAAAGGATTGAACGCGGTGGCCGGGTTGGGGTCGGCGAGTGCTGCGGCCAACTGGGCCGAATTGATTGCGTTGGTAAGCGTACGCTCACGATCGCGGCCATAGCTGGCATAGACCGACCCTGACCAGTCACCCCACAGATCCGCATCGATGCTGGCCACGCCGAAGCCGGCGGTGACGCGACCGTCGCGGACAACGGGGCCGTAATCGGCGCTGAAATCATAGAGGACCGAAACGTTCGCAGCAGCGGGATTGGTCGGGTGTACGAAGAACGCATTGGTGCGCGGCACGGTCAGGTTGACAGCGAAGGCGGCGACGCCCTGGGCGCGGATCGCGCGACGGTTCGAATAGAAGCCCTGGAAGTTGAACCGGACGCCATCGGCGATGTCCTGGTTGAAATTGATTGCGGCGGCGCGGCGGCGCTGTTCGGGCAGGATGTCCGCGCCTTCGTTCACGCCGGTCTTGTTGGTCGTGCCGGCGATGAGGCGCGCGGCAGTGAGGCCGACGCCATTCTGGCCGGTGGGGATCGCATAGAATACGTTGCCCACCTGGATGGTGCCGGGGTTCGAGTTGTTGATCCGCCGGTCAACGCCGCCATAGAGCGCGAAATTGTCGGTGAACTGGGCGCGCTTGGACGCTTCAAGATTGTCGCGCAGGCTGACGTCGAAGGCGAACATGATGCCGCCCGTGTCCCAGGTCTTGCCGAGCGCGCCGGTCACGGTCTTCTGATCGAAGCCGTCGGCAAAGCCGTAGCGTGCGGAGAATTCCGCGCCGTCGAACGGATTGCGCAGGAACATGTTGACGACGCCGCCCACGGCTTCCGAACCGTAGATGGCCGAACCGCCATCCGGCATCACTTCGGCGCTGCCGATGGCGGCCGTGGGGATGACCGTCGGATCGAAGCCGCCCGAGCCCGAGGTGGCGCCGACATTGTTGGCGATCGGCAGGCGGCGGCCGTTCAGCAGCACCAGCGTCGCGTCGGTGCCCAGGCCGCGCAGGTTGATGGCGGAACCCGAGCTGATGTTGCCGTTGGCGCCCTGATTGGTGTTCAGGCGGCTGTCGTCAGCGCCCAGGTTGAAGACCTGCGGCAACTGGCGCAGCACTTCGGTGGCGTTGGTTGCGCCGGTGGCCTGAATCGCTTCTTGGCCGATGCTGATGATCGGCGAGCCAGCCGGAGCGACGCCCTTGATGCGCGTACCGGTGACCAGGATTTCGCCCGAATCAAGTGCGGGTTCTTCCTGCTCGGCTGCGCTTGGTGCCGCTACTGCATCCGCATCCGCGGTCTGCGCCCAGGCGGCGGACGAGAAAACGAGCGATGTGGCCATCGCCAGGCAGCTTGCGCTGCGCGTCAGAGTGAAGGTCTTCATTTTTTTCCTCCCGTAATATTCTTGTTTTTCACGCCCCGGCGGGCAGTTCGTTCATCGGCACCCAGTTGCCGTGGATCGCGGCGGCCGAACGGATCGGCAGTCGGGCGATCCCGATCGGGCCCTCGTGCAGCTTTTCAGCATCGAGCACCGCGACTTCGGAGCGGCCTTCCTTGAGCAGGTTGACCACGGAGATCAGATAGCCTTCGCCTTCGCGGGCATCGGCGGATTTGGGGACGAACACCGGCTCCTGCGGCACCACGCCATCGGGCGGCATCCAGCGCGACACGACCTCGCCGGTCTCGACGTCGATGCGGCCCAGCGCCGCGCGCCACGGCCAGGTGGTCGCGGTCGTCTTGTCGTCGTCGAGCCCGATCTGCGGCTCGCCGCTTTCCGAATAGACAAAGAAGCCAACGCGGTAGCGCTTGCCTGCCAGACGGTCGTCAATGCGCGGCATCTCGCCAGGTGCGGGATTGATCACGCGCTCCTGGACTTCGTCCGAACTGCTCGTGAGGTCGCAAGTCCAGCGCGTGAGCGGCGATTTCGCGAGTTCCGGATCGTATGGCTTGCCGTTGATGTCCGGGAAGAAGGGGAAGGTCTGAATGCGGGCGACGCAGCAGTCCATATGGACCTTGCCGTCCTCGCTATAGGCATTCATCACGTGATACATCCACCGCGCCGGGCCCTTGAACCAGCGCACGTCCTCCGCGCTGCCATCGCGCGGCATCACGCCCAGATACATTGGTAGCGATCCGTCCCACGCCCAGATCGGGCCGCCGGCCTTCATGCGATCGAGATCGCCGGTCGTCGGCATCACGGCGAAGATCACATGCTCCTTCGTCACCGCGAAATCATGCATCATGCTGGCGTAGGGCGGCTTGAGCCAAACTTCCTTGGTCACCACGCCATTCTTGTCGGCAATATAGAAAGCCAGATCGTCGGTGGTTTCGCCGGTGGCGTTCGCGCCGAAGAACAGCAGCTCGCCCGTGTCCGGATCGATCTTCGGATGCGCGGTCACGGTCTTGCTGGTGACGCGGCCGTCATAGTCCCAGCGGCCGGTGGTTTCGAGCGTGATCGGGTTCAGCGCGACCGGCAGGCTCTGCTCCTTCAGCGCGAGCAGCTTGCCGCCATGCCAGATGACGTTGGTGTTCGCGGTGCCGCGATCCTTGCCCGCGACGCTGGGATCATCGGTGAAGGGGTTGCGATATGCACCGAACAGTGCGCGACGGGCTTCGCGCTCCAGCTTGAACTTCTCGGTCCGCACATAGCGAATCTTGTAGTCCACATAGCCGTTCTGGAAGCGCAGCATGCTGACCATGCCGTCGCCGTTGATATAGATGTCGTCGCCCAGCAGCGGGGGATATTGATGCTCGGGCCCGCAGCGGAAGAAGCAGCCGTTGAGCGCGGCGGGAATCTCGCCTTCGATTTCCAGATCGTAAATGTCGCACTCGACACGTTGCGGCCGCTGAAAGCCGCTGAAGCTGAACGTATCCGGAAATGGCTTGGTCAAGCTATCCTCCCCTTGGCGCGCCGCGCGGGGCGACGGGCTCAACACCCCGCGGACGAGCGCCGTTCGCGGGACATTTCGTTTGCAATGCGTCGGCATTTGAGAGCCGATCTGATGCAAATCGCTTTACCGCTATTCGACATAGCAATGCAACACTTTTAATTGCGTTCGATCGAATCATAGCATAATCGGCCCGTCGATAGATTTGAGGGGGATGGATGCCGATTGACAGTGTCGCAGCGGCGATGGAGCGGCTGCAGAGTCATTATTCGCTGCGAATCGATCCGCGCAGCCTGGTGCCGAATGGCGTTATCGGATGTCTTGGATTCGATGTTCCCCGGGAGCTAATTCTGGCATGCGGGCTGCGGCCTGTGCGGCTGGCGGGAAATCCGGCCCGACCGACGCCGCATACGGACAAGGTGATGGGCGGGATGGGCGATGGCGAGACGCGCTCGCGCATGGAGCATCTGCTCTCCGGCGAGTTCGGCGCGCTTTCCGGATTGGTCATTAGCCATGACGTAGAGGATCAAGTCAGAATGTTTTATGCGCTGCAGGAGTTGCGGCGTGTAGGGGACCCGCTGGCCGCATCCTTGCCGCAGATTCACTTCTTCGACTTGCTGCACATGAAGTACCGCACCACCTGGCTGTACAATCGCGATCGCATCGCGAGGCTGGCTGATTGGCTGGGCGGGATCGGCACGCCGTTCAGCGACGAATCGCTGGCGCATGCCATTGTCGAGTGCAATCGCAGCAGGACACTGCTTCACCGCTTGCGCGCGTATCGCGGTCCGGCGGAGACCCGTATCCTGGGCAGCGATGCACTCGCCGCGATCGGGGCGTCGTTCAGCATGCCTCCGGTAGCGTATAACCAGACGCTGGAGGCCCTTCTTGAGGGACTAGAGACCGCGCCGGCAATTCCCGGGCCGCGCATCTTCATCACCGGAAGCATCAACGACAGCCCGCTCGTCTATGAAATGATCGAGCACGCCGAGGGGGTAGTGGTGGGGGAGGACCACGACTGGGGTGACCGGGGCTATGACCGGTTGGTCGGCGAAGGGGAGGAGGATCCGCTGGGGGCGCTGGTCGATGCGTACCAGTTCGCGCCGCCGGCATCGGCGAAATTCTCCACCGTGGCGCGCGCCGCATATACCGCGAGCCATGCCAAGGCGACGGGCGCCGAGGCCGTTATCGCAGTGATTCGCCGCAGCGACGACGCCCCCCGCTGGGACATTCCGGCCCAACGCGAGGTGCTGGCGAAGGCCGGCATTCCGCTGCTGCTCGTCGAAGTGGACGGGTATCACGAGGACCAGCAGCGAGCGGCGCAGCCCGCCATCGCCGAGTTCATCGGACAAATTCGAGCAGGAGGCGCACGATGAGCGCGCAGAACACCAGCGCCGCGAACCGCCGCCGCATCAAACTGCCGACCGCAGGCAAAGCCAAGGCCTATCACCGCCAATGGTTCGATTCGCTGCGCGAACAGGTGGGGGAGGGCGGTCCCTTCGCGCTGGCCAGCATCGAGACGCCGTTCGAAATCCTGCGCGCCATGGATATCCCGTTCGTGCCGATCCAGTGGTGGTCGTCGATCGTGTCGGTGAAGCAGAAGGCCCCGGAGTATCTCAATCGCCTGCGCGCCGAGGGATATCCCGACGACCGCGCGCAATATTTCGGGCTGGGCCTGGCTTCGTCTTATGACGAAGATCCCGCGAGCATCCCCTGGGGCGGCTTCCCCAAGCCGACGCTGGTGATGGGCGATCCGCGCGACGACAATCTCGGCAAAATCTACGAGATCTGGGCACGGCGCTATGGCGCAACCTATTTCGAGCGCGAGATGGCGATCTTCGACCCCGAGCCGCGCGCCTGGTGGGACGAAGGGCAGCGTGACTGGGAAGGGCTGTATCCGCCCGAGATCGTCGACATTCTGCTGGAGGAATCCAAGGGGCTGATCCGCCACCTGGAGATGACCACGGGCAAGACGTTCAGCGAGACGCGCTTCCGCCGCGTGCTCGACCTGATCAACGAGCAGGAGGAACATAACCGCCAGGCGCGCGACCTGATCGCGCACTCGGTTCCGGCCCCGATCAGCGTATCCGACAGCTTCACCAGCGTCATGCTGCCGCAATGGCATCGCGGGACCGAGTGGGCGCGTGACGCAGCAGCCGAATTCCACAACGAGATCCGCACTCGCATCGATGATGGCGAGGCGGTGTGCCCGGACGAAGAAATCCGGCTCGGCTGGATCGGCGCCGGCCTGTGGTTCAACGTCGATTTCTACGACGCGTTCATCGATCGCTACAAAGCGGTGTTCGTCTGGTCGATGTATCTGGGGCTGGCCGCCGACGGGTACGCGAAATATGGCAGCGATCCGCTGCGGACGCTCTCTGCCCGCTATGCCGCGTTCAACCAGCATCTGACGATGGAGCCCTGGGGCTCGTCATGGCTGGTCAAGGAAGCGCGGCACAACCAGCTCGACGCGATGATCGGCCTGGGCAGCGGCAATTATTTCGTGGAGCGCGCCTTCCGGGATGCGGGCATCCCGATCCTGTTCATACCCGCCCACAACGTGGACAACCGCAAGTGGGATGGCGAACGGATGCTCGATTATGTGAGCGCCTTTATCGAGAATGAAGTCCGGCCGCGTGCAGAGGCGCGCCGTGCAAGCATGAAGGGTTGAGTGAAGTGACGATCAAGCCGCTCAGCGGGATCAAGGTTCTCGATTGCACGCAGGTGTTCGCGGGTCCGTTCGCGACGTACCAATTGGCACTGCTGGGTGCGGAGATCATCAAGGTCGAACCGATCGGCCGGGGCGATACCCTGCGCGGCTATTACCACGGGAGCGGCGCGGGCAATCAGATGAGCGGCTCCTTCGTAGCGATCAATTCGGGCAAGCGCTCGATCGCGCTCGACATCAAATCGGAAGAGGGCAAGCGCATCTTCCGCGCGCTGGTGGCGGCAAGCGACGTGCTGGTCGAGAATTTCCGGTCCGGCGTGATGGAGCGGCTGGGCTTTGGCTGGGACGATTGCCGCAGCATCAACCCGAAGCTGATCTATGCAAGCCTGTCAGGCTATGGCGCGACGGGGCCGAACGCTTCGCATCCGGCGCTCGATCATATCATCCAGGCCGCTTCGGGCATGATGTCGCTCAACGGGCAGGCCGATGCCGATCCGGTGAAGGTGGGCTTCCCGGTGATCGACAGCTTTGCGGGCTATGTCGCTGCGTTCGGCGTGATGGCGGCGCTGCTGCAGCGTGGCCATACCGGCGAAGGGCAGCGCGTGGACGTTGGCATGCTCGACGTCGCGATGGTGCTGATGACATCGATGGTGGTGCCGTACCACAACGCGGGCACCGAACCCCCACGGCTGGGCAATCGCGGCTATAGCGGCAGCCCGACCTCAGACCTGTTCCGCACCGGAGAT
This sequence comes from Sphingomonas soli NBRC 100801, assembly GCF_001591025.1. Lineage (GTDB taxonomy): Bacteria > Pseudomonadota > Alphaproteobacteria > Sphingomonadales > Sphingomonadaceae > Sphingomonas > Sphingomonas soli. The sequence continues at coordinate 183,640 of NZ_BCTZ01000001.1, forward strand.
GGAAATATCTCGATCGGTGCGAACGGGCCGGGGCATTTCGAGAAATTGTGCGACGCTATCGGCGCATCGCACATTTATGGCGATCCGCGCTTCGCGACGCCGGCCGCGCGGATCGAGAACACCCCTGCGCTCCGTGCCGAGATCGAAAGCGCGCTTGCCGCCCGCAGCGCGGAAGAATGGGAGCCGGTGATCGCCGCGGCCGGGGTGCCGGCAGCGAAGCTCCGCACGGTATCCGAAGCGCTCGGCAACCCGCAGCTCAAGAGTCGCAGCCTGGTCCAGACCGTGCCGCTGGCGGCGGGCAAGGCCGACCCGGTGACCGTGCTGAACCTGGGCTTCGAGGCAAGCTGGGAGAGTGGGGCGAAGGAGCCTTCGCCGCTGCTGGGCGAGCATAGCGACGCGATCCTCGAGTCGCTTGGCTACGACGCTTCGGCAATTGCGCAATTGCGTACGCTTGGCGTAATCGGTTGAGAGCTGCCCCGCGCGACAACCCCAGCATGAGTATAAAATGCCATCGATCGACATGCCGCGCCCACAGACGGGAAGTCAGCCGCAACGGCTGATCATGACGCTGCTCAGCCATTACTGGGATGATTCGGAAGAATTCATCCCGCCGGCTGCGATCATCAGGCTGTTGGAAGATTTCGATATCACCGCGCTGAGCACGCGCGCGGCATTACGGCGGCTGGTGCAGCGGGGCGCGCTGGAAAACGCGCCGTCCGGGCGGCGGCGCGGGGTGCGGCTGCCCGAGCATTACAAGAAAAGCATGGCAAGGACCCGTGAGCGGCTGCGGCTGCTGGGCCCGGGCGCGCCCCCTTGGGACGGGCTGTGGACGGTGGCGATGTTCTCGCTGCCCGAGGCTGATCGCGACGTTCGCCATGCCGCGAAGTCGCGGCTTCAGTGGATCGGCCTGGCGCCCCTGTTCGACGGATTCTGGGTCACGTCGCTCGACCTGGCCGACGCAGTGAAGGGGATATTCGAGGATCTGGGCATCACCGAATTCCTGGTGATGCGCGCGAGCGCGATCCCGGGGGGACGGCAACCGGCCAGTGCATGGAATTTCGACGACGCGCGCAACAATTACCTGCGCTTCATCGACCAGTTCGCGCCGCTGCGCGAGCGGGTCCGCTCGGGATCGGTAGGCGCGCAGGAAGCGCTGCTGGAGCGCACCAACCTGATGAACGAATGGCGCATCGTGCGGCATTCCGACCCGTTGCTTCCGGCCGAATTGCTTCCGGCCGACTGGCCCCGCAACGAAGCGCTGGCCCTACTCGAAGAGCTTCACGATTCGCTGGCTCCGCTGGCGATCATCCGTTTCCGCCAGGTGCTGGAGGAAACGGCGGCCGATCTGGTGCAGCAGGCGACGTTCCGCACCTTCCGCTCTAATCCTGCCGGGAAGGCTGATCCGGCAGATCGTAAAGCGCCACAGTCGAGCGAAACGGTGCGCGTGCGAAGCCGAGCAAGGTAATCGCCGCGACGAAGGCGGTGCCCGAGACGAGAGCGATGGATTTGCCGACCGCCGCGTCGTCCGCGAACACATATTGCGTTGCCGACGCCACCACGAGCGGACCGAAGATGCCGGCGGTCAATTGGACCGCCAGCATATAGGTGGCGGCATATTGCGCGCGGATCTGATTGGGCAGCATGCGCGCATGGGCGACGGAAATTGCCAGGATGCCGGTGTTTGCGAACATCACCACGAACACGCCCGCAAAGGCGCTTTGCTGCGACCACCAGAAGGGAAGCATGAGCACGCCGGCCAGCCCGATCATCGCGTAAGCACGCGAGAGGCGCAGTGGCGCATCGAGGCGGCCGGCATGCAGCCCGCGATCGATCCACCATGAATTGAAGGCCATGGTGCAGAGCGCGATGATAATCTGCGCCGAGCCCAGCGTTACGCCGACCGTGCCGGGCGAAACCTGGTGCGTGCGGATCAGGTAGGAGGGATTCCAAGCGTTGAACCCCAGCGCCGCGAAGGCATAGCAGATATAGCCGCCGGCCGTGCAGATGACGGTCATGCGCTGATCGCGGATGAAGCGCAGCACGCGGCCATAGGAAACCTTTTCCGGCACCCCGTCGGCGTCGCGCATCAGGCGCTGACGCTCGGGATCGCGCACGGTGAAGAACAAGAGCGGCCCGATCAGCAGCCCGGGAAGGCCGGCAAGGATGAAGACGAGCTGCCAGGCACGCAGCTCACCCAGAAGCGGGACGCTGACGTTGCCCGTATCCCCGCCCCAGGCGAGGATCAGGCCCCCGCCGGCAAGCGCTCCGGCGCTGCCGAGCAAGCCGCCCAGCGAAACCACGGCCAGCGCCTTTGACAGGTTACGGCGGGCGAAAAGATCCGCCACCATCGACGTGCCGCCCGGTGCCTCCACCGCCTCGCCGATCCCGACGAAGATGCGGGCGGCGAGAAGGTGCATGAACGTCCGCGCGAAGCCGGAAAGCATGGTCGCCAGGCTCCAGACGAGCACGGCGAGGCCGAGGATCTTCGGACGTGACTTCTGATCGACAAGCCGCGCGAGCGGGATGCCGAACAAGGCGAAGCACATGGAGAATGCAAAGCCGCTGAGCAGGCTGAACTGGACATCGGTGATGCCCAGATCGCCCCGTATGTCATCGACAAGGATCGACAGAACGTGGCGGTCCGTCGCTGCCAGCACCGACACCAGGAACAGGATCCCGAGCGTGTAATAGGCCGACCGGTTCCCGGTGCTGTTGCCAGAAGTCATGACATTCCCCTTGTGCGCCGGTTCAGTCGAAGCTGGTGAATTGGGTACGACGGATCAGTTCTTCCTGCACGTGCGGTTCGAGCATCGTGAAATAGACGCTGCACCCGCCGACGCGGACCAGGAGCTCCTTATAGGCTTCCGGATCGGCCTGGGCCGCGCGCATCACCGCATTGTCGATGACGTTGATCTGCAGATGCTTGCCGCCCGCGCGGAAATAATCGCGGATCATCTTCGATCCGGCAGCAAGCCCTTCCTCGCTGTCCATCATCGACGGATGGAGCTTCACGTCCAGCGACGTTGCCTGATAGGCCGACTGATCGATCTTCGCGGCGCTGCGCAGCATGGCCGAGAGCCCGGAGCGATCGAATTCGCGCATCGGCGTCATCGATTCATCGGCCAGGCACTCGCCGGCGCGGCGGCCGTCCGGCGTGGCACCTACCTGCGCGCCGCCGGGCCATTGCGCGGTGCCGATCGAGATCGCCCCGGGGATGCACTTGCCACCATAGGTGGTGCCCAGTTCGGCGGCGCGCTCTGCCCAGAAGCGATAGATCGAGACGGCCTGCTCATCGGCATAATCGTCGTCATTGCCATATTTGGGAGCGGCGAGCGCGAGCTGGTGAATTTCCTGGCCGCGCGGGCCGGCCCAGTCGCTGTTCAACGCCTCGAGCAGCTCCCCGGCGGTGACGACCTTATCGTCGAACACGAGCTTGCGGATCGCGGTGAGCGAATCCGCGACGTTGATCATGCCGATCGGATTGAGAACGTTGCCGTTCTCGAAGGGCAGGGTGCGGTTCAGGATATCACGATCGGCCTGGAGTCCGCCTTCCATCAGCGCGGATTCGAACGGCTGGGGATAGGTTTCGGCGAAGGCGCGCATCGTGATGTTGTTGAACTCGGCCTGCAGGCCGATGAAATGCGCGAGCTGTGTATCGAATGCGGCGCGGAATTCCTCCCACGTCTTGAAATCGGTGAACTTGCCGGTCTTCGGACCCGCCTGCTTGCCGGTGCGCGTGTCGAAACCGTCGTTCAGCGCGAACTGGAGCACCAGCGGGGCGACGAACATCGGATGGGCGACGCTGCGCGACTTGCCCGGCACGTTGATCGCCAGACAGCCGGCGACCGCATAGTTGCGCGCATCCTCGATGCTGACGTCGTGCTGCTGGAGGAAGCCGATGCACGATTCGTCGCTGAGGAAGGCGGGGAGGCCGGTGCCGGCCTGGATCAGCTCCAGCGCCTTGCGCATCAGCGGCTCGGGGGTGCCCTCATGCACGCGCATCGTGAGCGTGTGGTGCGGAACGGGGCAATCGCGGATCGCTTCGAGCACCAGGTAGCTCAGCTCGTTGGTGGCGTCGCTGCCGTCGGCGTTCTGGCCGCCGATCACGCAGTTATGCCACTTGGCCATGCCGCCATATTTGTTGCGATGGGTCTGCGGGGTGGCCGCGACCATCTGCATATCCTTAATGCGCAGCCATTCGAAGATCTCGACGACTTCCTCGTCGGTGATCCGCCCGGCATCGCGATCGGCGCGGTAATAGGGGTAGAGCGTCTGATCTATCCGGCCGAGCGACAGGATGCCTGAAGGCAGGACGAGCAGCAGCAGGAACCAGAGCGACTGGACCGCTTCGCGGAAGGTGCGGGCACCCTCTGCGGGGACGCGCGCGGCCATTTCGGCGAAGGAGAGCAGTTCGGCCTTGCGCGCGGGATCGGTCTCGGCGGCGGCTTCGCGGCTGGCCAGTTCGGCGAAGCGTGCGGCGAAGCGATTGAGCGCCTCATAGGTGATGATGACCGCGTCGAGCAGGTCCTTGCGCTCGACCGCGCCGGCGCTGAGCAGGCGGATCTTGGTGAGCTCCTCGCGCGCTTCGGCGAGAATCGCGTTGGTGCCGTTGGCGAGCACCTTCTCGAACTGGAAAACGCCGATCACCTGGCTGATTTCGTGGCGGACGCCATAGCCGTTGCCGCCCATGCCGCCGGGGCCCCAGCCTTCCTCCTTGTTACGGAAAGGCGGGAGGACCATGCCGAGCTGGGCATAGGGCCACAGGCGCTCGTCGTCATAGAGCGAGGTCATCCGCCGCGTCATGGTGCGGCCGGCCCAATATTCGTTGCTCTCGAGGATGCGGTCGCGCTCCTCGTCGCTCATCTGGAAACCGGCGGCGCGCAGCGTTTCCAGCTCTTCCTTCGGCCAGGGCGCCCAGAGGCAGGTGAGTTCCACGCCGCCGCGCTTCGCCGCCATATTGCCGACGAACAGATCGTCCTCTTCGATGAAGATCGGGATGTTATCGAGGACATGGGCGATGGCGAGCGCGTTGCGCACGACGGTGGGCTTGCCCTCGGTCGACTTGAAGCTCTCGGTAACCAGCGACGCCTTTTCGACGCTCACGGGGAATTTGCCCGTGCGCAGAACGTCGAGGGTCTTCATCAAGCGTTGGATTCTGGGGGTCACGTCTGGTCTTTCCTGTATGCTTGGCCGCGGATCACGGCATTTCGATGCGGATATCGACGCGGCGCTGACGCCAGTCCTGTTCTCCGGTTGCGGTGTGGGAGACGTCCGCAGTGCGGACCGTGATCGCCTCGGGCGCGACGCCCAGCGCGATCAGCACGTCGCGCACCTTTTCGGCGCGCAGCGATGCGATATCCTCAAGCTCGGCGAGCACGCCGCTCTCAAGCCGCACGCCGGCGCGGTAGCCGGTGACGGTCAGGCGCGGCGAGCGCGACGCGATCGCATAGGCCGCGGCATCGCGAAGCTGGTTGATCGTGCGATTGCGAAGCCGCTCGCTATCGAACGGATAGGGCACGGAATATGTCTTTTCGACAAAGGGCGGCGCGGGCGGAGGATCGCGCGGGGCAGGGGGGCCATGGCGCTCGCTCGGCCCCGCGCCACGAAGCGCGGGCGGCGCCTGGAACCCCTGCGCGGGTATGATCTCGTCGCACTCGGGCGATACTTCCGGCATCACCGATACGCGAATGTCGCGCAGCGGCGTGCCGCCGCAAATATCGGGGCCGCCCATGTCATAGCCCTCGACCAGGACACGGTGCTTGAGCTGGGGCGGATAGAATTCCGCCGCAAGATCCTGCTGGACGCCAAGGAAATACAGCTTTCGACCGTCGCTGGAGAGCCAGCAGGGAAGCGCGGTATCGCGCACCACCGGGCAGGCGATGAAGGCGACCGGGCGGCCGGAATCCTGCGCATAGGCCGCAGTGGAGACCGATAGCAGAGCGAGCGAGGCAGCGACCCGGCGCATCACAGCGCACTCAGGAAATTGACGAGATCGCGGCGTTCCTGCTTGGTGTAGCCGATCTTGTACCGCGTATCGTAATAATCGACGATCGCTTCGATCGTCTTTGCCGAGCCGTTCGAGAAATAAGGCGCGCGCGCGGACAGGCCCCGCATCTGCTGAAGCGTGATCGACCCGATATCCGCGCATTTCCCGCTGATCAGCGCGCGCCCCGGATCATGGGTGAACACGACACGGCCAAGATAGGGGTGCGGCCGCGCCTTGGCATGGCAGGTGAGCTTGAACAGCGGCAGATGGGGCATATCCGGCGCGGTCGGCTGGGTGGTGGTGCCCAGATCGATCCAGCCGGGGCCATTATCCATGCCGGTCATCTGTGAATTGTGACACGTCGCGCAGGAACGCTTGATCGGATTGCCAAGGCCGATCGAATTCAGGTTCGCGCTGTCGCGAATCCAGAAGGTGCGCTTGAGGAACAAATCAGAACCACGCGCGACCGACTGCTTGAACGCCGTGACGCTCTTCTTATCCTTTGGCGCTTTCGTGCGCCAGGCGTCGAAATCAAGGAACACTGAATTGTAGAGATTGTCCCCAAGCACGCCGGGCTTGCCGCCGGCCAGCGCAGCAGGGCCGAGCGCCGGAGGCGCCCCAGGAGCCGTATAATTCACCTGCTTCCCTCGCGATTGGGCAAAATAAATGCCCAATTGAAACTCGACCAAGCGGGAAAGGGTCTCCCGGCTCGGTGCGGTCCGCGCCTGGAGGTGAACCAGCGACGCCTCTACCGCCTGAGTGCGCAATGTCGGCTGGCGCGAATCCGACATGATATTTTGGCCGACCTGTTGGCCGGTCTCCGGATCGCGGTCCATCAGCAGGCCGGACTTGATGTTGACCAGCGCCGGAAGCGCCCAGGTAACATATTTCAGATTGCCGACGGGGCGCGGTCGCCGGAACACCGAGATCATCGGATTGGCGCTCTTCAGGCCATAGACCGGATCGAGATTGCAGCCGCTGGGGTCGCGCACGACCTCGATATCGAACTCCGGCTCGACAGGCTTTCCATCGGCGCTGCGACCCGGCCAGGGCAGGAATATCCGGAACAGCCCATGATCGAGCAAAAGCGAATGCGAAGCGCGCTCGCCCTGCGGCAGCGAGGGGCAGTTCGAGCCGTCAACCGCGGCGAAGAGACTGTCGCGGCCGTTGGTAAGGCGCCAGCGGCGCTGCACGGTTTCGACCGATACGCTCATCGCATCCGACGGTTGATGGCAGGTCACGCAGGCGCGGCCATTCTCGCCCAGCGGGGTGAAGAAGGGATGGCCGGCAGTTTCGGTAACCCCGGCGGCAAGGAAGCCGACACTGCCATTGGCGTTCGGATATTCGGCACTGGCGGGCAGGGTGATGGCCGCGCCGGGCTTGATCCAGTGCGGGTCGTTCCCGACGGTGTCCTGCGCTGCCTCCACGGGCGCGACGCGGGCCTGCTCCGCTTGTGAAGGCACGTGCCCCGGCACGACCGGACCGTTGGTCTGCCGGTACGCGCAGCCGATTACGGTAATGCCGAGCGCGCCCACCATCGCCGCCCGACCTAGTTGTTCAAGACTCGGCATCCCCGCCCCTGAATTGTGCTTATTATTCTCCGATCGTGATTAATGTGTATAAAAATGTCAAACGGGATTCGTGCTTCGTGCGGGAAATTGCGATTATTCGCCGCGCGAATGACGATCATCGGAAGATTGCATTACCCTAATGGCGAAAGCCAAATTAGCTCTGCGATAGAACAAATGCCGAAGTGGCATGGGTAGAGGATCGCGAATGGGCTTGTTGGTGCCGCCTGAAGTACGTGATGAATCGGCTGCCGCCGGGATGCGGGAGCGCATCGCCCGGCTTTTCGCGGCGCAGGAGGGTGGGCGCGCCGCCCGCTATCCCGTCAGCATCGTCAAATCCCGCCTGATGACCGCTTCGTTCCGCGCGACCGAGGGCGATCCGCAGGTGCTGCGCATCGCGCATGCGCTGGCAGCGGTGCTCGATCAGGTTCCCGTGTTCATCGAACGCGACGACCTGCTTGCCGGCAATCTGGCGAGCGTGCCGGGCGGCGTCGAACTGAGCAGCGTCTGGGCACCGTGGAGCGAGGAGGAACTCGATGCGCTGTGCGCCGCGGGCTTCGCGGTGCGCCCCGAGGACCGCGCCGAGATCGCCGAGATCAACGATTATTGGCGCACGCGCTCGCTGACTTCGCGGATGACCTCGCGCTATGACGAGCAGCGGCTCTGGCCCTATGCGCAGCTTGGCGTGGTCCTGCCCGCTTTCCGCAGCAAGGAAGAGGGCTGGGGCCCCGGCGGAATGATCGGCTGCGGGTGGGGCATTCATCACGAGATCAGCCAGATCATCGGCGTGTTCGATTATGGCCGTGTGCTGCGCGAGGGGCTGACTAGCCTGATCGCCGAGGCGCGCGAGAAGCTGGCCGATGTCAGGCTGATGTCTGCCGACGAGGTGGCGCGCGCCGAACTGCTGCAGGCGATGGTGATTTCGCTCGAAGCGATCGTGCGCTTTGCGGGCCGCCTGGCCGACGCAGCCGACGCAGCGGCAGAGGCCGAGGAAGATCCTGCGCGGCGCGAAGAGCTTCGCGCGCTGGCGAGCATGTGCCGCCACGTGCCGCTCAACCCTGCGCGCACCTATCATGAAGCGCTTCAGTCGCTGTGGATCATGTGGCTGGTGATCCTGCCGGCCGGCATCCTTTCCTTTTCGCGGCTGGATCAGTTGCTGGGCGACTATTACGACGCGGACCTGGCGGCGGGGCGCATCGATCACGATCGTGCGCTGGAGCTGATGCAGTGGCTGCGGATCAAGGATTCGCAGATCGTGATCACGTCCGGCCAGACGCATCGCAGCAAATATGGCGGGCTGGCCAAATGGCATAATTGCAACGTTGGCGGGCAGAAGCCCGACGGCAGCGATGCCACCAACGCCGTTTCCTTCCTGCTGCTGGAAGCGGCGCGGACCTGCCCGACCCCGCATCCGACGCTGACAATGCGCATCCATGACGGGACGCCCGATGCGCTGTTGGACGCCGCGCTCGAACTGATCGGGACGGGCATTGGGCTTCCCGCTTTCGTGGGCGACAATTCGGTGATCGAGTTCCTGACGCGCGAAGGCATCGGGATCGAAAAGGCGCGCGATTACGGCCTGGCTGGGTGCCTGGGCATCAACGTGATCGGGCAATCGCGCACGGTGGCCTGGCCGATGTTCGTGGCGCCGCGCGTGCTGAAATTTGCGCTGCATGGCGGCGTGGACCCCGAAACCGGCAAGCAGGTGGGTCCCAAGACGCCCCGGCTCGACGAATGCGCGGATTTCGCGGAGTTCGAGGCGGCGTTCCGCACCCAGCTTTCGCACTTCATCGCGCTCCAGGCCGAATTCAACAATATCACCATCCAGAGCTATGGCGAGCGTTTCCCCCAGCCGGTGGAATCCGCGCTGATGGATGGCGGGATCGGCGCGACCAAGAACATCCTAGGCCGCACCCTGCCGCTGGAGAACGGATCGGCGGTCAATCCGATCGGGCTGGTCAACGTTTCCGATTCGCTGGTGGCGATCCGGAAGCGCGTGTTTGAAGAGGGTGCGATCGGGGCTGGCGAGCTGCTCAACCACCTAGCTGCGAACTGGCAGGGTGAGGCGGGGCAGGCGGTGCGCGAGCTAATGCTGTCGGCGCCGAAATACGGCAATGACGACGCCGAGGCCGACGCCGCCGTGGTGGAGCTGTACCGCTTCTGTGCGGAGACCATCACCAAGCTCACCAGCACCTATGGCGGCAACCAGAAGGCGGCTTCGATCACCATCGGCACGTGCATCATGCCCGGCGGCAAGGCCAGCGGCGCAACGCCCGATGGCCGATACCAGGAAGAGGGGCTGGCCGACGAATCGCTGACCCCGATGCGCAATCGCGACAAGCGGGGGCTGAGCGCCCTGATCAACAGCGTGCTCAAGATCGACCAGGCGGCGTGGCAGGCATTGTCGCTCGACCTGCGCCTGTCGCCCGAGCTGTTCGCAACCGCAGAGAAGCGCGCCGAAGTTGCCGCAGTCGTCCGCGATTATTTCGAACGTGGCGGCAAGCATATTCAGTTCAACGTGGTTTCGTCGGAGCTGCTACTCGCGGCGCAGCGCGACCCGGAAAGCCATAAGGACCTGATCGTCCGGATTGGCGGGTGCAGCGCCTATTTCACCCAGCTCGCGGCGGAAACGCAGGACGAGATCATCCATAGGACCGAATATGCAAGCCTCGATTAAAGCGCCGGTGGCGCCTGTCAGCAGGCAGGCCTGGCTGACACTGTTCCTGCTCTATTTGCTGAACACCATGCTGGTGCTCGACAAGATCGTGTTCACGGTCCTGATGGAGCCGCTCAAGAACGAGTTCGACCTTTCGGACCTTCAGCTCGGGCTGGTCACCGGCGCTGGCTATGCCGTGTTTTTCGGTCTCGCCAGCATCCCGTTCGGCATCCTGGCGGACCGATATAACCGCCGTAATCTGGCGGCGTCGTGCCTGACGTTCTGGTCGGCGATGACGGCGTTGTGCGGCGCGGCGACGACCTTCCCCGCGCTGCTCGCCGCCCGTCTTGGCGTTGGCGTGGGCGAGGCAGGCGGCGGCCCCGCTTCGCTTTCGATGATCTCCGACCTGTTCGAGCATCGCCGCCGCGCGACCGCGATGGCGATCTTCTCGCTCGGATCGCCTACTGCGGCGCTGATCAACCTGACGATGAACACCAAGGTGGCGCACGATTATGGCTGGCGCACCGCACTCTATGCCAATTGCGTGATCGGGCTGGTTCTCGCGTTCGTCATCTGGCTGGCGGTGAAGGAGCCCAAGCGTGCGCCGCTTCCGGCGGATGCGAGCGGGAAGAGCGGCACCACGCTCAAGGCGACGCTGAAGCACATCTGGGCGACGCCTTCGCTGCGCATGATGATCTGTGGCGGCGCGATCGCCTATACGGTGGTTGCGGGCATGAGCGCCTTCAACTTCTCGTACCTGGTACGCGTGCACAAGGTGGACCTGCACGAAGTGGGTCCGGTGCTTGGCATCGCAATCTCGGTGGCGGGCGTGATCGGGCTGTTCACCAGCGGGCGCCTGGCCGACGTGCTGGCGCGGCGCGACGAGCGCTGGCGGGCCTGGGTTCCGGCGATCACGACGCTCGCTTCGATCCCGTTCGGCATGGGCGCCTTCCTTACGTCCAGCTGGACCGTCGCGGTGCTCTGCACGGCCGGACTGGCAGCTACCGTCACGCTGTGGCTGGCGCCGGGCTATGCGCTTACCCAGAGCCTCGCGCCCGAGCGGATGCGCGGCAAGATCGGCGCGATCCTGTTCCTGCTCGCCAATCTGGTGGGCTTCGGCATCGGGCCGCCCGTCGTGGGCATGCTCAGCGACCTTTACGCATCGAATGGTTTTGCAGTGCCCCTGCGTTGGGCTCTTATCACCGGGCTTTTCGTCAATTCGATCTCGGCACTGCTGTTCCTCCTCGCGGCCCGCACGGTCCGTGAGGATCTCAAACGCGCGAACGTTTGACCGCGCGAATAATAACAACCGTTGGGGAGAAGAAGAATGAAGAAAGAAGGTATTACAGCTGTTTCACTAGCAGCCATCGCGCTGGCGATGGCGGCACCCGCATATGCCCAGGACGCCGCAGTGGCTCCGGACGCACCGGCATCGGCGCAGGAGTTCGACAGCGAGGACATCATCGTCACGGCACAGCGCCGCGAAGAACGCCTGCAGGATACGCCGATCTCGGTCGTCGCGATCTCGGGTGAATCGCTGGCCGAACGCGGCGTGGTGAACCTCAAGACGATCACCAACTTCATGCCGAACGTAGAGTTCACGAACACCAACCGTCCCGGCGCCGGCGGCGCGGCTTATGCCGCCTGGATCCGCGGCGTCGGCACGGGCGACTATGCGTTCCCGACCGATCCGGGCGTGGGCATCTATATCGACGGCGTCTATCTCGCCCGTACGCTCGGCGGCCTGCTGAGCGTCGCGGATATCGAGCGCATCGAAGTGCTGCGCGGCCCGCAGGGCACGCTCTATGGCCGCAACACGATCGGCGGCGCGATCAACGTGCTGACGACCACGCCGAAGCTGAGCGGCGACGTGGAAGGCCGCATCACCGGCCGCTATGGCTCCTATGGCCGCGCCGACATCATCACCACGGTCAACCTGCCGGTGATCGAGGACAAGCTGGGCATCAAGCTTTCGGCCAGCTATTTCAGCATGGACGGCTTCGCCAAGCGCGTCTTCACTGGCGAGAAGCTGAACGGCGAAGACCGGCTGGTCCTGCGCGGCGGCGCGCTTTGGCAGATCGCACCCGACCTGACGCTCGACGTCCGCGCCGACTATAGCAAGCAGCGCAACCTGGGTTCGGTCGCGCAGGCGGCGTCGGTTCTGCCCGGCGCGCTTCCGGCGAACCTGGTGCGCTTCAACACGATCGCGGCGCCGGTGCAGAATGCGCAGCTCGGCCTGGCGGCCGGGACGACCTATCCGCACTTCTTCACGCATCCGGGTTCGTACAACACCTCCAGCGCCAGCCCGCTGCAGGACGATTACGACATCGGCGGCGGCGCGGCGACGCTGACCTATTCGCCTTCCGACGCGATTACGATCAAGTCGATCACGGCGCTGCGCGCGCTGCGCACGCACATCCAGACGGACGGCGACCAGAGCCCGTACACGATCTCGCACACCGCGGAGAAGATCAACGACCGCCAGTTCAGCCAGGAGCTGCAGTTCGGCGGCAAGCTGGGCAGCCTGCGCTACCTGGTCGGGGGCTTCTATTTCAACGAGACCGGCCGCTCGCGGAAGGACAGCCTGAACTTCCACGGCGTGTACCAGATCACCGGCACCGCGTCGGACGCGCGTGATACCTACACGTACCAGCGCTACCTCGCAAAGTCGTATGCGGCGTTCGCGCAGTTCGACCTGGAACTGCTGCCGAACCTCGAAGCGTCGCTCGGTGCGCGCTACAACCACGACAAGAAGTCGTTCACCGTGCTGGTGACGCTGCCCGAGCGCGGGAACGTCGTCCAGACGCCGTTGCAGACCCGGACCGCCGAGTGGAACTCGTTCACGCCGAAGGTTGGCCTGAACTGGAAGCCGAGCCAGGACGTGATGCTCTACGGAAGCTACTCGACGGGCTTCAAGAGCGGCGGCTTCGGCAACCCCACCGCGACCATGGCTTCGCCGATCTACAATCCGGAAAAGCTGTCGACCTTCGAACTGGGCACCAAGACCCAGTTCTGGGATCGCCGCGTGACGTTTAACCTGGCGGGCTTCGTGTCGCGCTGGAAGGACATCCAGCTCAACGTGATCGTCCCCGGCCCGACCGGCGGCGTGGTCAACCTGACCTCGAACGGCGGCACGGCCGAGCTGTACGGCTTCGAAGCCGAACTGGCAGCACGCCTGGGCGACGTCCGCTTCAACCTCGGCGCGGGCTATACGCACAACCGCTTCGTTGGACTGGCGGCAGGCGCGATTACGGCGGGCATCACCTACGGCACCAAGCTGCCGCACGTGCCGGAATGGTCGTTCACCCCCGGCATCCAGTATGAAAAGGAGACGAGCGTCGGCCGCTTCATGATCCGCAGCGATCTGAGCTATCGCAGCGATCAGTTCCTCACGATCGGCGATACGATCTCGCTGGAGAAGGGCTACGCGCTGCTCAGCGCGCGCGCCAGCTTCTCCCCGGCGGGCATGCCCAACCTGGAGATCGGCGTGGAAGGCACCAACCTGACCAACCATCGCTATCTGGTTTATCACCAGAAGGGCTCGATCTTCGGCATCGAGATCACCCAGCCGGGCGATCCGCGGCTTGTGGCTGGCACGGTCACGCTCCGCTTCTGATGCTGTACCGCACGATCAGCCCCGATCTGCCGCCGGTCTCCCGGTTGTCACTCGGATCGTGGAACACGTTCTCGCGCGTTTCCCGGTCCGAGCTGACGGGGCTGCTCGCGCGGGCCTTCGACCTCGGCATCAACCTCCTCGACGTCGGCTATTATTGGGACAAGCCCGACACCGAGGAGGCGGTTGCCGCGGCGCTGGCGGATATCGGGCGACCGCGCGATTCCTACCTGATCGCCCAGAAGCTCTGGCTGTGGGAATATCCGCATGAGAGCTTCAGCGATCAGCTGGATCGCTCGCTCGTCAAGCTGGGCCATGACCATGTCGACATGGTCCTGGTCTCGCGCCCCACTGAGGGGCTGGAGTTCGAAGCGTTCATCGGCGAAGTCGTCGCGCTGGTGAAGGCTGGCAAGGCGCGGGCATGGGGGGTGACCAATTTCACGCCCGAACAAGCCCGCGCAGCGCTGTCGCTGGCCGATGCCAAGGGCTGGCCGGCGCCCGCGATGCTGCAGATGCAGTATAATGTGATGCGGCGTGGCGTGGTCGAAGGGCCGGGCTATGCCGAGTTGTTTGCCGAAGGGCGCATCGGGCTGTGCGCCGCGCACATGCTGGAAGGCGGCATATTGGGCGGCCACCTGGAGCGCGACCGCGTCGATCCGCCGGATTATGCGGCGGGGGTGAAGCCGGTCGAGCGCAATATCGCGCGCGATTCCGGGGGCATTCGCGAAGAGATACGGGCACGGCAGCCCATGCTTGCCGAGATCGCGGCGGGCTTCGGCGCGAGCGCGGCGCAACTGGCGCTGGCCTTTACCCTGTCGCACCCGAACCTGGCGACCGGCCTGGTCGGCGCGACGCGGATCGAGGATGTCGAGGAAAATGCGGGCGCGCTTGCGCTGCTCGACCGTGCCGACGAAGTTCGTGCAGCCGTCGACGCCCTTCAGATCGAAGGCGTGGCGCATCCCAAATTGTTCAATCCACACAACGACATCTAAGGGAATGATGGAGCAGGTTCGCCTGGGCCGCTCAGAGCTGAGCGTGCCGCCGCTGATATTGGGTACGGCGACGTTCGGGGACCCGTCGGCGGCAGCCTGGAACATGGGAGGCGAGGCCGTCTGGCCGCTGATCCGGCATGCCTATGACAAGGGCATCAATTCGTTCGACACGGGGGCGACCTATGGACGCGGCCTGGCCGAGGCGCGGCTGGGTGATGCGCTGGCCCGTCTGGGAAAGCGCGACCAGGTGACGGTGACGACAAAGGTCTATTTTCCGACCGGGGACGGCCCCGAAGATCGCGGGCTTTCGCGCAAGCACATGTTGTCGTCGCTCGATACCAGCCTGAGGCGGCTGCGCACCGACTATGTCGACGTGCTGATGATCCATCGCTGGGATGCCGAAACCCCGATAGAGGAAACGCTGGAGGCGCTCGACGAGATCGTCCGGAGCGGCCGCGCACGCCATATCGGCGCATCGTCGATGTCTGCATGGCGGATGATGAAGGCGCTGGGCATGCAGCGGGCAGGCGGCCTTGCGTCGTTCGTGGTTATGCAGGGCCTCTATAACCTGCTGTACCGCGAGGAAGAGCGCGAGATGATCCCGCTCTGCGAGGAGGAAGGCGTGGGCTACACCGCCTGGTCGCCGCTCGCGCGGGGCTATCTGGCGGGACCGCAGGCCGACGCCACGCGGCTGACCCACGATCGGTTTGCAAGCGAGCGCTTCGAGGCGGAGCTGGATGCGCCGGTGCTTGCTACGCTGGACGAGGTGGTGGCGGAAACGGGCCTGTCCCATGCAACCGTGGCGCTGGCATGGCTGCGTGCGCGCGGCGCCGTATCCGTGATTGGTGCGACCTCGCCCGAACAGATCGACGTTGCGCTGGCCGCGGTGCAGACCAAGCTGGACGAAGCGACCGTTGGCCGCCTGGAAGCGCAATACCGGCCGCATCCCGTGGCTGGCTTCAATCCAAGGGAAGAACGTGCAGCCGTTTGAGGGACAGATCGCCGCCGTCACGGGCGCAGGTTCGGGAATTGGCGCTGCGACGGCGCGGAAATTGTCGCGGCTGGGCGCGCGCGTCGTATTGCTCGATATTGACGGGGAGTCCGCGAACCGTGTCGCGGCGGACTGCGACAGGGCCATCGTGCGGAAGCTCGATATCACCGATGCGGCGGCGGTATCGGCGGCCTTTCGCGAAATCGCCGACGAGGCCGGCGGACTGCATATGCTGGTCAACAATGCCGGCGGCGGGGCGGGGGCGAAGCTGCTCGATCTTAACGAGGCGCATTGGCGCCGGCTGGTGGCGCTCAACCTGGACGGGGCATTTCACTGCCTTTCCGCCGCTGCGCCGCTGATCGCCGCGCAGGAGAAGGGCGGGGCGATCGTCAACGTCGCATCGCTGGCGGCGCGGCACGTATCCCCGCTCGGTGGTGCCGGTTATTCGGCAGCCAAAGCGGGTGTTGTGGCACTTTCGCGGCAGGCGGCGTTCGAGCTCGCGGGTTCCAGGGTTCGGGTGAACACGGTGTTGCCGGGGCCGGTGCGCACTGCGCTGACCGAGGGTTCGGTGCGCCTCGATATTCAGTTTCCGCTGGGCCGCTGGGTGGAAGCGGAGGATGTGGCGGAAGCGATTTGCTTCCTGCTCGGGCCAGGCGCGGCTATGTGCACGGGCGCGGAGTTGGTGGTCGATGGCGGCGTGTCGCTACGGCTTTAGAGTCGGTTTCCGCGCGGTTTGATTGAAACGCCTTTGGGAAGCAGAATGAACGGACAGCTATGCGAAGTGGCACCGGCGTGGTTCGACGCGGCGGTGGCGCACGCGCCGGAGCGCACGCGGTTTGAAAGCGCAGGCGCGGAGATCGAGCTGCTCACCTGGGGCGAGCGCGGAAGGCCCGGCGTGCTGCTGCTGCACGGCAATGGCGCGCATGCCGATTGGTGGCGCTGGACCGCGCCGCTGCTGGCGCGAGACCGCCGGGTGGCCGCCATTTCGCTTTCCGGCATGGGCGGCTCTGCGCGCCGCGACCAGTATAGCGTCGCGCATTATGCGGGCGAGGCGCGCGACGCGATCGACGCCGCCGGGCTGGCGGAATCGGGCGCTGCGCCCTTTATCGTAGGGCATTCGTTCGGTGGGGTGCCGGCAGCGGCATGCACGGCGCGCTATCCGGACGCAGTAAGCGGGCTTGTGCTCGTCGATACGTTCGCGATCGCCAAGCCACGGCCGCCGCAGCCCGAAAAGGATGGCATGCCCGTCTATGCCAGCCGCGAGGAAGCGATGGCGCGGTTCCGGCTGATGCCGCGGCAGGAAGCGCCCCCTTATGTGACGCGCTTCATTGCCGAGCATTCGCTGATGCCGGCACCGGGCGGCTGGACATGGCGCTTCGATCCGAAGATCTGGCGCCAGCTCGATATTTCGAGCTTCAGCGAGGCGCTATCGTCAGTCACGCGGCCGATGGCCTGCCTATATGGCGAGCATTCGGTACTGGGCGACGCCGAGCAGCGCGCGGCGATGCGCAGGCTCGCACCCGCAGCGTTCCAGGTGGAGATACCGGACGCCGCGCATCACATCATGGCGGATCAGCCGCTGGCTCTGGTCGCGGCGCTGCGGGCGATACTTGCGGGCTGGGACGCCCGCTAGGGGCTCACCGCAATATGCCTGCCGCGTCGAGCTCCGCCACGCGCGAGGCTTCGTAGCCGAGCAGATCCTGCAGCACGAAATCGCGGTCGCGATTGAAATGCGGCGCGGTGCGCGGGTAGCGGGCCGGGGTTTCGGACAAAGTGTAGCGGCTCGCGTCGAACACGCTTTCGCCCCCCAGCGGGTGCGGCAGGGTCACGAAATGACCGCGCGCCTGAAGCTGGGGATCGGCCAACATGTCCTCGCTCGACGAGGCGCGGTGGGCGGGGATGCCAAGGCCCTGCAACTCGGCCTCGATTTCTGCGGCGCTGCGGCCTGCGGTCCAGCCCGCGACGATGGATTCGAGGCGGTCCTCATCCTGCTTGCGGCCCGCCAGCGTTGCGAAGCGCGCGTCGGTGGCGTCTCCGCCGATCAGCCCCGCGAGCGTTTCCCATTCAGCATCGTCGCGCGCAACGATCGCGATCCATTCGTCCTCGCCGCTGCAGCGGAACACGCCGTGCGGGGCGAAGCTGGCGTCGCGATTGCCGTTGGCACCCGGATATTCGCCCGTCGCCGCGCCGTGCGCGATCTGGGGGGCGAGGAACTGGACGCCCGATTCCGCCTGTGCGATGTCGATCCAGCAACCTTCGCCGGTGCGGCGGCGCTGATCGAGCGCGGCAAGAAGCGCGACCAGCCCGAAGCGCGGGCCGACATAATCGGTATAGGGTCCATAGGGGCCGATCGGCAGCGCGTCGGGCGAGCCGACGATTGTCTGAAACCCGGCGACCGCAGCGCCCATATTCCCATAGCCGCCGAAGTTCGCATAAGGGCCGGTCTGGCCCATCAGCGAGGAGCTGAGGCCGATCAGCCGGGGGTTGATCGCGTGCAACCGGTCTGGCGCCATGCCCCAGCGGGCAAGCTGGCCGGGGGCGAAGCTTTCTACCAGCACGTCCGCCCAGCGCACCAGATCCTCCAGCACCGCCTGTCCGCCTTCGCTGCGCAGGTCGATCGAGATGCCGAACTTTCCGGCATTATAGGTGCCGAACAGCGCCGAGCGATTGGGATCGGCGAAACCATCGGGGAAGGGCCCCATGAAGCGCGCGGTTTCGATCCGGGTCGAGGATTCGACGCGGACAACGGTGGCGCCATAATCGGCGAGCGACCGCCCGATTGCGGGGCCGGCGACCACCCAGGCGAGATCGAGCACTTTCAGCCCGGCGAGCGCGTTCGCCGTCATGCGTCAATTTCCTGCGTATTGCTAAGTTGAGCGAGGATCTCGGCGGTGTCCGCGCCGAGCTGCGGGGCGGGGGATGCCTGGGCGAACATGTCGTCCGGGCCGTGCGCGAAGGCCCAGGGGATGGTGCGCGTGCAATCGCCCTCGGTGACGGTCTGGAAGGCGCCGCGCGCGATCAACTGCTCGCTGGCCAGCAGATCGCCCACATCGTTGATCGGCGAGGCGAGGAGCTTGCGCGCCAGTGCTTCGGTCTGGATCTCGACCTTGGTCTTGTCCGCAAGGAAGCGCGCGACTGCGCCGCGCGCGAATTCGAGCGACTCCTCGTTCAATTCTCCTGATTCAAGTCGCTTGGGCAAGGTCACCCAGTTCCAGTCGTCGAGCTCGGCGGGGAGGGCGTTTGCCTCGCGCATCCATGCGAACAGGTTGTTGGTGCGCTCGCCGGTCGCCGGGCCCATTCCGAGATGCATCTCGACCAGGCCATCGCGCACCACCCATTTCGAGCGGCGCGTGCGCGATCCGCTGCCGGACAGATCGAGCTTGGCCTTGGTGCCCGGCGTCTGCGGCGGATTGAGGACGCTGAAGCCTGCATGGCCCACCGCCGCCGCGAGATGCGAGCCGATCGTTGCCTGGGTCACGCTTTGCTGGACCGAGATGTCGACATGCTGGCCCCGGCCGCTCGTCACCCGGGCGAGATGCGCGATGAGCGCGCCCGCAGCCGCGTCCGCGGCGGCGTGGAGATAGGCCTGGGGCACGCTGATCCGCAGCGGCACCCCATTATTGTCGCGATTGGGATGCAGCGGGCCGCCCGCCGCCCAGAGGATCAGCTCGGCATCGGCGAAGTGGCGCTTCGGCCCGTCCGAGCCGAACGGCGTGATCGAGACGTGGATCAGGTCGGGCCGCGCCGCGCGAAGCTGCTCACGGCTCAGGTCCAACGAGTCGAGATAGCCCGGCGTTTCGCTCTCGATCAGGAAATCGGCGGTTGCGACCAGCGCGAGGAAGCGTTCGCGGTTCCCTGCGTCGGCCAGGTCAAGCACCACGCTCTTCTTGCCGGCGGCGAATGCTGACCAGTAGCAGGAACGCCCCTCGGCATCGAAAGGGGCGGTGCGACGTCCGCGATTGCCATGCGGCGGTTCGACCTGGATCACCTCGGCGCCCAGGCGGGCGAGCATGCTGCCCGCGAGCAGGCCGCGCTCGTCGGTAAGGTCGATCACGCGATAGGGTGACAGCCAGCCATTCATGCGGCGGAGGGTCCTTCAGGTTCGGAGAGCAGATCGGTGCGGAGACGGGCGGCGGCAACCCGCTCCCCCGGGGCGGGCGGCAGGTGCGGCGGGCCGGCGAAGCATTGTGCAATCGCCATCCAATCCTGCGCGACCGCCCCGGTGACAGAGAGCCCGGTATCGGCGATATTGCGCACCTGCGTGATGACGCGGCAGAACTCCACGGCGGAACCACTGACGACATCGTCCTGGTTGTCAGCATGGAAAACCCATTCGGTGCCCGATGGCGCAGCGAGCCGAACCTGGGGCGCGCGTTCGGGCAGCAGCATGCCCCGATTGCGGAAGGTGAAGCTGAACGTATTGACCCCGAGGATCGCCACAGCTTCGATCCCGTCGGTTTCGCAGCGGTCCACGCCGACCAGATCATAGATCGCCTGACCGTGCGCCCATTGCTCCATCAGCCGCGCCGACAAAAGCGAGCGTGCGCTCATCGAGACGCCCGCCCAGGGCACGCGCTCTGCCAGATCGACGGTGAGGAACAGATCTACTGTGCGCGCGAGATTATCGAACCAGGCATCGACCAGCACCGGACCGGCGGCATGATTGGCGAAGGCCTGTTCCCGCGCGCGCCGCTCTTCGGCAGACAGGTCACGCGCGCCGCGCATCATCGCCTCAAGCGCCTGTGGGTCGGTGATCGAGAGCCGTGCGGCCTCATTTCCGCGCAGCAGATGGCGAAGGATATCGTTGGCGGTCCAGCCCTTAAACCCGGTGGGTTCGGTGAAGGCCGCAGGGGTGAGCCGGTCGAGCAAGGTTCGTAGCTGGACCGCATCTGCGAGCAGATCCAGCGCGCCGCGATTGCTCGCGCGGACCTCGCCTAGTGACTCCTGTCTCGCAGTCTCGGCCAACCTTCCTCTCTCCACCCAGGTGCACGGCACCATTGTTATGTGATGAAACTAGCGGCGGCGTCTGATATAATCCAATGCATGAGTAGCATGCTCGATATTCTCACAGCGAATGTTCGCAAGCTCGACATCGGTACGCTAATTGCGCTCCAGAAGCTGCTGACCGAACGCAATCTCAGCCGCGTCGCGCGCGAGATGGGGCTGTCGCAGCCCGCGATGAGTCACACGCTGGCGCGCCTGCGCAGGATCTTCGACGATCCGCTGCTGGTGCGGGACGGCGGCGGTTTCGCGCTTACCGCGCAGGGCGAAGCGCTGCGGCTGCGCCTCGATCTCGCGCTTCCGGCGATGGTCGACCTGTTCCGCACCGGCGAGTTCGATCCCGAACGATCGAATGCGGTGTTGAAGCTCGCGATCACCGATCATGCCGGGCAGGTGCTGCTGCCGGACATCGCGGCCACTCTGCGCGAGCGCGCTCCGAACATACGGCTGTCCGTCGCGGTCATCCCGAACCGGCAGACCGACCTCGCCTATCTGGATGCCGACCAGTACGACATGCGGATCGGATGGCTGCGCTCGCTACCGGGCGCGTGGCACCGGCGAAAGCTCCTCGACGACCGGATCGTTGTGATCGGGGCGAAGGATCATCCCGATCTACAGGACAAGCTGACGCTCGAACGGTTCCTCGAACTGGATCATATCGGGCTGGAAAGCGAGCGGCCGATCTACCCGAACCTGATCGACAGCTATCTGGCGGCCAAAGGCTTCGAGCGGCATGTCGCCATGCGCATCTCGCATTTCTCGATCGTGCCGACGATCGTCGCAAAAACGCGGATGGTCGCGATGTTTCCAGAGCGTCTGGCGAACACCTTTCTCGATTCGATCAGGATCGCCGACACGCCGCTCGATTTCCCTTCGCACGATTTATCACTGGCGTGGCATCCGCGCGTTCATACATCGCGCGAGAGCATCTGGTTGCGCGGCCTGATCGTCGAGTGCGCCCGCGCCCATCGCGGCGACTAATCGGGCAGGGGTTCGTGCCCGACAAAGCCCAGCCGGGTGATCCCCGCACGCTTGACGACGGCCAGCACGGCATCGAACCGGGCGTATCGTGCGTCGGGATCGGTATGCATCTGAAGCACCGCCCCCGGGCGATCCCGGATCGCGGCCAGCGTGGCGGCCAGCATCTCGTCAGGGATTGCGCGACCGTCGAGCGACAACGCGCCGGCTTTGTCGATATGCAAAAGATGCGGTTCCTCAAGCGCCGCCTTTGGCGGCCCGTTTGGCAGGTCCAGCGGGAGCTTGTGGGTGGCAACGGGCAGGCTGAGAAGCATGATCACGAGGAGCACCAGCATGACATCGATGAACGGCGTCACGTTGAGTGTCTTGAAGTAGGTGGGTTCGGAAGTGCCCACATTCGCCATGACATCTCTCCTCATCGTGTGATGATGCAACATATCATTTAATTCCGGTCACGCAACAGACGAGCGGGCCGCGTCTATGAAGGCGCGCGGGGTACTTTGGCGCTTGCGCTCGCGGCGAATGACGGCACACTCGATCGCACTGAGCAGGGAGCGCGGCGAATTGCAGATCGGTGAAGGTGCGGCGGTCCTGGAGGTCGCGGGACTGAGCAAGACCTATGGACGCGGCGGCGTGCGCGCGGTGCAGGACGTGTCGCTGACCGTGCGCGCGGGCGAGGTCTATGGCTTTCTGGGTGCGAACGGCGCGGGCAAGAGCACGACGATCCGGATGCTGTTGGGGCTGATCACGCCGACATCCGGCGCGATCCGCCTGTTCGGTGAGGACTTCCACATCGGCCAGCCGCTGCGGCGCGTGGGCTCGCTGGTTGATGGCGGGGCATTCTATCCGTTCCTTTCGGGGCGGCGGAATCTGGAAGTACTTGCCCGAACCGAAGGGCAAAATGACGATCGCATCGAGGGGCTGCTCGCGCAGGTCGGGCTCACGCGGGACGCGCATCGCAAGGTGAAAGGTTATTCGACTGGCATGCGCCAGCGGCTGGGCGTCGCGGCGGCATTGCTCAACAACCCCGACCTGATCATCCTCGACGAGCCGGCAAACGGTCTTGACGCGGCAGGCATCCAGGAGATGCGCGCGCTGATCCGCGGACTCGTGGCCGACGGGACGAAATCGGTGTTCCTTTCCAGCCACTTGCTCAACGAAGTGCAGCAGCTTTGCGACCGGGTGGCGATCATCGATCGCGGCATGCTGATCCGCGAGGCGACCGTGACGGAATTGCTCCACGAAGAAACCAGCCTGCGGATCGTGGCCACGCCACAGGAACAGGCGCAGACAGTGCTTTCGGCAAGCTGGCCGTGCGAAATCGCGGGGCAGGGGCTGCTGGTGCGTGCGGAGGCCAAGGACGCGCCCGATATCCTGCGCAGGCTGGTGGCGGCTCAAATCGAAGTGTTCAGCATGGCGCCGACCCAACGCTCGCTGGAGGAAGTCTTCCTTGCGATCACCAACAAGGAGGCGGCCGATGCGTAATCTGATCGCAGCCGAAAAGCGCAAGCTGCTGCCGCACAAGGCGACCTGGCTGCTCGTCTGGGTCTACCCGATCGTTATCACCGTGGCGCTGATCATCGGCCTGCTCTCTAAGCTGTGGGGCGCTCCCGCCCCAGCGGACGACCCTGTGACGGCCGCGGCATGGATCGCGGATACGGCCTTCGTCTGGCACATCCCGTCAATGGCGTTGTTCCGCTATTTGATCGGCGCCTATTTTGCAGTGGTGTTCGCCGGCGAATATGGCTGGAACACCTGGAAGCTGGTGGTGCCGCACGCGGCGCGATGGAAGCTGCTGACCGCCAAATATCTGGTCGCGACAGGCTTCCTCTATCTCGCCTGGTTCCTCGCCGCTTTAGCCACGGTGCTCGTGACGCTGGTGCGGGCGGGCCTGCTGCCCGAGCCGGTGCCCACAGACGTTACCGCGTTCGGCATCCTGAGCGGGCATTTCCAGATCCTGTCGCTCGGCATCATCCCGGTGGTGCTCACCGCGCTTTATGCGAGCCTGGCGGCGATCCTTACGCGATCGACCCTGGCTTCGTGCATCATCACCATCGTCGCGGTGACCATGGACGATCTGTTCGGCAAGATCGTGCAGGCGCTGAGCGCCCTTGGGATGACCTGGCTGGCTGTGCCCTATCGCGTGCTTCCGGGCTATCATCTGGAGAACGTCGCGAACTGGGCGCAAAAGGGAGCGGCGTTTCAACTAAAGCTGATGGACGGTACGGTGATCGTCTATCCCCAGGCATTTTCGTTCGCGGTGCTCGCCGCGTGGATCCTGGGGCTGGGGCTGATCACATTCGTTAGCTTCCGGCGGCAGGACATCAACTAGGCTGTTAGTCGAGCGTTACCGCGTAGATTATTGGGAAATCAGAATAGATCGCTGAAATTGTACAAATGAATGAGATGACGCAAAGCCATGCCTGAGCTATGGCGCTCTCCGGCCGGGGGGCTGGTTTTGGTCACGCACTGGGGGATGATTGCATCCTGCCAGGATGCGCCTTCGCACTGCACCCGGCAGCACCGAGTGGCGGAGTGTTTGAAACCTTGTCCCCAATCCCCAGTTTCCAAGCGATAGCTGCGCGATGATTGAGAGCGGCACGCACGCACCCGATGTGCCGCCGGCCGTCTTCGACGGTCCGCCCGGCACCGCTTTGCGGCTCGAACGCCCGGATCAGCGGATCGCCGACTATGTCAGCGAATATTACGTCCACGATTCCGACAACCCCAATCTGCTGGGCGCGATTGAATGGGCGATGCCGGGATCGGCCAATCTGCGCCTCTTCTTTGGCGATCGCCCCTATAATGTCTGGATGGCGTCGCGGGCCTTCAAGCCGGTGCCGGTCGCGGCGTTATATGGCCCGACGAGCCGTGCTTCGCGCTTCGAAACGTTCGGAGGGGCGACGGTGGGCATGAACATCACCGCGCCTGGTTGGGCGCGGTTGATCCGCAAGCCAGCGCATCAATTCCGCGACCGTATCGTCCCGATCGCCGAAGCGATCCCGGGCGATTTCAGCGCGCGGCTGTTCGCGGCGCTGGCGGCGTCGGACAAGGGGCCGGAAATAAAAGGGGTGCTCGATGCCTTCTTCCTTGAGGAATTGGGGCCGCCGAACCCGGACGAGCCGATGATCCGGCGGATCATGGCGCTTCTCGTCGACGAGACCGTCGATAGCCTCGCGGAAATCGCGGCAAAGGTGGATCTTACCGCGCAGCAATTGCGCACCTTGTCGCTGCGATATTTCGGCTTCCCGCCGAAGCGCCTGCTCCGCCGTGCGCGTTTCCTGCGCTCGTTGCTGAGAATGTACGCTGCGGGCGGGGAGGCGGATTACAGCCTGCGCTCACACAGCTATTTCGACGTCTCGCATTTCCTGCGCGATGCCGAGGAATTTCTGGGCATGACGCCGCGGCGTTTCATGGCGATGCAGACGCCGTATTTGCGCCATCTGCTGACTGCGCGACAGGCGGTCTTCGGCGTGCCGACGCAGTCATTGCTCTCCATCGGGGAAGATCCGAGCACCTCCGAATAGCGCCATAGCCTGCGCCTATGCCTGCCCAAGCGCTCGCAATGGCGCAATTTCCGCGCGACGCGGCTAGCGTGCTGCCATGGCAAGGATGACTAGCCGGCGCGCATTTCTCCTCGGCAGTGCCGCGACCGCGATATTGGCGCCGGCAGCGCCTTTGCTGGCACAGCGGCGCGTGGCGGCGGGGCTATCGACAACGATCGAGATTCTCGATGATCCCTACGGCGTTCCGCACATCCGCGCGCGTTCGATTCCCGACGCCTATTTTGGGCAGGGCTATGTGGTCGCGCGCGACCGGATGTTTCAGATCGATCTGGCGCATCGCCGCGAGATGGGCCGGCTGGCCGAAGTGTTCGGGCCCGAATTCGCGGCGCATGACGCGGCGGCGCGGCTGTTTCACTATCAGGGCGACCTGGCGGCGGAGCTTGCGCGGATTCCGGCCCGATATGTGGAGTGCGCGCGCGCCTATGTCGCGGGGGTAAACGCGCGGATCGACGAAGTGATCGCTAATCCGGAATTGCTGCCGCTTGAGTATCGGATCCTGGGCATCCGCCCGATGCGCTGGGCGCTGCGCGATCTGATCGTGGCGCGCGGCGTTTCGGCGGGGAATGCAGACGACGAGGTCCGCCGCGCCCGGTTGGCTGCGATGGGGCTGCTGGAACTGGACCAACTCCGCGCGCCCCTGCGCCCGGCATGGGAATTGCGCGTGCCGGAAGGGCTGGACGCGGCGGCGGTTTCGGAAGCGGATCTTGGGGTGCTGCGTCTGGGCGGGTTGCCCTATGGCGCGATCATCCCCGACGCCGTCGAACGGGCGAATGCCGGAAGCAATGCCTGGACCGTGGGGCCGGAACGCAGCGCGACGGGCAGGCCGATCCTGGCCAACGACCCGCATCTGGGGATCGGCAGGTTCGGCCCTCGTCATGTCGTGCATCTAACCGCGCCGGGCCTCGACGTGATGGGCGCAGGCGCGCCAGGCCTGCCAGGTATCATGCAGGGCCACACGGATCATTTTGCGTTCGGGAGGACAAACTTCCATATCGATCAGGAGGACTTGTTCGTCCTTGAGCTGAATCCAGAGGATCCGGAGCAATATCGGCACGAGGGAAGCTGGAAGCGCTTCGAACGGGTCGAGACGCTTATCGCCGTGAAGGGCGCGCAGCCGAAACAGGTCACATTGCGCTACGCGGTGCAGGGACCGGTGGTTTCGCACGCTCCGGCGAAGCGGCGGGCGACCGTGCTCGGCTCGATCGAGCTCCAGCCGGGCGCAAGCGGCGCCATTGCGATGATCGCGATCAACCTGGCGCGCGACTGGGATGACTTGCGAGAGGCGTTCGCCTTCCATCCGTCGCCGACCAACTTCCATTATGCCGATATGGCGGGAAATCACGGCTGGCAGGTGATCGGGTTTTCGCCGGTGCGCCGGAAGGGGGACGGGCTGCTCCCGGTGCCGGGCGACGGGCGGTATGACTGGACAGGGCTGCGCGATTATCGGGCGCTGCCGGGCGACTATAATCCGGCAAAGGGGTGGTTCGCCTCGGCCAACCAGAACAACCTTCCCGATGACTGGCCGCGCGACCGGATCCCGGCCTTCTCGTTCCGCGAACCCTATCGCTACGAACGGATCGCCGAGGTGCTGGCGGCGCAGCCAAAGCATAGCCTGGCGGACAGCGTCGCGCTCCAGCACGACACGCTCTCCGCGCCCGCACGCGCGCTGATCGCGCTGCTGCCCGGGCAGGGCGGCCCGGCGGCGGCGATGCTGCGCGGCTGGGATGCACGGGTGGATGCCGGAAGCGGCGCGGCTGCGTTGTTCGAGCTGCTATGGGCCGATCTCAACGCGCGCACGACCGCCACGATCGTGCCCGAGCGTGCGCGAGGGCTGATTGGAAACATCGCCCCATCGGTGATGCTGGAGCTGCTGGAGCGGCCCGATGCCCGGCTGGGCCCGGACCCGGCAAAGGCGCGCGACGCGATGCTGGCGGCGTCGCTCTCGGCTGCGTGGAGCAGCGCGTCGGCGCGCATGGGACCCGATCCCGCCGGATGGCGCTGGGGGGCTTTGCACAGGGTTCGGCTGACGCATCCCCTTTCGAGCATCCCGGCGATCGCAGCGGCGTTTCCGGTGATTGAGGGCGCGGATTCGGGCGGTGACAGCTACACTGTCATGGCGCGCGGGATCAGCGGCTCGCAGGTCGGCAGCGGCGCGAGCTATCTGCAGGTGATCGATGTCGGCGCGTGGGACAATTCGGTGATGCTCAATCTGCCGGGCCAATCGAACGATCCGCGCTCGCCGCATTACCGCGATCAATATGAACCCTGGGCGCAGGGAAAGATGCTGCCGATGCTGTTCAGCCGCGCTGCGGTGGATGCGAAGGTCATCAGCCGCACGACGTTGCATCCGCGCTGAAAGTTCAAGACCCCGGGCCGGAGGCGTATTGCGTCGATACTACAGTTGTGATGATCTGCGCGCCTGATCTTACCTGAAGGATTCTCCCGATGCCCCATCGCCTTGCCACAGCGTTTCTGCTTGCCGGCGTCGTGCTGCCTTGCGCGGCATCTGCCCAGACCGCGCCGGCGCCGATCGCCGTGCCCCCGCTGGCCTTTACCGAGCGGACGCTGCCCAATGGGCTGAAGGTGATCGCCATCCGCGACACGACCACGCCCACCGTATCGGTGCAGGTCTGGTACGATGTGGGTTCGAAGCACGATCCGGAGGGCCGCAGCGGCTTTGCCCATCTCTTCGAGCACATCCTGTCGCGCAAGACGCGCAACATGCCCTACAACATGATCAACCGGCTGACCGAGAATGTCGGCGGGGTGCGCAACGCATCGACCTGGTTCGACCGCACCAATTATTACGAGACCGTCCCCGCGCAATATCTGGAGACCATGCTGTGGACGCATGCCGAGCGCATGGCCCGGCCGGTTGTTGACGCGGACGTGTTCGAGACCGAGCGCAAGGTGGTGAAGGAGGAATACCGCCAGCGCGTATTGTCGCCGGCTTATGGGCGGATGCGGCTGGTGCTCGATGAGAACAGCTATGACACGCTGCCCAATCGGCGATCGGGGATTGGGAGCCTGGAGCAACTCGACGCAGCGACGCTGGAGGATGCCCGCGCTTTTCACGAGGCCTATTACGGGCCGGACACGGCGACGCTGATCGTCGCGGGCAATTTCGATCCCAAGACGCTCGATGCGCTGGTGAACCGCTATTTCGACAGCATCCCGCGCCGCAAGAATCCGATTCCGCTCGCGATCAGGGCGGTGGAGAAGCCACGGACCAGCCCAAGGCTCGTGACTGCTTATGCGCCGAACGTGCCGTTGCCGCAGATTGCATCGACATGGCGGATCCCGGGCTGGACGGACCCCGATATGGCGGCCCTGATGGTGCTGGACGGCATCCTGGCCACTGGCGACAGCTCCCGGCTGAAACAGGCGCTGGTGTTCGACAAGCCGATCGCGACTTCGGCCTATACCAATTTCTCGGACGTGGAGGATGGCGGCTTCCTCGCGCCGATCGTGACCCTTGCGAGCGGGACCAGCGTGGAGGATGCGGAAAAGGCGCTCGCCGCCGAGATCGCGAAGCTGCGCGACCAGCCGGTCACCGCCGCCGAACTGGCCGAAGCCAAGAACGAGATCCTCGCATCGGCGCTGCGCGGGCGCGAGACGGCTTCGGGGCGGGCGTTCGCGCTTGGCGAGGCGCTGATGCGGTCTGGTGATACCCAGGCGCTGGACAGGCAGCTCGCGCAGATCGGCAAGGTGACGATCGCCGATGTGCAGCGTGTGGCGCGCAAATATCTGACGCCGGAATCGCGCGTGGACATCCGCTATCTGGATGAAAGCAAGCGCCCCGCAGGCGAGAAGGACAATTGGGCGAACCCGGTGAAGATGCCCGTCTGGGCTTCGGTCCCGGCCGCGACCGGAAAGGCGCTAACGCTCGCGCCCGAAGGGGAGCGGCAGAACCCGCCCGAGCCCTCTGCCGCGGTGCCGGTGACTCCGCCTGCTATCGCCGAAAGCCAACTCGCCAACGGGATGAAGCTGGTGAGTGCGCGCACGGGCGATGTGCCGATCGCGACGATCGTTCTGGTGTTCAAGGGCGGCAATTCGACGGACCCGGTTGGCCGCGCCGGGCTAGCCGCGATGGCCGCGCAACTGGCGACCAAGGGAACCTCCTCCCGCTCGGCGAAGGAGATCGCCGCACAGCTGGAAGCGCTGGGTGTCGGTCTAGGCACAACCGCCGGCGCCGATGGCACGGTGCTCAGCATTTCGGGGCCGGTCGCCTCGCTCGAGGCCGCGGGCGAGATCCTGGCGGATATCGCGCGCAACGCGTCGTTCCCGGCCGACGAATTCGGGAAGGAGCGCAAGCGGACGATCGACCGGCTTAAGGTGAGCTTGAAGGACCCGGGATCGCTGGCGGGGATCACGCTAACCCGTGCGATCTATGGCTCTAGCCCTTATGGCGGCGTTAGTACCCCCAAGTCGCTGGGAAGCATGACGCGAGAGGATCTGCTGGCGCAACGCGATCGCTGGTGGCGGCCCGATAATGCGACGCTCATCGTCACCGGGGGCATCGAGGCGGCGGATTCGAAGCGAATTGCGGATAAACTGTTCGGTAGCTGGAAGGCTTCGGGGCCTGCACCCGCGCTGCCCGCAGCGCTGGGCGGCGACCCCGCCAAGCCGCGACTGATTGTCGTGGATATGCCGGGCGCGGGCCAGGCGGCGGTGGTGGCGGGCCTGCGCATCCCCGAGCGCAGCGATCCGTCTTTTCCCGATCTGATGGTCGCCAACGCCGTGCTGGGAGCGGGCTCCAACGGTCGGCTGTTCCAGGAGGTGCGCGTCAAGCGGGCGCTGTCCTATGGCGCATATAGCTCGCTCGCCGGGCGGGCGGGGCCGGGGGTGATGGTGGCAAACGCGCAGACCAAGAATGAGAGCGCGCCCGAGGTTGTCGATGTCATTCTTGCGGAGATCAAGCGGCTGTCGACGGAGCCGCTGGATGCAACCACGACCGCGCAGCGCGTGGCATTCCTGCAGGGCGGAATCGGACGCCAGTCGGAAAGCAGCGCCGGATTCGCATCGACGCTCGCTTCGCTCACGCTGCAAGGCTTGCCGCCCGCGACCGCCGCGACGCTGCACGACCGGCTCGGCGCGGTGACGCCCGAGGCCGCCGCCGCAGCAGCACGCGCTTCTGTTGATAGCAGCCGGGCGAGCATCGTCATCGTCGGCGATGCCAAGATGTTCCTCGACAAGCTTCGCGCGGCGCATCCCGAGGTGGAGGTGATTCCCGCAGGGTCGCTCGATCTGGATGCGCCCGTGCTGGGCGGGCGCTGATCAGTCGAACGGACGCGCCTGTGCTTCCTCGGTGAGGCTCCATGCCGAGCGCTTGCCGGGTGTGGCAGGCACATCGGTGGAGAAATAGGCGACGCCGGTTCCGCTCTTGCGATCGATCCACAGGCCGGATTTCAGGCCATAGGCTTCGCCCGCATGGCCGAAGCGGCGCACGCCATCGCCGAAAGGATCGTCGCGGCAGCCGGAGACCGGCGTGGCCAGGATCTCGGTCGCGAGACCATAGGTGCAGTGAAAGCCATTGTCGTTGTCGGCATTCGAGCCGTTGTACGTCCAGAGCGGGGTTTCGAGGATCGCGACCGAGCGGGGGTGGAGCAGGCGCACGCCGTCCAGCGTGCCGCGATTGATCAGCATGCGCCCGATCCGCGCCAGCCCGCGCGCGGAAATGCGCAGGCCGCCCTGCGGCGCGAAGGTCGCGCCGTTGCGGCCCGGCTTCCAGGCCGAGAGATCGCAGCTTCCGTCGGTGGCCGGGGTGACCGGGCAGGCGGGCAGGGCACCCCGGTGATCGTCCTTGGTCGGCTGGCGCGCGCGGTAGATCGTCACGGCGCGTTTGATGGCGTCTTGCGAGCAGGTGACGAACTGGAAACAGGCATCGAGCTTGAGCGGCTTCAGGACCAGCCGGTCCATCAGCCTGTCGAAGCGCTCGCCGGTGACCTTTTCCATCGCGGCCGCGACAACCGGCGTGTTGAAATTGGCGTAGTGAAACCAGGTGCCGGGGGCATGCGCCGCGTCCCACGCTTCGGGCTGTTCGAGGATCGCGCGCATGTCCGCATCGAGCGGCAGGACGTAATCCAGCTTGTCGGTAAGGCTAGACTGGTGGGAGAGCAGCAAGCGGAGCGTGATCGGCTTGTCCGGGAAAGCGGGGTTGCGCAGCTTCCAGCCGAGATAGTGTGAGACATCCGCATCGAGGTTCAGCCTGCCTTGCTCGACGAGGCGCAGCACGCCGATCGCGACGACCATCTTGGAGATCGATGCGACGCGCACCGGATCGTCCACGCCGATTGCTCGCCCGGCGGCGATGTCGGCCAGTCCCGAGGCGCGGATGCCGGTTTCGCCCTTTGCATCGAAGGCCACGCGGACCTGAGCGACGGGTGGTGCGGCGGGATCGGTTTGGGGCGCGGCCGCGGCGAGCAGGAGGCTGAGCAACATGCCCGCAACATGACTCCGCCTTTCTCTTTCCGCAAACTCCGATAAGCTGCCCACCTATGAACTTAAGGCATATCGAGATCTTCCACGCGGTGTACGTCAACGGGTCGGTCAGCGGCGCGGCGCGGGCGCTCAACGTGTCGCAGCCCTCGGTTTCGAAGATGCTGCGGCATGCGGAATCGCTGCTGGGGTTCCAGCTTTTCCAACGCGCATCGGGCCGGCTGGTGGCGACGGAAGACGCGCATGCGCTGTTCAGCGAAGTCGCGGAGATCCAGGACCGGGTCTATGCGCTGCGCGAGGCGGGGCGGAACCTGCGGCGGGGATCGGGCGGCATGCTGCGCATCTCAGCGCTGCCCAGCCTAGCGCTGAGCGTGCTGCCCAATGCCGTGGCGCAGTTCCTGCGCACGCACGAAAGCGTGAAGTTCGATCTCCAGACGGTTCATCACGACGATCTCCTGCGCAAGCTGTACGAGCGCGAGACCGAAATCGCGGTCGCCTATGAAGTGCCCTATGCCGCGCCGATCGGTGCCCGGAAGATCGGCACGGGCGAGCTCGTGGCGCTATTTCGCGAGCAGGACATTCCCAACCCGCCCGAGCGCATCCGGATCGAGGCGCTGGCGGGCAAGCGCTTCATCAGCGTCGCCCAGAGCGGCCCGATCGGCCAGCTTTTCACGCAGGAATTGCAGCGAACCGACCTGGAGCTGGACGAGGTCGTCTCGGCCCGGACCTTCTACATTGCATCGGCGCTGGTAGCGCAGGGCGTGGGGGTGACGGTGGTGGACAGCTTCACTGCGCACGCTTCGCTCGCGCCGGGGCTCGCGATGCGCCCGCTGGAAAATCCCCTGCGCTTTGACGTGAACGCGATGTTCCTGACCAATCGGCCGCCGACCGTGCTCGCTACCGACTTTCTCAAGGCGTTCGAACGCGCGGTCGCCGCCGTATAGCGAACGGTTATGGCGGAGCGCGCATAATATATGCCCGCTCGTTCGTGTTGCGGGATACGGATGTGGAGATGATCCCTGCACCGTATCTATTGTATCTCGGGCACAGCGCCGACTTTATTGGCATCAAGACCTCGCGCGGACTTGCGACGTTCCGGCGCGACGATTGCGTGGGCGAGTTTCGCCACGACGATTGCCCGCTGACGCTCGATCTGCCGCGCCTGACGATGGCGGAGGGCGCTGCGGCGGGCGCGAAGACGCTCGTGCTCGGCATCGCCAATTCGGGCGGCAGCATGGGCGAGGATCTGATCCAGGATGCGATCGCCGGGCTGGAGGCGGGGATGAACATCGCCTCGGGCCTGCACCAGCGGCTGCGCGACGAGCCCCGGCTGGTGAAGCTGGCGGAGAGCAAGGGACTGCAGCTTTTCGACGTTCGCGATCCGCCCGCCGATCTCAAGGTCGGCAATGGCTATGCGCGCGCCGGACGGCGGCTGCTGACGGTCGGCACCGATTGTTCGGTCGGCAAGATGTATGCGACGATCGCCATCGCGGATGCCATCCGCGCGCGCGGGATCAAGGCGGATTTCCGCGCGACGGGGCAGACCGGGATCCTGATCGCGGGCGCCGGCGTGCCGATCGACGCGGTGGTGGCCGATTTCATCTCGGGCGGGATCGAGATGCTCGCGCCCGCGCGCGACGATGATGGCTGGGATGTGATCGAGGGGCAGGGCTCGCTTTTCCACCCGAGCTTCGCCGGCGTATCCACCGGCCTGCTCCACGGCGCGCAGCCCGAAGCGCTGGTGCTCTGCCACGATCCGAGCCGCGAACATATGCGCGGGCTTCCGGGGCGCAAATTGCCGAGCCTGGCGGAATGTCTCGAGGCCAACCTCCAGGTCGCGCGGCTGACCAGCCCGGACGTTCGCGCGGTGGGCATATGCCTCAATACGTCGGGGCTCGGTCGCGAGCAGGCGCTCGAGCTCTGCAAGATGACCGAGGCGGCGTTGGGCCTGCCCTGCACCGACCCGATCGCGTTCGGCGTCGAAGCGATCGTCGACGCGCTCTGATGCGCAGGACGCTGCGCGCACAGGCCGAACACTTCCCGCTCACGCAACCCTTCCGAATTTCGCGCGGCGTGAAGACGCAGGCGGACGTGGTAACCGTGTCGATCACCGACGGCGAAGTGACCGGGCGGGGCGAGGGCGTGCCCTATCCGCGCTATGGCGAGAGCATCGACACGACGCTGGCGGCGATCGTCAACGTGCGCGCGGCGATCGAAGGCGGGGCGGGCCGGCACGCGCTGCAGAAGCTGCTGCCGCCGGGCGCGGCGCGCAACGCGGTGGACTGCGCATTGTGGGACCTGGAAGCGCGCAAATCGGGCAAGTCGGTCGCCGAGATGATCGGCGCGCCCGAGCCGGCGCGGCTGGCGAGCGCGCTGACCGTGGTGATCGATACGCCCGAGGCGATGGCCGCTGCCGCGAAGGCGATTGCGGGCGCGCCGCTGCTCAAGATCAAGGTCGATGCGAACGACCCCGAGGCGCAGATTCGCGCGGTGCGCGCGGCGGCGCCGGATTGCCGGATGATCGTCGATCCCAATGAAAGCTGGGACGAGGCGCTGCTGCGCGCGATCGAGCCGCTGCTGGTGGAACTGCGCATCGATCTGCTCGAGCAACCGGTGCCTGCGGGCGCGGATGAATGGCTCGAAGGCTTCGCGTCCAAGGTGCCGATCTGCGCCGACGAGGCGGTGCACGTCGCGGCGGATCTGGACGTGGTCGCACGGCGCTATCAGGTGGTGAACGTAAAGCTCGACAAGGCGGGCGGGCTCACCGCCGCTCTGGAGCTGGCGCATGCAACCCATGCACGCGGGCTGGGGCTGATGACCGGCTGCATGGTAAGTTCTTCGCTGTCGATCGCGGCGGCGCTGCATGTGGCGCGTATGTCTGATTTTGTGGACCTTGACGGCCCCATATGGCTGGCGGAGGATCGCGCCGGTGGGGTACGCGACGAAGGCGGAATGCTGCTGCCGCCCGTTCAAGGTTTTTGGGGATAATGATGAAGGTCGCGCTGCTTCTCGGGACTTTGGCCCTTTCGCTGGGTGCCGCGACCGCACCGCCGCAGAAAGTCGATCTGCTGATCCGGGGTGGCACGGTTTATACGGGCAACGGAGCGCCGTTTGTCGGCGATGTCGCAATCCGTGGCGACCGGATCGTTGCGGTCGGCCGCCATGCCAATGTGATCCCCGCGCGGACGATCGAGGCGAAGGGGATGATCGTCGCACCGGGCTTCATCGATCCGCACACGCATATGGAGGGCGATCTCGCCTCGAAGGATCCGGCGCAGCGGCTGGTTCCGGCGTTCCTGATGCAGGGCGTGACGACCGCGTTCTTCGGCAATGACGGCGGCGGCGATCCCGATATCGCCAAGGTGCTGGGGCGCGCCAAGGACCACCCCGTCGGCATCAACTATGCGGCCTATGCCGGCTTCGGTGCGATCCGCGCGAAGGTGGTGGGGGCGGACAATCGCGCGCCGACGCCCGCCGAGATGGCGCAGATGAAGCGCCTGGTTTCGGATGCCATGTGTCAGGGTGCGCTCGGCCTTTCGACCGGTTTGTTCTATGCGCCACAGAGCTTCGCCAAGACCGAGGAAGTGATCGAACTCGCGAGGGAAGTGGGCAAGCGCGGCGGCAGCTATGACAGCCATATCCGCGACGAAAGTTCGTATACGGTGGGGCTGGCCGCAGCGATCGACGAGGCAATCCGGATCGGGCGCGAGGGCAGGCTGCCCGCGCATATCAGCCACATCAAGGCGCTGGGCGTCGACGTGCAGGGGCAGGCGGGCGCGATCATCGCCAAGGTGGAGGCCGCGCGCCGTGCCGGGCAGATGGTGACGGCTGACCAATATCCCTGGTCTGCTTCGGGCACGAGCCTGGTGGCTTCGCTGGTGCCGCTCTGGGCACAGGATGGCGGACGGCCGGCCTTGCTGAAGCGCTTCGCCGATCCGGCGCTGACGACGAAGCTGCGCGAGGGGATCGCGGAGAATATGCGCAAGCGCGGCGGCGCGGAGAAGCTGTTGATCGTCGAAGGGCGCTACCTCAACAAGACGCTCGCCGCCGTTGCCAAAGAACGCGGCGAAGATGCCGTGACGGCGGCGATTGAGACGATCAGGATCGGCGATCCGGGCGTGGTTTCGTTCAACCAGAGCGAGGCCGACATCAAGGCGTTCATGGCACGTCCATGGGTGATGACCGGGTCCGATGCATCGGGCGGGCATCCGCGCATCTATGGCAGTTTCGCGCGGAAATATGCTTACTACGTCAAGGATCAGCGTGTGCTGACGCTTGGCCAGTTCATCTATCGCAGCTCGACGCTGACGGCCGACACGTTTGGGCTTGCCGGGCGCGGGCGGCTGACGGCGGGGGCGTTTGCCGATGTCGTCGTGTTCGATCCCAAGACCTATGCCGCGCAGGCGACCTATGAGAGCCCCAAGCTGCTCGCCACGGGCGTGCGCAGCGTCGTGGTCAATGGTGTGCTGGCGGTGGACAAAGGCAAGATGACGGGCAAGGCTGCGGGGCGGGCATTGGCGCACACGCCGACGCGGGGGACCTGCGGCTGATACGTCGCTGCGGTGCTTCCGCGAAAGCCGGAGCACAAGATCATGGGCGAGCCGCTTGTCGCCTTAAGCTTCGGCGGTTGCGGGGGGACATCGGGGGGAGTGTTTGATGCTTAGGGCATGGTTCGCGATCGCGCTGTGGAAGCGGGTGCTGGCGGCGCTGGCGCTGGGGCTGGTGTTTGCGTTGGTCGCGCCCAAGGCGACGCCGTCGGTGATGTTCATGGGCGATCTGTTCGTCCGCGCGATCCGGATGCTGGTCGCGCCGATCGTGCTGGTGACGATCGCTTCGGGGATCACGGCGCTGGCCGATCCCAAGCGGCTGGGCAGCCTTGGCGGGCGGACGATCGGGCTGTTCGCTTTCACCACCGCAGTCGCGGTATCGATCGGCATGTTGGTCGCGACGTTGGTGCAGCCAGGCGTCGGTGCGCCGCTTGGCACGGCGACCGCGCACGCGCTGGGCGAGCCGGTGACGCCGTACCAGCAGCTCATGGGCATCATTCCGCTCAATATCGTCGATGCGCTGGCGAAGGGCGACATGCTCGCGCTGATCTTCGTGGCGGTGCTTGTCGGGGTCGGGACGGTGATCGCGGGGGAGGCGGGCAAGCCGTTCGCGGCGATGCTCCAGTCGCTGTCCTCGGTGCTGCTCAAGATTGTCGGCATCGTCATGGAGGCGACGCCGTTCGGGGTGTTCGCGCTGATCGCCAATGCGGTCGCGGCGAACGGCGCGGCGGTGTTCGTCAATGTCGGCTGGCTGGCGCTGGCGGTGGTGCTGGGCTCACTGATCCAGATCGTGGTGGTCCACAGCCTGATCCTCAAGCTGGTCGCCAAGCTGCCGCTGCTGCCTTTCTTCCGAGGCATCGTGGATGCGCTGGTGGTGGCCTTCTCGACGGCTTCCAGCTCGGCGACGCTGCCGGTGGCGATGCGCGTCGCCGAGAAGAATCTGGGGGTTGGGCGCTCGATCTTCTCGACCGTTCTGCCGCTTGGCGCGAGCATCGGCAAGGACGGGACGGCGTTGTATGTCGGTCTGCTGAGCATGTTCGCCTTGCAGGCGTTCGGCGTGCCGCTGACCCCGCAGGTCTATGCGGTGGTGCTGCTGACCGGCGCGCTGGCCGCGTTCGGGACGGCACCGGTGCCCTCCGCCTCGCTGTTCATGCTCGCAGCGGTGCTCTCTGCGGTGGGCGTGGCGCCCGAGCAGACGGCGCTGGTCGTTGGCTTCGTGCTACCGTTCGACCGGCTGCTCGACATGACCCGCACCGTGCCCAGCGCTTGCGCCAACCTGACCGTCGCCACGACTGTCGCACGGTGGGAAGGCGAGCTGGACGAAGCCATATATTGTTCAGCCAAGGACGACTAAACGCCGCTCCATGCGTTTCCTGACCCTGATTCTCGCGCTGTTCCTGCTCGGCAACAGCGCTCCGCAAGCCCCTGGCACCGTCCGCGTCCGGCTCGTCACTTCGGCGGGGAACATCGTGCTGGCGCTCGATGCGAAGCGGGCGCCGAAGACGGTCGCCAACTTCATGGCCTATGTCGATGACGGGCGGCTCGACGACACCGAATTCTACCGGGCGACGCGGCGCAAGTCCGATCCGCGCTTCGGCTTCATCCAGGGCGGCATCGCGCAGGACGCGCGGCGGATGCTGCCGCCGTTGGAGCTTGAGCCGACCAGCAAGACCGGGCTTCGGCACCTCGACGGCACGATATCGATGGCGCACGGGATCAACGAGAATGCGGCCAATGCCAACTTCTCGATCATGGTCGGCCCCAATCCCGGGCTCGACGCGAGGCCGGGCAATAATGGCTATGCCGCGTTCGGGCAGGTGATCCAGGGCATGGACGTGGTGAAGCGCATCCTGGCGCTGCCGACCGGGGGCGGGCGCGACGCGATGAAGGGGCAGATGATCCTGTCGCCGATCAAGATCATCCGTGCCGAGCGGATCGATGGCACGCCCAAGCCAACGGGCCGGGTGAAGCCCTGGCTGATCGGGCGATAACGCGGATCCATGCGCGGGGGTTATGCCCGCCCGACGCATCGCATGCTTGCCGTTGAGCGCGTTCCGGCTAGGCTCACACCCCATGAAACACGCGCTCTTCCTCGCTCTGGCGCTTGCCGCCGCCACGCCCGCCGCCGCGCAAGACCTTCGCAGCCAGGTGCAGGCAAAGCTGGAGGAGGCCGCGCCCGGCACGCGCTTCGGGCTGGTCGTCGCGACCGAGGATGGCACCGAGATCGTCGCGATCGACCCTGACGGGCGCTATATCCCGGCATCGAACACCAAGATGTTCAGCACCGCGGCGGCCTTTGCCACGCTGCCTCACGTCAACGCGCCCGACCCGTTGAGCGGCACCGGCGTGCGGATCGACGGGCGCAACGTGGTGCTGGTGGGCTATGGCGACGCGCGGGTTTCCAGCGCGGCGGACTGCAAGGTCAATTGCCTGATCGAGCTGGCCGATGCGGTGGCGGCGAAGACCAAGCGCGTGCACGATGTGATCGGCGACGATACGGCCTTTCCGGACCAGCGCTGGAGCCCCGGCATGAGCTGGAACAATATTCCGACCCGATCGGGCACCGGCATCTCCGCGCTGACGCTCGACGACAATGAGGTCGAGCTGACTGTGGCGCCGGGCGAGCCGGGCAAGCCGGCCAAGATCACGCTGGGTTCGGACTATTACACGATCGAAAACCTGACCCTCACCGTGGACAGCGGCGAGACGCGGATCGGCTATGACCGGCTGCCGTTCGAGCGGGTGGTGCGCGTGACGGGCACGATCCTGAAGGACGCGAAGCCCGATGTCTCGCGCATGGGGATCGACGATCCGGCGCATTATGCAGCGTGGCGGCTGAAGACGCTGCTGGAGGCGCGCGGCGTGAAGGTGAAGGGGCAGGTGCGCGTGGTGCACCGCCCGCTGCTGCCCGGCGACGATCCCGAGTTCCGCAAGGCGCCGTTCGCCCATGCGCGCGAGCCCCAATTGCTGGCGCGGCTGACGCCTTCGCCGCTGGCCGAGGATCTGAAGATCATCAACAAGATCAGCCAGAATCTGCACGCCGAGCTGGCGCTGCGCCGCGTATCGCGCGCGAACGGCAGCGGTTCGATCGCCGACGGGGTCTTCGAGGTGGAGACGATGCTGAGGAGCGCCGGCGTGGCGCGCACCGCCTGGGACCTGTCCGACGGATCGGGCATGTCGACCTATAACCGGGTGAGCCCGCGCGGCATGACGCAGTTCCTTCGCTGGATTGCGGCGCAGCCCTGGGGCGCGCAGTGGCGCGATACGCTGCCGATCGGCGGGGTGGACGGCAGCCTGCGCAGCCGCTTCAAGGGCACGCCGCTGGAGGGCAGGATCTTTGCCAAGACCGGCACGATCAACGCCACCAACGGGCTGGCGGGCTATATGATCGCGGCGAGCGGCAAGCGGCTGACCTTTGCGATGTACGCCAATGACGTGCCCTCCGGCGCATCGGCGACGCGGATCATGGACGCGGCGCTGAACCTGGTCGCGGCGGCGAACTGAGCGCGGAAGGTGACACTAAGGTGACACCAACGCGCGCGTTTTGCGGCGTGGAGATTGCGCGGGTTTTTTGCCGTCACGGGGCCTGTTGAACCGACGATTTGAAAGAGCGGCGGCAATGCCGACCGGCTGAGCCAAGCAGGCGAAATCCTACATTGCAAGGGTAATGTGGGGGCGGTGGCTGGTGCGTAAGTCGTCATCCCGGCGTCCGTGCCGGGATCCCCGGTTCGGCGGGGGGGGGGATGGAGGCGCAAGGGTTGCGCGGGAGGCGCGGTGGACCCCGGCACGGGGCCGGGGTGACGGGGGGAGTGCGGTGCGTTCCCTGAGCACATGCTGCGGGGCGTGGTCTCCTTCCCTGTGGGGAGTGGCATCCAAAAATCGTCATCCCCGCGGAAGCGGGGATCCAGGGCCGCGCAGGGTGTCGGCTGTAACCCTGGGTCCCCGCTTTCGCGGGGATGACGGTTATCAGTTAATCTGACTTCGGCCGTCCTTTCGCCGGCGTCGGGCTACTTCGCTGCGTTCTTCGCGGCCCAGTCTTCGGCGGCCTTGAGGAGGCGGAGGGTGTTGCCGCTCCAGATCTTCTCTATGTCGGTGTCCGAGAAGCCTTCCTTGCGGAGGCGGGCGGTGATGCGGGGGAGGCGGGAGATATCTTCCATGCCGCGGACACCGCCGCCGCCGTCCCAATCGGCGCCGATGCCGACATGATCGACGCCCATCACCTTGATGGCGTGGAGCAGGCTCTTCATGAACAGCTCGAAATCGGGCGCTGCATAGGGATCGGTGGCATCCGCCACGGCCTTGTCCGCGATCAGCTTGCGCTGCTCGGCGTCTGACAGCGCCCACCAGTCATCCTGCCTGTCCTGCACAGCGCCGCGTGCCTTGTTGTCATCATAGGCGACGAGGAAGACGCTGTTGATCTGCATCACGCCGCCCGCCTTGGCGAGCTTGCGCATCCGATCGTCATCGAGGTTGCGTGGGTGATCGAAGATCGCCTTGGGCCCGGAATGCGAGAGGATGATCGGCGTTTTCGACAGTGCCAGCGCCTGATCGAAGGTCTCATCGCTCGAATGGCTGAGATCGACGACCATGCCCAGCCGGTTGACCTCGGCCAGCCACTGCTTGCCCAAGGGGCTGAAGCCGCCCCAGGTCCTGGTTTTGCCGGTGGTGCTGTCGGCGAACTGGTTGTTCCGCGAATGGACGGGCGAGGCCATGCGGACGCCGTGATCGTAGAACCATTTGAGCAGCGAGAGATCCTCGCCGAGCGGATAGCTGTTTTCGATGCTCTGATAGACGAAGCGCTTGCCGGTCTTGGCGATGCGCGCGGCATCGGCGGCGGTGGTCGCGAAGGCCAGTTTCTCGGGATTGGCGGCGACGACGCGCTGGATCCACAT
The DNA here is from genome assembly GCF_001591025.1 of Sphingomonas soli NBRC 100801. Lineage (GTDB taxonomy): Bacteria > Pseudomonadota > Alphaproteobacteria > Sphingomonadales > Sphingomonadaceae > Sphingomonas > Sphingomonas soli. Next base: position 224,868 of record NZ_BCTZ01000001.1, read on the forward strand.
CGCGCGGGTGAGCGCGGCGTTGCGCGCCTTGGCATAGCCCTCCGCCGTGAGATCGCCTTGCCCCGTGTAGATCACGAAGAAACCGCCATCGAGCCCACCCTGCTCCATGCGGGGAATGTCGACCTGGCTCTTGTCGAAATCCACGTTGTGCCAGCGATTAAAGTCCCAGCCGGGGTGCTCGAAGAATTCGGGGGTGTCGAGGTGCGTGTCGAGCGTCAGCATCTGCTCATGCGCGAGGCGATCGGCGGGGGTGACGGGATCGTCCTGGAGCGGGGTGGCCGCGAGTGCGAGGCTGAGTGCGAGCATAGAGAACATGGTGACTTCCTAACGTCTTCGTCATGCTGAACTTGTTTCAGCATCCATCGTCCAACAAGCAAATTCCGCCCCCTGTTGAGGGTTGGACCCTGAAACAAGTTCAGGGTGACGGGCCGCTTCGGGCCGTCGTCATGCCAAAGCTCCGATCACTGCATCGCCCGTGGCAGGGCGCAGCGTGAAGATGCCGCTGTCGAAGTGACGGGTCGGGTGCACGCGGTTGGTGAGCAGGGTCCATGCCGTGCCGCGCTCGAAATCGATCCAGAGGCCGGTACCGGTGAAGCCGGTATGGCCGATCGTCTCGTCCGAGCAGGCCTGACCGCCCGACCAGCCGGGGAATTTACGCTCCCAGCCGCAGGTGCGGTGTTCATATTGGCGCGTGCGGATCGCTTCGAGCATCGCGGGGGACGCGCCGGTGCCGTCGAGCAGCCCCTGCGCGAAATCGAGTACGCCGGCGAGCGTGCCGAACAGGCCGGCATGGCCGGTGTCGCCGCCCAATGCCGAGCAATTCTCGTCATGCACCTCGCCCTTCAGCACGCGACCGCGCCAGTGGCAGAATTCGGTGGCGACGGCGGGTCCGGGAGGCGGGCCGAAGGTGAGGCCGGGAGGGAGGGGCCATTCGCGCAGCGACTTACCGGTGATCCGCTCGATCGCGATGCCGAGGATGATGAAGTTGATGTCCGAATAGACCGGCGGGCCATGCCGCCATTCGCGCTGGAGGACGAAGGCGCGCAGGCGCTGGGGATCGTCGCCATAGGTGTAGATCGGCTCGACCGCGGGGAAGAAGCTGCGATGGGCGATCATGTCGCGGAAGGTGAGCTTGCGCTCGGCCGCGTTCGCGACGTCATATTGGCGCAGATCGGGGATCGCGTCGGTTACCGGGCGATCGAGATCGAGCTTCCCCTGATCCGCCAGTTGCAGGATCGCGGTGGTGGTGAAGATCACCTTCGAGACCGAGGCGAGATCGAACCAGTGGTTTTCGGTGACCGTCTCGGGCTCGGGCACTTTCGCGGCGAGACCGGCATGGGTGGTCCAGCGGCGGCCGTCGGCGGTGACGACGCCTAGAGCGGCGCCGGGAATGCGGCCCTCGGCGATGGCGGCGGCGGCGGGGGCGAAGGCAGTTTCGATCACGCGGTTACAGGCTCTCTATCGTCGGGGCGGGGCTTCGCCTTGGCGAGCAACGGAAGGAACAGGAGGGCGGCGAGGCTGATCACGCCCGAGGCGTAGAAGAAGATATCGAAGCCGTTATAGCCCGCGGCATCGAGCTTGCTGACGATCGATCCGCCTGCTCCTGCGAGCAACCGGGCGAGGAGGAAGGCGAAGCCCGAGAGGAACGCATATTGCGCGCCGGGGAAGCGCGGATTGCACAGCATCGAGAGGTAAACCACGAAGACCGCGCCCGCCATGCCGTTGCCGAACTGATCGGCGGCGGTGGCGAGGTAGAGCGTGTTCTGGTTGACCGGCATGTGCGCCAGCCAGACAAAGCCGAAATTGCCGATCGCGGCGAAGACCGCGCCCAGCGTGAGCGTGATGCCCCAGCGCCATTTGGTGACCATCCAGCCGCCAAGCCCGACGCCGACGATGCTGGAGAGCAAAGCTACCAGACCATCGGCCCAGCCGATCTGCGACTTGGTATAGCCGAGATCGAGGATCATCGGCTTGGACAGGTTGAGCGCGAGCACGTCTCCCATCCGGTAGATCGAGACGAAGGCGAGCACGCCGATCGCGAGGAAGCCGTAACGCCAGAAGAAATCGGCATAGGGGCCGATGACGGTGGAGGCGCGGATCGGATCGGTCGGCTTGGCGTCGCGGATCCAGGGGAGCGCGAAGGCGAGCACGATGAACGGCGCCATCGCGATGCCGAGCACCCAGGGCAGCACGTTGGTGTCCGCCGTGATGCCGATGCCCGACGCGGCGGAGAGGATCACCCAGCCGATTGCCGCGGTGCCCGCAACGATCGCCAGCAGGATGCCCGCGCTGGCGGCGAGGCCGGTGAGCAAGGCGGGAATGCGCGCGCCGGTGCAACCCGGCTGGCGCGGGAGCAAGGCGAGGATGGGGAGGGGGATGAAGGCGCCGGCCGCGATCAGCAGATAGGAAGTGGTCCAGCCCGGCTCGATGCCGAAGCCGCGCAAGGTGCCCGAGATGCTGCCCGCCATGTCGGCGAACAGGAGCGCGCCGCTGCCCGCCGCGACCATTGCGGTGCGATAGCCCCACAGGTTCGACGCGGCGACGGGGCCCTGCTCCTCGGGCGTGGGGGCAAGCTCGATACGCCAGGCGTCGGCGGCGACTTCCAATGTGGTGGTCCAGAAGGCGAGGAGGACGGCCCAGAGCGCGGTTACCCACAGGTTTCCGTCCGACGAAGTAAGCGCCATCGCCAGCATCGAGGTGAAGATGCCGAGCTGCGAGAGCATGATCCAGCCGCGGCGCTTGCCCCAGAAGCGCGCGAAGCCGGGCACGTCATATTTGTCGAGCAAAGGTGCCCAGAGGAACTTGAAGGTGGGCAGCAACTGCACCCAGGCGAAGAAGCCGATGATCGCCAGCGCGACGCCATGTTCGGCCAGCCGCACGCTGAGCACGGTGGAGAACATGTAGAAGGGCAGGCCGGCGGAGAAGCCGAGCAGCACATAGAGAGCCATGCGGCCGGCGCCGGGCGGAATCGCGGGCGGCGGCACCAGGGTGTGCGGATCGGGCAGGGCCTCAGCCACGAGCGATCGTCCTGATTTGGGGCAAGCTACGCGGCATCGAACACTTCCTCCGGTGCCGCCACGCCTCCGGAAAGGGGCGCGCAAAGTCAATAAGGGGGGAAGTGTTGCCGCAGCGCAACGCTTAAGGGGCAGAGTGCACCTGTTAATGCCCCGAGGTTATGGCGCAGCGAAAAGAAACTATGATGCCGAGCCACAATTTTGTTACTTAATGCCATGGTCCGCAGGGCCCAAAGTCCGTGCTTCAGGGGGAATTCATAATGGCTGTATCGTCGCTTAAGCTCATTCTGGCCTCGGGCTCCGCGCTCGCGGCGCTCGCGGGCGCAATGCCGGCGTTGGCGCAGGACACCGCGACAACCGCTGCACAGCTGCCCCCGACGCAAGACGAATCCGCAGCGGAGGATGATGGCAAGGGCATCATCGTCACCGGTTCGCGCATCCGCCAGGACCCGAACCGGTCGGCGCTGCCGCTCCAGATCATCACCACGCAGGAACTGTCGCGCGAGGGCATCTCGAGCCCCGAGCAGCTCGTCATGTTCCTGTCGACCAACGGATCGGGCCCGGACAACCTCGCCTCGAACGGCGACGTGGTCGCGGGTGCGGCGCGCGGCGGCAATAACGGCCTTTCCTCGGCCAACCTTCGCGGACAGGGCGCAGGCGCAACGCTGGTGCTGCTCAACGGCCGCCGCGTCGCGGCGCACGGCATCGGCGGCGGTTCGGTCGACGTGAACCAGATTCCGTTCGCGGCGATCGAGCGCATCGAAATCCTGAAGGACGGCGCATCGGCCATCTACGGCACCGACGCAGTCGGCGGCGTGATGAACTTCATCACCAAGAATAACTTCCAGGGCATCTCGCTCTCGGGCTTCACCGACATCACCCAGGAAGGCGACGCCCCGATCTATCGGATCAGCGGGACCGCCGGCTATGGCGATCTCGACGAGCAGGGCTTCAACATCATGGCCGCCGTTTCCAAGAGCTGGAACGGCGTGCTCTATGGCCGCGACCGCGATTTCGTGAACGTCTATCAGCCGAACCGCGGCCTTTCGGTCGACACGCGCGGCACGCCGATCGCGACGGCGTTCGCGATCAACCCGACCGCAGCCGGCATCGGCATCACCCAGGGCGGCACGCTGCTGGGCAGCGCGAATGCGACCGGCAACCCGTACTTCCTGAGCGGCTTGGTCCTTCCCGGCACGACGACCTTTGCGGGCAGCGGCGGCATCAACCCGCTCAACCTGCCGGGCGGCGCGGGCTGCGACTCCTATGACGGCGGCATGCCGTATGACTATCAGCTGTGGAACATCCCCGGCGCCCGCTATGCCTGCGGATACGATACGGGCCGCGCTGCCGTGCTCCAGCAGCCGATCGAGACGCTGACCTATTATGGCCGCGGCACCGCCCGGATCGGCTCGCACGAGCTGTACGCCGAAGTTACCGGTTCGAAGGCGACGTCGCACAAGCGCTTCTCGGAGAACCAGTACACGGCGAGCAACACGGCAATGCCGATCGCCTTCCCGCTCAACTCGCTGACGGCGACGACGTATAACGACGTCTATGATCGCATCGCGGCAGTGTTCCCGGCGATCGGCGCCGTGGGCGACCGCACTGTCGATGCCGTAGGCAATTACGGCAAGCCGATCACTTTCCGCTACCGCTGCATGGATTGCGGCCTTCGCGAATACACCACCAACACCAAGACCTTCCGTGCCGCGATCGGCGCCGAAGGCCCGCTCTTCGGTGATTTCGACTATCGCACCGGGGCATCCTATTCGCGCAGCGAAGCCTCGTCGGTGCTCGGCACCGGCTATCACTATCGCGGCGTGTTTGCGTCCAACGCCACGGCGGTGGCCTCGGGCACCGGCGCGACGCTGGCAGGCCAGGCCGATCCGCGCGCGCCGACCGCGCCGGGCGCAACCGCGCCGGGCATCGTCGGCCTGTTCAACAGCGGCATCCTGAACCCGTTCTCGCTGACGCAATCGGCGCAGGCGCTGGCGGGTCTGGAGGCGATCTCGGCCAAGGGCGTGACGCTGTATGGTGGCCGCTACGAAGTGAAGCAGGCGGACGCATCGATCTCCGGCCCGCTGTTCGGCCTGCCGGGCGGGCAGGTCCAGATGGCGGTCGGCGTCGATTACCGCAAGGAAACCTACAGCTTCAACGGATCGGCTGCCGCTGCGGCGAACCAGCCCGACATCTTCAACGTGGCGTTCGATAACGCGAACGCGCTCACGCCGAAGAATCGCGACGTGAAGGCGGCCTATGCCGAGCTCCTCGTGCCGATCTTCCCGTGGTTCGAAGTCAGCGGTGCCGTGCGCGTCGACGATTATTCGGGCTTCGGCACGACGACCAATCCGAAGGTGACGGCCAAGTTCCGCCCCTTCGACTGGATCATGTTCCGCGGCTCATACAACACCGGCTTCCGCGTTCCGGCGTTCAACCAGATCTTCAACGGCGTCACCCAGTCGCCGAACCCCGGCAACGCGCGCGCCGACCCGACCACCTGCCCCGCAGGCGGCGTGATCAACGTGACTCCCGGCTGCGCCGCGATCACCCCGGATTCGCTGACGGGCGGCAACCTGAACCTGGGGCCGGAGACGTCGAAGCAGTGGAGCACGGGTGTCGTGTTCCAGCCGATCAGCAACTTCACCGCGTCGGTCGATTACTGGAACATCGCAGTCGACAACACGATCGGCTCGCTGACCATCGATCAGCTGCTCAACAACCAGTCCTTCTTCCCGGATCGCGTGACGCGGACCGGTGGCGTCATCACCCTGCTCGACGTTCGCGCCGACAATATCGGTTCGCGCCGCACCGAGGGCCTGGAAGTCACCGTGCGCGGCAATATCGAGGCGTTCGGCGGGCGGTTCGTCGCCGGTCTTGACGGCACCCGCCTGCTCAAGAAGCGCGAGAAGTTCCTGCCTTCGTCGCCCTACGGCCCGAGCCTGATCGGCGTGTTCACCTTCGGCGGCGACCTTGGCGTCGAGTGGAAGCACAATGCCTTCATCTCGTGGGCGAACGATGACATCAGCTTCTCGCTGAGCAACATCTTCCGCAAGGGCTATCGCAACTACCAGATCGGCGTCGTCGGCGGTGCCCGCCCCGATTACAACCGGTATGTGAAGGACTATTCGATCTACAACGCGGCGATCAGCTATACGGGTCTCGGCCCGAACTATAAGCTGACGCTGGGTGTTCGTAACCTGTTCAACACCGATCCGCCCTTCGCGATCACGTACAACACCGACACCGGTGCAGGCAGCTCGTGGGAACCCCGCGTTGCCGATCCGCGTGGCCGTTCGTTCACGGTCGCGGTGGAAACCAAGTTCTAAGACTATGCGACGGAGCGCCGCAGGGCGCTCCCGAGCAACCCGAAAAGGCCCGCTGCGCACCCGGTGCGCGGCGGGCTTTTTCTATCGGCGCCCGCCGAAGCTGCGCACCAAAGCGCGCGCCTGGCCGATCAGCGGCGACACGATCAGATCGGGATCGGCGGGGTGGATGCGCACGACACCGGGCCGTACGCCCAGCGCGCCGCGCAGCCCGACATGCCCCTGGCGCAGCGCCGGGCGGGCCAGCAGCCACCATAAACGGGCATATTCGCCATCAATTTCGGTGCGGGACTGGGGGGTGAGTTCGTTCTCTGCGACGAAGCAGGTGTGCAGCTTGCTCAGGATACGCGACAGTTTGCCGAGCGTCGGCAGGTCCGGCACCGGATCGCGGCCCATCAGATATTGCGCGACCAAGGCGGCATGGCCTTCGGCATCCTCGCCAAAGATACGGGCGTAGCGCCCGGCCAACACTGCGGCGGCGCTGGCCTGCATCAACGTGCGGAATTTCTGCGAAGCGCCACCCGGGTGGCAGCGATAGGCGAGCAGCGGCTCGTCGATCCGCGCGAGACGGCCAAAGGCGCGGATGCGGTGATAGAGATCGAAATCCTCGGCATAGCGCAGTTCCGGGCGCGTGAAGGGCGTGAGCGCGCGTGCGGCGTCGGCGCGGAACATCGAGGTCGACCATACGAGCGGGTTCTGCGTGAACAACAGCCAGTCGATCATCGCCGGGCTGAGCGAACGTTCGTTGGGCCAGCGGCCGGGGATGCCGTCTTCCATCAACAGCGCGGCGGAGGCAACGAGCACGGTTTCGGGATGCGCATCGAGATACGCGGCCTGGCGGGCGAAGCGATCGGGGGTGCACAGATCGTCCTGATCGAGCGCGGCGATATAATGGCCGCGCGCCTCTGCGATCGCGATGTTGCGGGCGCAGACCGGCCCCTGGTTCCGCTCGGAAGCGATCACGCGGATGCGCGGATCGCGGATGCTGCGCAGGACTTCGAGCGTGTTGTCGGTCGAGCAATCGTCGACGACGATCAGTTCCCAATCGGTGCGGGTCTGCTCGCGCAGCGTGGCGATCGTTTCCTCGACCAGCGACGCGCCATTATAGGCGGCCATGATGACCGAGATGGCGGGAAGGGTCATGCAGCCGCCCTCGCGCGGCGCTCCAGCAACTGGCCGACGATCAACTGGCCGACATCGTTCTGCCAGAGCCACAGCCCGTTCGCCTTGCCCTTGAAGCTCTTTTCGCCGCCCAGCGCGCCCATCGGCACGAAGCCCGCGGCGAGCCCGATGCCATAGGCACCGGGAAGCGGATGGCCGCTCGCGTCGATCACGCGGCATTGCTGATCGACGAGGCGCGGGCAACCGGGTGCGTGGGCGCTGAGCGCGATGCGGCTGCCGTCTGCTTCGAACAGCGGCAAGGCATGCGGCCGATAGCCGAGCGCGCCGATCACGATATCCGCGTCATCGAGCAAAGCGGCGGCCCGTGCATCCGCATCGCCGGTGATGCGATGCGTGTGGAGGCGCGGATCGGCGACGCGACCGCCCACGCCCAGGATGCGGAGGACCAGCTCGCGCGCTTCCAGCCGGAAGCCAGCGAGTCGATAGACGAAGCCTGAGACCGGGCAGATATCGTCGGGGCCGAAATCGGTGAAGCCATCGGCGCGCGCGGCTTCGGCGGAAGGATAAAAGGGGCGCAGCGCTTCGCGGTGGAGGAGCGTCAGTGCGCCTGCGCCGAGGGGCAGGCCGGATTTGAGCAGCAGGGTCGCGGTGGCGAGCGCGCTGGTCGAGGCGCCGACAATCGCGATGCGCGGGGCACGATGGCCGGCAAGGCGTTCGCGGATCGCGTCGACCCCGCCGATGCGCAGCGCGTCGTCCGACAGAACGAGGCGGTCGCCTACGCGTTCGCCGAGCGGCATGCCGGCGACGCGGGCCGCCGCGACATCCCCTGGTGACTGATAGCCGCCGGTGGCGAGGACCAGATTGTGCGAAAGCAGGTCGTGCTCCGCACCGCTGGCGCGATCGCGGACGCGCGATTGCCACAGGCCCGAGGGCGTGCGCCGCGCTTCGAGGACCTGGTGGCCGGTGAGGATGGTGCCGCCATTTTCTCGTACGGCCTGTCCGACGCGATCGCCCATCGCGTCGAGAAACGGTCCGGTGCGCGCGAGCGGGACGCCCAGCGAACCGGCATAGCGACCGATCTCGACGGCACCGGGATGCTCGATCAGCGCGGCGATGGCGGGGTGCGGATTATCCTTCACCGCGCTCAGGAAGGTTTCCGCCGTGCTGTCGGACGTGATGGCATAACCGCCAAGCTGGCCGCCGCCGAGCCGATCGCTGCCTTCGACGATGACGAGCCCTTGCGCCAGTTCGGCAAGCCGGTTCTGCTTGCTGGCCGAGATCAGCATCGCGGTACCCGCCGGGCCGCCGCCGACGAGCAGGGTCTGGTGGATGCGGGGCTTTGCCGAGGCGACGGCATGGACGCGGCTGCGGAGAGCGGTGCGGAGGGCGTGGGCGATGGTGGTGACGTCGGGGGTGGTCATCACATCGGTGACCGGAAGGGAGAGGATGCGGGCGGCGATGTTGTCACTGACCGGTGTCGGCTCGATCACACTGTGCTGCTGGAAATAGGGATGGTTTGCGAGGTGCGGGCTGAAATATTTGCCGGAGCCGATGCCCTGCGCGGCGAGGCTGGCCATGACCGCCTCGCGATCGACATGCGCGGGAAGGAGCAGCGGCATGAACTGGCTGACCTGGCGCGTGCCGTGCACGGCCTGGAACTCGAATTCGGGGAGCGCGGCGCGATAGGCGGAAGCGAGCGCGGCGCGGTGTTCTGCAACCTCCTCCATGGCGGCAAGGCGTGCTTCGGCCAGCAGGCCCAGCACTTCGGGAAGCTTGGCGTTCATGCCGATATCGGTGGCGGTGCGCGGCGCGCCGAAACCGAAATTGTGCATCACGCGGAACTGCTCGATCAGCGCGGTATCGGCGCTGTAGAGCACGCCGCCCTCCGCGACCGCGAAGGGCTTGGTCGCGTGCATCGAATAAACGCAGGCAAAGGGCGCACCGCTGCCATAGCCGCGCCCGTGCGCATCGAGCCCGCCGAGCGATGCGGCGGCATCGACGACCACGCCGACGCCGTAGTGCCGCGCATATTGAGCATAACGTTCGAGATCGAGGCCGGTGTTGAAAATATCATAGGGGACGACGACCGCGACCTGATCGCCATAGCGATCGAGCAGCGCCCGTTCGGCATCGGCCGAGGCTGCCCAGTCGGCGGGATCGATATCGCAGAGCAAAGGGGTGAGGCCGGCCCAGATCGCGGCATGCGCGGCCGCGGCGAAGGTGAAGCTGGGCATCAGCGCGTAGCGGCCCGGACGTCCCGCGCGCGCCTGGCGGATGGCGAGCATCAGGCCGAGCGTGGCATTGGCGACGGCGAGGCACGCGCCTTCGCCGCCAAAGCATTGTTCGACGAGCTGTTGCTCGAAGCGGCGCACGGCAGGGCCGCCATTGCTGTAGATCCCCGCGGCCTCGATCGCGCGCAACGCCTCCGGCATTTCGCTCAGCCTTGGCGGCCTGGTCGCTATCAGCGGCAGGTTGTGCTTCCCCGGCAAATTGACCCCCTTCTTCCCGTCTGAGAAGATATGCGGATCAATCCTAATATTGCGTAAGGGATCGCCGCTTGAGGGCCACGAGCGCGGTGTCGAGCGCCTGGAGGAAGCGCGATCGATCGGCAGCGGCGAAGGGGGCGGGGCCGCCCAGTTGCTCGCCGCCGGCGCGCAGATCGGCCATGATCGCACGGGTGGCGATGGCCGATCCGATCGAGCTGGTGGTGAAGGGCTTGCCGGTGGGGGCCAGCACGGTGGCACCGGCCTTGAGCGCGCGATCAGCCAGCAGGATATCGGCGGTGATGACGATGGCGCGCGCATCCGCCTGTTCGGCGATCCAGTCATCCGCCGCGTCAAACCCGTCGGTGACCACCTGGCGGGTGATCAGCGGGTGCTGGGGGATGCGCAGCCAGCTATTGCTGACGATCACCACAGGCACTTCGTGCCGCCACGCGACCTTGTAGATTTCGTCCTTTACCGGGCAGGCATCGGCATCGACGAGGATCCGCATGTCGGCGCTCACCGGGGACGCGGACCCTTGGGCGGACCCTTCTGATAGGGCTTGGCGTGGTGGCGCGGGGCCGGGCGGCCATCATTGCCGCGCGCATTGCCGGTGCGCGGCGGGCGGGGCGGCGCGGGAGGACGCGGACCATCGACGCGGAAGCCGCCGTCGGAAGGGGCCGCGCGGTGCAGCGTCGCGCGGGGCGCGGGGCCGGGGCGCGGTCCGCCGGCGGGCGGGCCATCGGAGGGGATGATGCGGACGTCATCGTCGCCCTCGGCGGTGCGCGAGATCGCAGCCTGGAACTTGCCCGCAATGGCGCGCGGGATCTGGAACGCGGTTTCGTTCGGGCCGATGCGGATCGCGCCGATCTCGTTCTTGGTGACATGGCCACGGCGGCAGATCAGCGGCAGGATCCAGCGCGCATCGGCATTCTGGCGGCGGCCGATATCCATGCTGAACCAGACAATGTCCTCAAACCCGGCGCGGTGCTTGTCCTGCTGGGCCTGGCGGCGCGCCTCGGGGGTCTGCTGGATCAGTTCCTCGGGCTGCGGCATCGCGGCGCGGTGGGCGCGGACGAGCAGGGCGGCGATATCCTCGGGCGACTTTTCGGCGAGCAGGCGCTGCGCGAGCTCGCGATCATCGTCCTCGATCTCCACGGGTTCGAGCAGGGTGGCGAGCAGGCGCTCGCGATCGTTCGCACGGATCGCCTCGGCGCTGGGCGGATCGATCCACTCGGCGTTGATCCGCGCGCCACGCAGCATGGATTCGACGCGGCGGCGGCGCTGGAACGGGACGATGAGCACGGCGGTGCCCTTCTTGCCCGCGCGGCCGGTGCGGCCCGAGCGGTGCTGGAGCGCCTCTGCGTCGCGCGGCAGCTCGACATGCACGACGAGGCTGAGCGTGGGCAGATCGATGCCGCGCGCCGCCACATCGGTGGCGACGCAGACGCGGGCGCGGCGATCGCGCAGCGCCTGGAGCGCGGCGTTGCGCTCATTCTGGCTATGCTCGCCCGAAAGCGCCACGGCGGAAAAGCCGCGCTCGACCAGAGTGGCGTGGAGATGGCGAACGTTGTCACGCGTCGCGCAGAAAAGGATCGCGGTTTCCGCCTCATGGAAACGCAGCAGGTTGATCACCGCATGCTCGATCTCGGACGGGCTGACAGTGACGCACTGATAGGCGATGTCGCCATGCCCGCGATCTTCGCCAACGGTGGTGATGCGCAGCGCGTCGCGCTGATAGCGCTTGGCGAGCGCGACGATCGGCTTGGGCATGGTCGCCGAGAAGAGCAGGGTGCGGCGTTCGGACGGCGAGCCATCGAGGATCGCTTCGAGATCGTCGCGGAAGCCCATGTCGAGCATCTCGTCGGCTTCGTCGAGCACGGCGGCCTTGAGCGCCGAGAGATCGAGCGCGCCGCGTTCGAGATGGTCGCGCAGGCGCCCCGGCGTGCCGACGACGATATGCGCGCCATGATTGAGCTGGCGGCGTTCCTTGCTGGCGTCCATGCCGCCGACACAGGTGGCGATGCGCGCGCCCGACTGGCCATAGAGCCACATCAGCTCGCGGCTGACCTGGAGCGCGAGTTCGCGGGTGGGGGCGATGATCAGCGCGAGCGGCTCGCGGCTGGGGAGGATGCGGCCGTCCTCTCCCAGCAGATCGCCGGCCATGGCGAGGCCGAAGGCGACGGTCTTGCCCGATCCGGTCTGTGCCGAGACGATGAGGTCGCGGCCCTCAGCCTCGGGCTGGATGACCTGCGCCTGCACGGGCGTGGGCGCGGCGTAACCACGCGCTGCGAGCGCTTCGGCGAGAAGCGTGGGGAGATTTGAGAATGGCATGGAGCGGCCCAGATGGGCGCGAGGGGGGAAAAGGGCAAGCTTTATGTAGGGGAAGGGGCCGGTAGTACGTAGTTTTACGCCGGTTGGGCGCTGCCTTGAGCCGAAGGGTTTGGGCCGGAAGAAGCGAGGCCCGGCCTCAAAGGCCCGGGGGCGGGGCTGTCCGGCTGAAACGCCGTCAGGAGTCGGGCTTCGACTTCTGATCGATCAACACCGCCTGTTGCCAGCGGCTGGGGGCCTTGTCGGTGCGGTGGATGCAGCCTGCCCAGCAGCAGGGGCGCTTCTTGCCCTCGATCAGCTCCTCGCAGGTGCGGCGGATGCGGCGCTCGCGGGTGGCGGGCTGCTTGGCATCCTCGACCCAGCAGATGAATTCGTTGCGTCCGAGCGGGGAGATGCTCTCCCACAGGGAAAGCACGTTCGCATCGGCGCGGAGCGCGGCCTGGAGATCGTCTGCAGCCTGATGGACCGTGCCGTGGGAAAAGGGTTCTGCCATAGAAGCTCCGCAGCGAAGGGAGCATAGTGCACCGATCGGGCGCTCCGTTCTAGAGGGCCTCTCTTCTAGAGGGCTTGTCCGGCCGCCCAGCCGCTGGCCCAGGCCCATTGGAAATTATAGCCGCCGAGCCAGCCGGTGACGTCGACCGCCTCGCCGATTGCGTAGAGGCCGGGAACCTTGCGAGCCTCCATCGTCTGCGACGAAAGTTCGGCGGTGGAAATGCCGCCGACGGTGACTTCGGCCTTGGCATAGCCTTCGGTGCCGTTGGGGGTGAAGGACCAGGCGGCGAGGCGCTGTTCGGCGGCGAGGAGCGCCTTGTCGGAATGGCTGTGGAGTTCGCCCGTCAGCGCGAGCTGTTCGGCGAGTTCGGATGCAAGGCGATCGGGCAGGGCTTCGCCGAGCAATTTGCGCAGCGTGGTGCGCGCGCGCGCGCGCTTGGCTTCGGTGAGCCAGCCGGGGCGGACATCGGGGAGGAAATCGATCGCGATGCTCTCACCGTGCCGCCAATAGGACGAGATCTGGAGGATCGCCGGGCCGGAGAGGCCGCGATGGGTGAACAATGCGGCTTCGCGGAAGGCGGCCTTGCCAGCGCGGGCGATCACATCCGCGGAGACGCCGGACAATTCCTTGAACAATGCCTGTTCGCCGCTGAGCGTGAGCGGCACGAGCGCGGGGCGTGGCTCGACGATCTTTAGCCCGAACTGGCGGGCGAGATCATAGGCGAAGCCGGTTGCGCCCATTTTCGGGATCGAGGGGCCGCCGGTCGCGATGACGAGCGACGGGGCCTCGGCGGCACGATTGCCGCAGGCGATGCGATAGCGGCCATCGGCATGCTCGACGGTCGCGGGCTGGCCGAGCCAGATCTCCACGCCGCCGATCGCGCATTCGCCGAGCAGCATATCGACGATCTGCCGCGCCGAACCGTCGCAAAAGAGCTGGCCCAGGGTCTTTTCGTGCCAGGCGATCCCATGACGCTCGACCAGATCGAGGAAATCGCGCGGGGTGTAACGCCGCAGCGCCGACTTGGCGAAATGGGGGTTTTGGGAGAGGTAGCGCGCCGGATCGGTGCCGATATTGGTGAAATTGCAGCGCCCGCCGCCGGAGATCAGGATCTTCTTGCCGACCTGATCTGCATGATCGACGAGGAGCACCCGGCGGCCGCGCTGACCGACGGTGAGCGCACACATCAGGCCGGCTGCCCCTGCACCGAGGATGATGGCGTCGTACATTTTGCGGGCCCTAGCAGTTGTTCAGGCGCGGGCAAGCGGCGGCGGGCGAGGGTGCGCGCGATGGGGAAGGGAGAGTGAGATGCACGTCGTTGCTGCCGTGGCATTGCTGGCCGGGCTGGGGCAGGCCGATCCGATCTGCGCCGACTTGCAGCGGCTATCCGCTGCGACCGCCGATCCGACGGCCTATGCCGAGCTTTACCGCTCGGACTTCGCGCCCAGGCTGCTGAACGGCTGCTTTCGAAGCGATGGCTATTTCTGCGGCCAGAGCATGTTGCCGCCGGACGTCACGCACGAGACGATGGCGGCGCGCATCGCGGCCTGCCTGCCGGGCGCGGAGATATCGCCGGGGGAAGAATGGCCGGGATTGCGCCGCACGAACGTTACCGGAGGCGGTTTGAGGTTCGAGCTTGCGGAAAGCGGATCCGAGCGTGCGCAGGTTGGGCGGACGCTGAAGATACGCATCCGGCCCGCAGCCAGCCGCTAGTGCAGCTTGGCGATGCCGAGCCCGTCCTGCTTGGCGCGTTCCTTCACCGATTCCTCGCTGCGGGTGAGCGCCTTGGCGATCTGGCGCAGCGGCATGCCCTTTTTGGCGAGCGTGTGAAGCTTCTGGATCTCGTCGGCGCGCCAGGGCTGGCGGTGACGCTCGAATTTCTCGGCCATGCGTTCTCTCCGTTCAGAGCCCGGCAATGCCAGCCGCGCTAATGATTGGATAGAGATAAGGAGCCGATATGCATTTCGCCGCCGCATTGCTTGCCCTGACCGCGCTGGCCGATCCCTTTTGCGGGGATATCGCCAAGCTGGTGGAGGGCGGGCGCGAGCCGATCCCGTTCCAGGAACTGCGCGATGCGGACTTCAAGCCGCAATTGCTGCGTTATGGCTGCTTCCCCGGCGGGGTCGGCTATTTCTGCCAGCAGAGCAAATTGCCGCCCGAGATCACGCGCGACGGGACCGCGAGCCAGATCGCGGCATGCCTGCCCGACGCCAAAATTACTGTGGAAAAGCAGCGCGGGGGCCTCCCGAAAGCCGTGGTGAGCGGCTCCGGGCTGCGATTCGAGCTACAGGAGACGGGCGGAGAGGGCGCGCCAGCGGGCCGAGTCCTGCGCATCGAGGTGGCCGCCGACCGCTGAGTCGGAGGGGCGCGGCGCTTCCGGAACTGCCCGAACGAGAACGGGGCGGCCCTCGCTGAGAGGGCCGCCCCGCTTCGTTTCAGCGCTGGCCGGCTGACGCCGGCCGAGCGGCTTACTTCATGTGCTTCGAGAGCAGCTTGTTCATTTCGAACATGGTGCACTTGTCGACGCCGAAGATCGGCTTCAACGTGTCGTCCGCCAGAATTTCCCGCTTGTTTGCAGGGTTTTGGAGGTTGTTCTTCTTAATGTAAGCCCAGATCTTGCTCACCACTTCGCTGCGCGGGAGCGCTGCCGAGCCGGTGATCTTCGCCAGCTCGGGCGAGGGGGTGACGGGCTTGGCGATGCCGCCGCGTGCTTTGGTCTCGGCCATATTCTCATCTCCTGTTCCTGCCCGCATTCGGGCTAAAGCTTGGTATGTGCGACCGGTTTCCCGCGACGCTCTCCCGCCGCTGATGCTCCCGACAAGCCGTCGCGAAGCATCTGCCGATGCACGTACCTGACGCCCTTTGATCTTGGTATCGCGCGTCTGTCTAGAGAGGAGTTTGCTCGGTGGCGCGCCTCCGCTCGATTTCCGGCCCGCCTGGCGCTTTCGTACGGCGCTGGACCGGGGCGCGGGGCATGCTATCGTGCCATGGCTGCGACTGGGGAGACGAAGATGCGGGCGGTGATCGGGCTGGGCGGACTGATGATGCTGGCGGCATGCGGCGGCGGCGGCACCACGGGCACCAATTATTCGGACGCGCCGCCAGTGGCGGAAATCGTCGCGACGCCTGCACCCCGGGCCAGCGAGACGCCGGTGCCCCCGCGCGAGGTGAACGCTAGCGAGACCATGGTGCCAAACCCCGACTTGGCCGCGGGCAACGCCAACTAGCTGGACAGGCGGCCTCGCGCGCGGCAATAAGCGCGCATCATGACCGCCACCGCGCTTCTCGGACTGCGACTTATCCGCCCTTAGGGGTGTGTCGCTGCGCGCGCGTCCCTAAGGGCCTTACCGACCTTTACCGACACCGCATAATCCGAGAGTTTTGAGCCATGTTGCGCGACCCTAGCGTCAAGTACCGCCCTTTCCCCCAGATCGACCTGCCCAATCGCGAATGGCCGGGCCGGACCATCACCCGTGCGCCGCGCTGGCTTTCCACCGACATGCGCGACGGCAACCAGGCGCTGATCGACCCGATGGACGGGGAGAAGAAGCAGCGCATGTTCGAGCTGCTCTGCAAGGTGGGGCTGAAGGAGATCGAGGTCGGCTTCCCGAGCGCTGGGGCGACCGAATTCGACTTCATCTCGGGGCTGGTGCGTGAGGACAAGATCCCGGACGACGTGCTGGTCCAGGTGCTCACCCAGTCGCGCCGCGACCTGATCGAGACCAGCTTCCAGAGCCTGAAGGGCGCCAAGCAGGCGATCGTGCATCTGTACAACGCCGTGTCGCCCGCATGGCGGCAGATCGTGTTCGGGATGACACGCGAGGAAGTGAAGGCGATCGCGATCGCAGGCGCGAAGGTGCTGCGCGACGAGGCCGCCAAGCAGCCCGACACCGACTGGCATTTCGAATATAGTCCGGAGACTTTCTCGACCGCCGAGCTCGATTTCAGCCTCGAGGTCTGCGAGGCGGTGATGGACATTCTCCAGCCGACGCCGGAGAAGCCGATCATCTTCAACCTGCCCGCCACCGTCGAGTGCGCGACCCCCAATATCTATGCCGACCAGATCGAATGGTTCGGCCGAAACATCCGCAACCGTGACTCGGTGGTGATCAGCCTGCACACGCATAATGACCGCGGCACCGGCGTGGCGGCGGCAGAGCTGGGCATGATGGCGGGTGCGGACCGCGTCGAGGGCTGTCTGCTCGGCAATGGCGAGCGCACCGGGAATTGCGATCTCGTGACAGTCGCTCTCAACATGTACACACAAGGCATTGATCCAAAGCTTGATTTCTCGAACATCGATGAGATCGTGAACACCGTGACCTATTGCACCAACCTGCCGGTGCATCCGCGCACGCCCTATGCCGGCGATCTGGTGTTCACGGCGTTTTCGGGAAGCCATCAGGACGCGATCAAGAAGGGCTTTGCTGCGCAGGGCGCGCGCAACGACGAATATTGGAGCGTGCCCTATCTGCCGATCGATCCCAAGGATCTGGGTCGCGATTACGAGGCGGTGATCCGCGTCAATTCGCAGTCGGGCAAGGGCGGCGTCGCCTGGGTGCTGGAGCAGGACAAGGGGCTGAAGCTGCCCAAGCGGATGCAGGCCGATTTCTCGCGCCATGTGCAGCAGCTCGCCGACGACACCAGCCGCGAACTCAACGCGGGCGATATCGGCGCGCTGTTCGAGCAGGTCTATCTGCCGGGCGACGCGGCGCGCATCCAGCTGGTCGATTATGAAGAGAGCGGCACGGTGGGCAATCGCACCTTTGTCGGGCGGCTGTCGATCGCGGGCGAGGAAACATCGATCTCCGGACGCGGCAACGGCCTGATCTCGGGCGTGATCGCGGCGCTGGCAAGCTCGACCGGCCCGGTGCTGGAGGTGGTCGATTATAGCGAGCACGCGATCGGTCACGGCGCCGATGCGCAGGCGGCGGCCTATATCGAATGCCGCACCGAGGACGGGCGCACCGTATTCGGCGTGGGCATCGATGCCGACATCGCAACGGCCAGCGTGCGCGCGGTGCTGAGCGCAGCCAACCGGGCCTGACGGCGGTGCTGATCGTCCAGCACATCATGCACCGCTGGACAAAGGCAAGCCGTGGGGCCGATCGCAGCGACCGGCGTCCGCTGCTGGAGCCAGTCTATCCGCTCCCCGAGATGGCGATCGAGGGCAATCCGCAACAGGTTGCCCTCGTCCATGAGGTCATTGCCGATTGCTGGGCCGACGAGCCGGTGGCGGTTCGCAGCGGCCCGGTGACGCACGAGGCGTGGACGCAAGGACATGCCTCGCTCGACTGGCGGCCCAGAGGCAAGGCGATGGGGATTTCGCTCAATGCTCCGTCGCGCTGGCGCCTCCAGACCAAATGGCCCGCATGGCTGCCGAGCCCGCTCTTCGTGCTGGAGCCGGAGGAGACCGCGCGGATCGAGTGGAACGGACGCTTCCGCTACTCGCTGTTCGGGAGCAATCGTTCATCCTATTTCGAGCAGCATATCTATTGGCTGGCGCTGACCGATGCGGCGCACCCCCGGCTTTTTCTGGATGCGGAGCCGCGCAAGAACCTCGATTACACGACGCATATTTATTGAGAACGGATGCGGGGCCAGAGAGGCCGGGCATTTCCTGCGACTATTTTCCGTTCTGGCGCTATTCGATGGACGAACTAAGGTTCAACGTTGCCAGTACGGGCAGAATAGCCGCAGGGGAATTCGGATGAGATACGCGACGCTTCCGCAGCTTGATCGTCCGTTTCTCACCGATGCCGGGCTTGAGACCGATCTTCTCTTCAACCACGGGATCGATCTGCCCTATTTCGCCTCGATCACCTTGCTCCAGTCGGAAGCGGGGCGGGCAGCGCTGAACGCCTATCTGACCGGCTTTCTCGACCTGGCGGCGCGGATGCGGTGCGGGCTGATCCTGGAAAGCGCGACGTGGCGGGCCAGCCCGGACTGGGCCGCGCCGCTGGGGCTTTCGGTGGACGCGCTCGATGCGCTGAATGGCGAGGCGATCGCCGGGCTGATCGCGCTGCGCGAGCAGTATCGGGACGCGGTGCCCGAGATTGTCGTC
The DNA here is from genome assembly GCF_001591025.1 of Sphingomonas soli NBRC 100801. Taxonomy (GTDB): domain Bacteria; phylum Pseudomonadota; class Alphaproteobacteria; order Sphingomonadales; family Sphingomonadaceae; genus Sphingomonas; species Sphingomonas soli. The sequence continues at coordinate 243,701 of NZ_BCTZ01000001.1, forward strand.
AGCGGCTGTATCGGACCGCGCGGCGATGGCTATGATCCGGGGCAGATCATGGCACCGGAGGAGGCGGAGGCCTATCACCGCCATCAGGGCGCAGTGCTCGCCGCTGCGGGCGCGGACATGCTTTCGGCGATCACGATGACCAATGTGCCCGAGGCGATCGGAATAACCCGAGTGGCGCAGAAGCTGGGGATTCCGGTGGCGATCAGCTTCACCGTGGAGACCGACGGGCGGCTGCCGACCGGCGACACGCTGGCCGATGCGGTGCGCGCGGTGGACGCGGCGACGGGCGCGGGGCCGGCCTATTACATGATCAACTGCGCGCATCCGGCGCATTTCTCCGATGCGCTGGAGCCGGGGGCGGCGTGGACCTCGCGGATCCGGGGCGTGCGTGCCAATGCATCCCGATGCAGCCATGCCGAGCTCGATGTGATGACCGAGCTGGACAAGGGCGACATGGCAGAACTGGCGGCGCTACATGCCGATCTGCGCCGCCGCGTGCCCGGGATCACGATCCTGGGCGGATGCTGCGGCACCGATCTTTCGCATGTGACGGCGATTGCCGAGGCGTGCCTGCCCGGGCAGACGGCGGCGCGCTGAACGCCGCCGCGCGCGCGTTCAGAGCGAGGGATCGATCAAGAACTTCTCGCCGGTCGCCTTCTTGTTGTACTCGGCTGCCACCTCCGGCTTGAGCACGTCGGCCAGGCTGATCGTCTGGCTGTAATGGCTGGCGAAGGTGGTGGTCAGCTCGGTGGCGACGCGGGCGCGCAGGCGGCCGATCGTCTCCATGCCGGCCTTCATCAGGAACGGCGTGAGCAGGAAGCCGCTGACGCTCCAGCTGAAGCCATAGCCGCGATCGAGCGTGGTCACGCCCGTATCGAGCATGCCGTAGATATAGACCTGCTTGTGGGTGAACGAGCCGTAGCGATTATAGGCGGTGAGCTTGCGCGCCTCGGCGGTTTCCATCGCGTGGAGGATGGTGTTCGCCATCGCGCCGCCGCCGATCGCGTCGAAGGCGAGGGTGGCGCCGGTTTCGGCGACGAGTTCGGTCAGTTGCTCGCGGAAATCGGGGGCGTTGCTGTCCAGGATATATTTCGCGCCGAGATCGCGCAGTATCTGCGCCTGCGCCTCGCTGCGGACCACGTTGATCAGCGGCACGCCGTCCGCGATGCAGATGCGGTTGAGCATCTGGCCGAGATTGGATGCGGCGGCGGTGTGGACCATCGCCTTGTGCCCTTCGTTGCGGAAAGTCTCGACGAACGCCAGGGCGGTCAACGGATTGACGAACATCGACGCGCCATCGGCGGCGGTGGCGTGATCGGGAAGGGGGATGCAATCGCGGGCAGCGATCTTGCGGTGCGTGGCGTACATCGCGCCGCCGATCATGCCGACCTTCTTGCCGAGCAGATCCTGCACATTGACGCCCGCTTCGATCACTGTGCCAGCGCCTTCATTGCCGACGGGCAGCGCCTGGCCCATCCGCGCCTGGACCGAAGCGAGGCGGGCCGGGAGGATGGCGCCGGTCAGCGCGCCGCCCTCGCTTCGCAGGCTGGCTATGTCGACCGGGCCGAGCAGCAGCGCGAGATCGGAAGGGTTGATCGGGGCGGCCTCGATCCGGACGATGACTTCGTCGGGGCCGGGGGCATCGATCGCGATGGGCTCCAGCGCCACGCGCAATTGGCCCTCTGCGCTGATCGTCGAGCGCAGCTCCAGTCCATCCACGGCCATTCCAGTCACTCCCAAATTTGAAGCTGTTTTCATCGGCCGCTGGCGGGGAATTGTCTACTGCCGTGCGCGTTCGATCTCGCAGCCGATGCGGGCGTCGGGGTAGATGTCGGGCTTCATGGAGCGGACGCGGACGCGGATGACGCGGGGGTCGGCAAAAGCGAGCGCGGCGATCTGGTCGCAGAGGGTCTCCTGAAGCTCGAAATGCTTTGAACTAGCGAGCATATGTATCTCGTTACGCAGGAAATCATAATCGACCACTGCGTCGATCCTGTCTTCGGGCGGCGCATCGTAGCGGCAGGTCATGGCGACGCTCAGCACGACCCGCTGAGGGGCGGCGCGTTCGACGGCGTGGATGCCGAGGCCCATGGTCACCGTGAGTTCTTCGAGGTGGATCGTATATTCAGGCATCGGGGCGCTCGCGGCCGGAGAACATGACATCGCCATCCCGCTTTATGAAGCGCTGGCCGCAATCGACGAAGACATTCTGCCCGGTGATGCTCCGGCTGGTGAGCAGATGCTCGACCGTGGCGGCGATATCGTCGAGCGCGACAGGCTGCTGGAGCAGGTTTTCGCGCGAATGCTCGGCGAATTCCTCGGCGCTTTGATCGAGGCTGGGGAGGGTGAGGCCGGGGGAGACGGCGTTGACCCGGATGCGCGGGCTCAGCGCCTGGGCCATCATCTCGGTCGCGGCGGCCAGGGCGGCCTTGCTGCAGGTATAGGTGAAGAAATCCGGATTGAGATTGGCGAGCTTCTGATCGAGCAGATTGACGATCGCGCCGGATTCGAGATCCTCCTGTGCAGCCATTGCCGAGGCGAGCGCGACCGGCGCACCGAGATTGATCCGCATGTGCCGGTCAAGCAGCGCGAAGCCGGTGAGCGGGATCGCGTCATAGGCGAAGAGCGACGCATTGTTGACGAGCCCGTCGACCGGCCCGCCAAGCCCTTCGCGCGCGGCATGGATCAGCGCAGCGGCGGTGGCGTGTTCCTCAAGCTCACCCGTCACGATGCAGGAAGAGCCTCCGGATGCTGCGATCAGATCGCGCAACGCTTCGGCGTCCTGCGGCGAATGATGGTGATGGATGGCGACATGGTGCCCGCGCAGCGCCAGGCGGCGGACGATGCCCGCGCCGATGCGCCGCGCGCCGCCGGTCACCAATATCCGCATCAATAGCCCATCAGCTTGAGCACTTCGGCCCGGCTGCGCTCATCATCGCGGAACACGCCCATCATCCGGCTGGTGACCATGCCGACGCCGGGGGTGCGGACGCCCCGCGCAGTCATGCAGGCATGGGTGGCGTCGATCACGACCGCCACGCCCTGGGGCTTCAGTTTTTCCCAGATGCAATCGGCGACCTGGGCGGTGAGCCGCTCCTGTACCTGGAGCCGACGGGCGAACCCCTGGAGCACGCGCGCCAGCTTCGAGATGCCGACGACGCGATCCTTGGGCAGATAGGCGATCGAGGCCTTGCCGATGATCGGCGCCATGTGATGCTCGCAATGCGACTGGAAGGGGATGCCGTTGAGCAGGACGATATCGTCATACCCGCCGACTTCCTCGAACACCCGGCTCAGATGATGCGCGGGATCCTCCGAGTAACCCTGGCAATATTCCTTCCAGGCGCGGGCGACACGCTCGGGCGTATCGATCAGCCCCTCACGCGAGGGATCGTCGCCAGCCCATTGAATCAGCGTGCGGATGGCGTCCGAAACGTGCGGCGGCACGGGAATCTTCGCCGCAGGGGCGACAATGTCGCCATCTTCGGGCTCGCCATGCAATTCCGCCATTTTCTCGTCCTTTCCGGCCGTGGCCGACTTTACGCTACGGCAACTTGCTTTTCCCTATTCCGGGGGTGTTGCCAATCTGTATCGCCCCGGGAAAAATGGCCGAAAACCGCAGAGTTCCGCCGTTCATTCCCGTTGACGGGTGCAAAAATGCAGCGTTAGTTGCGCAGGTAACAAAAGCATAGCCGTTACCGGACATATCGGGACGGACGCCAAGGAGGGGGACTGATCCCATGAAGAAGTTCGAATTGCTTGCCGCAACGGCTTTCTCGCTTTTCGTCGCGGCACCGGCGATGGCGCAGGATGCGCCCGCCCAGGACACGCAGGTAACCCAGGATTCGGACGAGATCGTCGTCACCGCCACCAAGCGCGAAACGACTTTGCTCGATACCCCGATCGCCGTGAGCGTCACCAACGCAGACACGATCGAGCGCGCGCAGATCCGCGACCTTATCGACCTCCAGTCGGTGGTGCCGTCGCTCCGCGTCTCGCAGCTCCAGTCTTCGGCCAACACCAACTTCATCATCCGCGGCTTCGGCAACGGGGCGAACAATGCCGGCATCGAGCCTTCGGTGGGCGTGTTCATCGACGGCGTCTATCGCTCGCGCTCGGCGGCGCAGATCGCCGATCTTCCTAACCTGGAGCGCGTCGAAGTGCTGCGCGGCCCGCAATCGACCCTGTTCGGCAAGAACGCGTCGGCCGGTATCATCAGCATCGTGACCGCGCGTCCGAAGTTTGAATTCGGCGGCAACGTCGAAGCCTCTTACGGCAACTACAACGCCATCGTGCTGAAGGGGAACGTCACCGGCCCGCTTAGCGATACGGTCGCGTTCAGCCTGGGCGGCAATTACAACAAGCGCGATGGCTATGTCCGCGACGTGGCGCTCAACAAGGACGTCAACAATCGCAACCGCTGGGGCGTGCGCGGCCAGCTGCTGTTCGAGCCGAATTCGGACTTCAGCATCCGCCTGATCGGCGATTACGACAAGATCGACGAGAATTGCTGCGCCGTGGCCAACGTGATCAACGGCCCGACCGGCGCGATCATCGCGGCGCTGGGCGGCAATCTCGACCGCGCCAATCCCTTCTCGTACCGCGTGTACAACAACATCCTGTCGAGCAACAAAATCGACAATTATGGCGGTTCGGGCGAAATCAACTATGCGCTGGGCGACGGGCTGAGCCTCACCTCGATCACGTCGTACCGCAAGGTGAAGGCGCTGACCGACCAGGATTCGGACTTCACCAGCGCCGACCTGATCGGCCACAACGCCCAGCAGCTCGACATCGGTACCTTCACCCAGGAATTCCGCGTCGCGTCTGACTTTGACGGCCCGATCAACTTCCTGGTCGGCGGCTTCTTCTTCGACGAGCGGATCAAGCAGGCGAACCAGATCAATTTCGGCGCCCATTTCCGCCCCTATGGCGATCAGCTGATCCGCGCTGCCAGCGGTAACGCGCTCAACGTCGCGCTTCTCGAATCCACCTTTGGCGCGCTTGAAGGTGCGCCGGCCCGCTATACCAACGCGTTCTTCCGCCGCGGTGACGGGCTGAACGAGAATTATCGCATGCACGATCGCTCGTTCTCGCTGTTCGGCACGGTCGATTTCGAAGTCACCGACAAGATCACGCTGACCGGCGGCCTGAACTACACCGACGATCGCAAGCGCTTCTCGACCAACGTGATCAGCACGGACGCGTTCGCGGGCATCAACCTCGACGCGCCGCAATATGCGCCGTTCCGCAACACGCTGTTGTTCCAGGGCGGACTGGCCGCGCAGATCGGCACGGCGCTCGGCCTCGGCCGTTCGGCGACCGCTGCGGAAATCGGTGCATTCGCGGGCGCGAACCCGGCAGCCTATGGCGCGATCTCGACCGCGGTGCAGGCCTATGCGACCGCAAACCAGAACAATGCGGCCGCAAACCCGCTTGCCGGCCTGCGCGCGCTGCAGTTCCTGCCGCCGTTCCTGAACGTGCCGAACTCGGTCGAGCCCGGCCGTACGCATGACAGCAACCTTTCGTACACGCTGCGTGCCGCGTACAAGGCGAACAACAACCTGAACTTCTACGCAACCTATGCGACGGGCTTCAAGGCAAGCTCGGTCAATCTCTCGCGCGACAGCCGCCCGACGATTGCCGACCTGGCGCTGATCCGCTCGGCGGGCTTCGCCACGGTCAACCTGGGTTCGGGTTCGCGCTTCGCGGGTCCGGAAAAGGCCAGCGTCTATGAAGTGGGCATGAAGGCTTCGTATCAGCGCTTCGCGTTCAACGCGGCGGTGTTCAAGCAGTACATCCTGGGCTTCCAGAGCAACGTCTTCACCGGCACCGGCTTCTCGCTGCTCAACGCGCCGAAGGAATCGGTGTTCGGCGTCGAGCTCGACACCAGCGTGACCCCGGTCGATGCGCTGAACCTCACCTTCGCAGTCACCTATCTCGATCCGAAATATGACTCGTTCGCAGGCGGCGGCGCGATCGGCGGCGCGAACCTGAGCGTCGTTCCGACCAACCTGACGGGCACGCGCCCGGCCGGCATTCCGGAATTCACGCTCTCGAGCGGCATCAACTTCACCCAGTCGCTTGGCGAGAGCGCCACGCTGCTGCTGCATGCCGATTTCGACCATAGCAGCCCGGTGCAGATCGCCGAGGGCGTGATCACCACCAAGCGCACGATCAACATGCTCAACCTGTCGGCGGGCATTCGCCTCGACAACGGGCTGGAGCTGTCGGTCTGGGGCCGCAACGTGACGAACGACAAGTACCTCTCGACGATCTTCTCGTCGGTGGCGCAGGCGGGCAGCATCTCCGGCTATCCCAGCATGCCGCGTACCTATGGCGTGACCGGCCGCTTCGGCTTCTGATCGGCCGCCCGTCAGGGCACAAAATAAAACGGGCGCCCCGATTGGGGCGCCCGTTCTCGTTTGCGGTCACGTGCTGCCCGGAAGGGCAGCGGGCGAGGCGGTCAGCTCTTGTAGAAGCCGACGGCGATCTTGAGCTTCACTTCGTCTGAAACCAGCGGGATCGCGTAGCCGATGCCGAACTCGCTGCGCTTGATCCTGGCTTCCGCCTCGAAGCCCAGCCCTTCCTTGCCGCCCATCTGCGCGGGCATCTTGCCGGCGCCATAGAATTCCACGTCGAGCGTCACCGGCTTGGTGATCCCATTCAGCGTGAGATTACCGGTCACCTTTGCCTCATCGCCCTTCGCCACGACCGAGGTGGAGACGAAGCGGGCATCGGCAGGCGATGGGCCGAAGAAATCGGGCTTGCCACCGGCTTCCTTGGGCGCGCGGAGAAGGTGATCGGTCAGCCCGGCACTCGCGGTGGTGACCTTCGAGACGGGGATGGTGATATCGACCTTTGCGGCGTTGGGGTTCTTTGGATCGATCTGGAGCGTGCCGGTGCTGCTGCCGAAGATGCCGAAATAGGGGGTGAAGCCGAAGTGATCGACTTCCCACGCGATGAGCGTGTGATCGGGATCGACCGTGTAGGTGCCCGCAGTGACGCGTGCAGCGTCCTTCGCGCCGGGCGTCTGCATCGCCTGCTGAGCGATGAGGGGCGTGGCGACGAGCAGGCCGGCGGCGAGGACGATCGAGCGAATGCGCATGTTGGTCTCCTGTTGAATCTCGCGGCCATGGTCGGGCGCTCTGCGCGCGGGGTCAAAGGCCAAGTTGGAAACGCTTGGTTTCGGCCGTCCGTTGCAGACGCAAAGGGGGCCGCAAGCGCGAACGCCCGCGGCCCCCTTGTTCCCGGTAACGCGAAGGTCAGTTCTTGGCCTTGTCCACCAGCTTGTTCGCGCCGATCCACGGCATCATCGCACGCAGCTCGGAGCCGACCTGCTCGATCGGATGGGCCGCAGCGGCCTTGCGGCTGGCCTTGAGCTCGGGCTGGCCGGCGCGGTTGTCGAGCACGAAGTCCTTGACGAAGCGGCCCGACTGGATGTCGGCGAGGACGCGCTTCATTTCCTTCTTGGTTTCTTCGGTGATGATGCGCGGGCCGGTCTTGATGTCACCATATTCGGCGGTGTTCGAGATCGAGTAGCGCATGTTGGCGATGCCGCCCTCATAGAGCAGGTCGACGATCAGCTTGGTCTCGTGGAGGCACTCGAAATAGGCCATTTCGGGAGCGTAGCCGGCCTCGACCAGCGTCTCGAAGCCCGCCTGGATCAGATGGGTGATGCCGCCGCACAGAACGGCCTGCTCACCGAACAGGTCGGTTTCGCATTCTTCCTTGAAATTGGTCTCGATGATGCCTGAGCGGCCGCCACCGACGCCCGAGGCATAAGCCAGCGCAACGTCATGCGCATTGCCGGTCGCGTCCTGATGGATTGCGATCAGGCACGGTACGCCGCCACCGCGCACATATTCGCTCCGCACGGTATGGCCCGGGCCCTTTGGCGCGATCATGATGACGTCGATGTCCGCAGGCGGCTCGATCAGGCCGAAATGCACGTTGAGGCCGTGCGCGAAGGCGAGCGCAGCGCCGGGCTTCATATTGCCCTTGATGTCGTTCTCGTAGATCGCGGCCTGATGCTCGTCGGGTGCGAGGATCATCAGGATGTCGGCCCACTGTGCCGCTTCCTTGTTCGACTTCACCGCGAAGCCGGCGTCGATCGCCTTCTTGGCGGTCGCCGAGCCTTCGCGCAGTGCGATCGCCACGTCCTTGACGCCGCTGTCGCGGAGATTTTGCGCATGGGCATGGCCCTGCGAGCCATAGCCGACAATGGCGATCTTCTTGTCCGAGATCAGGTTCAGATCGGCGTCGCGATCGTAATAGACACGCATTTTCATTTTCCTTTCGTCACCCCGGCCCCTGAGCCGGGGTCCCGCTTCGTGCTACCCGCTGCGAGAAAGCGGGACCCCGGGTCAAGCCCGGGGCGACTGTGGTGGGTGGTAGAAAAACTAGGCCGCTTCGGCTCCGCGCGAAATTGCGACGATGCCGGTGCGGGCGACTTCGACCAGGCCGACTTCGCCCATCAGCTCGACGAACTTGTCGATCTTTTCGGAACCCCCGGTGACTTCGAACACGAAGCTGGCGATCGTCGCATCAACGACGCGGGCGCGATAGACTTCGGCGAGGCGAAGCGCCTCGATCCGGTGATCGCCGGTGCCGGCGACCTTCACCAGCGCAAGCTCGCGCTCGACATGGGGGCCGAGCACGGTGAGGTCCTTGACCTTGTGCACCGGCACCAGCCGCTCAAGCTGCGAATGGATCTGCTCCATCACATGCTCCGACGCGGAGGTGACGATCGTGATACGGCTGACTGATTTGTCCTCGGTGATCTCGCTCACCGTCAGGCTCTCGATATTATAGCCGCGCGCGGTGAACAGGCCGGCGATCCGGGCGAGGATGCCGGGCTCGTTGTCGACGATCACGGCGAGCGTGTGCCGCTGCCGGGTTTCTTCCTTGATATGCATGGTTCAGACCAGCGCCTTGGCTTCGTCGTCCATTTCGCCGGAAACTTCGGCGGCCTGGAGGAGCATTTCGGTGTGGGCGGCGCCCGACGGGATCATCGGGAAGCAGTTTGCGAGCTTGGCGACGCGGCAGTCGACAACCACGGGGCCGTCATAGTCGAGCATCGCCTGAATGCCGTCTTCCAGCTCGCCGCGCGTCTCGATGCGGATGCCCTTCCAGCCATAGGCTTCGGCCAGCTTCACGAAATCGGGCAGGGCGTCGCTATAGCTCTCCGAATAGCGGCTCTGGTAGGTCAGTTCCTGCCACTGGCGGACCATGCCCATATATTCGTTGTTGAGGATGAAGATCTTCACCGGGAGGCGATATTGCGTTGCGGTCCCCAGTTCCTGGATATTCATCTGGATCGATGCCTCGCCGGCAATGTCGATGACCAGATCGTCGGGATTGCCGAGCTGCGCGCCGATCGCGGCGGGCAGGCCATAGCCCATCGTGCCGAGGCCGCCCGAGGTCAGCCACTTGTTCGGCGCTTCGAAATCGAAATGCTGTGCTGCCCACATCTGGTGCTGGCCCACTTCGGTGGTGATGATCGGCGCACGGCTCTTCGTCGCCTCATAGAGCGAGCAGATCGCCTGTTGCGGCATGATGACGTCGGCCTTGTCCTCATATTTGAGGCAGCCGACCTGACGCCAGCCCTCGATCCGGCCGAACCATTCGGTAAGGTCGGGCTTGGGATGCTGGCGCTCTTTCCAGCAATCGACCATCGCCGCGAGCGCGCGGCCCACATCGGCGATGATCGGCAGATCGACGCGAACGATCTTGTTCACGCTCGACCGATCGATATCGATGTGCACCTTGCGCGAATTGGGGGCGAAGGCGTCCAGCCGGCCGGTGACGCGATCGTCGAACCGCGCGCCGAGCGCGATGATCAGATCGGCCTTGTTCATCGCCCAATTGGCTTCATAGGTGCCGTGCATGCCCAGCATGCCCAGCCACTGATCGGACGACGCCGGGAAGGCGCCGAGGCCCATCAGCGTGGAGGTGACCGGCGCGCCGGTAAGCTCCGCGAGCTCACGCAGCAGGCGTGAGGCCTCCGGCCCCGAGTTGATGATGCCGCCGCCGGTGTAGAAGACCGGGCGCTCCGCCGCCGCGATCATATCTACGGCTTCCTGGATCTTTGCCTTGTCCGGGTCGGTTTGCGGACGGTAGGTCTTGTGCTGGATCGCCGCAGGCTTCGCATAGGTCGCAGACGCCACCTGCACGTCCTTCGGGATATCGATGACCACGGGACCCGGACGGCCCGAGGTGGCGATATAAAAGGCTTCGTGGATCACCGAGCAGAGGCTGGCAGGATCCTTCACCAGATAATTGTGCTTGGTGCAGTGCCGCGTGATGCCGACGGTATCGGCTTCCTGGAACGCATCGGTGCCGATCAGCCCGGTGGGGACCTGGCCGGTGATGACGATCATCGGGATCGAATCCATCAGCGCATCGGTGATCCCGGTGACGGCGTTGGTCGCGCCCGGGCCGGAGGTGACGAGCACCACGCCGGGCTTGCCGGTCGAGCGCGCATAGCCCTCTGCGGCATGGGTCGCTGCCTGCTCGTGGCGGACGAGGATGTGCTTGATGCGATCCTGCTTGAACAGCGCATCATAGATGGGGAGCACCGCGCCACCCGGATAGCCGAAGACGACCTCCACGCCGAGGTCGGTCAACGCCTCGATCAGAATGTCTGCTCCGCTTTTCTCGGCCACTGGTCTGCTCCTTGTTGCGGTGCGCCATAGCACCGCCCGAAGGGTGCTGCTAGTCGCACGAATATGTTGCGTCAAGACCTATAGAAGACATTTAATTTCAAAATAGCCTATCAGATCGTTTGTTTCCGTCTCTTCGCTGCGGTGCCATGTCGGCGGTGGCTGGCGGCGAAACCAGGTGTACTGACGCTTGGCATATTGGCGGGTGGCGAGGGCGCCTGCGGCCTCTGCTTCTTCGAGGTCGATCTCTCCGCGCAGAACCTGTCCGATCTCCGCGACGCCGATCGCGCGCAGCACCGGCGCATCGGGGGGAACATCGGTGCGGCCAAGCAAAGCCGCGACTTCGGTGCGGCCGGTATCGACCATTTCGCGGAAGCGCCGGTCTATCCGTTCGCCCAGCCATTGCCGATCGGGAAGCAGGACCAGCGCCGCAAGCGCGATCTCGCCGCCGATCCCGCCGATCCGCTCGGACTGCCACTCGTGGAGCGCACGGCCGGTGGAGCGGATCACTTCAAGCGCGCGGGCGACACGGGTGCTGTCGGTCGAGCGCAGGCGGGCTGCGCCATGCGGATCGAGATGCGCCAACTGGGCATGGGCATCGGCAACCGGGGTGGCGCGCACCTCGGCGCGGATTGCTTGGTCGATCTCCGGCACGGGCGCGATGCCATCGAGCAGCGTCCGCATATAAAGGCCGGTGCCGCCGACAAGGATCGGCAATCGACCCTCTTCATGCGCCTCATGGATCGCGGCGCGGGCCTCGGCCGCCCAGCGCGCGGCGGAATAGGCATCTGCGCCATCGACATGGCCGAACAGCCGGTGCGGCGCGCGAGCCTCTTCGTCGGGGCTGGGGCGCGCGCTGAGCACGCGGAGATCGGCATAGACCTGCATCGAATCCGCGTTGATGATCGTGCCCCGATGCTTTTCGGCAAGCGCAAGCGCGAGCGCGGACTTGCCGCTCGCGGTCGGCCCTGCGATGAGCGCCACCTTCGGAAGATCAGGGGAAGCCATGTTCATCGCCACGCTCATAGCAGAGACGCTTCGTTCGGGGCAGCTTTCGGATGCGGCGGACCGGCTGGCGGCGGCTGGCTGCGCACCGGGGGAGTGGCGCTGGCTCGACGAGGGCAAGGCGGCGGACGTCGCATTCGACGAAAATCCGAATCTTGCTCGCGAAACACTGGAAAGGGCGTTTGGTGGGACTGACGTAATCGTCCAGCCGCTCGCGAACCGCGAGAAGAAGCTGCTGGTCGCGGACATGGATTCGACCATGATCACCGTCGAGTGCATCGACGAGCTTGCGGACTATGCCGGGATCAAGGCGCAGATCGCCGAAGTGACCGAGCGGGCGATGCGCGGTGAGCTGGATTTCGGCGCTGCGCTCGATGCACGGGTGGCGCTGCTCAAGGACCTTGACGAAGCAGCGATCGATCAATGCCTGGCCGAGCGCGTTCGCGATTCAGTGGGCGCCGAGACGCTGGTCAAGACGATGGCGGCGCGCGGCGCGAGGACCGTGCTGGTGTCGGGCGGGTTCACCCGCTTCGCGGAGCCGGTGGGTGCGCGGCTGGGCTTCCAGCGCGTGATCGCCAACGTGCTAGAGATCGGTGACGGCAAGCTGATGGGCACGGTGGCCAAGCCGATCGTGGACAGCGCGACGAAGGAGACCACGCTTCTCTCCGTCCGCGCCGAACTTGGCCTGAGCCCGGATCAGACGCTGGCGGTAGGCGACGGTGCCAATGATCTGGCAATGATCCGCCAGGCTGGCCTGGGCGTCGCCTATCGCGCCAAGCCGATCGTTGCCGCCGCCGCAGGTGCGCGCATCGATCATGGCGACCTGACCGCCTTGCTCTATGCTCAAGGCATATCGCGCAGCGAATGGGTGACGGGCTGACCGGACGGCTGCCGGTCTAGCGGGCGATCCGCCCGAAAGTGTAGGTCAGCCCGACGCCGCCCGAGAACTGATCGCGCTTGCCATAAGCGGCGATCAGCGGCGAGCGTTCGGCGTCGCGGACGAGCCGGTCATATTTGACATAGCCGATCAGCCCCCAGCGCTCGTCGAGCGCATAGGTCGCGCCGCTGGCGACGCCGACCGAGTGGACGCCGCCGCCGGGACGATAGATGGGCAGGCCGGTGCGGGCGGAGGCGCCGGGGCTGACGCCGAAATAGGCCTGCTGATAGGTCCGATCGGAAAGCCCGAGGCGCGGACCGACCGAGACGACATATTTGTCGCCGTCGCGCACGACATAATCGGCGCTGAGCGAGCCGGTAATTCCGCCGTGGCCGTTAACGCCCTTGCGGCCCTCGGCACGGATTCGGAAGGAGCCCGTCAGCCAATATTGGACGAAGGCACCGGCTTCGAAGGTGGTGCCCACCTCATCGATCGGGGCACCGGCATGCTTGCGGCGGCGGCTGCTTTCCAGCGCCAGCGCGGGGCCGGCTTCCAACCCCGAGGCGCGCAGGATCGGAAAACCGAAGCTTTCGTCGGGCGCTTCATAATCGAAGGGCTTGGCCCCGCGCGTGACGGCGAAGTCCCAGAAGGGCTTTACCGACATATCCTCCGCGCCGGGGAATTTGGGGACCACCTGCGCGCCCAGCCCGACGCGTACGCGAACCGGCTCGCTGGTGCGCGGAGCGTTGTCGGTTTGGGCCAGGGCAGGGGAGGAAAGCAGAGCGCAGGAGACGAGCGCTACGGACAATATGGCTTTGATCATTGCGCCCTAACGAAGGCAGAAGGCATTTGTTGCGCAGTCGTACCGCATTATTCTCAATCATTACGGCGGCTTATTCGCGCCTGGTGTAGCGTTCCCGGCTTGCTTGCCCTGCTCTATTTGGAGACCGGCACGCAGGGGCTCACGCCGCCGCATGCTCCTGCCGCCTCGCCGCGGCTGGCATAGGGGCCGACGAGCACCCGGGTGAGGTTACCCTGCTTCACATAGCTGACCGAGCGGCCGGGGAAGCGGGCACCGACCTGTCCCCAGAGCTTGCGGGCGTTGTTCGGATCGCCGAACGCGCCGAGCTGGAGGCGCCAGCCGCCATCGCGGACCACCGGAGGCGCGACCGGCGGCTTGGGCGTCGCGGCCACGACCGGGCCGGGCTGCGCGGGGCGCGGGGTTGGGCGCGTTGCAGGTACGGCGGGTTCGTTCGACGCGACGCGCACGGGCGGCGGCAGATCGATATTGGGAGCGCGGTTGAACTCTTCCTCATATTTGCGCGCGAGGGTCAGGCCCTGCTGGCGTTCCTGCAACGACATATATTTGTCCATCTGCGCCAGCGCGGTGGAGGCTTCGTTCAGGCCGGTCTGCGACGAGCGGGTGACGAGCGCATAGGCGCGAACCCAATCCTTCGCGACCACATCGCCGTTGAAGTACATGGTGCCGAGAACATATTGCGCGCGGGGATCGTTGCGCTGGACGGCGCGCTGGAGCCAGGTGAGCGCTTCGCTGCGCTTGCCGTTCGCGAAGAGGGCGAGGCCATAGCTCGCCTCGGCTTGTTCGTGGCCCTGCCACGCGGCCTTCCCGTACCAGGTTTCTGCCTGTTTCAGGTCGGAGGGCACGCCGCGGCCCAGCTTATAGGCCTGGCCCAGATTGAACTGGGCATCGGCATTGCCCTTGTTCGCCGAGGCGCGCCAGAGATCAACGGCGGCCTTGTAATCGCCCTTGTCCCATGCATCGACGCCCGCCTTGACGGTCATATCCTGCGCGAGCGCGGGGGATACCAGCAGCGCGGCGCTCGCCACCACAGCCAACCAACAAGCCTTCATTCGATCTAACTCCCGCGCCCCCGCAACAATGGATAAGTGCCAGTTAACCATCGAAAGGGAAAGAAACCCTTACTTCACGCGTCCACAAGGTTCGTCCCGCAGCGGTACGCGTTAACGTATTCTTGAGAGAGCGCGTGGCATCCCATGATCGGTTTCGAGTAAATTCCGAGGGGGTACATGCGGGTTCTAGCGATGGCATCGCAGAAGGGTGGGTCTGGCAAGACGACCTTGTCCGGGCATCTCGCCGTGCAGGCGGAGCGCGCGGGCTGCGGCCCCGTCGTCCTTATCGACATCGATCCGCAGGGTTCGCTCTCGGACTGGTGGAACGAGCGCGAGACCGAGTTCCCGGCCTTTGCCCAGACCACCGTCGCGCGGCTCGCCGCCGATCTGGAGATCCTGCGCCAGCAGGGCTTCAAGCTCGCGGTGATCGATACGCCTCCCGCCATCACCATGGCGATCCAGAGCGTGATCCAGGTCGCCGAGCTGATCGTCATTCCGACCCGCCCGAGCCCGCACGACCTGCGCGCCGTGGGTGCCACCGTCGATCTTTGCGACCGCGCGGGCAAGCCGCTGCTCTTCGTGGTCAACTCCGCCACCCCCAAGGCGCGGATCACCGCCGAAGCTGCCGTGGCGCTTTCGCAGCATGGCACCGTCGCCCCGGTCACCATCCACCACCGCACCGACTTCGCATCGTCGATGATCGACGGGCGCACCGTGATGGAGATCGACGCGAACAGCCGTTCGGCCGGCGAGATTGTGGCGCTCTGGTCATACATCGCCGACCGGCTCGAGAAGAACTTCCGCCGCACCGTGTTTGCAGCGCCGGCCGCGATCCATAATCACTTCGGCGCGGCGCGCCCTGCAGGCGGGTTTGGCCGCCGGGTGGTGAGCTGATGATCGGTAGCTCCAAGCCGATGGCTTCGCTTTCGTCGAACCTTCTCGCCCGCAAGGGCACCGCCAAGCCGGCGATGCGCCCGCAGGGGTTCGTCGACCTTTCCGCGCACAATCCGCACGACGATCTGGGCTGGAACGACATGGGCGAAGTGCCCGCCGGCCAGCCGGTCCCGAAGCCGGTGGTGCTCCGGCAGATCGAGGCGATCGAGGAGAAGATCGCGCAGCCACCGGTTCCGGTTGCGGCACCTGCACCTGCACCCGCGCCCGCGCCTGTTCCGGTTGCTCGCGCGCCGAAGCCCGCTGCGGCGTCGCGCGTCGCGCGGGCGGCTGCTGCCAAGAGCAAGGCCGCGTTCACGCTGCGGCTCGATGCCGATCGCCATCTCCGGCTGCGCCTCGCGTCGGCCGTGACCAATCGTTCGGCGCAACAGATCGTGACCCAGGCGCTCGACGCCTTTCTGGATGCACAAACCGAGGTCGAGGCGCTCGCGCGCCAGATCGGCCCGGCAAAGGATCATGGGTGAGGGGGATCAAGCCATGAATACCCGTAGCAAATTCCTGTTCGGCCTTTCGGCGCTCGCGCTTGGCGGCGTGCTGGCCGGCGGGGCGATGACCCAGGGCTTCGCGCTCCCGGCCTTCGCAACCGAGGCACCGAACGCCAAGAAGGCAGTCTCCGAGGCGGCCCAGGCCCGCAAGGCGATCGCCAAGCGCAAGGCCGCGCAGGCCGTGAAGCACGCCGAAGCAGCGGTGGCGAACGACCCGCACAATGCGGATTACCGCGCGCTGCTGGGCCAGGCCTATCTGCTTTCGGGCCGCTTCACCTCTGCGGCGCAGGCGCTCAGCGACGCGCTGACGCTCAACCCCGAGGATGGCCGCGTTGCGCTCAACCTCGCGCTCGCCAAGATCGCCGGGGGCGATTGGGCCGGTGCGCGCTCGACGATCGAGACGCATGCCGATCATATCCCCGCAAGCGACCGTGGCCTTGCCCTCGCGCTGGCCGGGGACCCGGTTTCGGCGGTGGAAATACTGATGTCGGCTGCCCGCGCGGCCGATGCGACTTCGAAGACCCGCCAGAACCTTGCGCTGAGCCTTGCGCTCGCCGGGCGCTGGCAGGAAGCGCGCGCGCTGGCGGCGGTCGATGTGGCCCCCGATCAGCTCGATGCGCGGATCATGGAATGGGCCAAATTCTCGCGGCCGACCAATGCCTATGACCAGGTGGCTTCGCTGCTGGGCGTAAGCGCGGTGCAGGATGCCGGGCAGCCGGTGCGGCTCGCGCTGGCGCAGCAGCCGGGCGTGATGCTGGCGGCGGTCGCTCCGGCCACCCCGGCGGTGGACCCGATCGATCAATATATGCCGAGCGCACCCGCGCCGGCGGTGGTGGCCGAGAGCGACGTTCGCGTGGCGAGCGCCGATCCGATCGCCGTGGAAGAGCCGGTCTCGCAGCAGGTTGCGAGCGTGGTGTTCGGCCCGCGCGAGGAAATCGTGCAGCCGCTTCCGGCGGTGCGATACCGCGCGGCGGCTCCGGCTCCGGTCGCGGCGCCCGTGCGGTCCGCAAGGGTTTCGACGCCAGCGCCGGTGGCGCGCGGCGGCAAATTCTATGTCCAACTGGGCGCCTATACCAATGCCGCCGTCGCGCGCGACGCATGGGGACGCTATTCCCGCCGGGTTCCGGGGCTCTCATCCAGCGCGCCGCAGGGGGCGAAGGTCGCCACCCGCGCCGGCACCTTCTATCGCCTCTCGGTCGGTGGCTTCGCGCGGAACGATGCGGATACGCTCTGCCGCCAGGTGCGCCAGACCGGCGGATCGTGCTTCGTGCGCGTGCAGGCAGGCGACGCGGTGGCGAGCTGGGCCCGCCCCCGCGAGGGGCAGATGGCCTCGCGCTAAAGATTTCCCTCTCATCGGGGCAGGGAAGGGCGGGCGAAAGTCCGCCCCTTTCGTTTGGGGAAGCGGCGGATCGCGGCGGCGGCGTTTGCGGAAGGTGACACTAAGGTGACACCAAGAACGGTGTTTTGGCTGGGTGCGAATGTTCCCAATGTACGCACTGCCACGGGTGCTTTGACGACGATTTCAAAGAGCGGGCCGGCGTGCCGACCGGCTTAGCCCAAGCAGACGAAATCCTACATTACAAGGGGTTAGTTGGGCGAGAAGCGGGAGGCCGGGGTGACGGGGGGAGGTTTGTGCCTGGCCTCTTTCGTCATCCCCGCGGAGGCGGGGAGCCAGGGTTATGAAGGACGCCGCTTTTGGCTCTGGGTCCCCCCTTTCGCGGGGATGACGATTCGAGGTTTTCGGGATCTCGCGGGTAGCTTTTGGGTGGCGCGGGAGGAGCGAGGCTATCCGGGCCATCGCGCTAGGAGAAGAAGCGGGACCCCGGGTCGGAGCCCGGGGTGACGGGGGGAGGCTGGTGTTTCTTTTGCGGGGATGACGGAAAGGAGCGGGCTGCTTAGCGGTCCGCGCCGATTTCGGTGCCGCCCTTGAAGAGGCGGAGCGCCTTGCCCTGGACTGGGAGCTTGTCGAACGGGGTGTTGCCCGCGCGGGCGGTCATGCGGTCGGCGTCGATGATCCACGGGGTTTCGGGATCGAGGACGATCAGATCGGCGGGCATGCAGGGGGCGAGCGTGCCCGCTTCGATGTCGAGCACCCGTGCCGGATTGGCGGCGAGCAGGGCGAACAGGCGCTCGATCGGGAGCAGGCCGTCGCGGACCAGTCCGAGCGACAGCGCGAGCAAAGTTTCCGCGCCGGACATGCCGGGTTCGGAATCAGCGAAGGGCAGGCGCTTGGCCTCGGGGCCGCGCGGGTCGTGGCCGGACGCAATCACGTCGATCGTGCCGTCGCGGATCGCGGCGAGCGCGGCCTGACGATCGCTTTCGTCGCGCAGGGGCGGCGAGAGATGGGCGAAGGTGCGGAAGTCGCTCATCGCGATATCCGAAAGCAGCAGATGCGCGGGCGTGATGCCGCAGGTGACGGCGACGCCGCGACGCTTGGCGGCGCGGATCAGATCGAAGCCGGCGGCGGTGGTGACCTGGCGGAAATGGATGCGCGCGCCGGTCTCTTCGGCGAGCACCAGATCGCGCGCAATGGCGAGCGCTTCGGCGATGGCAGGGGCGGCGGGGAGGCCAAGGCGGGTCGCGGTCTCGCCTTCGGTGGCGGCGGCACCCTGGGTGAGGCCGCCATCTTCGGCATGCGCGATCACCGCGAGGCCGCAATCCTTCGCATAGGCCAGAACCCGGCGCATCACGCCCGCATTGGCGATCCAGCTACGCCCAGTGGCGACGGCGCGCGCACCGGCAGAGGCGTTGATCGCCATTTCGCCGATATCCTCGCCCGCAAGGCCCCGTGTGGCGGCGGCGATGGGATGGACCCACAGATCGGGCTTGCCCGAGGTCGCGGCGCGGCGGACGATGCCGGGATCGTCGAGCACAGGCGATTGATCGGGCATAAGCCCGACCCGCGCGATCCCGCCGAAGCGGCAGGCAGATGGATCGACTGCGAACACGCCCAGATCGATCAAAGCGGGGGCGAGGGTTTTGCCGGCGAGATCGATGACCTGCGCGTCGGCGGGGATCGCGATGTTGCCGCTGGCAGCGATCGCGCCGTTTTCGACGATGAGGTTGCCGGTGCTGACGCCGCCAAGGGGGCAGACGAGCGTGGCGTTGGTGAAGGCGAGAATGGTCATGCGGCTGCCCCTCCGACCAATGCCGTCATCCCCGCGAAAGCGGGGTTCCAGAGCCGCGAGCGAGCCGACTGGTACCCTGGGTCCCCGCTTTCGCGGGGATGACGAGGGGG
Organism: Sphingomonas soli NBRC 100801; assembly: GCF_001591025.1. Classification (GTDB taxonomy): domain Bacteria; phylum Pseudomonadota; class Alphaproteobacteria; order Sphingomonadales; family Sphingomonadaceae; genus Sphingomonas; species Sphingomonas soli. The sequence continues at coordinate 262,793 of NZ_BCTZ01000001.1, forward strand.
AGTGCGGGGGTGACGATGCGGATTGGGGCGATGCGCGACGATCATGCCCAGCCCTCCACGCCGCGCGAGCGGCGGGTCAGTACGTCGAGACAGGCCATGCGGACCGCGACGCCCATCTCGACCTGTTCGGTGATCGCGCTGCGTTGCGGATCATCGGCGACCGAGGAGTCTATCTCCACGCCGCGGTTCATCGGGCCGGGGTGCATCACCAGCGCATCTGGCTTGGCAAGGGCAAGGCGCTCGGGGGTCAGGCCATAGCGCATGTGGAATTCGCGGGTGGAGGGGATGAAGCCGCCCGCCATCCGCTCATTCTGGACGCGGAGCATCATGACGACATCGGCCCCTTCGAGCGCGGCATCGAAATCGGTGAACGGGGTGACGTACATGCGCTCGATCCCGGCGGGCATCAGCGTGGAGGGAGCGACGACGCGGACCTCGGCGGCCAATGCGGTGAGCGCCAGCATGTTCGACCGGGCGACGCGGCTGTGGAGGATATCGCCGCAGATCACCACGCGTTGCCCCGCGACCGAACCACGGCGGCGGCGGATGGTGAGTGCGTCGAGCAGCGCTTGCGTGGGGTGCTCGTGCCAGCCGTCGCCCGCGTTGAGAACCGGGCAATCGACCTTTTGCGCGATCAGGTTCACCGCGCCCGAACTGCCATGGCGGATGACGATGACGTCGGCGCGCATCGCGTTGAGCGTGACGGCCGTATCGATCAGCGTCTCGCCCTTCTTCACGCTCGACTGGCTGACCTGCATGTTGACCACATCGGCACCCAGCCGCTTGCCCGCGATCTCGAACGACAGCAGCGTTCGGGTGGAGTTTTCGAAGAAGGCGTTGATCTGGGTGATGCCGTCGAGCCGGTGATCGCTCTTGGCGCGATTGCGATTGGCCTCGACCCATTGCTCGGCTTCGTCGAGCAGGAACATGATCTCATGCGGCTGAAGGCCCGCGATACCGGTGAGGTGCCGGTGCGGGAAAGCTGCGCTGCCGGAAAGCTGGGCAGCGGGACTGTGATCGGAGGCTTGCATTAAAGGGGCGGGTTAGTCGCGGCGGGCGCTGGAGGCAAGCGGTCGCTTTGGGGAGGCGGACCGACAGCGCCAGTGCATATGCGTCAGCATGGCAGGCGTTGGTGGAGCGGGGGTGGGGTAAAAGACTGAGCCGCGAACCTATAGACGATCGCTCTCAGCAATGAGCACCCGTCATCCCGGACTTGTTCCGGGATCCACATGGCGGCACTCGGTTGAGAAGAGGCTCCAGCCTAAACGCCTGAGGCTTGGTGGACCCCGGAACAAGTCCGGGGTGACAAAGATCCTAAGGTCTGCAAGGGATGGCCTCAACCCAAGCCGTGTCTGATGGCGGCCGCTAGCCGGCGGCAACCAGCGCGTCGATCGCGGCCTGGAGGATGTGCGCGGCGGCCATGTTGTCGATACGCTCGGCGCGCTTGGCGCGGCTGAGGTCCTGTTCGATCATCGTGCGCTCGACCGCGACGGTGGACCAGCGCTCGTCCCACAAGAGGATCGGCAGGCCGATATCGTCCATGTTGCGGGCGAAGGCGCGGGTGGACTGGGTGCGCGGGCTATCGGTGCCGTCGAGGTTGAGCGGCAGGCCGATGACGAGGCCCTTCACCTGCTGCTGCGCGATCATCTCGAGCAGCGCGGCCTTGTCCTTGCTGAACTTGGTGCGGCGGACAAGCGTGGCGGGGGAGGCGAAGCTCCAGCCCGCATCGCAGAGAGCCGTGCCGATCGTCTTGGTGCCGACATCGAGGCCGAGCAGGCGGCCGCCGGCGGGGAGGGCGGCGCGGAAATCGGCGGCGAAGGGGGTGATCATGGGGGTGTCCCTAACAAATCCTCCCCCGGAGGGGGAGGGGGACCAGCGAAGCTGGTGGAGGGGTAGTGCCCACAGGCGATATCGTCGCGCGGGGAGACTACCCCTCCGTCAGCCTGCGGCTGCCACCTCCCCCGGAGGGGGAGGATTGATTGGTTGGCGATGCCTTCCGCTCTTTCGTCATCCCCGCGGAAGCGGGGACCCAGGGTTACGGGCGAATCGCTGCTTGGCTCTGGGTCCCCGCTTTCGCGGGGATGACGGGGATCAGCTCATTTGAACGCGGCCAGCCGCCGTTCGGCATCGGCGCGGATATTGGCCCAGAACAGGCTGTAATCGAACACGTGGTAATTGTTGCCCGGCAGGACATAGGGGCCGAGATCGGGCGGGTTGGTGCCGATCAGCAGCACGCCGCGGCCGTCGCACCGGGCGGGGACGGCGCGGGGCGCGACGGTTGCGCCGCGCAGATCCTTGTCCTGGATCAGCGCGCCGAGATTGGCCGTGGCGGGGGCGGCGCCGGGCTTGCCGATGAGCGGATTGGTGCAGACCATCGGGGTTCCGGCGCGGGGAAGGCCGGTGAAACCGTTGCTCGCATCGAAGGTATCGAGGAGCAGCGCGGGATCGGCGGGCTCGCCGAAGCTTTGCCACGAAAGGATGCAGCCGGCCTGATCGGGCGCGGCGCAGGCGGGCAGGCCCAATTTGGGCAGATCGGCGGTGATCGAGACCGGCCAGCCGACGACATAGGCCGCGACGATGCGCTTCGCGAGCGGGGTGCCCGCGACGCGATCGGTGAGCAGGCGGGTGAGATGGAGCGCGCCCTGGCTGTGCCCGGCAAGGACGATCGGACGGTCGCCGGCCTGTTTCAGGAATTCATCGAACGCGGCGGCGACGTCGCGATAGGCGAAGTCGAGCGCCTGATGTGCCTGTGTCTTGGAAGTGAGGAACGCGCCGAAGGTGGCCTGGCGATAGCGCGGCGCCCATATCGCGCCGACCGAATTGAACGCGCTCGCCTGTCCGCGCAGGAACAGCTCGGCGCGGTTATTGGCATCGGCATTGTCGAGCGGCGCGTTCCAGGCGCTGCGATCGAGGAAGCTGGTCGGGTGGACGAAGAAGACTGCGGCCTTCGCATCATCGGCGGGCTTGAAGCCCTGGGGCGCCCAGAGCGCCGGATTGCCGGGCTTGTCCGGCCGGGCAAGCCACATATCGACGCGCTCATAGCTGCCGGGAGGCGCCAGCGCGACGATATCGGCGCTGGGCACCATCGCCTGGCGCAGGAGCTGGGCTCCCCAGAAGCGATAGGCGAAGGCGGCGGCGGTCACGAGCACGAGCAGGACGACGATCGCATAGAGGAACTTACGGGCCAAGCGACCACTCCATAGTGCAGATGGGGGCCAAAGCGGGCCCCGGCAATCGCGGTTCCCTGAGCCATGGATGCGCCGGATGCAACTGCGAGTTGACGGACATGGCAAAGCGGGCGGATGCTGCGGGCGAGGGGAGATCCGGGATGAGCGAGTCGCACGAGATCGAAAGCGAGGCCGCTGATTTCTCACCCCCATGGCCGCTGCGCCCGCTGCTGCTGGCGGGGCTGGGGCTCGCGACGGGGCTGGCGGTCCACCTGCTGATCGGGGATCTTTCCGAAGACAAGTTCAGCGCTGCGCTGCTGGCCGAGCTGGCCTTCATCACCGTCACCGCCGGGCTGATCGGCTTCACCATCGAGCGGCGTTATTGGCCGGCGGCGCTGATTTTCAGCGTGGTGGCGGGCGCGGTTGCCGCGGGCGTGGTGTGGTGGAACGGCACGCCCGACCAGTGGAGCGGCGGCGATGGCTGGCGCGGGGTGGCGCTGTTTCTGGCGATCGCGATCGCCGCGCCGCTGTTTCAGGCGGCGCAGGACCGGGGGCGGCCGAGCTTTCCCTATGCTTCGGTGCACGATCACGCCTGGACCAACATCGTGCTGTGGGGCGCGAGCTGGGCGTTCGTGGGCATCACCGCGCTGCTGACATTGCTGCTTTCGGAGCTGTTCCATCTCATCAAGCTCGACTTCCTCAGGGACCTGATGCGCGAAGACTGGTTCTGGCGGGTGCTGATCGGCGCGGCGTTCGGCGGCGGGCTGGGGCTGCTGCGCGAGCATGACGTGGTGGTGCGCACGCTGCAGCGCGTGGTGCTGACCGTGCTTTCGGTACTGGCGCCGGTGCTGGCGGTGGGGCTGATCGTGTTCGTGCTGGCACTGCCCTTCACGGGGCTGGCACCGCTATGGGAGGCAGGGAGCGCCACGGGCATCCTGCTGGCCTGCATCATCGGATCGCTGATCCTAGCCAATTCGGTGATCGGCAATTCGGCGGAGGAGGAACGCCGCTCGCCCGCGCTGCGCTATGGCGCGATGGGGCTGGGGCTGGTGATGCTGCCTCTGGGCGTGATCGCGGCAATCGCGATCGGGCTGCGGATCGGCCAATATGGCTTCACGCCCGAGCGGCTGTGGGTGCTGACCTTCGTGATCCTCGCCTGTGCCTATGGGCTGGCCTATCTGGTCTCGCTGCTGCTGGGGCGGATGGAATGGGCGGCGAAGGTGCGCCCCGCGAACCTCAATCTGGCGTTCGGCACCTGCGCGGTGGCGCTGCTGCTCGCAACGCCGCTGGTGAGCTTCAATGCGATTGCCACGCGGGATCAGGTCGCGCGGCTGGAGTCGGGCAAGCTGACGCCGGAGCAGTTCGACTGGCGCGCGCTGGCGTTCGAATTTGGCGAGCCGGGGCGGGAGGCGCTCGACAGGTTAAAGACTTCGGCCAATCCCAAAATTCGCGCGCTGGCGGTGGAGGCGGGCAAGGCGGAAAATCGGTGGGACGTGGCCCAGGAGGTGGCATCGCCAGAGGCTGTGCTGCGCAAGTTACGGGTTCTGCCCACCGGCACGGCGCTGCCCGATGGTGCGATCGAAGCGTTGAAGAAAGAGCAGTGCGATCAGGATGAGGGCTGCACCGTGCTGGTCGCGGATCCCGCCACCATCGCCATCTTCAGGAACAACTGCTTCGCGGCGAAGCGTGACTGGCTGTGCAGCAACGTCGATACCTATCGGCTGGCGGACGGGAAATGGGCCGCGACTTCGCCTCCCGCACCGCTGGCTTTAAAGCCGGAAGACGTCAGGGCAGAGGCCGAGGCGCAACACAAGGCCTATGGCGCGGGCGAGGTCGAGGTGCGCGAGATCAAGCGGCGGCAAGTGTTCGTGGGCGGAAAGCCGGTGGGCGAGGTCTTCGAATAGGTTGCGCTGCGGCAAGCGCGTCTGATAGGCGCGCCTGCATGTCTGTAGATACCGCAACTGTGAAGAAGGTGGCGAGCCTTGCGCGCATCGCGATCAGCGATAGCGATGCCGAGCGCCTTGCCCCAGAGCTCAACAATATCCTTGGCTGGATCGAGCAGCTGGGTGAGGTCGATACCTCGTCCGTGCAGCCGATGACCGCCGTGATCCCCAACACCCAGCGTCTGCGCGACGATGTGGTGACCGAGGGCGGCCAGCGCGATGCCGTGCTGGCGAATGCGCCGCAGGGCGAGCATGGGTTTTTCACCGTTCCCAAGGTGGTCGAATAATGTCGGATCTTACCGAACTCGGCGTCGCGGGCCTTCGCGACGGCATCCGCGCGGGCAAGTTCTCGGCGCGCGAAGTGGCCGATCAGTTTATCGTCAAGGTGAGCAAGGCCAAGGCGCTCAACGCATTCCTGGTCGAAACCCCCGATCATGCCATCGCCGCCGCGCGCGCAGCCGATGAGGCCGTGGCGAAGGGCGAGACGCTCAAGCCGCTGGCCGGCGTGCCGATCGGCATGAAGGATCTGTTCTGCACCAAGGGCGTGGAGACCACGGCGGCCAGCCACATCCTGGAAGGCTTCAAGCCGGTCTATGAATCGACCGTCTCGCAGAATCTGTGGGACGCGGGCGCGGGCATGCTGGGCAAGCTCAACATGGACCAGTTCGCCATGGGCTCGTCCAACGAGACCAGCTATTTCGGCAACGTGATCTCGCCCTGGCGGCGCGGCGGCGGCGACAATGCGCCGCTGGCACCCGGCGGCTCTTCGGGCGGCAGCTCGGCGGCGGTTTCGGCCGGCCTGTGCCCGGGTGCCACCGGCACCGACACCGGCGGCTCGATCCGTCAGCCCGCAGCGTTCACCGGCATCAGCGGCATCAAGCCGACCTATGGCCGCTGCTCGCGCTGGGGCACGATCGCCTTCGCCTCGTCGCTCGATCAGGCAGGCCCGATGGCGCGCGACGTGAAGGACTGCGCGATCCTGCTGGAGAATATGGCGGGCTTTGATCCCAAGGATTCGACCTCGCTGAACTTGCCCGTGCCCAAGTGGGAGGACGGCCTTTCCGCCGATCTGCGCGGCAAGAAGATCGGCATCCCCAAGGATTACAGGCTCGACGGCACGCCCGCCGAGATCCTGAACCTGTGGGATGCGGGCGTCGAATGGCTGAAGGACGCGGGCGCAGAGATCGTCGAGGTCAGCCTGCCGCACACCAAATATGCGCTGCCGGCCTATTACATCATCGCACCGGCAGAGGCTTCGTCGAACCTCGCTCGCTATGATGGCGTGCGCTACGGGCTGCGCGACCTGCCCGAGGGCGCAAACTTGCAGGACATGTATGCCGCAACCCGCGCCGCCGGCTTTGGCGACGAGGTGAAGCGCCGCATCCTGATCGGCACCTATGTTCTCTCGGCGGGATTCTACGACGCTTATTTCACACAAGCATCGAAGGTCCGCACGCTGATCGCGCGCGATTTCGAGATCGCGTTCAGCCAGTGCGACCTGCTGCTGACGCCGACGGCGCCGTCTGCGGCGTTCGCGCTGGGCGAGAAGTCTGCCGATCCGCTGGCGATGTATCTCAACGACGTGTTCACCGTGCCGTCGAGCCTTGCGGGGCTTCCGGCAATGTCGGTGCCCGGCGGTCTCGACGGCGCGGGTCTGCCGCTGGGTCTCCAGATCATCGGCAAGCCGCTCGATGAGCAGGGCGTGCTCAACGCGGGGCTGGCGATCGAGCAGCGCGCGGGCTTCGTCGCGCGTCCGGAGGCATGGTGGTGAGCGCAGTCTCCTCGGATCCCCTCGAGACCCCAGTAAAGCTGCGCCCGCTGCCGCTGCTGATCTTCAGCTCGCGCTGGCTCCAGCTCCCGCTCTATGTCGGCCTGATCGTCGCGCAGTGCGTGTACGTCTATCTGTTCATCAAGGAGCTTTGGCACCTGATCTTCCATGCCTGGGAGTTTAGCGAGCAGCAGATCATGCTGGTCGTGCTCGGCCTGATCGACGTGGTGATGATCTCCAACCTGCTCGTGATGGTGATCGTCGGCGGCTACGAGACGTTCGTCTCGCGGCTGGGCCTCAAGGGCCATCCCGACCAGCCCGAATGGCTCAGCCATGTGAACGCGGGCGTGCTCAAGGTGAAGCTGGCGATGGCGATCATCGGCATCTCCTCGATCCACCTGCTGCGCACCTTCATCGAAGCAGGCGCCATGGGCCAGCCCAATGGCCGCATCACCGAGCAGGCCGTCCTTTGGCAGACGATCATCCACATGGCGTTCATCGCATCGGCGATGGGCATCGCCTATGTCGACCGCATGACACAGCAGAAGCATTGATATGAGCGAATCCACCTACCGCATCCACGGCGAAACCGGCGAATGGGAGGTCGTTGTCGGCCTTGAGGTCCACGCTCAGGTCACGTCCAACGCCAAGCTCTTTTCGGGCGCGTCCACTGCGTTCGGCGCGGAGCCGAACAGCCAGGTCAGCCTGATCGACGCGGCCATGCCCGGCATGCTGCCCGTGCCCAATCAGGAGTGTATCCGCCAGGCGGTGCGCACCGGCATGGCGCTGGGCGCGGTGATCAACAAATGGTCGCGCTTCGATCGCAAGAATTATTTCTATGCCGATCTGCCGCAGGGCTATCAGATCAGCCAGCTCTTCCACCCGCTGGTGGGCGAGGGCTCGCTTGAGATCAGCCTGGACGAGAAGAACCCCGATGCCGAGGTGAAGACCATCGGGATCGAGCGCATCCATGTGGAGCAGGATGCCGGCAAGCTGATGCACGATCAGCATCCGACGCGCTCCTATGTCGATCTCAATCGCGCCGGCGTGGCGCTGATGGAGATCGTCTCGAAGCCGGATATGCGCTCGCCGCAGGAAGCTGGCGCCTATCTGGCCAAGCTGCGCTCGATCGTCCGCTATGTCGGATCGTGCGACGGCAATATGGATCAGGGATCGATGCGCGCCGACGTCAACGTCAGCGTCCGTCGTCCCGGCGAGGAATTCGGCACCCGTACCGAAACCAAGAACGTCAACTCGGTCCGCTTCGTCCAGCAGGTGGTCGAGATCGAGGCGAAGCGTCAGGTTGCGCTGATCGAGAGCGGCGGCAAGGTCGTGCAGGAAACCCGGCTGTTCGATCCCGATCGCGGCGAAACGCGCTCGATGCGTTCGAAGGAAGATGCGCACGATTATCGCTACTTCCCCGATCCCGATCTGCTGCCGCTCGAGCTGGACGATGCGTTTCTGGAAGCGTGCCGTGAGAGCCTGCCCGAGCTGCCCGACGCCAAGCGCCGCCGCTACGAAAGCGCGCTGGGCCTCAGCGCCTATAACGCCGCCGTGCTGACCGCCGATGCGGATACTGCGCGCTGGTTTGAAGCGCTGCTCGCCGAGAGCGTACGCGTGGCGGGCAAGAGCGAGAGCGAGCTGGCGCGGCCTGCGGCCAACTGGCTGATCTCCGACCTGTTCGGCGCGCTCAACAAGCTGGGCAAGGATCTCGACAGCTCGCCGGTCAGCCCGGTGCAGGGCGCCGAACTGCTCGCGCTCGCGGCCGACGGCACGCTTTCGGGCCCGCTCGCCAAGCAGGTGTTCGAGATCATGCTGGAGACCGGCGAAAGCGCGCCCAAGATCGTTGAGGAACGCGGCCTGAAGCAGACCAGCGACACCGGCGCGATCGAAGCCGTGATCGCCGAGATCCTGGCCAAGAACCCGAACCAGCTCGAACAGTATCGCGGCGGCAAGGAAGCCTTGTTCGGCTTCTTCGTCGGCCAGACGATGAAGGCGATGCAGGGCAAGGCCAACCCTGCCGTGGTCAACGAGCTGCTGAAGAAGGCGCTGGGCTAGGCTCGCACGACCCCTTATCGTCATCCCCGATAAAGCGGGGACCCAGAGCCGTAACCGGTCCCGCGGGTAACCCTGGGTTCCCGCTTTCGCGGGAATGACGGAGGTGTGGATGCGCGCGTTTTTTGCTTTCTGGATTTGCCTGTTCGCGCTGCCCGCCGCCGCGCAGACGGCTCCGGCCAATCCCCGCGTCGCTTTCGAGACGGAGGCGGGGCGCTTCGTGGTCGAGGTCTATGCCGACAAGGCGCCGGTCACAGCGGCCAATTTCCTGCGCTATGTCGATGCCAAGCGGCTCGACGGGATCAGCTTCTATCGCGTCGTGAAGGTGCAGGACCGTTTCGGCTTCGTGCAGCTGGGGCTGCAGAACGACGTCAAGCGCGTCTTCCCGCCGATCAAGCACGAATCGACCGAGCAGACCGGGATCAAGCATCTGGACGGCACGCTTTCGATGCCTCGCCTGAAGCCGGGCAGCGCGCAGGGCGAGTTTACGATCAGCGTGGGCGATCAGCCTTCGTTCGATGCGGGATCGGGCAGCCCGGAGGATAATCTGGGCTATGCCGCCTTTGCCCGGGTGGTCGAGGGGATGGACGTGGTGGTGAACATCATGGACGCCCCGATATCGCCCACCGCGACGCTGCGCGGGGGCACGTTCCTGGGGCAGGTGCCGGCCAAGCCGGTCAAGGTGCTGACGGTACGGCGGGTGGCCGGCTGAGGCTCAGGCCTCGCGCATGCCGAGATAGAGGAACGCCGGGTCGAACTCCGCCACGCGCCGGAGCCCGGCGAGGTTGAGCAGCACGACGCGGCCGTTGCGAAACTCGACGAGCCCGGCTTCGCGCAACTCGCGCAGTACGCGATTGACGTGGACGGAGGTGAGGCCGAGGCATTCGGCGAGCTCGGCCTGGGTGAGCGCCAGCGCATAGCCCGTATCATCGGCGAGCCCGACCAGCCCCAGCCGCACATGCAGCTCGCACAGCAGATGCGCCGTGCGTTCCAGCGCGTTGCGACGGCCGAGCGAGACCTCCCATTCGCGGTGGATGCACGCGTCGAGATTGGTGGAGAACCACAGGATGCGGGCGACGCGCGGGAAATCCTCGCACAGCTTGCGGATCCGCTCGTGCGGCGCGCGGGCGATGGTGCACGGCGTGAGCGTCATGATGTTGTGATCGAGATGCTTGAGCGTGAAGCTGTGCAGATCGGCGAAATCGCCGGGCACGTGGATCTCGGTGATCTGGCGCTGGCCGTCGCTCATATCCTTGTACCGGCACATCAAGCCATCGAGCAGCAGCGTCGAATGATTGAGTCTCTGGCCCGCGCGGATGAAGCAGTGGTCGGCCGGATAGCGCACGGTATCGGCGATCGATTCGCGAATCGCCGCTTCTTCCTCCGCGCTGATCGGGTCGCGCGCGCGGAGCTTCATGAGATATTTGCCGATCACCGGGCCTCCGGCCGCTGCGGTGCCATCCTCACCCTGCCTGCGCCGTTGGCTGCATCGGCGTGGAGGGCGGATCGCCGCCGGGATTGGGCGCGGGCACGTCGATGTCCGGGGCAGGGGGCACAACTTCGGGCGGCGGCGCCTCGGGCTGGCCGGGTTGCGGCGCGGCGGGCGTTTCGTCCGGCGGAGTGGTCGGCCGGATGGGCGGTTCGACGGGCATAAGGGCTCTCCTCTTGCCTCGCTCAACGCCGCTATCGCCGCCAAGTTGCCTTGTGCCCTTGCCCCCGCTCGCCTGATTGCTATAGAGCCGCCCGACCGGCGGTGCCCCTGCGGGCGTGGCGGAACTGGTAGACGCGCCAGATTTAGGTTCTGGTATCGAAAGGTGTGGGGGTTCGAGTCCCTTCGCCCGCACCAGCACCGCCGTTCCAGCAGCGTCCGGACGCCGCCTATCCAATTCAATTTGAAAGCCGTGAAATGCAGACTGTCGAGACGTTGAACGAGGGCCTCAAGCGCGCCTACACGCTCAAGATCACCGCCAAGGACATCGATTCGAAGGTCGATGCCGAAGTGAAGCGCGTCGCTCCGACGATCCGCATGCCCGGCTTCCGCCCCGGCAAGGTGCCCGCGAACCTGATCCGCAAGATGCATGGCGAGGCGCTGGCGCAGGACGCGCTCAACAATTCGATCCAGGAAGGCGTGCAGAAGCTGATCGCCGATCACAAGCTGCGTCCCGCGATGCAGCCTTCGGTGAGCCTTGAGGGCGAATATGCCCCTGGCGGCGATGCCGAGATCAAGGTCGAGCTGGAAGTGCTCCCCGACGTTCCGACGCCGTCGATCGAAGGCATCAAGCTCGAGCGCCTGACCGTTCAGGCCGACGACGCAGCCGTGCAGGCGCAGCTCGAACAGATCGCATCGGGCCAGAAGTCGTGGAACGACGCCCCCGCGAAGCACAAGGCCGCGACCGGCGACAACGTGACGATGGACTTTGTCGGCAAGACCGCTGACGGCGTCGCATTCGAAGGCGGCACCGGCACCGACATGGCCGTCGAGATCGGCTCGGGCCGGCTGATCCCGGGCTTCGAGGACCAGCTGGTCGGCGTGAAGGCCGGCGACGAGCTGACGATCAACGTGACCTTCCCCGAGGATTACGGCTCGAAGGATCTGGCCGGCAAGCCCGCCACCTTCGACCTCAAGATCACCAAGGTGCAGACCGCGGGCGAATCGAAGATCGACGATGATTTCGCCAAGCAGCTCGGCTTGCAGAGCCTTGAGCAGCTGACCGGGCTCCTCAAGGGCCAGATCGAGCAGCAGCTCAACGGCCTGACCCGCACCCACATGAAGCGCAAGCTGCTCGATCAGCTCGCCGCCGGCCATGATTTCCCGGTTCCGCCCTCGATGGTGGATGCCGAGTTCCAGCAGATCTGGCATCAGCTCCAGCACGAAGCCGAGCATGAAGCCGATGTCGAGGCCGCCAAGGCCGAGCTGGAAGCCGAGCGCGACGAATATCGTGCGATCGCCGAGCGCCGCGTGCGCCTGGGCCTGCTGCTTTCCGAAATCGGCAACGCCAATGGCGTGGAAGTCAGCGCGAACGAGATGAACCAGCTGATTGCGCAGGCCGCGCAGCAGTACAGCCCGCAGGAGCGTGACCGGTTCATCCAGTATGTGCGCCAGGAACCGATGGCCGCCGCGCAGCTGCGTGCGCCGCTGTTCGAGGACAAGGTCGTCGACTTCCTGTTCGACAAGGCGGAGATCACCGACCGCGAAGTGACCAAGGAAGAGCTGGAAGCCGCGATCGAGAGCGAAGAAGGCTTCGACACCGGCACGCACCATCACGACCACGACAACCACAAGCCCAAGGGCAAGAAGGCTGCGAAGCCCAAGGCTGAAAAGGCAGAGAAGGCCGAGAAGCCCGCCAAGGCCAAGAAGGTCGAGGCCGCCGATATCGAGCCCGCAGCGCCCGGCGACGAGCTGGTGCAGGCCGAGCCGGTGAAGAAGGCGGCCACCAAGAAGGCACCTGCCGCGAAGGCGGAGAAGGCCGCTGACGAGAAGCCCGCCAAAAAGGCTCCGGCGAAGAAGAAGGCGGCGGAGTAACTACTTCTTCGTCATCCCGGCCCTGAGCCGGGATCCCGCTTCCTTTTTGGGAGCGGGTAGCCGAAGAAGAAGCGGGATCCCGGCTCAGGGCCGGGATGACGTTGGGGGTATGAATGGCCACCGCCGAACCGCGCATCGCAGTCCTGCTGCCCTGCTATAACGAGGAAGCGGCGATCGCGCAGACGGTCGCCGGCTTCCGCGCGGCTCTGCCCGATGCCACGATCTATGTTTACGACAATAACAGCCGCGACCGCACGATCGAGGTGGCGCGCGCTGCCGGCGCCGTGGTCCGCACCGAGCGGATGCAGGGCAAGGGCAATGTCGTCCGGCGCATGTTCGCCGATGTGGATGCCGACATCTATGTGATGGCGGATGGCGACGCGACCTATGATCCCGAATCCGCCGCCGCGATGGTCGCGCGCGTGGCCGAAGAGGGCCTGGACATGATCGTCGGTACCCGCGTGCACGAAGCGGCGGAGGCCTATCGGCGCGGGCATGTGCTGGGCAACCGGATGATGACCGGGATACTTGCCCGCCTGTTCGGGCGCAGCTTCACCGATATCTTCTCCGGCTACCGCGTCTTTTCGCGGCGTTTCGTGAAGAGCTTCCCGGTGCTTTCCTCCGGCTTCGAGATCGAGACCGAGATCAGCGTGCACGCGCTGGAGCTCAAGATGCCGGTGGGCGAGGCCGAGACTCGCTATTTCGCGCGGCCGGAGGGTTCGGTTTCCAAGCTCAGCACCTATTCGGACGGGTTTCGCATCGCGCGCACCATCCTGACGCTCTACCGCGTCGAGCGGCCGATGCTGTTCTTCGGGCTGATCGCGGCGTTGTTCGGTCTGCTCTCGATCGGGCTGAGCGTGCCGCTGATCCTCACCTTCCTGGAAACGCACACCGTGCCGCGCCTCCCCACCGCGATCCTTTCGACCGGGCTGATGATCCTGGCGTTCCTCAACATATTCACCGGGCTGATCCTGGACACGGTGGTGCGTGGACGCCGCGAAGTGCGGCGGCTGGCCTATCTGGGCGTGCCGGGGCCGCTGAAGTAAAAGCCGTTATACCAGCTTCAGATCCTTGAGGCTCCGCGCGGTCGCGGCGATTGCTTCCTCGTTGCTCCGCGGTGTCCAGCCCAGCGCCAGCGCCTTGGCATTGCTCGCCCGCCCGCGAATCCCCAGCCGGGGCACGGCCTCGCGCGCCAAGGGATTGACCAATCCGAGCAGGCGAACCAGCCAATTCGGGAGCTGGCGCGGAACCTTCGCCCCGAAATGATCGTGCAGCACGAGTGCCATCTGGTGCAGCGACATCGGTTCTCCCGCTACGGCCAGGAAGCGCTCGCCAGCAGCGGCGGGATCGGTCATCGCCAGCACCTGCAGGCTCGCCACGTCGCGGACGTCCACCACGCTGAACCACAGATCGGGGGTGCCCGGCAGCTCGCCCGCCATCATCCGGCGAACCACCTCGATCGAGGTGGAAAGATCCCTGCCCAAAGCGGGTCCGAAGATGCCGACAGGGTTGACCACCGACAGTTCCATGCCGCCGCCTTCCGATGCGATGAAATCCCAGGCGGCGCGCTCGGCAAGCGTCTTGGATTTCATATAGGGCTGCACCGCGGGCCCGTTCACATCGGTCCAGTCCGCTTCGGTGAAGGCTGCCGATCGCTCGCCATGGCCATAGCCGATCGCGGCGAAGGATGAGGTGAGCACGACGCGTTTCACCCCGGCGGCGCGCGCGGCACGCAGGACACGCAATGTGCCCTCCACGGCCGGGCGGATGAGTTCCTGCTCGTCCTTGGGCTGACGGATCGGGAAGGGGGAGGCGACGTGGTGGACAAAGTCGCAATCCGCCGCTGCTTCGGCCCAGCCCGAATCCCGCTCCAGATCGGCGGCGGCAAAGCCGAGCCGATAGGTGTCGCCCCCGGCGCGCTCCAGCGTCGCGCGCACCTCCGCCTCGCGATCGAGGCTGCGCACGGTGGTGCGCACCAAATGCCCCGCCGCCAGCAATTGCAGGATTACATGGCTTCCAACGAAGCCCGAACCGCCGGTGACGAGTACCTTGCTCATGCCGAAATCGAATTCCTTGCTGATCCGAAACAATGTGCGCGCTGGTGCACGGATCGGCAAGACTTGGCTGTTAAGGCTGCGCTTTCACCGCGTTCACCCCTTGCGCGGCGCTAACCAAGCGCCGATGTAGTTGCCGGGCAAAACCATAACCGAAGAGATTTTCTCCTTATGCATCCGCTTGCAGGTCAGATGACCATCGATCCCGTCACCGGCGGGCTGGTTCCCATCGTCATCGAGCAGTCGAGCCGTGGCGAGCGCAGCTTCGACATCTTCTCGCGGCTGCTGCGCGAGCGGATCATCTTCGTCACCGGCGGCGTCGAGGACGGCATGGCCTCGCTGATCACCGCCCAGCTGCTCTTCCTCGAATCCGAGAATCCGAAGAAGGATATCTGGATGTACATCAACTCGCCGGGCGGCGTCGTGACCGCCGGCATGGCGATCCACGACACGATGCAATATATCCGCCCCAAGGTGGGCACGGTGTGCATCGGCCAGGCGGCGTCGATGGGCAGCTTCCTGCTCGCGGCCGGCGAACCCGGCATGCGCGTGGCGCTGACCAATTCGCGCATCATGATCCACCAGCCTTCGGGCGGGGCGCAGGGCATGGCTTCTGACATCCAGATCCAGGCAAAGGAAATCCAGCGCATCAAGGATCGGATGAACGCGCTGTACGTAAAGTATACCGGCCAGCCGCTGGAGCGCATCGAAGCCGCCATGGATCGCGACACGTTCCTGGAGGCAGACGAGGCCAAGGCGTTCGGTCTGGTCGACGAAGTGTATGACAAGCGGCCGGGCGTTGCCGAAGACGGCGCGTCAGCAGCTTCTTAAGCAAGACGGGCTATAGCCGTTTTCGGATTGCCCGAGATTTGCCCGCGTGTAGATTGTGGGCAGCGTAGCGCGCTACGTGCGCGAAGGATGGATTGAATGACGAAGCTAAGCGGCGGTGACTCGAAGAGCACGCTATATTGCTCGTTCTGCGGCAAATCGCAGCACGAGGTGCGCAAGCTCATCGCGGGCCCGACCGTGTTCATCTGCGATGAGTGCGTCGAGCTCTGCAACGACATCATCCGCGAGGAAACCAAGTCCGCGCTTGTCTCGAAAAAGGACGGTGGCGTCCCCACGCCGCAGGAAATCTGCGACGTGCTGGACGATTATGTCATCGGCCAGAAGCAGGCGAAGCGCGTGCTTTCGGTGGCGGTCCACAACCATTACAAGCGCCTGAACCATGGCGCGAAGGGTGCGGACGTCGAACTCGCCAAGTCGAACATCCTGCTCGTCGGCCCCACCGGCTGCGGCAAGACGCTGCTCGCGCAGACGCTGGCGCGCATCCTGGACGTGCCGTTCACGATGGCGGATGCCACCACGCTCACCGAAGCCGGCTATGTCGGCGAGGACGTGGAGAACATCATCCTCAAGCTGCTCCAGGCCAGCGACTATAATGTCGAGCGGGCGCAGCGCGGGATCGTCTATATCGACGAGATCGACAAGATCAGCCGCAAGGCCGAGAATCCCTCGATCACGCGCGACGTATCGGGCGAAGGCGTGCAGCAGGCTTTGCTCAAGCTGATGGAAGGGACGACTGCGTCCGTTCCGCCGCAGGGTGGCCGCAAGCATCCGCAGCAGGAATTCCTGCAGGTGGATACCACGAACATCCTGTTCATCTGCGGTGGTGCCTTCTCGGGCCTCGAAAAGATCATCGGCGATCGTTTGCAGGGCAAGTCGATCGGCTTTGGTGCGCATGTCGCCGGGCCGGACGAGCGCCGCACCGGCGAGCTGCTCCGCCAGACCGAGCCGGAGGATCTGCTCAAGTTCGGCCTGATCCCCGAATTCGTCGGACGTCTTCCCGTCATCGCGACGCTGGAGGATCTGGACGTCGAGGCGCTGATCAAGATACTTACCGAGCCGAAGAACGCGCTGGTGAAGCAGTATCAGAAGCTGTTCGACATGGAGGGTGTGAAGCTCAGCTTCAACGACGATGCTCTGGTCGCGATCTCCAAGCGTGCGATCGAACGCAAGACCGGCGCGCGCGGCCTGCGCTCCATCCTCGAAGGCATCCTGCTCGACACCATGTTCGATCTGCCCAGCATGGACGGCGTTGATGAAGTCGTGGTCGACAAGGATGTGGTCGAGGGGCGCAAGGAGCCCGTTCGCGTTTACGCCAAGAAGGAAAAGGCGGGCTGAGGCCCCAGCCGCCATCCCGGCGAAAGCCGGGATCTCTGGCCAGCAATCTAGCCGCGCGGCACGAGACTCCGGCTTCCGCCGGAGTGACGGCCTGAGCCGTTGACCGCTCTCGATCCTCTTGGCGAAGCGCATGCGCGCAGGCGCAATGTGCGCTTCTGGCATGCGTTTGTCTGGCTGCTGGTCGGCGCGGTCATCTATGCGATCGCCCTGGCGTTGGCCTTGCTGCTTTATCCTGATCCCAAGGATGCGCTGGCGCCGGTCGTAGGCCCCAGCCTGTATCTCACGCCGCTGTTCGGGCTGCCCTATCTGCTGGTCAGTGCCCGGCAGCGCGGGTGGATCCGGCGGGTGATCTACTTCAACGTGCTGCTGCCCGTTGCGCATATCGCCGCCAACGATCTCGCCTGGGCCTATGGCGCCACGCATTTCCCGCTCGAGCTCGATCCCGGCAACTATCTCCATTATCTTGCGACCGGCGCGCTGGGCGGGTTCGCTGGAAGCGTGCTCGCCTTTGCGCTGCTGATCTGGACGCGTCTCGCGCCCTTCACACCCGCGACCCGAACAATCGCACTGTTCGGGATCGCGTCGCTCACGTTGCTCGGGGCGCTGGGCATGGCGCAGGGCCTGGTGATGAGCGATGCGCTGGCGATGCCGTTCAAACCCTCGCGCTTCGTCTTCTGGTTCCTCTGCGTGCATCTGCCCTGGCAGGCGGCGTTCGCCTTCTTCCTTGCCTGGCTGATGCGGTTGCGACCGGCTTAGTCGGCGACCTCCTTTGGCCAGGTGATCGCGCGTAGGAGCATCGCCGTGTCACGGCTCAGGTCCTGCGATGCGGGCCAGGCAGACCGAACCTTGATGATCCATCGGGATCCCGGCTTGCAATAGACATAAACGTCCGACGTCACCGGGACGGCGGTTTCGGTCCCGTATTTGGTCGTGAGCGAATAGCTTGCATGCGACGCCGCGCCCTCTTTGCCACCAGGCGAAGCGGCCGCGCCCAATTTGCGCAGCGTGACCGAGGGGTCAGAAGTGGCGAGAACGGACCGGGAGCTGTCGAATTCCTCCTTGCAGTTCAGCGCGTCGGCATAGCGCAGGAATACGGAGACCGTGTTCGCCCGCTTTCCCTCCCGCCGAAGCACATAGGTGACGGAATGCCAGCGGGGACCGATTTCGGTGACCCCGGCTCGCTGATAGTCACCGATCGTCTCCGGGAAGATTGCGGCTATGCCCGGCGGGCTCCAGTTTCCCGGGCCCGGGTTGAGCTTGGTCTGTGCGGTCGCCGCAGCGGGCACGAATATCGACGCCAAGCCAATGGCCATGAACTTGAGCGGGCGCATGTCATCCTCCCTGATGGGATGCCGTG
Source organism: Sphingomonas soli NBRC 100801 (assembly GCF_001591025.1). GTDB lineage: Bacteria > Pseudomonadota > Alphaproteobacteria > Sphingomonadales > Sphingomonadaceae > Sphingomonas > Sphingomonas soli. The sequence goes on from NZ_BCTZ01000001.1 coordinate 280,844, forward strand.
GCCCGCATGAGCAACATATAGACGACCAGCGCGATGCCAAGCCCCACGAACCAGGCCCAGGTATAGATGCCCATCCATAGCGGCCCGGCGCTGAATGTGCCCGGCGCGGCAGTGGCGAGGAAGCCGGGCAGATTGGGGAGTACCCCCGCCGCGAAGGCGATCAGCGCAACCGGGTTCCACGCGCGGTAGCGGCCATCGGCGCGGTAGAGATCATCGGTGTCCAGCTCGGTGCGGCGCAGCAGCCAGTAATCGGCGATGAGGATCCCCGCGATCGGCCCGAGCAGCGCCGAATAGCCCGCCAGCCAGACGAAGATATAGCCGCCCGTGGAGGCGAGAAGCTTCCACGGCATGATCAGGATCGCGATGATCGCGGTGATCATGCCCCCGGTCTTGTAGCTGATCTTGCCCGGCCGGAGCGACGAGAAGTCATAGGCCGAGGAGACGAGGTTCGCGGCGATGTTGCACGAAACGGTGTCGAGGCTGATCACGACGAGCCCGAGCAGCACCAGTGGCCCCGCAAAGCGTCCGGATAGCGCCACAGGATCCCAGATCGCCTCGCCATAGATGACGACGGTGGCGCTGGTGGTGATGACGCTGGCGAGCGCGATCAGGCCCATCATCGGCGGCAGTCCGATCGACTGCCCGACGATCTGGTCGCGCTGGGTGCGCGCGAAGCGGGTGAAATCGGGGATGTTGAGCGCGAGCGTTGCCCAATAGCCGATCATCGCGGTGAGCGCGGGCCAGAAGACCAGCCAGAACTGCCCCTCCTTCGCCCCGCCCGCCACGAAGGCCGAAGGTGCCGCGAAAATCGGGCCGAGCCCGCCCGCGGCATCGACCGCCCACCACACCAACGCCGCGCAGACGAGAATCTTGAACGGCGCGGTCCAGGTCTCCAGCCGGCGGATGGTCATCAGCCCCTTGCGCACGAAGAAGAGCTGGATCGCCCAGAAGACGAGGAACGCGGCCAATTGCCCCGCGCCGATATCGAGCACGGGCAGGGGGCTCCCGCGCAGATCGGCGCCGACCGCGATGCTGAGCAGCGTCAGCAGCGCTTCGCCGCCGATCCATGTCTGGATGCCGTACCAGCCGCACGCGACCAATGCGCGGGCGACCGCCGGAATCCGCGCGCCGGTGGTGCCGAAAGATGCGCGGGCGAGCACGGCATAGGGGATGCCATGCTTCGCCCCGGCATGGCCAACCAGCAGCATCGGGATCAGTACGATGGCGTTGCCGAGCAGGACGGTAAACGCCGCCTGGCCCGCCGACATGCCCTGTTCGATCAGCCCCGCCGCGAGCATCCATGCCGGCACCGCGACGACCATCCCGATCCATAGCGCGGCGTAGTGATACCAGGCCCAGGTCCGCTGATCCGGCCCGGTCGGCGCGAGATCGGTGTTCCACAGCGTGTCGTCATGCATGGCAAGGCCCCCCCTTCACCCGATGGCGTGAGACTGGAGCAGATCGGTGCGGCGGCCAAGCGGGAATCCCGGTGCAGCCTGGACATCCCTGAAACTACATTGTTTCGGAAGTGCAATTATGCGTAGGAGCGATAAACTTGCAGGAAAGTTCGTGGGAACCGGGGAGGTTGCGGGGGGACTTTATGAGAATCATTCCGATGGGAATCGCGCTGTTCATCGCGCTCGCTTTCTCCGCATCTCCGACCAGCGCCGTGGCGCAGGAGGCGGGACCCGGCGCGGGGTATCTCGATCACCTAACCAACAAGGTCTTCCGCGTCGCGGACGGCAGCAAGGTGAAGATCACGCTGACCGAGCAGGGGGAGTGGAAGTTCGGTACCGCGACGACTACCTTCGTCCCGCGCGATCCCGCCGGTGGCTTCAAATTCTGGTTCAGGAGCCCTCTGGGCATCCGTGCCGACGCCGAAGGGCGGGTCGGCGCAAGGGCGGTGGCTGGCTCAAGGGGCTGGCCAAAGTGGTGCTGTTCCCCGCCAAGGTGGCATTGACCATCGGCTAAGCGATGGCCGCCAATCCCGGCGCTTTTACCGAAAGCTACCAGCAGGCGCAGCGGGACAATGCGCATCTCCAGCCCTCTACCCCTACCGATTGGGCGAGACGCATCAATTCCAGCCCCGCCGCTATCGGCGATATGGGCGGCAGCTATTTCGTCGCGGCTCCCCGGATGACGCCGGAGGAGCAGCGCAGGTTTAACGATCTGGAAGCGTTCAAGATGCGCGAGCAGCAGGCGCGCGGCGAGGTGCCGACGACCTTTGCCAGCGATGCCTATGCCAGGAGTGACGCGGATGCTGCCCGCATTGCGGCGGACAACCGGCGCCGCGCAGACGAAGCGCGCGGGCGCGATGCGCAGCGGCCTGCGCCGGGTGTGAGAGACAACACCGCCCAAAACGAGCGCATTGCCGAGGAAAACCGCAAAGCCGAAGCCGCGCGCAAGGCCGAGGAGGTCGCCAAGGCCGAGAAGCTTCGCAAGGAAAAGCTGGCCGCCGAGGAAGCGGCGCGCAAGAAGGAAGCCGAGCGCATCGCCAACCTTCCCGTCGAGTGGAAAGAGGGGGTGGTGCTGTGCGAACCGGCCAAGGCGCCAAGCCGCAGCGCCACCTGCCATGGCCCGCTGCAAACGACCTGGGGCACGCTGGGCGAACCGAGCGGAAAGATCGCGCTGCAACAGGCCTGTGGCGGTGACACTCCGGTGCGCGAACTCGGTCAGGCGGGCGGCTTCCTCGCTTTTGGCTGCGGCTGGGGCATCCATCCGGACAAGACCAGCAGCGATATGGGCCTGCGTCACGAGGTGAGTTTCATTCCCGGCCGGGGCACTTTCTACTGCTCGCGCAAGCAAACCACGGTGTGCACCAGCAATACAGGGCGTTAACCGGGGCCGTGGCGGTAATGCTGCGGCTCCGCATTGCCTGAGGTCCGCGCGAAGCCCGCCCGACACTTCAGGGCCGTCTGGCACCGTTCCCCCGGCTCTCGCCGGATGAACGGTGGAGCAGGCTGGCGATCAATTCCGCCGGAAGCGGAAGTTCTGATATTCCTCGACATTGGCCGAGCGCTTGAGGATGCGCGCGGCGGGATCGACGATCACATGCGCGTTTGCGGGCGCCTTGATCGTCGCGGTGCCGCCCGGCATCTGCACGAGCTGGACGACGCCATCGATCGACACCTCCACCGGCAGCGGGAAGGGCTTGTCGTTTGTCACCTTCCAGCGGAGCGTGAGCGTATCCGCGCCGCGGCTTTCCACCAGCTCGGGCAAGGGAGCCTGCTTTAGGTACACGTCGAAGAACCAGTTCATGTCCTTGCCGGTCACCTGGTTCACAAAGCCGATATATTCGGGCGTCGAGCTGAAGCGCGGCTTGAAATTGCCCGGCTTCGGATCGGTGCGGCCATAAACCAGCAGGCGCGTGATCGCATAGAATTGGTCGTCGCCGATCAGGTTGCGCAGCGTGTGGAGCACCCATGCGCCCTTGACGTAGATATCCTGGCCGGGGCCGCCATTCTCGGCCTCGTAGACCTCTTCCTCGGTCTTGATCTTGCCCGATACGATCGCGCCCTGATTGGTGATCTGCTGGCGGAACTCGTCCATCATGATCGCATAGCGGGCCTCGCCCTCGCGCCAGCGGCCATAGAGCGGCTGCATGTACTGGGCGTATCCTTCGTGCAGCCAGTAATCGTCCCAGTTCGCGGCCGACATCTGGTTGCCGAACCATTCGTGGCCCAGCTCGTGCTGGAAGATCTCGTCAAAGCCGGAAGGGGTCTTGCGATAATTGTTGCCATACGCGTTGACGGTCTGGTGCTCCATGCCGAGATGCGGCGTCTCGGCGACGCCGACCTTCTCGTCATGCCAGGGATAGGGGCCGATCACGGCTTCGTAGAAGTCGAGGCTCGGCGCGAACTCGGCGAAGAGCCCGGCGGCCTTCTTGTCCCGACCGGGCAGATACCAATAGGCCATGGGGATCGTGTTGCCGAAGCGGCTCTGATAGGTTCCGGTCAGCAGCTTGTATGGCGCGATCTGGAGCGTCACCGAATAGGGATTGGGGCTGCGCGCGCGCCAATGCGCGGTGGTGCGGCCATCGGGAAGCGTATCGGTCTTGATCAGCGTGCCGTTGCCTGCGGCGGTGAGCCCGGCGGGTGCGGTGATGTGGAGATCGACGCTGTCGGGCTCGCCCTTGGGGAAATCGAGGCACGGCCAGAAGAGATCGCAGCCATAGCCTTCGGACGTGGTGGCGATCCACGGCTTGCCGTCGGGCGTCTTGCCCCAGACGATGCCGTCATCCCAGGGGGCGCGCACCGCGACATGCGGCGTGCCGCCATAGGTGATCTTGACCGACACCGTCTGTCCCGCGCGCAGCGGCCGGGCCAGGGTGATGAACAGGCGGCCTTCGGGGTTGCTCCATGCGCCCGGCTTCAGCGGCTTGCCCTCGATCGAGATCGCGGAGACCGGCAGGTTCTTGTCGAGATCGATCTGGAGGACGCTTTGCGGGATCGCGGTGGTAAGGCGCAGCGTCGCGACCCCCGCCAGCTTCTGGCTGTCCGGAAACACCTCGATCGCGAGATCGACATGGTTCAGGTGCAGCGCCTCGCGCTCCGGGGCGATCGGGCCGCCGGATGCCTCGGTGATCTTGGTGATCGGCGGCTCGCCCGGTTTCACCTGGGCGATCGCGGGCGCAGCCGTGAGGAGCGCGAGCAGCGCTCCCCCGGCCAGAAGCTGGTGGTTCAAGTCGGTTCTCCTCAGCGGCGCATCTGGCTGGCGCGATAGGCCTGGAAGGCCTCGATATCGGCCGAGCGGCGCAGGATCTTGGACCAGGGATCGAGCGTGACATGCGTGCCTGCCGGCACGTCGATCGTCGCGGTGCCGCCCGGCATCTCGACGGTCTGCACCTTGTCACCGATCTGCACCTCCACCGGCATTGGGAAGGGCTTGTTGCCTTCGGTCTTCCAGGTGAGCGTCAGCTTGTCGCCGCTGCGCGTCTCGACCAGATCGGGCACCGCGCCCGAATAGAGATAGACGTCGAAGAACCACTGGTAATCCTTGCCGGTCACCTTGTTCACGAAGCCGATATATTCGGGCGTGGTCCGGTAGATCGGCTTGAAATTGCCCGGCTTGGGATCGGTGCGGCCATAGATCGCCAGACGCAGCGATTCGAAGAATGCCTTGTCGCCGATCAGGTTGCGCAGCGTGTGGAGGACCCAGCTGCCCTTGGTGTAGATATCGCCGCCGCGGCCCGAGGGGCTTTCATAGACGTCCTCTGCCGATTGCGGCGTGCCGGTGACGATCGGCGCGAGCGAGCGGATGCCCGCGCGCGACTGGATCATCGCCGCGGTATAGGCGCCCTTGCCGCTGCGCCACTCGGTGTAGAGCGGCTGCATATAGGTGCCGGTGCCCTCGTGGAGCCAGAAATCGTCCCAGTTGCTGACGGTCAGCTGGTTGGCGAACCATTCATGGGCGAATTCGTGCTGGAACAGTTCGTCATAGCCCCAGGGGGTCTTGGCGTAATTGTTGCCATAGGCGTTGATCGACTGGTGCTCCATGCCCTTGTGCGGCGTTTCCACCACGCCGAGCTTCTGATCGGCAAAGGGATACGGCCCGATCATTTCCTCGAAGAAATCGAGGGTAGGGGCGAATTCGGCGAAGAGCGCCTTGGCCTTTGCCTCCAGCCCGGGGCCGGGGAGGTACCAGAAGTGCATCGGGATCGTGTTGCCGAAGCGGCTCTTATACGTGTCCGAGATTTCCTCGTAGGGGCCAACGTTGATCGCGACGCCGTACAGCGTCGGGTTGCGTGCCTTCCAGTTCCAGGTGGTGCGGCCATCGGGCAACTTGTCGACGCCCTGGAACACGCCGTTCGACGGCGCCTTGAGCCCGGCGGGAACAGTGATGTGCAGGTCGATGCTGTCGGGCTCGTAGGTCGGATAATCGATGCACGGCCAGATCAGGTCGCAGCCTTCCATCTGCACCGAGGTGGCGACCCAGGGCTTGCCGTCGGGCGTCTTGGACCAGGTCCAGCCGCCATCCCATGGCGGGCGCACGGCGATGTGCGGCGTGCCGCCATAGGCGATCGTCGCGGTCACGGTCTTGCCCGCGCCGATCGTCTTGCCGAGGCGAATCGTCATGCGGCCCTCGGGATTGCTCCACGCGCCGGCCTTGAGCGCCTTGCCGTCGATCGAGACGGCGCTGACGGGCAAGTTCTTGTCGAGATCGATCACCAGCGTATCGGTCGCCGCCTTGGCGGTGAGCTTCAGCGTTGCGACACCCTTGATCGACTGGGTGTCGGGAAGCACTTCGAGTTTCAGGTCGACGGTGTTGAGCCGGACCTTCTCCTGCGCCGGATCGAGCGGCCCGCCCGAGCTGGTGGTCTGCTTGGTGATCGGTGGCTCGCCGGGCTTGAGCTGGGCGAATGCAGGCGAAACCGACAGCGCCACGATTGCCGCAGCGGAAAGGAACTTGATACGCATGTTTGCCTCCCTAGAAGGCGGCCAGTCCTAACGGTAAGCCGGGCTGGTGTCACGGTGCGACAGCACGCTCGGAAGCGGTAATCCACCACGAATCCCTCGCGCCGATTGATGGATCGCGCGCGCGCACCATATAAGAGGCTAGCGGGTCCGCCTGGACCCGGCCGGAGTAGATATGAAGCAGTCCTATCCCGTACTTCCCCTGCGCGACATTGTCGTATTTCCGCACATGATCGTGCCGCTGTTCGTCGGCCGCGACAAATCGGTCGCCGCGCTCGAAGCGGCGATGGCCGCCGACAAGGAGATCTTCCTCGTCTCGCAGCTCGATCCGGCGCAGGACGATCCGGGCCGCGAGGATCTGTACGATACCGGCGTCACCGCCGAGGTGCTCCAGTTGCTCAAGCTGCCGGACGGCACCGTGCGCGTGCTGGTGGGCGGCAAGGAGCGCGGCCAGCTCCAGTCGCTCGACGAGAGCGGCGCATTCCTGACCGGGACGATCGAGCCTGTCGCCGAAGAAGCGGTGCAGGGGCCCGAGGTCGAGGCGCTGATGCGCTCGGTGGTCGATCAGTTCGAGAATTACGCCAAGCTCAACCGCAAACTTCCGGCGGAGACTGCAGTTCAGCTAGCGGAACTGGAAGACGCATCGCGCCTTTCGGATGCGGTAGCCGCAAACATCGCCGTCAAGGTTTCCGACAAGCAGTCCCTGCTTGTCGAAACGAACCCCCAAAAGCGCCTCGAAATGGTTTTCGCCTTCATGGAGGGCGAACTGGGTGTGCTCCAGGTCGAGAAGAAGATCCGCAGCCGCGTGAAGCGCCAGATGGAGAAGACCCAGCGCGAATATTACCTCAACGAGCAGTTGAAGGCGATCCAGCGCGAGCTGGGCAATGAGGGGGAGGAAGGCGATGGCGACGAAGTTGCCGAGCTGACCCAGAAGATCGCGACGCTCAAGCTCAGCAAGGAAGCGCGGACCAAGGCGACCGCCGAGCTCAAGAAGCTCAAGACCATGGCGCCGATGAGCGCCGAGGCCACCGTCGTGCGCAACTATCTCGATGTGCTGCTGGGCCTGCCATGGGGCAAGAAATCAAAGATCAAGAAGGACATCGCCGCTGCACAGGCGATCCTCGACGAGGATCATTACGCGCTGGAGAAGGTCAAGGACCGCATCGTCGAATATCTGGCGGTGCAGGCGCGAACCAACAAGCTGAAGGGGCCGATCCTGTGCCTCGTCGGCCCGCCCGGCGTCGGCAAGACCTCGCTTGGCAAGAGCATCGCCAAAGCGACCGGTCGTGAGTTCATCCGCCAGTCGCTGGGCGGCGTGCGCGACGAGGCCGAGATCCGCGGCCACCGGCGCACCTATATCGGCTCGCTGCCGGGCAAGATCGTCACCAATCTCAAGAAGTCGGGGACCAGCAATCCGCTGTTCCTGCTCGACGAGATCGACAAGCTTGGCCAGGATTTCCGCGGCGATCCCGCCTCGGCTTTGCTCGAGGTGCTCGATCCCGAGCAGAATTCGAAGTTTCAGGATCACTATCTGGAGATCGACATCGATCTCTCGGACGTGATGTTCGTCTGCACGGCGAACTCGCTGAACCTTCCGCAGCCTCTGCTCGATCGCATGGAGATCATCCGTCTCGAGGGCTATACCGAGGACGAGAAGGTCGAGATCGCCGAACGGCACCTGATCGAGAAGCAGATCGCCGCGCATGGGCTTAAGAAGGGCGAGTTCACCCTCACTACCGAAGGCCTGCGCGCGCTGATCCAGCAATATACCCGCGAGGCCGGGGTTCGCACGCTCGAGCGCGAGATCGCCAAGCTGGCGCGCAAGGCGCTGCGCCAGATCCTGGAGAAAAAGACCAGCAGCGTGACGATCACGCCCGCCAATCTCCCCGAGTTCGCTGGCGTCCAGAAATACCGCCACGGGCTCTCCGAGGAGGAAGACCAGATCGGCGCGGTCACCGGTCTCGCCTGGACGGAGGTAGGCGGCGAGTTGCTGACGATCGAGAGCGTGACCGTGCAGGGCAAGGGCGCGATCAAGACGACCGGCAAACTGGGCGACGTGATGAAGGAGAGCGTGGAGACCGCGTTCAGCTTCGTCCGCGCGCGTGCGCCGAGCTATGGGATCAAGCCGAGCCTGTTTCAGCGCAAGGACGTCCATGTCCATCTGCCCGAAGGCGCGGTTCCCAAGGATGGCCCTTCGGCGGGCATCGGCCTGGTCACCGCAATCGTCTCGACGATGACCGGGGTGCCGGTGCGACGCGACGTGGCGATGACCGGCGAGGTAACGCTGCGGGGCAGGGTGCTGCCGATCGGCGGCCTCAAGGAAAAGCTGCTCGCGGCGCTGCGCGGCGGGATCAAGACGGTGCTGATCCCGCACGAAAATGAGAAGGATCTGGCAGAAATCCCCGCCAACATTCGCGAGGGGCTCGAGATCATCCCGGTGAAGCATGTCGATGAGGTGCTCAAGCTGGCACTGACCGAAGGGCTCACGGCGATCGACTGGACCGATGCAGATGAGCTGGCGGTGCAACCGCCTGCGGGAATCCCGCCGGTGGGAGATGCCGTTCATCATTGAACAACCCTGATTTTACGCGGGTTTGGGCCGGAAAGGCTTTGACAGCGGCTGCGCTCGCGTGCTGACTGGCGCTTCGAGTTGCCGACGCGACTCAACGATCTTTTCAGTCATGACCTTTGTCAGGGGGACGCCAGCAACATGAACAAGCAGGAACTGATCAGTCAGGTCGCCGAGACCTCGGGCCTGGGAAAGGGCGACGCAAGCAAGGCAGTGGAGGCCGTGTTCGACGCGATCTCCGCCAGCCTCAAGAAGGGCGACGAAGTGCGCCTGGTCGGCTTCGGCACTTTCTCGGTCAGCAAGCGCAAGGCCTCGACGGGCCGCAATCCGCGCACCGGGGAGGAAATGACGATCAAGGCTTCGAACCAGCCCAAGTTCAAGGCCGGCAAGGGCCTGAAGGATTCGGTCAACTAATTGTCTGTGCGGCCAATGCCGCACACCTAAACGGGCCTCTGGACAGCGCACCCCGCTAAGGCTAGAGGCCCGCTTCCGGTTTTGGCCACATGGCCGATCGGGCGCGTAGCTCAGCGGTAGAGCACACCCTTCACACGGGTGGGGTCACAGGTTCAATCCCTGTCGCGCCCACCATTTAGAGCCCGCCGGTCGAAAAACTGGCGGGCTTTTGGTTTTGATTGTCCCTGCTTCAGACGATGACGTCGAACGCCTTGGCCACGCGCATTTCGCGTTCCACCACACGCGCGGTGAGGCGCAGGATGGCGGCCTGGGCCTGTTGCCAGGCACGCGTATCGCCTTGGCCCTGCCAGCCCTCCTCCAGCAGCCCGCTGCCCCAGCTTTCGGCCAGTGCGAGCGCGTGGCGCGTCGAGTGGCGCTCGACCACGGCGGAGGGGAAGGGGAGGGGCGTTCGGGGCGATGCGAACAGATCGCTCTCGCTCTGAGGGCCGCGCGGCGTGAAGAGCAGTGCGCCGGCAACCTTGGACACATAATCGGCGGGCGATAGCCGGGCCCACCAGGCGGCGGCGACGCAGGTCTCCCCGCTGGCGATCAGCAGCACCGGCTTTTCGGCGCGGCGTACCGCTTCATCGAGCCGGGTGGCCCAGAGGTTGCGCTGGTGCGGGGTGTCCGCCGCGTAATCGACATGGGTGTCGCCAAAGCGAGGCCAGTTGAGCAGCGACTTCCAAGCGGCAGCGCGTGCGCCGGGGCTGGAGGTGGTGATGATCGAAAAAGGATTGGATACCGGCATAGCCAACGACGTCATCGCCCGTCTCCTTTTACCTACCCATTTCGAGCATATGGCTGGCACGATCGCTTGCAATTGTCTTGCGCCAGGGGGCGGCGCGGCTGCGACGAACGCCGACTTATCCACAGGCGTCATATCTCTGTCACGACGGAGTCCCTGAATCGTCTCCGAACTTCCACGGACGAGTCACGCAGTCGCCCTAGCGGAGCGCCGGGGCCGAGGGGGAACAAACCGAGTCGGTCCCGCAACCAGTTCACCTCGCTAGCCGGCGTTCGCCGGAACGGAGAATCTATGCCCAGCCTCAAGCGCCTCAGCCTGATCCTTTTGACCAGCTGCGCGGGATTCGCCGTGGCTGCCTGCGACGGCGCCAGCAGCGTCGCTTCGCCCGGAGGCGGGACCATCGTGTTCCCGACTCCGACCCCGGCAGCCACGCCTACCCCGACGCCGACCACCACGCCGACCCCAACCGCGAATTTCGCGGCGACCACAGTCAGCGGCGTGACCGTGACGCAGGACGAGCAGCTCGCGATCTTCAACGCAGGGATCGGCAACACGCTGAACGGATCGAACCCGCTGAGCGGCTTCGCGCCGCTGGGAGCGGCGGCCACGCTGGCACCGTTCAACGCCGCGACGCTCAATCCCTTCCTCGTTTCGACCGGTTATGTCGGTGCGGTCGCGAACAGCAGCGACACGTCGTTCCGCGACTGGACGTGCAGCTCGTCGACGCTGAACTTCACCACTTCTTCGAGCATCCCCGCAGCAAATAACTGTGTCACGTCGCTGGCCCGCAGCGCCGCTGCTCCGGCAGCCAGCGCCTGCATCGCGGGAACCACGGATGCGGGGACGAACAATAATTACCGCCTGTGCCGCCTGCCCGCGCAGATTTCCGGCACGCTGACGCTCAGCAAGGTCGATGGCGTGGTCTATCAGATCAATGGCCGGGTCGATGTCGGCGTCGACGTCGGCACAACCGGGGCTGCAGCAGGGGGCGTCGCCGCGACCCTCAATATCGATGCGGGCGTGATCCTGGCGGCCAACCCGAACGACGCGGCGAACGACTTCATGGTCGTCAATCGTGGATCAAAGATCAACGCTATCGGCACGGTCAACCAGCCGATCATCTTCACCTCGCAGCAGAATCTGAACCCTGCCGGCACCAGCGATGCGACGCAGGGGCAGTGGGGCGGCGTGATCCTGGCCGGCCGCGCGCCAATCTCGAACTGCATCAGTGGCGCAAATGACGCCGCTGGCAGCAGCACCACCTGCGAAGCGGTTGTCGAGGGCACGGGCAACGCGCTCTACGGCGGCGCAGTGGCAAACGACAGCAGCGGCACGATGCAATATGTGCAGATCCGCTATTCCGGCACCGAGATTACGCCGAACAACGAGCTGCAGGGTCTGACGCTGGGCGGTACGGGATCGGGCACGACCCTGGACCATATCCAGATCCACAACAGCTCGGATGACGGGATCGAGATCTTCGGCGGCCGCAGCAACCTGAAATATATCGCGATCACCGGTGCCGACGATGACGGCTTCGACGTGGACGTGGGCTGGCGCGGGTTCGTGCAGTTCCTGATCGTTGCGCAGAAGACGATCGGCGCGACGAGCGACTCCTTCTCCACCGAAATCGATTCGAACGGCAGCGAGGATCTGCTCCCGCGGACCTTCGGCACCATCGCCAATTTCACCTTCATTGGCACCACGGCCAGCGTACCCGCCACGATCCGTCTGCGCGGCGGCGCGGACTTCAGCTTCATCAACGGCATCGTGAAGACTGTCGGTCCATGCATCAACATGGTCGCAGGCGTCGACAATAGCGGCAAATCGACGATCCGCCCGGCCAACTCGGCGCTGCAGGATGTCGGCCCGCCGGTGTTCAATTCGATCTACCTGGCCTGCAACGGCGCCTGATTGCCGCGCGCAACACACATCGACGGTGCCGGAGCAGCGAAAGGCCCGCTGCTCCGGCACACGCCCAAGACAGACCCTCGCTCCGGATGGCAGCCATGAAACAGAAAATAGCTTTCGCCTCGCTCTTGATAGGGACCGGCACTCTGGTGAGCCCGGAGGCGCTTGCGCAGGTGGCGGCGCAGGCCGCGGCCACCGATCCAACGCAGGTTTCCACACAGGACAAGGGGGCCAGCCCGGACGTCTCCGCTCCCGGTTTCGACCCCGATGCGGGTTCCGAAATCGTGGTTGTCGGGCACAATATTCCGGATGTGGTGCGCGCGACCCCGCAGGTCGTCTCCGTGCTTTCGACCGAAGACATTGCGCGGACGGGCGAAGGCGATATCGCGGGGGCACTGACCCGGGTGACGGGGATGAGCGTGGTCGGCAACGGCTTCGTTTTCGTGCGCGGCCTCGGGGATCGCTATTCTTCTTCCTTGCTCAACGGCTCCCCGCTGCCGAGCCCGGAACCGCTGCGCCGGACCGTTCCGCTCGATATCTTCCCGACGAGCATCGTAGGCAGTGCCCTGGTGCAGAAGACCTATTCGGCGAATTATCCGGGCGAGTTCGGCGGTGGCGTGATCAACCTGACGACGCGCGCCGTGCCCCAGGAGAGCTTCCTCCAGGTGGGCGGCAACCTGGCCTATGACAGCGCGACGACCAACCAGTTCGGCTATGTCTATGACGGCGGCCGGCTGGACTCGCTCGGCTATGACACTGGCGAGCGCAAAGTGCCGGACTTCATTCGCGAAGGTGGCCTGACGACCAACGTGTTCACCTCGCGCCAGGCTGCCCAACTCACCAATGCCGAGACGACCCTGCTCCAGCAGAACGACAGAATTCCGGTTAACTGGAGTGCGGACATGAGCGCCGGCCACGCCTTCGATCTGGGCGGTGTCCGCCTGGGCCTGATCGCATCGGCCAGCCTGGGCAACAGCTTCCGCACGCGTGATGCGATCCAGCAGGATACCGCCGATCCCAGCGGCGCGGTGCGCAGCGATTTCCGCACGGTGCTGACCGACAACCGCATCGTCGCCAACGGCTTGCTCGGGCTGGGCGCGGAATTCGGCGAGCACCGCATCCGCTGGACCAATCTCTATATCCACGACACGCTGAAACAGGCGCGGTTGGGCGCGGCGACCGTTTATCCCAACAGCAACGGCAATCAGGTGCTGGAGCAGAACACCAACTGGTTCGAGCGCCAGCTGATCGACACGCAGCTGACCGGCGAATTCAAGTTCAACGACCTCTCGGTCGATCTGCGCGGCAGCTATGCAAATACCAAGCGCAACGCGCCGTATGAGCGCTTCTTTTCCTATCGCCTCGACCCGGTGCGAAGCGCCTATGTGAACAGCCTGAACGGCCTGGGCGAATCGGCGACGGTGGCGTTCAGCGAGCTCGACGAGACTTTGTGGAGCGGGCAGGCGGACCTTCGCTACCGATTCCCCTTCGCGACGCTTTCGGTCGGCTATTTCTACAGTGACGCGCAGCGCAGCTCGACGCGCTTCGATTTCCGATACCGCACCTTCAACGGCAGCGGGCTGAGCGCGCCGGCAAGCTATCTGCGCCCTGATATGCTGCTCTCGATCGATTCGATCATGGGCGCGTGCCCGAACCCGACGACGGTGGTCGAGGAACAGGGCTGTATTCGCCTGTTCAACCTTTCCAACGCGCAGGGGGCCGCGCAATATGATGCCAGCCTGACGATCCATGCCGGCTATTTCCAGATCGAAAGCGAGATCACGGGGGGCCTGCGCGCGACCGCCGGGGTGCGCTACGAGAAGGGTGACGAGCGCGTTTCGACCAACAGCGCGCTCTTTCAGGGCACGCGGCTGAACAACGGCTATTGGCTGCCGGCGGCGACGGTCACCTGGAACTTCGCGAGTGACATGCAGCTTCGCGCGCACGCGTCCAAGACTATCGCCCGCCCGCAATTCCGCGAGCTCGCCCCGCAGGTCTATCGCGATTTCGAATCAGATCGGCTGTTCTTCGGCAACCCCCAGCTCGTGGATTCCAAGCTGCTCAATTTCGAAGGCCGCTACGAATGGTTCTTCGGCCGCAACGAGCGCTTCACCGCGGCGGGATTCTACAAGAAGATCGACAACCCCACCGAGCAGGTCGCGTTCTTCCCTACGCCGGATTCGAGCCTGCAGACGGGCTTCTCCTACGCGCCCAGCGCTACGCTGTGGGGTGGCGAGGCCGAAGTGCAGAAGTTCGTTTCGCTGGAAGGGTGGGGCGGATTCTTCACCAGCCGCCGCCTGCTGCTGAACGCGAACTACACGTACACCAAGTCGAGCATCCAGTCCGGATCCCAACTGGTGCCGAGCCCCATCCAGAATGGAAGCGGCGTCGCCGTGCTGGTCCCCTCCAGCCAGCTTTTCCGCGATGGCGCGCCGCTTACCGGCCAGTCCGACCATCTGGTCAACCTGCAGGTCGGCATCGAGGATACCGACCGGCTCTCGCAGCTGACGCTTTTGTTCAGCTATGCCAGCGAGCGCGTGACCAATCGTGGGGCCAATCTGCTTCCCGACATTATCGAGAGGCCGGGCGTCCGGCTCGATTTGGTGGGACGGCAGGGAATCTCGCTGGCGGGCGTCGAGTTCGAGCTCAAGTTGGAGGCACGCAACCTGACCGGGACGGGGTATCGCGAATATCAGCAGTTCCAGAAGAATGCCGTGGAGATCAACCGCTACAAGGTTGGCCGGACCTTCTCCGTGGGGCTGGGCGCCAAGTTCTGATCTTCGGCCTCAGCCCCAGGGGCGCTCGCGGAACCACTGGGTAATGACGTATTTCAGCCCCGCCCGTACCTTCATCGCATGGTGGAGCGTCGACGGGTTGGGCGTACCGTTCACCCGCATATTGTTCCACACGAGCAGCTTACCGGTCTCAGGCTGGACGATCTTGTCGATCGCCTTGAACCGGGTCGCGCCGCCCGCCTCGACTTCGTTGAGATAGAGCATTGCGGTCCAGGTTCGCTGGCCGGCGACGCTGCAATATTTGGCGAAGTCGGCACCACTTGGCTCGAAATAGTCGGTGTGCGCCTTGAACTCCTGGCCCACATCGTAGCGCTGACCCTGCATCGGCTCGCCATTCTCGGACGGCAGGCCAGTGAGCCCGATGATCCGGCGCTTCAATTCAATCACCAGCGAATCATAGGAGGAGAGATCGCAGGTCTCGCTGGTGCGAAACGCATAGTCGCCGTTCGCATCGGCGAGCGTGGAGGGGCGCCGCTCGGCATCGATCTTCATCATCAGGAGCTGGCACAGCTCCGGCTCCAGGAAATCCTTGGCAATGAACATCTCGACCTTGGGATTCGGCACGCGCTGCACGCCGCCCTGCCGCATGATGTGCTGCGCGACAGGTGAAAGGGCCGGGGCGGGGCTCGAACCGAAGGTCACGGTGATGTTGTGCATCACAGTTTTCTGCCAAAATCGCCGCGACGATGCCAGAGCACTCGCAACTATCTTGCGCAATGCCTCCACCCCCGCTAAGCGGCCAGCCTTCGCGGCGACCGTAGTTCAATTGGTTAGAGCGCCGGCTTGTGATGCCGGAAGTTGCGGGTTCAAGTCCCGTCGGTCGCCCCATTCTTTTGCAGCCTTGGACTGACCCATGCTCACCGACTGGGGATTCCCCGATTTCGACGACCATGAGGGCGTCCATCTGTTCAGCGACCGCGATTCGGGGCTGAGCGCGATCATCGCGGTACATTCGTCGAAACTGGGCCCGGCGGCGGGCGGCGTGCGCTTCTGGCACTACGCCGACCACCGCGCTGCGATCACCGACGCGCTGCGCCTATCGCGCGGCATGAGCTACAAGAACGCGATGGCCGATCTGCCGCTGGGCGGCGGCAAAGGCGTGATCCTGGCCGACCGGCCGGGCGCCGAAGTCACCACCGCGCAGCTTGAAGCGTTTGGCCGCGCTACCGAGTCGCTGGGCGGGCGCTATGTGACCGCCGAGGATGTCGGCATGTCCGAGGAGCGGATGAAGGTGGTCGCCAGCCAGACGCGCCACGTCTCGGGCCTGCCCGTGGCGGCGGGCGGCGCGGGCGGCGATCCGGGCCCGGTGACCGCGCGGGGCGTATATCTGGGTGTCAAGGCAGCGGCGAAGCGCGGGCTGGGCGCGAGCGACATGCGCGGCGTGCGCGTGGCGCTGCAGGGCGTCGGCTCGGTGGGCGGCGGCGTGGCCCGGCTGCTCGCGGCGGATGGCGCGAAGCTGACGCTGGCCGATGTGAACGTCGAGCGTGCCAGGGCGCTGGCGGTGGAACTGGGCGTGGACGTGGTGGACGCCTCCGCGATCCTGAGCCACGACGCCGATCTGTTCAGCCCTAATGCGCTGGGCGCGATCCTGACCGAGCAATCGATCCCGACGCTGAAGGCCAAGGTTGTCGCCGGAGGTGCGAACAACCAGCTCGCCACGCGCGCGGACGGCCAGCGCCTGCACGATGCGGGCGTGCTCTACGCTCCCGATTATGTGATCAACGCGGGCGGCATCATCAATGTCGGGCTCGAATATCTCGGCCAGGGCGACCGCGACGAAGTGATGGCGCGCGTCGACCGCATCCCGCTGCGGCTGGAACAGGTATGGGACGAAAGCGCCCGCACCGGCGACCCCGAGAGCGAAGTGGCGGACCGGATCGCGCAGCAGCTGATCGGCCGCTGATTCGCGGGGGCGCCCGTAGGGGCGGCGGTTCTAGGCATCTCGCTTTTCACGCCACTCGAGCTGGCAGAGTGCGATGCCCTCATACGTCACCCCGGGCTTGACCCGGGGTCCCGCTTCTTCTCCTTCTTCCTCCTTTGCGAAGGTCACCCGCGTCTTAAGCGCGGTAAAGCGTCGCGGCTGCGAGAAGACTAGCGGGACCCCGGGCCAAGCCGGGGGTGACGAGGGGTGTCAGTCCTGCGCCCCGAAGCCGCTTGCCACCGTCCTGCCCGCGCCATAGCGTCCGGCATCCGCCCTCTGATGCCCTGGAGCCTCATGCACAAACTTCCATTTTTGCTCGCCCCGCTGTTTCTCGCCGCCAGCCCGATCGCGGCGCAGACGGTGGAGGGGACGCAACTCGCCACGATCATCGCAGAGGGCACCAGCCATTCCGAGGTGATGCAAATCGCCGAGCATCTGACCGATACGATCGGGCCGCGCATGACCAATTCGCCGGGGATGCGGCAGGCCGAGCAATGGACGCAGGAGAAGTTCAAGGACTGGGGGCTGAGCAACGTCCACAAGGAAGGGTTCGATTTCGGGCGCGGCTGGTGGATCGAGCGATCGAGCGTGCGGATGGTGACGCCGCGCATCGCGAGCCTCACCGCGATCCCGATCGCCTGGACGCCCGCGACCAAGGGCGTGGTGAGCGCGCCGATCGTGGTCGCGCCGATGAGCAGCGCGGGCGATTTCGCAAATTGGCGCGGCAAGCTGGCGGGGAAGATCGTGCTCGTGTCGAGTCCCGGCACGCCCACGGACAAGACCCAGCCGCCGTTCAAGCGGCTGAGCGATGAGGATATCGCCAAGCTCGACGTGTTCGAGCAGCCGAAATGGGACCCGGCGAAGTTCGCGGCGGCGATGGCGGGCGCGCGCTTCGAGAAGGAACTGACCGATTTCCTCGCCGCCGAGGGCGCGCTGGTTTACGTCACGCGCTCGCGCAACGACGGAAAGCTGGTCCACGGGGAAGGGTATCAGCATTTCGCGGGGGATACGCCGACCGTTCCTGGCGTGGAGCTGGCGACGGAGGATTACCGGCGGTTGGTGCGCATGGCCAAGGCGGGCGCGGCCCCGACGCTGGAGATCGAGAGCCTCGTCCATTTCGATGACAGCGATCCGATGGCGTACAATGTCATCGCCGACATCAAGGGCAGCGATCCGAAGGCCGGCTATGTGATGGCTGGCGCGCATCTGGATAGCTGGGCGGCAGGAGATGGCGCGGCGGACAATGCCGCGGGATCGGCCATGGTGATGGAAGCGGCACGGATCATCGCGGCTTCGGGGATCAAGCCGAAACGCACCATTCGCTTCGCCCTCTGGTCGGGCGAGGAGCAGAGCCTGTATGGCAGCATCGCCTATATCGAGAAGCATCTGGCGACGCGCCCGGCGCCCGATCGCAAACTGACCGACGACGAATTCTATTATAGCTGGGCAACGCGTTTCCCGATCACCACGCTGCCCGGGCACAAGGACCTAGTGGCCTATTTCAACCTGGATAACGGGTCGGGGAAGGTTCGCGGCATCTATGCCGAGAACAACATGGCCGCAGTGCCGATCCTCCGCGAATGGCTGGCCCCGTTCGCGCCGATGGGGGCCTCTTCGGTGGTGATCCAGAAGACCGGGGGCACCGATCATCAGTTCATGCAGAGCGTGGGGATTCCGGCGTTCCAGTTCATCCAGGATCCGCTGGATTACTCGTCACGCGTGCATCATTCGCAGCTCGACACCTATGATCACCTGCGCGCGGATGATATGCGGCAGGGCGCAATCATCCTGGCGGCGATGCTGCTGAACGCGGCCAATGCCGACAAGGCGCTACCGCGCATGCCGGTGCCGAAGCAGCCAAGCCCCACGGTGCAGTAAGCCCCGGGGAATCCGGCATTCTCCGCTCGCTTCGGCGCATTCGTGCAGGGGCGGGCGAGGAATCCGCGATTGATATGCTCCATAACCATGGATTCCCGGTGAGAACCCCGCTAGGCCGCAACGCGTGCCCGCTCTTCACGCCTTCGCCAACCCCGCGCGCTTCCTGAAGATCGCCCGTCCGCTGACTCCGGTGCTGTTCTGGGCCGGGGCCGCCCTCGCGCTGTTTGGGGCCTATTCGGGCCTGGTGCTGACGCCCCCCGATTACCTTCAGAAGGAGACGGTGCGGATCCTCTACATCCATGTACCAAGCGCGTGGCTGGGGATGGGGGCGTGGAGCGGGATCGCGATTTCGAGCCTGATGTATCTCGTCTGGCGGCATCCGCTGTCGAACCTTGCCGCGCGGGCGATCGCACCGGCGGGGGCGGTGTTCGCGGCGCTCTGTCTGATCACCGGATCGATCTGGGGACGTCCAACCTGGGGCACCTGGTGGGAATGGGACGGGCGGCTGACCAGCATGCTGCTGCTGTTCTTCGTCTATATCGCCTATATCGCGCTTGCGCGTGCGGATGCCGATCGCGGCGGCGACGGGCGCGTGCCGGCATTGTTCGGCGTGGCGGGCAGCGTGCTGCTGCCGATCATCCGCTATTCGGTGGTGTGGTGGAATACGCTGCACCAGGGGCAGAGCATCGGGCTGACCAGCAGCACGATCGACAGGAGCATGATCTGGCCGCTTTTCTTCACGCTGGGCGGCTTCACGCTGTTTTTCGGCGGGATCGTGCTGATGCGGATGCGGGCGATGCTGGCGGCGCAGAAGGTGGAAGCGCGGATGCGGCGGATGGCGCAATGAACCATTGGGCTTTCGTGATTGCCGCCTATGCGGTGGTGCTGATCGGCGCTGGCGGGCTGGCGGTGGCGAGCTATCTGGCGATGCGGAAGGCGGAAGCCGCCGCAGACGCGATGAAGGGTAAAAAGTGAAGATCGGAGTGGAAGCAATTCTCCCCCGGGGGGTGAACTGGCAGGCCAGGCCTGACGGAGGAAACTCCGCCTGCGATGCCGCTGGTGGCGACACCCCCTCCACCGCTCCGCGGTCCCCCTCCCCCTCCGGGGGAGGAATTTAATGGCGATGAAGGCCAAGCATCAACGGCTGGTTCTCGCTGCGCTGGCGCTGGTCGCGGTGCTGGGCGCGGCGGGGCTGGCGCTTTCGGCGCTGAAGGATCAGGCGGCATTCTTTTACGCGCCGGGCGATCTGGTGGGTAAGCCGGTGCCCGCCGACAAGCATGTGCGGCTCGGCGGGATGGTGCAGAAGGGCTCGATCCAGCGCGAGGCGGATGGCGTCTCGATCCGCTTTGTCGTGGAAGATGGTGTCTCGACCGTGCCCGTCACGTTCCGCGGGGTGACGCCGGACCTGTTCAAGGAGGATTCGGGCGTGGTTGCCGAAGGACGGTTCGCGCCCGATGGCAGCTTCATCGCGGACAATCTGCTCGCCAAGCATGACGAGCGCTACATGCCGCCACAGTTGAGCGGCAACCAGCACATCACGCAGTCGCTCGAATGATCGCCGAAGCAGGACTGGCGGCGCTTTGGATGGCGGCGGCGTTCGCGGTGATCCAGCTTGCGCTGGGCGTGGGTGCGGCGCGTGGCGGCTCGGACGATCTGATGCTGGCGCTGCGCCGGATCGCGCTGGTGCAGGGCGTGTTGGCGATGCTCGCGTTCGGCCTGCTCGTCATGCTGTTCGTGCAATCCGATATGTCGGTGCTGCTGGTCGCGACCAACAGCCATTCGGCCAAGCCGCTGATCTACAAGATCGCCGGCGCATGGGGGAACCATGAGGGCTCGATGCTGCTCTGGGTCACGGTGCTGGCGATGGCCGGTGCGGGCGTCGCCCTGTTCGAGCGGCGGCTGGCGCTGAAGACGCTCGCAGCCACGCTGGGCGCGCAGGCGTTTATCGGGCTGGGCTTCTACGCCTTCCTGGCCTTTGCCTCCAATCCGTTCGTGCGGCTCAACCCGGCGGCACCGGAAGGGCAGGGGCTCAACCCGCTGCTGCAGGACCCCGGCCTCGCCTTCCACCCGCCGACGCTCTATTTCGGCTATGTCGGGCTCTCGATCGCGTTCAGCTTCGCGGTGGGGGCGCTGATCATGCGCGACGTGGGACCTGCATTCGCGCGGGCGATGCGGCCCTGGGTGCTGGCCGCGTGGATATTCCTGACCATCGGCATCACGGCGGGATCCTATTGGGCCTATTACGAACTGGGCTGGGGCGGCTGGTGGTTCTGGGACCCGGTTGAGAACGCGTCGCTGATGCCGTGGCTGGCGGCGACCGCCTTGCTCCATTCGGTGACCGTCCTGGCGACGCGCGACGGACTGCGCGCCTGGACCCTGATGCTGGCGCTGGTGGCGTTCGCCATGTCGATGATCGGGACGTTCCTGGTCCGATCGGGCATATTGGTGAGCGTCCACGCCTTTGCGGTCGATCCCACGCGCGGCAGCTTCATCCTGGCCCTGCTCGGTATTTATATCGGCGGCGCGCTGGCATTATTCGGGGCACGGGTGGGGACGGTGACCCAGGGCTCCACCTTCCGCATCGTCAGCCGCGAAGGCGCGCTGGTGCTCAACAATCTGCTGCTCACCGTGATCCTGGGCCTGGTCTTTATCGGCACGCTTTATCCGCTGGTCGCGCAGGCGGTGGGTGTGCAGCTTTCGATCGGTGCGCCTTTCTTCAACAAGACGATCGCGCCGATTGCGCTGGTGCTGGCGCTAGCGACCGCAGTGGGGCCGCTGCTCAACTGGCGGCGGGACGTGCTGGACACTTTGGCGCGCAAGCTGCTGGTGCCCGCCGCGCTGGGCGGGATCGGGTTCGCCGTGTTCCTGGCGCTGAATCCACGGGCGCCGGTGATCGCGCTGATCGGGATCGGCGTCGCGATCTTCCTGGGCGTGGCGAGCATGTTGCCGTTGGTCCGGCGCAAGCTGCGGCGGACGCCGTTGCACATCTGGGGAATGGTGATCGCCCATGTCGGCGTGGCCGTCTGCATCGGCGGGGTGAGCGCGGATGTGGCATATAAGACCGAGCGGCTCACCGCGATGGCGGTGGGACAGAAGGCGGCCGTGGGTCCGTTCACGGTCGAGCTGGTCGAAGTGCGTCCGGCGCTGGGGCCTAACTGGTCCGCCGTTGAGGCGCGGCTGAAGGTGACGCGCGGGAGCAGCAAGCCGTTCGAGATGTTCCCGCAGCAGCGCTTCTTCAGCGCGCCGCCGACCAATACCAGCGAGGCGGCGATCACGACCGTGCTCGACGGCCAGCTTTATACTGTGCTGGGCGTGGGCGATGCGGAGGGGCGCTGGCAGCTTCGGCTGTGGTGGAAACCGTTCATCACCTTGATCTGGCTGGGCGGCGCGTTGATCGCGCTGGGCGGGTTGCTCGCGCTGATCGGGCGTGTCCTGCGCGAGCGGCGCACGGCGGATCAGGAGAGCTACGCATGAAGCGGCTGCTCCTATGGCTGCCACTGGCGTTTTTCGCCGCCGTGCTGGCGCTCGTGGCGAGCGGGCTCATCAAGCCGGCCGACCGCGCGATTCATTCCGCGCTGATCGACAAGCCGCTGCCCGAGATCGATCTGCCCCCGCTGCTTGCGGACAAGCCTGGGATCAAGGGCGGGTTTGGGGGCAAGCCACGGCTGGTGAACGTCTTTGCGAGCTGGTGCCTTCCGTGCATCGCCGAGGCGAAGCAGTTGATGAAGCTCAAGGAGATGGGCGTCGAGATCGACGGCGTGGCGACGGCGGACACGACCCCCGCGATGCAGGCATTCCTCGCGCAGAATGGCGATCCCTATGCGCGGATCGGCGATGACCGGAACCGGAAGGTGCAATTCTCGCTGGGTTCGGCAGGCGTGCCCGAGACCTTTGTGATTGATGGGCGCGGGCGGATCGTGATGCAGCACATTGGCGACGTGCGCGAAGAACATCTGCCCGAATTGCTGGCCGCGCTGGAGGCGGCGAAGTGAGGCGCGCGCTCACCCTGGCGCTCGCGCTGATCGCAGCGCCTGCGATGGCCGATTCGGGCCTGCCCCCGCAGCAGCTTGCCTATACCCAGCTTGCCGATCCCGCGAAGGAAGCACGGGCCAAGGCGCTGATGGAGAAACTGCGCTGCCTGGTCTGCCAGGGCCAGTCGATCGCGGACAGCGATGCGGAGATGGCGGGCGATATGCGCGCGCTGGTCCGCCAGCGGATTCAGGCGGGTGAGACGCCGGATCAGGTCGAGACATGGCTGATCCAGCGCTATGGCGATTATGTCAGCTATGACCCGCCACTGAGCTGGGTGACCGCGCCGCTGTGGATCGCCCCGCTGGTGCTGCTGGGGCTCGGGCTGTTGCTGAGCGCCCGCCTGTTCCGGAGGGGCAAGAAATGATGGGCTGGGCGATGCTGGGCCTGGTGGCGCTGGCGGCGGTGATCCTGCTTGCGATCACGCGTTTTCCGAAGCGGTTGTGGACTATAGCGGCCACAGGTGTGATGCTGGGTGCTGCCGGCTATGCCTGGCAGGGCAGTCCCGGTTTGCCCGGGCGCTCAGCATCGATCGAGAAACAGGCGGGCGAGGTCGATCCCGGGCTGGTCGCGCTCCGCGAGGCGATCTTCGGCAAATATGGAACCGCGGTCTTTACCTATGCGACTGCGGCGGAATCGATGATCCGGACCGGGCGCCCCGATCTGGCGACGGTGGTTTGGCTGGGCGCCGTGCGCAAATACCCCGAGGATTATGCGCTGTGGAGCGGGCTGGGGCTGGCGCTGGCCGAACAGGATGGCAACCAGATCTCTCCGGCTGCCAAGCTGGCTTTTGACAAGGCGCTGGCGCTGCACCCGTCGCATCCCGGACCGCAATTTTTCTATGGGCTGGCATTGGTCCGAGCGGGGCAGTTTGCCGAAGCGCGGCCATATTGGGCGAAGGCGGTGGAACTGACACCGGCAGACATCAGCTACCGCGACGAACTGCGCGTGCGTCTGTTCCTGCTCGACCGGTTCCTTGCGGCCCAGGCTGAGCAGGCGAAGCAGAAGGCACCGGGTCCGCAACCGGCACCGGAGGCGCAACCAGCGCGCTGAGCCGCTGCGGTGACGACCCCAGAGCGGGATCCGGATATCTTGTTTCGTCATCCCCGCGAAAGCGGAGAAGGAGGATTGTCCGGCGACATCCCGCTTGGCTCTGGGTCCCCGCTTTCGCGGGGATGACGGCTATTCAACAGGGCGAATCGATCTCGAGGGGGTGCGACGACGCTTGGCTATGCGGCCACGCAGCCACATTGGCGCGACGTACACCCCCGGGACGGCCCCTCCGCCGAAAGGTAGGGGAGGGTCGCTCAGGCCCATGCCTCGTATGGTAGGTCGAGATCGTCCGCGACGGCCTTGAAGGCGATCTTGCCCTTATAGACGTTGAGGCCGTTGGCGAGGTGCCTGTCCGCCTTCATCGCGGCTTCGGCGCCGAGATTGGCGAGGCGGAGGACGAAGGGCAGTGTGGCGTTGTTGAGCGCGAAGGCCGAGGTGCGGGCAACTGCGCCGGGCATGTTCGCAACGCAATAATGGATGACGCCGTCGACTTCATAGACGGGATCGTCATGCGTGGTGGCGTGGCTGGTTTCGAAGCAGCCGCCCTGATCGATCGCGATATCGACTAGCACCGAGCCGCGCATCATCGTTCCCAGCATCTCGCGGGTGACGAGCTTCGGAGCTGCCGCACCGGGGACGAGAACCGCACCGATCACGACTTGCGAGCGAGCGACCGCTTCGGCGATCGCCGCCTTGGAGGCATAGGCAGTCTTGATCTGGCTGCCGAAATGCATGTCGAGCTCGGCCAGACGTTCGTTGCTGATGTCGTAGATCGTGACGTCGGCGCGCTGGCCGACCGCCATCTGCGCAGCATTGATGCCCGAGACGCCGCCGCCGAGGATCGCGACCTTGCACGGCGCGACGCCGGGGACGCCGCCGAGCAGTTCGCCGCGGCCGCCCTGTTCCTTCTCGAGATAGTGCGAAGCGACCTGGACCGACATGCGGCCGGCCACTTCGCTCATCGGCTTGAGCAGCGGCAGCGCGCCCGAATTGGACGTCACCGTCTCATAGGCGATGCAAGTGGCACCCGACTTCATCAGGCCCTCGGCCTGGGGTTTGTCGGCAGCTAGATGGAGATAGGTGAAAAGCAGGTGGCGCGGCTCGAGCATCGCGATCTCGCCGGGCTGGGGCTCCTTGACCTTCACGATCATGTCCGAGTCGGCGAATACCGCGGCGGCCTCGGGCGCGATCTTTGCGCCGACCTTCGTATAGGCGGTGTCATCGAAATCGATGCCCATGCCGGCCTTGGTCTCGACCAGCACTTCGTGGCCGGCAGCAACGAGTTCCGCGACAGACGCGGGGGTAAGACCAACGCGATATTCGTGATTCTTGATTTCCTTGGGGACACCGATCTTCATGGCTGCTCTCCTGGATTTGATGAGAATAACGTACCGCGAAGCGATGGGGCGAATCCCTGCAAAGTTGCGCGTTGAAGCTGGCATGGTTGCATGGAACCGCTATATCCGGCGCCATGATCGCAGAATTTCTCTGATGGACCGGATTTTCACTTCGATCCTGAGATCGCTGGCGGCGGATGCGCGGGCGTCCGTCAGCACGATCGCGGCGCAGGCCGGACTCTCGCAATCGGCCTGTACGCGGCGCATTCAGGCGCTGGAGGCGTCGGGGCATATCCAGGGCTATGGTGCCCGGCTCGGCCATCGCGAACTGGGCTTCAAGGTGACGGCGCTGGTGGATATCACGCTGGGAACCCAGGTGGAGGAAGACCTTGCCGCCTTCGAGCGCGCAGTCTCCGAAATCGAGGGGGTGGTGGAATGCGCGCTGGTTTCGGGCGGGCAGGATTACCGGCTGAAGATCCTGGCGCGTGATCTGGACGATTATGAGCGGCTCCATCGCGAACATCTGGGGCGGCTACCTGGCGTGGTGACGATCAATTCCAGTTTCGTGCTGCGGGCGGTGCCGACGCGCAGCGAAGCTGACGCTCTGTTCGCCGCGCGCTGACAGGGAACCCGGCGGCCCGTGCCGCGTCTGGCAAATGTGCGCCGTTGCTACGCAATGCTGCAAGTGCTAACTGCGCGCGTTCCAAAGCCAAGCGAGAACTCCAGGTCGCTATGACCATATCAATCTCCGCAGCGCGACAGCCCCAGTGACAGCCGCAACAGTCGAACCAGCGCAGGACGCGGTTCACCATGACGATGCTGGCCATGGCCACCATCCGAAGGGGTCTCTTCGCGCGCTCGCTTTGGGGGCGATCGGCGTCGTCTTTGGCGATATCGGGACTTCGCCGCTTTATGCGATGAAGGAGACCTTTGTCGGGCATCACAAGCTCGCGGTCGATCTCGTCCATATCTATGGCGTGGTCAGCCTGATGTTCTGGTCGCTGCTGATCATCGTCACTGGCAAATATATCTTCCTGACGATGCGGGCGGACAATAAGGGCGAGGGCGGGAGCCTGGCGCTGCTCGCGCTGATCCAGCGCAAGACGGGGCAGGGTCCGGGCCGGTGGAGCCACGGGCTCGTCATGCTGGGCGTGCTGGCGACGGCATTGTTCTTCGGCGACTGTATGATCACGCCAGCGATCTCGGTGCTCTCGGCCGTCGAAGGGCTCGTCGTCGTGCAAGCGGGGTTCAAGCCCTATGTGCTGCCGATCGCGGCGGGCATCCTGATCGGGCTGTTCGTGATCCAGGCGCGCGGCACCGACATTCTCGGCAAGTTCTTCGGGCCGATCATGCTGGTCTATTTCCTGACGCTGGCCGGGCTGGGCCTCAACAGTGTCGTCCAGTCGCCTGAGGTGCTGCAGGCGTTCAATCCGGTCTGGGGCTATCGCTTCTTTGCGGCCGATCCCTGGCTCGCCTTCCTTGCGCTAGGATCGGTCGTGCTGGCGCTCACCGGGGCCGAGGCGCTCTATGCCGACATGGGGCATTTCGGGCGAAAGCCGATCCAACTCGCCTGGGTCGGGCTGGTGCTGCCAGCGCTGATGCTCAACTATCTGGGGCAGGGCGGGCTGATGATCCGCGACCCCAGCGCCGCGAACAACCCGTTCTTCCTGCTGGCCAGCGAAGGCTGGCGGCTGCCGCTGGTCATCCTGGCGACGATGGCGACGATCATCGCCAGCCAGGCGGTGATCACCGGCGCGTTTTCGGTGTGCCAGCAGGCGGTGCAGCTTGGGCTGATGCCGCGGCTCAGGATCAACCACACTTCGGCATCGGCGCTGGGGCAGATTTATCTGCCGACTGTAAACTGGGCGCTGATGGTGATGGTGCTGCTGCTCGTCCTGAGCTTCCGTGAATCGTCGAACCTTGCTGCGGCTTATGGCATCGCGGTGACCGGCACGATGTTCATCACCACCTGCATGCTGATCGTGCTGGTGAGGCGGGTTTGGAACTGGCCGCTACTGATCGCGATCCCGCTCATTACCCTCTTCCTGATCTTCGACGGTGCCTATTTCGCGTCCAACGTCACCAAGATCCCCGATGGCGGCTGGTTCCCGCTGCTCGTGGGGGTGGTGGCGTTCACGCTGCTGACGACCTGGGCGAAGGGGCGGCAGCTGATGATCGCGCGGCTGCGCGAGAGCGCGATGCCGATCAAGATTTTCATCGAATCGGCGGCAAGCGCTGCCAGCCGTGTGCCGGGCACCGCGGTGTTCATGACCTCGACCCCCGATGGCGTCCCGCACGCGCTGCTCCATAATCTCAAGCACAACAAGGTTCTGCACGAGCGCGTGATCCTGTTGACCGTAAAGATCGCCGACGAACCCTATGTCGAGGACGAGAGCCGGATGAAGGTGGAGGATCTGGGCAAGGGATTCCACCGGATGGTGATCAAATACGGCTTCATGCAGGACGCCGACGTGCCGAGCGCGCTCAAGCAGGTCAGCGCCTGCGGGGCGCAGTTCAAGATGATGGACACCAGCTTCTTCCTAGCGCGGCAGACATTGCTGCCCTCGGCCAAGCCGGGGATGGCGATCTGGCGCGAGAAGCTGTTCGCGTGGATGCTGCGGAATGCCGAAAGCGCGATGGAATTTTTCCGCCTGCCGACGAATCGCGTGGTGGAGCTGGGCAGCCAGGTGGAGATTTGAGCGGCTCCGCTGCGCCGATCATCGTGACGGCGCTGTTCGGGCGGCAGGATCAGGCTTGGTTCAACGCGCTGCGCCGCGAGCATTATCCGCCCGAACGCAATGTGATCGACGCGCATCTGACTCTGTTCCACCATCTGCCGCCTTCGGTATCCGAAGAACTGAAACACCGGCTGACGCAGGAGACGCGGAGCGTTCGTGCGCCCAGGGCGAAGGTGACGGGGCTGATGCATCTCGGACGGGGCGTAGCCTACCGGATCGAGGCACCCGAACTGAGCACGATTCGCGAGGGGTTGGCCGCCGCGTTCTCGGGGCTGCTGATCCCGCAGGACGCGATACGCTGGCGTCCGCACGTGACGATCCAGAACAAGGTGACGCCCAGCCTCGCCAAGTTCGTGCTCGCCCAGCTCTCGCAGGGATTCGTGCCGCGCGAGCTGGAAATCGCCGGTCTGGCCACCTGGCTTTATCGCGGCGGGCCGTGGGAGCCGCTTTCCCGGCATATGTTCGCTTGACCGGGGGAAAAGGCCAACCTATGTCGCCCGCTCTTCGAAGCTGAAGCACCGCATGGCGGAGTAGCTCAGTTGGTTAGAGCACGGGAATCATAATCCTGGGGTCGGGGGTTCAAGTCCCTCCTCCGCTACCAGCTTCGAAGCCTGCCACTTCCATCATCGGCGCACGGCGTCATGATGCCCGCGAAACGAATCGGGGGCAGTCATGGCGGGTATGAAACGTCGCGAGATCATCGCGATGCTGGCGGCGATCGGCGCGGGCGGGCCGGCGCTGGCATGGTCCGTGACGGGGCCGGTGCAGGAGCGACTGCCTTGGGCGAAGTTCCGCATGTCTGGCGATTATGCGAAGCTGGTGAGCGCCGTTCGCACCATGAAGGCGAATCTCGATCCGGCGAGCCCGGATAGCTGGCTGTTCTGGGCGAATATCCACCAGAATCATTGCCCGCACGGGAAGGACTATTTCCTCGCCTGGCACCGCGGATATCTGTTCCTGTTCGAGCAGCAGCTACGCAAGGTGGCGAAATCGACCACGCTTCGGCTCCCTTATTGGGACTATTTCGCCGATGCCAAGGTGCCGGCTGAGCTGATGGCGGGAAACCTCGCCACCAATCCGCTGTTCGAGACGCGCAAGGGCGAGGATGTCAGCAAGGCGCTGGTATATGGGGCGTTCGGCGACGATGTGACGATCTTCGAGCGGAGTTCGAAGGACTGCTTTGAGACCAGGGTCGAGCAGTTCCACAACAATGTCCACAACCTGATCGGCGGGCGGATGGCGACGATGCAATCACCGCAGGACCTGATCTTCTGGATGCATCACGCCAATATCGACCGGCTGTGGGCCGCGTGGACGCTGGCGGGTCAAGGGCGGCAGATGCCGACGGCGGACAAGCCCTATTGGGGCGGACAACTCGATTATGCGAGCACGCTAAGCGTGCAGCGCGCGGAGACCTTTTCGCCCGAGAAGCTGGGATATCGCTACGCCAACCTGAAGATGCCTGCAGCGGGCGCACCTGTGCCTATAGTCGAATCCGCGCCGGTGAAGCATCAGCCGCCGCGCATGGCGGGTGCCGCGCCTGCTCCGGCTCCGGTGCCCATGCCGGTGCCGGCTCCCGCTCCGCGCCCTGTAATGGCGGAGCCCCCAGCGGCCGCTGCCCCTGCGCCCGCAGCCCCCATACCATTTCGCGGGATCTGGCTGGGGCGCGAATCGCGTTCGGTGCGAATGCCGCTACGCCGCGAGGAGGCACCTCTTGCAATGGCCGACCATCATCATGGCGGCATCGATGACGGGCTGAGTGTGGTGCTCGATGCCGTGACGCTCACCAAAATGGGCGAGGGCGGTGGCTTCTTCTACAAGCTGTACCTTGATCTCGATGACCTCGATTATGACGTCATACCGCCGGAAGACCGGCTGATCGGCACGGTGGGGCCGTTCCAGATCGCTGCGGCGCTTGCGCATGGCGAGAATGGCAAGGCACGGATCGAACTGCCGGTGGGCGACATGGTGCGGCGGGTCGCGGAGGGGCGCGATCCGGACGATCTGGGCGTGACCTTCGTGCGCATCGACGCGGCGCGCGCGCCGGGCGGTTCGGTCATCAATATCGAGAACGTCGCGTTTCGCGGACGTCTAGGCTAAGGCGGCAAGCACCCGCTCGAACAGCCAGTCCTTGTCCGCGACGCGGGCAAAGCTGTGGCTGTCGCTGTCGAGCGTTTCGATAGAGACACGCGTGCGCGTTGCGTCGAAGGCCGACCCTCTATAAGCCTCGGCGAAGGCGATCGCGGTGTTGTCGCCCTTGGCCAGCAATATCCGCGTGGGTGGAGCGCTCGCTAGTGCAGTCCCCAGCCTGGTTGCCAGACCGTCGGTCACCTGAGACTGTTTCCTCGACACCTTAGCCAGGCCCTTGATTATATTACCGATATTGACGCCTCCTCGAAGCAGGCGCAGCCATTCCTTCGGATCCTTCAGACGCTGGGCGTAATGCGATCGAATGGCGGCGGCCGGGGGCAAATCGTCCGCCGCTTCGATCGTCCATGGATTGGCGAGGAGCAGCGAATCAACGCCCGCTGCCCGATGAAAGAAGGCAAGTGCAGTGGCGGCGTCGCAATTGCCGAACGCGACAATCCGGGTGACCCCGGTCTCGCGCAACGCGGTGGCGGCTGCGGCGATATCCTCGGCCGCGCTCTCGAAGCCGCCATTTGCACCGGTGGAATCGCCGATCCCGCGCCGATCGAAGCGGAGCGCGGGATATCCCGCTTCGGCGACGCGCTGGCCCAGCAGCGCCATCCCGCGATGCGCGCCACAGCGGATCTCGTTACCGCCGGATACGATCAGCAGGCCGGTCTTGCCCGGCGCCTCGTCGAGCGTGCCGACCAGCGTTTCGCCCGCGCAAGGGATTTGGATCAGCCTTCGCATGCGCGGATCCAGTCGGCGATATCGTCGGCGAGCCGGGCAGCAAGCGCGGGATCGTTATCAGGCTCGGCCCGGCGCCAGAGGGGTGCGCCGGGAACCTTGAGGTCGGCCGCCTTCGCGTCAGTCTCGTGGCGTACGGTTCGGAGGGGAATATCCGGCGCATCCTCTATCGAAAATGCTGACTTCACTTTCAGATCCGTGAGCAGATCCGGTGAGATAAGATTCCCCGCGATCTCGACGAGAGCATCTTCCTCCCCATCAAAATACCAAAGCTCGCCAAGCTTCCGACTTGATCCAACCTCTACCTGCTTGACGCGGGTAAGTTCGCGTAAGACCTGCGCGCCATCGACGGGCGCAAAATGCCATCTGCCATAGGCAATTGCGTAGGTATCGAGCAGGGCACCGCTCCGAATGCCCATCGCATAACAATTTCGGCCGGCTCGGTCGAAAGTCGCGCAAGCGGCCTGGAAGGCATCTTGAAGCGTAAGGATGGACGGAGATGTGGGCATCAGGCTTTCACCCTGTCCCGGCAGATCGGGCAGGGCGCTGGCGATCCCGCGCTCGGCCAAGGCCCGGAGGATCGTCACCGCGAAGGTGCGGGTGCGATTGGCTTCCTCGAACAGCGGCAGCGCCGCGACTATGACCGGGCCGGTGGACGGGCCGAAGCGAAGCATGGCTTCGCGGCCCCCCTCCCAGTCATAGTGATCGATCATCCGAGCGCCTTCGACTGGGCAAACCGGGCAAGCGCGCCAAAGGTCTCCAGCATCTCGCCATCTACCTCGTCATCCTCGATCAGGATGCCCAGCCGGTCCTCAAGTTCGGTGAGCACCCCGGCGACGGCGAGCGAATCGAGTTCGGGCAAAGCGCCGAAAAGGGGCGTTTCCTCGCGAAATGCTGCAGCGCGCTCTTCGCTCAGGCCCAGCACGTCGCGAAGGACGGCGCGAACTGCATTTTCTACTTCAAGCGACCCGTCGGGCTGCACTGGATAACCCCCTGCACTATTTTTTCGCCGCCGTAAGGCTATGCGAACGACCTGCCAAGTATAAGGGTGACGAAATGGTGCCGCTCGATTCCGTCCCGCAGCCGCTGGATGCGCTCACCTTGCGTGGGCACCGCGATGCCGTGGCGCTGGAAGATCGCGCCGGTACGATGGCCTATGCCGAGCTGGAAGCAGCGGTGGGGCGGATGGCGCATGCGCTCTCGCGCCTCGGACTGGCGAAGGGCGAGCGGGTGGCGACATGGCTGCCCAAGACCCGAACCGCCTGCCTGATGCCCTTGGCGGCGGCGCGGGCGGGGCTGGTGCATGTGCCCGTAAACCCGATGCTCAAGCGGGCGCAGGTGGCGTACATCCTGGCCGATAGCGGCGCGCGGGCGCTGGTTTCGCAGAATGCGCGGCTGGAGACCCTGGAGGCGGGCGACGTGCCCACGGACTGCCGGTTGCTTGATGATGACGCCTTGGAGAGTGTGGACTCGCTTCCGGTGTCGAAGGCAGAAACGGACGCGCTGGCGGCGATCCTCTATACCTCGGGCTCGACTGGCAGGCCAAAGGGCGTGATGCTAAGTCACGCCAATTTATGGCTCGGTGCCATAAGTGTAGCGCATTATCTTAAAATTGAATCTGAAGATCGCGTGCTGGGCGTTCTGCCGCTCAGCTTCGATTATGGGCAGAATCAGTTGCTGTCCACCTGGGCCGCCGGCGCGCGGATCATTCCGTTGGATTATCTAACCGCGCGCGACGTCGTGAAGGCGGTGGAACGGTTCGACGCCACTACGCTGGCGGGAGTGCCGCCGCTCTGGGTGCAATTACTTGAGGCAGAATGGCCGGTGGAAGCGGCGGCGCGGCTCAAGCGGTTGACCAATTCGGGCGGCGCGCTGACACGCGGGATGGTGCGTGGCCTGCGTGAGCGATTCCCGCAGGCGCGGCTCTATCCGATGTATGGGCTGACCGAGGCGTTTCGATCGACCTATCTCGATCCCGATCTGGTTGATGCGCACCCCGATTCGATTGGGCGTGCGATCCCCTTTGCCGAGGTGCTGGTGGTGGGGCCCGATGGCAAGCGCGCGAAGCAAGGAGAACTGGTGCATGCCGGACCTTTGGTGGCGCAGGGCTATTGGCGCGATGCCGAGCGGACCGCGCAGCGCTTTCGTCTGGCGCCTCCTTTCGCCAGGAGTGGCGGGATGGCGGTGTGGTCAGGCGACACGGTACACGAAGGCGATGACGGGCTGCTCCGCTTCGTGGGGCGCGACGACGAGATGATAAAGTCGGCGGGCAACCGGATCAGCCCCACCGAGATCGAGGAAGCCGTGGTTTCCGGCGGGGAAGCTGCGGAAGCGGTAGCGATCGGCGTGCCCGATGCGCGGCTGGGCCAGGCGATCGTGGTGGTCGTGCGCGGGGATTCGGCGCGCGAGGATGCTCTGCGTGATCGGATGCGGCGCGAATTGCCGAGCTTCATGCAGCCAGTCCGCTATGAATGGCGGGAAGAACTGCCGCGCAACGCCAATGGCAAGCTCGATCGCTCGGCATTGAAGGCGGAGATCAGGGCGTGAACGGCAGCAAGGCATTTGGCCCGATCCCTCCCGAATTCGCGGGCATGGAAGCGCTGCCATGGGTTGGCGAAGCCACGCCCGTCTATGTCTATGATTTCGCGATCGTCGCTGCGCGGATCGCGCTGCTACGGGCCACCATGCCTCCGCAATTGGCGCTGCATTATGCGATCAAGGCCAATCCGATGCCCGAATTGCTCGCGGCGATCGCGCCGTTGGTGGATGGGCTCGACGTGGCCTCGGCAGGCGAGATGGGGCGTGCGCTTTCCGTAAAGCCTGCCGATGCAATCAGCTTTGCCGGGCCAGGCAAGCGCGATGCGGAACTCGAAGCAGCGATCCGCGCGGGTGTGACGCTTCACCTCGAATCAGAAGGCGAGGGCGCGCGTGCCCTGGCGCTGGGCGACCGGATCGGCGGTGCGCCGCGGCTCGCGGTTCGCGTGAACCCCGATTACGAGCTTCGCGGATCAGGGATGAAGATGGGCGGTCGACCCTCGCCCTTCGGGCTCGATGCGGCGCGCGTGCCTGCTTTGGTCAAGCGAATCGTGGCGGCGGGTGCCGATTGGCGCGGCTTCCACATCTTTGCCGGTTCGCAATCGCTCGATACCGCAGCGATCATGGAAACCCAGGCGGCGACATTGGCGCTGGCGGACCGTCTTGCTGGTGAATCTGACGTCAAGCCGCCTTTGGTCAATATCGGCGGCGGGTTCGGAATCCCCTATTTTCCAGGGGATGCGCCAATCGATACTGCTGCGATCGGCGAGGCGCTGGGCAGGGAAATCGCGCGATACGATATGCCCGTGGCGATCGAGCTGGGCCGCTTCCTGGTCGGCGAGGCGGGCGTGTATCTGGCGCGCGTTGTCGATCGCAAGGACAGCCAGAGCGAGACCTTCCTGGTCGTGGATGGCGGGCTCAACCATCACCTCGCCGCGACAGGCAATTTCGGCACGGTCGTGAAGCGCAATTATCCTGTCGCGGTGGCGCACCGGATGCAGGATCCGGCCGAGGAGATCGTGACCATCGTCGGCCCGCTGTGCACTCCTCTTGATCGCCTTGCGGACAAGGTCGCCTTGCCGCGCGCGGAGGTGGGGGACGTCATAGCGATATTCACTTCGGGGGCGTATGGGGCTAGCGCGAGCCCCAGCGGGTTCCTGGGACATGCCCCGGTTCGGGAAATCCTTGTGAACCGTCCCCGCTGAAGTGCGCGGATCTGGGCCAAAATCGCCCAACTCCTAACCCGATGTTTACCTCTTACTCGCATAGCTGAGCCTGACCCAACCGGGTTTGCGGCCGAGACGTCGGCTGCTTTTGCCCCGGTTGGTGAGGAGCTCGAGCATGCGTTTTCTCTCCGTTGGCAGGGCATTGATCGCCCCCGTACTGGCCGCGGTCCTCCTTTCCGGTTGTGCCGGCGGAGGCGGCCGTCCCGAACTGCCGCCCGCCATCTCTGTCGCCGGCCGCGAGACGCCGAGCGAGGAATATGTGATCGGCCCGCTCGATCAGCTCCAGATCTTCGTGTGGCAGAACAAGGAATTGTCCGCGGACGTGCAGGTGCGCCCCGATGGCCGCATCACCGTGCCGCTGATCAACGACATGCCGGCGGTGGGCAAGACGCCCGCGATGCTGGCGGACGACCTGAAATATGCGCTGGGCGAGTATATCAACAATCCGATCGTCTCGGTGATCGTCAAGAATTTCTCGGGAACGTACAGCCAGCAGGTCCGCGTCGTCGGCGCGACCGAAAAGCCGGCCTCGATCCCGTATCGCGCGAACATGACCGCGCTCGACGCGATGATCGCCGTGGGCGGCCTGAGCGAATTCGCTTCGGGCAACCGTTCGCGGCTGGTGCGCGTCGACAAGGCGACGGGGCGGCAGCGCGAATTCAAGGTGCGCCTGGGCGATCTGCTCAAGAACGGCGACATCAGCGCGAACGTCAAGCTCGAGCCGGGCGACGTGATCATCATCCCTCAGAGCATGTTCTAAGGAGCCGCGGGGGATGGGGAGCCTGTTCGATGAAGTGCGCGGGATGCTCCACGCCATCTGGATGCGGCGCTGGATTGCGCTCGCCGTGGCCTGGGGCATCTGCCTTGCGGGCTGGCTGGTCGTGTCTCAGATGCCGAACAAATATGAATCGCGGGCGCGCATCTTCGTGCAGCTTCGTCAGATCCTGCCGGGTGCCGACGGCGCCAATCAGGCGGCGCAGGCGCGCGATATCGATCGCGTGCGCCAGACGCTGACTTCCACCGTCAATCTGGAAAAGGTAGTGCGCGGCACCGACCTGGCGCGCACCGTGGCCACGGATCGCGACATCGCGGATCGGATCGCAGGGCTGCAAAAGTCGATCAAGCTGACCGCGCAGGCCGACAATCTCTTCGAGATCACTGTGACTGCGTCCAGCGGCAAGCTGGCCAAGCAGATCGCGGAAAAGCTGATCAACATCTTCGTCGAAGGCAGCCTGGCCGATAATCGCGATGCCAGCAGCCAATCGATGGAATTCCTCGATGCGCAGCTCGATGCGCGCCAGAAGCAGCTTGCTGAAGCCGAGGCGAAGAAGGCCGATTTCCAGGCGCGCTATCTTGGTGCGCTGCCGGGCACGGGTTCGCTGAACGATCGTATCGCGGCAGCACGCACCCAGCTTGCCAGCGTCCAGTCTGACCTGGCGGCGGCGCAGAGCGGGCTCAACGCCGTCAATGCGCAGATGGCAGCGACACCGGCCAACATCGCCGGCGCAGGCGGCGCTGCTACTGCGGGGCCTGCGCGCGCACGGCTGGCGACGCTGCAGGGCCAGCTCGGCGAGGCGCGCGCGCGCGGCTTTACCGACAATCATCCCGACGTGATCGCGCTCAAGGCGCAGATCGCGCAGGCAACCGGTGCCGCACAGCGCGAGCCGATGTATGGCGGGGGCGGGGGTTCTGCTTCCAACCCGCTCTATCTGAGCCTGAAATCGATGCAGCTCGACAAGAGCGCGACGGTGGCCTCGCTGATCCAGCGCAAGAACCAGATCGAAGGCGATCTCAACGCGCTGGAGGCGAAACTCTCCGAGGCGCCCGGCGTCGCCGCCGAGCAGAGCCAGATCGACCGCGAATATCAGGTGCTCAAGGACCAGTATGACAAATTGCTGGCCGACCGGGAGCAATTGAAGGTCACCAGCTCGGCGCAGAGCGTGTCGGACACGGTGAAGTTCAACGTGATCGATCCGCCGACCCAGCCGCGCAGCCCCAACGCGCCCAACCGCCCGCTGCTGCTGGCCGCAGTGCTGATCGCCGGGCTGGGTGCGGGCGTGGCGGCCGCGTTCGCGCTGGCCAAGCTCAAGACGACGTTCTCGACCGCTGCCAAGCTGGAAAAGGCATCGGGCATGCCGGTGATCGGATCGATCGGCGAGGTGCTGACGCAGGCGCAAATCGCCATGCGCCGCAAGAAGCTGACCCTCTTCGCCGGGGGAATGGCGGCGCTGGGACTCGCGTTCCTTGGCCTGGTCGGCGTCGAATTCCTCCAGCGCGGAATGGGAGCCTGATCGCATGAACGAACAGACTCCGCGCCGCTATCGCGGGACGCTGCTCGAAAGGGCGGCGGCGCAATTCCATTATGCGCCCACGGGCCCCGTCATCCCCGACGTCGCGGCTGCGCCTGCCTCCCCGCCGCCCGCACCTGCGCCCGCTCCGCAGGCACAACAGCCCATGGCTGGCAATATTCCCGATGGTCCGGCGCTGCGCAGGGGCGCTGGCGAATATGAGCAGGCGAGCATCGCGGTGCCGCAACAGCCCACCGAGGGCCGCCGCATAGCGCCGATCGACCGCACCGCGCTGCGCGCGGGCGGGATGATCGTGCCCGGCGGGCAGATCACGCCGCTGGCAGAAGAATTCCGCATGGTGAAGCGCCAGCTTTTGCTGACCGCACGCGCCGTGGCGGCCAAGGACACCGCCAAGGCCGCAGATCGGGCACGCATGGTTCTGGTCTGTTCGGCAAACCCGGACGAGGGCAAGACCTTCTGCGCGATCAACCTGGCGCTTTCGATGGCGGCCGAGAAGGATGTCGAAATCCTGCTGGTCGATGCCGATTTCGCCAAGCCCGATATCCTCGACCGGCTTGGTATCACCGGTGGCCCGGGGTTGCTTGATGCGCTTTCCGGAGCGGTCGCCAATGTCGAAGACTGCATCATCGACACCGATATCCCGCAGCTTTCGGTGCTGCCTGCCGGTGCGAAGACCGTCAGCGACACGGAACTTCTCGCCAGCGACCGCGCCCGCGCGATCCTGGACGGGCTGGCGCAGGCCAATCCGCGCCGCATCGTAATCTTCGATTCTCCCCCCGCACTGGCGGCGTCACCGGCTTCGGTGCTCGCATTGCATGTGGGGCAGGTTCTTGTCGTGGTCCGCGCGGACCAGACCAGTGAAGGCGACCTTCGGGACGCCGTGAGTGCCCTCGACGGGTGCGAGCATATCCAGCTCGTCCTCAATTCGGTCTCGTTCCAGCCAGGCGGACGCCGGTTCGGAAGCTATTATGAGGAGGCGGGCAAGTGACCCGGCTGATTTTCGCAACCGCGACCCTGGCCTGCGTGGCTGGACTCGCATCGCCCGCCAATGCGCAGAAGGTACGCGTAGGACCGTATATCGAAGCGAGCCAGGTGGTGACTGCCGATCTGAGCGGTGGGGACGTGCTGACCTATACGACGGCGGCCGTGGGCGTTGATGCGTCGGTCCACACGAAGCGGGTGGAAGTGCAGCTGAGCTACAAATATGAGCGCCGCTTCGCCTATCAGAAGCCGCTGAACAACGATCAGATGCATTCGGGCCTGGCGCGCGTGAAGGCGGCGGTTGCGCCGGGATTCAGCATCGAGGCGGGCGGCATCGCCACGCGCACGCGTTCGGATATTCGCGGCGACGCGCTGCTCACCAACCAGGGCAACAGCCGCAATTCGGCGCAGCTCTATTCGGGCTATGTCGGCCCCAACTTCGCAAGCCGTATCGGGCCGATCATGGCCAATGCCGCCTATCGCTTTGGCTATACCAAGGTCGAGTCACCGGGTGCGACGGGCGTGGGCGCCGGGCCCCGGCTCGATGCCTATGACAGCTCGAAGGTGCATGTCGCGACCGCGAGCCTGGGCGTGAAATCGGGGACGGTGCTGCCCGTGGGCGTGACCGTCAGCGGCTCCTACACGCGCGAGGATGCCGGGCAGCTCGACCAGCGCTTCGAGGGCAAGTTCGCTCGTGGCGACGTGGTTCTGCCGATCGCCCGCGGCTTCGCCATCGGTGGCGGCGTGGGCTATGAAAAGATCCAGATCAGCCAGAAGGACGCGGTGCGCGACGCTTCGAACAACCCGGTGGTGGACGCCAGGGGCCGGTTCGTGACGGACAATGCCTCGCCCCGGCGGCTGGCCTATGACCTTGACGGGATATTCTGGGACGCGGGCGTGATCTGGAAGCCGAGCCGCCGCACCTTCCTCGAAGCGCGCGTCGGCAAGCGCTACGGCTCGATGAGCTATACCGGCTCGCTCAGCTACCAGATGGGCCCGGGCAGCGGCATCCAGATCGGCGTCTATGACAATGTCCAGACGTTTGGCCAGCAGGTCAGCGGCTCGCTTGCGACGCTGCCGACCAGCTTCGTCACCACGACGGATCCCTTTGGCAATCAATATGGCGGCTGCATCTATGGCACGACGGGAAGCGCTGCGGGCGGCTGCCTGAACAACGTCTTCGCCTCCGCTGCCACCTCCGCATATCGCTCGCGCGGCGTGACCGGCGTGGCCGTTCTCAACCGGGGCGGGACGCGCCTGGGGCTGGGCGGCGGCTATTCGCGCCGCACCTTCATCGCGCCGACCGGGACGCCTGGCTTCAACATCAATGGACGTTCGGACGAGAGCTTCTACGCCCAGGTGTTTGGATCCACCGATGTGGGCCGCAACGGCG
The DNA here is from genome assembly GCF_001591025.1 of Sphingomonas soli NBRC 100801. Lineage (GTDB taxonomy): Bacteria > Pseudomonadota > Alphaproteobacteria > Sphingomonadales > Sphingomonadaceae > Sphingomonas > Sphingomonas soli. Next base: position 320,004 of record NZ_BCTZ01000001.1, read on the forward strand.
CGTTTTCCGCCAGCGCTTTCGGCAGCTATTACGATACCGATATCGCGGGCGCAGACGGCGTGCTCGGCTGGGGAGCCAATACGGCCTACACGCATCGCTTCGGCCCGCTGGGCGCCACGGTTTCGGCAGGCGTCTTCGGGTTCGACAACAAGAATTCGACGACCGGAAGCAGTAATACCGCGGCGCAGGCCTTGCTCGGCTTGCGGTACGGGTTCTGAGGATAGCCAGATGTACGACGACCATTACGGATTGACGGGCAGGCCCTTCCAGCTCACCCCCGATCCCAAATTCTGGTTCGACACCGCCACGCACCGCAAGGCGATGGCCTATCTCGGCTATGGCCTGAGCCAGGGTGAAGGATTCGTCGTCATCACGGGCGATCCCGGCGTAGGCAAGACCACCCTGATGGGGCATCTGCTCGGCGAGATCGATCGCGAGCGGCTCAACGTCATCAAGATCGTATCGTCGCAGCTTCGCCCCGAGGACCTGTTGCGGCTGGTGTGCGCGGGGCTTGAGATCAATGCGGCCGGCATGACCAAGGCCGACATGCTCGCCGCCATCGAGCGGGGGCTGCACGGCGTCGCGCGGAGCGGCCGCCGCACCCTGCTGGTGGTCGATGAGGCGCAGGCGCTGCCGATCGAAAGCCTGGAGGAGCTGCGGATGCTCTCCAATTTCCAGGCGGGCGGTTATCCGCTGCTGCAAATCTTCCTGCTCGGACAGCCCGAATTCCGCGTCACCCTGGCCGAACCGCGGCTGGAGCAGTTGCGCCAGCGCGTGATCGCGATGCACCATCTGGAGCCGATGGAAGCGGACGAAGTCGAACCCTATCTGATCCACCGCTTGTCGTGCGTCGGCTGGCGGGGCAAGCCGCGTTTCACCAACGATGCGGTGGCGGCGATGTATCGCTGGTCGAACGGCTCGCCGCGCCTGCTGAACCAGCTTGCCAGCCGCGTGCTGCTGTTCGGCGCGGTCGAGCAGATCGAGACCTTTGGCGAGCGCGAAGTGACGACGGTTATCGCCGATCTGCAGGGGGATACGGTCACCGGCGGCTATATGCCGAGGGAAACCGAGCCGCTGGAGCTGAACGAGATCGCGCCGATGCCGATGGGTACCCCCGCGCCGCCGCCGCCGGTGGATGCGCTGCCGCTGCGCCCGGCTGTGGCGGCACCTCCGCCTGCGCCTGCGCCCGCGGGCAACGACCCGATGGTTGAGCGGATCGCTCAGCTGGAAGCGCAGGTGAAGGATCAGGATGAGGCGCTGCGCCGCGTGCTGAGCCTGCTGGTCGACTGGGTCGAATCCAACGACACCGGCCGCCGCCCGGACCTTTCCGGGCTGCGCGGAAACGCGGCCTGAGACGCATGATCACCAACGCCCTCTCCGTAGATATCGAGGACTGGTTCCAGGTCGGCGCGTTCGAGAACACGATCTCGCGCGACGATTGGGATTCGCTCGAGCATCGCGTGGAGGCGAATACGGACGCCGTGCTGGCGCTGTTCGACGAAAGCGGGGTGAAGGGGACGTTCTTCACGCTCGGCTGGGTGGCCGAGCGCTACCCCGCGCTGATCCGCCGCGTCGCGGATGCAGGGCATGAAGTCGCCAGCCATGGCTGGGACCATCAACGCGTATTCAACATGGGACCCGATCAGTTTCGCGCCGACCTGGCCAAGGCGAAAGCGGCGCTTGAGGATGCCTCGGGCACAGAGGTGACCGGGTATCGTGCGCCCAGCTTCTCGATCGACCGGCGCACGCCCTGGGCGCATGCCGTGCTGGCCGAGCAGGGCTATCGTTATTCCTCCAGCATCGCACCGATCGCGCATGATCATTATGGCTGGCCCGATGCACCGCGCGGCGCCTTCAAGCCGGTGGCGGGTGCGGAGCTGATCGAGATACCGGTCACGATCGCGAAGTTTCTCGGCAGGGAGATCACCGCGGGCGGCGGGTTTTTCCGGCTGCTGCCGGGGCGGGTGACCGGCGATGCGGTGCGCGCTTCCAACCAGAGCGACCGCCCGGCGGTATTCTATTTCCATCCGTGGGAGATCGACCCCGGCCAACCCCGCGTGGCGAACGCGCCGCTCAAGTCGCGGCTTCGTCACTATGCGCGGCTAGGGGCAATGGCAGGGAAGCTGAAGACGCTGATCGGCAATCATCGATGGGGGCGCATGGACGCGATCGCGGCACGCGAGGCGGAGAAGCTGGCATGAACGCGCCGCTGCTCGCCCGCCCGGTGGGGCTTCGTATCGCCGATCTGGGCGACGCCATCGAACGCGCGCGGATCGGCGCGTTCGTACACGATTCCGCTGATGGCACGCCGTTTCACCTGCCGGCCTGGAGCGTCGCGGTCGCGCGCGGGTGCGGGCAGAGGAACCATTATCTGGTCGCAGAGGGCGGCAATGGCCAGCTGGTTGGCGCAATGCCGCTGACCGAGGTGCATTCGCCGCTGTTTGGGCGCGCCCTCGTGTCCGCGGCGTTCGGGGTTGGCGGCGGCATCCTGGCCGATAATCCGCGCGTGGCGGCGGGGCTTGGACAGGCTGCATGGGCGCTGGCCGGGCGACTGAGCTGCCCGGTGATGGAAGTGCGCGGCGGGCCGCTGCCGGGGCCCGAATGGGACGTGGATACGACCCGCTATCTGGGGTTCGTCCGTGACCTGGCGGCGGACGATGAGGCTGAGTTGCTGGCGATCCCGCGCAAGCAGCGCGCCGAGGTGCGCAAGTCGCTCGACACCGACCTCGAGGTGATCGTGGGCAATGGCGAGGACGAGCAGCGTACGCATTATGCGGTCTATGCCGAATCGGTCCGCAACCTGGGCACGCCGGTATTCCCCAAAGCGCTGTTTTCCGAAGTTTTGAAGGAGTTTGGCAAAGCCGCCGACCTGCTTATAGTCCGCCGTGGCGGAGTAGCGGTGTCGAGCGTTTTGAGCCTGTATTGGAAGGGAACGGTCTATCCCTATTGGGGTGGCGGGACCCGCGATGCGCGCGCGCTGCGCGCCAATGACCGGATGTATTTCGAGCTGATGCGCCATGCGCGCGCACGCGGATGCGCGCGGTTCGATTTCGGGCGATCCAAAACCGGCACCGGCGCGGCCGCATTCAAGAAGAACTGGGGTTTCGAGCCGGCACCGCTGACCTATTATGAGCGCGTCGCCGAAGGCGCGAAGGCGCGCGACGCGAGCCCGGCCAATCCCAAATTCAGCCTGCAGGTGAAGCTGTGGAGCAAGCTGCCGCTTGCCGTGGCGAACCGCGTCGGTCCGTGGATTTCGCGGGGGCTGGGCTGATGGGTGACATCCTTTTCCTGGCGCACCGCGTGCCTTATCCGCCCGACCGGGGCGACAAGATCCGCGGCTTCAACATACTGAAATATCTGTCCACCAAGCAGCGCGTCCACCTGATCGCCTTTGCTGACGATCCCAAGGATCTGAAGCAGAAGGGCGGGCTGGCCAAATATACCGGCAACCGATCGATCATCTGGCGCGCCAAGAGCCAGATGAAGGCGGGCTTGCAGGCGCTGTTCTCGCATCGCCCGATATCGCTGACCGCGTTCGACAATGATGCGGTGCGCGAGGCCGTGGAGAATATGCTGACGCGGCACGCGATCGATACGATCTTCGTGTTTTCAAGCCAGATGGCGCAATATCTTCCGGCGCGCCCGCATCAGCGGGTGATCATGGATTTCGTCGATATGGATTCGGCGAAGTTCGCCGCCTATGCGCAGACATCGAAGGGAGCGATGGGCTGGATGCTGGGCCGCGAGGCGCGCCTGCTGCTGGCGCACGAGAAGGCGATCGCGGCGCGCGCGGACGCCAGCCTGTTCGTCAGCGAGGCAGAGGCGGAGCTGTTTCGCCAGCGTACGGGCGCGGACCGGGTCCATGTCGTCGAGAATGGCATCGATACCGACTTTTTCGATCCGTCGGCGGCGTTCAAGCGGATCGACACGATGGGGCGGTCGATCGTGTTCACCGGGCAGATGGACTATCGCCCGAACGTGGAGGGCGTCACCTGGTTTGTCGAGACGATCCTGCCGCATATCCGGCTGGTGCATCCCGATGCGCGCTTCATGATCGTGGGCCGGAACCCGACCGACGCGGTGAAGGCGCTGACCAAGCATCCGGGCGTGACCGTGGTGGGCGAGGTCGCCGATGTGCGAGGCTGGCTGGCGCAGGCGGCGGTGGTCGTCGCGCCGCTCAAGTTGGCGCGCGGTATCCAGAACAAAGTGCTGGAAGGCATGGCGATGGCGCGACCCGTGGTCGCATCCGAAGCAGCCGCGACCGGCATCGAGCATAATGGCACGATCCGGGTAGGCTCGACCGTGGGCGAGATCGCGGAGCATGTGACGCAATTGCTGTCCGATCGCCGCAAGGCCGCTGCGATGGGCGAGGCGGCGCGCCAGCAGGTTATGGATCATTATAGCTGGGCCGCGCGGCTCGCCCCGCTCGACGAAGTGCTGGGCCTGCCGCTGCGCGACGCCAAGCAGAAGCATACCGCCCGGGCGACCGATGTGGTCAAGCCGCCACGGAGGCGGCACGTGGCATGACCGTGGCAGCGCCTGCGGGCGATTTCGTCCCTGCGAAGCGCCTGTTCGATGCGCGCTGGCGGCGTCATGCCGGATTGCTGGTGGCGGTCTGGCTCGGCCTCCTCGTCCTCTTCCGGGGCGATACCGCCGATCTGGCGACGATCTATTGGACGAACACCACTTTCGGGCATTGCCTGTTCGTCGCGCCCGTCATTGCATGGCTGGTGTGGCAGCGCAGGAACGAGCTGGCGCTGGTAGTACCGCAGGGCTGGTGGCCGGGGCTCGCATTGGTCGCAGCCGGCGGCTTTGGCTGGGTTCTGGGCGATGCGGCGAGCGTGGCATTGTTCCGCCATGCCGGGCTGGTGTTGATGCTGCAGGGCGCTGTGGTGACGGTGCTTGGCCCGAACGTGGCGCGGGCGCTGCTGTTTCCGCTTTGCTACATGGCGTTTCTGGTGCCCTTCGGGGACTTTTTGGAGGGGCCGCTCCAGGACATCACCACGGCTATCGTGATCCCCTTGCTGCACGTGACCGGGGTGCCCGCCGTGGTGGATGGCGTGCTGATCACCACGCCCAACGGCTTTTTCGAGATCGCCGAGGCCTGTTCGGGCGCGAAATTCGTGATCGCGATGGTTGCCTATGGCGTTCTGGTCGCCAACGTCTGCTACGTTTCGTGGCGCAGGCGCGCCGCGTTCCTCGCGATGGCGCTGATCGTGCCGATCATCGCCAACGGCATCCGCGCCTGGGGGACGATCTATGCCGCGTGGTGGACCTCGGTGGAGCGCGCCACGGGGATGGATCATATCGTCTATGGCTGGGTGTTCTTCGCGGTCGTGATGGTCGTAGTGCTCGCGATCGGCTGGAAATGGTTCGATCGCGATCCGGATGCCGCCTGGTTCGATCCGGCATCGCTCGCTACGGCGCCGACGCGGCGGATCGAAGCCCCGCTGGCATCGCTGCTTGTATTGCTGGTGGCGAGCCTGTTCCTTGGCTGGTCGAGCCTGAATGCGGCGCGGGCGGCGCCTTTGCCGGAGGCGGTGGAACTGCCCGAAGTTCCGGGCTGGCAGCGCGCCGCACTCAGCACCCGCGCCGCCTGGTCGCCCAATTATCCGGGCGCCGATCATTTCCTGATCGGGCGCTACGTGGATGCGCAGGGCAGGGCGGTGGACCTTGCGGTCGCGGTCTATGCCAGCCAGCACGAGGACAAGGAACTGGTGGGCTTCGGGATCGGCGCGATCCGCGAGAACGACAAATGGGTGCGCATCGAAGGGCTGTCGCGCGCCGATGGCGGGAAGGCGCTGCGCATGGTCGGCCCGGGGCGGATCGAGCGCGAGACGGTTACCTGGTACCGGATCGGCGGAATGCTGACCGGCAGCGACAATCGCGTGAAGCTGATGACGCTCAGAAACAAGATGCTCGGTGGCGATCAGGCGGCGGCAGCGGTGCTGGTTTCGGCCGAGCAGGATGGCGACGGGCGCGCGCATGGCGCGATCGAGGATTTCCTGCGCGCGCTAGGGCCGCTGGACGCGTTTGCGGATCGGATGACGGGCGTTCGTTAATCTCCCCCTTTTTCATCCCGGCCTTGTGCCGGGGTTCACCGGGAGGCAAACGCTGTCACAAGAGCTCTGGGGATGACATTCGGGGCACCGTGGACCCCGGCACAAGGCCGGGGTGACAATGTAGAGCGTGGGGCCGCGATGGGGGATCTTCGTTAAATGTGCGGCATTGCCGGTCTCTATTATCCCGCGATGGCGCGGCCCGTGGATCCTGCCCGCATCGTCCAGATGAGCGACGCGCTGGCACACCGCGGGCCGGATGGTTCGGGCGTTTGGACCACGGCGGGCGTGGGCCTGGGGCATCGCCGCCTTGCGATCATCGACCTGGAAGGCGGCGTGCAGCCCATGGCGACGCCCGATCAGGGGACGGTCGTCAGCTATAACGGCGAGATCTATAATTTCCGCGAGGTGCGCGCCGAGCTGGAAAAGCTGGGCGCGCGCTTCCTGACCGACAGCGATACCGAGGTGCTGCTGCACGGATGGCGCGCCTGGGGGCCGTCGATGCTCGCGCGGCTGAATGGGATGTTCGCCTTCGCGCTCTATGACAGCGACAAGCGCAGCCTGTTTCTGGCGCGCGACCGCTTTGGCGTGAAGCCGCTGCATTATGCCGAGTTGTCGGACGGGGCGGTGGCGTTCGCATCCGAGCTCAAGGGGCTGCTCGCGCATCCGCTGTTCCGCCGCTCACCCGATTTCCGCGCGGTCGAGGATTATATGGGTCTGGGCTATGTGCCCGACGACGCATCGATGCTGCAGGGCGTGAAGAAGCTGCCCGCCGGGCATTTCCTGCTGCTGGAGCGCGGCAAGCCGGTGCCCGAGCCCGTGCGCTGGTTCGATGTCGATTTCTCAAAACGCGCAACGGGCAAGCAGAAAGATCTGGAAGCCGAGCTGATCGATCGGATGCGCCAGGCCGTGCGCGCGCGGATGATCGCGGATGTGCCGCTGGGGGCGTTCCTGTCGGGCGGGGTGGACAGCTCCGCCGTGGTCGCGCTGATGGCCGAGGCGAGCAAGGCGGCGGTGAAAACCTGCACGATCGGTTTCGACGAGGCGGGATATGACGAAAGCGCGCATGCGAAGCTGGTCGCCGAGCGGTTCGCGACGTCGCACCGCACGCGCACCGTCGCGGCAGACGATTATGCGCTGATCGACACGCTCGTCGCCGCGTTCGACGAGCCCTTTGCCGATGCATCGGCGCTGCCGACCTACCGCGTCTGCGAACTGGCGCGCGAGACGGTGACCGTGGCGCTTTCGGGCGACGGGGCGGATGAGGCGTTTGCGGGCTATCGCCGGTACAAATTCTTCGCGGGCGAGGAGCGCATCCGCGGGCTGCTGCCCGAGGAAACGCGCACCAAATTATTCGGCACGCTGGGGCGGATCTACCCCAAGGCGGATTGGGCGCCGCGCATGTTCCGCGCCAAGACGACGTTGCTCGCACTCGCCGAGAATGGCGAGTTCGCTTATCCCAAGGCGGTGGGCGTCACCACGCCGGCGCTTCGCCAGCAGCTATACAGCGATACCGCGCGCAAGGCGCTGGACGGGCATAATGCCGAGCAGCGCTATACGGATGCGATGCGCCGGGCGCCCGCGCGCGACGGGCTCGACCGCGCGCAATATGCCGATATCCAGCATTGGCTGCCGGGCGATATCCTCACCAAGATCGACCGCACCAGCATGGCGGTGAGCCTTGAGGCGCGTGAGCCTTTGCTCGATTACCGGCTGGTCGAGTTCGCCGCGACGCTGCCGCCCGAGCTCCGTATCAAGGCAGGCCAGGGCAAGTGGCTGATGAAGAAGGCGCTGGAGCCCTATCTGCCGCGCGAGATTCTCTATCGCCCCAAAATGGGGTTCGTGACGCCGATCAGCGCATGGTTCCGCAAGGCGCTGGCGGAGGATGCGGCGGCGCTTTCGCGCTCGCGGCTGCTCGAATCGACCGGCTGGTTCGATCTATCGGTGATCGAGCGCCTGGCTGTGGAGCACAAGTCCGGCCGCGCCGAGCATGGCCGGACATTGTGGCAGTTGCTGATGCTCGAACGTAGCCTGGCGCGGCTGTTCGGCTGAGGGGTCCTGTCCAGTCCCGTGATCCCGGAAAAATCCGGGGCGAGGTAACCACCCCGCCCGTTGTTCTACCGCAGCGGACTCAGTGCCAGATCGCCATTCCCGCGTGGAGCGTGAGTGCGATCAGCGCGAAGCTGGAGAGCACGAACAGCGTGAAGCGGATCGCGATCTTGTTGACGGTCGCCTGGACGAGACTGTGCAGCACGCGCAGCCCGACATAGATCCAGGCGATCGTCGCGTTCATCCCATTGCCCTGATCGAGCAAGGCGAGCGTCAGGGCAACCGCGTAGAACAGGGTCGGTTGCTCGACCAGATGGATGTAATTGTGCGCGGGCCATTGGTCCTTTTCGTCGAGCAGCGTGTCGAGCAGCCCAGGCCGGCCGCCGCGCGCCTTGGACATGTCGATACCGGCGCGTTTGAGCGCTGGCAGGCGGACGGCCATCGTCCAGACGAGCATGACCAGGGTCCAGGCGACGAGCGCCACGACGGGCGACAGAATTTGGCTGTGCATCGGCTTTCCCCTCCGTTGTCTGCTGAGAGGTTGCAGCAATAAGTTCGTAAATGCAACGGATATGCATTTCAGCGAATGCTCACGCTTTGCTCATGCCGCTCATGCGCGGGGCGGATAGACCCGGCGCATCGGTTACTGGCAAAGGACACGGGCAATGCGGTCAGAGGCAATCGGCAAGCGGAACGGCAATGGTTGGCGGATCGCCCGCTGGGGCGCGGGGGCTGCGCTGCTGATGGTACCCGCCGTCGCGATGCGCTTCACCAGCGAAGTGAACTGGGGGCCGGAGGATTTCTTCGTCATGGGCGCGATGATCGCGCTCGCGCTGGGTGCCTATGACCTGCTGGCGCGGATGGCGGGCAACGGCGCGTACAAGGTCGCATCGGCGCTGGCGGTGCTTGGGGCGTTCCTATTGGTCTGGATCAACCTGGCCGTCGGCATCATCGGCGATGAGCGGAACCCCGCGAACCTGATGCACGTGGGCGTGCTCGCGATCCTGATCGGCGGTGCTGCCGCGGTGCGGCTGCAGGCCGGGGGCATGGCGCGGACGCTGTTCGCAGTCGCGGGAGTGCAGGCGCTGATCGCGACGATCGCCGTGCTGGGCGGGATGGGAGCGGATGGCCCGATCTGGCCGCGCGACGTTCTGGGCGTGACCGTCGTGCTGAGCGGGATCTGGCTGCTCTCGGGCGCACTGTTCCGTCACGCGGCGCGCTGAAGCGCATAAAGCAAAACGGCCGGGGATCGCTCCCCGGCCGCTTGTTGTCGGTCGCGCAGAGGGTCAGGCAAAGAGCTTCGCCCAGCCGCGCTTGGCGCGGTCCTTCCAGTGCCCGCGGTGATAGGCGTCGCTGGCCAGCAGCGGCATCACCGAGCCGGCTTCGGCGAAGACCATCTGCTCGATGCCGGTGTTGACCTTGCCCCACGAAGCCGCTTCCTGCAGCGTCGAGGACGAGCAGGCGCCGTCGCGCACGTCCGCCACGGTGATCTGAACCGCGTATTTGTGCACTTCGACATCCTCATGGCCGAGGATCTCGGCGCAGACGACGGTGTCCTGGATGAAGTTCTTCGGCACGCCGCCGCCGATCATCAGCAGGCCGGTTGTGCCCGCCGCGATCTTGATGTCGGTCAGCTCGCGGAAGTCCGCGACCGCGTCGATCATCAGATAGGGCTTGCCCGACTTGGCGTTGTCGACCTGGTGCTTGACGAGGCCGAAGCCCGCCGACGAGTCGACGAATGCCGGGCAGAAGATCGGCACGTCATGCTCATAGGCGAGCTTGACGAGGCTGTTTTCCTTCTTGCCGTGCTCGACCAGATACTTGCCCATCGCGCGGATGAATTCGCGGCTCGAATAAGCACGCGGCTCCAGCTCGTTCGCGATCTTGTTGATCGTGAAGTCGCAGTCCTGGAGCTGCTCCTCGTCGATATAGGTGTCGTAGATACGATCGATGTAGAGCGAACGCAGCGTATCGTCGTCCGGGATCTCCAGCGCCTGATAATGCTTGTGGCCGAGCCCCTCGAAGAAATCCATGTCGACGATGGTGGCGCCGGTGGCGACGATCACGTCTACCATGTTGTTGCGCACCAGCTCGGCATAGAGATCCATGCAGCCGCCCGCCGAGGTCGAGCCCGCGATCACCAGCACGACCGTGCAATCCTTGTCCGCCAGCATCTGGTTATAGATGTTGGTCGCGCGGCCGAGATCGCGGCTGGTGAAGCTCATGTCCGCCATCGCATCGACGATCGGGCGCGCATCGAACTTGGTGATGTCGATATGCTTGACCTGCTTCGACAGCAGTTCCGCCTTGCGGGTGTCGTTGATCGGCGCGTTGGCGGCCGCCTGCTTGTTGAGCGTGGTATCGGTCATCTGTCTTCCATCATCACAAGAACCGCCGTCATTCGAAGGGGACGCGGGAACCCGGAATACTGCCGTCACCCCAGCCGTAGCTGGGGTCTCGGGCCGCAAGCAGACCCTTGCGGCACGAGATGCCAGCATTCGCTGGCATGACGGCTTGTGTTTACAGCTTTACGACGTTCGAGGCCGGGGCCTGTTCCGCCGGAACATAAAGCGATGCCATCGGCTCGTCTTCGACGATAACGGTCTCGTCCGAGCCGAAGCCGTTGAACGCGGTGCGCATCGCCGAGCCATAGGCGCCGAGCATGCCGATCTCGATATAATCGCCGGCGCGGGTGTCCGCCGGAAGGGCGAACGGGCCGGCCATATGGTCGAGATCGTCGCAGGTCGGGCCGTAGAAGCTGAACTCCACGTCCTTGGCATTCGATTCGGGCTCGCGCAGCAGGCGGACAGGGAAGCGCCAGCCAATATGCGCCGCATCGAACAACGCGCCATAGGCGCCGTCGTTGATGTAGAGCTCGTCGCCACGGCGCCTTTCGACGCGCACGATGATCGAGCTATATTCGGCGCACAGGGCACGGCCCGGCTCTGCCCAGAGCTCGGCCGAATAGCTGACCGGCAGGCTCTCGAACGCGCGGTGGATCGTCTCGAAATAGAGCTCGAGCGGTGGGGGCTCCATGCCGGGATAGCTCGAGGGGAAGCCGCCGCCGACATCGACGACGTCGACGGTGACCGCCGCCTCGACGATCGCGGCGCGCACGCGCTCCATCGCCTGGGCATAGGCGTCGGGCGACATCGCCTGGCTGCCGACATGGAAGCAGATGCCGAGCGCATCCGCCACCTGACGGGTGGCCATCAGCAAATCCTTGGTCTCGCCCGGCGCGACGCCGAACTTGGATGCAAGGCTGAGCTTTGACAGGTCCGACGAGACGCGAATGCGGACACACAGCGTCAGATCCTCGGCACCGCGGGTAGCGCTGACGATCTTTTCCAGCTCTTCCATGCTGTCGAGCGAGAAGACGCGAACGCCATGCTCGAAATACGCCTGGTGAATCGCTTCCTCGGCCTTGACCGGGTGCATGAAGCACAAAGTCGCCTCGGGAAGGGTGCGCGACACGAGGCGCACCTCCGCGATCGAGGCAACGTCATAATGCGTGACGCCCGAATCCCACAGGACCTGCAACAGTTCCCGGGATGGATTCGCCTTCACGGCATACATCGAGCGGCCCGGGAACTTCTCCGTAAAGAAGCGGGCGGCACGCGATGCGGCGTGCGGACGAACGAGCGTTACCGGATTAACCGGAGCGCTCTTGGCGATGTCTACTGCGTCGGTCGCAGTGGAATGGGCAGTCGCTAGCCCCAGCGCGCTATGGTGCTTGTGCAATTCAAGGGACCTCCAAGTGCCTTTCGGCGATCGTTGACAATTGCTGCCTTGCGGTTGGAAGTCCCATGGGGCAGCGGGAAGCGGGCATTTAGGGTCGCTGGACCCCCGTGTAAAGTGATTCGAGGACCCATGTTTCGTAGCGGGGGTGAAGTGTGACGATTGTGCGACAGCCGACCCGGGCGGGCGTGCGCGACGCCGCCGCAAAAATCGCAGCGATTTTGCCGCAAACCCCTTTGTTCACGGTGGAAATCCGTGGGGTCCCGGTGTCGTTCAAGGCGGAATGTCTCCAGCCGATCGGGGCGTTCAAGATCCGCGGCGCATGGCATCGCCTGACCGCTCTGGACGCGGAGGCGCGCGACAAGGGCGTGGTCGCTTTCTCGTCGGGGAATCATGCCCAGGGAGTCGCCTGGGCGGCGAAGCGGCTGGGCATGCCCGCAGTGATAGTCATGCCTTCCGATGCGCCGGCAGTGAAGCGCGATGCGACCATGGCGATGGGGGCGGAAATCGTTCCCTATGACCGCATGACTGAAAACCGCGCAAAGATTGCGGCGCATCTCGCACATGCGCGCGGCGCTGCGCTGGTTCCGTCGTTTGACGACCCCTGGATTATCGAGGGGCAGGGGAGCGCTGGCATCGAGGCGATGACTCAGATGGTGGAGGCGCGGCTGCCCGATCCCTCGCACGTGATTACTCCGTGCGGCGGGGGCGGGCTCGCGGCCGGGCTGGCGCTGGCGCTGCCAGAAGCGAAGATCACGATCGTCGAGCCCGAAGGCTGGGACGATATGTGCCGGAGCCTGGAAGCCGGGTGGATCGAGCCGGTGGGGCCGAATCCGCCGCCCACGGCCTGCGACGCGCTCCAGACGATTGAGGTTTCGCCGCTGACGTTTGATGTGCTTTCCCGGCGCGGGGCAACCGGCGTGCGGGTCAGCGAGGCAGAGATTCGGACGGCGCAGCGCTGGGCGGCCGCGAAGTTGCGGGTCGTCGTCGAACCCGGCGGGGCGGTGGCGCTGGCTGCGGTTCTGGCGGCCAAGGTTGAATTGAAGCCGGGGCTGTTGGTGATCCTGTCGGGCGGCAATGCCGATCCGCACGCCTATGCCGCCGTGCTGGGTGGGAACGATTGATGCCGAACCGGTTTGGCGGCGCGATCGCGAATGCGATGGGCGCCATTGCGAAGGTGCTGGGATACGGCATCTATTATTTGCTGCGGGTGATCTACCGCCCGCGTGACCGGATGATCGCGTTGGCCGGCGCAGCCGCACTAGCGGTGATCATCGCAGCTCTGGTATATTTTCTATGATGGACCCGTCGCTCAACCGGCTCATGCTGAGCATTGCCGCGCTCGCGATGTTCGCGCTCGTCTGGGGAGGCGTGCGGCAATATCGCACCGATCGTACCAAGGGCGTGCTGATGCTCGTCTGCGCGGTGGTGCTGCTAGGGAACCTGCTTATCTGGACAATTTGAGGCGGATGCCCAAATAGGCTCCATGCTGAAGCCCGCGACCCCTGCGCACCTGATCTACGAGACCCCGGAATTCGAGGTGGTGATCCCCGGTACCTATGTGCTGTGCGCGGTCAGCGGCGAGCGCATCGATCTCGATAATCTGAAATATTGGAGCGCGGAATTCCAGGAGGCGTATCGCGGCGCAGAGGAATCGGCCGCGGCGTTCCTGGCGGGCGGCGCAAAGAACATACGGAAATAGCCGTCATCCCGCCGAAGGCCGGGATCTCAGGGGTAGGACGAGCTCGCGGTACGCGATCCCGGCTTTCGCCGGGATGACGTCTTGTCAGCGGATCGGCGAGTTAGGATCGAGCCGCATGTCCAAATACTGGTCCACGCTGCCCATCAACTGATCCATCTCGTGCTCGAAGAAGTGATTCGCGCCGGGAATGGTATCGTGGTGGATGGTGATGTGACGCTGGGTGCGCAGCTTATCGACCAGCTTCTGGACCGCGCCGGGCGTGACCACTTCGTCATTCTCGCCCTGGATGATGATGCCCGACGAGGGGCAGGGCGCGAGGAAGGTGAAGTCGAACATGTTGGCGGGCGGCGCGACCGAGATGAAGCCGCGGATTTCCGGGCGGCGCATCAGCAACTGCATGCCGATCCACGCGCCGAAGCCGAAGCCGGCGACCCAGGTGGTCGAGGCTTCCGGGTGGAAACTCTGCACCCAATCGAGCGCGCTAGCGGCATCCGAAAGCTCGCCGATGCCGTTGTCAAACGTACCCTGGCTCTTGCCGACGCCGCGGAAATTGAAGCGGAGCGTCGCGAAGCCGCGGCGCTGGAAGGTCTTGTAGAGCTCCTGCACGATGCGGTTGTTCATCGTGCCACCGGCATTCGGATGCGGATGAAGGATCATCGCAACAGGCGCGCGGGGGCGCGGAGCGGGAGCGAAACGGCCTTCGAGGCGGCCTTCGGGGCCGGGGAAAATGACTTCGGGCAAATCGGACCTGCTGAATCTGTGCGCGCACGGTGGCGTAGGAAGCTGCGCGCTATATAGGCAGAGACGCCTTTTGCGCAATTGGAACGAGTTTCTTGGCCGACCGCATCTATCTCGATCACGCCGCGACCACGCCGATGCTGCCCGAAGCGATGGCGGCGGTAGCCGATGGCATGGCGCGCTGGGCCAATCCGTCCTCACCTCACGCGGAGGGGCGGGCAGCCCGCGCGCTGCTGGAAAATGCGCGCAGCCGGATCGCCGCGGCCTATGGCTGGGCGCATGAGCTGATCCTGACAGGAGGCGCGAGCGAATCGCTGCATCTGGCGCTGTCACGCTCCATGGCCGAGCGCCGGCTGATCACCGCGGTGGAGCATGATTCGGTGCTGCGCCACGGCGAGGGCGCGCGCGTCTTGCCGGTTCTGGCGGACGGAACGCTCGATCTCGACGCGCTGCGGACCTCGATAGGCCCTCGCGCTCTGCTGTGCGTGCAATGGGCGAACAGCGAGACCGGTGTGCGCCAGCCGATCGAGGCGATCGCGGAGATTGTTCACGAAGCGGGCGGGCTGCTGCTCGTGGACGCGGCGCAGATGCCTGCGCGCGCGGACATGGCGGTGATGCGTCATGCCGATCTGGTCGCGGTGTCGGCGCACAAGCGCGGTGGGCCGCCGGGCATCGGGGCTTTGCTTGTTCGCGATTTCTCATCCCTGATGCCCATGGGCGGGCAGGAGAAGGGTTATCGCGCCGGGACGGAGAACCTGCCGGGTGCGCTGGGCTTCGCGACGGCGGTGGAAAAGCCGGAGGATCTGCGCGGCCCTGCTGCGCTTCGGGCGCGGCTGGAGGCTGCATTGCCCGGTGTCGAGATTGTCGGCGCCAGTAGCGCGCGAACGCCGCTGATCGGGGCGTATCGCATGCCGGGCGTATCTTCCGCCGCGCAACTGATCAGGTTCGACATGGCGGGGTTCGCGGTTTCGGCCGGCAGCGCCTGCTCGTCTGGCAGCATGCGGCCTAGCCATGTTCTCTCGGCGATGGGCTGGGCCGAGCCTACGCTGCGCGAAGTGGTGCGCGTGAGCTTTGGCCGCGCGACCACCGAGGCCGAGATCGACGCTTTCGCTGCCCTGTGGCGCGAGACTGCGGAAGATGCGCGGAGCCGCGCGGCATGATCTATCTCGATTATCAGGCGACCACGCCGCTCGCGCCCGAGGCGCTGGCCGCGATGTTGCCTTGGCTGGAGAGCCAGTTCGCCAATCCGCATTCGGCGCATGCCGGCGGCCGCGCAGCCAAGGCGGCGGTGGAGGTGGCGCGCGAGCAGGTGGCGGACGTGCTGCCGGATGGCGGCGCGGTGAGCTTCACCAGCGGTGCGACCGAAGCGATCAATTGGGCGATCAAAGGCACGACTGGCCCGATCGTGACGCTCGCCACCGAACATGCCGCAGTCCTCGACACCGTCGAGGCCGAGGCGCGCAAGGGGAGACAGGTAACCGTGCTGCCGGTCGGCAATGACGGGCTCGTCGATTTCGCGGCGCTCCGCGCGGCGGTTACCCCCGGAACCGGGCTGGTCGCGGCGATGCTGGTCAATAACGAGATCGGCGTGGTCCAGCCGATCGAGCGACTCGCCGAGATCGCTCATGCGGCGGGCGCGCTATTCCTGTGCGACGCGGTGCAGGGCTACGGGCGCGAACTGATCCCCGAGGCATGCGATCTGATCGCGGTATCAGCGCACAAGGTGCACGGGCCGAAGGGCATTGGCGCGTTGTGGATACGCGATGGCGTGACACTGGAGCCGTTGCTCCATGGCGGGGGGCAGGAAGCAGCTGGACGTTCGGGGACGCTGTCACCGGCCCTGTGCGCAGGGTTTGGCGCGGCGGCGAAGCTGGCCAAGCAGCGCTTTGGCGCGGACCATGCGCATGCCGAGCAATTGTTTCGCGCGGCGCTGTCGCGCGTGGCGGTGGACTGGAAGCTCAATGGTTCGCAGGGTGAGCGCTATCCGGGCAATCTGAACCTTCGCCGCGATGGGCTGGATGTCGCGCGGCTGATGTCCGACCTCCGCGACATCGCCTTTTCGGCGGGCTCGGCGTGCGCAAGCGGATCGGGACGCCCCAGCCATGTTCTGCGCGCGATCGGCCTGAGCGATGCGGAGGCGAAGTCGAGCATTCGTCTGGGCTTCGGGCGCTATACGACGGAGGAGGAGTTGCTCGGTGCGATTGATCGGATCAACCATGCAGCAAGGAAGCAAAGGCCATGATCCGCGTCACCTTCATCGGCGCTGAGGGCAATTCGCGCGAGGCCCGCGCAAATGCCGGCGATCGGCTGCTGGAAGTGGCGCAGAATGACGGGCAGCCGCTGGAGGGCACGTGCGAGGGGCAAATGGCCTGTTCGACCTGCCATGTGCTGATTTCGGCGGAAGATTTCGCCCGCCTGCCGCCGGCCAGCGAGGAAGAGGAGGACATGCTCGATCTCGCCATCGGGGCAGGCAAGACCAGCCGCCTGGCATGCCAGATCATCCTCACGCCCGAGCTCGACGGATTGACGGTGCGAATGCCGCCGGGCCACCGCGACATGCAGGGCCGCTGATCCGGAACGGCTGGGGAAATCAACCGTTTGGCGTCGATGCCCGGACCCAGCCTGCCGCAGAAATTGTATAGTCTTGGTTGCCGTTTGTCGGATCTGGGCGCGAATATCGCCGGTCATCCGCTGGCGCTTGTGGGTGTGATCCTCTTCTGCGGGGCCTGGTTTCTGCTCCCGCTGGGTGAAAGCGCCACCGCCGTCCTGACCCTGGTGCTCTCCGTGCTCGCCATCACGCTTACCCAGATGGTGCTCAACCAGCAGAAACGGCACGAAACCGCGCTCCATCTGAAGATCGACGAACTCATCCACGCGATGCGCGGCGCGCGCGACGAAGTGATGGGGATCGAACACAAGAGCGAGGAAGAGCTGGAAGCGCTTCGCATCACCGGTGACCGGGCGGAGGAAGTGCTCGCAAAGCGGCGCAGCAAGGCGATCACCAGCCGCGCCGATTAGAGCGGAACTGGCTACGCGCTCAATCATTTCCGCGTCTGCGGGCATCGGCACCGCAGGAGAGTGAGATATGAAGACTTTAGGGCTTATTGCCGCCGCTGCAGCGGCGATGCTGCTGGCTCCGGCCACTGCCAGCGCCGCGCCAGTGGCGGCTACCGCGGCTCCCCCCGCGGTAACGGCTTCTGCGATCGCGGCGAGCGGGCAGGTTCGCGTGGTCGTCCGCGAAGATCGCCGCACCCGCCGGCATTATCGCGGCCATGGCCGCCGGGCGCACTGGCGTACGGTCTGCACGCGCAAATGGCGTCACGGGCGCAGCGTGCGCATTTGCCGCAAGGTGCGCAGCTGGCGCTAAACATTTGAAGGCAGGCGTGCCGCGTGCCGGCATGCCTGCTCTTGCACGCTGCGGCAGCATCGACCATATGCGCCGCGGGAGTCGGGCGGACGTGGTCGTCGCCAACCTGGTCAGATCCGGAAGGAAGCAGCCACAACGATTTCGCCACGGGTCGTTCCGGCTCCCACCCCAACCCCAGATTTTTTCCAAGCCGCCGCCCGCGCATAGTCGACCGGGCGATGCGGCGGTCGGCGGGCTTCGACAGCGTCGCCCTTAGGGGCTAGGAAGCGGCTATGTCCGATTCCCTGCTTGGCCTCGACGAACCCCCGCAGCCACGCGATCAAGCGTATCGCGTGCTGGCGCGCAAATACCGGCCGCAGACGTTCAGCGAGCTGATCGGCCAGGATGCGATGGTCACTACGCTGGGTAACGCGATTCGGCGCGACCGGCTGGCCCATGCGTTCCTGCTGACCGGTGTGCGCGGGGTCGGCAAGACGTCGACCGCGCGGCTGATCGCCAAGGCGCTCAACTGCGTCGGGCCCGACGGGCAGGGTGGTCCGACGATCGATCCGTGCGGCGTCTGTGAGCCCTGCGTCGCCATCGCCGAGGGCCGCCATATCGACGTGATCGAGATGGACGCTGCCAGCCATACCGGCATCGACGATATCCGCGAGATCATCGAGGCGTCGCGCTATTCGGCGGTCTCGGCGCGCTACAAGATCTACATTATCGACGAAGTCCACATGCTCTCCAAGGCCGCGTTCAACGGCCTGCTCAAGACGCTTGAAGAGCCGCCGGCGCACGTGAAGTTCCTGTTCGCCACCACCGAGGTGAACAAGGTGCCGGTGACGGTCCTCTCGCGCTGTCAGCGTTTCGATCTGCGGCGGATTTCGGCGGAGGCGCTGGCGGCGCATTT
Organism: Sphingomonas soli NBRC 100801; assembly: GCF_001591025.1. Taxonomy (GTDB): domain Bacteria; phylum Pseudomonadota; class Alphaproteobacteria; order Sphingomonadales; family Sphingomonadaceae; genus Sphingomonas; species Sphingomonas soli. The sequence goes on from NZ_BCTZ01000001.1 coordinate 338,552, forward strand.
CGCGATGGTATCGGAGAAGGAAGGCGTCGAGGCCGAGCCCGAGGCGCTGTCGATGATCGCCCGCGCGGCGGAGGGATCGGCGCGCGACGGGCTCTCGATCCTCGATCAGGCGATCGCCCATGCCGGGATCGAAGGCGAGGGCGTGAAGGCCGATGCGGTGCGCCAGATGCTGGGCCTGTCCGATCGCGGGGCGATCCGCGAATTGTTCGGGCTGCTTCTGAACGGCGATGCGGGCGGCGCGCTGGCGGCGCTTCGGCTGCAATATGACATGGGCGTGGACCCGCAGGCGGTGCTCAAGACCTTGCTGGAAACCGTTCATGGCGTGACGCTGGTAAAGCTGGGCAGCGACGCGACGGCGGGGCAGTCCGCCGAAGAGATGAAGTCGCTGGAGCGATGGGCAGCGGGGCTGAGCTTCCCGATGCTGCACCGGCTCTGGCAATTGCTGCTCAAGGGGCATGACGAAGTCGCGCGCGCGGCGCTGCCGATCGAGGCATGCGAGATGGCGCTGCTGCGGGTGATCCACGCTTCGCAGCTTCCCGATCCGGGCGACCTTGCCCGGCAGATCGCCAGCGGCGTAGTGACGGCGACTCCAGCCGCGCCCACAGCACCCAAGGAGAATGCGCTGCCCGGCACGATGGCAGAACTGGCGGACCATCTGGAGCAGAACCGGCGGCTGCAACTTGCCACTCAGGTTCGCGATTATCTGCGCCCGGTCCGGTTCGATGGCAGCGAGGCCGAATTTGGCGCGGCGCGTCCGCTCCCGCATGATTTCCTACGCGACCTGGCCGCCGCGCTGCGGGACACGACAGGGGTGAATTGGCGCCTGCGGCTTGTCGATGGCGCGAGCGAACCTACGTTGCGCGAGCTACAGGCTTCGCAGGAAGCGGCCGAGCGGGATGCGGTGCTCCGCTCACCGATGGTCGTTGCGGCGTTCGAAGCATTTCCCGAAGCCGAGCTGATCGGCTGGACCAAGAACAACCGGAGCAATCAGGCATGAAGAGCCTCGAAGATATCATGGCCATGGCGCAGAACGTGCAGGCCGAACTGACCAAGGCGCAGGCCAATCTCGACACGATCGAGGTGGAAGGCGTGTCGGGCGGCGGGCTGGTCAAGATCCGCTGTTCAGCCAAGGGCCGTATCATCGGCATGGATATCGACGATTCGCTCCTGAACCCGAGCGAGAAGGGCATGCTGGAGGATTTGCTGGCCGCCGCATTCAACGATGCGCGCGCCAAGGCCGATGCAGCTTCGCAGGAATCTATGAGCAAGATGACTGCGGGCCTGCCGCTGCCGCCGGGCTTCAAGCTGCCGTTCTGATTGCGGAACCATCGACCAGTTCCTCGGTTGCTCCCCCATCAATTGGGAGTAATCAAATGGTTGAGCGTGTTACCGAGCGTACGGACGGCGTTACCAGCGAACGCGTTACCGAAAGCCATGGGGCAGATACGGTTGTCGTCGAGCGGCGTGGCGGCGGTGCTGGGATCCTGATCGGACTGGCGGTGCTGATCCTCGTGGTGATCGGCGGAGTCTATCTGTTCAACCAGAATGCCCGCGAGAATGCCAAGACCAACGCCGTGACGGCCGCCGCCGAAAGCGTGGGCGATGCGGCCAAGGATGTGGGCGACGCCGCGAAGGACGCGGCCAAGAAGATCGATTGATCAGCGCAGGCAGGCGTCGAGACCGCCACCTGCAACAACGCCGATCCGGGCGTTGATCGAGTTGCCATAGCGCCGCGTGAAGCCCCTCGGGTCGATCGCGGCGCGCTTTTTTGGAAGCGGCAGGACGGCGGCGATCGCCGCGGCCTCGCGGTCGGTGAGGCGCGAGGCGTCATGCTTGAAATAGCGCATGCTCCCGGCATTGACGCCATAGGTCCCGATGCCGGTCTCGGCGACGTTCAGATACACTTCCATGATCCGGCGCTTGCCCCAGATATTCTCGATCAGGAAGGTGAAATAGGCCTCCAGCCCTTTGCGGAAATAGCCGCCTCCCTGCCACAGAAAGACGTTCTTGGCAGTCTGCTGGCTGATCGTGGACCCGCCGCGAATCTTCCCGGTGCCGGTGGCATTGCGTGCGGCGGCTGCCGCGATCGCATTGAAATCAAAGCCGTTATGCTCGCAGAATCGTGAGTCCTCCGCTGCGATCGCCGCCCGCGCCATGCTGGCATCGATCCGGCTGAGCGGCATCCAGCGCTTGGTGGCACCGTGGCCCGCGATCATGTCGCCGATCATCGTCCAGGTAATGGGCGGGGCGACGAACTTATAGACGACGACCATACCGACCGACAGCAGCAGGAAGGCGAGGATAAGCTTGATGATCCACCCCATGATGCGCCGCCCGAACGACCTGCGTTGGGCAGCTTTGGGGGCCGCGGGCGGTTGCGCGGGAGCAGAGGGCCGCTGGCCGGCACCCAGCCGCCGTGGGGGAGCCGATATGGGCTCGAGATCGGGAAGCGGCCGCTCACCCAGCGGTCCGAGCGGCTCGGCAGGGGCGGGCGGTTGGTAGGGTGGCCACGTATCTGGCGCGGCGATCTGGACCGGCGCGGATTTCCCCGCATCGTCCTCGACCTGCATCGACAGATCGGGTTCAGGCCCGGCGGGGAGCGCGGGTGCAGGGGTTTGCGGTTGCTGGTCGCGATTGCCGTCAGCCATTCCAGCACGATTGGAGCAGCGCATCGCTCACCGCAACCATCTCCTCGCGTGCCAATCGTGCCAGGGTGAGGCGGCGGGCGTTTAGCCCGCTGTCACCATCCGTCGTTCGCCGGCCAGGCGCATCATCGCCTTTTGCAGCTTCTCGAAGGCGCGGACCTCGATCTGGCGCACGCGCTCGCGCGACACGCCATAGACCTGGCTTAGCTCTTCGAGCGTCTTGGGATCGTCGGTCAGGCGACGTTCCGTCAGGATGTGCTTCTCGCGCTCATTGAGGTCGTCCATCGCCGAGACGAGCATTTCGTGGCGGACATCGGCCTCCTGCGCATCTGCGACCACCGCATCCTGCAGCGGCGCATCATCCTGCAGCCAATCCTGCCACTGGCTCTCGCCATCCTCACGCATCGGCACGTTGAGCGACGTATCGCCCCCCATCGCCATGCGGCGGTTCATCGAAATGACTTCCTCTTCGGTCACGCCCAGATCGGTGGCGATCTTGGCGAGATGCTCAGGGGAGAGATCGCCATCATCAAACGCGTCAAGTTTGGCCTTCATCCGCCTGAGATTAAAGAATAATTTCTTCTGAGCGGCGGTCGTGCCCATCTTCACGAGGCTCCACGAGCGCAGGATGAATTCCTGGATGCTCGCGCGGATCCACCACATCGCATAGGTGGCCAGACGGAAACCCCGATCGGGCTCGAACTTCTTCACGCCCTGCATCAGGCCGATATTCCCTTCGGAAATCAGCTCGCTGACTGGCAGGCCATAGCCGCGATAGCCCATTGCGATCTTCGCCACGAGGCGCAGATGCGAGGTGACCAGCTGGGCCGCAGCCTCGGTATCGCCATGCTCCTGGAAGCGCTTGGCGAGCATATATTCCTGCTCGGGTGCCAGGATCGGAAACTTCTTGATCTCGGCCAGATAGCGGTTGAGGCTCTGCTCACCGCCAAGCGCGGGGATCGTCGCTGGGACATTGCTGCCATTTGCCATGATCCAAAACTCCCTTTCACATGGCGCACTAACCGAAAACGGGTGCGCCGAAAATCATACCAAGAGGTTAGCGTACAGTTCCTGCATATCGGCAGGCATTTCGCTATCGAACGCCAAAGCGTGGCTTTTCACAGGGTGAATGAACCCCAGATGGGCCGCGTGCAAGGCTTGGCGGCGGAAATTCAAGGTTTCCAGAAGCGCACGATGCTTGTTGGAACCTCCATATACCGGGTCTCCCAATAATGCATGGCCGATGGAGGCCATGTGGACGCGGACCTGGTGCGTTCTTCCGGTTTCGAGGCGGCATTCGATAAGATCCGCATGCCGAAGTTGGCGCACGCGCCGCCAATGCGTGATTGCGTGCTTTCCACTTCCCTCTCGAACAACCGCAATCTTCTTGCGATTAGTTGGCGACCGCGCGAGCGGCGCATTCACGCTTCCCACCGGCATCTTCACGTGCCCGTTGACGATCGCGTGATAGCGCCGGTCGATCGAGTGGACCTTGAACTGCTCCGCCAGGCCGACATGCGCCCGATCGGTCTTCGCCGCGACCATCAGCCCGGACGTATCCTTGTCGATCCGGTGGACGATCCCCGGCCGCGCCACGCCGCCAATGCCCGACAGGCTGCCCTGGCAATGGTGGAGCAAGGCGTTGACCAGCGTGCCATCGAGATTGCCCGCGGCGGGGTGCACAACAAGCCCGGCCGGCTTGTCGATCACGATCAGATGCTCGTCTTCGAACACCACATCGAGCGCGATGTCCTGCGCCTCGTTATGCGCGGGGGTGGGATCGGGCACTTCGAGCCGGAACAGCGCCCCGCCGGGAAACTTCCTCGCGGGATCGCGCACCAGACCATCGGGGCCGGTGACCTGACCGTTGGAGATCAGCGCCTTGATCCGCTCACGCGACAAGGTGGGCACGGCCTCCGCAAGCGCGCGATCCAGACGCCAGCCATCGGCCGTGTCCGCAATGCGTGCTTCAATGATGGAAACCCCCGGGCGCATGTTTTACCGTAGATGGGGATGAGGGTCGAAATTTCAAGGTGTGTTGTCGAACTAATCCAGCGCGAGGCGGAAGCGGCCGCGCCACTGGAGGCGTGCGGGCTGCTGTTCGGCGAAGAACATTTGATTTCCGGCGCCGAACCCTGCGCGAATGTGGCCGAAGAGCCCGATACGCGCTTCGAGATCGATCCCGCTGCCCTGTTCGCGGCGCTCAGGGCCGAGCGGGCAGGGGGACGCCGGATCGCGGGCTATTGGCATTCGCACCCTAGCGGAGAGGCAAGTCCTTCCGCGACGGACGTCGCGATGGCGCAGCCTGACGGCAAATTGTGGCTCATCGCCGGGGGCGGCGATCTTACTGCCTGGCGCGCGACGCGTGCGGGCCTGGAGCGGTTGAAGATCGAATTGCGCTGATCGCGGCGCTCCCTGAGGCTAGCGCTGACGCATCCGGAACAGTTCGCCATCCGCATCCAGAATATAGAGGATCGGACCGCCATAGCTCGCGGCAGGATAGAAGCCAAAGGCAATCGGCCGGTCGATTGCGCCGGCAAGGGGCACAAGATCGGCGTTTCGGGCAGTGAAGCCGGCTTCGATCGTCGTGCCTTGCTGGATAGAACTATAGGGCACGCTCCAGATCGATCCGGTGACCTCGTCAGCGAACAGATATTGCCCGTTCAGCGGGGTGAACGGGCCGGTATAGACCAGGCCGGCCACCACCGCCTGCCCCTGCATCGGTCCTGTGCCGAACCGATATTGCAGCACCGGATTGATCACCCCCGCAGGTGCGCTTCCGGTCACGGTCTGGGTGCCCTCGCGGAAGGGCCAGCCATAATTGCCGCCGATATCGGACGGGCGGATCAGGTTGATTTCCTCCATCCGGCCGTCGCCACTGTCGCTGACCAGCAGGTCCGGGCCGATGAAATGACCGGTGCGCGGGCGATGGAAGCCATAGGCAAAGACTTCCGGCGCGCCATCGCCGCCATTGGCATAGGATTGTCAGCAGGAATGCTGTAGGGTGGGGGAAACGGCCCGGTATCGATCGCGCGGCGCATGTTCGGCTTTACCCGCAGGATCTTGCCAAGGAGCGATCGCTTGTTTTGCGCGTTGCCGTTCGCCGTACCGGGCGCGCTGCCGTCGCTCGTGCTGATATAGAGATATGTGTCCGGGCTGATCCCGACCCACGCGTCGACATCCGGACGCCCGCCATCAATCGAAAGCACCGGCACGGCGCTCAGGAGAGAGCGGGTGCATGTGCGCGTGAAGTCACAGAAAAGCGCGTAGATATCGATCTGACCGGTGAGAGACACGGTCGCCACGAACACGTCGCGCTGGGTCCACATCGGGCCGGTCGCGATCGACGTAATGCGGTTTGGGAAGGTAGCCGCACCACAGCCGTAACGGTCCGGCACGCCTGCCGAGCCGTGCTCGTAAGGGCCTATCCCGAACTGCCCGCCAGTTTCATCGGCGAGCATGGGAACGCTGCCGCCCGAGGACACATCGACGGGCCTGATCAGGGTGACGGAGAGCCGCTCGAGCACCGGATCGGCGACATTGGCGATGAAGATCGGCAATGGGAGAACCGCCGTGCCGCCGCGTCCGTCGCTTGCGGTGATCTGGATGTCATATTGGTTGTTTGCGCCGGCATCCGTCGGCTTCTCAAAATCGGGGGGCGTGACGAATGCGAGTTCTCCGGATGCGGAGATCGTAAGCAGGGCAGCATCCGGCCCGCCCGTGATCGAGAAGGTGATCGCGTCGCCGTCCGGATCGGTCGCCGTCGCGATATAGACCGTTCCCGTTTTCCCCTCGTCGAGTATCAAGCGGTTTGACGAGGTGAAGGCCGGGGGGCGATTGGGCGCCGCGGTCGGCGTGGGTGTGGGTGTGGGAACCGGGGTGGGGCTCGACGCGGACCCATTGTCGCAGGCGGAAGCCAGCAGCAGGCCGGCGATTGCCACGTGCCGCCAGGCCGCGGCGCCCGAGCTGCGCAAACTCCCTTTGAGCCAAGAATGCACCGCCGGTCCGGCCAGTCCATATCTGTGCTTTCGCGAAGGTACGCGTGACCTGACGAACGGCAACGCGAATCACGCGCTGGAAGCGCGATCGCATGCGGTTCGATCCGCGCTCACGCGCCCATGCGGGAACGTTCCGGGCGCGCAACACGTTGCTAGGCACTCATATCCGGGAGAGTGTCATGCTTTGGACGATCGCCGTAATTCTCGTCATCCTCTGGCTTCTGGGCTTCTCGTTTCACATTGCAGGCGGACTGATCCACATCCTGCTGGTCATCGCTCTGGTCGTGGGGCTGATCCAGCTCTTCAGCGGCCGCCGCGTGGTCTAGAATTTTGAACAGCCGTCATCCCTGCGGAAGCGGACACCCGGAGCCAGGCAGGGTGTTGCCCGGCAACCCTGGGTCCCCGCTTTCGCGGGGATGACGATTCAAGATGTTCGGATCTCGCTCCAGAAACTCCGGGGTGAACGACGCTAGGTGCCAGCGTTGATCTGCGCGATAAGCGCGCGGTGCGCAGGCAAATCCTGCATCGCGCGTTCGCCGAAATTGCGGATGCGCTGGAACAGCTTGTCCGCGCCGGCGACATTCGGGAAATCCTCGCGGCCCGCCGAGAGATCGGTGCGGAAGCCCATGCCGTATAGGATATATTGGTAGTTGAAGAAGGCGAAGCTCTCTACGTCCAGCGTGAAATCGTAGCGGCTGGGCGGGCGATAGCGCCATTCCTCCAGCAATTCGCGCAGCCGCTCGGGGATGGTGGCCGGATCGGCATTTTCGCGCCAGAAAGGCTCGGTGCGCTGGCTGAGACAGTAATGCAGCTTCAGGAAATTGACGATGTTGTCGTAGCGCGCGGCGATGAGCTGGTTGAAGCGGCGCGCGGGTGCGTCGATCGGGCCATTATGCGGGAATAATTCGGCGATCATGCCGATCGCTGCCTCGATCAGCAGCACGCCTGTGGATTCGAGCGGTTCGAGGAAGCCGCCCGAGAGGCCGACCGCGACGCAGTTCTTCACCCATTGCTTCTCGCGATAGCCCGCTTCGAACGCGATGCGCCGGGTTTGATATTCGGCATCGCGAGGACCAACATAGGCGCGCAGGATCGCCTCCGCACGGTCTGCATCGATATGGTCGCTCGAATAGACGCAGCCGATGCCGCGCGCGCCCGCCAGCCCGATATCCCAGGTCCAGCCCGCCTCATGCGCGGTGGCGATGGTGAAGCTCTCCAGCGGCGCATCGGGCCGCTCATAGGGCAGCTTGCACGTGACGGCGGCGTTGGCGAACAGATGGTTGCGCACCGATTTGAACGGCACCTGCATCGCCCGCCCGATCAGTTCGGAACGAAAGCCGGTGCAGTCCACATAGAGGTCTGCGCTGAGCGCGCCATGTTCGGCGGTGGCGATTTCGGCGATGGCGCCGGCTGCGTCGAGCGTCACCTCGCGCAGCGTGCCCTGAAGGTGCCGGACGCCCAGTTCGCGGGCGCGCTCCGCCAGCACCTGCGCCAGGCTCGCCGCGTCGAAATGATAGGCATAGTTGAGCGGCCCGTCGAAATCGCCTTCGTGCGGGCGCTTGGGCGCGCGGCGGGCATTCGCCACGCGATTCTGGATCGTCACGGCCTCCGCAAAGGGCGGGCGCGTGGCTTCGTCCTGGAGAAGCCAATAGGGAATGAGGTTCGCGCCATCGGCATAAAATGGCGGCTCGAACGGGTGGAAGAAATGGCTGTGCTCGCCATTTTCGGGGGTGCGCACCCAATCGGTGAAACGGATGCCCTGCTTGAAGGTGGCCGAAGTCTCACGGATGAAGCGGCTTTCATCGATCCCGAGGAATTTCAGCGTCTCGCGGATCGTGGGGAAGGTGCCTTCGCCAACGCCGATGATGCCGATATCGGCGGATTCGAGCAACGTGATCTCGAGCCGCCCATGATCCGAAAGCTCAAGCGCGCGGGCCAGATAGGCCGCGGTCAGCCAGCCGGCCGTGCCGCCACCTACGATCAGGATGCTGCGCTTGGCCATGGCGGCGGCCTAGCCGAGCGCCAGTATCACCCCGGCCTCGTACCGGGGCCCACCGTGCGGCACGCGATGGCATTCCGGTTGGGGACGCATCGTTTGCGGCGTGGCGGACCCCGGCACAGGGCCGGGGCGACGGAGTGGGATCACTGCGCGGGCTTGGCGGCCGAATCGCCGCTTTCGTCGCGATTGACGCGCGCGGTCATGCCGGTGGCGTCGGCATCTTCGGTGGTCTGCTCGTCGGCGGTGAGCGTCGCGGTGGGCGCCGGGGCGGTGATCGCGACGTTGGTGACAGCTTCGGTGGGCGTCTCGTCAGGAGCGATGTTCACCAGATCGCCGGTTTCGACGAGATTGGTCACGTTGGTTTCGGCGACGGGCGCTTCCTCGGCCTTGTTCTGGCAAGCGGCGAGCGCGAGCGCGGAAACGGCAAGCAAAGCGATGGTCCTGGACTTCATGTTCATTCCTCTTGTTTAGCGTGCCGACACTGCAGCGGCGGTGATGGCGGAGCGTTTCTCGATCTTGGCCGCGAGCGTCTTGTCCCAGCCATAGGGGTCGGCGCGGAAGTTCATCGTGCCGTTCGCGTTGGCAAAGGCCGTCCAATACAGCAGATAGACCGATACCTGGTCCTGCTCCTGCAGCTTCACACGCAGCGTCTTGCCCTTGGCGAGCTCGGCCTGGATCGCCTCGGGCTGCCAGGCGGGATCGTTGCGCAGCAGCAGCTGCGCCAGCGGGCCGGGCTTTTCGAGCCGGACGCAGCCATGGCTGGCCAGGCGGCTGAAGCTGGCGAAGGTCGATTGCGACGGGGTGTCGTGCAGATACACGGCATAGGGATTGTCGAAATCGAACTTGTAGAGGCCAAGCGCGCTCTTCGGCCCGGGCTGTTGCTGGAGGCGGCGGTTCGCGCCGGTGCCGATGATCTTGTAGCCCTGTGCCTTGAGCGCGGCTTCGCCCTTGGGCCAAAGCTCCTTGGTCGCGATGCTGGTGGGCACGTTCCAGGGCGGATTGAGCACGATCGAATGGATCTTCGACTGGAGCATCGGCGTCTCGTTGCCCGGACGGCCGGTGACGGCCTTCATCGACGCGATCGGGGCATCGCCCTCGAACACGGTGAGCACCGCGGCGGCGATGTTTACCTGAATGCGCTTGGCCGGAAGCTCCGCTGGCAGCCAGCGCCAGCGCTCCATATTGGCCATGATCTGGCGGACGCGATCGGCGGCGGGCACGTTGAGCGCGCCGAGCGTGCCGGTGGAGACCACGCCGGTGGGGTTGAGCCCGTAGCGGCGCTGGGCGCGGATCACGGCTTCCTTGAGCTCCGCGTCGAACTTGTCGCCGGTGGCGACAACCTGGCTGTCCTCGACCGCAAGGCGGGTGCGCAAGGCGGCGACCCGCGCGCCGGAAGCGCCGAGCGCGAGATCCGGACCGGCGGCCAACCTGGCCCAGCCGCCCGCAGCCTCGATCTTGCGATAGGTGGCGAGCCCGCCCTGGAGCGCGTCATACCCGGCATAAGGCGGGGGCAGGGCACGCAGCCACTGCGCCAGCCGGTCTCGTTTCACGGCGTCCGCAAAGCCGGGCAGCGGGTCATAAGCGACGGGGCGCAGGCCCCAGTCCTCCTGAAAATCGCTCGTGTCGAGCCTGCCCGAATGGACGGCGCGGGCATAATCGAGCGCGGCGCGCACCAGCGCATCGTTGCCCGCAGGGATGGGAGCACGCACGCCATCGTGGCGCAGACCCTGCGCGAAGCCCGCATCGGCGAGCAGCGACGCGAGCAGCTGCGCCTGTGCGGGGCTGAGCACCGGCAAGGGGATGGGGGCGGGGACAGCCTGTACCATCGGCGCGGTCTGGGGCGTGGCTGGCGGCGTGGCCTGGGGCGCGGACGGCACCTGCTGCGCGAACACCGGCGCGCCAAGGGCTGCCACCGCTACCGCCAACAGACCGCCGTTACGCCATGCGCGGCCCGATTTCGCGTCGCTCGTCACTCGCTTTTGCTCCCGCTCGCCCGCTACCTCGCGGGCCCGCAACCTGAATCTCTCTTTCAATAGGCAAAGCCGGGGCATAGCGCGAGAGACTATTGCAGCAAATCGTGCCGAAGCTTGACAGTGCCAACGTTGTCGGCCCAACTTTGCCGCACAAGCCGCCGCGCGCGACGCGGACAGGAGAGTTGCAGGGAGAGAGAAGTGGCATCGGCCCGTTCGACACAGACGTTGGCGGCGTTCGCCGCAGTCACCACCTTGTTCTTCGCCTGGGGTTTCATCACCTCGCTGATCGACCCGCTGGTCGCGGCGGTGAAGGGCATCTTCACGCTCACCGACGTGCAGGCGCAGCTGGCGACCTTCGCCTTCTTCATCGCTTACGGCGTGATCTCGTTTCCGGCGGCGACCCTGGTCGCGCGGCTCAAGTCGATCCCGGCGATCCTGACCGCGCTGGGCATGATGATCGCGGGATGCCTGGTGATGCTGGTCGCGGCCAATCTGGCGGTGTTCAGCCTGGTGCTGCTCGGTCTGTTCATCCTCGCGAGCGGAATCACCATCCTGCAGGTTGCGGCCAATCCGCTTGCCGCCGCACTGGGCGATCCGAAGCGCAGCCATTTCCGGCTCGTGCTGAGCCAGACATTCAATTCGGTGGGCACCTTTATCGGGCCGATGCTGGGCGCCGAATTGTTCCTGAAGGGCGTCGAGGTCAAGGAAGGCACGGCGATCACCGAAGCCGTGCGCGCGCAGGCGCTGGCGGGGATCGATCAGGCCTATTTCTGGATATGCGGGCTGATCGCGGCGCTGGCATTGTTCTTCTTCCTCAGCCGCCGGGTGGTGAGCGAAGCTGCGCCGCCGCCCTCGGTGGAGGCGCAAGGCAGTCTGGGCGCGCTGATCGCCGATGCTTTCTCATCGAGATGGGCCCTGTTCGGCGGGCTGGCGATTTTCCTTTACGTCGGGGCCGAAGTCGCGATCGGGGCGCAGATGGCGTTCTTCCTGAACAGCGACGCGGTTTGGGGCCAGTCCGACGCACTCTTTGCGCTGCCGCTCGTCGATCATGTCGTGGCGCGGGACGGGGTGGTGGGCCTGTCGCTGGAGCAAGCGGGCAAGGCGACCGCGCTATATTGGGGCGGGGCGATGGTCGGCCGGGCGATCGGATCGGCGCTGCTCACCGTGGTGCCGGCCAATCGGTTGCTGATACTGTTCACGGCGATCGCCGCCGGCATGTGCCTCTATGTCTTTGGCGTGGGCGGGGTGAATGCCGGCTATGTCGCGCTGGCGATCGGGCTGTTCAACTCGATCATGTTCCCGGTGATCTTCACGCTCACGCTGGAGCGCTCGACGGCGAGCGAGGAAGCGACTTCGGGGCTGTTGTGTACAGCGATCATCGGCGGGGCATTCGTCCCGGTAGCAGTCGGCTGGGTCGCGGGGATGCACGGTTACAGCTTCGCGATGATCGTGCCGGCGCTCTGCTATGTGGTGCTGTGCCTGTTTGCGATTGCGGCGGGGCGTGCCGCGCCGGTTCGCGCCGGGGGCGCTGCTTCGGTGCATTGAGGGGGGACCCTTGCCGCCGGTTGTCACCCCCGGCGGCAAGGACCTATCTGGTGCGCGTGCACACCGAACCCAGACCAGACACCCGCGCCCAATGCCGGGTCCGCAACGTGTAACGGCTGCGTGTACGAAAACTTGCGCAGGCATGCGGAAGACCGGGTGGCAATATTCTCAGACAAATGGGGTTCCCACCCGGCGATTATGGGGTAGACTGGCTGCCGACGCGGACCACCGCGCAGGCAGAATCGGGAGAGGGATATGCGAATCACGCGCTGCGATGTGCTGGCCGCAGCGATTGCCGGCTGCTGCGCATTTGCCGCCGGAGCTGTTGCGCAGGGCCATGAAAAGCTGGGTCCGGCGGTGTTCGACTGGGACAGGATGGAGGTCAAGGAGACCGATGTCGGTGCGATCCGCAACCTGATCCGCCAGCCCACCGCGACGCTCGACGAGCTGGAGATGCACATCACCACGCTCAATCCTGGCCTCTCGTCGCATCCACCGCATACGCATCCCAACGAAGAGCTGGTCATCATCCGCGAAGGAACGGTGGAGGTGCTTTCGGGCGGCGAATGGAAAAGGCTGGGTCCGGGATCGGTGATCTTCAACGCCAGTAATTCGCCGCACGCGCTGCGCAATGTCGGGACCGCGCCGGCGACCTATCACGTGATCAACTGGAAGAGCCCGGCGACCCCGGCCAAATAGGAGAGACTGGATGGATCGTCGCTCACTGCTTGCCGGAGGTACCTTTGCCGGGATCGCAGCGGGATTGCCCGCCGAGCTTCTCGCGCAGAGCGTGACGTCGGGCAATGCGCCTTCGTCCGAGACGGCGCCCGCAGGGCCGGATCCGGCCGCGAAGCACCGCATTGATTTCGCTGCGATCGGGATGGATCATGCGCATATCTATGGGATGTGCGACGCGGTGATCCGCGGCGGGGGCACGCTCAAAAGCTATTACACCACCGACCCGAAGCAGATCGAAGCTTTCGGCAAGCGCTATCCGGGTGCGAAGCTGGCGCGGAGCGAGGATGAGATCCTTGCCGACAAATCGATCAAGGTGGTTCTAAGCGCGTCGATCCCGGATCTCCGCGCGCCGCTGGGCATCCGAGTGATGCGCGCGGGCAAGGATTATCTGGGCGACAAGCCGGCGATCACGACGCTGAAGCAGCTGGCCGATGTGCGTCGGGCGGTGAAGGAGACGGGGCGCAAGTTCGCGATCATGTATTCCGAGCGGCTGGAATCGCGCGCATCGGTATATGCCGGGCAGCTTGTCGAGCAGGGCGCGATCGGGAAGGTGATCCAGACGGTGAACCTGGCCCCGCACCGCGTGGGCACCGGGCGCCCCGATTGGTTCTGGGACAAGCAGCGCTATGGCGGCATCCTGACCGATATCGGCAGCCATCAGGCCGATCAGTTCCTGTTCTATACCAAGAGCACGACCGCGAAGGTGGTCGCCTCGCAGACCGGCAACATCAGCTGGAAGGACAAGCCGGGTTTCGAGGATTTCGGCGACATGATCGCCACCGGCAGCGGCGGCACCGGCTATATCCGGGTGGATTGGTTCACCCCCGATGGCCTGCCTACCTGGGGCGATGGGCGGCTCTTCCTGCTCGGCACCGAGGGCTATATCGAGCTGCGGAAGTACCTCGATGTCGCGGGCAGGCCGGGCGCCAACCATCTGCTGATGGCCGACAGGAACGGCGTCAAATATGTGGACTGCTCCAAGGTCAACCTGCCGTTCGGGCCGCAATTCGTGACCGACGTGGTCGAGCGGACGAGCACGGCACAGGATCAGGATCAGGCGCTGCTCGCCGCCGAACTCGTGCTGATCGCCCAGAAGAACGCCACGCGACTGGTGATCGCGTGACGCCCGTTTCGCCATCCCCGCGAAAGCGGGGACCCAGAGCCACGCAGCGTAACGCCAGATAACCCTGGATCCCCGCTTTCGCGGGGATGACGTGGGAATGCTTGGAGAGCCCAGATGACCCAGATCACGCGTCGCACTATCCTGAAATCCGCCGCCACCGTCGCCGCGCCGATGATCGTGCCCGCCAGCGTGTTCGGCCAGAACGCGCCGAGCAACCGCATCAATGTGGGCACGATCGGGGTGGGGCGGATCAGCCGCATCCACGACATGAAGGAAATCCACAAACATGCCGACGCGCATATCGTGGCGGTGTGCGACGTGGATACGCGGCGGCTGGGTGCCGGGCAGCAGATGGTCGATGACCGTTATGCGCAGAGCACGGGCAAGAATTATTCGGGAACGCGCGGCTATACCGATTATCGCGAGCTGCTCGCGGCGAAGGATATCGACGCGGTGCTGATCTCGACCCCTGACCACCAGCATGCGCCACAAGCCGTGCATGCGGTACGGGCCGGGAAGGACGTGTATCTCCAGAAGCCTGCCTCGCTGACGATCGCCGAGGGCCGGATCATGGCCGATGCGGTGAAGGAAAGCGGGCGCGTGCTCCAGATCGGATCGCAGCAGCGCGCACAGGAGCCCTGGCCGCAATTCCACCGCGCCTGCGAACTGGTGCGCAACGGGCGGATCGGAAAGCTGAAGCATGTCGAAGTGGGGCTGCCCGGCGATCCTTCGGGGCCCGAAGCACCGCCCATGCCGATCCCGTCCGCGCTCAACTATGATGCATGGCTGGGGACGACGCCCGAAGTCTATTACACCGAGCTGCGGGTCCATCCGCAGAACAGCTTCGAGGACCGCCCCGGCTGGCTGCGCTGCGAACAGTTCGGCGCGGGCATGATCACCGGCTGGGGTGCGCACCATATCGACATCGCCCATTGGGGCATGGGGATGGAGCATTCGGGCCCGGTCGAGATCTGGGGCACGGCGGAGTTCCCCAAGAGCGGGCTGTGGAACGTGCACGGGCCGTTCGAGACGCATGCGCGCTATGCCAATGGTGTGACGATGACAGTATCGGGCGCGCTGCCCAATGGCGTGAAGTTCATCGGCGACAAGGGCTGGATCTTCGTGACGCGGAGCGGCGCGGTGACGCCCAGCGATCCTGGCGGGCCGCAGATCGTGCCCTTGCAGGCGAGCGATCCCAAGATCCTGACCAGCGTGATCGGGCCGAACGAGGTGCAGCTATACAAGGCGCCCGAGCAGCACCGGAACTGGCTGGACGCGATCAAGACGGGCGTTCCGGTGAGCGCATCGGCGGAAGTGGGGCATCGCGGCTGCTCGACTTGCCTGCTCCACTGGATCGCGATGAAGACCGGGCGCAAGCTGCGCTGGGATGCGAAGGCGGAACGCTTTATCGGGGATGATGCGGCGAATGCGATGCTCAGCCGGCCGCAGCGGGCGAAATACGCGATTTGATGGAGCTGCGATGATCCGCGCGGGACTGATTGGTTACGGACTGGGCGGCATGGCGTTCCACGCGCCGCTGATCCACGCGGTGCCCGAACTGGAGCTGGCGGCTATCGCGACCTCGCGCGCGGATCAGGTGCATGCGCGCTTTCCGCAGGTGCGCGTCATCGATGCCGATGCGCTGATCGCCGATCCCTCGATCGAGCTGGTCGCGATCTCCACGCCGAACGACAGCCATTTCCCGCTGGCCAAAGCAGCGCTGGAGGCGGGCAAGCATGTCGTGATCGACAAGCCGTTCACCAACACGGTGGCGCAGGCGGAGGAACTGGATGCGCTGGCAAAGGCGCGCGGGCTGGTGCTTAGCGCCTTCCATAACCGGCGCTGGGACGGCGATTTCCTGACCGCGCAAGCGCTGCTGGCGAGCGGGCGGCTGGGCGAGGTGCTGAACGCGGAGTTGCGCTGGGATCGCTATCGCCCCGAAGTCACCACCGCCTGGCGCGACATTCCCGAGGCGGGATCGGGCATCCTCGCCGATCTGGGCCCGCATTTGATCGATCAGGCGCTGCAATTGTTCGGCACGCCCGAAGCGCTGAGCGGGGATGTGGCGGTGCAGCGCCCCGGGGCGCTGACCGACGATTATTTCGAGATCGCACTCCATTACGGCAAGCGCCGCGTGATCCTTTCGGCGTGCCGCCTGATTGCCGCGTCGCGCCCGCGCTTCTCGCTGCACGGGACCAGGGGAAGCTTCGTCAAGTCGGGGCTCGATCCGCAGGAGCCGTCGATGAAGGTCGGCGGCAAGCCGGGCGAGCAACGCGAGGATCCGGCGTTTTATGGCGTGCTGACCCATGGCGACGGCATGACCGAGACGGTGCCGACACTGGAGGGCGATTATCGCCATTATTATTCGGGCGTCGGCCAGGCGATCGCAGGTGGCGGGGAGCCGCCCGTGACCGCGGCTGACGCGATCCTGGGGCTGCGGATCATGGACCTTGCCCGGCAGAGTTCGGCGGAGGGGCGGCGGATCAGCCTTTAGGGCCGCCAGCCGACCCCTAGCGTGCGTGCGCCGAGCCTGACCGACACGGTCTGCGCGACGTCGCGCGAGGAACTGCCGAGCATCACCTTGTAGCTGCCGGGCGCGATCTTCCATGCGCGCGCACCCTCGTCATACATGCCGAGAAGGCGCGGATCGACGGTGAGCGTCACCCGCGTTGATGCGCCGGGGGCCAGATCGACCTTGCGGAAGCCGCCGAGCCGCTTGGGTGCCTCCCAGCCCGCGCCGGAGACATAGACTTGCGGCACGTCCATGCCGCGCCGCTTCCCGGTGTTGCGGACGGTGAAGCTCACCGCGAGCGTGCCGCCCGCCGCCTTTGCGCTCAGCCCCGAATAGCCGAAGCTGGTGTAGGACAGGCCATGGCCGAACGGGAAAGCGGGCGTATCTCCCTTCGCGTCATACCATTTATACCCCACGGTCGCGCCTTCGGTGTAGCGCGTGTCGCCCTTGTTGGGTGCGCTGGGCTTGGGCAATTGATCCAGGCTGCGCGGGAAGGTCACCGGCAGATGCCCCGACGGATTCACCTTGCCGAACAGCACGTTCGCGATGGCGTCTCCGCCTTGCGTCCCCGGGAACCATGCCTCCAGCAGGCCCGCGACGTTGCCCGCCCAGGGGGTAAGCACGGGGCCGCCGGTCTGGAGCACTACCACCGTTTTGGGATTGGCCCCGGCCACTGCGGCGATCAGATCGTCTTCCTTGAGCGTCAGCGATACGTCGAACGCTTCGCCTGCCCATTGATTGGCGAAGACGATCGCGACATCGGCGTCGCGCGCTGCCGTGGTCGCCGCTACGGCGTCCGTGCCATCGACAAAGGTCACGCTCGCCCCCGGGGCCTGACGCCGGATCGCGTCCAGCGGTGCGTTCGGATAGTACATGACCGGGCCCGGCCACGTCTTTGGTTCCAGCCCGGGTACGGCGTTGCCGCCCACCGGATAGACCAGCGACGATCCGCCGCCAGCGAGCACGCCTTTGTCGGCATGGCCGCCGATCACTGCTATCTTCTTCACCGAGGGAGAGAGCGGCAGGATATCGCCTGCATTCTTCATCAGCACGATGCCTTGTTGGGCATCGGCGCGGCTGATATCGCCGTGCTTCGCGAGCATGGCGGGCGGCAGGTCCATCGGCGCTTCGGTGACCGGATGATCGAACAGCCCATGCGCGAACATCGAGCGGAGGATGCGTGACGCCATCTCGTCAAGCCGCGCCTTGGTCACCTCGCCTTTCGCGACCGCTTCCTTCAGCGGCGCGCCGAAATAGGGCTTGTCGTCGAACGGGAAGCCCGAATCCTGCTCAAGCCCGGCATTGGCGGCGGCGGCGGTGGAATGCGTCGCGCCCCAATCGGACATGACATAGCCTTTCCAGCCCCAATCCTTGCGCAGCACCTGAGTGAGCAACCAGGGATGCTCGCAGGCATGGACGCCGTTCACGCGATTATAGGCGCACATCACCGACCCCGGATCGGAGCGTTCGAATGCGAACTGAAAAGCGAGCAGATCGCTCATCCGCGCGGCGGCGGCATCGATGATCGAATTGCCGGTGTCGCGATCGGTTTCCTGATCGTTGATCGCGTAATGCTTGATGGTCGAGATGATCTTGTTCGACTGGATGCCCGCAATCTGCGCGCCGACCATCGTGCCGGCGAGCAGCGGATCCTCCCCGCCATATTCGAAGTTCCGCCCGTTGCGCGGCTCACGCATCAGATTGACGCCGCCGGCGAGCATCACGTTGAATCCCGATGCGCGCGCCTCTGCCCCGATCATCGCGCCGCCCTTGAACGCCAGATCGGGGTTCCATGTCGCGGTGGTGGCAAGGCCGGACGGGAGGGCGGTGCGCCCGCGCTTGCGCGCCGCGCCGCCCTGGGTCGCGACCCCCACGCCTGCATCGGTCTGCCATTGGGCGGGAATGCCCAGCCGCGGAATGCCGGGGACATAGCCCGCCGAACCCGGGCGGGCCTCTGCGGGAGCCTTGAAATTGTTGCGCGGCGGGAAATCGGTGCCGAAATAGCCGAAGACCAGGGTGAGCTTCTCGTCCTCGGTCATCTGCGCGAGCACCAGAGCGGTGCGCGCATCGGGGGACAGCCTGGCGTTCGACCACGGAGCCTTTGCGGGCGTTTGCTGCTGCGCGGCGGCGGGAAGGGGGGCTATGCCCGCAGCCAATGCGAACAGGGATGCTGTCGCGACGCCGCGCATGAACTTCGTCATAACTTCCTCTCCATCTGGCAGCGTTGTCATAAATCGGCGAGCCGATCGCGCTTGTTGGTGCGATTGATAGCCCATCATCGGAGGCGGGGCTAGTTCAGGCGGAGAGGGGAGTCGCTCACTCTGCGCTTGCGACCGCTACGGCAAATTTGCCTTGAGTTCGTCGAGCCATGGCCGCGCTACGCCGTCCGAAGGTGCGCGCCAGTCGCCGCGTGGGCTGACCGATCCGCCGGCCGAGACCTTCGGGCCGTTGGGTAGCGCAGAGCGCTTGAACTGGCTGGTCTGGAAGAAACGGAAGAGGAAGGTCTCAAGCCACCTCGCGATGGTCGCGAGGTCATAGGCGTGGCGGCTTTCTTCGGGGAAGCCGAGCGGCCATTGGCCGGCCTGCGCGTCCTTCCACGCGTGCCACGCGAGGAACGCGATCTTGGACGGCTTGAGGCCGTGGCGGATCACGTAATGGAGGAAGAAATCGTGGAGTTCGTAGGGGCCGATGCGGTCCTGCGTGCTCTGCATCTTGCCATCCGCATCGGCGGGGACGAGCTCGGGCGAGATTTCGGTGTCGAGGATCGCGCGGATCGTCCCCGCTGCTTCACCGGTGAACTGGCCGGTATCGAGCGTCCAGCGGATCAGATACTGGATCAGCGTCTTCGGCACGCCGGCATTGACGCCGTAATGGCTCATATGATCGCCAACACCATAGGTGCACCAGCCGAGCGCGAGTTCGCTGAGATCGCCGGTGCCGAGCACGAAGCCCTGGCGCTGGTTGGCGAGGCGGAAGAGATAGTCGGTGCGCAAGCCCGCCTGGACGTTCTCGAAGGTCACGTCATAGACCTGCTCGCCGCGCGCAAAGGGGTGGTCCATGTCAGCGAGCATCTGGCGTGCCGTTGTCGTAATGTCGATTTCGGCTCCGGTGATGCCCAGCGCATCCATCAGCTTCCACGCATTGGACTTGGTCGCATCGCCGGTTGCGAAGCCGGGCATGGTGAAGCCCAAAATGTCGCTGCGCGGGCGGCCGAGCCGGTCCATTGTCTTGGCGGCGACGATCAGCGCATGGGTGGAATCGAGACCGCCCGAAACGCCGATGACGATATGCTTCGATCCGGTCGAGACGAGCCGCTTGCGCAGCCCTTCGACCTGGATGTTGAAGGCTTCGTAGCAGTCTGCCTCCAGCTTTTCCGGCGTGTTGGGCACGAAGGGGAAGCGACGGAGTTTGCGGACCAGGCCGCGATCGGCGAAATCGGGCTGGTGGTCGAAGGTTATGCGGCGGAAGCGCGTTTCCGGGTGGCCATTGGCCGCGGCGCAATCGTTGAACGTACCCATCCTCGCGCGCTCCAGGCGCAGGCGCTCGAGATCGATATCCGCGCACTGGATTTCGGTGCTCAGTTCGAAGCGTTCGCTGGCGGCGAGCAATTCGCCCAGCTCGTAGATCAGCCCTTCGCCATCCCAAGACAGATCGGTCGTGCTCTCGCCCGGTCCCGAAGCGGAGTAGAGATAAGCCGCGACTGCGCGGGCGGACTGCGCGGCACAGAGCAATTGCCGCTCGCGGCTCTTGCCGATGACGATGTTGGAGGCGGAGAGATTGGCGAGGATCAGCGCCCCAGCCATTGCACCGAAAGTGGAGGGCGGCAGTGGCGCCCAGTAATCCTCGCAAATCTCGATATGCAAGGTGAAGTCGGGCAGATCGCTGGCGGCAAAGATCAGATCGGTGCCGAAGGGAGCGGTCTGGCCCGCCACGTGGATATCGAGCCCGGCCAGCCCCGCGCCGCTCGCGAACCAGCGCTTCTCATAATATTCGCGGTAATTGGGTAGATAGGTCTTCGGCACGACGCCAAGTACGCGACCGCGCGCAATTGCCAGCGCGCAATTATAGACCCGGCCGTTTCGCCGCAGCGCCGCGCCGACGAGCAATACGGGTTTCAGACCGGCGCTCCCCTCGACGATCGCGGCGATGCCCGCTTCGGTGGCGTCGAGAATCGCGTCCTGCAGATGCAGATCGTCGATGGCATAGGAAGTGACGTTGAGCTCGGGGAATACGAGCAGGTCCGCACCTTGCGCATCGCCCTGGCGAGCCAGCGCGATCGTCGCTTCAGCGTTAGTCGCAGGATCGCCTGCCGTCGCGATCGGAGTGCACACGCCGGCCCGGATCATGCCTTGGCGGTGAAGCGAATAGAAAGGATGGGTCACAGCGCCTCGCTCAGCATCTCAAGCCCGACGCGGATACATTCGATGCGCGCGGGGCCACGGCCAACATCGCCGAAATGTTCTTCCCGGTGCGCGGTCTCGCGACCGGTTCGCGCGCAGGCAAAGTGGACCAGTCCGGGCTCGTCACCGGGTGCGCCGCGCCCGGCAAATCCGGTTACCGAAAGGGCGATCTGCGCTTCGCTGGCCCGCAGTGCGCCTTCGGCCATGGCTCGCGCCACGGCTTCGCTGACCGGGCCGGCGCCCTCGATCAGTTCCGGGTCGATGCCCAGCAATTCGGCCTTGGCCTGATTGGAATAGACGACAAAGCCCCGCTCGAATGCGTGCGCCGCGCCTTCCACATCGGTGAGCAGCGAAGCGAGCAGCCCGCCGGTGCAGCTTTCCGCAGTTGCGATGCTGATGTTGTCATCGCACGCGCGCTCCAGGAGCAAGCGGGCCGCGCGGTCCACTTCGTCGGGCAAGACAGGAGACAGCGTTTCGCTCATGCAACGTCCCTAAACGCTCGAAAGCGGCGGGGCCAGCCCGCACGATGAGAGACGGCTAACGCTTTGTCGGCAGGCGGGTTTCCGCGATCACACCTTCGCCGAATAGATCATCCGGCCCGGCCCAAGGCGTTCGAACACCTTGGCCAGTTCCTTTTGACCGACCGCGAAACAGCCCTGGCTGCGGCCGAGCTTGCCGTGCTTCGCGACCATCTCGGTATTCGCGTACCAGGCCGAGTGCACGACGATCGCGCGGTCGAGGGCGTTGTTGTTGGTGGGGTCCAGCCCCAGCAGGCGCTGCGAATCGCCGTGCTTGCCGACATAATAGTCGCTGGTCAGGAACGCACCTTCGCAGGTCGCTTCGCTGTTCACTTCGTTCGAGAAGCGATGGAGCAGGCCGGTATGCTGGGGATCCGAGCCGATGCCATGCGAGACCAGGAAGGTTTCCACCTCACCCCGCCCAAGATGCACGAGATACAGGCGCGGCCGATAGGAAGGCATGGAGAAATCAACGACGGCGATGCGGTCGTGCGACGGTATTCGCATCGAATGGCGATCGAGCGAGGCAAGCGCCTGCTTGAACAATTCGGGACGTATGCCCAGCGGAGCGCGCGGCGCTGCCTTGACCACAGCAGGCGCGGCCGGGATCGGCGGGGGCGGCACATAGGCTGGCACCGGAACGATGGGAGCCACTGCGGTTTCGACACGCGAAACGCAGGCCGAAACTGCCGCACCGCTGGCCATTACAAGAGCCGACCTCAACATCGTGCGGCGCGTCTGCACCGAATCCAGATTCTGCATAGCTTCAATATTGCCCGCTGCTAAATCCCCGCAGCGCTTATATCAGAGACTTGCGGCCAAGTTCGCTGAACATGTGTCCCGCATCGGACAATTCGCCGCATCTGTCGCCCGTTTCGTCCTTTCGGACCTCAGTCTTGCGCGGTTGGGACGAAATTTATCGCAGCCGATTCGGCGATGGCACCAAAATAGGTTAATTTCGTTAAGGAATCGAAATCCCGGGCATCCGCGCCGGGCAAAAGGGTCCGGAGTTACTTCTCGATGCGCACCGGCTTTCTCGCCGTAATCCTGCTTACCAGCGCCACGCTGTTGCCCGCCGGCCCCGCCGCCGCGCAATCGAGCGCGACCGATACGATGCTGCCCTCCATCGATGCTCTGAAGCCTGGCGAGTTCCTTTGGTATCCGCATTACGAGCGGGCAAGCATCGGGGCGCCGGTGAAGCTCGTCATCAGCATCCCGCAGCAACTGCTCTTCACCTATCGCGGCGGCCAGCTGATCGCGGTTTCGACCGTGTCCACCGGTTCGGAAGGCCGCGATACGCCAACGGGTGACTTCACGATCCTCCAGAAAAAGACCTTCCACCGGTCGAACCTCTATTCGAACGCGCCGATGCCCTACATGCAGCGGCTGACCTGGGACGGGATCGCGCTCCACGCCGGCCACCTGCCGGGCTATCCCGCGTCGCATGGCTGCATCCGGCTGCCCAAGGAATTCGCCCGGCAGCTCTATGGGATCACGGCGATGGGCGGGCAGGTGTCGGTGGTCGATGAGTATATCTTCGATACGCCCGGCAGGGAGCTTACCGACCCTGCGCCGGTGCTGGTCGCGGATACCAGCCGCCTGGGCGGCGACGCGTTCGACATGGTGACGATGGATGGCCCGCCGCCCGCCAGCCAGCCGGCCTCCTGGGTCGGGGGCCCGGCGCGCGAGCTTGTGCAGCCGATTCCGCCGGGTTCGCGGTAATTGATATTCACCGCTGAGCGCGACGCTATGATAGGGCTGCGCGCGCAGCGACGATCCGCTCGATCGCCGTATCGAGCGTGGATTGTTCCTTCACGAAGCAGAAGCGCACCACGCTGGTGACCGGTTCGTCCGGATAGAAAGCCGATACCGGGATCGCCACGACGCCGGCCTCGATCAGCCGCTTGCAAAATGCCACGTCTCCCAGCGCGATACCCGAGGCGGCGAGATCGACCGACAGGAAATAGGTCGCGGCAGAGGGCAGGGCAACCAAACCCGCCGCTTCCAGCCCCGCCTTCAGCCGATCGCGCCCGGCCTGAAAGCCATGCCGCGCGGCCTGAACCCAATCGTCCTGCGTTGCCAGTCCCTCTGCCACTCCCCATTGCAGGTTTGGCGGCGTGGTGAAGGTGAGAAACTGATGCGCCTTGGCGAGCAGGCGGGCGAGGGGCGGGGCGGCGCACATCCAGCCGACCTTGAAGCCGGTTAGCGCAAAGATCTTGCCCGCGCTGCCGATCTTCACGGTGCGCTCGCGCATCCCGGGAAAGCCGATCAGTGGCAAATGGCGCGCGCCATCAAAGGTCACATGCTCCCACACCTCGTCGCAGATCGCGATCAGATCATGCGCCACGCAGAAATCGGCGATCGCGGCAAGTTCGCCTGCGCTCGACATTGTCGCCGTGGGATTGAGCGGATTGTTGAGGATCAGCGCGCGCGTGCGGCTGGTGACTGCCTCCGCAAGCGCCGCAGGGTCGATCCGCCATTCGGGCGGTTGCAGCCGCACGAACACCGGCACCCCGCCCGCCTGGCGGATCAGCGGGGCATAGGCATCGTAGAGCGGGGGGAAGCAGATCACTTCGTCACCGGGCGAGACGATCGTGAAGATCGCCGCGGCCAACGCTTCCGTCGCCCCCGAAGTGACGATCACTTCCTCTGCGCTTAGGTTAAGCCCCTGATGCCGCGCATAATGATCGGCGACCGCCTGGCGCAGCTCGGGCAGGCCGGGCATTGGGGGGTATTGATTGGATTTCGTCAGCAAGGCCCGCGCTGCGGCCTGGAGAACCGGCTCCGGCCCGCGGCCATCGGCGAAGCCCTGGCCCAGGTTGATCGCGCCGGTTTCGCGTGCGCGGGCTGACATGGCTTCGAAGATGGTGGTGCCCATCCCGGCATAAAGCGGGTTCATGCCGTCTTTTGCGCCCGGTTCCTCATGGCTTGCAAGGGGAGGGGAAACCACCGCATTAGCGGTACGTTGAATTGTTCAGCGTAACGAAGGACCGTCATGAGCAAGAAGCCGCCAGTACCTGAAGCCGCCCAGCCGCCCTTTCCCGTCGAGGAGGCACCGCACACGCATGAAGAGGGCAGCGAAGCGCTGGAAGCCGTAAAGCAGATGGCGCAGGCCAAGCAGCGTTGGGCACCCAGCACCCGCCAGCTCGGCATGGGCGCTGCGATCGGCATCGGATCCGCCGCGATCGTCGCCGGACTGCTCTATTGGCGCGGCGGACGCAAATAACGCCTTGGACGAAGCGCCCTTGAAGCACGCCAGGGACGGAACCGGACCAGCCGAAGATCCGCACACGCCCCACAGGCCCTATGCCCGCATCGCGGTGCGCGGCGTTGCTGAGTTCGTCACCCATTTCTGCGCAGCGCTCACCCGGCGCTTCGAGGGGGATATCGATCTCGGGCTGATCTTCGTCCACCTGCTGCGGCGCGCCGACCTGAGCGGTACGGGTGCGGGCGCGATGGCCCCCACCAGCATCAGCGCGCTCGCGCGTTCCGCCGGCCGACCGTTCGAAACCGTGCGGCGGCTTTGCAAGAAGCTCGTTGCGATGGGGTTGGCCGAGCAGTCCTCTGCCGGCCCCTTCATCCCGGCGCATGTGCTCGATCAGCCGATGGTGCAGGAGCTGCGCCAGGAGTATCACGACAATCTGGTGAAAACGGTCAGCGATCTGGCGCGCGTCGGCTATCCCATGCCTGAAGCGCGCGGAGATGGCATTTCCGGTGAAGCGATCGAGCGCGCGGCGATCGATCTGCTGCTGCATGCGTTCGAATTCGGGCTGCCGGCGCAGCCCACGCCGAACTGGCAGCGCGCTTTCGTCTATATCGCGGTGATGGCCGCGAATGCGCGGCGCTACACTTTCGATCCCGAGCTTTCCGGACGCTACAAGGATGCTGCCACGCCTCCTCCCGATCATCTGCGCACGCCGGTGGG
This sequence comes from Sphingomonas soli NBRC 100801, assembly GCF_001591025.1. Taxonomy (GTDB): domain Bacteria; phylum Pseudomonadota; class Alphaproteobacteria; order Sphingomonadales; family Sphingomonadaceae; genus Sphingomonas; species Sphingomonas soli. Next base: position 363,928 of record NZ_BCTZ01000001.1, read on the forward strand.
GGCAAGCGCGCTGGCTCGCGCCACCGCAGCGCCCTATTCCACCGTTCGGCGGAATCTCCAGTCGATGATCGCCGACGGTATCCTTGTCCGGGCGGGGCATGGCTATCTGATCAGCATGGAATGGATGCAGCGCCCGGAGCTCGCAGCTGCAGGAGCTGCCGTGGCGGCGCAGCTCGACCGGGCAATCCGGGGATTGGCGCAGGCTGGTTTTCCGATCAGTGCGCCCGAAACCGCATATTGGCGCGGCCCGCCCAGGATGATCGCCTTCACCTGAGGGAAATTGGCGGCATCAACGTCTTGATAGGCTTGCCGCGGCAAGCCGTCCGACCGCAGCGAGTGCGGCTTCGGCCTGCGGGTCCATCGGCTCCGCGAGGCGCTTCGGTTCGAAATATGCGGTGACGATCAGCGGCGCGCGCCCCAGCGGCCCGCCAAAAGCGAGATCGACATAGACATGCTTGCTCTTGCCGATCCCGCTGCCGGTCTTGTCGCCGGAATGCCATTCTGCGGGGAAGCCCGCACGGATGCGGGCCTGCCCGGTTTTGACTTCGGCCATCCAGGCCCTGAGAAGCGCGCGGCTTTGCAGCGCGAGCGCGTCGCCGTGGACGAGCCGCGCAACGCTCGCCGCCATCGCCGCGGGGGTCGTGGTATCCAGATCGGTTCCGGGTGGCGTCTCGTTCAGTTCGGGCTCGTAGCGGTCTAGTCGGCTGACATTGTCGCCGATCGACCGCCAGAATGCTGTTACCTTCTCCGGCCCGCCCAGCCTGCGCATCAGGACATTGGCGGCCGTATTGTCGCTGGTGATCAATGTCGCCTTCGCCAGTTCCCGGATCGAAAGTCCTTTGTCCAGGTTGGCTTTTGTCACCGGGCTGACCCAGAGCATATCCTTGCTTGTCCAGCGAAGAACCTCATCAGGATCGATCGTGCCAGCATCCGCTCCCGCAAGGATCATCGCCGCCAGCGACATCTTGAACGAACTGGCATGGGCAAAGCGCTCATTCTCGCGCCAGCCGAACCCGAGCCCCGTGGCGGTGTCTAGAATATAGGCCCCCAGCCGACCGTTCGCGCTTTGCTCCAGCGCGCGAAGCTCGGCGATGGCGGCTTCGTTGGGCCATACGGTGCTGGCAGGGGACAGGCAGCCCTGAAGCAGGAAAGCGCCGCCGCCGATCAATAAAGTGCGGCGATCCGCCGATTGCGGGATTTGAGGCTGATTCATCGCCTGGCTTTATCGATGGGGGCGGGACCCAGCGCAAGCATCGCGCTGTCCCGCCCGCCTCTTCTAGAAGCCGAAGTGAAGCGAAGCGCTTACCGAGAACGGATTGCCAAGCGTGTTCCCAACGGTCTGATGCGCGGAGAGCGACAATATGCCGTTGCGCCCGATCCGCTGGTCGATATCCGCGCCAAGTCGGCCATAGTTGCGGTCCACCGCGTACTGGCCCGCAGTGCCGCCCATGCCGGTGCCGATGATCTGGAATGCCGGCCCCGTGTCGAACCGGTCGAAGCGATGGATATACTCCCCGCGCAGGCGGAGCGTGGTCGCTTCGGCGAGCGTGAACCGGCTCGTCAGGCCCAACCTGCCTTCCGACGCCTCGTCCACCGAACGGCCGACCGTGACCGGAAAGCCCCCGCCATTCTCGGTGTAGCCATCGATGGTGATCTTGCTCCACGTATAGCCGATTGATGGGGTCAGTCCGAAGCGGCTGTCTCCCACCATATCGGTCCAGTCCAGCCTGGCGCGGAGCGCGACCCCCTGCGCATCGGTCGTGCTCGAACTGGTGTTCGTAGTCGCCCCGTTCAGGTAGTTGCGGTTGAGGCGCACATCCCAGTCACCATAAATAGCGGTGCCGGCCAGAATGGCGCCGCTTTCGCCCAGGCGCAGGTCGATCTCGGCCATGCCGTGCCATCCATCGACCTTTTGCTTGCCCCCCAGCGCGAGATCCGTGTCGCTCCGGTCGTATCCGATGCCCGCGCCGAGCCGCAGCGGCCCGGCATCCATGCACGCACCGGCCTCGGCCATCACGCTATCGGCATTGGTGCGCCCGTTGCGCCGGTAATCCAGCACGCCCCACGCGCAACCGCTTCCCGGCAACGCATAATCGGTGAGGAGCCGGTGATGCGCTCCCCACATTGCTAGACCGAGCCCACCCTGCAGCACCCGGTTGGGCGAGGCCTGAAGCACCGAGGTGGTGAAGTCCGTGAGGCCGATAACCCCAGGCGTTGGCGCGGGGGTAGGAGTGGGCGTTGGCGTTGGCGTTGGCGTGGGTGTTGGGGCAGGCGTGGGTGTGGGTGTGGGTGTGGGTGTGGGTGTGGGAGCGGGAGTAGGCGTCGGCGTCGAGCCTGCGCCGCGGGCGATATACGCCTGCCCGTGTCCGTTGAGGTTCCCATAGCCAATGATGACGTTGCCGTCGTCGCTGACGCCCACGGCCTGACGATACTGGTTCTGGCCGTTGTTTACGCCGGCTGCGGCAAGCCATGCCGCGACGGTCTGGACGCTGCCCCCCGACCAGCGCACCGCTTTCGATTCGTTTACTTGCAGGGTGCCGATCATCATGCCGGGCACCAGCGCCTGGCCAACGATCACGCTGCCATCGGCGCTTACGCCCGTCGCGCTCGATTGGAGCTGATCCGGCAGCTTGGGCAGGGCGGCGATGCCGGCCGCGGTCCATTTGACGGCGACTGAATTGTCGTTCTTTTGCAGGTCGTTGCCCATCACACCGCCCTGCTGCGAAAAGCCGACGATCGTTTTCCCATCGGCCGAGATGTCGTTCGCCCAGCTCGATGCGCCGGCGTTGCTGTGGGTCGGCAACACGCCCAGCGCGACAAATCCGGTTTCGCGCGTCCAGCGCAGCGCTTGGATGCTCGGCCCGACAATCGTTCCGTTCTGGAATTGCTGGCCCGGACCGCCGACGCCGGTGATGACCGATCCGTCGCGGGAAATGGCCTTGATCTCGGCGTTGAACGTAACGCCGTTCTGCTCGGGTGTGGTCTTGCCGATCTGCAGCAATTGTTCAGGCGCGCCGCCCGCTGTCCACAGCACGGGAATAGCCATGTTCGAGATGAGCGAATGGCCAGCGATGACGTTGCCATCGCCGCTTACTACCAGAGCCACGTAGCTGGCAGCATTGGCCGGCCTCTCGAGGATGCTGACTGCGCCGTTGACCCATTTGATGCCAATCGGCGTGCCGATGCGCGAATCGATGCGGGCCTCCCCGACGATCACCGATCCGTCGTCGGATACGCCGGACGCATAGAAATGCAGATAGCCAGTCGGCTGAGCCAGCTTGACGGCGCTGGTGGGCGAGAAGCTCCAGGCTTCGCGCACCGGCAGCTTGTTGATCAGCTTGTTGTGATAGCCGATCACCGTCGAACCATCTCCGGATATCGCGACGAAACCGACTGCGTCCGAGTCCGTGTTCGCGCCATTCTCGTCGCCCTCGGGGCTCCCAGGGATTTCCTCTGATCCGGTGACCTGGGCACAGGCTTGGCTCGGCAGCGTCGCGAGCAGGACTGCCGCACCCAAGGTGGCCGCCAGCCCCATGGGCGTGCCTGGCATAATGCTGGTGGCCAACTTGCCGGTCATATACGAACCCTCCCTCGATCCCTCGCCGAACAATGATGCGAGCAGTGCCGCCTAACCGTTTGGCGAAGCACATGGCACCCCCGGTTCAGGGGATGGCCGTGATGGATTACGGGAGAAAATGCCGGTCTTTTCTACGGGCGCGGGGGCGGCGTCTCGCTCGCGCGCGCAGGGTGCTCTTTATCCGGACCGGCGCGTCGATCAGGCGCTCTCGCCTTTCCACTTCACGGGGATGCGCAGGTAGCTGACGCCGTTCGCCTCTGCCGGTTGGAAATGGCCAGCGCGGATGTTGACCTGGATCGAGGGCAGCAGGAGCCTAGGCGCCGACAGCCCGGCATCCCGTTGCTCACGCATCGCGACGAAATCGTCTTCGTTCACCCCGTCATGGACGTGGACGCTGGAGCGGCGCTGTTCTCCCACGGTGGTTTCCCAGCGATATTCGTCGCGGCCCGGCGCCTTGTAATCATGGCACAGAAACAGCCGTGTCGTCTCGGGCAGCGCCAGCAGGCGGCGGATCGAGCGATAGAGGGTCCGTGCGTCGCCGCCGGGGAAGTCGGCGCGGGCAGTGCCGTAATCGGGCATGAAAAGCGTGTCGCCGACGAACGCAGCGTCGCCGATCCGATAGGCGATATCCGCGGGCGTGTGCCCCGGCACGTGTAGCACTTCCACGTCCAGTGAGCCAATGACGAAGCGCTCGCCATCTTCGAACAGCCGGTCAAAGTCCGATCCGTCGGTCTTCAGATCGTCCATCGCAAAGACCGGGCGGAAGATTTTCTGCACGTTGCGGATATGCGCGCCGATCCCGATCCAGGCACCGGTTTGCGCCTTGATGAAGGGCGCGGCCGATAGATGATCGGCATGGGCGTGGGTCTCCAGGACCATTTCGATCCGCCACTTATGCTCGCGCGCAAAGTCGAGGATCCGCTCGGCCGAGCGCGTGTCGGCGACGCCGCTTGCGATGTCGAAATCGAGCACCGGGTCTATCACCGCTGCGCTCTGCGTCGCGGAATCGCCGACGAGATAGCTGATCGTGTTGGTCGGCTCGTCGAAAAATGCCTCGATGAAAGGCTGTGTCATGAATCTTCTCCGTTAGCTCTTGCTAATATATTAGAGGCTTCTATATTAGCAATACCTAATGGAGGTGACGATGATCAAGCCGCCGATGGATTTGGCGACCTTTGAGACCAGGGCCGGGCAGGTGGCGGACACGCTGAAGGCGATCGGCAATCCGCGGCGGCTGATGCTGCTGTGCAAGCTGGTCGAACATGGCGAAGTGACCGTCGGCGCGCTCGCGCGCGATGTCGGCTTGTCGCAATCGGCCTGTTCGCAGCACCTCGCGAAGATGCGCGACGAAGGGCTCGTCACTTATCGGAGGGAGAGCCAGACGCTCTGGTACGCCATCGCGGATCCGCGCGTCGAAAACCTGCTCGCAACCCTCTACCAACTCTACTGCAAGGATTGATGTAATGACGCTTGCCACGCTTTCCCCTGCAGAAGCCCGCGCTGCGATCGACGCCGGTGCGCGGTTGATCGACATTCGCGGCGCCGACGAACATGCGCGCGAGCGCATCCCCGGGGCGATCAATGTGCCGCTCGACCGGATCTGCGACCTGCCATGCGACGGGCGCCCAATCGTGTTCCACTGCAAGGCGGGGATGCGCACAGCCGGCAATGCGGCGCAGCTCGCCGCAGCCGCTGGCGATACCCGCGCCTATATTCTTGAAGGTGGCATCGATGCCTGGCGCGGGGCCGGGCAGGCGACGCTCGCCGATCGCGCACAGCCGCTGGAAATCATGCGTCAGGTGCAGATCACTGCCGGCGCGCTGGTGCTGGCCGGGGTGCTGCTCGGGCTGTTCGTCGCGCCCGGTTTCTTCGGATTGTCGGCGTTCGTCGGCGGGGGCCTGATGTTCGCGGGCGTAACGGGATGGTGTGGCATGGCCAACCTGCTGCGGATCATGCCCTGGAACCGTCGGGCTGCGGCCTGAGCCATTATGGATATCGTCACGATTCTCGCCGCGATCTTGTCGGGTGGCGCGATCGGTCTGATCCTCGGCCTGGTCGGCGGAGGCGGATCGATCCTCGCCGTGCCGCTTTTGGTCTATGTCGTCGGCGTCGGATCGGCCCATGCCGCGATCGGCACGGCGGCGGTTGCCGTCGCGGGAAACGCGGTTGCCAGCCTGATCGGCCACGCGCGGGCGGGCCGCGTGAAGTGGCGGTGCGCGGGTGTGTTCGCGGTGGCGGGCATGATCGGCGCGGCGCTCGGCGCCGAGCTTGGCAAGGCCGTTGACGGCAAGCGGCTGCTTGTCCTGTTCGGCCTGCTGATGATCGGAGTGGGGCTTTCGATGCTGCGCAGGCGGCGTGCGGCGGAGGCCCCCGATGTCCAGTTGACGCGGGACAGCGCTGCGGTGCTGCTGCCGCGCCTGGTCCCGATCGGGCTGGGCGTAGGGGGTGCCGCCGGGTTCTTCGGGATCGGCGGCGGCTTCCTGATCGTCCCCGGCCTGATCCTCGCGACCGCTATGCCGCTATCCTATGCGATCGGCACGTCGCTCGTCGTGGTCAGCGCGCTGGGGCTGACGACGGCCACCTCCTACGCGCTGTCCGGCCTGGTCGACTGGGGCGTGACCGCGCTGCTGATGGCCGGCGGCGTGGGCGGGACGATCGCCGGCATGGCGCTGGGCAAGCTGCTGGGCGGCCGCAAGGCGCGGCTGGAGCGCGGATTTGCGGTCATCGTGATCGCGGTCGGAGGATATGTCGTTGCATCGTCGGGGATCGGGTTGCCGGGAGTGAATTGACACAACGGCCGATGCTGTTGCTGTTGGCCCGCGATTTCTGAACTGCTAGGCCTATCTGGCGCAAGGAAGTCGGTGACGCCTTGTTGCTGTTGGCCCGCGATTTCTGAACTGCTAGGCCCATCGCCCCCGCGCCCGCCTCCGCCGGATCGTTGCTGTTGGCCCGCGATTTCTGAACTGCTAGGCCGCCCGCGAGCACGACGCCGAACGCCGCGCCGTTGCTGTTGGCCCGCGATTTCTGAACTGCTAGGCCCGCAACGGCGATCGACAATGGCCTTGCCAAGTTGCTGTTGGCCCGCGATTTCTGAACTGCTAGGCCTCACTGGCGCATGTGAAGAGGGCACTCGCCAGTTGCTGTTGGCCCGCGATTTCTGAACTGCTAGGCCACCCGCGTGCGCGGCATGGGAGAGACCACTGTTGCTGTTGGCCCGCGATTTCTGAACTGCTAGGCCCCTCCAGCACGAACACCAGCGCGCAACCTTCGTTGCTGTTGGCCCGCGATTTCTGAACTGCTAGGCCCATGGGCGATTTCTGGGCACGCTTCGCGGCGTTGCTGTTGGCCCGCGATTTCTGAACTGCTAGGCCGCTTACCGGCAATGCCACGAAGGGCAATGTGTTGCTGTTGGCCCGCGATTTCTGAACTGCTAGGCCGATCCGACCAGCAAGGACAAGTCGGCGCGCGTTGCTGTTGGCCCGCGATTTCTGAACTGCTAGGCCATCCTCGAGCATTGTGAGCTGCCGGAAATCGTTGCTGTTGGCCCGCGATTTCTGAACTGCTAGGCCCGGCTCCTCGCAGCAGCCGCTGGCCGCCCAGTTGCTGTTGGCCCGCGATTTCTGAACTGCTAGGCCTCAGCACCCCTCCGGTGATCACTGCCCCCCGTTGCTGTTGGCCCGCGATTTCTGAACTGCTAGGCCAGCGGAAGCGTCGAGCGTGTACCCCCTGGGGTTGCTGTTGGCCCGCGATTTCTGAACTGCTAGGCCAGCGGCTTCCCAGCCTTCCTTCTGCGCGCGGTTGCTGTTGGCCCGCGATTTCTGAACTGCTAGGCCCGCCTCGAGGTCCTCGAGCGTCCCGTTGTT
>NZ_BCTZ01000002.1 GCF_001591025.1 Sphingomonas soli NBRC 100801
CCCTAGACCCCACGGGTATTAGCGGGTTTCTCGTTGCTGTTGGCCCGCGATTTCTGAACTGCTAGGCCTGGGTCCGCACCGGCAAGCCGGCAACCGCAGTTGCTGTTGGCCCGCGATTTCTGAACTGCTAGGCCCCGACGTCAGAACAGGTCATCGCGTCGATCGAGTTGCTGTTGGCCCGCGATTTCTGAACTGCTAGGCCCGATGTCACCCTCGACAACGAAGCCAGCCTGTTGCTGTTGGCCCGCGATTTCTGAACTGCTAGGCCAAGCATCGCGAAGCGCTGGCGGCGGCTGTGGTTGCTGTTGGCCCGCGATTTCTGAACTGCTAGGCCTCGCGTCGCTTTCGGCCTTCACCCGCGCTTGTTGCTGTTGGCCCGCGATTTCTGAACTGCTAGGCCGGCGCTCCTGTAGCCATAAGCGAGCCCTGCGTTGCTGTTGGCCCGCGATTTCTGAACTGCTAGGCCCGCGACCGACGACATGAAGAGCGCGCTCGAGTTGCTGTTGGCCCGCGATTTCTGAACTGCTAGGCCGGTGCTTCACCAGCTGCAGATCTTGCTGCTGTTGCTGTTGGCCCGCGATTTCTGAACTGCTAGGCCTGACTTCGCGCCCCATGCGCGCCGCGCGTGGTTGCTGTTGGCCCGCGATTTCTGAACTGCTAGGCCGACGTTGGTAGTGGTCGCAGCGCCGGCGTTGTTGCTGTTGGCCCGCGATTTCTGAACTGCTAGGCCCCGGGGATGGATCAGCACGACATCGTCGACGTTGCTGTTGGCCCGCGATTTCTGAACTGCTAGGCCGCACAAGACGCTCTCCAACGTCGTCGTTAAGTTGCTGTTGGCCCGCGATTTCTGAACTGCTAGGCCAGGACCTGCAGTCGATCGACGCGCAGCTGGG
>NZ_BCTZ01000003.1 GCF_001591025.1 Sphingomonas soli NBRC 100801
GTTGCTGTTGGCCCGCGATTTCTGAACTGCTAGGCCTCGTAGTTGCCCTTGCCGTCTTCACGAAGTGTTGCTGTTGGCCCGCGATTTCTGAACTGCTAGGCCTAGCATGAAGCGCATTCGCATCACCGGCCCGTTGCTGTTGGCCCGCGATTTCTGAACTGCTAGGCCCGACCTGGCCGAGCGGACCGATGCGCGTGAGTTGCTGTTGGCCCGCGATTTCTGAACTGCTAGGCCCGACTTCGTCGAGCACGCGCGCGGCGTTCTGTTGCTGTTGGCCCGCGATTTCTGAACTGCTAGGCCCCAGAAGCCCTGGGCGCCGCGCATGGGAATGTTGCTGTTGGCCCGCGATTTCTGAACTGCTAGGCCCAGTGTCTTGGCGCCAACCTTGCGGACATAGTTGCTGTTGGCCCGCGATTTCTGAACTGCTAGGCCAGACGCCCCCAACGGCCTTGTTTACAGCCGGTTGCTGTTGGCCCGCGATTTCTGAACTGCTAGGCCCCTGGAGCTTCACTGCTGCACCTCGTCTTTGTTGCTGTTGGCCCGCGATTTCTGAACTGCTAGGCCACCGAGCCGGTTGGTGCCGATACCCAGGCTGTTGCTGTTGGCCCGCGATTTCTGAACTGCTAGGCCCTCAATTCGCCACCGCCTTGCAGGATGGCAGTTGCTGTTGGCCCGCGATTTCTGAACTGCTAGGCCCGATGGGCCGCACCATTTCCTCGATTGCCGGTTGCTGTTGGCCCGCGATTTCTGAACTGCTAGGCCAAGATCTACCGCGAAGTCTCGCGCGTGAAGGTTGCTGTTGGCCCGCGATTTCTGAACTGCTAGGCCTAGCGGGATTGAGAACGCACTCCGGCCAGGTTGCTGTTGGCCCGCGATTTCTGAACTGCTAGGCCTCCGCGCGCAAAGGCGCGTCACCTGTTCTGTTGCTGTTGGCCCGCGATTTCTGAACTGCTAGGCCAGACGCGGAACTCGCCCCAAGCCTTCGAATGTTGCTGTTGGCCCGCGATTTCTGAACTGCTAGGCCTGGCCGCCATGCGCTCCTGTTGCTGGGCCTGTTGCTGTTGGCCCGCGATTTCTGAACTGCTAGGCCTGCCCTGACTCTCGTCCGCGACCGCGACCAGTTGCTGTTGGCCCGCGATTTCTGAACTGCTAGGCCACCATCGTTGGTCATGATCATCGAGAGGGCGTTGCTGTTGGCCCGCGATTTCTGAACTGCTAGGCCCTCAATCCACAACGGAGAGCGAAAGCTTGAGTTGCTGTTGGCCCGCGATTTCTGAACTGCTAGGCCGCCGACGCCGGCGACGAAGCGGATCATCTCGTTGCTGTTGGCCCGCGATTTCTGAACTGCTAGGCCGGCTGGCGCGCGGCCTGTCGCTCCGGGATGTTGCTGTTGGCCCGCGATTTCTGAACTGCTAGGCCGACGTTGGTCGTGGTCGCAGCGCCTGCATTGTTGCTGTTGGCCCGCGATTTCTGAACTGCTAGGCCTTCAATCCGGCTGATTTTATCCATGATTGGTTGCTGTTGGCCCGCGATTTCTGAACTGCTAGGCCGGATGTGCCGCCAACCTGTTGTATGCCATCAGGAAAGTCTCACATCCGGCCCGGCAAAAACCGGCTGTCGGATCAGAATAGCGCCAGTTGATCAGGATTATTGCGCGGCCGTTTGCGGCGTTGGCTAGAGAAGCGGACGATATTTTCATACTGCTTGTCCGTAAAGGTGAGGACATGGATATCGCCCTTCTCCGGCAGGTTTCGTTCGATTCGTCTGAGATGCGAATCGTAACTCTCCCGGCCATTGCAGAACCGAGCATATACTGAAAACTGGCTCATCTCGAATCCCTGATCGAGGAGGAACTCGCGGAATTTGGTGGCTTCGCGCGCCTGCTCCTTGGTCGTAACGGGCAGGTCGAACATCACGAAAATCCACATTAATCTATAGCCGCTGAGATGCGTTCCATCGCTCATTCGGCCGCGAAAGGATCCAGCGGGCGGGTCAGTTTCATCCACCCTGCATGCGCCGGTGGGATAAACAGCACCAAATCGGATGCACTTGTTTCAAAACTGCGCGCCAGGGACTGGGCGAGGCGTTGCGCCGCAACCGAGACTGGTGACATTTCCTCTCCGATCCGCAGATCGAACGCGATCAGCTGGGCGAAGCGGCGCTTGATCGCGGGATCGAGCTTCTCGACGCCCTGGCCGATCAGCGACAGAACCAGCGCATCGACCAATGGACGGAATGGCTCCACCAGATCGTCGGCCAATGCGAAGGCATTGCCGCGGTTTGCGTGGAAGATCCCGATCGTCGGATGCAGCCCCGCAGCGACGACTGCCCGGGCCACCGTTGCCCGCATCACCGCATAGCCATAGTTGAGCAGGGCGTTGGCGCCGGGCGCATTACGATCGCGACGGAAGTCGGGACCCATCAGCGCTGGCCAGTAGCGCCGCGCCGCCTGCGCCTCGAGATTTTCGGGATCGCCGGAGCGCACCCGCCGGCCGAGCAGCGCGAATGCCCCGGCCTCGCGCGCGCCATGGAAATCCAGCAGCGCGCCTTGCATCGCGATCTTCGCCTTGACGATGCGCTGCCAAAGTTGCTTGGTAAGCGGCTTGCTCGCTTCCCATTGCGCCCGCATCCGCCCACCCTGGGCATGAAATCCTGCAATAGGCAGCGTGACGGCCACCGGGCTGTGGTGCGCGTTGCAGAACACGATGGGGCTACCGCGCTCGGCGAGGGCGGCGACGAGGTTACCGGTCCAGGTGCAACCATGCGCGTGGAGAATGATCGCGTGCACATCGTCCAGCGCGATACGCCCCACCTCATCGCGATCCTTCGACACGATCAGGAAGCCGCGGTGGGACGACAGATGCAGCCCCTCGGTGCCGATATCGACGATACGTTCCACTCGCCCTCCCGCGGCTGAGGCTAGGGGAGGGCGGCCACCGTGTCAGCGCGGGCCGGGGTCGAGAATGCGCCCTAATGGATCGACCCGGACTTGACGCGCCTTTATCTTCTTCAGCCCGCTCGCCGAGGAGAGGACATATTTGAACGGGTCAAGCTCGTTGGGAGACGCGTCCCGCGCTTTCAGCGGGCCAGCCTCGTTGTCCCGGGCCAAAGCGATCTGCCCATTACCTGAGAACTTCACCACCCGCACAATCTCCCGCAGTCCACCGTCGCGCTCGATCGCGAGCATGTCGTTTTGGCGTAGGCTCAGCACCTTCTTGGCGGCGGGATGCGGTCGGCGGTCGGCCTGGTCGGGCTGGTGCGCGTCGAACATAGAGACGATGTCAGACACCCATTTCCCATCGGGCAGCCGCCATACATCGAAGCGCGCATTGGAATCGCCCTTATAGGCCTTGTACACGCGCCCCTGGGCATCCTTGATCGGGATGACGCTCAGTGGTTCCCGCACGCGTAGCCGCCGGATGCCAGCAAACTGCGGATGGTTCTTGCGGAAGCGCTCGAGCGCCGCCTGGAAGTCGTTGCCCATTTTGCCCGCAGTCGCGTCGGCGAGCGCCTGGCGCAGCACGGGATCCTCGATCCGCTCCGGGTCTGCGATATCGGCGGGCTTGAGGCTGGCCAGCGGCACGCGGTGCACCACGATCGGGAGCCCCTTGGCCGAGGTTATGCCGGTCAGCCCATAGGCCGTGTCGTTGTGCAGCCGACCAGCGGTCATGCCGCGCCCCGGCGCGGGCTTGCCCTTGCGGCCGTGATCGGGCTTGTGGCTAACGGTCACGGCAAGCAGCCGCTCGCGCAGCTGCTCGCGAAAGCCGGGCCAGGGCGGCTCCAGCCCTTCGAAGAGCCGATCGAGATTCTTGTCCTCGGCCTGGCCCGCCGTCCGCGCGATCCGCTGCAACAGGCCGCGCGTCGTCACCGCGACCACCGCCGCGTCGATCGCATGGTGGCGGTGGTCCAGCCGGTTCTTCGGCGCATTGCTGTGCTTGTTCTCGACGATATTGTGGTCGAACAGGATATCGTTCAGCCCCCACAGCCGCCGCAGCATCGCGGTCATTCGGCCGGGAATGACATAGACGCTGCCTTCGTCCTTGGTCGCGTAGAGGCTGCCAAGATACTTGCCGGCAAGCCTCGACAGATATTGCGTGTCTGTCAGTTGCCGCGCCAGAAAGCCGCCGTCCTTTTCCGCGCGCGCCATCGCGTCGGGGCCGAAGCGCCACTGTTTGGATTTGTGCAGGCGCGCCACCTGCGCCGAAATCACCTCCCAGCGTTCCTCGTCATGGCCCCATTTTTCATAAGGGGTGCGATTGCCCTTGGCGCGGTTGCAGGATCGGTGCGCGACGACCTTGTTGCCGGCGCTGTCGTCAAGCGAGCGGGAATAGGGGATGATGTGGTCGACGTCCGCCTCCCCCGAAAACAGCATCCGCATCCCGATCGGGTCGCCGCAATAGGGGCAGCGGCGGTCGAGCGGATTGGCGGGATTGAGCTCCTCCCACAGGCGCAGCAGCATCCGGTTTGCGCCGGTATCGGGAAATCCTTCTGCGAGCAGCTTTTCGGACCGCTTCACCGCCGCAGCGGTATCGCGGCGGATGCGGCGGTTATGCTCCTCCTTGTCCTTTTCGTTGAGCTTCAGCTCGCGCGCCAGCTCGACGACAATCTGGTCGGGTCGGCCATGGACGGCGATGATCGCGTTCACCAGCTTCTCCAGCTGGCGCATGCCGATATGAACGGTGGGGTTGGTGATCTTGCCCCAGCGCTTCTCGGGCGGATCGTTCGGATTCTGCGTGCCCGGCGGAATCTCGCGGCTCAGCAGCTCGCCATAATAGGGGAGTTGCGGCAGGATCTCGCCGCTGCGGTGATCGGAATGATGCCAGCCGCAGCGGCGAACCGCCTCGTCATAGGTGATCACATCGGCCTGCAACTCGTCCAGAATGCGCGCCGTCGCCGTCGGGCCCAGCCGCCCATATCCCTCGGGCAGCGAAGTCTTCGCCGTGGTCGCCGCCTGCGCCTCGTCCAGCCCGCATTCCTGAGTCAGAAAGGCGTGGAGCGCATCGGGATCCTCCTCGTCCAGCAGCCGCTCGATTATCTCCCACTGCCGGTCGCGGTCGAAATGCTCCCACGCGGTGCCGAACCGCTTCTTGTCACCCAGCACCGCGCGGATCTCGTCACCCGCCAGTTGGGTCCGCGTCTCGCTCGCCTTGTTGAAGCTCTGTCCGGGCGCCAGTTTGATCTTGGTCGCCAGCGATGTGAACAGGATCGCCTTCTTGTGCGACAACTCGCGCACCAGCCGGTCGCGCTCGTCCAGCGTCAGCTTGCGATTGGCCTCGCCGGGCGTCGTCACCTCAAGCTGGTTGACCTCTTCGTATAGCCGGCGCTGCTGGAACAGCGGATGCGCCTTGGCCAGGCGGCGCTCGTCGGGCGCGAAGGTGCACAGCCCCACCTCCTGTTCCTTCAGCGGCCGCTGGAAGAACAGGATGCGGTGGAGCGCGGCGCGGGCGGCTTCGGTCAGCAGGGCAGGGTGATGCTTCGCCTGTTCCTCCCAGATGCGCTGGAACTCATATTCGACATGGCGGCGCTGCGGGTAGAAGTCATATTCCTGGTGCTCGCCGCCCATTCGCACGCGCTTCGTCTCGCGGCGATTGAGGAACTGGCCCAGCGTATCGGCACCTTCCTCGGCCATCGCCTGATCCAGCGCACGTGCCCCGCTGGCGATCTTCCCGTCCTCATTGTCGTTCGCCTTGCGCTCGGCCTTGCGGTTCGATTTGAAACCGCGCCGCTGGTTGAGGTGGAGCAGCGCGCGCCCGATCTCATGCGGCGTCAGTTTCTCATCGAGCGCCCGGGCGCGGAGAACATAGGGGTCGAGCGCCGCGATCAGCTTCGCCTCGTCCGTGTCCGCGGGCATCAGCCCATGCACCACCAAAGCGTCCAGGAATGCGGAGCGCCGCCCGATATAGCGGTCCCGCCGCCGCCGCGCCGACCGAGCCTCGCGCCGATCGACTGCGAGCGACGTTCCCGACTGCGGGTCGCGGCCATCGGAGAAGATGCGGACGCCGATATCGATAATCCGCGCATCGTCTTCGATCAGAGACCAGCCGATCGAATTCGTGCCAATATCAAGCCCCAGCCGCCGCATACTTTCGCCCCCCCCAACGCGCGACAGTGACTCGCGCGAGCCGCCCGTCTCAAATCCCCCATCTCCACGGTTCAAGTCAGTGGAAGTAACGTAACGCTAAGTGGATTGGTTGATTGGTCAATATTCTTTGTGGGAAGAAGCCGCCGGACAGTTCAAAATCGAACAGATTCCCTGACCGCCGATAGAACTCCGCTCCGCGAGGTTTTCGGAGATCATATTTTGAAAGACCCCGCGCCGACGTGTCGCGCCCTCAAACAAAAAAGGCGAGGCCGTAGCCTCGCCCTTATTTGGTGCAGTCAGACTGCTTGTTAACAGCCGGCCCGCGATTTCTGAATGGTCAGATTGCGCCCGGCACTGCCTCATGTCAACGCAGATTGCGCAGAGCTTCGCCAAAACGGTGCCATTGCCTCCTCCGCCGGGAGAAGGCGCCGTGACGGCATTTACGCGCGGCAGTCCCCGGCGCGAACCGGATAAGGGCAATCCGGGCGCGTCGGCCAGAATCGCGATTGGCGCGCCCGGCTGGATTCGAACCAGCGACCACAAGCTTAGAAGGCATGTGCTCTATCCAGCTGAGCTACGGGCGCGCGCCGCATCCCGTTAGCGCGGATTGCATGGGGTGCAAACTGCGATAAACTCGGCCGCACTTGGCGCGGGGGAAAGCGATGCCGGCTCAGGTTTCAGCGCATGAAGTGGCTGCGCGCCATTTCCGCTATTTCGATTTCGTGATGGCCGCCTTCGTTGCGATCATTCTGCTTTCCAACGTGGTGGGGGCGGGGAAGGTCGCGCAGGTCTGGCTGCCGGGGTTCGACGTCTGGTGGCCGTTCGGCGCGGGCATCCTGTTCTTCCCGCTCTCTTATGTGATCGGCGATGTGCTGACCGAGGTCTATGGTTATGCGGGCGCGCGGCGGGTGATCTGGGCGGGCACCGTCGCGGTATTGTTCATGGCGCTGATGTCGTGGGTGGTGGTGGCGCTTCCGCCCGCGCCGAGCTGGACCAATCAGGGCGCGTACGAGACGATCTTTGGACAGGTGCCGCGCATCGTGCTTGCGTCGGTCTGCGCGTTCTGGGCCGGCGAGTTCGTCAATTCCTATGTGCTCGCGCGGATGAAGGTCTGGACGCGGGGCAAGGCACTCTGGGCGCGCACGATCGGATCCACGATCGCGGGGCAGGGGGTGGACAGCCTGATCTTCTATCCGCTCGCCTTCTGGGGCGCGGCGGGCTGGACCAATGAACTCGTCATCACCGTGCTCCTCACCCAATGGCTGTTCAAGGTTTCGTGGGAGGTGATCCTGACGCCGGTCACCTATCTGGTGGTGGGTTTCCTCAAGCGCCGCGAGGGCGTGGACATCTTCGATAAGGATACTGATTTCACCCCGTTCACGGCCCAGGTCTGATGAGCCCGCTTCAATCGGCCAAATTCTGGCTGATCGATCATGTCCATCTCGCGAAGGATGCACTGCACATCTATGTCGGGCTGTTGCTGTTCTTCGGTGTCGCGCTGGCGTTCAGATGGCCGGTGCGGAGCTGGAAGCCACTGGCGGTGGTGCTCGCGGCGGCGCTGATCGGCGAGGCCTGGGATCTGCGTGACAGCGTGGCGTTCGATACGCCCATAAACCTCTGGGCGAATTGGCATGACGTGTGGAACACGATGTTCTGGCCCTGCGCGATCCTGCTGCTCGCGCGCTTCTCTCCGGCTTTTGGCCGCACCCCCAGCAATTGAACCGGTTGCACAGTAATCACTTGCGCGAATGTGAAGGTGTGCGCAGTCTTGTCTGACCTTACGGGAGGCAGGCATGGCGGCGACCGAGGCGACGTTCCCCGGATCGGGCGGGCTCAACATCTTCTACCGGGCATGGCGGCCAGAAGGCCCGCCGCGCGCCGTGGTGGTGATCTGCCACGGCGTCAATTCGCATGGCGGGCAGTATCTCTGGGCGGCCGAGCGGCTGGCGGAGCAGGGTTTCGCTGTGTTCGCGCTCGACCTGCGGGGCAGGGGCCGCTCGGACGGGCGGCGCTTCTATGTCGAGGATGCCGCCGATTATGCCGGGGACGTCGCGGGCACGATTGCGATCGCCAAGGCGACATATCCGGGGATCAAGCTCTTCCTGCTCGGCCATAGCGCGGGCGGCGTGACGGGCTCGCTCTATGTGCTCGATCACCAGCACGAGATTGACGGGTTCATCTGCGAGAGCTTCGCATTTCAGGTGCCTGCGCCCGCCTTCGCGCTGGCGATCATCAAGTTCCTGGGGAAGGTCGTGCCCAGGCTCGGCGTGCTCAAGCTCCATAACAAGGATTTCTCGCGCGATCCGGCCTGGGTCGCGGCGCTGGATGCCGATCCATATACGCAGAATGAGAAGCAGCCCGCAGCGACCGTCGCCGCGCTGCTATATGCTGCGGACCGGATGCGCGTGGATTTTCCCACGATCACCATCCCGCTGCTGATCCTCCACGGCACCGAAGACAAGGCGACGATGCCCGCAGGCAGCAAGTTCTTCTACGAAACCGCCGGATCGGCGGACAAGACGCTCAAGCTCTATGAGGGCCATTACCACGATCTGCTCGCCGATTACGGCAAGGAAAGCGTGATGGCGGATATCGGGGTGTGGCTCGCGGCTCGCGTATAGGAGAGCGGCGGACGGGCGCGCGGCATCGGCCGACAAAACCATATAGGTTTGTTCGGCAATGGAGTCCGAGGCCGGAATCGAACCGGCTCTTCACGGGTTTGCAAGCCGCTGCGTTCCCATTTCGCCACTCGGACCCGGGCCGGGCCAAGCCGCTGCCCTCAGGGGTGGCCGGCGGGATTTGCACCCGCTAGCACCGGAATCACAAACCGGCCGCGCACTATATTGCGTTCGGCCACACCTGAAGGCAGCAGAAAAGCTCGGAAAAATCGGGATTTCATGAGGCTGTGGCTTGCCGGCTTGAACCGCGTGCCTGACTTTATGACCGCACCCGTCAGACGGGCGCAGCCTAGCTATCCGTCAATGTCGGTGGGTAGCGGGTCGCGGACGCGAACAGAGAGGGATTGCGGTCATGATGCTCGCTCTCTAGCAGAGAATTATCCCCGTGGGAAGCCTATTTGGATAAAAATATCCGTGACGCGGCTGCGGCGGCAAATGAGACTCCCTGTCTGGAGCCGAGCGGACGCGATTGAGAGGTCCGGCTGAGCGGGCTTGCCGATCTGGGGAATAGAAGGTCCGGGGGCGAATCGCTGGCGGAATCGGCTTGTTCCGCTCAGGCGATCGCTTCGAGGAGCCCTTCGAACAGGCGGCGTCCGTCCGTGCCGCCATGCGCCGCTTCGATGCGACGTTCCGGGTGCGGCATCATGCCCAGCACGTTGCCGCTCTTGTTGAGTAGGCCCGCGATCCTGCGCGCGGAGCCATTGACGTCGGTGGCGTAGCGGAAGGCGACGCGTCCTTCGCCTTCGATCTCGTCGAGCGTCGCTGCGTCGGCAAAATAATTGCCGTCATGGTGCGCGACCGGAATCGTGATGCCTTCCCCGGCAGCATAGGCCGATGTGAAGATCGACTGCGAAGTCTCGACCGTGAGCGGCACATCGCGGCATACGAAGTTCAGCCCGGCGTTGCGCATCAGCGCGCCCGGCAGCAGCCCGGTTTCGGTGAGCACCTGGAAACCGTTGCAGATGCCGAGCACCGGCACCCCGCGTCCTGCCGCTTCGACCACCGCGCGCACCACGGGGGAGCGCGCAGCAATCGCGCCGCAACGCAGATAATCGCCATAGGAAAAGCCGCCGGGAAGCGCGATCAGGCCCAGGCCGGCGGGCAGTTCGCTTTCGCCATGCCACACCATTTCGGGTTTGCGGCCGGTCACGCTTTCCAGTGCGACTGCGATGTCGCGATCGCAGTTCGAGCCAGGGAAGACGATGACCGCGGTCTTCACTGCTTTTCGATCCGGTAATTCTCGATCACTGTGTTGGCGAGCAGCTTGCGGCACATCTCGTCGATCGCGGCGTCGCTGGTCGACTCCGCGACCTCCAGCTCGAAGATCTTGCCCGCGCGAACGTCGTCGACGCCCTCGAATCCTAGCCCGCCCAGGGCATGCTGGATGGCCTTGCCCTGTGGGTCGAGCACGCCGTTCTTTAGGGTGACGATGATGCGCAGCTTCATGGCCGCGCCCTATGGCGTGCCGGGCCGAGTCTCGCAACGTGAAATCTGCCCGCGCCCGGAAAGAGAGCGGCATGCGCGCTAGAAATAACGCGCCACCGCGAATTTGAAGCGCAGCCGGTCGTTGGCGAAATAGGGCAGGGTGGAATCGATCCGCGAATAGGAAGCGCTCACCTGGGGCGAGAAGCCCCAGAGCCGGATCGAACGATTGCCCAGCGTCGCTCGCGCCGAATAGCGCCAGTCCTTGCGGGAGTCGTTGGAGAAGATCGTCATCGGCATGTCATAGACCGCCCGGCTAGCCGTGCCGCTGATCCCGAAGGTGATGCCATGCGGCAGCTCTCCGCCGAACCCCGCGATCACGCCCAGTTCCTTGCTCGAATAGACTTTCGCGACCAGCGCATCGCGCCGCGCGAACACGCCTGCGGAGGCGACGAGGCTCTTGCTCACTGCGCGCTCATAGGTGGCGTACAGGCCGGTCTGCCAACCGTCATAGTTGCCGTCGAAGCGCGCGTCGGTCTTGCGCGTATCAAGCTGCACGCCGATCTGCTGAGTGTTGCTGAGACGCATCTGGAAGCCGATCTTGATGCCGAACTGGCTGGTGACCAGCCGCCCGCCATACCAGCGCCGCGCGGTCAACGCCTGGAGCGATACGCTGGTGCCTTCCGATATCCGGTATTCGGCCCCGGCTGCCGCCTGGGTCTGCACGTCGTCGAAAGCTGTTCCGGCATAATTGCTGCCGCTGCCGTCCACATCGATCAGTGCCGAAAAGCGCTCCGCAACCGGCAGGCGCAGCCCGCCCGAAACCGAGGCGGTCTGCCCGGTGCCCGATCGCGCCTTTGCCTGCGCATCCAGCGTCAGCGGTAACTGCCAGCCGCCGAAATTGATGCTCACCTGATCCACCGAGGTGGCGTTGTTGATGTTGCTGTCCGGCGCGATGCCGAAATCCAGATCGAGCCGCCATGCGCGCCGCGCGCGAATCACGTCGCGCACCGCGCGGATCGTGCGCGCCACGTCCTCGGGCAGGTCGTCGGTCTGCTCGGCCAGACGAAACTGCTTGTCGGCGCTCTGATATTTGCCGAGCGCCAGCATCTCGCGGCCCAGCTCCAGCCGCACGCGGGTCTGCGAGGGGTCTTCGGCAAGGATCGCCATGTAGAATTCGGCTGCTGCCGCGTGCTGGCCCTGCGCCGCTGCCAGCTGCCCGCTCAGGTAGCGGGTTTCGAGCTTGTACGCGGGGACCGTCGCGAGCGCGGCAAGCATCGGCCGCGCCTCATCGAAGCGCTTGGCCTCGATCAGCTTGGCCGTCTCGCCCAGGAGCTGATCCGGGGTCAGCCGGGCCTTGCAGGTCTCTGCCCGGCACTGGTCGAGCAGGGATCCGTTGGACAGGGATTGCGCGCCAGCCGCTGCCGGCGCCAGCAGCGCCGCCCACAGGGCAAACGCCGCGAGGAAGCGCATTACGGCTTCTTGCCGGTGTAGGCGCCGAGGATGTCGATCCGCTCATCGGGCGTGCCGCCGACGATGCGCCAGCCGCCGCCGATCTCCTGGCCGTTGGGCCCGAAGAATGCGCCGTCGAAGCTCGAGCCCGCGATCAGCAGCGTGAAGCTGCCCAGGCCGGGCCGGGTGAAGGTCGCGGTGGTGAAGCGGCCGGTGAAGCCGCCCGTGTTGACCAGATCGATCGTGCCGATCGCATTCGCCGAGAATACCGAGCCGGTCGGCAGCGAATGCACGCGGCTGGTATAGGCGTCATAGGTCGGTGCCAGCATCGTGCCGGTGAAGGTGGAGGCGACCGCCAGCGTTGCGAAGTTGATGTCGGTGCTGTGCGTGCCCTGCATCCATTGGAGGTAGGTAGGGGCGCTGGGATCGGTGTCGAGATTGGGGTTGAACGCGACCGATGCGATCATCTCGCCGGTATAGGTGCCGGAGCCGGTCTTGGGCACGGCGGTGTTGTTGGTCCGCTCGCCGAACACGAATGCCGCGCGGTCCAGGCTGTAATTCTCGCGCAGGCGCGGCGTGACCGATCCTGTCGGCGTCTCCTCGGCGGCGCTGATCGTGTTGCGCACGAAACCGGCATAGGTGACGTATTTCGTGGTGGTGCCGGGCTTCTGGTAGAAGAATGTCTGGTTGGTCGAGGTGTAGCCGTCCGCACCCACCGCATAGGTCGATCCTGCGGCGCCATAGCCCGATGTATAATAGGCGCTGGCGGGGGATAGCAGCGAACCGCTGCCGCTGCCTGCCTCCAGATACTGGATCTGCCGCGCCGAATCGAAATTGGGAACGCCCGGCTGCGGCTGGATCGCGCCGCCAAAGTCCGTGCGGTGCGCGGGGTCCTGGAAGCGGAAGGCCGCGACGTTCACCATGCCCTTCGGCCGGGTGATCGTCAGCTCGAAGATCGCGTCGCGGGGATTATAGGTCAGGCTGATGCCGCTATCGCGCGCCGTGTTTGCGTCGCCCGCGTAAAGCTGTCCGGCTTGTCCTGCGCCGTCAGACAGCGTGGAATATTGATAATGCTGGACCGCCCCGAGACCTTCATAGGTCTTGCTCTCGGTGGGGCTGACGAAGCTGTGCGTAGGGGTGGGCGTGCCCACCGGGGCTGCGGCGCTGCCGACGGTCTGCGGGCGAGTGTCGCCGCCACAGGCGGCCAGCGTGACCGCGCCCGAAAGGGCAACCAGGTTGCGGAACGAACGCATCGAAAATCCCCCTGAGAGTTCCGATGCAGGGGTAAGCAGATGTGGTTAAGAAGCTGTTTATGCCCAAAGCGTAAAAAGGGATGACCCGGGCGCAACTATAGCGCCTGGCCATGTTATTCGCGGCTCGGATGCCGCTTTACTGCCTTTTCATCCGATGGCGCGGGAGTGTTACTTCCCGCGCTTCTTCCGGTGCGTTTCCAGATCGAGAACCGCAGAATCCTCACCCTCGGGCAGCAGGCCAAGGCGGCGCGCCACTTCCTGATAGGCTTCGACCTCGCCGCCAAGATCGCGGCGGAACCGGTCCTTGTCGAGCTTCTCGTTGGTGGTCATGTCCCACAGGCGGCAGCCATCGGGGCTGATTTCGTCGGCCAGGATGATGCGCGGATAATCATTATCCCAGATCCGCCCGAATTCGAGCTTGAAGTCGACCAGGCGGATGCCGATTCCCGCGAAAAGACCGGCCAGGAAGTCGTTCACGCGGATCGCCATGTCGGCCATGTCGTGCAGTTCTTCCTGCGCGGCCCAGCCGAAAGCGAGGATATGCTCGTCGGTGACCATCGGATCGCCGAGCGCATCGTCCTTGTAATAATATTCGATGATCGTGCGGGGTAGGGGCGTGCCCTCTTCTATCCCCAGCCGCTTGGCGAGCGATCCGGCCACGACATTACGCACCACCACTTCAATGGGCACGATCTCAACCTGACGAATAAGTTGTTCGCGCATGTTGAGACGGCGTATGAAGTGTGTGGGTACCCCGATATTGCCGAGCAGCGTAAAGACATGCTCGGAGATCCGGTTGTTCAGCACGCCCTTGCCGCTGATCGTGCCCTTTTTCTGGGCGTTGAACGCGGTCGCGTCGTCCTTGAAATATTGGATGAGCGTGCCCGGCTCCGGGCCCTCATAGAGGATCTTCGCCTTGCCCTCGTAGATCTGCCGGCGGCGTGCCATTTGAGTCCCCTGAAATACATGGCCCCGGCGCCGCGGAGGACCGCGTCTGCGCCGGGGCCGTGGAATGGCCGGGCCTATATCGGAAGGGCCGCCGCCACGCAATCAGGGTTAGGCGGGTGTCCTTTCGCCCTTTCGGCGGAGCCAGCGGACCAGCATCCCCAGCGGGAAGACGAGCAGCACCCACGGCAGCAGGTAGATCGCCAGCGTGAAGACGGCGCGCAGCCCGATCAGGAAGGTGGCGGCAGATGCCTGGGTGGCATCGCCGAGTTGCGCGCCGACGCTGCCTGCATTGGCCGAAGGCGCGATGGCCAGGTATCGAATGTCGAATTCGGACATTGCAACGCGGCCCTGCTGCGTTTTCAGCCAGGCGTGGGCCTGCTCAAGGTCCTCCTGCGCGGCGGTGACGCTCCGTTCGGCCTCGACCAGCTCGCTTACGCTGCCTTTGCGGGTGCGCAACACGGCGGTGAGCCGCGCCACGAGCAATTCGCGCTGCTTGATCCGTGCCTGTGTGTCGACGATCGATTTGGAAACGTCCTCGCCCTCCACCTTCGTATCGGTGGAACGGCCGCCTGCATCTTCGATAACCTTGGAAAGCTCGCTGGAAAAGGCGCGGGCCTCGCTGCTGACGACGCGCAGCTTGAGAGAGCCGGCCCCGGTCTGATCGGTACCCGTGCCGCGCTCCAATGACAGGATCTGGCAGCGCGCGGCGCCCATATCCTCGCACAGGCCGCGGTGCCGGTCCTGCGTGCTGGCGAGCTTGTCCTCGGGAATGAGGAAGCCGAGCGACCAAGCGTAGGCCAGTTGTGGCACGCTTCCTGCGACGGTGTCCGCCTTTGCGCCGTCGTCTGCGGTGGCGGCGGTTCCGACGGATTCGCTGGCGGTGCTGTCCTTGTCTGCAGAGCAGGCGCTCAGGCTAAAGGTGGCGACAGAAAGGGCAATTAAGGCGCGGATGGCATTATCTCCCGTAGTCCGGGAGATAATGCCATCACAACGCTATGACTTAATCAAGACACAATCGCGCCACATTTACGGTGAAATTGTGGCAAGGCTGGTCCCGACCGCTAATCTTCGTCCCGATCGAACCAGCGTTGCATCAGCGTGCGCTTGTCGCGAGCGGGGGGCGGAGGCGCGTGATAATCGCCATCGCCGTGCTGATAGGCGGCGGGCTCGGCGTCACCATTGCCAACCGGGCGACCATGGATGATCCAGCGCAGGATAAGCACCACCACCAGCATCAGCAGCAGCCACGGTCCCACGCCCGCGAGGATCACCACCAGTTGCGCCAGTGAGTTGTTCAGCGTCTGTCCCGCATTGCGGAAATTGGCGCTGGATGATCCGAGACCGGTAAGCGCGTTGCTCGATTCATAGGTGAGCAGCAAAGGCGCTGTCGCCAGGGTCTGACCCTGGCTTGCTTCGCTCTCCGCGATTTCCGCCAGCGCCGCAGTGATCCGCTGCGCGCGTGCTGCCCCTTCGGGCGTGCGCAGGCCCTGTGCGTTGCTCAGCCGCTCGCGCAGGCGGTTGACCACCGCCGTGCTGCGCGCCTGGGTGGTCGCGTCGGAACCCTTGATTTCCGTGTCGATCAGCACGCCGTCCGAACCGGTGACGTTGTTGGTGACGGCGTCGCCAAAATTGCGAGCGATCGAGGGGTCAATGCGGATCGTCAGCACCGCGCGGGTATGGTTCGAATCATCCACCCGGTAGCGCATCGACAGGATACGGCAGCGCGCCGGCCCCAGCCGGTCGCACGCATCCGCGTTCGACTGGAGCACGCCCTTCACCCGGTTGCCGGGCAGGCGATAGGCATAGCGATAATCAAATCCCGTGCCGGTAGAGGCAAAGGCTTCCGCATCCGCCGCAGTGGCGAATTCCGATTTGTCCTTGGCTGCGGAGGGTTTCGCCGTCCCATTGTCGCAACCCGCGAGCAGCGCCAGCGCCGCCAAAGCCCATACGACTCGCATCGAGTCCTCCCTGTTGGTTGACAGGGAAGTAACCGGTTTTTGGGCGGCGCCCAACTGGATGCCACGAGCGAGCGTTCCGTTTCGGGAAGCACATCCCTCCGCGCCCTTCCCGAGGCGCAAAAGGTTGAGCCGGGTCAGCGGCGCGAGTGCTTCCAGGGGGCGTCAAACTGGATCTCGGTAAGCCGCTTGAATCCATAAGACAGCTTTTGAATCAGCGTTGCGACAGAATCGCTCAGATGATGATGGGCGTCGGCCCAGTTATGGCTGTCAAAATCGCGTCCCATTTCTGATCTCCTCAATTTTCAGACGCATCGGAGATGGTCGTTTCGCAGCCGGAGCGCCAACAAATCGTTGGACGCAATCGACAAGTACGGCTTATGCTAGGTAATGCGCCGCATGCCCCCTCTTTCCGCCGTTCGCGTTTTTGAGGCTGCCGCGCGTCACGGCAATTTCACCCGCGCTGCCGAAGAACTGGGCATGACCCAGGCTGCGGTCAGCTATCAGGTGAAGCTGCTCGAGGAGCGGCTGGGCGCCAGCCTGTTTCGCCGCGAGGGACGCGGCGTGGTGCTGACCGACGCTGGCGCGCGCGCGGCACCGCAGGTTAGCCGCGCTTTCGATGCGATCGATCAGGCTTTTGCCAGGGTGCGCGCCGATGAAGAGGGTCTGCTCGTCATTTCCACCTCGAATACGTTTGCCAACGCCTGGCTCGCCTGGCGGTTGGGCAGCTTCCAGATGGCGCATCCGGAGATGGCGGTGCGGCTCGATACCAGCGACACGATCGCCGATCTGGAGAGCGGCGAGATCGATTGCGCGATCCGTGCGGGCCGCGGGGGCTGGCCCGGCCTGGCCGCAGAAAAGCTGCTCGAGGTTGATTTTACGCCCATGGTCAGCCCGGCTTTCCTCGCGCGTCATGGCGATATGCAGCCCTCCGATCTGCTCCACCTGCCGCTGATCAGCCCGCACGACGCCTGGTGGACGGCGTGGCTGCGGGAAGCCGGCGTCGATGTGCCGGATGGTCCGCCGCGCCCCGGAGTCCGTCTCGACAGTCAGGCGCATGAGGGACACGCCGCCATGGCGGGGCAAGGCGTCGCGATTCTCACGCCCTTTTTCTGGCGAAACGATCTGGCGGAGGGTCGCCTCGCGATGCCGTTCGATCAGGTTACGACGCGGGGCTATGCCTATTGGTTTGTCGCGCCGGAGAGCCGCCGAAACGTGCCCAAGATCAAGCGCTTCCGCGAATGGTTGATCGAGGAGATGGTCCGAGAGAGCCCGGTGCCGGTATTGGGCTGATGTTTTGCGGGCGGACGCGTCCTGCCTCTACCTATCCCCATAATTTCCCGGCTCCGGATTGGCTTGGCCGCTATGGCTTTGCTATCGCGGCGCTCTCATGACTCTTGATACCGAAATCACCGATCCCGGCAGCCCCATCGACGGCCCCACCGACGTCCCGTTCGATAGCGCGCTTTCGGAGCGCTACCTCGTCTATGCGATGTCGACGATCACGGCGCGTTCGCTGCCGGATGTCCGTGATGGGATGAAGCCCGTGCACCGCCGCTTGCTCTGGGCAATGCGGCTGCTCAAGCTCGATCCGGCGAGTGGCTACAAGAAATGCGCCCGCGTCGTCGGCGATGTAATTGGTAAGTACCATCCGCATGGTGACCAGTCGGTCTATGATGCGATGGTCCGCCTAGCCCAGACCTTTGCACTGCGTTACCCGCTCGTCGACGGGCAGGGGAATTTCGGCAATATCGATGGCGATAACGCCGCGGCGTATCGCTATACCGAAGCCCGGCTGACCCAGGTCGCGATCGATCTGATGGACGGGCTCGACGAGAATGCGACCGATTTCCGCGCCACCTATAACGGCGAGGACGAGGAGCCGGAGCTGTTTCCCGGCCTGTTCCCCAATCTGCTCGCCAATGGTGCGTCTGGCATCGCGGTGGGCATGGCGACCAGCATTCCGCCGCACAATGCCGCCGAACTGATCAACGCCGCCGTCGCGCTGATCGACAATCCCCAGGCCGACGTGCTGCAGCATGTGACCGGCCCCGATTTCCCGACCGGCGGCGTGGTTGTCGACAGCCCGGCGGCGATCGCAGAGGCCTATAATACCGGGCGCGGCAGCTTTCGCGTGCGCGCGCGCATCGAGAAGGTGGTCGAAAAGGGCGGGGGCTGGCACCTCGTCGTCTCCGAAATCCCCTACGGCGTGCAGAAGGGCAAGCTGATCGAGGGCATTGCCGAGCTGATCAACGAGAAGAAGCTGCCCATCCTGGGCGATGTACGCGACGAATCCGCCGAGGATATCAGGGTTGTGCTTGAGCCGCGCAGCCGCACGGTCAGCGCCGAGGATCTGATCCACAGCCTGTATCGCCTCTCGGACCTTGAAGTCCGCGTGCCGCTCAACCTCAACGTTCTCGATGCGCAGCACACGCCGCGGGTGATGAGCCTCCACGAAGCGCTCAGCCAGTGGCTCCAGCACCAGTTCATCGTCTTGCAGCGCAAATCGCAGCATCGGCTCGACAAGATCGCCGACAGGCTCGAACTGGTCGCGGGCTATATCATCGCCTTCCTCAATCTCGATCGCGTCATCGAGATCATCCGGACCGAGGATGAGCCGAAACAGGTGATGATGGCCGAATTCCAGCTCACCGACCGCCAGGCCGAGGCGATCCTCAACATGCGCCTGCGCTCGCTGCGCAAGCTGGAGGAGATGGAGCTGAAGCGCGAACAGGAGGCGCTGGAGAAGGAAAAGGCCGAGCTGGAGCAGTTGCTCTCCTCGGACGCGCGCCAGCGCACGCGGATGAAGCGCGACCTGGGCAGGATGCTCGTCCGCTATGGCCTTGATACGCCGCTCGGCAAGCGTCGCACCACGGTCGAGGAAGCGGCACCCGCTCGTGAAATTCCGCTGGAAGCGATGATCGAGCGCGAGCCGATCACCGTCATCCTGTCACAGCGCGGCTGGGTTCGCGCTATGAAAGGCCATGTCGAGACGGGGAGTGGCGAGGCGCTGAAATTCAAGGAAGGCGATGGTCCTTTCCTCGCTTTTCATGCGCACACGACCGACAAATTGCTGCTCGCGGCGGACAATGGCCGGTTCTACACGCTGGCGGCGGACAAGCTTCCCGGCGGACGCGGCTTTGGTGAGCCGGTGCGGCTGATGATCGATCTGGATGGCGATCGCCAGATCGTGACGCTGCGCAGGGCCGCGGCATCGCAGCGCCTGCTGGTTGCTGCCAGCGACGGGCGCGGCTTCGTTGTCAAGGCAGAGGACGTCCTCGCAGAAACTCGCAAGGGAAAGCAGGTCGTGAACCCCCGCGCAGGCGCGCATCTGAAGGTCGTGCGCGGCATCGCCGACGACGAAGACATGGTCGCGGCGATCGGCGACAATCGCAAGCTGGTGGTGTTTCCGCTCTCCGAAGTTGCCGAGCTGGCGCGCGGGCAGGGCGTCCAGCTCCAGCGCTACCGCGACGGCGGCCTGTCGGACGCAACCACCTTCAAGATGGCCGAGGGGCTTAGCTGGGCGATGGGCGGGGAGACCGGCCGGATGCGCACCGAAACGGATCTTTCGGGATGGCGCGCGGCGCGCGGCGCCGCGGGGCGGATGCCGCCCACCGGTTTCCCGCGCGACAACCGCTTCTGAACGCTGCGCTAATTCCTGGATACTTCAGAGCGATTTAACCATTTCGGGTTTAGCGCTGGCGGGATGGCGTTCCGTAGAGCCAAGCCTGTGCCCGTGCCAACGACCGAGCGTGCCCCGCCGGTGCTGGATCCGCGCGCCTTCGGGCCGACTTCGGCAGGCATGGTACTCGATATGCTGCCGATCCCGGCCGCGATCGTCGCGCTCGCTGAGGAAAGCCTCCATTTCGAAGGTATCAACAAGCCATTCCGCATGGCTGGCCTGGGTGCCATCGCTTCGGAATCGCCGGTCATCCGCCTACTTGGCGATCGCATCCGCCGCTTCGTCGAATCGGAAGAGACCAGCGAGGAATTTCCGTGGCGTTTCGGCAGCGAGGTCGATAGCCGCCATTTCCGCGTGAAGCTGGCCCGCCGCAGCTTCAACAGCGAAAAACTGAAATGCATGGTCAGCCTGGTCGACCAGACCTCCGAGCTGCGTACCGAACAGAGCCTGCGCCGCGAAATGGCGACCGACAGCCTCACCGGCCTGCCCAACCGGACCGGCTTTTCCGACGAGCTCGAAGACACGATCACGCCAGAAAATTGCGGCGGCCATGCCGTCATGGTGATCGATCTGGCGCGCTTCGGACGCGTCAATGCGTGCATGGGCGGGCTTGCCGGAGATGAGCTGCTGATCTCGGTGGCGCGCCGGATCAAGGGTGCGCTGCGCGGCCGCGATGTGCTCGCCCGGCTGGGCGGAGACGAATTCGGCGTTCTGCTGACGCTTGATGACGGGCCGCAGGACGCGCTGCACGTCGCCAAGCGTATCGAAGCGGCGCTCACCAATCCCTTCCGCCTCTCCGATTTCGAGATTCGCGTCGAATGTTCGATCGGCATCGCGATGGGTTCGGACAATGACGGCGATCCCGAGGATCTGATCCGCAACGCCCAGTTCGCGGTGAAGCGGTCGAAAAAGACCAGCCGCGCGGAAGTCTATCAGACCCATGCCTTCGATATCGCCCGCGAGCAGTTCAGCATCGAAACCGAGCTGCGCCGCGCGATCGAGAATGGCCAGATGGCGCTTTATTACCAGCCCATCTGCGACCTCAACACCGGCAAGATCACGTCGTTCGAGGCGCTTGCACGCTGGACCAATGAGGAGGGCGTGACGCTCTCCCCCAACGATTTCATCCCGGTAGCCGAGGAATCGGGCCTGATCGTCCCGCTCGGGCGCTGGGCGATGGACGAAGCGGCGAAGACGATCGCGGCATGGGATCGTGGCGCCGGCGGCGATTGCGGCGCGCGGGTCGCGGTAAACCTTTCCGCGATCCAGCTTCACCGCGACAATATCCCCGACATGGTCAAGCGAGCGCTCGATACCTATGGCGTGCCGGGCACCCGGCTCACGCTGGAATTGACCGAAAGCGCCATCGTCACCGATCCGGATCGCGTCGCGCGGGTCATGACCGCGCTCAAGGGCCTGGGCGCCACGCTGGCGATGGACGATTTTGGCACCGGCTATTCGAACCTCGCCTTCCTGCAGAAGCTTCCGATCGACGTGCTCAAGATCGATCGCAGCTTTGTCTCGGGCATGCTCGCCGATCGTGACAAGATCGCCATCGTTCGCGCGATCCTATCGCTCGCGCAGGCGCTGGGCATGAAGACCACGGCAGAGGGCATCGAGACCAATGAGCTGGCGCAGACGCTGGCCGCTTTGGGCTGCAGCTATGGCCAGGGCTTCCTCTATTCGCGCGCGCTAGCCCGCGACGACGCTTATTCGCTGCTGATCGAGCGCAACGGGCCGCCCGCGATTTCATCGGCGATCTGATCGACGCGCGCCGCGTCCGGAAACCCTTCCGCGATCCAGCGATCCTCCACCTGCCGTAGCAGCCGCGCGACCTCTGGCCCCGCCTTGATTCCCCGCGCCAGGATAGCACCGCCCGACAGCGGAAAGCGCGGCGCTTCCCAGCTTGCGGCGGTCACGGCATCGCGCACCGAATAGTCCGACAATAATATGCGATCGATCGCGCTTTCCTGTCCCGCGCGGTAAACCAGCGCCCTGGTGTCTCCCTCTGGCGGAATCACCGCGGCCGACAGGCGGCGGCGCTGGAGGTTGGAAAGCTTGAAGCGCGCGCCAACGGCCTCGACGTCTTCGGAAGGGACCAGCGCGGCAAGGCGGCGAATCGGATCCGGTGCGATGCCCGCTTCTTCCTCGCGCGCCGCAACATAAGCCAGCCGATCGGCGGAGCGCACTGCGAGGACGGGCGCGAACATGCGATGTTCGAGCATCAGCCGCACGACCCGAACCGCATCCTTCGCCACCAGCAGCTTGAGCAATTCGTCGCGAATCCGCTCGCGGCTCAGCGCCATCAGGTCGTTGGCGCGATCCGAGCAGGCTTTGAGCGCGGCGCCATCGGGTTCGTCGCCGAATCGGGCAAGGAAGCGGAAGAAGCGCAGGATGCGCAGGTGATCCTCCGCGATCCGCTGATAGGGATCGCCGATGAAGCGCACATGCCGCGCTTCCAGATCGGCAAGCCCGCCGAAATAATCGGTGATCTCGCCCGTCGCCGGATCGGCATAGAGCGCGTTCATGGTGAAATCGCGCCGCGCCGCATCCTCGCGCCAGTCGTCGGTGAAGGAAACGGTCGCGCGACGGCCATCGGTGGAGACGTCGCGGCGAAGTGTCGTCACCTCTACCGGCCCGCTCTCGATCACGGCGGTCACCGTCCCGTGCGCGATTCCCGTCGGCACGGCGGTGATCCCGGCTTCCTTCAGATATTGGACCACCGTCTCCGGCGCGAGCGAGGTAGCGAGATCGACGTCCGATACCGGGATGCCGAGCAGCGTATCGCGCACGCAGCCGCCAACGAATCGCACATCGCCCAGCACGCGGACCAGCCCGTCCAGCCCTGCACGGTGCCGCCACTCCGCATCGGGGAGAATCATGCCGTCCATTGCAGCCGCCGTGAGAGATTGACGATCATCGCCGCAGTCGCCCCCCAGATACGGCGCTCGCCCCACATGATCTCATAATATCGGCGCTCCCGGCCCAGATACTCGACCGTGTTGTGCCGGTGATTGGCGGCGTCGAGCAGGAAGGAGAGGGGCACTTCGAAGACGCTGGCCACTTCCGCTTCGGCGGGGACCAGCACAAGCCCCGGCGGCACGACGCCCAGCACGGGGGTGACGTCATAGCCGGTGATGGTGCGGTAACGCTCTGCCAGGCCGATCACGTCCACGGCCGCGCGGGGCAGGGCGATCTCCTCCTCGGCCTCACGCAGCGCCGCAGCGACCGGGCCGTCATCTTCGGGATCGATTCGCCCGCCTGGAAACGCGACCTGGCCAGGATGCCGGCGAAGCGCTTCGTTTCGCTGGGTCAGGATCACGCCGGGGTCGGCGCTGTCCGTCACGGCGACGAGCACTGCGGCGGGGTGGCCCGAGATGCCAGGATCGAAATCGAAATGATCGCCCGGCAGCATCGCCGCTTCGTGCGGCGATTCAAGCGCGGCGCGCAGCCGGTCGGCGAGAGTCACTTGGCCGGCTCCAGCGCGAAGAACGCGCCGTCGCTCCATACGCCCGCCGGATCGCTGCCGTTGGCCAGCGCGATCTGGGCGAGTTCGTAATAGACCGGACGTGCGACCAAAGCTTCCAGCCCGCCGCGCACATGGAGATAGGGGCGGGGGCCCTCCGCAGTCTCTTCGAATCGCAGCGCGCGTTCCGGCCCGGCGGTCACCAGATCGCCGGTGTTCAGGCGGAAGGCGAGCTTCATTGATTCGCCCGCGCCCTCGGCCTTCATCTCCACCGCCTGGAACGGCGCATCTTCCACCTCGATGTCGAGCTTTTCGACCGGCGTGACCAGCACGAACCGGCCATCGGCCTCTCGGCGCAATATGGTCGAGAACAGCCGCACCATCGCGGCGCGTCCGATCGGCGAGCCTGCGTGAAACCAGGTTCCGTCGCGGGCGATCCGCATGTCGCTATGGCCGCAATGCTCCGGATTCCAGCTATCGACCGGCGGCAGGCGGCTTTCCTCCGCGAGCCGCGCAATCTCTGCGAGCGAGAGGCTGCCGAAATCGGGAGGCGGCGCGGAAGACATTCCTGTTCCGTTAGGCGAGCGCGCCCCCGCCCTCAAGCCGCCTGGCGGATTCGCGGGCCCAGCATGCCGGCGCAATCTGGCACATTGCATCCGCGCGCGAGCAGGCGGCGCGGCTCGAATGGGCCGGGCAGGCGCCAGCGGCCGGTCCGCTCAGCCGTGAAGCCGAAGAAACGCTCATAATATTCCGGGTCGCCGATCAGCATCAGCGCATCGCAGCCGGGCGTCCGGCAATCGGGCACGGCCGCCAGCATCCGCTCCATCAGCGCGCGGCCAATGCCCTCCTGCTGCCATTCGGGCTCGACCGCGACCGGGCCGACCATGTTGAGCGGGATCGCGCCGCCTTCGTCGCATAGCAGCGACACGGGCCAGCACTGGATCGTGCCCGCCAGTGCGCCATCCTCGCGCACCGCGGCGAAGCTCAGCTCGGCGATCGGATCGGTGCCGCCGCGGATGCGATATGCGGTACGCGCACGTCGATCGGTCCCGAAAGCGCGGTCGAGCAGCGACTCGACGGCCTGGGGGTCGATCTGGGCGAGCGGCACCATCTTGATCACTACATGCATATCCTTTGTCCGGGGGCGCGGCCTTAGACCTCTCCCGCAGTGAAGCAAGGATGAATGTCTGCCCGGCAGGCTTTCGCGCGCTGCCCCTTCTGCTATGGGGCCGCGCAACAATTTCCCCGAAAGGCCCGCTTTGTCCGATCTCCTCCAGCTTCAGGTGCATGATCTCGAAGTCGATGTGCTGACCGGAATCTATTCGGAAGAGACGCATCTCCCGCAGCCGCTGCGAATTTCGATGAATGTCGATATCGACATGCCCGAGCGTTTCGCGCCGGATACGCCGCTCAGCGCCTCGAAAAGCTATATCGACCTGAAGGAAGCCGCCACCGCGCTGCCCGAGGGGGTCCATTTCAAGCTGATCGAGGCGGTGGCCGACTATATCTGCGACACGCTGTTCGTCTCGGACAAGCGGGTCCGCCGCGTCGAGATAAAGATCGTCAAGCTCGCCATCGCGGAGCGCGGCGAATCGATCGGCGTCACGCTGGTGCGCAACCGCCGCTAGAATCGCCTCGCTGCTGCAAACCAGGCCTCAGGCACACGGCCCCAGCGCGCGAAGGACCATCGCATAATCCTCCGCGGCGATGCGCGCATTCTCGGGATCGTCCGATTCGAACGCTTCCGGGCGCAGCGTGCGGGGCAGGCCGCATGCGAGCCGGTACCAAAGCAGCGTGTTTGGCGCGGGCGGACCGGCCGAATCGTCGACAATGTCCCCTAATGATACACTCCAGCGCGGCGCTTCGCCCGGCCGGCGGACCACCTGAAGCGATACCGGCGCATTGCTCTCGGTCGTCAGGAATATCTGCGTCTCGCCTTCGCCGGGGAGCGCGCCCGGCACGTGGAAGGCGTTGCCCACGCCCGTGATCCCCGGCGGCGCATCGGCGGCCACCGCCTCGCGCGTGATCGTGCGGACCAGTGCGTCGCTTTCCGGCAAGTAATTGCGCTGGCTATTGATTCCGGTGAGCTGAATCTGGTCCGTCCGCCCCGGCACCGGCTTCGCGAACAGCAGCACGCGCTGTTTCTTGAGCTTGGGGACCTTGCCGCGAGAATCGAGCGGCACATCGGCCACATAAGCGACCTGCACCGGCATCGCATTATTGCCGCGAATCAGCGCGAGCACGTCTGCGACGATATAAAGACGGGCATGGCCGGCGGCGACGCCAATCGCCTGATCGGGCTCCAATTTGGTGGCCTGACGGATGCGCGCATCGAGGATCAATGGCGCGCGCACGACCTGCCCCGCGAGCACGGCGTAACTCGGCCCGGAATGGACCAATGTGGCCGGATTCTGCGGGTTTTGGGCGAAAGCGGGCGCAGCGGCGGAAACCGCCATCGCGCAACAAAGCGCAACATTTCTGATACGGATCATGCCTAGTCCGATACCCGATCGCGCATGGGGTTTACAGAAATAATTCCATCGCGGCACGGAACCAGTGCTGAATGTCTGACAAAGCGTTTGCGTACCCCGGGACACCGCGATAGAGGTCGCGCTCTGCCGAAAGGACGCAACAGCGCGGCAGGCGGACTTGTGCGCGGGAAACCGTGGCAGGAGGATCGCAGTCAGATTATAGGAGTGACGTTCCCGCAATGGCTTACGCTGACCGGAATACAGGTGGTAGCCGCATCGTCGCGATCGTATTGGTCGCGTTGATCGTCGCCGGCATGGGATATGCCTTCGTCACCGGACTAGCCTTCCAGTATGTTAAGAAGGCCACTGAAAAGCTCGACGTGTTCGATGTGAACGATCCGCCGCCGCCGGAAGAGGTTCCCCCTCCGCCGCCGCCGCCGGATTCGCCGGTTCCCCCGCCGCCTACCCTGGTGGTGACGCCGCCCGCGATTGTGTCGGTGCCGCAACCCTCGCCGCCCATGATGACGACGCCGGTTCCACAGCCCGCGCCGCCCATCGTGCCCCCGGCTCCTCCGGCGCCGCCGGCTCCTCCTGCACCGCCGCCTCCGCCGCGCATTGCAAAGAAGCTGACGCCAAGGGGTTCGCCCCAGAGCTGGGTGACCGACGACGATTATCCGTCCGCTGCGCTTCGCGCAGAACAGGCGGGAACCGTGGGCTTCCGCCTCGACGTCGATGCGGC
The DNA here is from genome assembly GCF_001591025.1 of Sphingomonas soli NBRC 100801. GTDB lineage: Bacteria > Pseudomonadota > Alphaproteobacteria > Sphingomonadales > Sphingomonadaceae > Sphingomonas > Sphingomonas soli. The sequence goes on from NZ_BCTZ01000003.1 coordinate 26,149, forward strand.
GGGCAAGGTGACCGATTGCACCGTCACGTCTTCGAGCGGCTCGTCGCTTCTGGATAATACGGCGTGCTCGTTGCTCAAGCGCCGGGCCCGGTTCAATCCGGCGGAGGATGCGAGCGGCAACAAGATCCCGGCTGCGTTCAACAGCCGCTTCACCTGGAAGATACCGAGATAATGAGTGTCCGGCGCGCCGGGGAGGCGCGCCGGATGTTTTGCCAAACGCGCTATTTTTAGAGGAAAGACCGAAATGCTCACGACCATTCTTGCCGCTGCGGCGCCCCACGCTGAGAACCCGTACGGCCTCCAGGCAGCACTCCGTGAAGGCGGCATCATCGCCCAGTCCGTGTTCGGCATCATGGTGATCATGCTTTTCTTCTCGCTCTACATCCTGTTCACCAAGCTGTTTGAGCAGCAGAAGATCATCGCGCAGGCCCGCCGCGTTCGCGCGTCGTTCTGGAGCGCGGCTTCGCTGCGTGAAGGCGCTGCCAAGCTCGAGAAGAACTCGGCATATCGCCAGATCGTCGAAGACGGTCTTGCGGCGCAGGAGCAGCACAGCCGCCTGACCGATCCGGTCGAAGCGCATGACTGGCTGCACAACTCGCTGGCCCGTTCGGAGGCCGACATCCTTTCGCAGCTGAAGAAGGGCCTGTCGTTCCTCGCTACCGTCGGTTCGACCGCACCGTTCATCGGTCTGTTCGGTACCGTTATCGGTATCATCCGCGCACTGGTGAAGATCGGTTCGTCGGGCCAGGCTTCGATCGACGCGGTCGCAGGTCCGGTCGGTGAAGCACTGATCATGACCGCCGTTGGTCTCGCCGTCGCCGTTCCGGCCGTGCTCGCCTTCAACTGGCTCCAGGCTCGCAACAAGAAGATCAGCGAAGACCTCAGCGCGTTCTCGAACGACATCCTGGGCTACCTGGCTTCGAACGGCGCTGTGCGCCCGGCTGCTGCCAAGGGCGCTCCGGCCAAGGCCGCTGCTGCAACGACCACCAAGGGCTAAGGGTAGTCGGGATCGCGGGCTTGCCGCGATCCCGCCTTCCGCCGCGCAGGGCATGTCCCGGCGGCAATGAACGCGTAAGAATAGGATAGCGCGCAATGTCGATGAGTGTAGGCGAATCGGACGACGATGGCCCGATGTCGGACATCAACACCACGCCGCTGGTGGACATCATGTTGGTGCTCCTGATCATCTTCCTGATCACCGTTCCTGTCGTGATCCAGACGGTTAAGCTGACCCTGCCGAAGGTGCAGTTCGAGCCGACGATCACGAAGCCGGAGAACGTGGCGCTGTCGGTGACTGGTGATGCCAATGGCTGTCAGGTTTATTGGGGCATGACGCCGGTGAACAGCACGGAGCTGCTCGACAGGGCGGTGAAGAAGCTCAAGTTCGAGGTCGAGAAGGTTGGCGGCGAAGCCGCTTTCAAGGCTGATCCGACGCTCGAGCTTCCGGAAGTGCATATCCGTGGTGACGTGGATACTCCGTATCGCTGCATCGGCGGCACGATCTTCACCATGCAGATGGCAGGTTTTGCAAAGGTCGGGTTCATCTCCGAACCTGAAGCTGGCACTGCTGTTACCCGTCTTTAAGGAGTAGTTCGCATGGGAGCGAGCGTAGGTAAGAGCGATGATGGTCCCATGATGGAGATCAACACGACGCCGTTGATCGACGTCATGTTGGTGCTGCTCATCATGATCATCATGACCATCCCGATCCAGAGCCACGCGGTGAAGGTCGACCTTCCGCAGAATACGAACACCAACCAGCCGGTGATCGATACGCAGAAGAACAAGATCTACATCCAGCCGGATGGGGTTGTTCAGTGGAACAGCATCCCTGTCGATGACGTGACGCTGCGCCAGTATCTGGATGCGACGTTGCAGATCAGCCCTGAGCCGGAGCTGCACTTCCAGCCCGATCCTCAGGCGCGCTACGAAGTCGTCGATCGTGTCCTCGCGATCGTGAAGCGTGCGCAGGTGAACAAGCTCGGCTTCGTCGGCAACGACCAGTATCGCAGCGCGTTCTGATCCATCTGTAGCGCTCCGGCGCGGCAAGCGATCAAGGGCGGTCCTTCGGGGCCGCCCTTTTTCGTTGTCCGCAGCGCTGCTTTGGGCCTTGCAATGTCGGCTTTCGGCTGCCTGGTCGCGCCGGTCGAGGGGCTCGGTCGCTTCTTTGAAGTCGTCACCCGGATACGTCTTCGTCACTGCGAACATTGGGAACATTCGCATGTCGAGGCCCGCGCGCCGCCGGAATTTTGTTCAGGTCAGTCTGCTGCGCGAACGCGCGGCTGGCGGGCTTCAGTGACCGGTCGCGCGAACCATCGCGCGTCTGGGTACCCTCAGAGCCGCGGCAGCGTCACGCCGCGCTGGCCCATATATTTGCCCGCGCGATCGGCATAGCTCGTCTCGCACGGCTGCTCGCCCCGCAGGAACAGGAACTGGCAGGCGCCTTCATTGGCGTAGATCTTGGCGGGCAGCGGCGTGGTGTTCGAGAATTCGAGCGTCACATGCCCCTCCCATTCGGGCTCGAGCGGCGTCACGTTCACGATGATCCCGCAGCGCGCATAGGTCGATTTGCCCAGGCAGATGACCAGCACGTCGCGCGGCACGCGGAAATACTCCACCGTCCGCGCCAGCGCGAAGCTGTTGGGCGGGATGATGCAGCAATCGGTCTGGCGATCGACGAAGCTCGTTGCGGCGAAGTCCTTCGGATCGACGACGGCGCTGTCGATATTGGTGAAGATCTTGAATTCGTCCGCCACCCGCGCGTCATAGCCGTAAGAGGACAGCCCATAGCTGATGCAGCCCTCTCGGCGTTGCCCCTCGACGAAGGGCTCGATCATGCCGTGGTTGAGCGCCTGCTCGCGAATCCAGATGTCGGAAAGAATTGCCATGGCCAAACCTTCGCGGCTGCGCGCCTCGCGGGCAAGGGGGCTATTCGATCCTTAGCTCGAAAGGCGTCACCGGCAGCCCTGATCCGTCGGTCAGGTTGCACACCGGGCTGTCGCCCCAGCAATATCGCAGGCGGTCGGCCGGGCCTTGTCCGGCATCGATCCGGATCGTGTCGCCCGCGATCCGCGCCGGAACGAATCGGCAGGTGCCGGGTCCCGCGCCACACAGCTCGAAGCTTGTCGGCACGCCGCTGAACGTCAGGAGCATCTTCTCGATCGATCCGAACGCCACGATGACGCCGTCTCCCTCGCGTCGTGCCGCGAGCGGCTCCGCGCCCGAGCGCGACAGCGCGGCGCCATAGCTCAGCACCCGCGCCGCGCGGGAAAGGCGGTGGCCAACATCCTGCTTGTTGGTTGGGTGGATGTCGCCGACATCGCCCAGATCGACCGTCACCGCGATCGCAGCGTTCCCATCGGCCCGCGCCGCGCGGCGCTGCGCCTCGCGTATCTCCGCCGTGCCGCTCTCGATCGGGGCGGTGTTGCGCGCACCCCATCCGGCAAGCTGCGCGATCAGGAAGGGTGCCTGAGGATTCTCGAACTGTGCCCGCCAGCCCGCCATCATGCCCGCCAGCCGATCGGCATAGCCCGCGGCCTTCCCCGCATCGGTCTCGCCCTGATACCAGGCGATGCCGCGCAGCCCATAGGGGCCAATCGGGGCGATCATCCCGTTATAGATTCCCGCCAGCCCCGCGATCCCGTCCCACGGCGCGCGCGGCGGCTCTCCCGCGCTGGAGGGGGTGGCGATCAGATATTGCCAGTCCTTCGCCTCGGGCAGCGGCACCACGCGGCCATCGTCCAGCCGGATGCCGCGCTGTGCCGGCGTGCCGGCCAGCCCGCCATTTCCCCAACTGTCATATACCGACAGGGCAATCCGGTTGCGCCCCGCCTTCAGCGTGCCCGGCGCGAGCCGGTACGCGCGCGGCACGCCCCATGCGGTGTTGGTGCCCACGCCAATGCCGTTGACCCAGGTCATGTCGGTATCGTCGGGCGGGCCGAGCAGCAGCGTCGCGCCCTGCTTCGCCTGCGCGGCGGTCAGCACCACTTCGGTGCGGTAGAAAACCAGCCCGTTGAAGTTGCGCAGCGCCTCGACGCCCCAGCTCTCCCAATTGTCGAACGAAGGCACCGGCTTCCAATCGCCCTTCGCACCCGGCTGCCAGGGTTCGGCGGGGCCGCGTCCGGTGGCGGTCCACCAGTTGCGCCAGGTCGCGCCCCATGCGGCCGATGCCCGGGCCGGGTCGGTGCGATAGTCGCGCAGCAGCTTCAGCCGTTCGGCGGCCGTTGGATCGCGCTCCAGCGATACCTCGCTGCGCCATGCGTCGATCGCGGTGCCGCCCCAGGATGCGTTGATCAGCCCGATCGGCACCTTCTCTGATCGGCGCAGGTCGCGCCCCATGAAATAGCAGACCGCTGAAAAGTCGATGACGCTCTGGGGATCGGCGATCTGCCACTTCACCGGGGTGCGGAAATGCCGCCCGGCGGCGGGGCTCACATTCTTGCCCACGGTCAGCAGCCGCAACTGCGCATCGGCGGCCCCAGCGGCTTCCATCCCGCCGTTCAGCGCGCCGCGCACCTGGAATTCCATGTTCGACTGGCCCGAGCACAGCCATACATCGCCGATCAGCAGGTCCTTCGCGATGCTGGTCGCTGCGCCTGTGGAAACGGTGAGTGTATAGGGGCCGCCGGCGGGGAGGGCGGGCAGCCCGGCGCGCCAATGGCCATTGCCATCCGCCTTGGCCGTGGTCTGCGCGCCCGCCATCTCCACGCTGACCTCCGCGCCGGGCGCAGCGTCGCCCCATATCGCGATCGGCCGGTCGCGCTGGAGCACGGCATGATCCTGAAACATCGGATGGAGCAGGGAAGGCGCGTCCTGCGCCAGAGCCGCTCCCGGCAGCAGGGCAAGCGCAAGAACCGCGCGAATCATCCGGTGCATCAGCCTCTCCCTCGTTAGCGCTAACAAAGCATGGCACCGGGGGGCAGGCAAGCAGCCGTCGTCTCGGCCTCAGGCCAGCCCGAGATCCTTGGGGCCGAACGCGGCGGGCAGCAGTTCGGAAAGCCTGTAGGTCGTCAGCGCGTCGCCCGTCGCGCCGCCGCAATGCACCGGCAGATCGCGTCCGCCCAGTTGCGCCGCTTCGTTGATCACCTGGCGGCAGCGTCCGCAGGGCGAAACCGGTGCGGTGTCCGCATGCCCCATCCGCCCGCCGATCACCCCGATCGCCACAACATCGCGCAAGCGCCCCATCGAGCTCACCGTTCCCAGCGCCACCGTTTCGGCGCAGAGCGTCAGGCCATAGCTCGCATTCTCGAAGTTCGCGCCGGTCACCACGCTGCCGTCGGTCAGCAGCACCGCCGCGCCCACGGCGAATTTGGAATAAGGCGCATAGGCGTTCTTCGAAGCCTCGCGCGCCCTGGCGACGAGCATCTGGGGGTCATAGTCGGTCATTTCGCCATCACATTCCAGTTCACGGGGCCGCTGAGCCCTTCGATACGGCGAAAGCTCGATGCCTGCCATATCGTCCAGGGACGGGAGAGATAAGAGGGTGGGAAGAAAGCCTGCCGGCTCCACAGGATGCGGGCAAAGGCTTCGCTGATCGCGTAGCGCGCCTCGAAATTCTTGCTCACGCGCAGCACCACATGCTCGCCCAGATGGGTCTCGATCGCCTCGATGAAGCGGCCAAGCTCGCCGATCACGACGCCGCGCTCCGGCCGCGCGGCGCAATCGGACTGGAAGTCCAGATCGATCGCGGGCGGAAGCTGGTCGTCCGAACGCGGCACCAGCCGGACGAAATTGGCGGCCTGATCGCTCGCCAGCTGGCAGAGCGAAAAGGCGTGGAGCGCCCCGCGCCGGAAGCCCGCCTCGAATGTGCCTCGCCAATTCTCGGTAAAGCGCAGGTCGGTGCCGGTCGCGCCGGTTGTCGCATGGATATAGGCGAATTGTGCGCCGGATTTCTTGACCGTCCACCATTCGATCGGCCCCTGCGCCTCGCTTACATCGACGCCCTGTACCGGGAAATCATTGGGGTGCGGCCGCCAGTTGATCGCGAAAAGCCAGGCGCACAGGCCGGTCACCGCCAGCACCAGGGCGATGGCTGCGGCCAGCCGGAAGCGCCGCGCGAGGACCCGGATGTGCAATGGTCAGCCCTTGATGTGCAGTACGCAGATCAGCGTGAACAGCCGCCGCGCAGTATCGAAATCCACGTCGATCTTGCCCTCCAGCCGTTCCCTGAGCAGCGCCGCCGCCTCGTTGTGGATGCCGCGCCGCGCCATGTCTATCGTCTCGATCTGCGCGGGGCTCGCGTTGCGGATGGCCTGGTAATAGCTATCGCAGATCGCGAAATAATCGCGGATCGGGCGCCGGAAGCGGGCAAGGCCCAGCACCAGTATCTCCAGCGGCGATCCATCCTCGCGGCGAATCTCCAGCGCCAGCCTGCCTTCCTCCACGCTCAGGTGCAGCCGATAGGGGCCGGCATAGCCATCCGCATGGGCGCGCTGGGGCGCAAAGCGGTTGTCTTCGAGCAGGTCGAAGATCGCGATGCGCCGTTCCTGCTCGATATCGGCCGAGCGCCACAAGATAGTGCGCTCGTCCAGAGTCACGTCTATGATGCGCGGATCGGCCATTGCCCGCCCCTTATGGGGTAATGCCCGTTATCCACAAGCGCCCGCCGTTGATGGCACATCGCTTTATGAGCAACAGAAGAATCATGGCCCAGCCGATCCCGTTCCCAGCACCCGAAGCGCCCGAAGGGCTGCAGCTGCCGCAGAATATCGAGGCGGAGGCCGCCTTGCTGGGCGCGATGATGATCGACAACCGCGTGGCGGAGGATGTTCTCCAGAAGCTGCGCCCCGAGCATTTCTATGAGCCGCTGCACGGCCGCATCTATGATGCGATCGCCAATATGGTGGGCGATAACCGCCTTGCCACGCCGGTCACGCTTCGTCCGCTCTTCGTGAACGATGCCGCGATGAAGGAACTGGGTGGCCCCGCCTATCTGGCGCAGCTCACCGGCAACCCGGCGAGCCTGATCGGCGCGCGGGCGTTCGCGGATCAGGTCTATGATCTCGCCGTGCTGCGCGCACTGGTGACGGTCGGGCGCGATCTCGTCGATTCGGCGCTCGATACCAGCGAGGATATCAATCCCGCCAAGCAGATCGAGCAGGCCGAGCTCAAGCTTTACGAAGTCGCCGAGACGGGCGGCGAGGATAGCGGCGCGAAGAGCTTCATGCGCGCCGCAACCATGGCGGTGCGCAATACCGAGCGGGCGATGAATTCGGGCGGCAGCGTCTCGGGCGTCACCTCGGGACTGACCGATTTCAACGCGATGACCGGCGGTCTCAACCGGTCCGATCTTCTGATCCTCGCCGGGCGGCCGGGCATGGGCAAGACCTCGCTCGCCACCAACATGGCGTTCAACGCCGCCAAGCGCTGGATGGACGATCTGGAGGCGGGGATTCCGGAGGAGAAGTCGATCGGTGCCCCGGTGGCGTTCTTCAGCCTCGAAATGTCGGCCGATCAGCTTGCGCTGCGTATCCTGTCCGAACAGTCCGAAGTCTCGTCGGAGAAACTGCGCACGGGCAATATCAGCCCTTCCGAATTCCAGAAATTCGCGCGTGCTTCGGGCGATATTGAGCGGCTGCCCCTGTTCATCGATGATACGCCGGGCCTCACCATCGCGGCGCTGCGCACCCGCGCGCGGCGGCTCAAGCGCCAGCACAAGATCGGTATGGTCGTGGTCGATTACCTCCAGCTGCTCACGGGCAGCAGCAAGAGCCAGGGCGACGGCCGCGTGCAGGAAATCTCGGAAATCTCGCGCGGGTTGAAGACCCTGGCCAAGGAGCTCAACGTCCCCGTGCTCGCGCTCTCGCAGCTCAGCCGTGCGGTGGAAAGCCGTGAGGACAAGCGCCCGCAGCTATCGGATCTTCGTGAATCGGGCTCGATCGAGCAGGACGCCGATATCGTTCTGTTCGTCTATCGCGACGAATATTATCATGATTTCAAGGCGCCCAAGGTGCCCGACGGCAATTCGTCCGCAGACGAGATCGCCAAATATCAGGCGTGGCAGGACCACCAGCTTCAGGTCGCGAACAAGGCCAGCGTGATCATCGCCAAGCAGCGCCACGGCGCCACCGGTACCGTCGATCTGCGTTTCGATCGCCAGTTCACCAAGTTCAGCGATCTCGCCCCGAACAGTTATTGAGGGATTTGCTTCGCGGTTTTCTGCGTTTTCGTTGCGCAAGTTAGGCCGTAGACTCATTAAAGCAGCCTGTCGGCTAGCGATCCCTTGCGGACCTTGAATCTTCGTCACCCCGGGCTTGTTCCGGGGTCCACGAAGCCTCGGATGTTAAGACTGGAGCCTCTTGTCCACCGAGTGCCGCCAGGTGGATCCCGGAACAAGTCCGGGATGACGGGTGTCGACCTGGAGTATGTCGGCCCTGAGAACCGTGGTCGCGGCCGGTGCGAAGCGATCGCACCGCAAGCGGGCGAGCCTGACCGAGCAGGCGAGCTTGCCTCGCAAGCATGGTGCTCAGTCGGTCGCATAGCTTTCGAGAAAGCCGCAGCGATTGCAGCGGAAGGTGCGCACCGGGACTTTCTCTCTCGGCAGTTTGATGCCGCTCCAGAAGCTCTTCACCGGTTGCCCTTCGACCCAGTTGCTGACGCCGTGCGCGCCATAGGTTTCGTCCACGATGAATCCCTCGGTGAACGAACTGCCGCATTTGGGGCAGGGGCCAGGTTTCTGCATTGAACCTCCTACTGAGTCTGCTCGCCCATCGCTTCGCGCATTTCCTGCGCGGTGCCGACATGGCCGCCGATCCGCGGCTCCTCGCAGCTCGGAAATATCGAATCGAGCCGCTTGCGCAGCGTCTCCTCGAATTCGCCCTGGCCGTGCTTGCCGCGCCGCGAGATGGTGATGTCCTTGCGGATCGCATGCTTGATCCGCTCGACCGCTGCATTGTCCAGCACGCCCACCGCGACCAGCTCGGCACAGAGCTGGAGAAGCCCCACCGACGTTGCCTGCGCGCGCAGGCCGATGAAATCGAGGCTCTCATGCAGGCGGATCGCCTGCTCCTTCTCGGTGCGTTCCATCCTCGTCCTCCACAAGCTCTCCCGGGCGGAAGCCGCCGGTGGCCTGGGCATAGGCTAGAACAATACCTGCCGTCTGCAAGTGTACCGACGGTGGTGTCAGAACACGGGCAGGTCGGGGTCTCCGTCGGCGACGGGGGTGTGGATGCCGCACTCGGTCTTGTCCCAGCCGCTCCAGCGGCCCGAACGCGGGTCTTCGCCCGGTTTCACGATTGACGTGCACGGCGCGCAGCCGATCGAGAGATACCCCTTTTCCACCAGCGGGTGCGGCGGCAGGTCATGCTCCGCGAAATAGGTGGCGATGTCTTCGCGGGTCCAATCGGCCAGCGGGTTGAACTTCAGCCGGTCGCCGTCAACCTCGAAGCGGGGCAGGGCGCTGCGCGTGCTTGCCTGATGCGCCTTGCGCCCGGTGATGCTCGCGTCGAAGCCGGCCATCGCCTTTTCCAGCGGGATGACCTTGCGAATCTCGCAGCAACCGTCGGGATCGTAGGACCAGCGCAGCCCGGTGCCGTCGCGCGCCTCGATCGCCTGGGGGTCGGGGTGGATGACACGCAGGTTCAGGCCCAGCCTTTCGGCGAGCATGTCGCGATACGCGAGCGTCTCCGCGAAATGCTTGGCGGTGTCGAGGAACAGCACCGGCACGCTGGCATCGACCGAGGCGACCAGATGCAGGAGCGCCGCCGATTCCGCGCCGAAGGAGGAAACCAGCGCAACTTCGCCCAGCAGATGCTCGCCCAGCACCGCGCGCACCAGTTCCTGCGTGCCCGTGCCGCGGAACATGTTGTTGAGCCGGATCGCATCGTGCGCGGTAAAGCGCGGCGACAGGTCGATCCGGTCCACCCTGCGCGCCGTCTCAGCCATGGCGGCGTTTCCAGACGGGCGTCTGTGCGTCTGCCGCCGCCTGATAGACATGCTCGTACCGCGCCAGCGATGCCGTGAGCACGGCTTCGTCCACCGGAGCCTCAGGCGCGAAACTGTCAAAGCCGCAGCGGCGCATCAGTGGGATCTGATCGACCAGCACATCGCCCTGCGCGCGCAGTTCGCCGGTATAGCCCGCCTCGCGCAGCACCCGCGCGGACGAATAGCCCCGCCCATCGCGAAACTTGGGGAAGCTGACTTCGACCAGCGCAATGCGATCGAGATAGGGCAGCAGCGCGCGCGCATCGTCGCCCGCCTCGATGCGCACGGCGGTCGCGTTGGATTGGCCAAGAAAGCTGTCGAGCGTCACAGCGGGCTCGTCATGCGCTGCGTCGTCGCGGAAGCGCAGAATGTTATCCATAAAGGGCATCCTTGAACGGCTCCATGCCGATGCGGCGATAGGTGTCGACAAAGCGCTCGCCCTCGGTCCGCTGGGCGAGATAGACATTGGTTGCGGTCTCGACCGCATCGACGATGCCGTCCTCCGAGAAGCCCGGCCCGGTGATCTTGGCGAGGCTCACATCCTCCGCCCCCGATCCGCCGAGCAGCAGCTGGTAATTCTCGGTGCCCTTACGATCGACCCCGAGGATGCCGATATGCCCGGCATGGTGGTGGCCGCATGCATTGATGCAGCCGCTGATCTTGAGCTTGAGCTCGCCCAATTCGCGCTGGCGCCCCAGATCGGCGAACCGCGTCGAGATCTTCTGCGCAACGGGAATCGAGCGCGCATTGGCGAGGCTGCAATAATCGAGCCCCGGGCAGGCGATGATATCGCTGATCAGGTCGAGATTGGCCTCTGCCAGGCCCGCATCCGCCAGCTTCTGCCAGACCGCGTACAGATCGGCCTTGCGGACATGCGGCAGCACGATGTTCTGCGCATGCGTGACACGCAGCTCGTCAAAGCTGTATTCCTTGGCCAGATCGGCCATCAGGTCGATCTGCGCGGATGAAGCGTCACCTGGAATGCCGCCCTGCGGCTTCAGGCTGATATTGACGATCGCATAGCCCGCGGCCTTGTGCGCGACGACATTCTGATCGAGCCAGACGGCGAAATCGGGATCGCTGCGGTCGATCTCGTTGGAAAGCCCTGCTTCGAAAGCGGGCGGGGCAAAGAACGCCGCGATGCGATCGAATTCCGCCTGGGGCGGATCGATGCCGAGCTTCTTCACCTCGATGAACTCTTCCTCGACCTGACGGCGATATTCATCGGCGCCGATCTCGTGGACGAGGATCTTGATCCGCGCCTTGTAGATGTTGTCGCGCCGGCCGTAGCGATTGTAGACGCGCAGGCACGCCTCGATATAGCTGAGCAGGTCGTCCGCGCCGACAAAGTCCTTGATTTCCGGCGCGATCATCGGGGTGCGGCCCATGCCGCCACCGACGAAGACCTTGCCGCCGAGAACGCCGTCGCGCTCGACGAGCTGGATGCCGATATCGTGCAGCCGCATCGCCGCGCGATCCTCGTCCGACGCGATCACCGCGATCTTGAATTTGCGCGGCAGGTAGCTGAACTCGGGGTGGAAGGTGCTCCATTGGCGCAGCAGCTCTGCCCAGGGCCGCGGATCGGCGACCTCGTCGGCCGCAGCGCCGGCATATTGATCCGACGAGATGTTGCGGATGCAATTGCCGCTCGTCTGGATCGCATGCATCTCCACCGACGCCAGATCGGCGAGGATGTCGGGCGCGTCTTCCAGCTTGATCCAGTTATACTGGAGGTTCTGGCGCGTGGTGAAATGGCCGTAATCGCGGTCATACTTCCGCGCGATATGCGCCAGCATGTGCATCTGGCGGCTGTCCATCGTGCCATAGGGCACGGCGACGCGCAGCATGTATGCGTGTAGCTGCAGGTACAGACCGTTCATCAGCCGCAGCGGCTTGAACTGGTCTTCGGTGATCTGGCCGGCAAGGCGGCGCTTCACCTGATCGCGAAATTCCTCGACGCGGGCGTCGACGATCGCCTGATCGTAATTGTCGTATTTGTACATGTTCAGATTACCCAGGAGCCGGCATTGGGGTCGGCGGGTTTGAGCGTCAGGTCTGGCCGCACGGTGGGACCAAGCGCGCGGACGCGGTCCTTGATATGCGCGGGTCTCGGCCCTGCATCGGTCAGCGTCGCATCGATCACATAGGGCGCGTTCACACGCCGCGCGCCTTCCTCGGCATGCGCGATCGCCTCGCCCTGATCGCCCACGTCCACAGCGTCCTCCACATGGCGCGACCAGCCCTCGCCGGTCCACCAGGTCACGTCGCCGCTGGCGAGATCGTTTCCGGTCAGGATCTTCATGCAAGGCTCTCCGCGGCCCGCGCCCATGCGGCAAGCTTGTCCTCGGCGTCAGCCAGCAGGGTCACTTCGCCGACGACGATGATCGCCGGGCTCTGGACATTCTCGCGCGTCACCATCGGCCCCAGATCGGCCAGCAGCGTCCGCAGCGCGCGGCTGCCCTCCAGCGTCCCGCGCTCCAACACCGCGACGGGCATGTCGGGTGCCACGCCGTCTTCCATCAATTTGTCCGCGATATCGGGGCAGGTCGCGACACCCATATAGATGACGAGCGTGCGGCCCTTGCCGGCCAGCCCCGACCAGTCCTGATCTTTCAGCCCCTTGCACTGGCCCGCGACGAAGCTCACCGCGCTCGACCAGTCGCGGTGCGTGAGCGGCAGCATCGCTTCGGCGGCGGCACCCAAAGCCGCGGAGATGCCCGGAATCACTTCCACCGGCAGCCCGGCCGCGCGCACGGCTTCCACCTCTTCGCCGCCACGCCCGAAGATGAACGGATCGCCGCCCTTCAGCCGTACGACGATCGCACCGGTCTTTACGTGCGCGATGATCAGCGCGTTGATCTCGTCCTGCGACAGCGTGTGCTTCGAGCGCTGCTTGGCGACCGAGATGCGGTGCGCCTGCGGTGCCATGTCGAGCACGCGCGGATCGACCAGCCCATCGTGCACCAGCACGTCCGCCTGCCTCAGCGCTTCGACAGCGCGCACGGTGAGCAGCCCGGGGTCGCCGGGACCTGCACCGACCAGGATTACGCGCCCGCGCGCGGAAGGGTCTAATAAACTAGCCATGCCAGCGAGATGCGCCGCGCAGGGCCGCGCTTCAATCCAAGGTTGCTTGGGGTCGCGGTAGGGAAACTATCGGGCCAGCGCCGCGGCATGCGCCTTGATGATCGCCTTGGTCGTCTCGTCGCTGTCGAAAACGCCGTACCAGCCCTGCGGCTCATGGGGTGGGTCGCCCAGCCAGGCGGTGTCGCCCGTGCGGAAACGGTGATCGCCATGCACCGCGCGGCCCTCGCCGTTCCACGCCCAGAAGTTCGAGCCCGCGATCGGCCCGCCAGCCTTCACGCTGGCCTCCACCGCCGCGAAGATCTGGCGGTAATAGCGATCCTTGTACGCGGTCGACGCCTCGGGATCATAGCCGCCGCCGTCGCGCGGATAGCCGAATTCCTCGATCACCAGCGGCTTGCCCATCTCGGTCGCCAGCGCTTCGTGCTGCGCAAGATATTCGGCCACCTTGGCAGCACCGGCGTCATGGGTGCCGGGAATGTCCCTGGCGTTGATCCAGCTCCAGTTGAGCGGCCAGATATGCGCGGTGAGATAATCGATCTCGGCGAACGCATGGGCTTTCCGGAAAACGTCCGCGCGCTCGATCGAGCCCTTCAATCCTTCGCTGCCGGTTGAGACGAGATGGTTCGGCGCGATCGACTTGATCAGCTTCGCGGTCGACTGGATCCAGCCATAATATGCCGGGAGCAACGGTTCGGCGATCTTGGCGCTGCCACCGGGGCGCGGTTCGTTGGCCAGTTGCCAGGCCATGATCGTCGGCACGTCGGCGTAAAGCTTCACGACGGACGCGACATAATCGTGATAGAGCTTCACCGCCTCCGACTTGGCGTAGAATTGCGCGGTCATGTCCGGGAATTCGGGCCAGGGATGCGCGGGATCGTTCATGTCGATGAACTTGCCGCCGTTCACATAGCTGAGATAGGTCATCATCCCGCCCGACCACTCCCAGAAGTTGGTGAGGTAGAGCACGGCCCGCATCCCGCGCGCTTCCATCTGGGCAAGCAGGTGGGCAAGCCCGTCCGTCAGGTCCGGATTCCATTTGTTGCCCGCGTTGCGGAATGCGGGGCTGACAGCGTTCTTGAGCGGGGATTCCTCCGCCCCGGCGAGGATCCGGATATTGGTGACGCCAAGCTCCAGAAGCGCATCAAGCTCGCGGGCGAGGCGAGCGCGATTGCCGAAGTCCGGGCGTGCACCGAGCCATGCGCCGTACCACATGTTCGCCCCGGCAAAGCGATAGGGCTTGCCGCCAAGCGTTAGCGATGTGCCTTTGCGGCGGATGTAGGGATCAACAGGCGTGAACGCGGCTGAAGCGGGCAGGGCGGCCAGCGCCGCTCCGGCACCAAGGATTGTTCTGCGTGTGACCATCATTGCCCCTCCGTTTGAGAGGAGGTTAGCGCTAACAGCGCTCCGCGTCACCCCGGCTAACCGGGTTCGCGGATCAAGGCGTCTGGACAGAGGGCATCCCCGCTTTCGCGGGGATGCCGATCAACAAGTCCGGAATTTCGTTCTAGTCGAACAATTCCTCGAAAAAGGATTTGCGCTTCTTGTGCGGATAGCGCCCGCCATGGCCGCGATCGTCAAAACGCGCGCGAGTGTCGCCGCGATACGGGTCGGTCGCGGGTGCGGGCGCGGCATAGTGCGCCGCGCTCCGCTCGATGATCTTGTCCAGCTCGCCGCGATCGAGCCACACACCCCGGCACGTGGGGCAATGATCGATCTCGATGCCCGAGCGTTCGGTGGGGACCAGGGTGGCCCCGTCGACCGGGCACGTGAAACTGCTCACGGGATTATTCCTTCTCACCCATCAGGTTCAGCAGAAGCTGGAACATGTTGATGAAGTTCAGATAGAGCGAAAGCGCGCCCATGATCGCCAACTTGTCCGCGGCTTCGCTGCGGCCATAGGCGATATATTCGCTCTTCAGGCGCTGCGTATCCCAGGCGGTGAGCCCGGCGAACACGATCACGCCGACAATCGAGAGCAGCATCTGGAGCATGGATGAACCGATGAACAGGTTGACCAGGCTCGCGCCGATCACGGCGATCAGGCCGACGAACAGGAACGTTCCCATGCCGGTCAAATCGCGGTTCGTGGTGTAGCCCAACAGGCTGAGACCTGCGAACATTGCGGCGGCCGTGAAGAACGCCATCGCGATGCTGGTGCCGGTGAAGACCAGGAAGATGCTGGCCATCGACACGCCCATCACTGCTGCGAATGCGAAGAAGGCGGTGCGCGCGCCTGCGGTGGTCATCCGCTCGATGCGGAAGGTGAAGAAGAACACGAAGGCTAGCGGCGCGAGCATCGCGACCCATTTCAGCGGCGTGCCGAAAATGAGCGCGACGAGCGCCGGGGTCATCGCCACGCCCATCGCGACGAGGCCGGTCAGCGCCAGGCCGATCCCCATGTTGCGATAGATGCCCAGCATATGGGTGCGCAGGCCCTCGTCGAAACGGGCCTGCGCGCCGGATGCGGCAGTGCGATTGAAATGCGAAAGTTCTTCCAACGTTGTTCTCCTAGGCGATGTGTTCGCGACGCATCGCGTCGCGGACGACGCGGCGCATATGGCTCGCGTCGGGGAAAAGGCGGAAAAGACGGTCCTTGATCGCCAGCCGTTCCTTTTTCATCCGGGCAAGCCGGATGCTGTCAGGCGCACGGCGTGAAAGCTCGTCACGGATTTCACGGTTGAGTTGGCGGTGCGCTGCAATCAGGCGCTGAACAAGGGTCGACATACACGGCTCCATCGATGGTTGCATCGATCGAGCGGCCCAGTGAAGCTCAGTGGGAGGAGGGGGCAAACCACCAAACCTGCACCGAGCACGCTCGATGCGGTCCGACATCACGAAGGCTTTTTACAGCCCACGCCAGAGGGGCCCGGTCCCGCAATATCCAGAGTAGGGGTGGAGCCTGGCGGTTTCAACCCCCGGGAGGGACGCGTGCCGCTCAATCGGCCCGGCTGATCGGTCCCGATGTGCGATCGGCGGCAGCGCGCGCCTCACTCTGGGCGGATGCGCGCAGCGGCGCGGAAATCTCGTGCTCGAACCGTTCGGTCCGCCGCTTGCGTACGCGCAAGTGAACCACCGTCGCGGCGATCATTGCGAACGGGAAGCTGAACAGGATCGGTATCGCCGCCATCACCCCCATTCCCTCCCGAACGGGAAGCGTCGCGAAGATGCCGGCAAGCAGCAGGCCGACATTTCCGATCGAGAGCGTCAGCCCCGCCCAACCCAGGAAACCCAGACCGAACATTCTCTTGATCGCCGCCCGATTGCTCGTCGCCTCGTCCAGCGTGAAGTTCCAGACGCGCAGATAGGGCCCGGTCCGGCGGCGATTGCGGATCGCATGCATGGCACCGATCAGGTGCCCGCCGCGCGCCGAGATGCTCCAGTCATCGAGCCGCAGCACCTGCTCGCGCCCGGCGCTGTCGACCAGGTGAATCGTTTCGTGGAGCGTGGTGTAGCTGTATCCCGCAGTCGAACTGACGACATGGCTGTGGCCATATTGATTGGTCGCGATGGTTTGCGAACCGGGAACATGATGCGTGGAGTGCGAAGCGGCTGCCTGCACGACCACGCCGCCCTGCCGATAGAAAGTGAAGCTCCGCGCGCCGAAGCGGAGCAGGCCGCTCTGGCTGTCATATCTCCATGGGCGCAATGCGCGCAGGACCAGGAGCGCCCCGGCCGCAAATACAAGGAGATAGGGGACGAGCATGATCAGGTTGAAGTAGCGCGTATTCGCATCGATCTCGTCGGCGAGCTGCCATTGGATTTTCTGGCCGGATTCCCAGATTTCGTAATCGGCGGACGAAAGGTAGCGGCGCGCGACCTCGCGCTGGAAATCCGGATCCCGAGCCTTCTCTTCGAGCCGCCTCGAGACCGTGCCGACAGCCGAACCTTCCGCCCGGGCGTCGTTGATCGCCTGGACGCGGCACTTCTCATAGTCGCGGAAGCGTTTCGGCTCGGCCCCCGATCCCAGACGCAGATTCGTCTCTTTGCTCAGGGAGCGAAGGGCGTCGGCGAGTATCGCGCAGGCGGCACCCTGGCTGGGCCGGTCGGGGGCGTAGTCGCGGACCACTTTGTCGACGGCGGGTAGCCGCGATACCAGCGGACTCTCGCGCTTCGCCGACGCCGCCGGCGCGAGCGCCACCGCAAGACAAAGAAATGCCGCAAATCGAAAAAAAGCGCCCGTCACCGGCGACCCTCCCGATACCTTCCCACGTTCCCGAATGGATCGTGGGTCATTGCGGGGGCGTCAAGAACCAAAGCGTTTCGGATTTCTTTCAAGCGTCGCGCAGGCCGAGGCCGATCGAGGCACGCGCGCTGTCCGCTTCGGAACTCACCACCGGATAGGCGCAGTAATCGGCGGCGTAATAGGCGCTGGGGCGATGGTTGCCCGACCAGCCGATGCCGCCGAACGGCGCCGAGGAAGAGGCGCCGTTGGTCGGACGGTTCCAGTTGACGATGCCCGCGCGGATATTGGCCCAGAACTGATCGTAGAGCTTGGGGTCCTGGCCCACCAGGCTGGCGGAGAGGCCGTAGCGTGTGTCGTTTGCCTCGGCGATCGCTTCTTCGAACGTATCGACGCGGAAGACCTGGAGGATCGGGCCGAACAATTCGACGTCCACCTTCTCGCTGGCGCCGGTCATGTCGATCAACCCGGGGGTCAGGAACGGGCGGCTTTCGATCGGGCGCTCCATGTGGCGCAGAGGGCGGCCGCCCATGGTGGAGAGCGCGACGAAGCTCTCGGTCAGCATGTCGGCGGCGTCATTGTCGATCACCGGGCCCATGAACGGGGCGGGATCGGCATGCGGTTCGCCGATGATCAGCCGTCCGATCAGCTTGTTGATCTCGCCGATCAGCGGCTCGTAGAGGTTTTGATCGACGATCAGTCGGCGCGCGGCGGTGCAGCGCTGGCCCGCGGTGGTGAAGGCGGACTGCACCACGAGCACTGCCGCCGAATAAAGATCGGGCGTGTTCCACACGACGATGGGATTGTTGCCGCCCATCTCCAGCGCCAGGATCTTCTCCGGCCGCGTGGCGAACTGGCGGTTGAGCGCGATACCGGTGTTCGCCGATCCGGTGAAGAGCAACCCGTCGATATCGGGATGCGCGGCCAGCGCCTTGCCCTCGTCCGCGCCACCGATCAGCAGCCGGACGCAGCCCTCCGGAATGCCCGCCGCATGGAAGCAGTCGACCAGGAAGGAGCCGGTCGCCGGCGTCTTTTCCGACGGCTTGAACACCACGGCGTTCCCCGCGAGCAATGCGGGCACGATATGGCCATTGGGCAGGTGCGCCGGGAAATTATACGGGCCGAGCACCGCGAGCACGCCGTGCGGCTTGTGGCGCAACGCCAGCCGCGTGTTCATCGGCGCGTCGATCCGTCGCTGGCCGGTCCTCTCGGAAAAGGCCGTGACCGAGATATCGACCTTGGCGATCACCGTGTCGACTTCGTTGCGCGCTTCCCACAGCGGCTTGCCGGTCTCGCGCGCGATCAGGTCTGTAAAGGCGTCGGCCTTCTGGCGCACGACATTGGCGAAGCGGCGCAGCGCCTCGATCCGATAGGCGAGCGGGCGCGCCGCCCATTCCGGCCAGGACCGGCGTGCCTGCGCTACTTCCGCGTCTGCGTCTCCCGCCATCCGGCGCCACAGAACGGCGCCCGTGGCGGGCTCGGTCGAGATGATTTCCTGTCCGGCCATCTGGTCTTTGTATCGGCGCCCCAAGAGAGATTTGCGGGCTTTTGCACCAATTTCGGTGGCTATGCCAGAGCCTCGCCCATCCGCCGGACCGCCGCGACCTTCGCGCCCAGCATGGACCAGTCGTCACGTTCGGCGATCGGCACCCAGATCGCCTCCACCTCCTCGATCAGCATCGAGCAGGGTGCGGGATCGGACCAATAGCCATGGTCGCGCGGCTTGCGCGGCGCGTAGCGGGCCAGCAGCCCGCGAAGCTCCGCAAACGGCTCGCCATAGCTTTCCGGAAGCTGCCCGCCGAACATTTCGAAATAGAACAGGTCGAGCGGCGCCTTGCTGGCGGTAAGCGCGCGTTCGGCCGCCTGCACCAGCGTGCGATCCCGCTTCTCCGTCTGCGGCTTGAGGCCCATCCGCCATAGCACCGCCCCGGTCACTTCGCGCGTATAGGCGGGCTCGAACGTCTCCATCGCTTCGATCAGGGGCGCTTCTTCGGCGATCAGCCGCAGCGAACTGGCGAGCTGCATCACGTCCCAGAAGATCGCCTCGGGCTGGCGGCCGAACGCATAGAGTCCGGCATGGTCGAAATAGGCTGCGGTGAACCCCGGGTCCCATGTCGGGGCAAACCGCCACGGCCCATAATCGAAGCTCTCGCCGCTCACATTGATATTGTCGCTGTTGAGCACCCCGTGGACGAATCCGGCGGCCATGAACTGCCCCGCCAGCCGCGCGGTGCGTCCCGCGACCAGGGTCAGCAGCCGCTGCGGCGCATCCTCCCCGGCCTCCTCGCCATAATAATGGCGCAGCACATAAGCGGTGAGCCGCTTCAGATTCGCTTCGTCCTTGAAATAAGCGAGCCGCTGGAACGTGCCGATCCGGATATGGCCATGGTTGAGCCGCACCATCACAGCGGATCGGGTGGGGGAGGGTTCGTCGCCCCGGTGCAGGGCCTCGCCCGTCTCGATCAGCGAAAAGGTCCGCGATGTCTCGACGCCCAGCGCCTCCAGCATCTCGGCCGCCAATATCTCGCGCACGCCGCCCTTCAGCGTCAGCCGCCCGTCGCCGAACCGGCTGTACGGCGTCTGCCCCGAGCCCTTGGTGCCCAGGTCCATCAGCCGCCCGCGATCGTCGAGCATCTGCGCGAACAGGAAGCCGCGCCCGTCGCCGATATCGGGATTGTACACGCGGAACTGGTGCCCGTGATAGCGCAGCGCCAGCGGCCTGGGCTGCGCCCCCGGCAGCGGCTCGAAGCGCCCGAAATGGCGAATCCACTCCGCATCGCTCAGCCCGTCCAGCCCGATCTGCGCCGCCGCGCGGCCGTTACGGAATCGCAGGATCGCCTCGGGAAAGGCCGCGGGGGTGACGGTATCGGCGAATTCGTCGCCAAGTTCGTCGATGGCGTGTTGCGGAGTGAAGAGCATGCCGCGATATGGGGATCGATGGTCGAACGGCGCAACTATGAAGACGGCTACTGGTGGTCGAGCGATGAGCTGAGGCTCCATTATCGCGATTATGCGGGGCCTGCGGACAAGCCGCCGGTGTTCTGCTTCCCCGGCCTGACGCGCAACGCGCGCGATTATGAGCAGCTTGCCGAGCGGCTGGCGGGCGATTGGCGGGTGATCCTCGTGGAATTCCGCGGCCGCGGCGAAAGCGCCTATGCCAAGGATCCGATGAGCTATGTTCCGCCGACCTATCTTCAGGACGTCGAGATATTGCTAGCCGAGCTCAAGATAGATCGCTTCGTCTCGATCGGCACCTCGCTGGGCGGCCTCGTGACGATGCTGATCGCCGGCACGCAGCCGGAGCGGTTGGCCGGGGTGGTGCTCAACGATGTCGGCCCGGAAATTGATGCGGCGGGGCTTACGCGCATCCGCAGCTATGTCGGCAAGGGTGTCTGGCATCCCACCTGGATGCACGCCGCCCGCGCGCTGGCCGAAAACAATGCGGAAGTCTTCCCCGATTACGGGATCGAGGATTGGCTACGCATGGCGAAGCGGCTGTACCGGGTGAACAGCCAGGGCCGTATCGTGCTCGATTACGACATGAAGATCGCCGAGCCTTTCCGCGTCCCCGGCAACGAAGCCGCCCCCGATATGTGGCCGACGATCGATGCGCTTCAGGGCAAGCCGCTGCTGGTCGTGCGCGGCGAACGCTCGGATATCCTCAGCGCGCCCGTTGCTGCGAAGATGGTTCAGCGCGTCAAGGACGCCGAACTGGTAACCGTGCCCGGCATCGGCCACGCCCCGACGCTCGACGAGCCCGAAGCCGTTGCCGGGATCGAACGCCTGCTGGCGAAGATTCGCTAGGCCGTCACGCCAACCACCCGTCATCCCAGCGAAAGCTGGGATCTTCAGCGGACAACGCCGTCATCCCAGCGAAAGCTGGGATCTCCAGCCGCCCGCGCGACCTCTGCCGCACGCGATCCCAGCTTCCGCTGGGATGACGACTTGGCTAAGCACGCTCCCCAGCATGTCCATCCACATCCTCCATCTCCATTCCACCTTCAATCTGGGCGGCAAGGAAGCGCGCGCCGTCCGGCTGATGAATGCCTTTGGTGACAAGGCGCGGCACACGATCGTCTCGGCAATGCCCGATCAGCTCGCCGCGCGCGATGCGATCGCCAAGGGCGTCAAATACGAGATCGCGCTCGATCCGCCGCCGCTTTCCGGCCGGCCCTCGGTCAAGCGCTATGAAGCGATCGCGCGCTATATGCGCCGCTTCGATCTGGTGCTCACCTATAATTGGGGTGCGATCGATGGCGTGATGGCGGCGCGGGTGTTCGGAAAGGATCTGCCCCCGATCGTCCATCACGAGGATGGCTTCAATCAGGATGAGGCCCAGCGGCTCAATCCGGTGCGCAACATGTATCGCCGCATCGCGCTGCCTGCCGCCAATGCGCTGATCGTCCCTTCCGAAAAGCTCCAGCAGATCGCGCTCACCCAGTGGCGGCAGCCCCCCGAGCGGCTGCGGCGCATACCGAATGGCGTGCAGACTGCGCTATATGCGGGAAAGCCCGATCCCCGGCTGATCCCCGCCTTGCAGAAGCGCAGGGCGGGAGAGGTGTTTATCGGCTCCGTCGCGGGGCTGCGCCCGGTGAAGGATCTACCGATGCTCGTGCGCGCCTGCGCCGGGCTCAACAGCCGCTTCAAGCTGGTGATCGTGGGGGAGGGGCCGGAGCATCAGGCGATTCTCGATGCCGCCGAAGCGATGGGGATCGAGGATAATGTGATCCTCACCGGCTTCCTGCCCGAACCGCACAAATATATGGGCCTGTTCGATATCTTCGCGCTTTCCTCAAAGAGCGAGCAGGCGCCGATTTCGGTGATCGAGGCGATGGCGGCGGGGCTGCCTGTGGTCGCGCCCAATGTCGGCGATATCTCGGCGATGGTCTGCGAATATAACCGCAGATATATCCCGCCCGAGCGCACCGAGGTGCTGCTGCGCGATCGTCTGGATATTTTTGCGCAGCATGCGGATTTGCGGCAATATATCGGTGCCGCGAACCGCGAGCGCGCCCGCGCGTTGTATGACGAGAGCGAAATGGTTTCGGCCTATGCCCGGCTCTATGGCGAGGCGATGGGACGGCCAGGCGCCCTGGGATAGCGATTGCCACTCGCTTGTTGCGGCCGATCAGTCTAGGCCGCACCTGAATTTTATTGGAGGCGACGTGTTCAAGGGTCTTAAGCCCATTCTCTATAGCGGCCGCGAAGTATGGCCGATTGTCGAAGGCGGGAAGGGTGTTGCCGCGACCAATCATGCGAGCGCGGGCGCCTGGGCGGCTGCCGGCGGCATCGGCACGGTCAGCGCGGTCAATGCAGACAGCTATGATGCCGAAGGCAAGATCATCCCCCAGATCTACAAGGCGCTCACGCGCCGCGAACGCCATGAAGAGTTGATCGAATATGCGGTCGAGGGCGCTGTCACCCAGGTGAAGAAGGCGTATGAGATCGCGGGCGGCAAGGGCGCCATCAATATCAACGTGCTGTGGGAAATGGGCGGTGCCCAGCGCATCCTGCACGGCGTGCTGGAGCGGACCCGGGGCCTCGTCGCGGGCGTCACCTGCGGCGCGGGCATGCCCTATAAATTGAGCGAGATCGCTTCGTCCTACGGCGTCACCTATCTCCCGATCGTCAGCTCGGGCCGTGCCTTCCGCGCCTTGTGGAAGCGGGCTTATTCCAAGGCGGCCGAATGGCTCTCCGCCGTGGTCTATGAGGATCCCTGGCTGGCGGGCGGGCATAATGGCCTGTCCAATGCCGAAGATCCGCTCAAGCCGCAGGACCCCTATCCGCGCGTCAAGGAATTGCGCGAAGTGATGCGCGAAGGCGGCATCCCAGATAGCGTTCCGATCGTGATGGCCGGCGGTGTCTGGTATCTGCGCGACTGGAATGACTGGATCGACAATCCCGAGCTTGGCTCGATCGTCTTCCAGTTCGGCACGCGTCCGCTTCTCACGCAGGAAAGCCCCATCCCGCAGGGGTGGAAGGACGAATTGATGAAGATCGAGCCCGGCGACGTGCTCCTCCATCGCTTCTCGCCCACCGGCTTCTATTCCTCGGCTGTTCGC
Source organism: Sphingomonas soli NBRC 100801 (assembly GCF_001591025.1). Taxonomy (GTDB): domain Bacteria; phylum Pseudomonadota; class Alphaproteobacteria; order Sphingomonadales; family Sphingomonadaceae; genus Sphingomonas; species Sphingomonas soli. Next base: position 49,396 of record NZ_BCTZ01000003.1, read on the forward strand.
AATCCGTTCCTGCGTGCGCTTGAGGCGCGCTCGGAGCGCCAGATCGCCTATTCGACGGAGCATGCCGGCGATCATGTCTTCCAGCTCGATGTGGGCGTGAAGGGCAAGAATTTCTGGGTGACCAAGGGCGATCTGCTCCGCGCCCGCGAATGGTATGGCCTCGGCCACACCAGCGCGCTCAAGACGCCGGACAACACGCTCGTCTTCGTCAGCGAAGAGGAAAAGGCGATGATCCGCAAGGATCAGGCCGATTGCATGGGCTGCCTCAGCCAGTGTGCTTTCTCTTCCTGGGCGGACAGCGAAACCAACTCCACCGGCCGCCTCGCCGATCCGCGCAGCTTCTGCATCCAGAAGACGCTGCAGGATATCGCGCATGGCGGACCTACCGACCAGAACCTGATGTTTGCAGGCCATGGCGCGTACAACTTCAAGAAGGACCCGTTCTACTCCAACGGCTTCGTGCCCACGGTGAAGCAGCTGGTCGATCGCATCCTCACCGGCGACTGATCCTCCCTAATTCCTCCCCCGCAGGGGGAGGGGGACCGCCGAAGGCGGTTGAGGGGGCCGTCACAGGCGATCCCCCGCCATCTCGTTCCTTCCATTCGGGCAAATGCGCGCAAGGATTCCGGTCTTTCGCGCCCCCAAGAAACCCTTGGCTGGCGCTGCGCCGCACAATCGCTACGTTGTGCCCGGCATGAAGAAGGGCCTGATCGTCCGGCACGTTCCGTATGAGGGTATCGCGGGCTTCCGCGAGCCGATCGAGGCTGCGGGATATGAACTCGACCGGTTCGACGTCACGGATCCCGGCTTCTGGCAGCTCGATCTGACAACGCCCGATCTCGTCATCCTGATGGGCGGGCCGATGGGCGTGTACGAGCAGGATGCTCATCCCTGGATCCGCTGCGAGATCGATCGCCTTGCAAAACGCGTCGAGCGCGGCCTGCCCACCCTTGGCGTATGCCTCGGGGCGCAGATGATCGCCGCCGCCATGGGAGCGGACGTCCATCCCGGCCCGGTCAAGGAAGTCGGCTTCGCGCCGGTAAGCCTGCACGTGGATTCGCCGCTCCGCCATGTCGACGAGGTTCCCGTGCTTCATTGGCACGGCGACACCTTCACGCTCCCGGATAATGTCGAATTGCTCGCGTCGAGCACCGCCTATGCCCATCAGGCGTTTCGCCGCGGCGCCGAAATCCTCGCGCTGCAATTCCACGCCGAAATGGGCGAAGACCCTCGTTTCGAGGCATGGCTGGAAAGCGGCGCGGATTATGTGACCGAGGCGGGCAATTCCCCAGAGCGGCTACGCGCCGATCACGACGCGCTCGGCTCGGGCGCGGTCGAGGCGGGCCGGGCGATGATCCGCGAGTGGCTGCGCGGGCTTTAGGCCGGTCGCCAGTCGGCTATCGACCCCGTTTGTGGAAGTCGGTCCCACTCCCATTCTTCGTCACCCCGGGCTTGCCCCGGGGTCCCGCTTCTCCGTCGCCCACCGTCAGCGCGTCCCGGATCGCTTGTCCGGCCCGCGCATGCTCCCAAGCCATGCTTCCACAGAAATAGCGGGACCCCGGGGTCGAAGCCCGGGGTGACGGGAAAAAAGCGCCGCCGAAGCGCCCTTACGAAACCGCCCCTAAAGCCAGCCGTCCAGCACCTGATCGGGCGGGCGGTCACCGCGTGCCCATACGCCGATATTGACGATCACCTTCTGCCCCATCGCCTCGCGTCCCTCGAAGGTCGCGGAGCCGAGGTGCGGGAGCAGCACCACGTTATCCAGTCCCATCAGCCGGGGGTCGACCGCGGGCTCGTTGACGTAGACGTCCAGCCCCGCGCCTGCGATCCGGCCATGGGTCAGCGCGTCGACCAAAGCTTCGGGATCGACGATTTCGCCACGCGCCGTGTTGATCAGCCAGCCGTCGCGCCCCAGCAGATCGAGCCGGCGCGCGTCGATCAGCCCGCCGGTCGCGTCGGTGTGCGGCGTGTGGATCGTCAATATGTCCACCGCTTCCAGCATCGAATCGAGGTCCGCGTGGAAGGTCGCGCCCAGTTGCGCCTCCAGCACTTCGGGCACGCGGTGGCGGCCGTGATAATGGATCTGCAGACCAAAGGCGCGGGCGCGCTGGGCCACCGCCTGGCCGATCCTGCCCATGCCCAATATGCCCAGCTTCTTGCCGCCGATCCGGTGCCCGCGCATGCTCGTGGGGCACCAGCCGGTCCATCCGCCGGTGCGGACGAGCTTGTCGCCCTCGACCAGCCTGCGCGGCGTCGCCAGGATCAGCGCCATCGCCATATCGGCGGTATCCTCGGTCAGCACGCCCGGCGTGTTGGTCACGACGATCCCGCGCTCGCGTGCGGCCTTCAGGTCGATATGCCCGTACCCCGCGCCGTAATTGGCGATCAGGCGCAGCCGTTCGGGTGCGCCCCGGATCAGATCGGCGTCGATCCGGTCGGTGACGGTCGGCACCAGCACGTCGCAATCGGCCATCGCGGCGGCCAATTGGTCGCGGCTCAGCGGCGCATCATCCCGGCTCGGCACCGCGTCGAACAATTCGGCCATCCGCGCCTCCACCGACGTGGGAAGCGAGCGCGTGACAAACACACGCGGACGGGAAGGGCGGATCGCTTGTGCCATAAAGAGCGGATTGGCCGCAGCGGCACACACAGTCAACGGCTTGAAGCCGCGTGCGGCCTCAGGATATGGATCGTCCCATGTTAAACCGGCGCATGCGCATCTTCGGCTGGATCATCCTGGCGCTCGTCGCGCTCGGCATGGCGATCCCTGCGTTCGCCCAGCGCAAGCCGCCTTATTTCGCCTCGATCGCCGCCGACAAGGCGCGGATGCGCACCGGCCCTGGCCGCAACTATCCCGCGAGCTGGCTCTATCAGCGCGCCGATCTGCCCATCAAGGTGATCGACATCTATGGCGACTGGCGCAAGATCGAGGATCCGGACGGCACGCAGGGCTGGATGCAGGTCAATCTGCTGAGCGACACGCGCACCGCGATGGTGACCGGCACCGTGACCGAGATGCGCGCCGCGCCCAATTTCAACGCCCGGATCAACTGGCGGGCCGCGCCCGGCGTGGTCGGCCGGATCCGCGCCTGCTCCGGGGGCTGGTGCTGGTTCGACGTTCGCGGCCGCGGCGGCTATGTCGAGCAGAGCCACATCTGGGGCACTGAACCGGGCGAAACGCTGAACTAGGCGCGCCGCCCCGCTGGCCGCCTCAGTCCAGCAGTTCCACCGCCACCGCCGTCGCCTCGCCGCCGCCGATGCACAGCGACGCGATCCCGCGCTTCTGCCCGTGCGTCTCCAGCGCCGAGAGGAGGGTCGCAAGCACCCGCGCGCCGCTCGCGCCGATCGGATGGCCCAGCGCGCACGCGCCGCCATGCACGTTCAGCTTGTCGTGCGGGATGCCCAGATCGTGCATCGCGATCATCGCGACGCATGCGAACGCCTCGTTCACCTCGAACAGGTCGACATCGCTTGCGCTCCAGCCCGCTTTCTCCAGCGCCTTGCGCATCGCGAAGACCGGGGCGGTGGTGAAGAGCGCGGGCGCATGGGCATGCGCCGCATGGCTCACGATCCGCGCGACCGGCGTGAGCCCCAGCCGCTCGGCGACCGACGCCCGCGTCATCACCAGGGCCGCCGCACCGTCCGAGATCGAAGAGGCATTGGCCGCCGTGATCGTGCCATCCTTGGCGAAGGCCGGCTTGAGCGTCGGGATCTTCGACGCATCGCCCTTGGCGGGTTGCTCGTCGAGCATCACGGTGGTCACGCCCCTGCGGCCCTTCACCTCGACGGGAACGATCTCGCGATCGAACGCACCCGATTTCTGCGCCTTTTGCGCGCGCTCCAGCGAAGCGATGGCGAACGCGTCCTGCGCCTCGCGCGTGAACTGGTAATGCTGCGCCGTCTCCTCGGCAAAGCTGCCCATCAGCCGCCCGGGCTCATAGGCATCCTCCAGCCCGTCGAGATACATGTGGTCCTTCAGCACATCATGCCCGATCCGCGCGCCGCCGCGATGGCGCATCGAAAGATAGGGTGCGTTGGTCATGCTCTCCATGCCGCCCGCGATGAGCAGATCGGCCGATCCCGCCGCCAGCGCATCCGCCGCCATGATCGCTGCCTGCATCCCCGATCCGCACATCTTGTTGAGCGTGGTCGCTTCGATATGGCTCGGCAGCCCGGCCTTGAGCGCCGCCTGCCGCGCCGGCGCCTGGCCCAGCCCGGCGGGCAGCACGCAGCCCATATAGATCCGCTCGATCGCATCGCCCTTCAGCCCCGCGCGCTCCACCGCCGCGCCCACTGCCGCCGCGCCCAGATCGGTGGCGCTGGCGTCGGTCAGCGAGCCCTGGAAGCTGCCCATCGGCGTGCGGGCATAGGATGCGATGACGACGGGGTCTGCGGACATAAAGGCTCCTCTCGGGTGTTGGGCGCGATCTAGTCCGTTGCGCGGTGGTTTGCAAAAGCCGCGCTCAGCCCGCAGGAAGCTCCCGCAATGACCTTCGTCGATATCTGCAAATGGTTCGCCTCGATCAGCGGTATCATCGCCTGCCTGATGGTGTCGCTCGACAATGGCCGCCGCGTGACCGGCTGGGGATTCGCGCTGTTCGTCGCCTCCAGCATCGCCTGGATCACCGGCGCATTGCTCTCCAGCGACGAGCCGCTCTGGACGCAGAACATGGTGCTCTTCTGCATCAATTGCTTCGGCGTGTACCGCTATCTGATCCGCAAGCGCCCGCCGCGTGACGATGATTGAATCCTGGCTCTGGCCCGCCGCGCTCGGCCTGCTCGGCCTCGTCTTCGGCAGCTTCATCGCCACCATCGCGATCCGCTGGCCCCAGCGGCGCAGTGCCGCGCGGGGCCGCTCCGAATGCGATTCCTGCCATAAGCCGCTCGGCGTCCGCGAACTCGTCCCCGTCCTCAGCTATCTCGCCCAGCGGGGCAAATGCCGCGCGTGCGGCGCGAGCATCTCCGCCTGGCATCCGGCGGTGGAGTTGCTCGGCCTCGCCATCGGCCTCGCCGCCGGGATCGCCGCGCCGGGCTGGGCAGGGGCGGCGGGGGCGATCTTCGGCTGGCTGCTGCTCACGCTCGCCGCGATCGATCTGCGCGCCTTCTGGCTGCCCAATCTGTTCACCGCCGCGCTCGCCTTTACCGGCCTCGCGCTCGGCCCCGGATCGCTCGCCGATCGCCTGATCGGCGGTCTGGCGGGCCTTGCCGCGCTCTGGCTCGTCGCTTCTGCCTATCGCTGGTTGCGCGGCCGCGACGGGCTGGGTGGCGGCGATCCCAAGGTGTTCGGCGCGATCGGCTGCTGGCTCGGCTGGCAGGCTTTGCCTCAGGTGATGCTCGCCGCCTGCGCGCTCGGAATCACGATCGTGCTGGCGTTGCGGCTCGCAGGGCATAAGATGACGGGAACCGATCGCCTGCCGTTCGGCACGCTGCTGGCCCCGGCAGCGTTCGCGGTGTGGCTGGCCATGATGATCTAAGGGAGAGCGCGTGCAGGATATTCTCGAACGCCAGCGTCAGGCATTCATGGCGGAGCTTCCGGTCTCGCTGGAGGCGCGCCGCGATCGCCTCAACCGCGCCATCGCGATGCTCACCGAAAATGCCGATCGCTTCTGCGATGCGCTGAGCGAGGATTTCGGCCATCGCAGCCGCGATCAATCCATGCTCACCGATATCGCCGCCTCGGTTTCCCCGCTCAGGCATGCGCTGAAGCACGTCAAAAGCTGGATGAGGCCCGAGCGCAAGCCGGTGCTCTTCCCGCTTGGGTTGCTCGGCGGGCGCGGCTGGATCGAAACCCAGCCAAAGGGCGTGGTCGGCATCATCGCGCCCTGGAATTTCCCCGTGCAGCTCGTGATGAGCCCGCTTGCCGGCGTGCTCGCCGCGGGCAATCGCGCGATGGTCAAGACGAGCGAATACACCCCTGTCGTCGCAGCTTTGTTCGACGAACTCGGTGCCAAATATTTCGCGCCTGAGGAACTGGCCTTTGTCAGCGGCGGCCCGGAAGTGGGCAAGGCGTTCGCCGCGCTTCCCTTCGATCATCTGCTCTTCACTGGCGCCACCTCGATCGGCCGCCACATCCTCCACGCCGCCGCCGATAATCTCACCCCGGTCACGCTGGAACTGGGCGGCAAATCCCCCGTCATCCTCGGCCGCTCCGCCGATGTGGCGCGCGCCACCGAACGCGTCGCGCTGGGCAAGATGATGAATGCGGGCCAGATCTGCCTCGCCCCCGATTACATGCTGGTGCCCGAGGAGAAGGAAGCCGAAGTCGTCGCCGGGCTCACCGCGGCCGCCTCGGCCATGTATCCCAGCCTGCTGGACAATCCCGATTACACCGCGATCATCAACGATCGCCATTTCCAGCGCCTCACCACATGGCTCGACGACGCCCGCGCGCGCGGCGCCGAAGTCATCCAGGTCAATCCGGCGAACGAGGATTTCACCGCGACCAATTCGCGCAAGCTCCCGCTCCACATCGTCCGCAACCCCACCGACGACATGACCGTGATGCAGGAGGAGATTTTCGGCCCGATCCTCCCCGTGCGCACCTACAAGACACTCGATCGCGCGATCGACGAGGTAAACCGCCGCGAGCGCCCGCTCGGCCTCTATTATTTTGGCAGCGACGAAGCCGAAAAGCGCCGCGTCCTCGATCGCACCATCTCCGGCGGCGTCACGCTCGATGATGTCGTCTTCCACGTCAGCCAGGAAGAACTCCCCTTCGGCGGAGTCGGCCCGTCGGGCATGGGGGCTTATCACGGCGAAACCGGCTACCGCACCTTCAGCCACGCCAAGAGCGTGTACAAGCAACCCAGGATCGACGTGGCCGGCCTCGCGGGCATCAAGCCGCCATACGGCAAGAAGACGCGCGCGAGTGTAGCGCGCCAGATGAAATAACGTCCCGGCGCAAAGCAACAAAACGTCATCCCCGCGAAAGCGGGGACCCAGAGCCAAGCAGGGCATCGCTCCACAACCCTGGCGCCCCGCTTTCGCGGGGATGACGGCAAGAGGGCATGCTCCCAATCCCCCCCCGGAGGGAAAGCGGGACCCCGGGTCAAGCCCGGGGAGACGGCTGTTTCGAAGGCGAGCGCCCACCCAATTCCTCCCCCGGAGGGGGAGGGGGACCGCGCCCGCAGGGCGTGGTGGAGGGGTAGTCGCCCAAAGCGATCCCCCGCGACGCGCCCGCCCGCCACCCGCACTCCCCTCGTCACCCCGGACTTGCTCCGGGGTCCCGCTGCACCTTCCCCGGTACATCGGCCGAGGCCCTAGCCGCGCGAAGGAAGCGGGACCCCGGGTCAAGCCCGGGGTGACGGACATCTCGAAAGCGAGCGCCCACTCAAATCCTCCCCCGGAGGGGGAGGGGGACCGCGCCCGCAGGGCGTGGTGGAGGGGTATTCGCCAAAAGCGAACCGCCGCGATCCACCCGCGCCCCAACCATCCTCCCTCTGTCACCCCGGACTTGCTCCGGGGTCCCGCTACACCTTCCCCGGTACATACACCGAGGCCGTCCGATCCGCAGAAGAAGCGGGATCCCGGGGCAAGCCCGGGATGACGGTTGCTTCGAAAGTGGGCCCCGACCCCACCCGTCATCCCCGCGAAAGCGGGGACCCAGGGTCACGACGGGAATCGCTGCGTGACGCGCACTCCGCACCCTCGCCGCAACCACCCAAGCCCCATCGGCGAATCGATCCCCCCCCCGTGGCGAAGCCACGCCGTCGGTCGGCGCTCGCAGCGCCGCCGGTCGCGCGCAAAAAAAAGACCGCCCCGGAAGGCGGCCTATGAAAGTTTTAGGAGAGGATGCCTGAAAGGCCCGATCTTTGTGCAGCGCAGCGTATTATTGTGCAAGTGCGAAATGATCATTCACTCGTTGCAGAATTTGCAACTATCCGGCGTTCACGCTTGCAAGCGGCGGCATCGCAACGCACGGAGGCGGCATGTCCAGCCTGCGCCTCGATGAATTCCTTGCCTACCGCCTGTCGATCGCGTCCAATGCCGTTTCGGATATCGTGGCTCGCGCGTATCGCTCGCTGTTCGGGCTGCGCATCCCCGAATGGCGGCTGATCGCGGTGCTGGCCGAGGGGGGCAATATGAGCCAGCAGGCTCTGTGCGGGCGCACCCGGATGGACAAGGTGACGGTGAGCCGCGCGGCGATCGCGCTTGCCGATCGTGGGCTGATCGCGCGGGCGAGCAATCCCGATGACCAGCGCTCGCATCTCCTCACGCTGAGCAAGGAGGGCTGGGCGCTTTACGAGCAGATCGCGCCCAAGGCGCTGGAGATGGAGCGGCGGATCTTCGCCGGGTTCAGCGATGCCGAGCGCATCCAGCTCAAGGCGATGCTCGACCGGATCGACTCCGCGGTGGAAGCGTTCGACGCGCGGGGTTGATCCCGGCGGCCGCCTTGGCCTAAGGCCGTCGCGCCCTCCCCAGGCTTTGCTGTACAAGTGCCTGTGAGGAGGATTCCATGTCTGTTAACCGTTCCGGACTGACCGTCGCCGAGCCGCTTGCGCGTTTCGTCGAGGATCGCGTGCTGCCGGGGCTTGGCATTGACGCCGGTGGATTCTGGGCCGGCGCGGCCGCCATTTTCGAGAAGTTTGCGCCGGAGAATCGTGCGCTGCTGGCGCGCCGGGACGAACTCCAGGCGCTGATCGATGCGCGCTATCAGGCGGGTGGCCCGGTGGACGAGGCGTATCTGCGCGAGATCGGCTATCTCGTTCCCGAGCCCGCGCCCTTCACGATCGACACGGCGAATGTCGATGTCGAGGTTGCGACGATGGCGGGGCCGCAGCTCGTCGTGCCGGTGCTCAACGCGCGTTTTGTGCTCAACGCCGCCAATGCGCGCTGGGGCAGCCTCTACGATGCGCTCTACGGCACCGATGTGCTGCCGGGCGTGGCGAAGCCGGGCGGCTATGATGCCGAACGCGGCGCGCAGGTGATCGCCTATGCCAGGGCGTTTCTGGATCGCGCGGTGCCGCTGGCTGAGGGCAGCTGGGCCGATCTGGCGGGCGAGCCGGTGCTTGCCGATCCTTCGCAGCAGGTCGCGCCGTGGCTGTTCCGTCATCATGGGCTGCATATCGAGGTGGTGATCGATCGCGAGCACCCGATCGGGCGGAGCGATCCGGCGGGGATCGCCGATGTGGTGCTCGAAGCGGCGCTGAGCACGATCGTCGATCTCGAGGATTCGGTCGCGGCGGTGGACGCGGAGGACAAGGTTGCGGCCTATGCCAATTGGCTGGGGCTGATGCGCGGCGATCTGGAGGAGAGCTTCGAGAAGGGCGGGAAGACGCTTACGCGGCGGCTCAACCCCGATCGGCGCGGGTTGCGCGGGCGCTCGCTGCTGTTCGTGCGCAATGTCGGGCATCTGATGACCACGCCCGCAGTGCTGCTGGCGGACGGGAGCGAGGCGCCGGAGGGGATATTGGACGCGATCGTGACGAGCACGATCGCGCTCTACGATCTTCGCGGGCTGGGTCGGTATCGCAATTCGGAGGCGGGCAGCGTCTATATCGTCAAGCCGAAGATGCACGGTCCCGACGAATGCGCCTTTACCGACCGGTTGTTTGACGCGGTCGAGGATTTGCTCGCGCTGACCCGTCATACAATCAAGGTGGGCGTGATGGACGAAGAGCGCCGGACCTCCGCAAACCTGGCCGCCTGCATCTTCCAGGTCCGCCACCGCATCGCGTTCATCAACACGGGTTTCCTCGATCGCACCGGCGACGAGATCCACACTGCGATGCAGGCCGGGCCGTTCATTCCGAAGGGCGAGATCAAGGGGGCGGCCTGGATCAAGGCTTATGAAGATCGCAATGTTCGGATCGGACTGGCTGCCGGGCTGGGGGGAAGGGCGCAGATTGGAAAGGGGATGTGGGCGGCCCCGGATCTGATGGTCGGAATGATGGAGCAGAAGATCGCGCATCCAAAGAGCGGGGCTAGCACCGCGTGGGTGCCTTCACCGACCGCGGCGACGTTGCACGCGCTGCATTATCACCAAATCGACGTGTTCGCGCGCCAGCGCGAGATTGCGGGCGATGCGATACCCGGCCTGGCGCAGCTTCTCACCGTACCGGTCGCCGAGGGCCGGAACTGGAGCGCACAGGAGATCGCGCGCGAGCTCGACAACAACGCGCAGGGCATCCTGGGCTATGTCGTGCGCTGGATCGATCAGGGTGTCGGCTGCTCCAAGGTCCCCGACATCGACGATGTGGGGCTGATGGAGGATCGTGCGACGCTCCGCATTACCTCCCAGCATCTCGCGAACTGGCTGCTCCACGGCGTGGCCAGCGCGGCGGACATTGATGCGGCGCTCATGCGGATGGCGGCGAAGGTCGATGCCCAGAATGCCGGCGATCCGCTGTACCGGCCGATGGCGGGCAACCCCGACAGCCTGGCATTCCAGGCGGCTCGCGCCTTGATATTCGAGGGCCTGACGCAACCCAACGGCTATACCGAACCGCTGCTTCATCGTTTTCGCGCGGCGGCGAAGGCGAATATGGGGAGCCAAAGCGCCGCTTGATCGTTACGCTGGCGTGAGGGTCGGGAAGGTGCCGATCCGGAGGGATAGCGTTGCGTAAAGGGGTTAAGGCGGTTTGGCTCGCCGCACTCGCGGGAACGGCGTTCGTGCCGGGGACGGCATGGGCGCAGATCGCGGATCCCAAGCCCGGGCAGGGTGCGCCTGCCGACGCGCCCAGAGCGCCTCCGAACGCGACAGACGGCGAGATAAAGCCGATCGTGCCCGATGCCGAATTCGATGCGGGCATTCCCAAGCTGAGCGATGATATCAATGCGCCGCTCGAGCCGATCGAAGCGTTCAAACCCGCGCCCACACAAGGCCAGCAGGCGGCGGAGGTGCGCGCGGAGGTCGAGGACAGCTTCGCCGACGCTCCGGCCGAGGATCCTGAATTCGCCCAGCCGCTTCCCGCCCTGGCCGATTTCAAGGTCGAGCCACCAGCCGAGATCAAGACGGTCGACAGCAAGGCTGTGACGATCCGCTACAAGACTGTTCTGGAAGGGCTTGAAGAGATCGGTCTTGAAGACCGGTTCAAATCGCTCTCTGCGCTGGAGCAGGGTGGCGGGAAGGCAGCCAATTCGGCGATGGTCGCCGCGCGAGCCCGGGAGGATGAGAAACTCGCCGTGCGGCTGATGCAGTCGCTCGGCTATTATGACGGCACCGCAGTCTCATCCGTCGAGCAGGTCCCGAGAAATTCCGGCAATGTGCAGGCGAGTGTGATCGCCAGCCCCGGCGCGCTTTACCGGCTCGGCACCGTCACGGTGATCGCGGACCCGACCGTGCCGCCGGGGCTGATCGAGCGCGAGCTGAACCTCAATCCGGGCGACCCGATCGAGGCGGACCGGGTGCAGGGAGCCGAGGCGAATGTGAGCCTGAGGCTGCCGCAGCAGGGCTATCCGTTCGCCAAGGTGGGGGAACGCGACATCCTGCTCGATGAGGAACTGCACACCGGGGATTACACGCTACCGGTGAATATCGGGCCACGGGCGGTGTTTGGCGATGTGGTTACGCAAGGGCGACGGCAGGCCCTGAGCGCGGAGCACATCAATATGCTGCGCCGCTACAAATCAGGCGCCATTTATGACGTGCGCGCGACCGATGATCTACGCGACGCGCTGATCGCGACCAGCCTGTTCTCGACCGTTTCTGTCGAGCCGGTAAGGACCGGTGAGCCCGGACCCGACGGCACGGAGGTGGTCAACATTCTGGTCCGCCAGGCGGCCGGGCCTGCGCGCACCCTGGCGGGCGAAGCGGGCTATTCGACGGGGCAGGGCATCCGGCTGGAAGGAAGCTGGACCCACCGCAATCTCTTCCCGCCCGAAGGTGCCGTGATTCTGAGCGGCGTCGTGGGTACGCAGGAACAGCGCGCATCTGCCGCATTCCGCCGATCCAATGCCGGGCAACGCGATCGCACGTTCCAGACGAGCCTGTCACTCAACCACCAGAATTATGATGCATACGAGTCCTATACGGGCACGCTTGCCATCCGCTGGTCGCGCGATTCAACGCCGATCTGGCAGAAGCGCTGGACCTATTTCTATGGCGCAGAGATCGTCGGATCGAACGAGGACCGCTTCAATTATAGCCGCGCCAAGCGGGATCGTGGCACCTGGCTGATCGCAGCGCTGCCCGGATTTGTCGGCTATGACCGATCCGACAATCTGCTCAATCCCACGCGGGGATACCGGATCAAGTTCAACGGCAGCCCGGAAACGTCCGTGCGCGGCGCGGCGCGGCCCTATGCGCGGCTGATGCTGGAGGGAACCTATTACCAGCCGTTGTCGAGCAGCATCGTGCTCGCCGGGCGGGCGCGGGTTGGATCGATCATGGGCATCGCGCGAGACGATCTTCCCCCCTCGCGGCGTTATTACGCCGGGGGCGGCGGATCGGTGCGCGGCTTCGGCTATCAGGAGCTTGGACCGCGAAGTCCCGATGGCCGGCCGGTGGGCGGCAGAAGTTTCAACGAGTTCGCGATCGAGGCGCGCTATCGCTTTGGTGACCTCGGGATCGTGCCGTTTATCGATGCGGGACAGGTCTATGAGGGGATTTATCCGACGGGCCGCAATATGCGCTTCGGTGCGGGCATAGGCGGGCGACTCTATACCAATTTCGGTCCGATCCGCGTGGATGTGGCTACGCCGATCAAGCGGCAGCGGGGCGAATCCAAAATTTCGCTCTACATCTCGATCGGCCAGGCATTCTGATGGTGGAGGATGCACCGGAAACGGCGGTAGTCGTGCGAAAGCCGCTGGGGCGGCGGATCGCATTATGGGCCGCAGCCGGGCTGGGGGCGCTGGTGCTGTTGCTCGTGGCGGCGGTCTTGCTGCTCAACACTCAGCCCGGCCGTGACTTCGTAGTAAAGCAGGTCAATAATTTCACGCTCGCCTCCGGCCTCAATTTCCGGGTGCAGCGCATCGAAGGGTCGCTGTACGGCGCGATGGTGCTGCGCGGGGTAGAAGTGCGCGACACGCAGGGCGTTTTCGCGACGGCGCAGGAATTGCGCGTCGATTGGCGACCGTTCAGCTATCTGCGCAATCACCTGGATGTGCGCAGCCTGGCCAGCCCTGAGATCAAGCTCGCGCGGCTTCCGGCGCTCACCGCTTCGGGCGATCCCAACGCGCCGTTGCTTCCCGATATCGATATCGACATCGGCAAGATCGATGTGGCGCGGATCGACATTGCGCCTGCCGTTGCCGGCCGGCGACATCTCGCGCGGCTTTCCGGCAGCGCGCATATCGCAGGCGGGCTTGCGCAGATCGTGGCGGATGCAGGGACAATCGCGACACCGGGCATGGCGGGCGGAGACACGCTGACGCTGCGGCTGGAAGCGGTGCCGGACAAGAACCGGTTCGATCTGGGTCTGAAACTCGACGGCCCGGCCAACGGACTGATCGCTGGGTTGGCGGGCTTCGACGCTCCGCTGGCCGTGAATGTCGACGGGAAGGGCGATTGGGCGAGCTGGCAGGGCAAAGCGGTGGGAACGCTGGGCGGCCAGTCGCTGGCCGACCTGACGATCACCGCGAAGGAAGGACGCTTCCAGGTGCGTGGGCCGACCAATCCGGGGCTATATATGAAGGGGCCGGTAGAGCGGCTGGCTTCGCCCCGGCTCGACCTGGACCTTGATGCCAAATGGGCGAACCGCGCGGCGGACGGCGTGCTCAAGCTGCGCTCTTCGGCGCTGGCTGTCGAAGCCAAGGGCATCGTCGATCTGGGACAGAACCGGTTCGGCAATCTGAACGTCGACGCACTGCTGCTGACGCCCGGCGCGATCGCGCCCAATCTGCGCGGTCGATCAGTGCGGGTCGGCCTCGCGCTCAATGGCCCCTTCAATGCACCGGTAGTGGACTACAAGATTTCCGCCGCCTCGCTTGCATTTGGCGAGACCGGCGTGGAGCAGCTTTACGCCGAGGGTCGGGCACGTGTGGATGCAAATCGCATCCTGGTGCCGGTAAAGGCCAGGGCAGCCCGGGTGACGGGCCTGAACGCCGCTGCGGGCGGGCTAGTGACCAATTTGACCGTCAATGGCGACCTGGCGATTTCGGGGAGCCAGATCCTTTCCGACAATCTCAAGCTGCGCTCGGACCGGATCGATGCGACCGCGATCCTTGCCGCAGACATGAGCACCGGGCGCTATACCGGCGCGCTGAAAGGCCGGGTCAACGACTATCAGATTGACGGCGTTGGCGTGGTCAATCTGCGTACCGACGCGCAATTGTTCGCCGCGCCGGGCGGCGGCTGGGGAATTCGCGGGCAGATTGCGGGCGAGACGCGGCGGATATTCAACGACGGCGCGCGCGAGTTCCTGGGCGGCAATGCCGTGGCGTCGGCGCGCCTGTCGCTCGATCCCCGCGGCATCGTGACCATCACGGACGTGCGGATGAAGGCACCCGAATTGCGCATCACGCGCGGATCGGGGCGATATGATCCGGCGGGACCGATCCTGCTCGACATGGATGCGGTGTCCAACAGCTATGGCCCGCTGACGGCGCGGGTGACGGGTACGCTGGACGCGCCCGAGATATTGCTGAAGGCATCGCGGCCCGGGCTGGGCATCGGGCTGGCGGACCTGACGGCGAAGGTGCGCGGCGAGGGCGATGCCTATGCCGTGACCGCGACGGGCGGCACCGATTACGGACCGTTCAGCGCCGACGTGCTGGTGCAAACCGGCACGCAGATGGCGATCGACGTCCGGAAGGGGCGATTTGCCGGGATGGATGTGAGCGGTAAGCTGATTCAGACAGCGGCCGGCCCATTCGATGGAACGCTGAGGTTCGAGGGGTCGGGCGTGAACGGTACCGCGATCCTGTCGGCGCAGGGCAAGCTGCAACGCGCCGATCTGGATGCCAGGGCGCTGAACGCGGCGATCCCGGGGGAAGCGGGGCTGACCATCGGCCGGGCGCTCATCACGGCCAGCATCGTGCTGGCCGACACGCCCGAAATCACCGCCGACGCCCAGGTCGCGAACCTGCGCTATGGCACGGCCGTTACGGTCAAGGCCGGGCGGGTAAAAGTCGACTATCGCGGCGGCAGCGGCTCCGCCCAGATGTTTGCCAATGGCTCGTCGGGCGTGCCCTTCCAGATTGGTGCCAATGCGCGGCTTTCTCCGGAGCAATGGCTGGTGGCGCTGCAAGGGCGAGCGAGCGGCGTGAACTTCAAGACGGTCGATCCGGCGCGTATCGCGATCCGGGGGGATACCTACACCCTGCTCCCCGCCAAGCTGGATTTCGACAAGGGCAGCGTGCGGCTGGCGGGCAGCTATGGCGACGGGCTGGTCCTGCGCGCCCGGCTGGACAGCCTGGATCTGGCGCTGCTCAACCTTCTCATGCCGGGAATCGGCATCGATGGCGCGGCGACCGGCAGCCTCGATTTCGCGCAGGCGACGCCGAGCGCCTTCCCAAGCGCGGATGCGCGGCTGGAGCTCAAGAACTTCACCCGCACAGGGCTGGCCAGCGTCTCCACGCCGGTCGATATCAGCGTGGTCGGCAAGCTGCTGCCCGATGGCGGAGACCTGCGTGCGCTGATCAAGCGCGGCGGCGCTACGATCGGGCGCGTTGTCGCGACGCTGAGCCCGCTGGGGCCCGAGGCGGGGCCGTGGACCACGCGGATGCTGGCCGCTCCGCTCGCCGGTGGGATCCGCTACAATGGACCCGCCGCCGTGCCCTTCTCGCTGGCGGGCCTTTCGGACCAGCATCTGGACGGACCCATCGGCATCGCCGCAGACTTTTCCGGGCGGGTGCGCGAGCCGATGCTCAACGGCGTGGTCCGCGCCAATGCGCTCACTTACGAGAATGAGACATATGGCACGCGGTTGACCAACATGAAGATCGACGGCCGCTTCTCGAACGACGAGTTCATTCTCGATACGCTGACCGCAACGGCCGGCGAGGGGAGCGTGAGCGCCAGCGGCAAGGTGGGGCTGTCGCAAGCGGCGGACTATCCGATCTCGCTGAGCGCCGAGCTCAAGAATGCGCGGCTCGCCCGCAGCGATTCGCTGGGGGCGACTGCGACGGGCAACATCACACTGACCAAGGCCCCGGGCGTAGCCAAGATCGAGGGGCGCCTGACCATCCCCGAGGCGAAATATGAGATTATCCGCCAGGGCGCTGCCGAGGTGGCGGAGCTGACCGGCGTTCGCCGCAAGAGTGAGCAGAACCCCGACGGCACCCGTCCGCAGCCCAAGCCGGGCTTTGCCGGGATCTTCGATTTGTCGCTGAGAATCCGGGCCGACAACCAGCTCTTCGTATCCGGGATGGGGCTGGAATCGGAGTGGCGCGCGAACATCGTGATCGGGGGCACTTCTGCCGAGCCAGACGTGCGCGGGACGATGGAAATCGTGCGCGGCACCTATAGCTTTGCCAGCCGCCGCTTTGACATCAGCCGGGGCACGATCCGCTTTGCGGGTGGGAAATACTACAACCCGACGATCGATCTGGTGGCGGACACCACCGCCGAGGGCGTGACCGCGATCCTGAACGTGAGCGGCACCGCGCAGGCTCCGCGCATCATCTTCACCTCTACACCGAGCCTGCCGCAGGAAGAGGTGCTGTCGCGGCTGTTCTTCGGGACCAACGTGACCAACCTTTCCGCCACCGAGGCGATCCAGCTTGCCGCCGCGCTCAACTCGCTGCGCGGGACAGGCGGGGGGCTCAATCCGCTCGGCAAGCTAAAATCGGCGACGGGGATCGACCGGCTGCGGATCCTGGGCGCGGACGATGTGAGCGGGCGCGGCACCGCGCTGGCGGCGGGCAAGTACATCACCAACAACATCTATATCGAGATCATCACCGACGCGCGCGGCTTCACCGCGACCCAGCTGGAGATATCGCTCAGCCGTACGCTCTCGATCCTGTCGCAGACGGGCTCCTTTGGTGGTTCGAGCGCTTCCCTCCGCTATTCGAAGGACTATTGAGGGCTGGCGGCTTTACTTACCGCGATGTAAGTAAAGTGGAGGGAGGCCGTGATGACCGAGCATTTCGACGTGATCGTGGTGGGCGCCGGTATTTCCGGCGTGGGTGCGGCGTGGCACCTCCAGGACCGCTCGCCCGACCGCAGCTATCTCGTGCTTGAGGGACGCGAGCGGATGGGGGGAACCTGGGACCTGTTCCGCTATCCCGGCATCCGATCCGATAGCGACATGTACACGCTTGGCTTCTCGTTCAAGCCATGGACCGAGGCGAAGGCGATCGCGGATGGCCCCTCGATCCTGCGCTATCTGGAAGAGACGGTGCGTGAGTTCGGCATCGACAAGCATATCCGCTATTCGCACCGGCTGACCCGCGCCGAATGGTCGACCGCCGAGGCGCGCTGGACGATCACGGTGGACAAAGGCGGTGAGGAAGTGCGCTTCACCTGCGCGTTCCTGTTCATGTGTACCGGCTATTATAATTACGCGCAGGGGTTCGCGCCGGAATTCGCGGGCGCGGCCGATTTTGGGGGGCGGATCGTCCATCCGCAATTCTGGACGCCCGATATCGACTATGCGGGCAAGCGCGTGGTGGTGATCGGCAGCGGCGCGACGGCGGTGACTTTGGTGCCCGAAATGGCGAAGGCGGCGGCGCACGTGACGATGCTGCAGCGTTCGCCGACCTATATCGTCTCGCGGCCCGCCGAAGACCGCTTCGCAAACTGGCTGCGCAAGGTGCTGCCGGCCAAGGCGGCGTACGGCGTGGTGCGCTGGCGCAACGTGCTGCTCCAGCAATTCTTCTTCCGGATCGCGCGGAAGAAGCCGGAGAAGTTCAAGGAGCGGATCATCAACATGGTCCGCGAGGAGCTGCCCGATCACGATGTGGGCACCCATTTCACGCCGAGCTATAATCCGTGGGACCAAAGGCTGTGCCTGGTGCCCGATTCCGATCTGTTCGCGGCGCTGCGCAGCGGAAAGGCCGATGTGGAGACCGGCACGATCGAGCGTTTCACTCCGGCGGGGATCAAGCTGGCTTCGGGCAAGGAACTGGAAGCCGACATCATCGTCACCGCGACGGGGCTGGAGCTGCAACTGATGAGCGACGTGCCGTTCGCGGTGGATGGCAAGCCGATCATCTGGGCCGAGCACACCATGTACAAGGGCATGATGTTCTCCGACGTGCCGAATATGGCGATCTCGTTCGGATATACGAATGCAAGCTGGACGCTGAAATCGGACCTGACCGCAGCCTATGTGACCCGGCTACTCAACGCGATGGGCAAGCGTAGGCTGCGTCAGGTGACCCCGCGGGTGGCCGCACCGGTGGAGCCGATGCCGTTCCTCGATTTCACCTCTGGCTATGTCCAGCGCGCGATGGCGAAATTCCCGCGACAGGGGACGCGCAAGCCGTGGCGGCTCAACCAGAACTATACGCGCGACATCATGGCGCTGAAGTTTGGCGGGATCGACGAGGAGATGGAGTTCTCCAATCCCGAGCCGGGGGCTGTGCGGGCGGCGTGAGGGGTAGGTACCTCTGATCGCCATCCCCGCGAAAGCGGGGACCCAGAGTTTACTGGCGGTTCGCTGATTGGCTCTGGATCCCCGCTTTCGCGGGGATGACGGAAACGGGGGATCAGGCCGGGCCTGATTTTAGGAGGGCCGAGCGGAGGCATTCGCAGACCAGCTCGCCGCGCTGGTTGTGCATCTGATGGCGCCAGGTGACGATGCCCTGGCCGGGGCGCGACTTGCTGGGGCGCATGTCGAGCACTTCGGTCGAGGCGCGCAGCGTGTCGCCGATGAAGACCGGGTTGGGCATCACCAATTTGTCATAGCCGAGATTGGCGACGAGCGTGCCCGCAGTGGTGTCTCCCACGGTGATCCCGACCATCAGGCTGAAGGTGAAGGTGCCGTTGACGAGGATCTGGCCGAACTCGGACGCGCGGGCAGCTTCCGCGTCGATGTGAAGCGGCTGGGCATTGTGGGTCATGGTGCTGAACAGCAGATTGTCGGTCTCGGTGACCGTGCGGCGCAGGTCATGCTCGATGCGATCGCCGATCTGCCATTCGTCGTAGAATTTCCCGGGCATATTCTTGTCCTCATTACATCACCCTCACCCTTCCGGCGCTTCGCGCCTCCCTCCCTCTCCCGATGGGAGAGGGAAGGGGCCCGCCGCCGCAGGCGGTGGGAAGGGTGAGGGCGCTTAGGGTTCGCGCTTCTCGATCTTTACCAGCAGCGTGCCTTCGGTCACCTGGGTGTCGGCGGTGGCGTTCAGCTCCGCGACCACGCCGTCGAACGGGGCGGTCATGCCGTGTTCCATCTTCATCGCCTCCAGCGTGACGAGGCGCTGGCCCTTGGTCACCGTATCGCCCGCCGCGACATCGACGGCGGTGACGCGGCCGGGCATGGGGGCGAGGATCGCGCCGTCGCCGGCGGACGCGCCGGCCTTGCCATCGAAGCGGGCGAAACCGATCGAGAAGGTCTGGCCGTTTTCGGTGACGCGGACGCGACCGTCATGGACTTCCATGAACCAGCGCTCGCCATCCTCGGTGAAGTCGACGGGCGCACGGGTGCCATCGACATCGAGCACGGCGGTGCGGCGGACGGATGCGTTGAGGCGGAAGCCGGGCAGGTCGGGGCGGCGCTCCGGCGCTTCCTCCATCAGCCGCCATGCGGCACCGCGCAGCGTCTCCTCGGTGGGGATGCGCGGGGGCATCAGCGCGTCGCCGCGCCGATCGATCAGCCCGGTATCCATTTTCCCCGCGATGAAGTCCGGATCGGCGAGCAGCTTGACCAGGAAGGCGCCGTTGGTCTTTACCGGCCAGACCACGCTGCGCAGCAATGCGTCGCTAAGCCGTTCGATCACGGCGTCGCGCTCCGAACCATAGGCGATGAGCTTGGCAATCATCGGATCGTAAAAGGGCGAGACTTCGCCGCCTTCCTCGACGCCGGTATCGCAGCGGATCATCGAATCGTTGAGATCGAAGGCGGTGAGCGGGCCGATCGAGGGGAGGAAGCCGGCGGCGGGATCCTCGGCATAGAGGCGGGCCTCCATCGCCCAACCCTGAATGCTCAGTTCGTCCTGCGTGCAAGGAAGCGGCTCGCCCGACGCTACGCGGAGCTGCCATTCGACGAGATCCTGGCCGGTAATCTCTTCGGTGACCGGATGCTCGACCTGCAGCCGGGTGTTCATTTCCATGAACCAGATGCGATCTGCGCGCAGGCCTTCGCTGGCGTCCGCGATGAACTCGATCGTACCAGCGCCGACATAATCGACTGCCTTTGCTGCGCGAACCGCCGCAGCACAGATCGCCTCCCGGGTCGCTTCGTCCATGCCGGGGGCGGGGGCTTCCTCGATCACCTTCTGGTGGCGGCGCTGGAGTGAGCAGTCCCGCTCGAACAGGTGGACGACATTGCCGTGGGTGTCGCCGAAGACCTGCACTTCGATGTGGCGCGGGGAGAGGATGTATTTCTCCAGCAGCACGCGATCGTCGCCGAACGAGCTGGCGGCTTCGCGCTGGCAGGATTGCAGCATCTCGCCGAATTGCTGCGCAGCATCGACGCGGCGCATGCCCTTGCCGCCGCCGCCGGCCACCGCCTTGATCAGCACGGGATAGCCGATGGCATCGGCTTCGGCCTGGAGCCGTGCGGGCGACTGGTCTTCCCCCAGATAGCCGGGAGTGACGGGCACGCCCGCGGCGATCATCCGGGCTTTTGCTGCATCCTTGAGACCCATCGCGCGGATGCTCTCCGGCTTGGGGCCGACCCAGATCAGCCCGGCGTCCAGCACCGCCTGCGCGAAGTCGGCATTCTCCGAGAGGAAGCCGTAGCCGGGGTGGATTGCTGCCGCGCCGGTGGCTTTTGCTGCGGCGATGATGCGATCGCCGACAAGGTAAGATTCGCGCGCCGGAGAGGGGCCAATATGCACGGCCTCATCGGCCAGCCGGACGTGGAGCGCTTCTGCGTCGGCATCGGAGAAGACGGCGACCGTACGGACGCCCATCTCGCGCGCGGTGCGGATGATGCGACAGGCGATCTCGCCGCGATTGGCGATGAGCAGGGACTGGATCATGGATGGCGTTCCGGAAAGCCGTGGCGGGTGTGGAGCGCGGCAAGCAGCGCTTCGATCTCATTGGCGAACCCGCCTTCTGCGAAGACGAGGCAGGGCAGGTTCTGGTTCTCCTCACCCAGCAGCGCGACAATCTCGGCGCGGGGGCGGGGATAGGGCAGGCGGATCACCTCTAGATTGGCCGCGCGATCCGGGAAGGCCGCGAGCAGCCCCTCCACGGTGATGCAGTCCTTGCAATAGAAGGCGCGGCCCGGAAGCGCGGCGTCCGGGAATTCGGAGGCAAGCAGATAGAGGCGATCGCGCATGCTCACTGACCGGGGCAGCCGGTGTAGCGCATCGTGTAGGTGGTGTTCAGCACCTTCCACGTGCCGTTTTCGCGGACCAGATCGAAGTGATTGATCCCGCAATTGGTGACCTTGCCCGCGACCGAGACGGTATAGGGCGCCCAGACCATGGCGATATCGCCATCAACCTCGATCGCGGGGGTGGTGATCTTCTCGACGAAGACGTCCTCGGGCCGGATCGTCCTGGAATATTCGGCCCAGCTGAGATGGCGGACCTGCGAGGCCTGTCCGGCAGCGAGCGGGCCGACGCCGGTGGTGCGGCCATGTGGATAGACCACGCGCAGCATCGCCTCTGCATCGCCGACCGCGAAGGATGCGAGCAGCGCGTTGATCGGCGCAAGCACGGCGGCCGCATCGTCATCCTCATAGGGGAGGGGATTGGCGGGGGGCAGCTTCTGTGTGGTCGTGGCCTGCGCCACTGCGGGGAGCGGGGCGAAGAGAGCGAGCGGGAGGAGGAGGCGGCGCATCGGGGTTCCTTTCAATCGTGCGCGGTCATTGCGCGGTGCAGCCCGTGGTGCGCGACGAGAAGGTGACGTTCATGATCTTCCAACTGCCGCCTTCGCGGATCAGATCGAAATGATCGATGCCGCAATTGGCGATCTTGCCGGCGACATGCACGTCATAGGGTGCCCAGACCATCGCGATATCGCCGTCCACCTCGATCGCGGGGTTCCAGATGCGCTCCTTGAAGGCGCGTTCGGGGCGGACGCCCTCAGCGAACTGGGTAAAGCTGAACTGGCGTACCTTGCCATCGCCCACCGCCGTGACGCGGCCATCGGGATAGACCTGGGCGAGCAGGGCGGCTTTGTCGCCGGTTTCGAGCGCCGCGAAGATCGCGTTGATCGGGGCGAGCACTGCGGCGGCCTCCGCATCCTCATAGGGGAGCGGATTGGCGGGCGGGAGCCTCTGCGTCGTTGTGGTTTGCGCGAGCGCGGGGAGCGGGGCGAGCAGGGCGAGGGGGAGGAGGAGATGTCGCATGGGTGGCCTTTCATTCCTCCCCGGAACGGGGAGGGGGACCGTCCGGAGGACGGTGGAGGGGCTGGTGAGGCAAAGCGAAAGCCACTATTCCGGCAAGTGCGTTTGCCAGATCGTTCAGGATCGTGCGGGCCGGGATACGCAGTATATGTACATGGCGAGAGGCGAGCCATGCATCCCGGCGGCGATCATGATCCAGCTGGTCGGGCGAGGCATGCACCTCGCCGTCGACTTCGACTGCCAGGCGGACGGAGGCGCAATAGAAGTCGAGGATGTAAGGCCCGGCGGGGTGCTGGCGGCGGAACTTCAATCCCGTCTTGCCGCCTCGAAGTTCGCCCCAGAGCAGAACTTCGGGGAGCGTCATGTCCCGGCGGAGGTGGCGTGCGCGGGTGACGGTCTGCATTGGCCCGGTGAGGGTGCGACCAGCCCCTCCACCACCCGGCTTTGCCGGGCGGTCCCCCTCCCCGTTCCGGGGAGGATTAAGAGGCGCTTCGCCTCCCATCACATCCGGAACACGCCGAACGCCGGGCGTTCGGGGATGGGTGCGTTGAGGGTGGCGGCAAGCGCCAGGCCGAGAACATCTCGGGTCTGGGCGGGGTCGATGATGCCGTCGTCCCAGAGGCGGGCGGTGGCGTGCCAGGGATTGCCTTCGTCCTCGTATTTCTGGCGGATCGGGGCCTTGAAGGCTTCGGCTTCTTGCGCGCTCCATTTGTCGGCATCGCGGTGGACGGTGGCGAGGACGGAGGCGGCCTGTTCGCCGCCCATCACCGAGATGCGCGAGTTGGGCCAGCTGAACAGGAAGCGCGGGCTGTAGGCGCGGCCGCACATGCCATAATTGCCGGCGCCGAAGCTGCCGCCCACTAGCACGGTGATCTTGGGCACGGTGGCGGTGGCGACGGCGGTGACGAGCTTGGCGCCGTGCTTGGCGATGCCCTCTGCCTCATATTTGCCGCCGACCATGAAGCCCGAGATGTTCTGGAGGAACAGCAGGGGCACACGGCGCTGGCAGGCGAGCTCGATGAAATGCGCGCCTTTCTGGGCGCTTTCGCTGAACAGGATGCCGTTATTGGCGATGATGCCGACGGGCATGCCCCAGATGTGTGCGAAGCCGCACACGAGGCTGGTGCCGTAAAGCGCCTTGAACTCGTGAAACTCGCTGCCGTCCACCAGGCGCGCGATGACTTCGTGGACGTCATAGGGGGCGCGGACGTCCTGGGGGATGATGCCGTACAACTCCTCGGCGGCATATTTGGGGGCGCGGGGATCGAGCAGCTTTACGTCGGGCGTGGCGTCGGCGGGGAGGTGGCTGACGATGTCGCGGACGATCTGGAGCGCGTGCTCGTCATTCTCGGCGAGGTGATCGACGACGCCCGAGCGGCGGGCGTGGAGATCGCCGCCGCCCAGATCCTCGGCGCTGATCTCCTCACCGGTCGCGGCTTTGACGAGCGGCGGGCCGGCGAGGAAAATCGTGCCCTGTTCGCGGACGATCACGGTCTCGTCGGACATGGCGGGGACATAGGCGCCGCCCGCGGTGCAGCTACCCATGACGCAGGCGATCTGGGGGATGCCCTTGGCGGACATGTTCGCCTGATTGAAGAAGATGCGGCCGAAATGATCGCGATCGGGGAAGACTTCGGCCTGATGGGGCAAGTTCGCGCCCCCGCTGTCGACCAAATAGATGCAGGGCAGGCGATTGGCCTCGGCGATCTCCTGCGCGCGGAGATGCTTCTTGACCGTCATCGGGTAGTAAGTGCCGCCCTTCACCGTCGCATCGTTGCAGACGATCATCACCATGCGGCCCGAGACGCGGCCGATGCCGGCGATCAGCCCCGCGCCGGGGACTTCGCCGTCATACATATCGCAGGCGGCGAGCTGGCCGATTTCGAGGAAGGGGCTGCCGGGATCGAGCAGGCGCTCGACGCGATCGCGCGGGAGGAGCTTGCCGCGCGCTTCGTGGCGCTCGCGCGAGGCCTGCGAACCGCCCAGCGCTGCCTGTGCCACATCGGCGCGGAGGCGATCGGCCAGCGCGCGATTGTGCGCAGCATTGGCGCGGAAGACCTCGCTATCGGCGGAGACCTTGGTGTCGAGCACCGGGGCGCTCATAATAGGGCATCCTTCCTGACCTAGTTTTGCCTTGCCTACACGTGCAGATACACAATTGGAAGGTGCTGGCGCAGGCCAATTTCTGGGTGTAGCAGGGTGCTATCACAGCAAATCGGAGTTCCCGGTGAAGACGCATTCCATTCTGCTCGCGGCCCTGCTCGCGACCACTGCCTGCACACCCTCCGCGCCGGGTGGCGCAGGGACCACTGCCGCCGCCGGAACGGGGATCGGCGTCGATCTCGACGGGCTGAACAAGAGCGTGAAGCCGGGCGACGATTTCGATGAATATGCCAATGGCGGGTGGCGCTCGAAGACCGAGATTCCGGCGGACCGGTCGAGCGTCGGCGCGTTCCTGGAGATCTTCAACAAGGCAGAGGCGAACAATGCCGCGATCATCGACGCGGCGGTGAAGGCCAATGCGGCGGCCGGCACCGACACGCGCCGCATCGCCGACTGGTACACCGCCTTTGCCGACACGGCGGGGATCGAAGCGCGAGGGCTGACGCCGCTGGCCGAAGAGATGAGCCGCTACGCCGCGATTGCCGATGCGAAGGCGCTTTCGACCGTGCTTGGCGGGAATATCCGGGTGGATGTCGACCCGCTCAACGCCACCAACTACAATACCGAAAACCTGTTCGGCCTGTTCGTCAGCCAGTCGTTCGACAAGCCGGACACAAACGTTCCCTATGTGCTACAGGGCGGGCTGGGCCTGCCGGACCGAGATTATTACCTCTCGGGCGACGCGCAGATGGCCGGGCTGCGTACCAAGTATCAGGCCTATATCACCCAGATCTTCACGCTCGCGAAGCAGAGCGATCCGGGGGCGCGGGCGAAGCGCGTGTTCGACCTGGAGACCAAGATCGCGCAGGCGCACACCGACAATGTCACCACCCAGGACTCGCACAAGGCGAACAATCCCTGGACCAAGGCCGATTTCGCCAAAAAGGCGCCGGGCATCGATTGGGATGCGTTCTGGAGCGCGGCGGGGCTGGGCAACCAGCGGGACTTCATTGTCTGGCATCCCGCGACCACGGTGAAGCTGGCGCAGCTCGTGGCCAAGGAACCGATCGAGGCGTGGAAGGACTGGCTGGCGTTTCACAGCATCAACCAGGTGACCGCGGTGTTGCCCGCGGCATTCGATCAGGCACGGTTCGATTTCTTCTCGAAGGAACTGAGCGGTCAGCAAAAGGCACGTCCGCGCGACAAGCGGGCGATCGCCAACGTCAATGCCTGGCTGGGCGACGCAGTGGGCAAGCTTTACGTGAAGGACTATTTCCCGGCGACGTCCAAGACCGATGTGCAGAACATGGTGGCAGGCATCAGGGCGGCGTTCGACAAGCGCGTAGCGGCGCTCAGCTGGATGTCTGACGGGACGAAGGCCGAAGCGCGCAAGAAGATCGAGACGATGCAGGTTGGCGTCGGCTATCCCGAGAAATGGCGCGATTATTCGTCACTGGAAGTGAAGGCCGACGATCCCGTGGGCAATCTGCGCCGCGCCGAACAGGCCGAGACCCGCCACCAGCTCGCCAAACTGGGCAAGGTGCCGGACAAGGGCGAATGGTGGATGACGCCGCAGACGGTGAACGCAGTGAACCTGCCCCTGCAGAACGCGCTCAACTTCCCGGCGGCGATCCTGCAGGCGCCCTTCTATGACCCGTCTGCGGACGCTGCGTCCAATTACGGCTCGATCGGCGCGGTGATCGGGCATGAGATCAGCCACAGCTTCGACGATCTCGGTTCGACCTTCGACAGCGCGGGGCGGCTGCGCAACTGGTGGACCGCCGAGGATCTGGCGCACTTCAAGAAGCAGGGCGCGGCGCTGATCGCGCAATATGACGCCTATGAAGCGTTGCCGGGGCTGCATCTGAACGGCAAGCTGGAGCTGAGCGAGAATATCGCCGACGTGGCGGGGCTCGCCGCCGCCTATGACGCGTATCACGCTTCGTTGAATGGCAAGGAAGCGCCGGTGATCGGCGGGCTGACCGGCGACCAGCGCTTCTTCCTCGCCTTTGCCCAGGCATGGCGAGAGAAGGCGCGCGAACAGCAGCTCCGCGCGCGCGTGGCGACGGACGGCCATGCCCCGGCGCGCTGGCGGGCAATGACGGTACGCAACCTGGATGCCTGGTATCCGGCGTTCGGGGTGCAAGCGGGTGAGAAACTGTACCTTGCGCCCGAGAAGCGCGTGAAGATCTGGTGATCCTGTTTCCCCTCTCCCGATGGGAGAGGGGAGGAGCCGCAACGCGGCGTAGGGGTGAGGGCGATCGGGCTGTTCACCCTCACCCTTCCGCGCCTTCGGCGCTCCCTCCC
Organism: Sphingomonas soli NBRC 100801; assembly: GCF_001591025.1. Classification (GTDB taxonomy): domain Bacteria; phylum Pseudomonadota; class Alphaproteobacteria; order Sphingomonadales; family Sphingomonadaceae; genus Sphingomonas; species Sphingomonas soli. Next base: position 76,095 of record NZ_BCTZ01000003.1, read on the forward strand.
TCTCCCGACGGGGGAGGGAATTCCTAGCCGCCGATCAGTTCGCGACCGATGAGCATGCGGCGGATTTCGTTGGTTCCCGCGCCGATATCGAGCAGCTTGGCGTCGCGGGCGAAGCGCTCGACGGGCCAATCCTTGGTATAGCCGGCGCCGCCCAGCGCCTGGATTGCTTCGAGCGAGACGCGGACGGCGTTTTCGGAGGCGAGCAGGATCGCGCCAGCGGCGTCGAACCGGGTGGTGTTGCCCGCGTCGCAATTCTTGGCGACGGTATAGACATAGGCACGGGCAGAATTGAGCGCGACGTACATGTCCGCCACCTTGGCCTGCATCAACTGGAAGGTGCCGATCGGCTTTCCGAACTGCTTGCGCTCGCGGATATAGGGCAGGACCACGTCGAGACAGGCCTGCATGATGCCGAGCTGGATGCCGGCCAGCACGGTGCGCTCATAATCCAGCCCCGACATCAGCACGCCGACGCCGCCATTGAGCGGGCCCATGACATTCTCTTCGGGCACTTCGCAATCATTGAAGACCAGCTCCGCCGTGGGCGAGCCGCGCATGCCCATCTTGTCGATCTTCTGGCCGATCGAGAAGCCGGGCATGTCCTTCTCGATCAGGAAGGTGGTGATCCCGCGCGAGCCTTCGCCGGTCTTGGCATAGACGACGAGCGTGTCGGCATAGGCCGCGTTGGTGATCCAGAATTTCGTGCCGTTCAGGATGAAGCGGTCGCCCTTATGCTCGGCGCGCAGCTTCATGCTGACAACATCGGAGCCGGCACCGGCTTCGGACATGGCCAGGCTGCCGACATGCTCGCCCGAGACGAGCTTGGGCAAATACTTCGCCTTTTGCTCCGGCGACGCCCAGCGGCGGATCTGATTGACGCACAGGTTGGAGTGCGCGCCGTAGCTGAGACCGATCGATGCCGAGGCACGGCTGACTTCCTCGCAGGCGATGACATGCTCGAGATAGCCGAGGCCGAGGCCGCCAAACTCCTCTTCCACGGTGATCCCGTGCAGGCCCAGCTCGCCCATGGCGGGCCAGAGATCGCGCGGGAACCAGTCCTCGGCGTCGATCTTCGCGGCGAGCGGCTCGATCCGCTCCTTGGCGAAGCGGGCAGTGGTGTCGCGGATCATCTCCGCGGTTTCGCCGATGCCGAAATCCAGAGTGCCGTCCATCATAGTTCCTCTCAAGCGGTGACGATCATGCCGTCGATCACCGCGACTGGCCAAGGGGTTAGTTTCGCGCCGACGCACGGGCCGCCGACACAGGCACCGTCGTCGATCCGATAGAGCGCACCGTGCCAGCTGCACTGGATGAGGGCGCCATCGGGGGTGAGATAGTCGTCGAGCGTCTGGGTGAGCGGCAGCGCCATATGCGCGCAGCGATCGACATAGCCGTGGACGGTTTCGCCCTTGCGCACGACGAAGCCGTGGAAGCGACCGGCGCGCATTTCGAGGACGAAGTTGCGGGCGGCGTTGTCCGGGATGAGCATGAAGGGGCCGAGGGTGACGCCGGGGGGCGTGGCGGTGAGGCGTTCCGACATCAAATTCCTCCCCCGGAGGGGGAGGGGGACCGCGAAGCGGTGGAGGGGTAGTTGCCACGAATACGGGACCATCGTTCGTGGAGAATACCTCTCCACCAGCTGCGCTGGTCCCCCTCTCCCTCCGGGAGAGGATTGCTGGGTTTCATGGGAGCTTTGCCTTCGGGAATCCGCTCCATGCCGCGTCGTAATCGGGCTGGGCGTGGTCGAGCGCGTAGGCGGTGGGGCGGTAGGGCCAGCAGGTCTCCACCATGAAGGCCATGGTGCCGTCGAGCTTGTGGGGCTTCAGATCCGCGTTGGACGCGGCTTCCCAGCTTGCGACGTCAGGGCCGTGGCCGGCCATCAAATTGTGCAAGCTGAGCCCGCCAGGGGCGAAGCCTTCTGCCTTGGCATCATAGGCACCGGTGATGAGTCCCATCGCTTCCGACATGATGTTGCGGTGGAACCAGGGCGGGCGGAACGTGTCTTCGGCGACCATCCAGCGCGGGGGGAAGATCACGAAATCGGCATTGGCGCGGCCCGGCACGTCGCTGGGCGAGGTCAGGACGGTGAAGATCGAGGGATCGGGATGATCGAAGCTGACCGTGTTGATCGCGTTGAAGCGGGCAAGATCATAGCGCCAGGGGCCAAGATTGCCGTGCCAGGCGACGACATCGAGCGGGCTGTGATCGAGCATGGTGGTCCACAGCGAGCCGAGATATTTCTGGACGAGCTCGAAGGGTTCGTCGCGATCTTCGAACCATGCGGCGGGGGTCTCGAAATCGCGGGGATTGGCGAGGCCGTTGGCGCCGATCGGGCCGAGATCGGGGAGGCGGAACAGACTGCCATGGTTTTCGGCGAGATAGCCGCGCGCTTCGCCATCGGGGAGGATCGCGCGGAATTTGACGCCGCGCGGGACCAGCGCGATCTGGCCCGGGGCGATCTCGATCCGGCCCATTTCGGTGAGCAGGGTCAGGCGGCCCTGCTGCGGGATGAAGAGCAGTTCGCCATCGGCGTTGACGAAGGCGCGGGCCTCCATGTTCGCATTGGCGGCATAGAGATGAACGGCGACGCCCTCCAGATCGGCGGGGTCGCGATTGGCGAGCATCGTCGTGATGCCGTCGATCAGATCGGTGCCGGGGGCGGGGGCCGCGATCGGATCCCAGCGCAGGCGATTGGGGGGCAGGGGTGCCTGCACCGTGCCGGGGGCGAACCGCCCTGCGCCTTCGTAGCGGGTGAACGGAGGATGCTCTGCGCTGGGCCGCAGGCGATAGAGCCAGGAACGGCGATTCTCGTGCCGCGGCGCGGTGAAGGCGGTGCCGGAGAGTTGCTCGGCATAGAGGCCGAAGGCGGGGCGCTGGGGGGAATTGCGGCCGATCGGGAGTGCGCCCGCAACTGCCTCGGTCGAGACGTGATTGCCGAAGCCGGGGAAATAATCGGTCATCTGGCGCTTCCTGCTCCCCATGTCTGTGCGGGGAAAGTTGGATGAGGAGGCGCGCTGTGAAGCTGCATCCCCCTCATCCCCCTACGGTTTGGGCCGGGTTTATTCCCGGCTCCCCTCTCCAACTCGTATTCCCAATCGTCATCCCGGCGGAAGCCGGGATCTCCCGTTGCGGAGCGCGCGGCTAGCCTCACGAGATCCCGGCTTTCGCCGGGATGACGGCTAGGCGTCGACCTTGATGACACCCCTACGGATTTGATCGAGCTCGATCGACTCAAAAAGTGCCTGGAAATTGCCGTTGCCGAAACCTTCATTGCCCTTGCGCTGAATGATCTCGAAAAAGATCGGGCCGAACATGTTTTCGGTGAAGATCTGGAGCAGGATGCCTTCGTCGCCGACATTGCCGTCGATCAGGATGCGGTTCTTGCGCAGGCGCTCAAGATCCTCGCCATGGCCGGGGACGCGCTTGTCCACCAGTTCATAATAGGTCTCGATCGTATCCTGCAGCTTCACGCCGCGCGCGCGCAGCCGCTCGACCGTGTCGTAGATATCGGCGGTGGTCAGCGCGAGGTGCTGGATGCCCTCGCCATGATATTCGCGGATGAATTCCTCGATCTGGCTCTTGTCGTCCTGGCTCTCGTTCAGCGGGATGCGGATCGCCTTGTCGGGGGCGATCATCGCCTGGCTGAACAGCCCGGTCGCCTGGCCCTTGATGTCGAAATACTTCTGCTCCTCGAAGCCGAACAGCTCCTTGTAGAAGGCGCTCCACACCCGCATCTGGCCGCGGCGGACATTGTGGGTGAGGTGGTCGAGCAGGTCGAGCCCGACATTGTTGGCGGCTTCGGCTTCGCGCCAGCCGGGGAATTGGGCCCAATCCTTGTAGAGATCGTCGCCGTCCTGGATGAAATACAGGTACGAGCCGCCAATGCCCATGATGACGGTGTCGTCTTCCTCGGTGCGCTCGGCACCGTGGGCGAGGGCCCATTCCATCGCCTTGGCAGGATCGGCGACGCGGAACGCCATCGCGCTGGCCGAGGGGCCATGCTCGCCGCGGAACTTGGCCACGCGGCCCGCATCGTCGCGGTTGAGCATCAGGTTGATGCGCCCCTGCTTGTAGCGGGTGATGTTCTTTTTCGGATGCCGGTGCGTGGGGACGAAGCCCATCTGCTCGAACTGCGCGGCCATCGCCTGCGGATCGGGCGATGTGAATTCGACGAACTCGAAGCCGTTTAGGCCGAGGGGATTTGCCGGATCGGTCATGGGTGCACGCTCCAAGATTGTGGAGGCCGGCTAGAGCTTTGGAGATGTAGTGTCAAATGATACCATATTCCGTCATCCCGGCTTTCGTCGGGATGACGGACTGTCAAAGCCCTTCGCCGCCCACCCAATGCGCGTTGGAGAGCCGGCGGGCGACGCTCCAGGTCTGGTTGCGGATGTCGGGCACCGCGACGATTTCCCAGAATGCGCCGCGGGTCATCGGGCCGAGTGCGTAGAGGTTGCCGTTGGGCGATCCGTCCGCGGCGATGGTCTGGCCCTGATTGTCGACATCGATGCCCAGATGCGCCGCGTCGGGGCGGATCACGCCGCGCGCGGCGAGCTTCTGGAGCAGGGGTTCCTCGGTGCGGGCGAGGTCGCCGAGCGGGCCGGTGCAGTTGACGATGCGCTGGGCGACCATGGTTTCGCTCGCGTCCGAACCGCGGCGGCGAAAGGCGACGTGGATGCCGTCTGCCTGCTCGTCGAAGCCCATGGTCTTGCCGGCGATCACCTCAAGCTGGCCGCGCTCGACAACTGCCATCAGGCGGGCATGGACTTCGGGCGCGAGCCGGTGGCGGTGGACGTCCCACCAGGGGCGCAGATGGCGCAGGAAGCGGCCGCGTTCTGCTTCGGTCGCGTTGCCCCACATCGCCTGGGTAAAGGGACGCAGCTCATCGACCGCGTTGCGCCAGCCGATTGCGGCGCTCCGGGCGCGGACGCTGCCTAATAGACGGGAGGCCGTGCTTCCCGGGCGCTCGCCAATCCTTTCCCACGCGCTGGCAGGCGCATGGCTGCGGGGCAGGAGGCCTCGGCGGGAGAGGGCGATGATCTTCCCCTTGAACCCGCGCGCATCGAGCAGAAGAACGACATCGACCATCGTGAGCCCGGTGCCGATGATGAGAACGGTATCCTTATCGCCGAGGCCTTCGGGCACGCTCCTATCCCAGGGATCGCCCTTGTAGCGCGTGGCGGAGAGCGTTTCCGGATCGAGGCCGGGGGGATCGTGCGGAGGGAGATTGCCCACCGCGAGCACGGCGGCGTCGGCATGGATCGACCTGTCGGTGAGTCTCACATGCACGCCGTCTGCGAATTCGAGATCCTCTACCTCACCGCGCACCAGATTGAGCCGTCCTGAAGGATCGCGGAGGGCCGCATCCAGCAATTCGCGCAGATATTCGCCATAGGTAACGCGCGGGATGAAAGCGGTGGCTGCGTCCGCCACGCCGCGGCTCTCGAGCCAGCGCACGAAATGCGACGGATCGTCCGGGAACGCGCTCATGTTTGCCGCGCGGACATTGAGCACATGGCTGGGATGCGCCGCGCCGTAAGCAAGCCCCAGCCCCGCGACCGGCGCGCGCTCGATCAGCGTGGCGCGGGGGCCATCGTGGCGGAGCAGGTTGATCGCCTGCAGCGTCCCCGAAAAGCCCGCGCCGATAATGGCGACGTGCTCGATCACCCTATCAGATCTCGTACTCGATCTGCCATTCCGGCTGCTGAAACGCCGGACGTTCCTGCGAGAAATTGGGCTGGCGCGCCTTCATCTGCCCGTAGAGCTTTTTGACCGTGTCGCTCGCGGTGCGGACGAACAAGGCCGGGAAAACCGCATGGACTACGCATGCTGCGCCGCCCAGGATCATCGAAAATCCGAATCGGGACGCGGTGGTGGCATGCTCGGCATAGCTTTCGCCGACGCTGCGCGGGTGGGAGAGGAAGAAGCGATCGATCATAGCCCGGCTTTAGGCCCCTAAAGCTCAGATTGAAAGCATTGGGGCTTTCTCGATCGGGGTGCCTGTGCTTGGTTAGCGCTAACAATGATAAGGGGGACCGAGAGGATGGCCGAAGAGGCGGAACTGCCGAAGCACCACCGTGCGACGCGCAACGAGAAGCTGGTGATAGCGGCGTCTTCGCTCGGCACCGTGTTCGAATGGTATGATTTTTACCTGTACGGCCTGCTCGTCGCGTACATCACGTCGCATTTCCTCTCGGGCGTGAACGAGACCACCGGCTTCATCTTCGCGCTGGCCGTGTTCGCGGCAGGCTTTGCGGTACGGCCGTTCGGCGCGCTCGTCTTCGGGCGGATCGGGGATCTGGTCGGTCGGAAGAACACTTTCCTCGTCACCATGGCGATCATGGGCCTTTCCACCTTCTGCGTCGGGCTGCTGCCGAGCTATGCCCAGATCGGCATCGCCGCGCCGATGATCCTGATCGGGCTGCGGCTGCTCCAGGGCCTCGCGCTGGGCGGCGAATATGGCGGCGCGGCGACCTATGTCGCGGAACATGCGCCGCAGGGGAAGCGCGGCCTTTATACAAGCTGGATCCAGACGACCGCGACGCTGGGCCTGTTCGCGGCGCTGCTGGTGGTGATCGCCACGCGCACGCTGATGGGCGAGGCGGCCTTTGCCGATTGGGGCTGGCGCGTGCCGTTCCTCATCTCGATCGTGCTGCTGGGGGTGTCGCTGTGGATCCGCATGCAGCTCAACGAAAGCCCGGTATTCCTCAAGATGAAGGAAGAGGGTTCGACGTCCAAGGCGCCGCTGACCGAAGCGTTCCTGCGCTGGGGCAATCTCAAGCTGGTGCTTATCGTGCTGTTCGGCGCCGTGGTCGGCCAGGCGGTGGTCTGGTACACGGGGCAATTCTATGCGCTTTTCTTCCTGGAGAAGACGCTCAAGGTCGATGGCGCGACGACCAACATCCTGATCGCGATCGCGCTGGCGCTGGGCACGCCTTTCTTCCTCGTATTCGGCTGGCTCTCTGACAAGATCGGGCGCAAGCCGATCATCATGAGTGGCTGCGCGCTCGCGGCGCTCAGCTATTTCTCGCTGTTCGGCATGCTGACCGAGGCCGCGAATCCCCGGCTCGCGCACGCGCTGCGCGACGCGCCGGTGGCGGTGATGGCCGATCCGGGCGAATGCTCGTTCCAGTTCGATCCGGTGGGCAAGAACAAGTTCGATTCGACGAGTTGCGACATCGCCAAGGCGCTGCTGGCCAAGCAGGGTATCGGCTATAAGAGCGTGGAAGCGGTGCCCGGCGGGACGGCGACGATCCATGTCGGCAACATGCTGCTGCCCGCGCCCAACCCGCGCGAGGGGCCGATCGATGCCAAGGCGATCGGCGATTATCAGGCGCGGGTGAAAGATGCCCTGTTGGCGGCTGGCTATCCGGCAAAGGCGGACCCGGCGGAGATCAACAAGCCGGCGGTGATCGCCATCCTGTTCGTGCTCGTGCTGCTGGTGACGATGGTCTACGGGCCGATCGCCGCGCTGCTGGTCGAGTTCTTCCCCAGCCGGATCCGCTACACGTCGATGTCGCTGCCCTATCATATCGGCAATGGCTGGTTCGGCGGCTTCCTGCCCGCCACGGCCTTTGCAATGGTCGCTGCCACCGGCGACATTTACTACGGGCTCTGGTATCCCGTCGTAGCGGCGGGTGTGACCCTAGTCATCGGCTTGTTCCTGCTGCCCGAGACAAGAAAACGACGAATCGAGGATTGATGAGCGCAGAATCCGCGCGCACCTGGCTTGCGGCGCACGCGCCCGAATTGCGGCTGATCGAAGGTACGGCGAGCACGGCGACTGTGGCGGATGCAGCCGCCGCGCTGGGCGTGGAACCCGCGCGGATCGCGAAGACGCTGGCGCTGCGGGTGGGCGACACGGTGCTGCTCGTCGTCGCGCGCGGCGATGCGCGACTCGATAACCAGAAGTGCAAGGCCGAGTTTGGCGGGCGGCCCAAGATGCTGGATGCCGAAACGGCGGAGGCGCTGACCGGGCATCCGGTGGGCGGCGTGTGCCCCTTTGGGCTCAAGACCGATCTGCCGGTCTATTGCGACGTATCGATCCGCGCGTTCGAGACGGTGTTTCCAGCTGGAGGATCGCGCACTGCATCTGTGGAAGTTGCGCCCGAGCGGCTGGCGGCGCTGGTTTCGCTGCGCTGGGTGGACGTGTGCAAATTGCCCGAATGAAGCGATTTTGCGTTTGGAGCGCTTGACCCGAAGCCGATCCTTCCCTAACCGGCGCTTCCACCCGGACGGCCCCTTCGTCTAGCGGTTAGGACGCGGCCCTTTCACGGCTGAAACACGGGTTCGATTCCCGTAGGGGTCACCATCGTCAAGCGGGAAATGGCGGAGCAGCGCCGTTTTGGACGATGTGCGCAGATTGCATCCCACATTTCGTCCCACAGAATTTTGAAGCTCTTCTGGCTCGCGATGAGATGTCTTGAGCGGCCATAATGATGCCCAGGCGAAACTTACTCTGAACTGCTTGCCTGACGGCGGCTCGTAGGTTGCGTTAGAGCCCGAACTGTATGGACAGTGAATCAAGAATCCCGCCCTTCATCCGCACACTGAAGCTTCGCTTCAGTGCCGAAGATCTTGCTTACGCCCATGATGATTCGCGATTGCGCATGTCGTTGCGCGCTGCAATAAATCTTTCAGGGGGGATCATGAAGGTCGAGGAAAGCGGAGATGCGCTCCTGCGGGCTGGCGCCGGTGCGATTGCGCAATGGCGCAACGAAAATATGGGAATGGTCATTGAGGCGCGATCGGCCATTATTTCCGATTTGCTCCTATCCGGTGCTGACCTGTCGGGGGCCGATCTCCGAAAATCCCATTTTCTCCGATGCAACATGAGTCATGTGCAGTTTGCAAACTGCAATCTTGATGATGCCACTTTCGAAGACTGCCAACTCGATAATGCTGATTTTCGGACGGCCTCGACACGGCGAACACGGATCATGGCTCGCAGCATCGACGGGGCCCGGTTCGGAGCGAGCCCAACGCTTGCTCGCCTCGCTCACCTGGCCGTTTCTGATCCGGGGCGGCAATCGGTCACAGTCGATCGGAACGCGGTGCGCTGGGTGGATCGTTGGCTAAGCTGGGACCGGCTACGGGTCTTGGCTGCCATCAGGATCTTCGTACCAGCCTATGTGTCTCTGACGCTAACCGTTCTCTATCTGAACGTGATCGCGTGGTACAATTCAGCGATTGATGTCATCGGCGCAGCGCTCGTGCATATCGGGGGGATCAGCGCGACGACAACTCTTCCTCATGCGAATCCCAGCTGGACGCAAATGCTCGTCCTTCTGAATTTCGTTTTCCTGGCGATCGCCGCTACCAGCTTTCTAGGTTGTCCAGCACGGATCGTTGAATTCAGCCGCGAGAGGTGGTGCCATGAACTTAACAAGACTGAACTCTTTTACGATATTGCAAGCTGGCATAGCCCTGTCCTTCGCGTAGTGTGTTCGTTTTCGCTCCTGATCGGCGGCGCGCTTAGCAGCTTCCTTCTCATACGCGCTGTAATCCAACAAACAGCATTCATTGTTCAGCACCTTGGCTGACGGAAGGTTCCCATGCCATTACGGATCAACGCGACGTCGATCGCCGGCATTGTCGACGACAAACTGCCGAGAAACGACTTTTCGGTCGATATCCATCGTCTTGTCGATGTTCTTCGGAACATCATAAAGATTGATCCAAGTACAAGCGCGCTTGAATTCCAGCGACGGATGTCGGGGGAGATTGCAGTAGGAATATCCGCCGCCGAACGACTTCTCGACGATTCTTCCGGCTCGGCAATCCACGTCTCCGCGATCAACTCGTTAGAGCGATTTGCAATTCTCCATTATGTGTCTGTCCAGCGCGCATTCCTGAAAGGACTCGAGGAAGCGGTAGTCGCGATCAAGTTCGACCCTGAGGTTCGAGACGCACCTATTCGTCCCGAGAAGGCGCGATTGCCACATCAAGATCTTAACCGAGTCGCCGAGCATTGTCTTAGCCTTGACGTTCCATATACTTTGACCATCAACCCGGTCTCGCAACTCGGCGACTATTACTTGGAACAGTATCGAAGCGTGGCGACCATGCTCGGGCACATTCTCACTGGCTGGAAAGGCCCAAGGGAATTCAGTCCGTCGACCGAGGTCGCTATCACTGAATACAAAAACTGGCTCACTAGCGGTTTGCTCGCGGTCCGGTCCGTGACATCCTATCTCAATTACGAACAACAAAGTGCGCCCCGCACCGTCGTCAACGACGATGTCCACGGCATCTCGGTGGCGCTCAGAGACTGGCTTCGCGCAAACACCGAAATGAGCCAGCGCAAGAAGGACATGTGGCAAACATATCGGCGAACACTGTCGGAACTGCCCGACGGCAAGGACACCATGTTCGCGGAGAATTTTGGCGTCCGCAAGGTGTTCGTTCAGCCGCTCGCGTCGTATCAGGTCGCCGGCGTTAAGCAGAAATCTGAGCCGCCGATCATCACCGACGTCGCGGGCTTGGTCGGAACGCTCATAAGCGATCGCACTGAGGGGGACGATCTGATCCTGTTGGCGGGCGGTCCAGGGTCCGGCAAGTCAACATTGTGTCGGATTCTCGCCAGCGAACTTGCCGCAAATGACAATGTCCACCCTGTCTTCCTGAGGCTTCGTCGGCTCCAGGAGAGCGGTGACATACGGGGCTTCATCGAGTCTCAGCTACAAGCGCTTGGACTAATCGACAAGGTTGCCGATCTCGCCTCAGTACCAAATCTTGTACTAATTCTTGATGGTTTCGACGAGCTCGTCATGGCGAGCCGGGCGAAGCTCCGCGAATTCTTCAATGCTCTGAAGGAGGATCTGTCAACGGGGCCTTTGCGGCATGCCAAAGCCATAGTTTCGGGTCGTGACACGCTGTTTCCTAACGGCAACGGCCTTCCGATGGGCGCCCATCTGATTTCGCTGCAGCCATTTGATCGCGCTCGGATTGCAGCGTGGAGTAAAAAGTGGCGCGACCAACATGAGCTAGACACGGTTCAGAATTTCTTCCCTGAGACGCTGGTCGCCGAACAGGGCGGTCGTGGACACAATAGTTCGCCTCTTGAGCATCTCGTGTCGTGGCCTCTCACCCTTCACCTCGTCGCTCGCGCCCACACGTCTGGATCGATCGACCTAGACCCCAAAAAAGCCAACCAAGTCGAGAAGGCTGTTCTCTACAGGTCGATCGTTGCCGACACCGCACTTCGCCAGGACGACCAGACGGGCGGGCGCAATCGCCTTTCTCCTGATCAGATGCGCCGTTTTGTCCGCGCCATAGCATGGGAGATGTACAGCACGGGCCGTGAGGCGCTTGACGTCACTGAAGGTCTGCCGATCCTCCGCTCAATTCTCCCCGAGGCGACAGAATCCGACCTGTCAGAGCTGGCGGACGTCACCATCGTCAACCAGCCTGAACTCACGAAGGGAGAGGAGACGGGCTTCGAATTCGTGCACAAAAGCTTTTCAGAGTATTTCGCGGCAGAGACTATCGCGACACGAATCGAAGAGGCTTGCTTTAAGGTTACTGAATGGGGCGGCACTGAGAAGTCGTGGCGGATGAGCGTCAAGGAAGCGACTTCCGCTCTCTCTGCCCTGTTCTCGATGCGGCTTCTGACCGCTGAGGTTCAAGAGATGCTCGAGCCGATGCTCGACAGTTTTCAAGCCTTCCTTAGCAACATTAATAAAGCAGGCGACTTTGACCCGGATGAGATGCCCGGAAGTTTGCTCGCCAAGCTCGAGCGAATGGAGGAGTTGCTTCACGCGTTTTCCGCAGGCGGCTTACTGGGGGAGGTTTCCGGCAGCCCACAGCAGCGCCGCTCTACTACAAGCGACTTAGAAAGCTTCGCGAATTACGCGTCGGGCCTCCTCTTCGTAGCGGTAGCGCTAACGCGCCGGCTGGAGGTTCATGCCGCGCCAATCGCCCGCCCAGTGAGATTAGCGTCCGCGACCTTGCTGCGTACGCTCCACATCGTCCTTGCCGGAGACGTCGTTATCGACTGGGCATATGCTCGTCGCGGGCTCTCAAGGCTCGACGTTCGGCGGGACGACAAGGAAGGAACAGAGATAGGGTACCCGCCCATCGCGCCCATTCTTTTAAGTGACGTTCGCGGCCTAAGCACGCATTTGGAAGAGGCGCTACTGGCTCTCGATAGCCAGGTTACGGCGCTAGAACTCGAGAATATCATCCTTACGGCCATGATAGGCCTGAATGGCGCCCATGCTAATCCATCAATCGGCTTTAGACATATGCGCTATGATCACCGGGTTCGGTATGGAAACGGGCCCATGGATTATCTCGAACGTGTAGTCACGCTTCGTGACCGTGATCGCTACGACATGGCGCATAGGATGGAGCGCAATCTCTACGAGATGGTAGACCGCTTCCGCGGCAACTACGGTGGAAGTATGCCTCCTTCCTCGGCAGTCGGCGACGCTATTGGTTATCTTCGAGAGGCTAGCTTGGACGCTCGCCACCGGGGCATGCATCGGGGTGAATTATACGACCTCGCGGAAAGGATCCTGAGATCGCTTATTGGGGTTGAACCGCCGCGCCCGCGCCGACCGAAGAAATCGAAGCCCGCCGCCAGTCAGTGATTATCAAGCGCATTGGCGTGATGGGCGACAGGCATCGGAGGCTTTCGCTCGCAATGCTCTCGCCATCCGGTGGCGAATAGTGAACCGCCACCTCGTCTGCTTTTGCTTCCCAAGGAAATTACGGCGCGGCCGACGGCCGGTAGTTTAGAGCGCGTTGCAAATCTGCGTTGAAAGCCAAGCATATTCAAACCAGTCGATGGCGCTGCATTATCTCGCCGTCCTCCAATCAGCCGTTTCAGCAACAAAGGCAGCGTACAATCGGCGGTACTGCCAGCGCTAAGGTTGTTGATTTTACTTGCGAATTCACCGGAGGCGACGGCGCGCCCCGCGCGGAGACGGCCTAAATTCGCCAATCTCCACCACCATTTGCACACCAGCAGACGGCGGTGCTTTTATCTCGCCGTCCTCTAACCGGCCTCTCACCAAGAAACGGCAGCGTACAATCGGCGGTCCTGCCAGCGCGAAAAGTGTTGGAAATTCTCGCAAATTTGCGCGTAGCGACGGCGCCCTGCACCCGGAGGCGGCGGATATTCTGCAAGTTATACAACCATATGCGCCCAGACCGACGGCGGCGCTTTTATCTTGCCGTCCACCCAGACCGCCCTCTCCAGGGACGACCCGAGGCCAAATTCCCGCGATCCTGGATCACTACCGCGAGACGCTGGTTTCTGATTTGATCGCCCGAGGTCAGCTGCAGGATGGTCGATGGAAGAACAAGCTTTCATGGTTTGGGCGCAGGACAACAACGGGGATCACCACCTGTTCGCGGCCAATGATCTTGAGCGCGCAGTCATCGACTTCCACAGCATGAAAGAGCGCTATGGTAACGCACTGCCGAATGAAGAGCTCGGGGATGCGATCGGATTGGTCGCGACCGCGTGACGCAAAACCGCTACGAGGACGATCAGACTCTTCGTGAAATCGAGTGCGCGAGGCTTACGCTGACAAGCGGCGTTCGCACACCTGACCGACCAGTCCTTGCAAAGCCGTGACGCGTTCGGCCAGCCAGCGCAATTCCTCCTCGGTGATCTCGTAATGTGGCGAGTAGCGCGCATTCACGTAGGCCTGCCGCAACAACTCGAAACAGCGGCGGCTGAATTTGTCCGCGCGAGGCCACGCCGCGATCAACTCGGGGGCGATTTCCTCGGCATGCGAGCGGAGGAAATTCAGCTTGTGGGATTTGGGGCTGTAGAGCGTCAAAACGAGTAACGCGCAATGATAGAAGCGCTCCGCTGATTGGTGGAGATTGAAAGCTGCCTCATTCCTATCGCCACGCTCCGTCAGGAAGCGAGCCGATGCAAGGAAGGCATCTGCGCTGGGAAACCACTTGTCGAAGTGCTGCTGAGCCTCGATGCGCGCTTGCTCGGGCGGCAGGTCGCGGGGCTGCGCGAAGGGGAACCCCTCGGCCTCGCAGAGCGCGATACCCTGGCTCACGATATCGGCGAAGAACGGTCGCCCTTTCTCAAGCTGCGCGTTCACATCGGTGAGCGAATGCACGATAAAATTGACAGGGGCGCTGAGTGCCTTGGTGATGGTCGTATCACGCATCAGCCGGTCCTCGGCGGCGGACCAAAATTCGAACTCGGTCAGGCGCTCGTCATTGACGACAATGAGTATGTCGTAATCGGACTGGTAGCCGCCGATAGGGTCGTCAACCCAGTCGCCGCGCGCGAATGAGCCGTACAGGACGATCTTGAAGATGCGACGGGCCTTCTTCCAGTCCTTGGTGCCGATCGCGTGCGCGGCTTCGAACTCCTCGACCAGTACGCGCGCGACATGGGCAAGTTCGCGCTGCCGCGAGGCTGGAAGATGGTCGAGAGAGGTCCGCAACATTGTACCTGAACCTGTGGCATGCGCGGACGCGAAGGCAAGGCCTATCGCGTCCGCGTGGGTTTAGCCTTCGGCGCTGGCCTGCATCAGACAGCACATGGCATCGGCGATCCGCCGCTCTACCTCGGGCAGGTCGATTGCCAGCCGTTCACCGATCTCGCGATAGCCGAGGCTATTGAGCCGATGCAGCAAGAATACCTCGCGCGTGACGGGGTCCATTTGCAGCACGGTGCGCTCCATCCGGGCCAGCTCGGGGCTGATGCGCGGAGCCCGACGCCAGAACCTCCACCTCATCTTCCTTCCTCCTTCCTTCAAACCGACACGGCCCCGGAAAAGGGGGTGGGCAAGGAGCGAACCGGCAGTCCCGCCGGCAGAGGCGGGCCGCACCCGCAGGGCCGCAGCGAAGCGGAGGACCCGGCGCAGCCGGGTTGCGGCACGCCGCGGCGGGACTAGAGGGTAGCGGCGCCCACCCCCTTGGCCGCGGCCGCAACGGGCGCCATCGCGCAGCGATGTCCGCATGCCGGATCGAAGATCCGGCGCCGCGTCAGTGATCGTTACCCGAACGGGCCGAGACGCGCAGCGACTCGGCGGCGCGCAGCGCCGTAGAGCGCGGCCGTGCGCCAGCGCGGGACGCCATGACCCTGAGTGCGCGCCCAAGGAAGCTACGCCACGGCTTGTTCCTCTAACCCACAGTTCGACGGTCAACTGTTTTGCTTGTGTGACTACGGCGACGTGAGATGCAGGAGCCGTCAAACCAAGAGGCGTTTTATGACCGACAGTATCGACCGCATCTTGCGACTTGACGCGGTTCTCGAACGCACGGGTCTCAGCCGATCGACGCTCTACCGGCGGATTGCAGACGGTCGCTTCCCGAAACAGATCGCCATCAGCACCCGGTGCGCGGGATGGCGTGAGTCAGCGATTGCCGCCTGGTTGCGAAATCCGATGTCCTACGAGGCCTTTCGCGACGACAGGTAAGCGCCCCAATTTTAGCCGATCAGGTCGGCCAAGCGCGATCCTCAAACCCGCCATTCGTTCATCGCTTCGGGCAGGAGTTGGAGAGGCCGACGATGGGGACATTGCGACTGTCCTCTTTCGGAGTGTCATTGTGTCGATAGCGGACGTCAGGAACCAAGCCTAAACCTGTCATCAACGCGATGACCATCCAATCTGACCGCAATATCCACAATCACCCTTCTCGCCCGATATCGAGAATGGAGCTAACATACGGGCCTGTTGTCGGCTTGCGTGAAGCGTCGGCAAGACGCGAACGCGGGGGATGAGGATGCATTTGAAGAAGCTGGCTGTCCGCAACTTTCGTAGGTTGCAGGATGTCGTCATCGATCTCGCTTCCGATATTTCGATTTTCGTCGGCGCCAACAACAGTGGAAAGACCTCGGTGGGGCACGCGCTTCAGCTTTTCACCGGGCATGGTCGCTTCAACATCCACGATTTTAGCGCGGAGTTGTGGCCGAGTATCGTCGCGTTCGGCGCCGGTGAGGAAGGCGCTGCGCTGCCGACCGTGGAAGTCGATGTCTGGCTGGAGATCGGCGCTGAGGACGTCCATCGCGCGATCGATTTGCTGCCGAGCCTCGCGTGGGAAAGCACGCTTGTCGGGATGCGAGTCGCCTATGCTCCGATCGATCCCGAGGCCACCCGCGCGAGATATACCGAAGCCCGCGAACGCGCCCTCGCCGCAGTTGATAAGGACGAGCACGATGTGCCGGTGTTCGACCCGGCGCCACGCCACCTACGCGATTACCTGCGCAATCATCTGAACGACGAATATGAGCTACGCTACTTCGTGCTCGATCCGGCGAAGTTCGACGCCAATATGGTCGCCGAAGCGGAATATGTTCCGGCATCGCTCGCTGGACGAGATCAAAGCGGACGCGAGATTTTGAACAGCATTCTCCGGATCGATTTCCTCAATGCCCAGCGTCACTTGTCGGATAGTCCCGGAGGCGCCCGGGCGGAGGACCTGTCGCGCGTGCTCAGTCGCTTCTACGGCCGCAATCTTGAGCAAAGGGGTGAGGATCTCGACGCCCTCCGGGCGCTCGCCGCGTCCGAGGTTTCGCTCAATGAGCATCTCGAGCGCGTGTTCGAGCCTACTCTCAGGAGCCTCGCCAAGCTCGGCTATCCAGGACTGTCGAACCCGCGGATGATGATACGATCGGCGCTCGATCCCGCGCAAATTATGAGCAGCCGCGACGGCGCGCTGGTCCACTACGCGCTGGGTCCAGATGATGGCGCGCCCGATCCACCGACGCTGCCCGACCGCTACAATGGGCTGGGATTTAAGAACCTCATTTTCATGGTGGTCGAGCTTCTCGACTTGCACGCCCAGTGGCTGGCAATCGAGGAGGACCGCCCGCCGGTCCATCTGATCTTCATCGAGGAGCCCGAGGCGCATCTCCACGCCCAGTTACAGCAGGCCTTCATCCGCAAGGTCATGGACATCCTTGCGCTCAAGGGCGCTGAACGCACCGCCTATACGAGCCAGGTCGTCGTCACCACGCATTCGACTCATATTCTCTATGAGCGCGGCTTTCGTCCAATCCGCTATTTCCGGCGCGGCCGGACAGAAGCGACCTCGACTTCGGACGTGCTCAATCTCTCCGTCTTCTATGACAGCACCGATCCCGACGTTCGCACCTTCCTCGAACGCTACCTCAAGCTCGCGCATTGCGATCTCTTCTTCGCCGATGCCGCCGTCCTCGTTGAAGGCAATGTCGAGCGATTGCTATTGCCACAGATGATCGAAACCGCCGCGCCGCGGCTCCAGTCGACCTATCTGACGATCCTCGAGATCGGGGGCGCGTTCGGCTATCGCTTCAAGGCGCTGATCGAATTCCTCGGTCTCACCACTCTCATCATCACAGATCTCGACAGTGTCTTCGGCCCGCCGGCTGAGCCGGAGGCAGGTGTCGAGGCGCCTGCACCCGCAGGAGGCGGCGCTGTGCAGGGCGCTGAGGACGCCGCCGTGGCGGACGCAGATGAAGACGAGGACGAAGACGGGGAAGCGGCCGGTCAGCTACCGGCTGAAAAGCCGGGCAAGGCGTGCATCGCCGGTCATCCGGGAGCGGCGACCTCCAATCAGACGCTTCTGCAATGGCTCCCGAAATGCGGCACCATCGCAGCGCTGTGGGAGGCGACTGCCGACGACAAGACGCAGGCGCGTGCCAACGACAACGATGCCCTTGTGCGCGTTGCCTATCAATGCCGCACCGATGTGACTTGGGGTGGCGACACACTCTCGTTGGCAGGCCGCACGCTCGAGGAAGCGTTCGCGCTCGAGAATCTCGACTGGTGCCAGCACAAGGATCGAAAGCCGCTCCAGCTCCGCATCGCCAAGAATGATGAGAAGGATCTCGGCGAGCTGGCTCGCCGCATTCACAAGCGCGTTCAGGCGAAAAGCTTCAGCAAGACCGACTTCGCCCTCGCGTTGCTCGCCGAAGACCCAACAACTTGGGTTGTGCCGGAATACATCGCTGACGGCCTTCGCTGGCTCGAAGCGGAAATCGCACCCCCGGACCCCGAGCCCGAGCCCGACGACGAGGCGGACGCGGAAGAGGTGGCTGGCGCCGGGGCCGACGCCCTTGCCGCGCCTGAGCCGGATGGCGAGGTTGCCGCGTGACCAGCCGCATCGGCAGCCCCGACACGCCGGCGGACATCGAGGTCCGCGCCTGCCTCGACCGCAAAATCCCGCGCTCGTTCGTGATGGTTGCGGGCGCCGGCTCGGGCAAGACAACTTCGTTGATCAAGGCGCTCGATCACCTTGCCCGGACCCGAGGTCCGGCGCTGCGCCGCGCGGGGCAGCAAATTGCCTGCATCACGTATACCGAGGTCGCAGTCGGCGAGATCTCCGATGATGTCGGCGTCTCGCCGCTGTTCCACATCTCCACGATCCACAGCTTCCTGTGGTCGGTGATCCGGCCATTCCAGAGCGATATCGCAACCTGGGTCGGCATCCGCATTGAGGAGAAGATCGCTGAGCGCCGCGAACATTACGATAGGCCGCGCACGCAGGCGCGAACCAAGGCACGGCTGGAGGTCGAGATCGCCGAGCTCGAAGGCCAGCTCGCCGCGATCGGCGCCGTCGAAAAGTTCATCTACGGCACCGGCAGCAGCTATGCCGAAGGTATTCTTGGCCATGACGATGTGTTGAAGCTGACGCCCTATTGCGTTGGCGCCCATCCGCTGCTGCGACGTGTCTTCGCCAGCCGCTTTCCGTTCATTTTTGTCGACGAAAGCCAGGACACCAATCCCGAAGTCGTCGAAGCGCTGCGCGCGATCGAGGCCGAGCAGCCGCGCCTGTGTGTCGGCTTCTTCGGCGACCCCATGCAGAAGATCTACATGAGCGGCACCGGTGCCGTCGCGCTCGGCGCTGGCTGGGCTGAGATCAGCAAGCCTGAGAACTTTCGCTGCCCAACCTCTGTCCTCGGTGTGGTCAATGCGATCCGGGCCGCGGGCGACGGCCTAGTTCAGACCCGCGGCCGCCGGATCAAGGTCGGCGATGTCGAGCA
Source organism: Sphingomonas soli NBRC 100801 (assembly GCF_001591025.1). Lineage (GTDB taxonomy): Bacteria > Pseudomonadota > Alphaproteobacteria > Sphingomonadales > Sphingomonadaceae > Sphingomonas > Sphingomonas soli. The sequence goes on from NZ_BCTZ01000003.1 coordinate 95,044, forward strand.
GCCCATCGTCGGCACCGCAAATCTCTTCGTTCTCCCGGCCGACGATCAGCGCAGTGCCCGCCTCGCTGCGGTCCGAACATGGCTCGCCGGAGAGACCGACGACGCGCTCTGGCTGAGCGACGCACCCGAGGGCGATGTTCGGCTGCTGGTGCTGGTGCATCGCATGGCGGCAACGCGGCTTGGATTTCCAAACCTCTATTCCGCGCTCAACGACCGTGCGCCGATGAGCCTCAGCGAAGGGATCGCCGATGGCTCCGCTTGGCCGCTACGACCGGTCGCGCAGCATATTCTGCCTTTGGTCATGGCCGCTCGCGGGGGTGACCGCTTCACCGTCATGTCGATCCTGCGCAGCGAAAGCCCAAGGCTCGAACCGGAGCGTCTGCGCGGATTGCCGGCGGCTCCGATCCTGACCGGTCTTCAAAAGGCGCTCGACGCTTTGGTCGAGATGCTCGCGGATGGGTCACAAGCCACGGTGCGACAGCTGATGCGGCATGTCCGCGACACCCAATTGCTGCGCCTCGACGACCGGTTTGGGCCGCATCTGGTGGACGAGCCGGTTGATGACGGCAGCAGCGGCTTCTCCAACATACAGGCTTTCCTCGCCTGCCAGATCGATGAGCTCTGGGCCTATCGGCGCTATTTCACCGAAGAATCGCCGTTCGCGACCCATCACGGCGTGAAGGGTGCGCAGTTTGAGCGCGTTCTGGTCGTCGTTGACGACGAAGAAGCGGCTTTTCACCAATACTCCTACGGCAAGTACTTCGGTTATGCGCCGCTGTCGGACAGTGACCAGGCGAAGATCGATGCGGGCGAGGAGACGGTGCTCGATCGCACGCGGCGTCTCTTCTACGTCTGCTGTTCGCGCGCGATGAAGGATTTGGCGGTCGTGCTTTTCGTGCCCGACGTGGCCGCGGCGAGCGCTGCGATCGCCGCGAAGAACCTGTTCCCGCAGGCGTCAATACATGGCCTCGACGTGCTGGCCTAATCGTAGCAAAAAATGGCCGCTTTCAGTAAGATGAAAATCACCCCGAGCGGCCGAGATTGGGTCGGAAGCTGTCGGTCTGCTTCGCGACCCAATTCGGGCCATTCGCGGCAACCGTCGGCGATCCCGAAGGCAGCCATTCTTTCATCTTGCCACCCGAACCCCAGCCGGGTCGGCAGCGAGGCACTGGACTTGAGGATCGAGTCAATCGTGACGTTAGGTGCGCCCGCATCTTGGAAGCAGAGCGCGGTGGGGACTGCGAGAACGCTGATTTAGCGGCAGATCCGGGCGAGCCCAGATGATGGCCAGGATCGATTGAGAAACGGGCGCGGGGGCAGTGGTTAACTGTTCACGCCGAGTACAGGATTTGGCGCGCCTATATTGCATCTCCGCTCGCAATCACCATGTTGAATGATGCGAGCGCATGTGCTCGCGCAAGACGAGGGCCGAAATGGCGCTTCGCGGACCGAAGTTTAAGATCATCACCAAGCAGGGGAAGGTCTTTCTCTATCGGCTTAGTATTCCCCTTTGGCGCGGCTCGCTCAAGATACACTTGATCGTGAATGACGATGTGGGCGATCCGCACATCCATCCTTGGGAATTTTCCACCTTCCTGCTGCTCGGCGCCTACAAAGAATGGGTCGATAGCGCGATCGTGAGGCATTGGCCGTTCGCGCTGGTCCGCTATGGCCGCGCCAAACGTCACAAGGTGATACTGTATCGGCTGTTCGGGGTAAAGCTGCCGTGCCTTACCGTCGGCCGCTACTCGGAAAAGGTGCAGCCCTGGTGCCAGCAGACCCAGCTCTGCGATCTCTGTGCGCCGCATGGGGAGTGTCTCGATAAGATATATTGGCGCGAGCGCGGCCTGGCTAATGCGTTGGACAAGGGGACAGAAGTTGAGCCGGCAGAGCCGGTGACGGTCGAGAAGGTTTAGCGCGACGATGGGCGTGGGGGCAACTTGATGCGGACCGATGCGGCGGGGATTCTCGGCGAGCTCGGTGTCGATTTCAAGCGCGCGGTCCAGTTCCTCAAGGTCGATTGCCGGCTCCCTCAGGGCTTTGAGTCCCAGACCGTCGGGCTTGGCGTGCGCAGCGCCACCACTTCGGGCATCGTTTCCTATGTCCTAGCTTCGCTTGGCGTGCTGTCGGAGAGCGAAAAGGCGCAGCTAATCGATGAATTGCTCGCCTTTCGCATTGAGGACGGCCGACCGCATTCCTACGGCCACCTGCGTCCCAATTCTTGGGCGACCTGGCAGCTGGTCGCCGGCCTGCTCGCGCTCGGTGCCGACATTCGCTCGGTGACGCCGATCGTCGACGCCGCGATCGAGCGCTACCAGACTGGCGTCGGCGGCTGGTGCTTCAGCAGCTCGCTCGACGAGCGGCTGCCTTATGCGATCTATCCGGTCGTCTGCATGAGCAGGCTGATCCGGATGGGCAGGGTCGAATATGTCGCGCCTCTGGAGCTAACGGCTTCGTATCTGCGCAACTATGTATCCCCGACTGCCACCGAGCGGCTGATCTGCGCGGGCCTACTCGGTTTGGCGAGCGAGGCACCGGGCGGGCGCTATGCTGCGGATTTGGGGGAGATCGATTTGTCGCGGATCATCTCGAGCGAGTTCGGGCACTATGGCACGATCGAGTTCACCACCGCGCCGTTCAGCATGCGGGTCTACACGCCTGCGCTCTATTTGATCACCCGGCGTCTGCTCGGGGTCGAGCATCCGCTTTCGCGCTACTTCCTCGCCTATCTGTCGCGCAGCGTCCTCGACGGCAGGGCGTGGACGCATGTCGTGACCGGCAGCCCAACCGAGCCGAGTTCCTTTTGCAGCGCGCTGGCGCTGCTCAGCATCTGCCGTGGCGCGTCAGACCTCGCCGCGAGAGGCCGCTCCGCCGATTTTGTCAACCCGCCTCTGGAGGATTTGCGCATGATGGTGGCCAATGCCAGTCCGCCGGCCAAGATCTTCGTCTCCTATTCCTCGCGCGACGAGGCGACCGCCAGCCGGATCGTCGAGCGCTTGAAGGCGCTGGGCTTTGCGGTGATCTACGCCGAGACCGATCTCCTGGTCGGGGATTCGATCCCAGGCTATATCAACGACGCCCTGACCAACATGGACTATCTCGTCCTGCTGATGTCGCCGGCCTCGGTCGCCTCAGTGTTCGTCCGCGATGAGTTCGAAGGCGCCAAGTCGCTCGAATGGGCAAGGCGCCGGGTGACGATCTTGCCAGCGCTGATCGAGGAATGCCAGATCCCGGCGATCCTGGCGCCCAAGAAATATGCAGATTTCCGTGGGTCATTCGATCTCGGCATGCAACAGTTACTCAAGTCCCTGGGAGCGCGACATGACCAGAGAAGACGGGATCCATAGAATCGAGGCCCATGTATCCGGAGTGTGCATCTCGTCTGAGGGGCACGACCGGGTGTTGCTAGGCAAGCGTGCCGACTGGCGCCAGCTCTTCCCCAGCCATTGGGAATGCGGCGGCGGTCAAGTGCTGCTCAACCAGAGTTTCGATGAAGCGGTTCGTGCGCATCTGCATGACGAGTTTGGACTGACTATCGGCACAGTGCAGCCATTCTGCACCTACGCGATCCAACTAAGCGATGGTGGGGTCATTCCGGGCTTGCGTTTCGTTTGCCCGATCTCGCCGGAGGCGCAGGTGACCATCGATAATCGGCAGATCGTCGAATTCGCGTGGGTGCCGCTTGAGAAGCTCCCAGACTATAGGACAATCCCCGGGCTCGCCGAGGAGATTCTAGAAGGCGCGCGTGTGCTCCGGGCGAGCGGCAGTCGGGTGTAGGATCTGCGTCTTGCACGGGCGATGCCGTGTGTACACGGGGTTGCCGACTATGCACTGGATGCCATGCAGAGCTTTGGCCAACGTCAAGCGAGCAAGAAGTTTGCCCAATCGCTCATCAATGCTCGCCGCCGCTCGAAAAAGTCGGTTCGTCTGTAAGCCGCTTCGACCGCATTGGTGATCCGGTGCGCAAGCGCTTTGTCGGCAACCTCTTTCGGGACGTTCGTGCACTCGGCAACCCAGTCGGTGAACGTGCTGCGAAAGCCATGCACGGTGGCATTCTCGACCTTCATGTCTCGCAGTACCTTGAGCATGGTCATATCGCTGATCGGTTTGTCGCCTCCGAAACTGAACAACAGGCTTTCCGGCGTCACTTTCCCATGGAGTTCCTGGTGACGCTGCCGGAGCGACCGCAGCAGCTTCACGGCGGCCGGTGCGAGCGGAATGACGTGCGCTTCCTTCATCTTCATCCTAGCCGCCGGGATCGACCAGACCGCCCTTTCGAGATCAAACTCTCCCCAAGTTGCCTTGCGCGTCTCGTTCGAGCGGACGGCAGTGAGAATCGTCAGCCGAAGTGCGTCGCGCCCCAGCGTCGATGGGAGAGCCGAAAGCGTCCGTATGAAGGCTGGTGCATCCTCATGCGGCATCGCCGCCCTGTGCGTTACTTGGTGGGTCTGGCGGGGCAGCCCGCGCGTCACCGAGCGCAGCGACACCTCTTCCGGCACCAATCCTTTGATGTGAGCATAGTCCAGCACGGTGCCGATCCGTTGCAGCACGCGCTTGGCGGTATCTGGAATTGTCAGCCAGATCGGCTCCAGCACGGTCAGGACGGCGGCGCTATCGATCGCGGTTACGGCCTTGCTGCCGATAAGCGGGAAGACGTGGCGTTCAAAGCTCGACATCCACGAAGCATGCCGCTGGTCCTTCCAGCCACCCTTCATCGCGTCATAGCAATCGCGCGCGACCTTCTCGAAAGTCGGCGCGGATTTGCGGGTCGCTCGGCGCTTCGATGCGGGATCGAGGCCCGCACGGATCGTCTTCCGCATGTTCGCGGCGAGAATGCGCGCATCGGAAAGAGATACGTCGTGTGCAGGCCCCAATCCGAAGTCTCGGCGCCGCCCCGCATGCTGCATCCGCAGCACCCAGGATCGTGTTCCGCTTTCGCGAACGAGCAGGTATAATCCGTGTGCGTCTGCATGCCTTCCGGGTCCGGCATGCTTGACCCTCAAGCTGGTCAACGCCATCTGAAACTCCGTTCTGAAGTCCCACATCGCGTCCCACGTTTTGACCCGGATTTAGCGAGAAACTGTGGGACGAGCTGGCCCGACAGTTTTCAACTAATTCATTTCAGATCAATAGGTTGAGCCGTCCTGAGGGTTCCTGGAATTTCAGAACGCTATCCGTAGGGGTCACCATCTCACTAAAACCAACGACGTAAGCTCGAAATCGAGGCGTTTGCATCGCAACGTCGGCTTACAGTTTTTGGCAGAGCGCCCGCGGTGAAGCGAAGGCATGGACCTTCCGCAGCTCATCGTTTTAGCACGCGCGAAGGATGGCGGCTGTCATCCGCCTTCACCTTCCGGCATCTTTAGAAGCGTTTCATCGAACCTTAAAGTGAATGAGGCGCCGCCCGCGTCGTTATTCGACGCGGAAACGCCAATTCCCATCGCATCGGCAAAGCCCTTCACGATCGCCAGCCCCAAGCCGCTCCCGCCCCGGCGGTCGTCGCCGCGACCCTGGGCGAAGGTTTCGAAGACCCGCTTTTCGCTGCCATGCGGAAGGCCCGCGCCTTGGTCGCGGATCGAGAGGAGGACGGCGTTGGGCTCGCGGCTCCCGATGATGGTGATGGTGCCGGCCTCGCTGCCATGCTGGGCTGCGTTGGCAAGCAGGTTGATCAGGATATGGTGGAGGAGCGTCGGATCAGCGGTGACGAGCGGCAAAGTTGGCTGCACGTCGAACGCGATGGCGTGCGCGCGCAGCAGATCTTTCAGGTCATGCACCGCGCTGGCAATCGCGTCCGTGAGGTCGATGGGCTCAGGAGACAATTTCAGCGCCCCGGAATCGATGCGGACCATATCGACTAGATTGTCGAGGAAGCGCCGGAGCCGTGCGACTTCGGTCTTGGCGAGAGATGCTTCCGGCGATGTCGGACTCTCGGCGGCGATGGCGTCGATCGCGGTGGCGACCGAGGTGAGGGGCGTGCGCAGGTCGTGGCCGATCGAAGACAGCAGCGCCGCGCGCAGCCGGTCGCGCTCCTTGAGCATGGTGACTTCGCGCAACTGGTCTTCCAGCCGCAGCCGCTCATGCGCGAGCGCAGCCTGGCCGAGCAGCGTCGAGAGCAGCACCGCGCGATCCGCGGTGACCGGCTCGCGACCGTCCTCGCGCGACAGGCCGATCACCGCGAGTACGCCGATCGAGGTCTTTAGCGGATGGAACTGCCAATCGGCGGCGTTGAGCGTGGTTGTCCCCGCGCCGGCAGGCTCGCCGCGGCCCCAAGTCCATTCGGCGGCGGCTTCGTTGACCGGACCGAGCGTCGCTGCATCGGGGCAGGATGCAACCGGCACCAACTTCCCGTCGCGGCGATTGAGCAGGATCGCCTGCACACCCAGAAGTCCCGAGAACTCCTCGCATACGATCCGGCTGGTCTCGTCCCAGTCGGAGACCCGGGCCAGCGTCTGGCCGAAGGAGGCGACGGCCGCATTCTCCTGCGCGCTGCGTGCGCCAAGCGTCGCGCGCGTCTTGAGGCGATCGGCAAGGTTCGCGGTGAACGCGGCGATCGCGATCAGCACGAACATCGTCAGCACGCTCTGTGGATCGGCTATGGTGAAGGTGTAGAGCGGGAGCAGGAAGAAGAAATTATAGGCCAATGCGGAAGCGATTCCGGCCAAAAGCCCCGGTCGCAGCCCATAGCGGCCCGATACGAAGATCACCGGCAAGAGATAGATCAGATCGACGCCGCCTGCGCCTATCCACGGCTCGAGGAGCTTGCCGAGCAAGGTCGTCATGCCAACGCTGGCCGCGATGACCGCATAGCCGGCGGGATTGCCCCAGACAGCGGCGCGTCGTGGCGCGGTTGCGGCGGGGGCGGCCTCGCCGCTGGCCGGGATGACATGTACTGCCAGCCCGTCGCTTGCGCGCAGCATCGCGCTGACGACCGAACCGTGGCGCAGCTCAAACCACCAGCTGCGCACCGATTTTCCGATGACCAGCTGGGTCGCGCGCATACCATTGATATGGGTGGCCAGACCTTCGATCACGCTTTCGGCGGGCAGGGTGGCGATGGTCGCGCCGAGGCTGGCGGCGAGGCGCAGCGTGTCTGCGATCCGGCGCTTCTGGTTCTCGTCGAAACCCTGCGAACGCGGCGTTTCTATGTAGACGGCCTGCCAAGGCGCGCGCAGCGCATCGGCCAGCCGCTTGGCGGCGCGGACGATGGCATCGGAGCCGGGCAGTTCGCTGACCGCGACCAGCACACGCTCGCCGCCGGCATAGGTGCCGGGCAGGGCTCCGGCGGCGAGATCGTCAAGTAGCGCCTGATCAACGCTGAGCGCAGCGCGGCGAAGCGCCATTTCGCGCAGCGCGGAGAGATTGGGCTTGGAAAAGAAATGGCCGAGCGCGCGGCTGGCTTCGGCGGGGATATAGACCTTGCCCTGCTTCAGCCGCTCGATCAGCTCGTCGGGCGGCAGATCGACGACTTCGATCTCGGCCCCGTCGAACACGCTGTCGGGCACGGTCTCGCGCACGCGGACCTTGGTGAAGCTTCCCACCACATCGTTGAGGCTTTCGACATGCTGGACGTTGAGCGTGGTATAGACGTCCACGCCCGCGTCGAGCAGTTCCATCACGTCCTGCCAGCGCTTCGGATGGCGGCTGCCCGGAACATTGGTGTGGGCGAACTCGTCGACCAGCGCGAGGGCCGGGCGCCGCGCCAGAACGGCGTCCAGGTCCATCTCGTCCAGCGTGTGACCCAGATATTCGATCGCGCGTCGCGGGACGATTTCGAACGGCTCGGTCAGCGCCTGGGTCTCGGCGCGACCGTGCGTCTCGACCACCGCGACGACGACATCCAGGCCTGCCCGCATCCGTTCGGTGCCCTCACGCAGCATCTCGAAAGTCTTGCCGACACCGGGCGCTGCCCCGAGGAAGATTTTGAGCTTGCCGCGTGCCTCGCGCTGCGCCGCACGCAACAGGGCTTCGGGTGAGGGCCGACTTTCCATTGCCAACGCAGATACGCGCGTGCGCGCCCGGACGCCATTCGAAGTGCGCGATCTATATGGAATCTTAATGCCCGCGGGCAGCATTCGCCGTCGAACCTTAATGGCCATCGCGCCTAATTGCCCTCCCGATCATCCTCGGGAGTCCTCCCCATGCAAGACCTTATCTGGCTCGCGACCCTCGCGGGCCTGTTCGTGGCGACGCTCGCCTATGTCCGTTTGTGCGACGAGGCATGAGATGGGCATTCACCTGATCCTCGCCGGGCTCACCGCGCTCGCCCTTCTTCTTTACCTCGTCGCCGTGCTGATCCGGCCCGAGAAATTCTAAGCCGGAGCACAGACCATGACCATTCAGGGCTGGGCTTTGATCCTGGCATTCGTCGCCATCCTCGTCGCGCTGGCCAAGCCGGTGGGGGGATGGCTGTTCGCACTCTAGGAGGGCCGCCGCACGCCGCTCCACGCGGTGCTGGGCCCGGTCGAGCGCGGCTTCTACCGGCTCGCCGGGATCGACCCCGAGGCCGAGATGGGCTGGCGGCGCTATGCGCTCCACATGCTCGCCTTCCAGCTGGCGACCTTGCTGTTCACCTATGCGATCCTGCGCCTGCAGGGCGTGCTGCCTATGAACCCGCGCGGGCTTGCGGGGCTCGGTGCGGACGGCGCGATGAACACCGCGATCAGCTTCACCACCAACACCAACTGGCAATGGTATTCGGGGGAGGCCGCGATCTCCAACCTCAGCCAGATGCTGGGGCTGACGATCCATAATTTCCTGAGCGGCGCGACCGGCATCGCCATCGCGTTCGCGCTGTTCCGCGGCTTCGCCCGGCGCCAGGCGAGCGGGATCGGCAACTTCTGGGCGGATATGACGCGGGTGACGCTCTATCTGCTGCTGCCGATCTGCGTGGTCTATGCGCTCTACCTGATCGCCAGCGGGGTGCCGCAGACCTTTGTGTCGAGCATCGACGCCACCACGCTGGAGGGCGCGAAGCAGACGCTGGTGATGGGGCCGATCGCCTCGCAGGAAGCGATCAAGATGCTCGGCACCAATGGCGGCGGCTTCGTCAACGCCAATTCGGCGCACCCGTTCGAGAATCCGGGCGCGCTGACCAACTTCGTCCAGATGCTCTCGATCTTTCTGATCGGCGTGGGCCTCACCAACACATTCGGCCGCGCGGTGGGCAAACAGCGCCAGGGCTGGGCGATCCTGTCGGCGATGCTGGTGCTGTTCGTCGCGGGCACCGCGGTGATCTATTGGCAGGAAGCCGCGGGCACTCCGGTGCTCCACAATCTCGGCGTGGCCGGGGGCAATATGGAGGGCAAGGAGGTCCGCTTCGGCATCGCCGCCTCCTCGCTGTTCGCCGCGGTCACCACCGCCGCCTCGTGCGGCGCTGTCAACGCGATGCATGACAGCTTCACCGCGCTGGGCGGAATGATCCCGCTGTTCAACATGCAGCTGGGCGAGGTCGTGATCGGCGGCGTTGGTGCGGGAATCTATGGCTTCCTGCTCTTCGCGATCCTCGCGGTGTTCGTTGCCGGGCTGATGGTGGGGCGCACGCCCGAATATGTCGGCAAGAAGATCGAGAGCCGCGAAGTGAAGTTCGCGGTGCTGGCGATCGCGGTGCTGCCGCTGTGCATCCTCGGCTTCACTGCGCTCGCCTCTGTATTGCCGCAGGGGCTGGCCGGGCCGCTCAACAAGGGGCCGCACCGCTTCAGCGAGATCCTCTACGCCTTCACCTCCGCGACCGCGAACAACGGATCGGCGTTTGGCGGCATCACATCGGGCACGCCCTTCTACAATGGCCTGCTGGGTGCCGCGATGTGGCTGGGGCGGTTCTTTGTGATCGTGCCGACGCTGGCCATCGCCGGAAGCCTGGCGGCCAAGAAATACACGCCTGAATCGGCGGGCTCGTTCCCGACCACCGGCCTGCTGTGGTCGGGCTGCTGATCGGCATCGTCCTGATCGTCGGCGGGATCACTTTCCTCCCGAGCCTCGCGCTCGGTCCGATCGCCGATCATCTCGCCATGATCTCCGGCCAGCTCTTCTAAAGGCGCACAAGATGACCACCAATTCCATTTTCTCGGCCGAGTTGATCCTCCCTGCGACCGGCGACGCGTTCAAGAAGCTCGACCCGCGCCAGCTGGTCCGCAATCCGATACTGTTCACCACTGCCGTGGTCGCGCTGCTGCTCACCGTGCTGCTCGCCATCGGTGGCGAGAGCCTGTCGACCCCGTTCCAGGCCCAGCTGATCGTCTGGCTATGGCTGACGGTGCTGTTCGGCACCTTTGCCGAAGCGCTGGCCGAGGGGCGCGGGCGGGCGCAGGCGGCGTCGCTGCGCGCCACCAAGTCCGAGTTGCAGGCCAAGCGCCTGATCGGCGTCGGCGATGCCTATGAAATGCTGGGCGCGGCACGGCTGGCGAGGGGAGATGTGGTGCTGGTCGAGACCGGCGATCTGATCCCCGGCGATGGCGCGGTGATCGAAGGTGTCGCATCGGTCAACGAAGCCACGATCACCGGCGAAAGCGCCCCCGTAATCCGCGAGGCGGGCGGCGACCGCTCGGCGGTGACGGCAGGTACGCGCGTCATTTCCGATCGCATCAAGGTCCGCGTAACCCAGGAGCCGGGGCAGGGCTTTCTCGACCGGATGATCGCGCTGGTTGAAGGCGCCGAGCGGCAGAAGACGCCCAACGAGATCGCGCTGACCATCCTGCTCGTCGGGCTGACGGTCATCTTCCTGATCGCCGTCGCCACCATTCCAGGCTTCGCCTCCTATGCCGGCGGCGCGGTTCCCGTCGCGATCCTCGCGGCGCTGCTCATCACGCTGATCCCGACGACGATCGCTGCCCTGCTATCCGCCATCGGCATCGCGGGCATGGACCGGCTGGTGCGCTTCAACGTGCTGGCCAAATCGGGCCGCGCGGTGGAGGCCGCGGGCGATATCGACGTGCTGCTGCTCGACAAGACCGGCACGATCACCATCGGCGACCGGCAGGCAGGCGCGTTCCACCGGCTTACCGGGGTGGGCGCGGATACGCTGGCGACCGCTGTCCTGCTCGCCAGCCTGGCGGACGAGACGCCCGAGGGCCGATCGATCGTAGCGCTGGCGCAGGGCAAATATGCGATCCGCACCAGCGTGCTTCCCGCGGATGCCGAAGTCATTCCCTTCACCGCGCAGACCCGCATCTCCGGGGTTCGCACGCTGGGCAGCCTGATCCAGAAGGGCGCTGTCGATGCCGTGCTGCGCGCGCATCGCGGCGTGGGCCAGACCCCGGCCGCCGCCGAGTTGCGCCGGATAACCGACGAGATCGCCCGTGCCGGCCAGACCCCGCTGGCCGTGGCGCGAGACGGGCGGCTGCTCGGCGTGATCGCATTGAAGGACGTCATCAAGGCCGGCGTGCGCGAACGCTTCGCCGAACTGCGCCGCTTGGGCATCCGCACCGTGATGATCACCGGCGACAACCCGCTCACCGCCGCCGCCATCGCCGCCGAGGCGGGAGTCGACGATTTCCTCGCCGAAGCGACGCCGGAGGACAAGCTGGCGCTGATCCGCAAGGAGCAGCAGGGCGGGCGGCTGGTGGCGATGTGCGGCGACGGCACCAACGATGCGCCCGCGCTCGCCCAGTCCGATGTCGGCGTGGCGATGAACACCGGCACCCAGGCGGCGCGCGAGGCCGGCAACATGGTCGATCTCGACAGCGATCCGACCAAGCTCATCGAGATCGTCGGGCTGGGCAAGCAATTGCTGATGACGCGCGGCGCGCTCACCACCTTCTCGGTCGCCAATGACGTCGCCAAATATTTCGCGATCATCCCGGCGATGTTCGTCGCGCTCTATCCGGGGCTTGGCGTGCTCAACGTGATGCAGCTCGCCTCGCCCGAGAGTGCGATCCTGTCGGCGATCATCTTCAACGCGCTGATCATCCCCTGCCTCGTGCCGCTGGCGCTCCGGGGCGTGACCTACAAGCCGATGGGCGCCGGGCCGCTGCTGGCGCGCAACCTCGCCATCTACGGGCTGGGCGGGCTGGTCGCGCCGTTCCTCGGCATCAAGCTGATCGACCTCGCCGTCACCGGCCTCCACCTCGCCTGAGGACAGACAGATGCTCAACGATTTCAAGACCGCGCTGCGCCCCGCGCTGGTGTTCACCCTGATCTTCGCCGCGCTGCTCGGGCTCGCCTATCCGGCGCTGCTCACCGGGATCGGCCAGGCGCTGTTCCCGCACCAGGCGAATGGCAGCCTGATCCGCGAGGATGGCAAGGTGATCGGCTCCGAGCTGATCGGCCAGAAATTCGCCGGCGCGCGCTATTTCCACGGCCGCCCCTCCGCCGCCGGCAGCGACGGGTACGACGCCGCCTCGGCCGGATCGAACCTCGGCCCCGCGAGCCGGGCGCTCGCCGACCGGGTCAAGGCCGATGCCGAGGCGCTTCGCCAAACACCAGGAAGTTCGGTTCCCGCCGATCTGGTGACCACCTCCGCCTCGGGGCTTGACCCCCATATCAGCCCCGAGGCGGCCCTTTCGCAGGTGGATCGCGTCGCCAAGACGCGGGGGCAAAGCCCGCAGGCGCTGCGCGATCTGGTCGCCCGGCATGTCGAGGGGGCGCTGCTCGGCTTCCTTGGCGAGCCGCGCGTCAATGTCCTCGCCTTGAACCGGGCGCTCGACCGGCTCTAGACAGGCGCATGGCCCAGCCGACCAAGGCCCTGATCGTCGAGGACGATACCCATATCCGCCGCCTGCTCCGCGCCGCGCTAACCCGCGCCGGGCATGCGGTGGTCGAGGCCTCGACGGCGCGGGAGGGGCTGTCGCTGCTCGACATCGACAAGCCCGATGCGGTGCTGCTCGATCTCGGCCTGCCCGATCGCGACGGGCTCGAACCGATCCAGCCGATCAAGGCGCGCTCGGACGCGACGCTGCTGGTGGTATCGGCGCGCGAGGATGTGAGCGAAAAGGTCGCGGCGCTCGATCTGGGGGCGGACGATTACCTGACCAAGCCGTTCGACACCGAAGAGCTGCTCGCCCGGCTCAGAACTACCCTGCGTCACCGGCTGCGTGACAGCACCGACCAAGCGCAGGTCGTGATCGGAGACGTCGAGATTGATCTTGCGCATCGGCGAGTTCGTCGCGCCGGGAAAGAAGTGCACCTATCTCCCAAGGAGTATGAGGTGCTCGCCGAACTGACGAAGCGTCCCGATCGCGTTATCAGCCACGCCCACCTCCTTAGCGCGGTCTGGGGGCGCGCGTATGAGGTTCGCGTCGATTACCTGAGAATCGTGGTGCGCAATCTGCGCCAGAAGCTGGAGGTTGACCCGGCGCGACCAAGCCTGATCAGGAACGAGCCAGGCGTAGGCTATCGAATAACGATCGGTTGATTCCGTTCGCCGACGATCGAGCTGACGCCGGGACGGAAGGGCCGGTCAATCCGCCCAGGCGGCGTCGTCGATGTGCAGTTCGGCGGCGGGGCGGGCACCCCAATCGTCGATCTTTGCGCGGCCGACGAGCCATAGCTTGCGGTGGCGGGGGGCGGAGAGGAGGGCCTGACCCAGTTCGGTATCGGCCTGGCGGAACGCGACCACCTTCAGGCTGCGGCCATCCTCGCCAGCGACGATCGCTCGGACGTGGCCGCCGCTTCCGACAATATCGGCCTTGATCACCGAGACCGGCCCGGCGACGACACGAGGGCCGGGCCAGCCCATGCCATAGGGGCCGCCTTCGTCCATCGCATTGACCAGTTCGGGGCAGACGCCGCCCGGGGCAAGCACGGCATCGACGAGCAGCGCGCGTTCGCCCATTGCCTGAGTCACGCGCTCGGACAGGCGCTCTTCGAGGAAATCGGCAAAGGCTTCGAGATTATCTTCGGCGATGGTGACGCCGCATGCCATCGCATGGCCGCCGCCCGCGTGGAGCAGGCCCGCGTCACGGGCGGCCATCACCGCCGCGCCCAGATCGACGCCGGGGATAGAGCGGCCCGATCCCTTGCCGATTCCGTTTTCATCGAGCGCGATGATGATCGCCGGGCGATTGAGCTTTTCCTTGATCCGGCCCGCGACGATGCCGATGACACCGGCATGCCAGCCGCGCGCGGCGATCACAGCTACGGCGCGGTTCCCCTTGGTGAGACTCAGTTCCTCAGCCTCGCGCTGGACCTCGCTTTCGATCGCGCGGCGCTCTTCGTTGAGGAGGTTGAGCTCCTCGGCGATGATGCGTGCCTCTTCCGGATCGCGCGTGGTTAGCAGGCGCACGCCGAGATCGGAGCGGCCGACGCGACCGCCGGCGTTGATGCGTGGCCCCAGCGCGAAGCCCAGATCGGTGCAAGTGGGTGCGCGGGTCAGGCGCGATGCCTGGATCAGCGCGTTGAGCCCGATGTTGCGGCGCCGGCCCATCACCTTGAGCCCCTGCGCCACGAAGGCGCGGTTGAGCCCCTTGAGCGAAGCGACGTCGGCGACGGTGCCCAAGGCGACGATATCGAGCAGATCGAGCAGCTTTGGCTCGGATCGATCCTTGAAATAGCCGCGCCCGCGCAGCGTGCGCACCAGCGCCGCGCCGAGCAGCCATGCCATGCCGACCGCCGCCAGATGGCCGTGCGCCGCGCCCTCTGTCTCGTCGAGCCGGTTCGGGTTCACCAGCGAATGCGCGACGGGCAACTCGGGCGAGCATTTGTGATGATCGACGACAATCACTTCGGCTTGCGCCGCGCGGGCCATTTCCAGCGCCTCGAACGCCTGTGCGCCGCAATCCACCGTCACGATCAGGCTCGCGCCTTCCTGCTTGAGACGGACCAGAGCCTCGCCCGAGGGGCCGTAACCCTCCATCAGGCGATCGGGGATATAGGGCCGTGCCTCCAGCCCGAGATCGCGCAGGAGCAGGATCAGCAGCGCGGCGGAGGTGGCCCCGTCCACATCGTAATCGCCGAAGATCGCGACCTGTTCGCGCGCCATCACGGCATCGGCGAGGCGATCGGCGGCGCGATCCATATCGTTGAAGATCGAGGGATCGGGCATGAAGCCGCGGATGCTGGGATTGCGGTGCCGCTCAATATCCTCGCGCTCGACGCCGCGGGTGAGCAGCAATTGCGTCACCAGATCATCCGGCACCAGCCCCCCACGCGAATCACTGGCAAGCCCGCGCCAGCGCCATGGCTGGCCGAGGATCGAGCGATGAATGTTGAGCACCGATGACATTGGAACAGGCAATGAACGCAGCGCGCGTTCGTGTCGAGCCTCAGCGCTGCGTGCCGTCACTCGTATAGGTGGGGATATGGCCGCGAACCCAGGCATTCTCTCGGAACCATTTGGTGATGACGTACTTCTGCCCCTCGATCACGCGCATGCCTTCGTGGATCGTATCGTAGTTCGGGCTGCCGTCGGGCAGCATGTTGTTCCAGATCACCATCATCCGCTTCTTCGGCTTGAAGCGGACCCCGGCGCGCGGGAACCAGGTCGCGCCGCCTTCCTCGACATCGTTGAGGTAGATCATCGCGGTCCAGGTGCGCTGGCCGCCATATTCGAGCATCTTTTGCCAGTAAGGCGCGCTCTCATGGAAATAATCGCAGTGCGCCCGGAATTGCTGGCCGGGAGCGTAGCGCTGGCCCTGCATCGTCTCGGCATTTTCCGGCGGGATGCCGAGCAAATTGGCGATGCGATCGTCGATCGGCCAGACGGTATCAGACCAGCGATCAAGATCGGTCGAGCTGCTGGTGCGGAACTCGGGATCGTCATGCGTGGCGAGCAGGGTCGACGGGCGGGCGGCGGCGTCGATCAGGTCGATCAGCGTCGCGCATTCCTCGTCCGTCAGGAAATCGGGATAGGTGTACATCTGCGCCGCTTCGGTCTTGGCGCGCGCGATATGGGGATCGGCTTCGAGCCGGGCGGAAACCTCACGGCCGATACGGGCCCGGGCGGGCGACGGGGAGCCCTGGATCTTTGCGGCAATCTTCACGCGCGCCAGATCGCCTTTGATGGGTGCCGGGTCAAGTGGGCGACCCCGCCCACGCGCGTTCGCGGAACCATTTCGTGACGATATACTTGCTGCCGGCCTGCACAGGCAGCGCTTCGTGGAGCGTCGCGGGATTGGGTGCGCCGTCCGCCAGCATGTTGTTCCACGCGAGAAGGAGGCCGGGCGCTGCGGTGAAGCGTATCCCGGCGGCGGGGAAAGCTGTCTCGCCGCCCTGGGCGACGGCGTTCAGGTAGATCATTACCGTCCAGGTACGCTGGCCACCCTCCGCATCCACTTCCGGCCAGTAACGCTGATCGTCCCGGAAGAAATCGCAGTGCATCCGGTAATGCTGCCCGGACAAATAGCGCTGGCCGTGCAGCGGTTCGCCATAGCCACCGTCGATGCCGAGCAGATCCGCGATCCGCGCGTTCAATTGCCGAACCAGGCCCTCACCGGGATCGAGATGGCAGGTTTCGCTGGTCCGGACGCCGGTTGCGTCGCCGTCGGCCAGCACTTCCGAAGGTCTTGCGCCGGCGTCGATCATGGCGATCAGGGCGTCGCACTCGCTGCGTTCGATGAAGTCGAATGCGTAATAAAGCGCAGTGGTTTCGATGGGGCAGGGGTGTACATGCGGGCTGGCGGCGAGCCGGGTGGCGACGCGATGGCCGATCGCGGCGCGATTGGGATCAGGTTCGAGAGCGCTGCCCATGGGCCGAGGATGAAGCTGTGATCGCCAAATGCCAAGAGGCCCGGACGTTGCCGTCCGGACCTCAGGATTTCTGGTGAGATTGCGGGCTCTCTTACCAGAAGATGTCGTAAACCACGTCGACCACTTCGCCGGTGTAGATATCGACCAGGAGCGCATCGTTATAATAGCGCACCCAGCGATACGGCCCGTAGGCTTCCGGCAGGCGATATGACCACGGATCGTTGATCCAGTATTGCGAGGCGAACAGGATCGAGCTGAGCGTATAGCCGATCGAGAAGCGGCTATAGCCATAGCCCCAGCCCGACGGCGCATAGTAACGCGGCAGGCGGTAATGGCTGCGATTGGTGTTGCGATAGCCGCGCCAGTCGTAGCGATTATTGTTGCGCCAGCCATTGTTCCAGCGACCGCCACGATTGTCGTTGCGATTCCAGCCGCCGCGATTGTCGTTGCGGTTGGAGTTCCAGCCGCCACGGTTGTCGTTGCGGTTCCAGCCGCCGCGATCCTGCTGGGGGCGCTGGCCGTTCCATTGGCCGCGATCCTGTTGCGGGCGCTGGCCACCATTCCACTGGCCGCGATCCTGCTGCGGGCGCTGGCCGCCATTCCACTGGCCACGATTGCCGCGCCATTCACCCGGCTGGGTCTGGGCGGGACGTGCAGGCTGCGCCTGAACCTGAGCCGGCTGCTGCTGACGCCAATTGCCGCGCTGGCCGCCATTGTTGCCATCGTTGTTCCACGTACGCGCCGGACGCGTCTGCTGGGGCTGCGGTTGCGACTGTGCCTGGGGGCGGGCCTGTGGCTGCGACCAATTCTGCCGGGGCTGCGCCTGCGGGCGCTGGCCGCCTTCGCTCCGCCAGCCGCCGCGGCTTTCGCTGCGCTGGCCACCGCCGCTGTCGGCACCCTGGCTCTGATCGCCACCACGATTGCCCCAGCGACCGCGATCCTGCGCGAGCGCAGCCGGCGGGACCAGAGCAGTTGCGGCGATGATCGCCGCTAGCAAGGTCTTCTTCATTCTCTCATCCTCCGCTCGGCCGGCACGGTGCCTTTCCGAGATGAACGCATATCTACGCAGCGGTCACTGTCGCCATTCTGAATTCCGCTGTCAGCAGATTGAAAGGAATCTTAACGTCGCCGGGGCAGCGCTTATGCTGGCGTTTGAGGGGGTTGCGCGGCTTCTATCGCGTCCAACGCTTCATCGCCGCGTGCGATCCGCGCCGCCTGCTCGATCGCGCCGACTAGCCGCGGATAGATGCCGCAGCGGCAGATATTGGGGATCGCCTCCTTGATATCGCCTTCCGACGGGTTGCGATTCGTGCGCAGCAGAACAGACGCCGCCATGACGATGCCGGGAATGCAGAAACCGCATTGCGGCACATTTGCAGCGATCAGCGCCTGCTGGACCGGATGCCCTCGATCCCGGGATAATCCCTCGATCGTCGTGACGAAGGTCCCCTCCAGTGCGCCGATCGTTTCCTGGCAGGCGAGCCGCGCCGTGCCGTCCACATCGACGGTGCACGCGCCGCAATCGCCGGTGCCGCAGCCATATTTGGTACCGGTGAGATTGGAGGCGTCGCGCAGCGCCCACAGGAGGGGGGTGCGCGGGTCCATCCTGTATTCGACCGGCTGATTGTTGACGGTGAAGCGAGTCATTGCGCGCGGTGTAGCGGGAAACGACGCGTTTCCGAAAGCGGCATTGTTTGCTCCATGCCCGGTGCCGATGTTGAGGGTCGACAGCTTGGCTTCACACTTTTTCCGCGAATCGTAAAAGTAAATCGCCTGACGGAGCAAGGTTCGTTCGCAGGCACTTATCTGGATCTCGACGGTTCAAAGAGCGGCAGGTGAGACTAGCAGGCCACAGGTTTTGTAGGACAGATAAATGACGCTTCCCTCGCTCTTCATCCCCCATGGCGGTGGCCCGTGCTTCTTCATGGATCCCAATGGCGGCCCGCCTGATCCGATGTGGCAGCCGATGGAGCGCTACCTGGCGAGCCGGATCGCGACGCTGCCCGAGCGCCCCAAGGCGATCCTGCTGATCTCCGGCCATTGGGAAGAGGATCAGGTGACCGTCCATGCAGGCGACGGCCAGCCGCTGCTGTTCGATTATTATGGCTTTCCCGAGCACACCTATCATCTGCGATGGGACGCACCGGGCGCGCCCGATGTGGCGATGCGCGCTAAGGCGCTGATCGAGGGCGCGGGCTTTCCGGTCGGCGTGGAGCGCGAGCGCGGATGGGACCATGGCGTGTTCATCCCGCTGAAGGTGATGGTGCCGGGCGCGGACATTCCGCTGGTGCAGTTGTCACTGCGCAAGGATCTGGATCCGGCGGACCATATTGCGATCGGTCGCGCGCTAGCGCCGCTGCGCGACGAGGGGGTGCTGATCGTGGGAAGCGGCATGAGCTTCCACAATCTGCGCGTGCGTGGACCGCAGGCGGTGGCGCCTTCCGAGGAATGGGACGCGGCGCTGGTGGACGCGGTGACGGATGCGGACCCGGCGCGGCGAGCCGATCGCGTTGCCGCGTGGGACAGCCTGCCGCACGCGCACTTCGCGCATCCGCGTGAGGAGCATTTGTTGCCGTTGATGGTTGCGTTGGGCGCTGGCGGTGATGATGCGGCGGTGTGTGATTACCGGGATCAGGTGATGGGTTGGGCGGTGAGCGGGTTTAGGTTTGGGTGAAAGCTCCCTCTCCCGGCGGGAGAGGGAATGGGGCCCGCCGCGTAGCGGTGGGAAGGGTGAGGGCGATGGCTCTTGCTGGATCACCCTCACCCTTCCGCCGACTTTGTCGGCTCCCTCCCTCTCCCGAAGGGGAGAGGGAATTTAGGGGCGGTCTTTCGCCACATCGGGTGTCCCCCCTATCCTTCCCACGCCTTTGGCGTGGTCCCCTTCCTTCTCCCACGAGGGAAGAAGGAGTAAGGTCTTACTCCCGCCAGCCCTTGTCCACGCGGTCCACCAGCCGCACCATTGCGGCGAAGTCGGCGGCGCCGGGGCCGCCGGGGACCTGGGCCATGTGGAGATCGCGCTGGTGGACGGCGACGACTTCGTCGGGGACGACCAGAGGCTCGCCCATCGAGAGCGTGGCGAGCTGGATCTCGCAGGCGCGCTGAAGTGCCCAGTGCTTGACGAAGGTTTCGGGGACCGTCTTGCCCATCACGAGGATGCCGTGGTTCTTGAGGAGCATGATCCGCTTGTCGCCGAGGTTTGACAGCAGGCGTTCGCCTTCCTCGTCGCGGACCGTGACGCCCTCAAAATCGTGATAGGCGATCTGGCCGGGGAAGTTGCAGGCATAGAAATTGACCGGGCGGAGACCGCCCTGGAGGCTCGCCACCGCCATGCCCGCAGTGGTGTGCGTATGCGCGATGCAGTGGGCGTCGGGCAAATGCCGGTGGAACAGCGAATGCTGGACGAAGCCGGCACGGTTGACGGGATAGGGGCTCTCATCGAGCTTGTTGCCCTCGATATCGATCTTGACGAGGTTCGATGCCTTAACCTCGCTGAAATGCAGGCCGAAGGGATTGATCAGGAACGCGCCGTCCTCGCCCGGCACCTTCAGCGTGATGTGGTTATAGATCATCTCCGACCAGCCCATGTGATCGAAGACGCGGTAGCAAGCTGCGAGCTGCTGGCGGGCTTCCCATTCGGCGTCGGTCATCTGGCTGGATTTGAGCGCGGTGGCCATGGCGGTCTCTCCTTATGTACTTTGGTTGCAATATGCCACGGGTTTGGGGGGCGGATCAATTCCTCCCCCAGCTCGCTGGGGGAGGTGGCACGCGAAGCGTGAAGGAGGGGCTTGGAGCGCATTGCCGGTGCAGCGCCAGGACAGCCCCTCCACCAGCTTCGCTGGTCCCCCTCCCCGAGCGAGCTCGGGGAGGAATTAGGAAAAGGCGTAGGGCACCACGCTCCTGCGATCCGGATCGATCGCGATGGCGGAGCCGGCGGGCGGGAAGGCGCGCTGATCGCAATCGGTGCGGGGGCAGATGCGGCAGGAGGCGCCGATCGGCATGGCGAGGCCGCCCGGGCGAAGATCGTCGGCATAGACGAAGTCTGCCGCGTGGCTCTCTTCGCAGCCAAGGGCGACGGCATAGCGGCGGGGCGGGCGGGCATAGCTGCCCGAGGGCTTCACGAGCCCCTTGGCCATCGAGACGTAGCGGGTGCCGTCGGGCATTTCTGCCAGTTGCACGAGAATGCGATCGGGGATCGCAACGGCTTCGTGGACGATCCACAACGGGCATGCGCCGCCCAGCGCCGCGAATTGCAGGCGTGTGGCTGAATGCCGCTTGGTGATATTGCCCGCCATATCGACGCGGCAGAAATAGAAGGGCAGCCCCGCCGCGCCGGGGCGCTGGAGCGTCGAGAGGCGGTGGCACGCCTGCTCGAAGCTGACCCCGAAGCGCTGGCGCAGGCGATCGATATCGTGGCGAAATTCGCGCGCTGCATCACGGAAGGCGGTGTAGGGCATGAGCAGCGCGCCCGCCGCGTAATTGGCGAGGCCGACACTGAGCAATTCGCGCGCAGCGGGCGAGGCGAGGCCCGCCTGCGCGACCACTGCGCGCATCTCGTTGGCGAATTCATAGCGGACGAGGCGGTAGGCGAGGAGGAAGGCGCGGCTTTCCGGCGGAAGAGCGGTGTTCAGCGACAGCGTGCGGCTGGCTTCGTCGAAGCTGCTGAGTTCGCTTCCATCGCCGTCCCGGCTGGAGATGCGGATCTGGTGCCAGGCGCGCAGGCGATCCTCGAGCCCGCGCACGCCCGGTTCGATGGCGTCGGCCAGCGTCTCCGCCGAACGATCGATCGCGTCGATATAGTTGCCCTCGGCCTGAAACCAGTCGCGCACTTCCTCCCAGGGGAGCGGAGCGGCGTCGCCGGAGCCGGTATCGAAGCGATCGTCGAGGACGCGGAGCTGCTCCTGGCTGCGGCGCCATGCGTCGTGGAGCGCGACCATGCGGCGGGCGAGCAGGGGCTGCTGCTCAATGCCGCGGCGGACTTCGGTTTCGGCGAGGCGGTCGGCGGGGACGCTGGAGTCTGTCGCGGCGTCGATTGCGCGGAGCAGGGCGGAGGTTTCTCCGACCTCGCCAAAGGCTTCGAGCGGAAATTCGCGGGCGAGGGCGATGAGCACGATATCGGTGATCGGGCGGTCGTTATTCTCGATCTGCGAGAGATAGGAGACCGAGATGCCGAGGCGCTGTGCCATCGCGGCCTGCGATATCGCGGCGCGGCGGCGGAGGTCCTTTAGGCGAAAACCTTCGAAGAGGCGGCGGCGGGGATTGGCCATGCGGCCATCATATCTGCAAACTCTGGGCACGCAACTTCGCAACATTGCATTTGCGCTTGCATGCGCGCCCTGTGCAGAAGGCGCCGCCTGCAGGAGAGCCTATGTCTTCGACGATTGCCGAACTCGAACGCCGCCGCGCCGGAGCACGTCTTGGCGGCGGGCAGAAGCGCATCGATGCGCAGCACGCCAAGGGCAAGCTGACCGCGCGCGAGCGATTGGACGTGCTGCTCGATCCGGGATCGTTCGAAGAGCTCGACATGTATGTCGAGCATAATTGCGTCGATTTCGGCATGCCCGAACAGACCGTGCCGGGCGACGGCGTGGTCACCGGCAGCGGCACGATCAACGGGCGACTGGTCTATGTGTTCAGCCAGGACTTCACCGTTTTCGGTGGCTCACTGAGCGAGCGGCATGCCGAGAAGATCTGCAAGGTGATGGACAACGCCATGAAGGTCGGCGCGCCGGTGATCGGGCTGAACGACAGCGGCGGCGCGCGGATCCAGGAAGGCGTGGCTTCGCTTGCCGGCTATGCCGAGGTATTCCAGCGCAACGTGCTTGCCAGCGGCGTGGTGCCGCAGATTTCGCTTATCATGGGGCCGTGCGCGGG
Organism: Sphingomonas soli NBRC 100801; assembly: GCF_001591025.1. Lineage (GTDB taxonomy): Bacteria > Pseudomonadota > Alphaproteobacteria > Sphingomonadales > Sphingomonadaceae > Sphingomonas > Sphingomonas soli. The sequence continues at coordinate 117,535 of NZ_BCTZ01000003.1, forward strand.
CGGCGCCGTGTATAGCCCCGCAATGACCGACTTCATCTTCATGGTGAAGGATAGCTCATACATGTTCGTCACCGGCCCGGATGTAGTGAAGACCGTTACCAACGAGATCGTCACGCAGGAGGAGCTGGGTGGAGCGGTGACGCATACCACGAAGTCGGGGGTCGCTGATGTGGCGTTCGATAATGATATCGAGGCGCTGCTCGCGGCCCGCGACTTCGTGGACTTTCTTCCCGCATCGAACCGTGAGGATGTGCCCGAGCGGCCTTGCAGCGACCCGTGGGACCGTGTCGAGGACAGCCTCGACACGCTGATTCCGCCAAGCGCGAATCAACCCTATGACATGCACGAACTGATCCGGAAGACACTCGACGAGGGCGAATTCTTCGAGCTGCAACCGAGCCACGCGGGCAACATCCTGATCGGCTTTGGCCGGATCGAGGGCCGTACGGTGGGCGTGGTGGCGAACCAGCCGATGGTGCTGGCGGGGTGCCTCGACATCAATTCGAGCAAGAAGGCGGCGCGGTTCGTGCGCTTCTGCGATGCGTTCGAGATCCCGATCGTCACCTTCGTCGACGTGCCGGGCTTCCTGCCGGGTGTCGGCCAGGAGCATTCGGGCATCATCAAGCATGGCGCCAAGTTGCTGTTCGCCTATGCCGAAGCGACCGTGCCGAAGATCACCGTCATCACGCGCAAGGCCTATGGCGGCGCTTATGACGTGATGGCGTCCAAGCATTTGCGCGGCGATTTGAACTATGCCTGGCCGACCGCCGAGATCGCGGTGATGGGCGCGAAGGGCGCGGTGGAGATCATTTTCCGGGGCAAAACACCGGAGGAGATCGCTGAGCGGACTGCGGAGTACGAAGCGCGCTTCGCCAATCCGTTCGTGGCGGCGAGCAAGGGATTCATCGACGAGGTGATCATGCCGCATTCGACGCGGCGGCGGATCGCGCTGGGATTGCGCAAGCTGCGAAACAAGCAGTTGGAGAATCCGTGGAAGAAGCATGACAATATTCCGCTATGAGCCACGCCGTCATCCCAGCGAAAGCTGGGATCGCATGCGGCCGGGCGCTTGCTTGCGGATTGAGACCCCAGCTTTCGCTGGGGTAACGGAGGCAGGATGAAACTCGGCCGCCTCAATCATGTCGGCGTGGCGACGCCTTCGATCGAAGCCTCGATCGCGCTGTATCGCGATACGCTGGGCGCGGAGGTGATCCGGGAGCCGTTCGACCTGCCCGCGCAGGGCGTGAAGGTGTGCTTCGTCGATACGCCGAACAGCCAGATCGAGCTGATCGAGCCGCTGGGCGAGAATTCGCCGATCCATGGATTTCTCGCGAAAAACCCCGCCGGGGGGCAGCATCATCTTTGCTATGAGGTGCCCGATATCCATGAAGCCAAGGCGTGGTTTGAGACCAAGGGCGCCAAGGTGCTGGGCGAGCCGCGGATCGGCGCGCATGGCACGCTGATTTTCTTCGTCCATCCCAAGGACATGGGCGGCGTGCTTACCGAGATTATGGAGACGCCGCGTGATGGGCATTGATGCTGCTCGTCACCCCAGACTTGTTCCGGGGCCCACCGGGCGACACGCGCAGCCGCTTGGGGTGATGGCATCGTTCGCGGCGCAGTGGTCCCCGGCACAAGGCCGGGGTGACGAAGGGATTTTGGATGGCTGACGACTCTATTCTCTACACCCGCGACGGCGATGTCGCGGTGGTGCGGCTTAACCGGCCGGACGAGCTCAACGCGCTTACGCTCGACATGCTCGATGCGCTGCGGGCTACGTTCCGGCAGGCGGTGGCCGACGGCGCTCGGGCGGTGTTGCTGACGGGCGAGGGCCGGGCATTTTGTTCGGGCGCGTCGCTCAAGGGCATGGACAGCCGCGGAGGCGATGCGGGCGACCGGCTTCGCAATCACTATAATCCGCTCCAGCAGACCATGGCGGACCTGCCCATCCCGATCGTATCGGCGGTCAACGGCGCGGCAGCGGGCGCGGGCGCATCGCTGGCGCTGGGCGCGGACATCGTTATCGCTGGGAGCAATTCCTACCTGCTGCTCGCGTTCGCCAATATAGGACTGGTCCCCGATGCCGGCGCGACCTGGCTGATCGCCAAGGCGGCAGGGCGTGCCAAGGTGCTGGAGATGGCGCTGTTGGGAGACCGGCTGAGCGCGCATGACGCCAAGGAAGCGGGGCTGGTGACGCATGTGGTGGACGAAAGCGCGCTGTTCGAGACCGCGATGGGATATGCGCGCCGGCTCGCCGCCATGCCCACGGTCGCGCTGGGGATGATCCGCAAGCAGGTGAAGGCCGCGCTTAGCGGAACGCTGGAGGAGGCGCTGGCGCTAGAGGCCGAGCAGCAATCCGCCGCTGCCCGCAGCCAGGATTTTCAGGAGGGCGTTGCGGCGTTCCTTCAGAAGCGCAAGCCGGAGTTCAAGGGTAAGTGACCGACAAGCCGACGCTCGATCAATGGTCCGCCGCCGCCTCGAAAGAGGTGAAGGGGCGTGATCTGACCTGGCACACGCCCGAAGGTATTGCAGTCAAGCCACTTTACACACAGGAAGATGTGGCTGGAATCGATCCCGGCCTGCCCGGCTTTGCGCCGTTCACGCGCGGCGTGCGCGCTTCCATGTATGCCGGGCGGCCCTGGACGATTCGGCAATATGCCGGCTTCTCGACCGCCGAGGAATCGAACGCTTTCTATCGCCGCAACCTCGCGGCGGGGCAGAAGGGGCTGAGCGTTGCGTTCGATCTCGCGACGCACCGTGGCTATGATAGCGATCATCCGCGCGTCACCGGCGATGTCGGGAAGGCGGGCGTCGCGATCGACAGCGTCGAGGACATGAAGATCCTGTTCGACGGGATTCCGCTCAATCAGATGAGCGTGTCGATGACGATGAACGGCGCGGTGATCCCGATCCTCGCCTTCTTCATCGTCGCGGGCGAGGAGCAGGGCGTCGACAAGAGCCAGCTCGACGGGACCATTCAGAATGACATCCTGAAGGAGTTCATGGTCCGCAACACCTATATCTACCCGCCCGAACCGAGCATGCGGATCATCTCGGATATTTTTGCATATACGTCGGCTAATATGCCGAAATTCAACAGCATTTCTATTTCCGGCTATCACATGCAGGAAGCCGGCGCGACGCAGGTGCAGGAGCTCGCCTTCACGATCGCTGACGGCATGGAATATGTGAAATACGGCGTCGCCAGCGGGCTCGACATCGACAAGTTCGCAGGCCGGCTGAGCTTCTTCTTCGCGATCGGCATGAACTTCTTCATGGAAATCGCCAAGCTGCGCGCGGCGCGCGTGTTGTGGCACCGGGTGATGACCCAATTGGGCGCGAAGGACGAGCGCTCGAAGATGCTGCGCACGCATTGCCAGACCAGCGGCGTCTCGCTGACCGAGCAGGATCCGTACAACAATGTGATGCGCACCACGATCGAGGCGATGGCCGCGATGCTGGGCGGCACGCAAAGTCTGCATACGAACGCCCTCGACGAAGCCATTGCCTTGCCGACGGATTTCTCCGCCCGAATTGCGCGCAACACCCAGATCGTCATCCAGGAAGAAACCGGGATGACCAAGGTCGTCGATCCGCTCGGCGGCTCTTATTATGTCGAGGCGCTGACCAAGGAACTGGTCGACAAGGCGTGGGAGATCATCGAGCGCGTCGAGGCCGAAGGCGGCATGGCGAAGGCGGTGGCGGCGGGCTGGCCGAAGCAGATGATCGAGGAGGCCGCGGCGGCAAGCGCTGCGCGCATCGATCGCGGCGAGCAGGTGATCGTTGGCGTCAACAAGTACCGCAAGGCCGATGAGGATGCGATCGAAACGCTCGATATCGACAATCACGCGGTGCGCGATGCTCAGATTGCGCGGATCAACCGCGTGAAGGCGAGCCGCGACGAGGCTGCATGCCAGGCGGCGCTGGAGGCGTTGAAGGCTGGAGCTGCCAATATTCCTCTCCCGGCGGGAGAGGGGGACCAGCCGCAGGCTGGTGGAGAGGTGGTCTCCGCGAATACGGACCTTGGCGTTGGTGGAGAATACCCCTCCACCGCTTCGCTGTCCCCCTCTTCCGCCGCGAGAGGATTGAAGAACAACCTGCTCGAGCTGGCCGTTACTGCTGCCCGGGCCCGCGCGACGCTGGGCGAAATCAGTTCGGCAATGGAGGCGGGCTTTGGCCGCTATGGCACCCAGCCGACGCCGGTGCAGGGCGTTTATGGCGGCGCCTATGCCGAGGATAAGCGCTGGGAGCGGCTGAAGCAGGGCGTTTCCGCGACCGAGCGTCGCCTTGGCCGCAAGCCGCGCATGCTTGTCGCGAAGATGGGCCAGGACGGGCATGATCGCGGTGCGAACCTTGTCTCGTCCGCCTTTGGGGATCTTGGGTTCGAGGTGGTGCCGGGTTCGCTCTTCCAGACGCCGACCGAGAGCGCCGCGCTGGCGATCGAGAAGGACGTCGATATCGTCGGCGCGTCCAGCCTTGCTGCCGGTCACAAGACGCTGATCCCGGAGCTGATCAAGGAGCTTCAGGCCGCCGGCCGGGCGGACATCAAGGTGATCGCGGGCGGGGTCATCCCTGCGCGGGACTATGAGTTCCTGCGCGATGCCGGGGTGCAGGCTATCTTTGGACCGGGCACGAATTTGCTCCTTGCGGCGGAGGAGGTCCTGCGCTTGCTGGGCCACAACATGCCCCCCGCAGAGGAAACAGCAGAATGAGCGATTTCAAGCCCGAAACCCTATCGATCCATGCAGGTACTGCGCCCGATCCGACCACCAAGGCGCGGATTACGCCGATCTATCAGACCGCGTCCTACCTGTTCGACGATGTCGATCACGCCTCGCGCCTGTTCAGCCTGCAGGAATTCGGGAACATCTACACCCGGATCATGAACCCCACCAACGGTGCGCTGGAAGGCAAGATCGCCGCGCTGGAGGGCGGTCAGGCGGCGCTGGCCGTGGCATCGGGCCATGCCGCGCAGTTCCTGGCGTTCCACACCATCATGGAGCCCGGCTGCGAGCTCGTGGCGGCGAAGAAGCTCTATGGCGGCTCGCTCAATCAGCTAGGCCAGAGCTTCCGCAAGATGGCGTGGACCACGCATTTCGTGGATGCCGACAATGCCGATAACGTCGCCGCCGCGATCAACGAGAATAGCCGCGCGGTGTTCATCGAAAGCCTCGCCAACCCGGGCGGCGTGGTTCAGGACATCGAGGCGATCGCCAAGGTGGCGCATGCAGCCGGCATCCCGCTGATCGTCGACAACACGATGGCGACGCCGATCCTGTGCCGCCCGATCGAGCATGGTGCCGACGTGGTCGTACATTCGACCACCAAGTTCCTGAACGGGCACGGCAATTCGATCGGCGGCGTGATCGTCGACGCCGGCAATTTCGATTGGGCGAAGGGCGGCAAGTTCCCCGCGCTCAGCGAGCCCAACGCCTCCTATCACGGCACGACCTTTACCGAGGCGTTCGGCAACCTTGCCTTCATTCTGGCGACCCGCACGCTGGGTCTGCGTGATCTGGGCCCGGCCATGGCGCCGATGAACGCCTTCCTGACGCTCACCGGCATGGAAACGCTGGCGTTGCGCATGGAGCGGCATTGCGACAATGCGAAGAAGCTTGCCGAGTGGCTGAAGGCGCATCCGGAGGTGAGCGGCGTTTCCTATGCCGGGCTGCCCGACGATCCCTATCACGGTCTTGCCCAGCGCTATCTGGGTGGCAAGGGCGGCGCGGTTTTCACCTTCCGTCTGAAGGGCGGCTATGACGCGGGCGTAAAGCTCGTCTCGAACGTCAAGCTGTTCAGTCACCTCGCCAATCTGGGCGACACGCGCTCGCTGATTATCCATCCGGCATCGACCACGCACAGCCAACTGAGCGCCGAAGAGCTGGTGCAGGCCGGGGCAGGGCCGGACGTGGTTCGCGTGTCCGTGGGCATCGAGCATATCGACGATCTCATCGCCGATTTGACGCAGGCGCTGGCTGCGTGAGCGCGGTCCGCACCGACTGGAGCCGCGAAGAGATCGCGGCCCTGTTCGACCTACCTTTTGGCGAGCTGATGTTCCGCGCGCAGTGCGTGCACCGCGAATATCATGCGCCGGATGAAGTGCAGCTGTGTACTTTGCTGTCGATCAAGACGGGCGGCTGCCCGGAGGATTGCGGCTATTGCTCGCAGAGCGCCTATGCCGAGAGTGACGTCAAGGCCGAGAAGTTGATGGACGTCGAGGCGGTGCTCGCCTCGGCGCGTGAGGCCAAGGCGGCGGGGTCGCAGCGTTTCTGCATGGGGGCTGCTTGGCGCAACCCCAAGGAGCGCGACATGCCCAAGGTCGCGGCGATGGTCGCGGGCGTGCGCGCGATGGGGATGGAAACCTGCATGACGCTCGGCATGCTCACCTTCGAGCAGGCGCTGCAGCTCAAGGATGCGGGCCTCGATTACTACAACCACAATATCGATACCTCGCCTGAGAAATATGGCGAGATCATCACCACGCGCACCTTTGGCGATCGGCTGGAAACGCTGGAGAATGTCCGCGAGGCGGGCATCAACGTGTGCTGCGGCGGGATTGTGGGAATGGGTGAGACGCGCGGCGACCGGGTGGGCTTTGTCCACGCGCTTGCTACGCTGCCGCGCCATCCCGAGAGCGTGCCGGTCAACGCGCTGGTGCCGGTGAAGGGCACGGTGCTGGGTGATATGCTGGCGGGTACGCCCCTGGCACAGATCGACGATATCGAGTTTGTCCGGACGGTCGCGGTGGCGCGCATCACCATGCCCAAATCCATGGTGCGGCTGAGCGCGGGGCGCGAGAGCATGTCCGAGGCGACACAGGCTTTGTGCTTCATGGCCGGAGCGAATTCGATCTTCACCGGCGACAAGCTGCTCACCACCGGCAATCGGGGTGGCAGCGCGGATGCCGCGTTGTTCGCCAAACTTGGATTGACACCGTTGGTGGGCGAAGAGCCTGCCCGCATGGAGGCCGCAGAGTGATTTTTGGTTCGTTGTTATTGCTGGCAGCGGTGCAGGACCCGTCGTTCGACTGCGACAAGGATGAGACGCAGCTCGCGCTCAACTTCTGCGCCCGCAAGGATTTTGAAGAGACCGATGCCGCGCTCAACGTGCAGTGGAAAAAGACCTATGCCGGGATGAAGGCGCAGGACGGGGAATATGACATGGATCGCCGCCCGAGCGACAAAAGCCTGAACGCCGCGCCCCAGCTGCTCGAATCTCAGCGCGCGTGGCTGAAGTTCCGCGACGCCACCTGCGAGGCTGAGGGTGCGGGCTATCGCGGCGGATCGATGCAGCCGCTCGTCATTTTCCAGTGCCGTACGAAGATCACCAAGGAGCGCATCGCGCATCTGGAGCAGCTGATCGAGGAATACTGATGTTCAAGAAGATCCTGGTCGCCAATCGCGGCGAGATTGCATGTCGCGTCATGCGGACCGCCAAGAAGATGGGGATCGCCACCGTGGCGGTCTATTCGGATGCCGATGCGCGTGCGCCGCACGTGCTGATGGCGGATGAAGCGGTGCATATCGGTGGCTCGCCGGTGGCCGAGAGCTATCTGATCGCGGACAAGATCATCGCGGCGTGCAAGCAGACCGGCGCCGATGCGGTGCATCCTGGCTATGGCTTCCTGTCCGAACGGACCAGCTTCGCCGAGGCGCTGGCGGAGGCGGGCATCGCGTTTGTCGGCCCGCCGGCCAATGCGATCGCGGCGATGGGCGACAAGATCGAGTCCAAGAAGTTGGCGATGGAAGCCGGGGTCAACGTCGTGCCGGGCTTTGTCGGCGAGATCGACGATACCGAGCATGCCGTCCGCATCGCCAACGAGATCGGCTATCCGGTGATGATGAAGGCCTCGGCCGGCGGCGGCGGCAAGGGCATGCGGCTGGCCTATAGCGAACAGGACGTCCGCGAAGGCTTTGAGGCGACCAAGCGCGAGGGCCTTGCCAGCTTCGGCGACGACCGCGTCTTCATCGAGAAATTCATCCTCAATCCGCGCCATATCGAGATCCAAATCCTGGGCGATAAGCACGGCAACATCCTGTATCTGAACGAGCGCGAATGCTCGATCCAGCGCCGCCACCAGAAGGTGGTCGAGGAAGCGCCGTCGCCCTTCGTCACGCCCAAGATGCGCAAGGCGATGGGCGAGCAGTGCGTCGCGCTGGCGCGTGCGGTGGGCTATCATTCGGCGGGCACGGTCGAATTGATCGTCTCGGGCGCGGACAAGACGGGGGAGAGCTTCTACTTCCTTGAGATGAACACCCGCCTGCAGGTCGAGCATCCGGTGACCGAAGAGATCACCGGCATCGACCTGGTCGAGCAGATGATCCGCGTAGCGGCGGGCGAGCCGCTGTCGATCCGCCAAGAGGATGTGGGCATCAACGGCTGGTCGATCGAAAACCGCGTCTATGCCGAGGATCCCTATCGCGGTTTCCTGCCGTCCACCGGCCGCCTGGTCAGCTATGCGCCGCCGCAGACGGGCGAGGGCGTTCGCGTCGATGATGGCGTGGTCGAAGGCAGCGAGATCTCGATGTTCTACGATCCGATGATCGCCAAGCTGATCACCCATGGTGCGACCCGCGAGGAAGCAATCGACAAGCAGATCGAAGCGCTGGATGCCTTTCGCATTGATGGCATCGGCCACAATGTCGATTTCCTCTCGGCGCTGATGCAGCATCCGCGCTTCCGTTCGGGCGAAATCACCACCGGCTTTATCGCGGAGGAATATCCCGAGGGCTTTACCGGCGCGCCTGCTTCGGAAGCGCTCAAGCGCAAGCTGGCCGCGGTCGCGGCGCTGGTCGATCTGGAGCGTTCGGAGCGGGCGGCGTGCATCTCGGGCCAGCTGGCCGATACGATCGAGATCACCGGCGAGCGCGTCGTGCTGATCGACGGCGAGCGCATCCACGTCAATGACGAGGGGGGCGAGCTGATCGTCGATGGCGAGGCGATGGAAGTCGACACCGACTGGCAGCTGGGCGATCCGCTGTTCGTCGCGGAGATTGACGGCGCGCCGTTGTCGGTCGCGATCGAGCGCAAGCGCGGCAAGTGGAAGCTGACGTCGCACGGTGCCTCGCACCTCGTCGAGGTGCTGCCGCCGCACATCGCGCAATATCGCCACCACATGATCGAGAAGATTCCGCCCGACATGAGCAAGTATCTGCTCGCGCCGATGCCGGGCCTGCTGACCCGCATCCATGTCGCCGCCGGCGACCGGTGGAGGCGGGCCAGCCGCTCGCCGTGGTCGAGGCGATGAAGATGGAAAATATCCTGCGCGCCGAGAAGGCGGGCGTGGTGAAGGCGGCGAATTTCGCGGCGGGGGACAGCCTAGCGGTGGATGCGGCAATTCTCGAATTCGAATGAGGCCGTGCGCTGGGACGAGCTTTTCGCCCCTTTGTGCACAGCTTATTCACAGCTTTACGCACAGCGGTGGGTGTGTCCGAGAATCAGCGCGGCCACACGCCGCTTGACGTGTGGGGCGGGCATCCCTAATGCCCGCGCTTCGCCGCGCTGGCCCCTTCGTCTAGCGGTTAGGACGTCGCCCTCTCACGGCGAAAACACGAGTTCGATTCTCGTAGGGGTCACCAGAACGCAGTTCTTCGGCAATCCGTGACATTTGGCAGAACTACGCGAGCGCCGGTCAGGCGTGACCCGCCTGGCTCCCGAAATTGCGCAGGAAGGTGCTGAGTTCCACTTGGCCGCGAACATGCAGCTTCGCATATATCGCCGTCACTTGGGATCGGACGGTCGGGAGACCCACCCCGCGTTTCCTTGCAATCGTGGCGGGGCGTTCCCCCTGTGCCAGCGATAGCGCGACTTCGGCTTCGGCTGGGGTCAGGCGATAATCCTCTAGCAGCATGGCCAGCTGCGTCGCTTCGTCACAGCCCGGCTTCAGCAATATCAAGATCGCGGGCCGTGGGCCGAATAGCTCCCGGCCGCGAGGAAGCGGCTGTACTTCGACGGTGAGGCACGAGCGCCAATCAGCCGAACGCAGCAGGAAGGGCTCCGGTGGGACGGCCATCGGCGTCTCAGCTGCCATCGCCGCGCCAATCGCACTATCGAACGCAGCGGAGCCCTGTGCCGCCACGGCGATTGGTCGGGCATCCCGGACCGACAGGAGCGTCCCTTGCGACAATATTGCCTCTCCGGCGCGTGACGCCAGGATCAGGCTGCCGCGCTCATCCAATAGCAGCGCAGCTTGCCCGGTCGCGTCAAACGCCTGGACCATACCGCTGGCGGCCGCCGCGCCGATGGCGGATTGAAGCTGCACCGCAGATCGTACGATCGGCATCAGTTCGCGGAACGCGGCAAATGCCTTCTCATCCATCGCGCCCTCCCGGGAGGTGCGGGTTACCGACATGCGCACCATCATGGTGTCCCGCCGCAGCAATACCGCCTGGCAATTGTGCGCTAGATCATAGGGGTCGAAAAACTCGCGATAGATCTGATCGTCGCCGAAGCGGCGCGTTCACGTAATCCTGATCGGCGACCGGCACCATGAGGGGCGCGGCCATGCCCGCACGCAGGCGGGGGTTGGCCGCAGGGTCACCAAGCCCGTGTTCCTCCGCGACATCGGTGGCTGCCAAGCTGGGAGGTCCAGTTGCCGAAGTGACCAACCCGGATGCGGGCGCGTCGCGGTTCAGAAGGCGGCGCGCACCCCCGCGAAAAAGCTCCTCCGCTCCACGGGGAAGTAGATCGCGCTTGCGGGCGTATAGGCGATTACCGCGGAGACATCGCCCGCCGCCTTGCGGTTTCCGAGATTGCGGACATCGGCGAACAGCGTGAGGCGCTCGCCGATCCTGGCCTGCGCAGCAGTCCCGAACAGCACATAGCCGTCCGCACGGAAGCGATTGGCATAGTCCGCCAGCGGCCCTTCGGGCACCCATTCCACATTGGGAGATATGCTGAGCGCTTCGCTTCCCAAGCGAAGCTCGGTGCGGAAAAGGTGGCGGGGGATCACGGGCAGGCGATTGTCCCCGAACTGCGCGTCCCCGACGAAGCGGAAGTCGCTGAACTGATAGATCTGGCGCAGCCGCGCCCATTTGCCGAGATCCAGATCGAATCCGGCCTCGAGACCCTGATGCCGTGTGGTGCCCGCGTTGAATGTGGAGGCAGGAATGGTGCTCGACACGGTATATTGCAGCAGCTCGCCGCGCAGATCGGCGCGATACCCGCTGATATCGAAACGCAGCGGACCGATGGCGCCGCGCGCGCCTATCTCTGCTGTCCATGCGCGTTGCGCGTTCAGCGGAACGAAGCTCGCCACCTGCGCCAGCTCGATAAACCCCGGCAGCTCATGGCTTCGGCTGAAATTGGCATAGAGTAGTACATCTCGCGCGACTTCGTAGAGCAGCCCGAACTTGGGGGAGAGTTGCTCGAAACGCCCGCGCCCAGAAGTGATGACCGGGGCATGTTGGTCCTGCCGGCGGACGCCCGAGGTGTAGATCGCGCCAGCGATGAGCGTCAGGCCGGGCAGGGGGCGGACGCGCCCTTCGGCATAGGCGTCGATCGTCCGTGCATGCTGATCGGCGCGGAAGGTGGGGGCACCGCGCTTGCCGTTCACATTCACATAGCGCTTTGAATCGACCGTGCCGAAGCGCGCGGTGATCCCGGCGACCATTCCGAATGCCCCGAAATCCTGTTCAAGCCGCGCGTAAGTGCCCCAGTCGAGCGACTTCTGATCCACCACCTGATAGATCGGGTGATACAGCTTCTTGGAATTGAGAAACGCACCCAAGTCCAGTCCGCCATCGCCGAAGGCGAAGCTGGTGCGGTTTTGCAGGCGGATCGAATCCACGTTGCGATGCTGGTCTCCCGCGAAGGAGCCGGTCCGTGGCCGGGATGTCGCGACCGCATAGGTAAGCGCGCCGGGCAATTCCTGATCGATCGACTGGACGGCGGCGTAGAAGCGCGTTTCGATGGCGTCGGTCAGGCGGATGCCCAGATTGCCGGCGAGCCGCAGCGCGCGGCGGCGCGCATGCTCGCGGTCCCCGTTCGAAAGGTCGCCCGCTACCGCCAGATAGGCGTCTCCCCGCGCGTCGGCGAAGCCCAGGCTGGCAAAGCCGCGCAGCGTATCAAAGCTGCCGCCGTCCATCCGCATTGTCACACCCCGGGCGCTGCGGCCCGTGGGCGTAACGCCGTTGATCGCGCCGCCCAGCGTGGACGCGCCGAAGCGCAGCGCGTTGGCGCCGCGAAACACTTCGATATGCTGGAGAAAGCTTGGGTCGAGTTCCTGGAAATCGCCGTTATCGTCGGCCAGGTTAATCGGCACACCATCCTGCAGCAGCGTCAGCCCGCGCATGTGATAGCCACGGCTGATCCCCGATCCCCGGAGCGAGATCCGCACCTCCTGTCCGAAGCGGGGTTGGGAATAGACGCCGGGCGAGAAAGCGAGTGCGTCGCGCAGCGATACGGTTTCGCGGTTCTCGAAATCGGTGGCGGGCACGACGTTTGAGCCACCGGGCGTCTCGCGGACGCGCTGGATCGCCTCCTTGATCAGCCGTTCGGCGCTGACGACGATCTCGTCTTCGGAGGGGCGTTGTTGGGCGAGGGCGGGCAAAGCGGCAAACAGGCAGGGTGCGCCGATCAGGGCGCGAAGCATTCTCGGCATGGGAATTCCTGGCATGACTGGAGTACGCGCGGGTGCGCGGCGATGAAGTCAGGCGCGGAAGGGCGGTCCGGTCGAAAGCGGGGGCGGGGCGGCGAGGCCGTGTCCGGGCGTAACGGACAGCAAGGGCACGAAGACAGCTGGCGCGGCCGGAACCGGTGCAAGCTCGGGCAACGGATCGGTGGTGGCGAGTAACTGGGCAGCCGCCGCGAAGGCACAGGGCTGATCGGATGGTTGCTTTTGCTTTGGCGGCTTGTTGCCGAGCGCCGCTTCAAGCAGCGCCTTGCCTTCGGCCATGGCCTGAGAATCGACCGCGTTGCACCAGCCAATCGTGATGCCGGCGGCGCGGGCTTCGGGCATCCAGCCAGCGGGGAATTTCAGCAGCAGCGCGCAGGCGATCAGCAGCAGCGCCATGCGCCGCCCTGCCGTTCCGTTATGTTTCCGCCGCTTCATTGCTGCGGCCATTCGCTCAGGATCGCGTGGAGAGCAAGTGGACGATTTGTCCATCCTGCAGAACTGCGAAGATCATCCGCCAAGCAATTGTCTTTGGTGGATCGATTCAATAGCGTTGCGGGAAAGGGGGGGATCCGATGAAAAAACTGATCGTAACGGGCTTGATCGCGGCGCTGGTCGCAGGGGCTGCGGGTGCCATGTCGCTGCAGGCGGACCCATTCGAAACCGCGCGCTACGATATCGGCATCAAGAAGAATGCCGAGGCGCTGGTGATCATCGATAGCGGCGCGTTCGACATCAATTTCCAGACCGAAGAGGGCTATTCGCTGCTCCACTACGCCGCCGATGCGGGCAATCTCGAGATGGTGAAGGCGCTGCTGGCACGGGGGGCGAACCCCAATCTGAAGACCGCGCGCGGATCGACGCCCTATGAAATGGCGGGCGTCGCGCTGGTGAAGGCCGAACTGGGCCGAGCGATGAAGGCAGGCACCGCGCCTGCACCCGGACAGGCGTCGGCGGCCGGAGCGCCAGTCCAGGATGCCTCTAAGGGCGGCAACGGCATTTGCGCGACGGTACGCGCCGAGAAGATCAATGACGGCCGCCAGCCGAGCATGCGCCCGTTCCTGCGCGCCAAGGACAATGTCTGGTACAACCAGCCCGAGGAGCTGGCGCTGCTGCTAGAGGATTGCGTGGGCGCGAACGACAAGGACCAGTACGGTTCGACGCTGCTCCATATCGCGGCGGACCGCGACCGGGTGGAAGCGGCGAAGGTGCTGATCGCGCAGGGCGCGAGCAAGACGATCCGCGACAAGGACGGCAAGCTGCCCGCCGATTACGCGACTTCGCCCGAGATGAAGGCGCTGCTCGGGCCGGCAAGCCCGGCCAAGCCCGCGACCGGCGCGGCCGCCAGCCGCAAGGTGGAATGCGAGCAGAAATACCGCGCGGATGCGGCGCTCTGTTCGGACAGCACGTGCAAGATGAGCGCGAACCGGCGTTGGCAGCAATGCCTGAACACCGGAAGCTATTGGTAGGAGGTCGGCTCAGCCGGTGACGGGAAGGCGCAGCGCGCCGTCTTCCTCGTAATGAAGCTCGCTATAGGCGGTGACCGCCGATAGCGGCAGATCGGCATAGATATGCGGGAAGAGCTGGCCGCCGCGCGATTCCTCCCACCTCACCGCATCGCCCAGCGCTTCGAGATCGACCGCGGCGAGCCACAGCCCCTCCTGTCCGGCGAAATGCTTTTCGAGCGTTTCCTGGAGCTGGGCTGCGGTGGAGAGGTGGATATAGCCGTCGGCGAGGTCCACTGGCGCGCCCTTGAAGATGCCCGATTCGAGCTCGGTCATCTGGGCGCTGGTGAGGACTTTATAGGCGGTGGCTTCGGGCATCGGTCGCTCCTCTCCGACTGGTATAACGTCAGCGGGACAGATCCCACTCGAACCGTCATCCCCGCCAAAGCGGGAAACGAGAGCACCAAACGCATCGCGCTGAACCCTGGGTTCCCGCTTTGGCGGGAATGACGTTGAGCGCATCTGCACGCCGTGGACCGAGCGCGAGCCCGCGTCCACTGTGGGGTGTCATTCGTCGTCGGCCGGACCCGCAGCCAGATCCTCGCCGGTGTCGCCATCGGGCGTGGGGGCATCGGCGACCGGGCCATCGGCCAGATCGACTTCCGCTTCGTCCTCGCTCTCTTCGATCCGGGCGGCCGAGACGACATGCTCGTTGTCGGCCACGTCGAACAGCTTCACGCCCGATGCGTTGCGGCCGATCACGCGGGTGTCGCCGACCGACATGCGGATCAGCTTGGCCTGATCGGTGACCAGCATGAGCTGTTCGCCGTTATGCGCCGGGAAGCTTGCGACCACAGGGCCGTTGCGCTTGAGATTGTCGATATTGGTGATGCCCTGACCGCCACGATTGGTCTTGCGATATTCATAGGCGGACGAGCGCTTGCCATAACCGTTGGCGCAGACGGTGAGGATGAACTCCTCATTGTCGGCGAACTCAGCCATCCGCTCGGGGCTGAGGGTGACTTCGCGCTCGCCATCCTTCCACGGCGCGGCCTTGAGATAGGCATCGCGCTCCTCGGTGGTGGCGTCGAACGCGCGCAGCACCGAGAGGGAGATAACCTCATCGTCCTCGCCCAGGCGAGCGCCGCGCACGCCGGTCGAATCGCGGCTCTGGAACTCGCGCACGTCGGTCGCGGCGAAGCGGATCGCCTTGCCCTGACGGGTGGCGAGCAGCACGTCGTCGTCCTCGGTGAGCAAGGACACGCCGATCAGGCGATCGTCCGAGCCTTCCTCGAACTTCATCGCGATCTTGCCCGACGAGCGGATGTTGGCGAACGCATCCATCGAGTTGCGACGCACCGAACCCTTGGCGGTCGCGAACATGACATGGAGCGCGCCCCATTCGTTCTCGTCCTCCGGCAGCGGCAGCACGGTCGAGATCGTCTCGCCATTGGCCAGCGGCAGCAGGTTGATCATCGGCCGGCCCTTGGTGGCGGGGCCACCCTCGGGCAGGCGCCAGACCTTCAGGCGATAGACCTTGCCATGGTTCGAGAAGAACAGCACCGGCGTGTGCGTCGAGGTGACGAACAGGTTGGTGATGATATCCTCGTCCTTGGTCGCCATGCCGGCGCGGCCCTTGCCGCCACGGCGCTGCGCCCGGAACGTGTCGAGCGGCGTGCGCTTGATATAGCCTTCGAGGGTCACGGTGACGACCATGTCCTCGCGCTCGATCAAATCCTCGTCCTCGATGCCATCGGCAGCGGCGGCGATCTCGGTGCGGCGCGGGGTCGCGTACTGATCGCGAACGGCGGTCAGCTCTTCGACCATGACTTCGTAGAGCTTCGCGCGGTTACCGAGGATCTCAAGCAGCTCGGCGATCGTCTCGGCGAGCTTTGCCAGTTCGTCGCCGATCTCGTCACGACCGAGGCCGGTGAGGCGGTGCAGGCGCAGATCGAGGATCGCGCGGACCTGGATATCGCTCAGGCGATAGACATCGCCCGTAATCTCGGTTTCGACTGCTTCGACGAGACGGATGTACGACGCGATCTCGGCGATCGGCCATTCCCGCATGAGCAGGCGTTCGCGGGCGACGGCGGGGCTCGGCGAGCCGCGGATGATCTTCACAACCTCGTCGAGATTGGTGACGGCGATCACCAGGCCGAGCAAGATGTGTGCGCGGTCACGCGCTTTGGCGAGCTCGAACTTCGAGCGGCGGGTGATGACCTCTTCGCGGAACCTGACAAAGGCCTCGACGATGTCGCGCAGGTTGAGCAGCTCGGGGCGGCCACCGCGGATCGCCAGCATGTTCGCCGCGAAGGAGGATTGGGCGGGTGTATTGCGCCAGAGCTGGTTGAGAACGACTTCGGGGGTAGCATCGCGCTTCAGATCGATGACGATGCGCACGCCTTCGCGGCTCGATTCGTCGCGAATGTCGCTGACGCCCTCGACGCGCTTTTCCTTTGCCGCTTCCGCGATCAGCTCGACCAGGCGGTTCTTGCCCTGCTGGTACGGGATCTCGGTCAGCACGATCGAACGGCGTTCGCCGCGCTGCTCGGTCACGTACTTGCTGCGGACCATGATCGAGCCGCGCCCGTTCTGGTACGCCGAACGGCAGCCCGAGCGGCCGAGGATCGTTCCGCCGGTCGGGAAATCCGGACCGGGCACGATCTCCATCAACTCGTCGATCGTGATCGCGCCATTCTCGATATATGCGAGGCAGGCGTTGATCACTTCTCCCAGATTATGCGGCGGGATGTTGGTCGCCATGCCGACGGCGATGCCGCCGGCGCCGTTGACCAGCAGATTGGGGAAGCGGGCAGGGAGGACCGAGGGCTCGCTCTCCGAGCCGTCATAATTGTCCACGAAATCGACGGTTTCCTTGTCGATATCGTCGAGCAGCGCCATCGCCACCCTCGCCAGCCGCGCTTCGGTGTAGCGCATGGCGGCGGGCGGATCGGGATCCATCGAGCCGAAATTGCCCTGACCATCGATCAGCGGCACCCGCATCGCCCAATCCTGGGCCATGCGTGCCATCGCGTCGTAGATCGAGCTGTCGCCGTGCGGATGGTATTTACCCATCACGTCACCGACCAGGCGGGCGGACTTGCGATAGGCCTTGCCCGGCAGATAGCCGCCTTCCTGCGCGGCATAGAGGATGCGACGATGGACGGGCTTCAGACCGTCGCGCACATCCGGCAGCGCACGCGCCACGATCACGCTCATCGCGTAATCGAGATAGCTGGTCTTCATCTCGTCGACGATCGAGATTGGGGTAATGTTCGAAGGGTCGGCGAGGACGGTCTCGTCGGTCAAATCTCAGGTTTCCGATTGGCTAGGTTTCAATCACACCGCCCTAGCCGCCCCGTTCGCGGCTGCCAAGCCTCGCGTACGCACATGTACGCGCGCACGCGGGCGCATGCGCGCGAGAGGGCCTTCGGAGAGGCGGATTTTGAACCTCATCATTCAATTCGCGTTCAGCCCCTGTGCGGCAACGGGACCGGAGATGCGCTTGTGTGGCGCGTCGCGGCAATTTAGAGGGCAGGCAAAACCGTCCGCGTTTCCCCTTGAGGAGAGTTCCCCATGACGTTCGTTTCCAAGCTCGCGATGGCCGCTGTGCTTACCCTGGGCACCGCTGCGCTTGGCGCTTCACCCGCAGCGGCCCAGAAGAACGACAAGAAGAACGAGAAAAAGGGCCAGAGCGGGCCCGATCTGAACGTGAGCCCCGAGTATCGCAAGGCGGCGGCTGCGGCCGAAGCCGCGCTTGCGGCTAAGGACTGGGCGACGATGGACACCAACCTAACCGCAGCGGAAGGCCTCTCCAAGAACGAGGATGAGAGATACTACGCAGCCGTGCTGCGCCTGAAGCTCGAACTCGGACGCAACAACGAGGACGGGCAGCTCAAAGCGCTCAATACGCTGATCTCCAATCCGAAGACGCCTCCGGAGAACGTGAAGCTCTACGGCGCGGTGTTCAACTACCAGCTTGGCGTGCGCGCTTCGAAGGCGAAGAAGCATGATGAGGCGATCGCCTATATGCTCAAGGCGCGCGAATATGGCTCGACCGAGGTCGACGTGCCGATCGTCCTAGCCAATGCCTATGCCGCGCAGAACAAGAACGTCGAATCGATCGCCGAACTCGAACGCGCCATCGCGATCGCCAAGGCGAAGAGCGGCAAGGCGCCGGAGGCTTGGTACCAGTTCGCGATCCCGCGCGTGAACGCCACGGGCGATCGTGCGGCGATGGCTTCATGGCTGTCGCGCTTCATCACTGAATATCCGACGCAGAAGAACTGGCAGTGGGCGGTGCAGGTCTATCGCAGCACAGCTCCGGCTGGCGCGAACGCCAAGGTGGAGCGGATCGATTCCTTCCGTCTGCTGCGCGTAACCAACAGCCTGCCCAATCGTGGCGAATATGCGGACTATGCTTATGCGGCACAGCAGGCAGGTCTCCCCTGGGAAGCGGTGTCGGTGATCGAGGAAGGCCGCAAGGCCGGCAAAGTGTCCAAGGACGATGCCGATGTGAACAAGACGTTCACCGCGGCCACCAACATGGTAAAGACCGAAGGTTCGCTCGATGTGCAGGCGAAGCAGGCCGCCGCGGCGAAAGACGGCAAGGCTGCAATGCAGACTGGCGACGCGCTCCTCGCTTCGGGCGCCTATGCCCGTGCAGTAGAGCTGTACGACCTGGCGCTGAGCAAGGGCGGCGTGAACGCGGACGAGGTGAACCTGCACCGCGGCATCGCATACCAGCAGCTCGGCCAGAAGGATCAGGCGCGCACTGCCTTCGCCGCAGTGCAGGCTGGGCCGCTCGCCAACCTTGCGACGCTCTTTACCACCTCGCTCGACTTGCCGCCGCTCAGCTGAGCCGTGGTGACGAGCCGATAAGCAAAGGGCGGCCCTGACGGGCCGCCCTTTTTGATTCCAGCGATGCAGTAATCGGGAGGCGTGCGCTTCGCGAGCCGACCGATCGCGACTGTTAAGGAACGGGAACGCCGGGCAGCGCCTTCGACGTGCGGATCGTCAGCGACGTCTTCACATGCTCGACATTGGGTGCCGTCGTGAGCTTGGTGGTCAGGATCCGTTGGAAGCTCTGCAGATCGGGCGCGACGATCTTGAGGATGAAGTCGATTTCCCCATTCAGCATGTGGCATTCGCGCACTTCGGGAATTTCGGCGACAAGTTGCTGAAATGCCTGGAGGTCGCTTTCCGCCTGGCTTTTCAGGCTGACCATCGCGAACACCGTGAGATTATAGCCGAGCGCAGCCGGATCGAGCGCCGCGTGATAGCCGGTGATCGCGCCCGATTGCTCCAGCGCGCGAACGCGGCGAAGGCAGGGCGGGGCGGTAAGGCCGACCCTTTCGGCCAGCTCAACATTGGTCATCCGGCCATTATCCTGGAGCAACGAAAGAATCCGGACATCAATGTCGTCGAAACCCATATTTGCCCCTGGCTGTTGATTCGTGTCCAATTGCTGCGCTTAGACATAATATAATTACGCCGCAACGCAATTGTCCCACATTGAGCCGTATCGAAATCGCCTGTTCCGGATGCGCGTTTCACCAGTTAAAGAATCGTTACGGCGCGCGTTTTGGCGCCTGTAACCGGTGGGTTTGCATTGCGCTTCGACGACACTCTGGAGACTGTGCTGGCAGCCGATCTGGGCTCTCCCCAGGCCGCGCAATCGGCATGGCGGCAGGTGGTGGACCTGATCGGTCGCAGGCGCGTTCCCGCCGATGCCCGAGCCATGAGCGTGCTGCGCACGATTCGGGCGCAGGTCCCCCTCACCGTACGCGCCTCTACCGCCCGCGCGTTGGAATTTGCCGATCCTCCGGCCCCGCTGGTGCGGCTGTTTGCCGTGGATGAGCTTGCCGTGGCGCTGCCGGTGCTGCGCAGTGCGCGCATGACATCGGCGGAATGGATTCAGCTGCTTCCCGAGCTTGCCCCGTCGGGCCGCCAGCTTCTGCGCAACCGGCGCGACCTGGGCCCTATCGTCAAGCGCGCGCTTGAGGCCTTCGGTCCGAGCGACTTCGTGCTGCCGGACGAAAGCGTGAAGGAAGCCGCCGAGGCGATGCCGGAACCGGCGGCTATGCCCGTGGAAGCGGTCTCGCCAGCGGTGGAATCGCCGGAAGAGGCATCGGCATATGCGGGTGAGATGCTCGCTGCGCCTGTTGCCGAACCCTCGCCTGAACCGGAGACTGCGCCGCCTGCGGTCGAGATCGCGCCGGTGATCGCGAACGGGGCGGAAGCGCTTGAACCGGTCGCATATGCGATCCCCGTGCATTATCCGGAACCGGCGGAAATGTCCGCCCTCTCGGAGGGGCCGCCGGAAGTTCCACCCGCCCCGGTGGAAGAGGTTGTCGCCGTGGACTCTCCTGCGCCCGTGGAAGCGGAGGAACTCGCGGAGGACCCCGTTACTGCGCCCGAAGCGATCGTCGCAGTGCCTGCGGCACTCGTTGAAGCGGAGGATTTTTCTTTCGTCGCGCTTGCAGAGACGGCGGCGGTGCTGCCGGGTTCCACAAGGAATTTCGCCGTCGAGGAGGAAGTTGTTCGCAGCCCGGTCCAAAGCGGGACAGTCGAGCCAATGGCCCCCGCGGAAGCGATTGCGCCGGACGCTTCGGGGCCACAGGGTCGGGACATGGATGATAGGGATCTGTCCGTGATCGAAGCGCCGGGCGACGCGTTCGACATGCTTGGCGAGGGAGGGCCTGCGGGCGCTGCCGATAAGGGCGGCACATTCGAAATTGCCGAGGTCGTCGCAAGGATCGATGCCTTTTGGCGCAATCGCGAGGAGAATGGGCAGCGTCCGGCTCCGCTAGCCGACCATTTCCGCTTCGAAACCGATTCGAAGGGCGTGTTCCGCTGGGTCGAGGGTGTGAGCCGCGCGGCATTGATCGGGCTTTCGCTCGATGTGCAAGCGGCGGCGGGCGTGCCCGAGGCGTCGAAAGTTGACGGGGTTGCCGTTGGCGCGTTCCGCCGCCGTGCAGGTTTTTCGAATGCGCGTCTTGCGATCGAAAGCGAATCGGATGCAGCCGGCGACTGGCTGATCTCCGGCATTCCGGTATTCGACCCTGCCAATGGCCGTTTCACCGGCTATCGCGGCACCGCTCGGCGCCCCCGCCCGGATGAGCGTGCAGAGCCGGTTCGCCAGGCGCAGCCGCCGATCCCGCCAGATTCACTCCGCCAGCTTGTGCACGAACTGCGCACGCCGACCAACGCGATTGCCGGCTTTGCCGAAATGATCGAAAGCCAGATCCTGGGGCCGGTGAGCGATCCGTATCGCGGGCGGGCGGCGGAAATCCGTACCCAGGCGCGCGAATTGCTGGGCGCGATCGACGATCTCGATCTGGCGGCGCGCATTGACAGCGCGGCGCTGGCCTTGGTGCCCGGCCGGGTTGCGCTCCGCCCGCTTCTCGCGGGAATCGCCGACGACCTTGCACCGCTGGTGGCCCTGCGCGGCTCGCTTCTCGCGCTTCCGATCGACGATCTGGCCGTTACGGGTGACCGTCGTGCAGTCGAGCGGTTGCTGGCCCGCTTGCTTGCAACTCTGGTATCCGCCAGCCGCGCCGGCGAGCGGATCGGCGTGAACATGGCAGTTGCGGGCGATGGCATGGTCGCCATCTCGATCGATCGCCCGCAGGCGCTGGCGGATTATCCAGGCGATTCCGTTCTCGGCATCGATGACGAGCGCGAGGATATGACGTTACTCGGCACTGGCTTCGCGCTGCGTCTCGCGCGTAATCTTGCCCGCGAAATGGGCGGCACGATGCTGATCGAGCCCGAAAGCTTGACTTTGCGCCTCCCTGCCTCTGAAACCGCAATCGTAGGTCAGGCTAATCTGAACTAAAGCGGGCGAGGGGGGACGAGTGAAATCCGGGGGGTATCGTGTACCTGCGCCCGATCCGGGTTCGCGGATCGCGTGGCCGGCGGATTTCGGCACCCGGTTCACGATTTTCGTCGATACCGAAGAGGAATTCGACTGGAGCAAGCCGTTAGATCGCGATTCGCGCGGGGTCAGCCACATGAAGGCGTTGCCCGCGGCGCATGCCTATTTCGCGGCGCACCATGTTCCGCTCACCTATCTGGTCGATCATCCCATCGCGACATCGCCCGTGGCGATCGAGGTGCTTAAGGGACTGATCGCGGATGGACGCTCGGCGATCGGCACCCAGCTTCACCCCTGGGTCAGTCCGCCGTTCGACGAGGAGGTGAGCAATTTCAACAGCTTCACCGGAAATTTGTCGTCCGGATTGCAGGAAGCGAAGCTCATTACCCTGACCGAGTCGATCGTAGCGGCATTTGGTCGGCGTCCGCTGGCCTATCGCGCCGGACGCTATGGTGTCGGTCCCCAGACCCTGGAGCTGCTCGCGCGCCATGGCTATCGCGTCGATACGTCGATGCGCTCGGGCTATGATTATTCCGGGGAGGGTGGCCCCGATTTCTCGGAGGTGCCCAACGACGCTTTCCGCAACGGATCAATGATCGAGCTCCCGCTCACCACTGTATATACGGGCTGGGGCCGGCGCGGCGGCGCGGGGCTGTATCGGGCGCTGCGCGGGATTCCGAAGGGATATGGCGTTGCCTCCCGGCTCGGCATGCTCTCGCGCGTCGCGCTGACGCCGGAGGAAATGCCGCTGGAAGACGCGAAGGAAGCAGTGCGCGTCGCAGTGGGCGAGGGGCTGCGCCTGCTGAACTTCTCTTTCCATTCGCCGTCAATCGAGCCGGGACACACTCCCTTCGTGCGCGACGCGGCTGCTCTCCAGGCGTTCTTCCGCTGGTGGGGCGAGATTTTTGCGCTGCTGGTGCAGCTCGGGGTCCGCCCTGCATCGCTCGATCAGGTGATCGCGGCAGCCGAGTGAGGAGCTGGTGGGCCCGGCAGGACTCGAACCCGCAACCAAGCCGTTATGAGCGGCCGGCTCTAACCAATTGAGCTACAGGCCCCACCCGCAACGAACGGCCCAAACCTTACGCGATCGAACAGCGCGTAAACGCCTCGGGCCGTCGATGGTCGGGGAGACAGGATTCGAACCTGCGACATCCTGCTCCCAAAGCAGGCGCGCTACCGGACTGCGCCACTCCCCGACGCCGGGCGCGCTTAGACCATAAAAACACGCCGGGTAAAGCGATTGGTGGAATTCAATCCGCATCCGCCTCCGCAGCGATGCGTGCCGGGCGGGATTCGATGCGGCCCTCCAGCGCATCCGCCAGCTTTTGCCGGTCGATCGCGCCTTCCCAACGCCCCACCACGACGGTCGCCACGGCATTGCCAATGAAGTTGGTGATGCTGCGGCATTCGCTCATGAAGCGATCCACGCCGAGAATCAGCGCCATCCCAGCAACGGGCACGCTGGGTACCACCGCCAGCGTGGCTGCGAGCGTGATGAAGCCCGAACCGGTCACGCCCGCAGCCCCCTTTGAACTGAGCATCGCCACACCCAGGAGCAGCAATTGGTCCGCCAGCGAAAGATCCACGCCGCACGCCTGCGCGATGAAGAGCGCCGCCAGCGTCATATAGATGTTGGTGCCGTCGAGGTTGAACGAATAGCCGAGCGGCACGACCAGCCCGACCACCTGCTTGCCGACGCCTGCGCGCTCCATCTTGTCGATCAGCGCGGGCAAGGCGGCTTCGGACGAGGAAGTACCGAGCACGAGCAGCAACTCAGCCTTGAGATAGCGGATCAGCCTGAAGATCGAGAAGCCCGCCAATGCCGAGACCGCGCCGAGCACGACGAGCACGAAGATCAGCGCGGTGACGTAGAAACTGCCGACGAGCCAGGCGAGGTTGGCGAGCGCGCCGATCCCATATTTTCCGACGGTGAACGCTATTGCGCCGAAAGCGCCCAACGGCGCCGCGAACATCACGATGCGGACGAGCTGGAAGACCACGGTGCCAAGGCGTTCGAGCATTTCGGTCACCGGGCGGGCCGGCTCCCCGACCATCGCCAGCGATACGCCGAACAGGATCGCCACGAGCAAGACCTGGAGGATCGAGCCGCTGGTCAGGGCCGACAATAATGTCGTCGGGATCATGGCGCGGATGAAGCCGGTGATCGTGGTTTCGTGCGCCTTTTCCTCAAAGCCGAGCACGCGGCTGGCGTCGAGCGCCGACGGATCGACGTCCATCCCGGCACCCGGCTGGATCCAGTGCGCGACGATCAGACCGACGATCAGCGCCAGCGTGGAGAAGAACAGGAAATAGCCAAAGGCCTTGAGCGCGACGCGTCCAGTCGATCGCAATCCGCCCGATCCGGCGATGCCCGTGGCCACGGTGAGGAAGATCACCGGGGCGATGATCATCTTGACCAGATCGACAAAGGCGAGGCCGATCCATTCGCACGCCGCGCCCCATGCCGGGGCGAGCGCGCCCAAGGCAACGCCTCCGCCGATGCCGACCAGCACCCAGAAATAGAGATGCCGCCAGAAGGGCTGCGGTGCTGGCTGCTTTCCTGCGTATCCGGTGGCGATCGCGCCCATATTCTCTCCCCTGCTGCAGACAAGCATAGGGAAGGGCGGCGGGAGCCCCAATGCAAAAAGGGCGCTCCCTTGCGAGAGCGCCCTTTCGCTAGATATCCGGGGAGCGCGAACGCTCCGGCGTCAAATCTCAGTGCGCGTTTGCGGCAGCTGCATCAGCCTTGTTCTCGGCGACTTCCGCCTTGTTCTCGAGAACTGCTGCCTCGACGACGTTCGAGGTGTTGTCTGCAGCGGCGTCGTATGCAGCGGCGTTGGCCGACTCGTCAGCAGCGACGTTCTCTGCGGTGGTGTTGGTCGGGGTGCTGTTGCAGGCGGCCAGCGAGACCAGGCCAGCAGCGGCGACAACGGTAAGGATCTTCTTCATGCGATCGCTCCCAATGGGACTTAAAACGTTTCGCTACCGGCCCGAACGGCCGTTGCGAACTGTTCCAATAGCGAGGTTTCCGCCTTCGTCAATCTCATTTTCGACGAAATGAAGGCGTTTCGACATTTTTTGGCCGTATTTGGGCCAAGATTGGCCACGGAAACCCGTCCGCCGTCAGGGTTTTGCCTTTTCGACCCGACCGATCTCTTCCGGTGCATTTGCCACAATTGCGACTGTCGCGGTCCATGCGGCAACGTTCTGCCGCAGTTGGACGGGATCGACTTTGTCCAGCGTGTCGTCGGGTGTGTGGTGGTAATCAAAATAGCGAAGGCCGCTTTGCTGCAGGTCGATGCCTGCGGACCCCGCGTCGATGACCGCGGCGACATCGGCACCGCCACCCGCCGGCTGCTGGCCGCGGGTAATGCCCAGCGGAGCCAGCGCTGAAACGATCCGGTCGCCCATCGCCATGGCGCTGCTGGGAAGCTTGAAATCGACCCGCCAGATGCGGTCCGCCCCGAAATCGGATTCGGCGGCAAGCGCGTGAGACTCGTTCTTATGCGCTTCGAAATAGGCGCGTCCGCCGAACACGCCCGGCTCCTCGGCGCCCGCCCACAGGATACGGATCGTGCGGCGCGGCTGGCCCGCGTCCATCACGCGCTTGGCCGCAGCGGTGACGATGCCGCAGCCCGATGCGTCGTCGATCGCGCCCGTGGCCAGATCCCAGCTATCGAGATGGCAGGCTACGAGCACGATGCCTGCGGCAGGATCGCTTCCGGGCACTTCGGCGATGACGTTGCCGGATTCGCCGTCGCCCTTGAACTCGGGCGTGATGGTCAGCTTCATCCGGACGGGGCCGCGCTTCAGCAGCCGTTCGAGCTGTTCAGCGTCGGGCAGGGGCAGGGCAGCCGCAGCGATCGGCTTCTGGTCCTTGGCCCAGCTCGTGCCGCCGGTATGCGGATTGCGATGATAATCGGTGCCGATCGACCGGATCAGCACGGCAATCGCGCCCTTGCTGGCCGCGATCGACGGCCCCATGCGCCGCGCCCCGCCCGACGGACCATATTGCGAGCCGTCCTGCGTCGCGGTCATTGCATGGCTGATAAAGGCGATCTTGCCTTTCAGGCTGCCGGCGGGTGCGGCCTGGAGATCGGCGAAGGTCGGGAAATAGGCGATTTCGCCTTCAACGCCCTTCGGCCCGGTCGACCCGGAATTGCCGAGCGCGCCGACGACGAGCTTCTGGGCCGATCCGCCGAGCACTTCGGCCTTTTCTTCGCCACGAACCCAGACCGGCATCTTGAACGTCTCGATGCGGACATTCCGGAAGCCGAGCGAAGTCAGCTTCTTCACGCTCCAGTCGCGCGCGCGGGCCTCCGCCTCGGTCGCGGCGAGGCGCTGGCCGATCTCGGTGGTCAGCCCCTCGGTAATCTCCCAGGCGAGATCGTCCTTGAGCGCCGCATCGCGCAGCGCTGCCACGTCGGTCTGCGCGAGAGCGGGGAGGGGAAGGGCGAGGGCGGCTGCGGCCGCGAGCAGGATGCGCTTGTTCATGAGCGGGGAGGCTAACCACGCCCGTGGCATTTGCCAATGCGCCGCCGCATGCCCGCGCCCGAATTGCAAAGCGGCGGTCGCATCGCTACATGCCCGGCCAAATTCCCGCACTCGAATATCCCGAAACGGAGTCCATCGATGTCCGCCCAATACGCCTTTGTCATGAAGGACATGACCAAGACCTTCCCCGGCGCCCCCAAGCCGGTGCTCAGCAACATCAACCTGCAATTCTATCAGGGTGCCAAGATCGGCATCGTCGGCCCGAACGGCGCCGGTAAGTCGACGCTGATGAAGATCATGGCCGGCGTGGACAAGGATTTCACCGGCGAAGCATGGCCGGGAGAGAACATCACCGTCGGCTATCTAGAGCAGGAGCCGCAGCTCGATCCAACCAAGACCGTGCTGGAGAACGTCAAAGACGGCGCGCGCGAGACAGCCGATCTGGTCGAGCGTTTCAACGCGATCTCGGCCGAGATGGGCGATCCCAAGGACGACACCGATTTCGACGCGCTGATGGAGGAAATGGGCGATCTTCAGGCCAAGATCGACGCGGTCGACGGCTGGACGCTCGACAACCAGCTCGAAGTCGCGATGGAAGCGTTGCGCTGCCCGCCGGGCGACTGGCCGGTGGAGAACCTCTCGGGCGGTGAAAAGCGCCGCATCGCGCTCACCCGCCTGCTGATCCAAAAGCCGTCGATCCTGCTGCTCGACGAACCGACCAACCATCTCGACGCGGAAAGCGTCAACTGGCTGGAAAACCATCTCAAGGAATATGCCGGTGCGGTGCTGATGATCACCCACGATCGCTATTTCCTCGATAACGTCGTCGGATGGATCCTCGAGATCGATCGCGGCAAGTATTTCCCGTACGAGGGCAATTACTCGACATATCTGGAGAAGAAGTCGAAGCGCCTCGAGCAGGAGGATCGCGAGGAATCGGGTCGCCAGAAGGCGATCAAGGACGAACTCGAATGGATCCGGCAGGGCGCAAAGGGTCGCCAGACCAAGTCCAAGGCGCGTATCGCCAAGTTCGAGCAACTCGTCGAAGCGCAGCAGAACCGTACGCCCGGCAAGGCCCAGATCGTCATCCAGGTGCCGGAGCGCCTGGGCGGCAAGGTGATCGAGGTGACCAATATCTCGAAGGCCTATGGCGACAAATTGCTGTTCGAGAACCTGTCCTTCACGCTGCCGGCTGGCGGCATCGTCGGCGTGATCGGCCCGAACGGCGCCGGCAAGTCCACGCTCTTCAAGCTGATCACCGGCCAGGAACAGCCCGACAGCGGTACGATCGAAATGGGCTCGACCGTGCGGCTCGGCTATGTCGATCAGAGCCGCGACCATCTGAACGACAAGAACAATGTCTGGGAGGAAATCTCGGACGGGCTCGATTACATGAAGGTCAACGGACACGACCAGTCGACCCGAGCCTATGTCGGCGCGTTCAACTTCAAGGGTTCCGACCAGCAGAAAAATGTCGGCAAGCTTTCGGGCGGCGAACGTAACCGCGTCAACATCGCCAAGATGCTGAAGCGGGGCGGCAACGTGCTGCTGCTCGACGAACCGACCAACGATCTCGACGTCGAAACGCTGGGCGCTCTGGAAGAAGCCATCGAAAACTTCGCGGGCTGCGCTGTGGTGATCAGCCACGATCGTTTCTTCCTCGATCGCCTCGCGACGCACATCCTGGCGTTCGAAGGCAACAGCCATGTCGAATGGTTCGAAGGCAATTTCGAGAGCTATGAGGAAGACAAGCGCCGTCGCCTCGGCGATGCCGCCGATCGCCCGACCGCGCTTTCGTACAAGAAGCTGACGCGCTGATCATTTCATTGGCGACGGACTGCGCTTCGGCTTAACTTCCCCGCGTTCAGGCGGGGAGGGCGTGATGGGTCGTATCAGGATGTTGGCGTGCATGCTGGCGTGCTGCGCGGCGTCGCCAGTGCTTGCGCAAAGTGCAGCCGATTTCCCGGCCCGGCAGTTCGGCGGATGGAAATTCTATACCGAGTCTGGCGCATGCTTTCTCGCGGCATCTACAGGCAGGGGGAAACTGACCCTCTCGCCTCAGGATGCGAAGGGCGCACGAATGTTCGTGTTAGTCACCGACTCCGCATGGCCCAGATCCGACCCGGGGAAGCGCTATCCTGTTACGCTTTCGCTGGGTGGCATAGCCGCTTCCGGCGAGGGTGGCACGACGTTCGGCGGCGACGGTTTCCGCGCGATCCTGTCACGCCCTGAAGGATTTTTCGAACCGCTCGCGGCCGCCAGACACGTGGTCGCGCAGGGGCATGGCAATATGATGCAGGTGACGTTCAATGCCGACGCTGCGGCAGTCGACATGCTTCGCCGTTGCGCGCGGGCGCTGCACGCTGCGGAGCCTGAGGTCGACGGCACGCGGCTTGCCGCCGGTACCCAATGCTATGCGTATCTGCGTGGGACCCGGCAGCTTGGCGTTATCCGGCAGACGGTTCGGCCGATCGTCGCGGAGGGCAAGCCTGCGTGGGATGTGATCGTTCATAATTGGCAGCGGGAAGGTGCGACCAACATCCGCGATCATTTCGTGCTGCGCGCGCGTGACCTAACGCCGATTTCGTTCGACCGGCGCGAGGCCGGAGTCGAGCAGGTTCGCATCGCCTATGGCGCGGGAAATCTGACCGTCACCCGGCCGGGTGTTGCGCCGGTTCAGACGCGCTTCAGCGGTCGGATATGGGACGGGCATCTCGATGGCCTGCTTCTGGCCGGGTTGCCGCTCTCACAGGGGGAGTTTTTCTCCATGCCGAGATATCACCATAACGATGGACCCGGTCGCTTCGAGCTGACGGTGATCGGCAGCGAAAGGGTCGCCGGGCAGGACGCCTGGGTGGTCGAAACCGGTGAAGAGGGTGCCGAGGTACGCTATTTCATAGGCAAAACCGGTCGTGCCGATCTCGGCTATACTGGCTGGGGCTTTACCAAGAGGCCGGGCGGCGATTGTAGCGTGATTCCACAATGATCTGCGTAGGCGCAGGAGATCGGCACCGTCACGCGCGTTAGAGCGTCCGCATCTCTTGCGCGCCAAACCGAGGTCGCTGATATTGGTGGTATGATCCAGGAGCAGACGCACGACGCCGAATTGCTCACCAGAGCCTTCGAACTTGCGCGAAAATCCTATGACGAGGGTGGCTGTCCGATCGGCTCGGTGCTTGCGCGTGGACCGGAGATATTGGGGGAAGGGCACAATCAGCGTGTCCAGAACGGCGACCCCATCGCCCATGGCGAGATGGACGCGCTGCGCAACGCGGGCCGCCAGGCGAGCTACGCCGACACCACGCTCTATACCTCGCTCAGCCCGTGCATGATGTGCGCGGGCACAATCGTGCAGTTCAAGATTCCGCGCGTCGTGATCGGCGAGAACGTCAATTTCGGCGGCAATGAGGATTTCCTGCGCACGCACGGCGTGGAGGTGGAGATCGCGAACGATGCGCGCTGCGTCGAACTGATGGGCCGCTTCATAGCCGACCGGCCGGCGCTGTGGAACGAGGATATCGCCGAATAGCATCGGCGGAGTTGTTCGCATCTTCGCCAGCCCCCTAGCGCATTTCCCCCCTCACGGTTACATGGGCCGCCAACCTTCGACTCAGGACTTTGGCGCACTTCATGGACATCAAGCTCGGTCTCACCTTCGACGACGTTCTTCTCGTTCCCGGCGAGTCCGAAGTTCTGCCGAGCATGGCGGACACGCGCACATTCGTGACAAAGAGCCTTGCGCTCAATATCCCGATCATCTCCTCAGCGATGGACACCGTTACCGAAGAGGACATGGCGATCGTCATGGCGCAATTGGGCGGTATCGGCGTGCTGCACCGCAATCTGGACATTGGCCAGCAGGTGGAGGCCGTTCGCGCGGTGAAGCGCTTTGAGAGCGGCATGGTGGTCAATCCGATCACGATGACGCCAAACGGAACGCTCGCCGATGCCCGCACGCTGATGCAGCGCCATCGGATTAGCGGGATACCGGTGGTGGAGGACAGCGGCAAGCTGGTCGGAATCCTGACCAACCGCGACGTGCGCTTCGCCGAAAATCCGGGCCAGCCGGTTTCCGAACTGATGACGCGCGATAACCTGGCGACCGTTTCGGCCGGCGTAGGCAAGGAAGAAGCGCGGCGGCTGCTTCATTCGCGGCGGATCGAGAAGCTGCTGGTGGTGGACGACGCGTATCGCTGCGTCGGGCTGATTACGGTCAAGGATATCGAGAAGGCCGTCACCTATCCCGACGCGACCAAGGACGAAGCCGGCCGCCTGTGCGTCGCCGCTGCGACCACGGTGGGCGACAAGGGGTTCGAGCGGACTGAAGCGCTGGTCGATGCCGAATGCGACCTGATCGTGATCGACACGGCGCATGGCCATAACAGGGACGTCGCTCGCGCCGTGGAGCGTGTGAAGAAGCTGTCGAACCGCGTGCAGGTGATCGCCGGCAACGTCGCGACGGGCGAGGCCACCCGGGCGCTGATCGACGCGGGCGCGGACGGCGTGAAGGTGGGCATCGGGCCGGGATCGATCTGCACCACGCGGGTGGTCGCCGGGGTGGGCGTGCCGCAGCTCACGGCGGTGATGGACGCCGCAGCCGAGGCTGCAAAGTCCGGCGTGCCAGTGATCGCCGATGGCGGGCTGCGCACTTCAGGCGACCTCGCCAAGGCACTGGCGGCGGGCGCATCGACCTGCATGGTCGGTTCGCTGCTCGCAGGGACCGAGGAAGCGCCGGGCGATACGTTCCTGTATCAGGGGCGGAGCTACAAATCCTATCGCGGCATGGGCTCAGTAGGCGCGATGGGCCGCGGCTCGGCCGATCGCTATTTCCAGGGCGATATCAAGGATCAGCTCAAGCTCGTTCCCGAAGGGATCGAAGGGCAGGTTGCGTATAAGGGGCCCGCGCGTGACGTGATCCACCAGCTTGTGGGTGGGATCAAAGCCGCGATGGGCTATACCGGATCGGCGACGATCCCCGAGCTGCAGAAGCGGGCGAGCTTCGTGCGGATCACGAATGCCGGCCTGCGCGAGAGCCATGTGCACGACGTGACGATCACACGCGAGGCACCGAATTACCCGACGCGGTGACGGGATTGCCATTTCCCTGATCCGGTTGGAGATGTGCATTCTTCGTCCGCTCAGGGGGATAGGATGACGCCAGACGTCGAGGCATATAATGAGGCGCAGGTGCTCGAAATGCGGGCGATATGTGCGCGGCTCTGCGAGGAGATATCACGCGGCTTGCCCGAGGCCGAGAGCAAAGTCTGGCATGGAGGGCCGGTCTGGTTTCTCGATGGCAATCCGGTCGCCGGCTATTGGGTGCGCAAGAAGGGCGTGCAGCTGCTGTTCTGGAGTGGACAATCGTTCAACGAGCCTGAGCTGAAGCCGGAGGGCAGGTTCAAGGCTGCCGATGTGCGGTATTGCGACGTAGCCCAGATTGACGCAGCGATGCTCGCGCGCTGGCTTGAGAAAGCGCGAACGATCCAGTGGGATTACAAGAACGTCGTCAAGCGCAAGGGCGTGCTAGAGCGGATCAACACCGACGCTTAGCGGCGTCCGATGTTATGCCGCGAACCGCTCATTCGCAGCGGTTTCCGGAGGCGCGAAGCACGGGCAGGATCTTCGCGGCATCGTCGACCTTGAGGTTGATATGCGTCATTTCCTGACCATTGTCATAGGTCAGGCGGAGCCGGATCCGTTCGCCCCGCTCCATGCCAAAGGTCGTCGGTTTGCCACCGGAATCGAAGTTGATCTGGAGATACCGCATCGTAACCCGATCCACGACTTCGCTTGCCCAGTTGGTAGGCGTGGTGAGTACCGGGCGCCCATCGAGCGTGACGTAGGTCGGCCCCATGCGGGTTCCCGGCACAAGGTCACGGTGCCAAAATTCCAGGTTGGAAATGGCGAGCGATAGGCGGCCATCTGCGCCAAGCTTGTACCAGATTCGTAGCTTGGCCTTTGCATAGCCATCGTCGATAACTCTGGTGTAAATCCCGTCACCGCTGCCGTTCGGTTTGTAGGAAAGCCTGAGGTTCGGAACGTCCAGAAATCGGCAGCTCACCCGTCCGTCTTTGAAGCGCCGGATATGGGTGCGGATCGGCTTTATCCCTTGATCGACTGTCTTGAGCTCCGCCGCAGCCGGGCTGATTAGCCAAGAAAGCATCGCAAGCGCTTGCATCGACATAATTAATTCCCTCCACGTGGATCCGTTTTGGGAAAGGCACCAAGAGCGGTCAAGACTCCGGCTACGAACGTCAGGCCAGTTCGGACGCGGGCTTTCCGGTGCGAGGGCATGTCTTTGGTTGTAAAGTTACCTCCGCTCTGCTTCCGTCCCGGCGGCTTGGTTTTGCGAGCCGCACAGGCTCATACCTTTTATCACAGGTGACTTTTTGACTCCCGCCGCCCGCGCCCAGGCCGCCATCGAGCTGCTCGACAAGATCATCGCTGCTGCCCGCGATCAGGGCGCGGCGGCGGATACGCTGATCGCGCGCTGGTTCGCCGAGCGGCGCTATGCGGGCTCGAAGGACCGCAGGGCGATCCGCGAGCTCGTCTATGACGCGATCCGCCTGCTCGGAAAGCCGCCGGAGAACGGCCGCACCGCGCTGCTGGCGCTGGCGAAGGACCGGCCCGAGATCGCCGGTTGGTTCGACGGCTCGCCCTACGGACCCGCCCCGATCGACCCAGCCGAACTTCCGGCCAAGCCCGCGTTCGCGCATGACTGGTTGATCAAGGCGCTCCGCGCTTCGGACATCGGGATCGACGAGCAGGCGGCATTGCTCCAGCGCGCGCCGCTCGACGTGCGGGTCAACGCGCTCAAGGCCGATGCCGATGCGGTGCTGGCGCAGATCCCGGGCGCGGAGCCGATCCCGTTCACCACCGACGGGCTGCGCCTGCCCAGCGACCTGACCGTCGAGCAACTGCCCTCTTTCCGCGACGGCCAGATCGAGGTGCAGGATGCGGGCAGCCAGATCGTGAGCCTGGCCAGCGGCGCGCGGCGGGGCCAGCATGTGATCGACCTGTGCGCGGGCGGGGGCGGCAAGACGCTGGCGCTGGCGGCGATGATGGCGAACCAGGGCAGCATCCTGGCCTGCGACGTGGATCGCGGTCGCCTCCAACGGCTGGAGCCGCGCGCCGAGCGGGCGGGCGTGACCATCGCCGAGACAAGGCTGCTCAACCCCCGGCAGGAGGAGAGCCAGCTGGCCGACCAGGCCGGACGGGCCGACATCGTGCTGATCGACGCGCCCTGCTCGGGAACCGGCACCTGGCGCCGCAACCCCGAGGCGCGCTGGCGGCTGACCCCGCACCGGCTGGCCCAGCTTGGCGAGACGCAGCGCTATCTGATGCGGATCGGCGCCAACCTCGTCCGCCCGGGCGGGAGCCTGGTCTATATCGTCTGCTCCGTGCTCGACGAGGAGGGCGCGAGCCAGACCGACGCCTTCCTGAAAGCCTATCCCGGCTGGACCGTGGAGACGCTGGCCCCGGGCGCGGGCACGCCGCGCGGCGCCGGGCTGCGGCTCACCCCGCTAAGGGACTCGACCGACGGCTTTTTTGTCGCGAAGATGCGGCGGCCATGATAGCGAACAGGGCAAGCCTTTCGGAGTTATCGATGCGCGTCACCGCGATTTCCGCCGCCTTTGCCCTGATGATCCTTTCGGTCTCGACCTCGCTGATGGCGCAGCGCCCCGATGCGCAGATCGATCCGCGATCGGCCGCGCTGGTGCAGGAAGCCCGCGCCGCGCAGGCCGCCGGCAATGTCGAAGGCGCGAACGACCTGCTCGAAAGCGCATTGGTGGTCGATCCGCGCAACCGCGAGGCATTCGTGCTGCTCGCCGAGATCTCCCGCAGCCGCAACCTGCCGGGCAAGGCGATCCGCCTGTACCGCGAGGCGCTGTTGCTCGAACCCAACGACCTGGCCGCGCTGCGCGGGCAGGGCGAGGCGATGGTGGCGAAGGGCGCGATGGAGCGGGCCAAGGCCAACCTCGCCAAGATCAAGACGATCTGCACCGCAGGCTGCAACGACGCCAATGTGCTCGCCGCCGCGATCGAAAAGGGGCCACCCGCCACCGTGACGGCGCAGGCCGAGAAAGCCGAAGCGCCCGCCAAGCCCTGACGCGCGTTGGCGCGAAAGGTTACACTAAGGTGACACCAAGAACGCGGTTCGCGCGCCCGCGAATGTTCCCAATGTTCGCACCGACGACGGGCGGCTGGACCAACGAATTCAAAGAGCGGCCGGGAGTGCCGACCGGCTGAGCCAAGCAGGTGAAATCCTACATTGCAAGGGGAAAGGGCAGGAGGGCTTTGGCTGTCGCGTAACGTCGGCTTTGCGCCCTAATTGCGGTCGTTCAGCTTGGCGCAGCGCGCCGCCAAAACCTGCCGTCCGCTCGTCTCAACATCAGCCTGACCGAAATTCTGGGCCTGAGGCCATCACTCTGTCGGTCGTTGGCCGTTGCCCGCGTCGAGGATCATGTAATGCGGTTCGCGGTTAGCCTTGGCCAACTGGTTGAAGTGCTCCCGGCTTCCCAGCAAATCCGGATCCAGCTGCGCCAGCAACTGCTTGTTCGCGCACGGCACCATCAGGAACCTTGCCGCAAAGGGGTCTCGGGTGTCGCTGCGCATCGAAAGCACCAGGCCCGGCATATAATCCGACGAGGCTGTCCCGCGCATCGTGCGGGCAATGGATAGTCTGAGCACCCCTGCTGCCCTGCCTGCGAAGAACAAATTGGATTCGACCCTGTAGACATAGCCCCAATGCACTGGGGCATGGGTTTCAGGGGTCAGTCCATGACTCCAATGTTTGAACGTTGGACGACCGTCTCGCGTCTCGATCCTCACCCAGCCACTGACATATTGCGCTTCCTCGCGGCCCGTCACCGCGTACCGGAAGTAGCGATAATCGCCGAGATATCGGTTCAGGATGTAATCCCGGTCGGTCGCATCATGGTTGATGGCGTCGGCGAGCTGATCGTACAGCGTCAGACGCACCTGGTTGCGGTCGAACCAGATCAACCTGTCCTGCTGGATCTTGCCCTGCTTCTCGCTGGGTTTCTCTTCCTCGCTCCGGCGCATGTCGCTGACCCAGTTCGGCGAAAAGAGCGGATAATAGAGCTTGGCGTTTCCGCGATTGTTGCAGACCTTGCGAAGGCGGTCGCGCGCTTCCTTGAAGTCGGCCAGGCGCTTTTCATCTGCGGTCTTCCGATCCTTTTCGCTCTGTTCGCGGACTGCAGCCTTCTCAGCGGGGGTTCTCGCCCGACGCGTATCGCCGGGTGTCCTCTTCTCGTCAGTCATCCGCCCCCCGTTTGTTGCACGGCTTTGAAGACTAACGCGCTTTAAACCGTCTGCAACATGGCTTGAGCCAAGTTTGGTGGCCGGAGCAATTTCCAAGCCCCAAAGCCACAAAGACCCCTGTTGAAATGGCCCAGCGGTGATTGGTGGCCCAGGACAAAAGGCTAATTATCTCAGTATCTTACTTGAAGCTGGGCGTCATACAGGCTATGAAGATCGCCGCAAGCGTCAATTTCGTCACGGCAAAAAAAGAGCCGGCTCGGCGGGATCGACGCGAAAGGTTCAGGGCAATTGGAGGGCATCGACATGACGGATTTCAAACAGGCGGTGAGCCGGGACGGAAACATGACGAACAAGTACAGCCAACTGAGCCCCAAACGCGGGAAGGTCGAGTACGATGGAAAGCTGCGCTACCCCGAGTAACGCTCACACCCGCGCAACCCGCGCCGCGCCTTTGCGCGCGAACGATTTGCAACGCCGCCGCTCGATGGGAGCGCGCGGCGTTTTTTTTGTTCGCAGTACCGGGCTGGGGCCCTGAGGCGGGTGGACCCGGCCTGAACGGGCTGGCCCGGGTCTTGAATGTGAATCGGGGCGGCAGTTGGCGCTGCCACCCCGACCCGACGACGGCAATTCCGAAAGCTTGGTGACTTCGAACAAAAGGAAATTGGGAAATGAGACTCCCGTATTCCATACCGTCGCCTATTCTAGGCGGCTTCCGCTGGTCGATGGCCTCCGTCGCGTCCGTAGCACATTTTGAGCACGGCGTGAAAGTGGTCAGCGAGACCCCCCTCCCGTCGCCGGTGACCGAGGCATTTGCCGCGGTTCACCCCGACCATTGGGGGCAACTTGTCGGCCTGGGTAATACGATACTGGTTAACATCGCGTATCAGGTCGGCTCCGGTGTAGTGCACTATCCAGTAACTACGGTCGCGGTGATCTGGTGGTTCCTCGAAACGGCGCATCTTGCACACATCTTGTACAAGGCGGTGCGCAAGTGGCTCAAGCGGGGCCACGGGCCCACCACCGCCAAGGCACCTCCGATAAAGGGTGGGGCTGCGAAGCGGCGGACGCAGCCGCTTCGCAGCAAGGCCCGTGCTGCCACACCCAAGAAGCCGAAGCCTCAGAAGCAGGAAGTGCCACTTCTGATGGTGCCCCAGTCGCACAAGGCCGTACCTGCCAGTGATGTCGATCCCGACATTATTGGCGAAGCGGGTGAGGTGGATGGCTGAACCGCCTTGTGACTCGCGCATCGGCGCGGGCCACAAGACAGGGTGCGGAGGAGACTCGCGGCTCGAGCCGCGTCCGTGCATCTGACGGTGGCCTCCAGCAGGAGGAATTCGCTGCATGGATAGAAGCGGAGGGACAAGTTTGACGACGACGCTACAATGGTGTCGCCGTCAACGGCAGCTACCGCGGGTCATCATCCAAAAGCTGCGCGGCTGAAAAAGGCCAACACCTGACACCGCCCCGAAACCCCCGTTGTTTGGACACCACCCGCGCACATCCCTCGGTCTTACCCGCTCAAAACCCGCGCCAGCGCGACGAATTCGTCCACCGATACCGTTTCCGCACGCCGGGCGGAATCGATGCCCAGCGTCTCCATCGCTTCGATCGCGCCGGGGACGGCCTTCAGGCTTTGGCGGAGCATCTTGCGGCGTTGGCCGAAGGCGGCGGCGGTGAGCGCCTCCAAGGTCTTGAAGCGGACGCCGGGAGGCTCGGCGGCGGGGGTGATGTGGACGACGGCGGACATCACCTTGGGCGGCGGGGTGAAGGCCGAGCGATGGACGCCCATTGCGATCTTCGCGGTCGAGCGCCACTGGGCGAGGACGGCGAGGCGGCCATAGGCGTCGTCGCCGGCCTTTGACACGATGCGCTCGGCCACTTCCTTCTGGAACATCAGCGTCAGGCTGGCCCACCAGGGCTCCCAGGGAGCGGAGAGCCAGCCGACGAGCAGGGCGGTGCCGACATTATAGGGCAGATTGGCCACGACATGCGGCTTGCCGGTGAAGAGCGATGGGGCATCGACTTCGAGCGCATCGCCCTCGATCACGCGGAGCTTGCCCGGGAAATGCTCGCCCAGCTCGGCGAGGGCGGGGATGCAGCGGCGGTCGCGCTCGACGGCGACGACGCTGGCGCCGGCCTCCAACAATGCGCGGGTGAGGCCGCCGGGGCCGGGGCCGACCTCGAACACTTCCTGGCCCGCCAGATCGCCGGGGACGCGGGCGATGCGGGCGAGCAACTGGTGATCGAACAGGAAATTCTGCCCCAGCGCCTTGCTGGCGCTGAGACCGTATCGCTGGATCACGTCGCGGAGCGGCGGAAGGCTTGTCACGCTATCGCGTCTGCCCGGCGCTGCGCAGCGCTGGCGGCCATGCGGATCGCGGCGATCATCGCGCCGGGATGCGCCTGATCCTTGCCCGCGATGCCGAAGGCGGTGCCGTGATCGGGCGAAGTGCGGACGATCGGCAGGCCGAGGGTCATGTTCACGCCCTCGTCGAAATAGAGCGTCTTGATGGGGATCAGCGCCTGATCGTGATAGGGGCAGAGCGCGACATCATAGCCGGCGCGGGCGCGGGCATGGAACATCGTGTCGGCGGCGAAGGGACCGATCGCATCGACCCCCTCGGCGCGGAGCTGCTCGATCGCAGGGGCGATGATCTCGATCTCCTCGCGGCCGAGCGCGCCGCTTTCGCCGGCATGCGGATTGAGCCCGGCAAAGGCGAGGCGGGGACGCTCGATGCCGAAATTGCGCAGAAGAGAGCGGGCGGTGACGCGCGCCTTTGCGACGATCATTTCGATCGAGAGCGCGGCAGGCACACCGGCCAGCGCGATATGGACGGTGAGCGGCACGACCCGAAGCGTGGGACCGGCGAGCATCATCACGGCGTTTTCCGGCGCGATTCCGCAGCGCTCGGCGACGAATTCGGTCTGGCCGGGATGGGTGAAGCCGATGCCGTAAAGCTGCGCCTTGGACACGGGGCCGGTAACGACCCCGCTCGCCGCGCCCGCATTTGCGAGGCCGATGGCGAGCTCCAGCGCATGCAACGCGATGCGCGCGGTGCCGTCATCGGGGCTGCCGGGGGTCACTTCGTCGGCATCGCCGATCGCAAGCACGGGCAGCGCGTCCGCAAAGGCGGCGGCGGCCTGGGCAGGATCGGTGATCCGCGCGATCGGGCCGTCCCACACCTTTTCGATCGCGCGCGGATCGCCCACGGCGAAGAAGGGCGCGAGCGAATGCAGCTCGCGCGCCTTCCACGCCTTGGCAGTGATTTCCGGGCCGACTCCGGCGGAGTCGCCCATCGCGACCGCTAGCGGACCGATCAGCCGCCCGGACGGAGGATCAGCGATACTCGACAAGCGCGTCCCTGCGCAGATCGCGCAGCATGCGCTGGGCGCGGACGTTGGTGCGGACGTCTTCGAGCTGGTTCCGGATCTGGTCAGGGCTGGGCAGATTGGCGCTGGCAGGCTCGTCGCGCCCGCAGAGCACGAGGACGCTGACGCTTTCCTCGATCGCGCCGAACGGGCGGGTGACCTGGCCCACCTGAAGCGGCAGAAGCATGTTCTGGATCGCCGGCGGCATATCGCGGATCGCGAGATTGTCGCGATCGGCGATCTCAGCGTTCAGCGACGCGGCGATCTTGGGCACGTCGCCGCATCCGTGAATCGTGCTGGTCTGCTTCGCGAATTCGGTGGCGAGCGCAGTCGCCTGCTCCTCCGACGTGCCCTTGGGGAAGCGGATGCTAAGCTGGCGCAGGCTGACCTTGGCATCCTTGGGATCCGGCATCAGCACCTTACGCTCTTCGGCGAGGTAGATCATCGAGAAGCCGGTGGGCAGCTCGATCGGACCGGCAACCTGGCCCGGCTCCATCGTCTTGACGACCTCGGCCAGCTCATCGGGCAGCATGGCGGGACGGACCCAGCCGAGATCGCCGCCCTGCGACTTGGTCGAGGATTCCGAATAGGTGCGGGCGAGATAATCGAACGGCGTGCCTTCGCGCATCTGGGCGATCATGCGCTGCATGCCGGTCGCGACTTCCAGTGCGCGATCGGGCGTGGCGCTCTGATAGATTTCGAAGACGTGATATTCCTCGGTGCCCTTCGACGCCTCAAGATTGCGGATGATCTCCTTGATCTCGGCATCACTGATATTGATGTCGATGCGGCGGCGGAGCAGGCGGCCCCATGCAAGCTCGCCTTCGATCTGGCGGCGCAGCGAGCGCTCCGACGAGCCGACCTGGCGCAGCCAGACGCGGAACTGATCGGGGTCCTTCGCAAAATTCTTGGCGACGCGGGCGTAGGTCTGGTCGATTTCCTTCTTGTCGACCGTGATGTCGTTGGCCTTGGCCTCCTGAATCTGCAGCGTCTCGTCGATCAGCTGGCGCAGCACGGTGACGCGCAGCTCGTCGCGCTCGGCGGGCTTCAGGTTGAGCTTGTTGAGGCCGATGATCTGGTTGACGCGCTGCTCGACATCGGTGCCGGTGATGACCCAGTCATTGACCACCGCCGTCGCCTTGCGCACCGCGGGATCGGCCTTGCCGAAAATGGTCAGGTTCGCCGGGAGATCGAGGCTGGCGGCGATCGCGCCGATATCCTGCTCGGGAACCGTCTGCGCCACCGCCGTAGAGGCCATGCCGGCCATTGCGAACATCAAGACCGCCTTGCGGCCCCAGCGGATCGCCTTTGCAACACCGATTTTCACGTGAATCCGAACCCTCATCCCAAACGGAGATCGTCGCGCTTACTGACGAATTGTGCCTGAACCAAGGCTGACGGACAGTCTTAGCGGCCCAAGTTCTTGAACGCCAGACTCAGGATATAGCTGTTGCCGCGCCGCGCATCGCCGGTGGTTTCATAATCGCGCTTCCAGGTGAAGGCGAGGCGGAGGCAATCGTCCTCATAGGAGACGCTCATCCGGTGGCGCACCGGCTCGAAGCCATCGGACTGGGAGGTGATATCTTCCTGCCGATCGGTAAGATCGACCAGGATCGAGCCGGAGACCGCCCAGAATTTGGCGATCTGGATGCGCGCGCCGATCCGGGCCTCTTCGCGGTCCTGGAGATCCTCTAGCGCGGGGCCGATATTGCGGTTGAGCCGCAGATAGCCGAGCTGGACATAGGTATTGCGTGACCCGACCGTCGCGTCGACTTCGTTGCGACGGAAGGCGAAGCCATCCTTGTCGATACGATAGCGGTGGGTGAAGCTGACAAAATCGCGGAAGCGGACGACCGTGCGCCCGACGATATCGGATACGCGATCGGTAAGCCCGGTGCCGTCGGGGAAGAGCGTGGGGCTGGACGAGATGCGGTAGCTCTGGCCGACATTGGCATCGAGCGTGAAGCCCGGCAGATACAGCGCGTAATCCACGCCCCAGGTGAAGCGCGTCGAATCCTCGAACCGGTCATAGCCCGGGAAGCGATTGAGCGCGAAGAGGTTCGAATCCTCCAGATCGACCGCGCGGGCGTCTTCATTGGGGACTTCGAGATTCTTGATCGGCGGCGCGGCGACAATCTGAAGCCGGGGCGTGATCCGCTGGGTGCCTCCGAACATCTCGCCCACCAGCGGCCATTTGACGTCGAACGCGACCGCGCCGATCCCGCGCAGGCGGAAGCCCTCATCCCCGCGATAGCTGGGAACGGTGGTGAGCAAGGTGTCGCTCGCATTATAGGCGTCGCCGCGCGCATAAGCGGTGAGCGTCAGCTCCTGGCCCCATGCCGTGAGCCTGCGCAGGTCCCATCGCGCGCTGGCAAAGGCGCGCTGCGAATCCTGGCCGTCCGACCGGCCGATCGCGAGCGTGTTCACCTGGAACTCGAAGCGCCCGCCGATGACGCCGTCGTCCATCCGGCGGCGGTAATCGAGCTCGGGCAGCGCATAGGCCTGAAGCCCCTGGCGCTCGCCGACCCGCAGCGTCTGGACCACCCAGGCGTTTATCGAGAGATAGCTGTCCGGATCGATCCGTTCGACGCGGATATTGTTGCGCAGCCGATCGTCGCGCGAAATATCGTAGCGGCGGAGGAAGGTGCGGTCGGTGGTCAGGCGGAAAGAGGCGCTCGCGGCCCAGTTCGGATCGAACTGGTAGCGCCCGGTGCCGTCGAAATAGCCGCGGAAATCGTTCTTCGTCGTGGCCGGGGTCAACGGCACGGTCAGATCGTCCGAGCGGCGGCTATACGTGCCGAACGCGCT
This sequence comes from Sphingomonas soli NBRC 100801, assembly GCF_001591025.1. Taxonomy (GTDB): domain Bacteria; phylum Pseudomonadota; class Alphaproteobacteria; order Sphingomonadales; family Sphingomonadaceae; genus Sphingomonas; species Sphingomonas soli. The sequence goes on from NZ_BCTZ01000003.1 coordinate 159,431, forward strand.
GACCCGATAGGCGCCGCGCGTGTTCAGCTCGCGATATTCGGCCTGCATCATCGGCAGCACGCCCGAATAGACGCGCGGCGTGATCGTCAGGTCGCGATTGGGCGCGAGGCTGAAGAAATAGGGCAGCGCGAATTGCAGGCCGTTGGTGCGGCTGTAGCGTATATCGGGGGTCAGGAAGCCATCATCGCTCATCCCGCCGATCGGATGCGAGAATACCGGAAGCGGAATGCTGGCGATGCCGAACACCGAGATGCGCGCGCCATTGTAGCGGATGCGGTGCAGCGCGGGATTATAGACGACCTTGTCCGCCGTGATCTTCCACGAAGGCTCTTTGGGGCAATTGGCGGAATCGGTGACCGCGCAGGGCGTATAGGCGGCATTCTCCACAGTGATGATGTCGCCTTCGCGCTGTCCGCGCCGCGCGGCGATGCGCCCGCCGGCATCGAGCACGACCAGCATGTTTTCAACCATGCCGTCCTTGAGCGAGTCGGTCAGCTCGATCCTGTCGCCATAGGCCGCGTCGCCCTCGGGATTGATGACGACGATATTGCCCTCGGCCACGACCTGGCCGGTCTTGCGGTTCCAGGTGACCTTGTCAGCGCGCAGCCGGTCGCTGCGGCGGAACATCCGCACGTCGCCGCTGGCGACGACGATATCCGCCTCATAATCATAGTCGATCTGATCGGCGTTGAACTGGACCTGATCGCCGGATTCGGGGAGCGGCGCGGTGGAGGGCGGAGGTGCCTCGACAGGGCGATCCTGAAGGTCCGGCTGGCCCAGCGGCGCCGGTTGCTGCGGCGATTCGCGCGGAGCAGCCGTCTCCTGCGCCCGGGCCTGTGCGGCGAGGCACAGTCCCAACGCGGCCGAGAGCAGCAAAGCCTTGCGCGTCACTCTGAATTCCACCTTCGTATCTACTCCCAGCGCACGCGGCATTTCCGCCCTATCGCAGCGGTTCGGCCATCGCAACGTTGGCCCCAACGCACGGACGCGCTAGCAGGAGCCATGCAGGTCAATTTCTATCACCTTACCCGCATGCCGCTGGAGCGCGTGCTACCCCAGATCGCTGAAAAGGTGCTGGAAAGCGGCGAGCGCCTGCTCGTCGTCGCGGAGGACCCGGGCTTTCGGGGTAAGCTGGACCAGTTGCTCTGGTCGTACCGCACGGACAGCTTCCTGCCGCATGGCCAGGCGGGCGGGCCGGACGATGCGCGCCAGCCGATTCTGATCTGCGAGACGGCGGATGCGGCGAATGGCGCGCGATACGTGGCGCTGGCCGATGGCGTGTGGCGCGACGAAGCGCTGGGCTTCGAGCGCGTATTTCACCTGTTCGACGAGGATGCGATCCAGGAGGCGCGGGCCGCGTGGAAGGCGCTGGCTGACCGCGAAGGCGTGGAGCGGCGCTACTGGAAGCAGGACGAGAATGGCCGCTGGGAACAGGCTGCCTGAGATCAGGGCGGATTATTCCGGCTTCATTATCGGGATCGGGGACAGGCTTTCGCCGCTGTGGAGCACGCTGTGCCAAATTGAGGCCGAACGCATCGAACCAGCGGCAAGTGCCCCGGCTTGCATCCCCCGTCGCGCAAGACTAGAGAGCCGCGACTTTTCCACAACTCAAATAACAGGAGCCGCAGGCAATGGCCGCGACCCGTACTTTCTCGATCATCAAGCCCGATGCCACCCGTCGCAACCTGACCGGCGCAGTCACCAAGATGCTGGAAGATGGCGGCCTGCGCGTCGTTGCTTCGAAGCGCATCCAGATGACCCGCGAGCAGGCCGAGGGCTTCTATGCGGTGCACAAGGAGCGTCCGTTCTTCGGCGAGCTCGTCGAATTCATGATCTCCGGCCCGGTGGTCGTGCAGGTTCTCGAAGGCGAGAATGCGATGCAGCGCAACCGCGACATCATGGGCGCCACCAACCCGGCAAACGCCGAGCCCGGCACGATCCGCAAGGAACTGGCCGAGTCGATCGAAGCCAATTCGGTCCACGGTTCGGATTCGGATGAGAATGCAGCGATCGAAATCGCGTATTTCTTCAAGCCGGAAGAAATCGTCGGCTAAGCAGCCGCCATCCTCGCCAAGGCGGGGATGCGGAAGTTTCGAGCAGCGTCCCTGTTACCCTGGGTCCCCGCTTTCGCGGGGATGACGGGTAACGGGGGCGCTGTTTCCTTATCGGGGAAGGGTGATTTTCGCCGCGAGCCCGCCGCCTTCGCGGTTGGCCAGCGTGATCTCGCCGCCTGCCTCGCGCACGATCGCGCGGGCGAGCGCGAGACCAAGGCCGACGCCGCCGGTATCGCGATTGCGCGATTCCTCGAGCCGGGTGAACGGATCGAACACCTGATCCAATTTACCCTCCGGGATGCCGGGGCCACGATCACAGACCTGGATCGCGACGCGCTCGCCTTCATTCTTGAGGAACACTTCTGCGCCGCCGCCATATTTGACCGCATTCTCGATCAGGTTGCGCACCGCGCGGCGCATCAGCGAGGGGCGCAGGCGCATGGTGAGGCGCGGGGCCTCCTCGAACGTCACGTCCTTGTCGAGATCGCGGAAATCCTCGACCACGGCATCGACGAGCGCCGACACGTCGACTTCGGTAAGCGGCTCGCTGGGGCGGCCCAGGCGGGCGAGCGACAGGATATCGTCGAGCGTGCTGCTCATTTCCTGGATCGTGTCCGCCATCCTGTTGCGGTCTTCGTCGTCCTCAACCGATTCGATGCGGACGCGCAGCGCCATCAGCGGGGTGCGGAGATCATGGCCGATCGCGCCAAGCATCCGATCCTTTTCATCCAGCATCGCATTCACGCGCAGGCTGAGCGCATTATAGGCGGCGATGACCGCGCGAACGTCCGCCGGGCCGCGCTCCTCCACCGGATCGGCATTGCCGCCGGGGTGGAAGCGCTGGGTGGCCAGAGCGAGGTTGCGCAAGGGGCGGGCGATGCGCCTGCCGGCCCAGAGCACGGGAAGCAGCACGACCGCGTAGAGGATCAGCGTCTGTGCGAGCAATTGCCAGATCAAGGTGCGCTCGCTGCGCGGCCAGCCCGCGCGCAGCATCAGCCAGCCCTTGCCCGGCAATTCCACCGCGACGTTCAGCTCGGCGCCCATCCGGCGGATCCGCTCGGCGCGCGCGGGGTTCATATTCTTGAAGAAGGGCTGGTTGAAATCGACTTCGCGGATCACGGCGACGACCTGTCCGAACTGCATGTTCGCATCGGCGAGCCCGGCGCGGATATCCTGCTCCACCCGGGTAGCGCGCGGGAGGGCGGGATCGATCGGATTGGTCGGCGACACCGTGACGCGCTGCATCGGGCGGCGTGCCTCCCGCCTGTCATCCTCGTCGCGCAGGCGCTGGTTGTTCATCTGATCCGCCGCATCGACGATCCGGGTGACCGCAGGGGCGATCACCTGGGCGAAGCGCGCGCCGCGGCGCTCGTTGAGCAGCAGCCCGAAATTGATCGCCTGCGCCACGAACAGAGCGATGCCGACGAGCAGCGCGATCTGGCCGGTGAGCGATTTGGGGAAGTAGCGCCTCAAAGACGGGTTACCTCGGCCGCGAGCGTATAGCCGCCACCCCAGACGGTCTTGATGAGCGCGGGATTCTTGGGATCGGTCTCGATCTTCTTGCGCAGGCGGCTGACCTGATTGTCGATCGCGCGATCGAAGGCGGCGGCTTCGCGGCCCTGGGTGAGATCGAGCAGCTGATCGCGGGTGAGTACGGCGCGCGGGCGGGTAACCAGCGCGTGGAGCAGATTATACTCGCCGGTGGAGAGCGGCACCGAGACGCCGTCGCGATCGACCAGTGCGCGCTCGCCGGTCTTGAGCACCCAGCCGGCAAAGGCGAAGCTGCCGCTGTCGGGAGCGGTCTGGCGCGTGCCGCCGGAGGAGGAGCGGCGCAGGATGACCTTGATCCGCGCCGAAAGCTCGCGCGGGGAAAAGGGCTTCACGACATAATCGTCCGCGCCCATTTCGAGGCCGACGATGCGATCGGTCTCCTCGCTGCGCGCGGTGAGCAGGATGACGGGAGTGTCGCTGGTCTCGCGGATATGGCGGCAGAGGCTCAGGCCATCCTCGCCCGGCATCATGATATCGAGCACCACCAGATCGATCGCATAGGCCGCCATGCGCGCGCGGGCACCCTCGGCATCTCCCGCCTGCGTTACGCGGAAGCCCTGCTTCGTGAGATATTGGGCAAGCGGCTCGCGGATCGATCGCTCGTCATCGACGAGCAGGAGATGGGGCATTTCGGACATGACAGATGCGTACCAACTCTAATGGTGAAGGGAAGTGCCGGGCACGGGGAGGAGGGGGAAACCTGTACCCGGCACTAACTGCTCCCGCCGTTACTTGGCGGGAGGGGGAGGCGGGGGCATGTGACCGCCGCCGTGATGCGAACCGTGCCGGCCGTGATGACCGCGCCCGCCCGCGCCGAACTCGCGCAGCATCTCGCGAACCAGGTCACGCTCGGCCTGATCGACCTTGCCGTCGCCGTTGCGGTCGACAAAGTCGAACCGCTTGAGCGCCCGTGCGCTCTGCTGTTCGAGCGTTACCGTGCCGTCGCCATTCGGGCCGGGGCCACGGTGCGTGCCGGGACCGCCGGGGCCTTCTGGGCCACCACGTCGGCCAATGCCCTCGGGCCGTTCGCGCATGCGCTTGCCCATGGCTTCGCGCATCGCCGCACGCGCCGCACGGCGCTCCTCGACGGTGATCTTGCCATCCTTGTTGGTGTCCAGCTTCGCGAAATGGGCTGCGACCGATGCGGTGACTTCGTCGCGGGTGACGATACCGTCCTTGTTGGCGTCGGCCAGCGCCAGCGGATCGCGCATCATGCGATGCTTGGGGGCATCCTTTGACGGCTTGCTATCCTGCGCGGCGGCGATCGCACCGGTGGCCAGAAGGCTGGCACCTAGCAATGCTGCGATCGTGATTTTCTTCATGGGGCGAAACTCCTGAACGCGGGCTATCCCGCAATGGTGGACCTTCTGGACGTCTCGTGTCGCACGGGTTTGTCACCGCGCGGGAAAATTGTCGCAGTTTGTCGCAGCTTGCGAAAGTCGCTCAGTCAAAAATGGCTACGCTTCTTTGTGGGGCTCAGCCAAAAATGGCTACGCTTCCCTTGTAGGGCTTAGCCAAAAATGGCGACGCCTTGCATCGCATCCGCGATCGGCTCGCCGTCGGCGTTCCACAGCGTCATGCGCTGGCTCGAATAGCCTTCGCGTGCCGTGTCCGTCACGGCTTCGAGCAGCCACCAGCCATTATCGGTGCGGGGGGCGGGGGTCAGGAAATTGATCTGCCAATTGAGCGAGCTGATGGGCGCGTTCATCCCGACGAGCTTGAGGCCCGCGGGCGGCAAGGCGTCGCCGATCGCCATCAGCTCGACAAAGGGATGCAGCCCGTCGCGGGCGCGCAGACGTGCCCAGCGCCGCCATTCGGCCGGCCCCACGCCGTCCTTGCTGTCGATGAACTCGAAATTGCCGATGAACATCGTGTCCGGGCCGATAAAGACCCTTGCGTCCGGCGCGGGAGCGGGGAGGGGGCCGCGCGGCGCGGTGTCATGCGCAAGGATCGAGGGCAAGGCGGCCATGAAGACGAAGGTGGCGCGCACGCCGAGCCCCGCCTCGCTGGTCACATCGGCCTGGATGAACGCGGCGTTGCGGCCCCGGCGCAGCTTCGTTGCGGTTACAGTCACGGCGCCCGAAAGCGGGCCGATGAACGCGACCTGGGCCGAGCGAAGCGGCGGGAGATCGGGCTCCAGTTCCATCGCGGCCTGCAGCGCGAGCGCCGCCGAGAGCCCGCCATAGGCCGTGCGGCCCTGGAGCCAATCGGAGGGGACTTCGCAGGCAAAGCCCTGGGGCACCATGGTGCGGGCGGCTAGGATATCAGCGATCGGCGTCATTTGCGGCTTGGGCTAGGCGAGGCGCGAGGCAATTGCCATACGCAATCTTCGAAAAACGAATGAGGCGATGATGCAGGACAGGATGCAGGGCGCGGTAGCGGTGGTTACGGGCGGCGGTACGGGGATCGGTGCGGCGACGGTGCGGCTGCTGGCCGCTCGTGGTGTGCGATCGGTGATCAACTATGCCAGCAGCCGTGACGAAGCGGAGGCGCTGGCGAGCGAGACCGGCGGCATCGCGGTGCAGGCGGATGTGGGCGAGGATGCGCAATGCCAGGCGCTGGCAGCAGCGGCGGTGGAGGCGTTCGGGCGGATCGACTTCCTGGTCAACAATGCAGGCCGCACGAAGTTTGCCAATCACGAGGATCTGGACGCGCTGTCGGCGGACGATTTCCTCGACATCTATCGGCTCAACACGGTGGCGCCGTTCCAGATGATCCGCGCCTGCGCACCCGCAATGCGCGAGGGGCCGATGAGCGCGGTGGTCAATATCGCCTCGGTCGCCGGAATCCACGGCAATGGCAGCTCGGTCGCCTATGCGGCGTCAAAGGGCGCACTGATCACGCTGACGCAGAGCCTGGCGCGCGTGCTCGCCCCCGCGATCCGGGTAAATGCCGTGGCGCCGGGCTATGTCGGCACGGGCTGGTTCGAGAAGCGCATGGGCGCGGAGGCCAAGGCCGGGCTCGACGCGCATATCGCTGCGAGCGTGCCAATGGCTTTCGCGGCGATGGCGGAAGACATTGCGGGGCCGGTGGTGACGCTGCTCGACCCCGCGTCGCGCGCGATCACGGGCGAGACTCTGAGGGTCGATGCCGGCGCGCACCTGGACGTGGGCCTGGCGCGGCGGCCGGGGAAGGGGTGATCCCCCGACTTGGCGCTACGCCCTGGCGGTGCTGCTCGCGTTCTGGCCGAACAGCACCTTATGCTCTTCCTCGGTCAACGGCTTGGAATAAGAGCGGATCTCGCCGCCTTTCTCATAGGCGCGGATCGTGGCGGGGCGGGCCGCGATCGCATCGAACCAGCGCTTGAGATCGGGGAACTGGTTCAGGTCCTGCTTGTGCGCCTCGTGCGGCACGATCCAGGGATAGATCGCCATGTCCGCGATCGAATAGCCGCTCCCCGCGACGAATTCGCGTCCCGCTAGCCGCCGGTCGAGCACGCCGTAGAGCCGGTTGGTCTCGTTGACGTAGCGATTGATGGCATATTCGATCTTCTCGGGGGCATAGACGTTGAAGTGGCCGTTCTGCCCGGCCATGGGGCCCAGGCCGCCCATCTGCCACATCAGCCATTGCAGCACGTCGATTTTCTCGCGCTGGCCCGCGCCGAAGAACTTACCCGCCTTGTTCGCCAGATAGATCAGGATCGCGCCGCTTTCGAACACGCTGATCGGCTCGCCGCCATCGGCGGGCGCGCGATCGATGATCGCGGGCATGCGATTGTTTGGGCTGAACTTCAGGAAATCGGGCTTGAACTGGTCGCCCGCACCGATGTTCACCGGATGGATCTCGTAATCGAGCCCCGCCTCCTCGAGAAACAGCGTGATCTTGTGGCCGTTCGGCGTGGGCCAGTAATAGAGCTCGATCATCGGAAATCTCCTTTGCAGCGGAGATAGGAAGCGGGTTTCGTTACGCAACCGGCCTTGCGGGGGCGACGCGGGGCGCGACCTTGAAGGCGATGATCGCAAGCGCCGCCGATGCAAGGACCGCCGCGACCAGGAAGTTGCCGCCGGCAAAGCCGCGTTCCGACCCGTACGCCAGCGCCTGGGTGAGCAGCAATGGCGCGAAGATCAGCGCGAGACTGTTGAGGCTGGCAAGGCCGCCCTGCAACGCACCCTGATGCGAGGGATCGGTCATGCGCGAGAGCAGGGCGTTGATCGAGGGCCACACCAGAGCCTGTAGCGCGCCCACAACGATCAGCAGCCCGATCATCCACAATTCGCGCGCGAAGATATAGCCGACAAACACCGATGCGCCGGCAAGCATCCCGATCATCACGGTGCGCGTCTCGCCGAAGCGCTTGAGGGTGGGGCCCATCACCATGGTCTGCACCAGCGCCATCGTGACGCCCGAGGCGGCGAGCGACAGGCCGATCGCCTTCTCGTTCCATCCCAGCGCGATCTCGCCGAAAAAGGCCCAGGTGGCGGGATAGACCATATGGGCGAATTGCCAGAGGAACGCGGCGCCGAGCAGCCATTTGGCGTTGCCCGCATGGAAGACCGGCTTGAACGCCGCGAAGACATGGGCATTGCCCCACGCGAACGGCCGGCGGTTCTCCTGGGCCAGCGTCTCGGGAAGCGCGAGGAAGATCCAGGCTGCGTTGAGCCCCGCCAGCACCGCCGCCGCGATGAACGGCGCGCGCGTGCCGAAATCGGCAAGCAACCCGCCGATCGCCGGGCCGATGATGAAGCCGACGCCGAACGCCGCGCCCATCAGCCCGAAGGTCGCTCCGCGCCTGTCGGGCGGGGTCACATCGGCGAGTATGGCGTTGGCCGGGCCGAACGAGGCGCCGGTGATCCCCGCGATCAGCCGCCCGACGAACAGCCAGCCGATCGTGGGCGCGGCGGCCATCAGCGCATAATCGATCGAGAAAGCGAGCATCGAGAACAGCATCACGCGCCGCCGCCCGATACTGTCGCCCAGCGTGCCGAGCACCGGCCCGGCGAAGAATTGGGTGACGGCATAGGCGACGAGCATATAGCCGCCGATCCGCGCGGCATCGGCCAGCGTGACATGCGACAATTCCACGATCAGGCGCGGCAGAACCGGCATGACGATGCCGAAGCCGATCGCGTCGATCAGGACGGCGCTCAGCGCGATGGGGACGGCACGATGGTGAAACTTCATGGCTGGTGCCCCCAGGTCACTTGACGCGCCGTGCGCCATACCGCAAATTCGAAATACAACGCAGGATCACAGAATCCGGGGAGAGAGATGGCTACCGCACCAGAAATCGATGCGCCCGTGCATGCGCTCGACGAATTTCGCACGCAAGTCCGCGATTGGCTGGCGGAGCATTTCCCTCCCAGCTTGAAGGGCAGGGACAATGCGATGTCCGCGGTCGAAGGCCCCACGGACGAGGATGCAGAGCAGCGCGCATGGCGCGAGGCGATGGGGGCGACCGGCTGGGGCGTGCCGACCTGGCCCAAGGAATATGGCGGCGGCGGGCTCAGCCGCACCGAAGCGCGCATATTGCAGGAAGAGATGAACCGCGTCGGCGCGTGGAACCCGATCGGCGGAATGGGCGTGATGATGTTCGGCCCTACGCTGCTGGAATATGGCAGCGAAGAGCAGAAGCGGGAGCATATCCCGGCGATCGCGCGCGGCGAGGTGCGCTGGTGCCAGGGCTATTCGGAGCCGGGCGCGGGATCGGACCTCGCTTCGCTGCAATGCTTCGCGGAGGACCATGGCGACCATTATGTCGTCAACGGCCAGAAGACCTGGACCAGCGGCGGGCATTGGGCGGACAAATGCTTCATGCTGGTCCGCACGGACAAGACCAAGAAGCATGAGGGGATCACCTTCCTGCTCTGCGACATGGATACCCCCGGCATCGAGGTGAAGCCGATCGGGCTGATCAGCGGCTCTTCGCCTTTCTGCGAAACCTTCTTCACCGATGTGAAAGTGCCCAAGGCCAACCGCGTCGGGCGCGAAGGCGAAGGCTGGACTATCGGCAAGAGGCTTCTTCAGCACGAGCGCAACAGCCTGTCGGGCGGCGGATCGTCTGCGGGGCGGATGTTCGCGGGCACGCCGCTGGCCCAGATCGCCAAGAAATATGTCGGCGTGGATGCCGAGGGGCGGATCGCCGATGCCGATCTGCGCACGCGGATCGCACGGCACGAGATGGACATGCGCAGCTTCATGCTGACGCTGCGCCGCAGCGCGCTGGAGGCAAAATCCAATCAGGGGCCATCGGCTGCGACGTCGATCATGAAGAATGTCGGCGCGCGGATCATGCAGGAACGATCCGAACTGCTGATCGAGATTCGCGGCATGGCGGGCCTGGGCTGGGAGGGCGAGGGCTTTGAAGAGGATGCACTCAAGGAGGTGCGCCACTGGCTCTTTGGCAAGGCGTTCTCGATCTATGGCGGCTCGACCGAGATCCAGAACAACGTGATCGCCAAGCGCATCCTGGGGATGCTGGACCACCAATGACACCGTCACCCCGGCGGAAGCCGGGGTCTTTCTCCACTGAAGACCGCGCTCGCGGCATGAGATCCCGGCTTTCGCCGGGATGACGAGGACCGAACAATGGCCGTACTCACCGAAGAACAGACGATGCTGCGCGACATGGCGCGCGAATGGGCGGACGATGAATCGCCCGTCACGGCATTTCGTGCGATGCGCAATGGCGCTCCCGCCACCTTTTATGACCCCGAAGCATGGCGTGCCCAGGCCGAAATGGGCTGGGCGAGCATATTGGTGCCGGAGGAGCAGGGCGGCGTCGGGATGGGGTATCTGTCGCTCGGGCTGGTGCTGGAGCAGCTGGGGCGCAACCTGGCCGCTACGCCGCTTGCCGCGACGGCTGGGGCGACCAGCGCGATCCTGATCGGCGGATCGGATGCGCAAAAGGCGGCATGGCTGCCCCGGATCGCAAGCGGCGAGATCGTCGCGACGCTCGCTTTGGACGAAGGTCCGCGCTTCACGGGTGCCGCGGGGACCGCGACGGTCAGCGGCGGCAAGCTCAGCGGCACCAAGGAGTTCGTGGCGGAAGGCGATAGCGCGCAGCTCTTCGTCGTTTCGGCGGCTGACGGGCTGTATCTTGTCGAGGGCGGCGAAGGCGTGACGCGCGCGCCGCGCAAGCTGACGGATTCGCGAAGCCATGCGCAGATCCGCTTCGACAATGCACCGGCGGAGAGGCTGGAGGGCGGCGAGGATCTGCTGACCCAGGTGACCGATCGTGCCGCGATCGGCATCGCCGCCGAGATGCTGGGCATGGCCGAGAGCGCATTCGCCCAGACCAACGATTATCTGAAGACCCGCGTCCAGTTCGGCCAGACGCTGGCGAGCTTCCAGGCACTCCAGCACCGGATGGCGAAGATGTTCACCGAGCTGGAATTGATGCGCTCGGCGGTGGAGGCTGGGCTTGAGGCCGCCGATTCGGGACGCGCCAGCATCAGTCAGGAAGCCAGCCTGGCTAAGGCGCTGGCCAACGAGACGCTGCACCTGGTGAGCCGCGAGATGATCCAGCTGCACGGCGGGATCGGCATGACCGACGAGCATGACGCCGGCTTTTACCTGAAGCGTGCGCGCGTGCTGGAGCAGATGTGGGGCAATGCCGCCTGGCACCGCGACCGGTTTGCGCGGCTGAGCGGCTACTGAACCCCATCCGATGGAATTCCGGATCGGGCGGGCCCCGCGCGGCAGCGGCTGCGCGGGGACGGTACTATGACATTTGCGCAACAGTCCATGTACGTCCCGCTTTGCAACTCTTGTTATGCTTGACGGACCTTAGGGAAATCGCTGTATTCGAGTTTCCGGTATGGAGCCGCAAAGTGCTCCGGCCAGTGGTGGGAGAGGTTTTATGACGCGGTTACGTCTTTTGGCGGCTTGTGCAGTTCCGGCGTTGATCCTGGGGGTGGCGGCACCCGCTTATGCGCAGGATGCGCCCGAGGCCACGCAGGGCGATGACGAGATTATCGTGACTGCGCAAGGCCGTTCGCAGGTTCTGTCCGAAGTGCCGCTGGCGATCACCGCGATCAGCGCGGACAGCCTGGAGAATACGGGCGCGACCGACATTCGCCAGCTCAACCAGATCGCGCCATCGCTGATGGTTTCGTCGACGGGCAGCGAAGCGAACGGATCGGCGCGTATTCGCGGCATCGGTACGGTGGGCGACAATCCCGGCCTGGAAAGCTCGGTCGCGGTCTTCATCGACGGTGTGTACCGCTCGCGTTCGGGCATGGGGCTGAACGAACTGGGCGATATCGACCGGATCGAAGTGTTGCGCGGCCCGCAGGGGACGCTGTTTGGCCGTAACGCATCGGCCGGCATCCTCAGCATCGTCAGCAAGGCGCCTTCGGCCGCCGGCTTCAGCGCCGGCGCCGAAGCCACCTATGGCAATTACGACTTCCTGCGCCTCGCAGGGCACGTCAACGCGCCGCTCAGCGAATCGCTCGCCGGACGCATCGACGCGACCTATGTGAAGCGCGACGGCTTCTATCGCGACGTGACCAACAATCGCGACGTGAACAATCGCGACCGCTATTTCGTTCGCGCGCAGCTCCAGTACGAGCCTTCGAGCGATCTGACGATCCGGCTGATCGGCGACTATACCAAGCGCAACGAGGATTGCTGCGGCGCGGTCTATCTCGATTCGGCGGCCAACCAATATATTGGCGGACTCAACGATCCGGCGCAGAACAGCATCGTTCGCGTGCTCCAGGGCCTGGGCCAGCCGATGGCGGCGTTCAGCAATCCCTATAGCCGCAACCTCTATGTGACGCCGGGCCGCTCTTATGGCGGATCGACCACCGATGGTGGCGTGTCGATGGAGGTGAACTGGGATCTGGGCGGCGCGAAGCTGACCTCGATCACCGGCTATCGCGACTATAAGAGCGATCAGGCTTCCGACACCGACTATAGCTTCGTCGATATCCTGTATCGCGCGGACAATGGCGGCGCCGCCCGCTCGTTCAAGACGTTCAGCCAGGAGCTTCGCCTCCAGGGGACGGCGATGGACGAGAGCATCGACTGGCTGATCGGCGGCTATTACGCCAACGAAGACCTGGAAGTGACCGACAATCTGCGGTTCGGCAGCCAATATGGCCGCTTCGCCACCTGCCGCATCGTATCGGGCGGCGGATTGGCCGCGCTCTACTCGCCTACGTCGGCGGGCTGTCTCGCGGCCCGGCCGGCTGCGTTCGGCGCGGCGTCCCCGCTGATCTATGCGGCGTTCGACACGCTGGACGGGATCAACAATCGCGGCTCCACGCTCGATCGCTACAAGCAGAACAGCCGCAACTATGCGTTCTTCACGCACAATATCGTCCACATGGCACCCGGCCTCGATCTGACGCTTGGCCTGCGTTACACCAACGAGCGCAAGCGGCTGAATTCGACGTTCGGTAACGACAATGTGGGCTGCGTGGCGAACCAGACCGCGCTGCTGCCGCTCCGGTCGAACGCGGCGCTCACCGCAGTGGTCGACGCGCTGATCGGCCTTTCGTGCCAGGGCAATTCGACCGCCGAGCTGAACAATGTCAGCATCGCATCGACCCGCAAGGAGGACCGTTGGACCGGCACGGCCGTGCTCTCGTACAAGTTCAACGAAGACCTGATGGGATATGGCAGCGTTTCGACCGGCTATAAGGCGGGCGGCTTCAACCTCGACCGTTCCGCGCTCAAGGCTCCGATCGCGCCGTTCGGCGGGCAGGCGGGCGCGCAGGCGCTGGTCGGCAACCTGCAGTTCGATCCGGAAACGGTGACGTCCTACGAAATCGGCCTGAAATATGGCAGCGGTCCGTTCAGCGCGAGCCTCGCTCTGTTCCGCCAGGAGTTCAAGAACTTCCAGCTGAACACGTTCAACGGTACGGTTTTCCTCGTCCAGAACATCAACGGCTGCAAGAGCGATCTGGGCGGTGCGGATCGCGACCAGAGCAAGTTCACTGGGACCGCAAACTACAACGCCAATGCGAGCGCCACCGGCGCGTGCGCAGCGAACCAGACGACCTATGGCGTGGTATCGAGCGGTATCGAGTTCGAAGCGTCGCTGGTGCCGATGCGCGACCTGCGCTTCGGCATGGGCCTCACTTATGCCAAGACCAAGTATCACGACCAGCTCGTCGGCAATGCGCGCGGCGCGCCGCTCGATCAGGCTCTGCGGCTGCTGCCGGGCCAGAACCTGTCGAACGCGCCGGAGTTTGTCGCCACCGCCTCGCTGGCGTTCACGCCGGAACTGGGCAGCTCGGGCCTTAGCGGCCTGTTCTACCTCGATGGCCGCCTGACCGACGATTACAACACCGGATCCGATCTGTTCCCGCAAAAGGCGCAGAACAGCTTCGCGGTGTTCAACGCGCGCATCGGCATCCGTGGGCCGGAGCAGCGCTGGGGCGTCGAATTCTGGGGGCAGAACATCTTTGCCAAGAACTATACCCAGGTCGCGTTCAACTCGCCGTTCCAGGAGGGAGCCACCGGCGCGCCCTTCACCGACCCGCAATATCCGGGCGGCCGCCAGATCTTCTCGGCCTATCTCGCCGAGCCGCGGACCTATGGCGTCACGCTCCGCGGCAAGTTCTAAGCCGGATTTCATAGCGCAATAAGGGAAGGGCCCGCGGGAAACTGCGGGCCCTTTCGCGTTTCACGCGCGGTTCATGCGGCGCGGCGGAAAGCAGGAGGAAAGGAGCCTGTGATGAAATATGTGTTCGCCGCCACCCTCGCGCTGATCGTAACCACGGTCAGCGCAGCCGCTCAGCCGGTCGCGCACGGAGCATGCGACGTGAAGGTGAGCTTCGGCAGCTACGCGATGGGGATCGACCGCCCCACCTTCGAGCGGGTGGAGCGCTTGCTGGCACGAGACCGGCGCGTGGCGAAGAGCGAGCAGCAACGCTGGGGCCGTGAGGGCGAGGTGACGATCTGCGCCAAGCTGGGCCGCCGGGCCGACGCCGCGCCCTTATTCTACCGGATCAAGGCGTTGTTCCCCCGCAATCCGCGCGGACCGCTGACGCTGGAGGCCGGCCACCGCAAGGCGCAGGCGGGCAGGCCGCCGCGCGGCTAGCGAAAGCGGGGACCCACGGGTTGCTGGATTCAAACGCTAGCGGCCGAGCACGCCATCGTCGAACAGGCCGAACGCCAGCGTGGAGGCGTAATAGGCGATCGCCTGTTCGCGGGGCATGGTGCTCGCCCATTTGCGCATGTCGAACGCCGCGTTCTGGAGCGCCATCAGCGCCTGCGACGCCACCAGCGGATCGATCGCGCGGATCGATCCCTCGGCGATCCCATCCGAAAGCATGCCGGCGAAGCGCCGGGCGATGCGGTTCGAGCGATCGATCATCGTGGTGCGCACGCGCGGGGGCAGGCCCGACAGCGCGGTGGTGCGCAAAAGCGGGCCGCGTTCCGAGAATTGCACGTCGAGCAGCGTGGCGATGGTGCTCTCCAGCCGCTGCCAATGGCTGCCTTCATGGCTTTCCGCCAGTCGCTGCGCATCGGCGATGATGTCGAAGCTGCGCTTGTAGCAGGCGATGACCAGCTCATCCTTGGCATCGAGATGGTGGTAGAAGCTGCCTTTGGTCACGTTGAGCTCGCTGGCGATCTTCTGCACCGATGCGCCGCGATAGCCGAGTTCGTTGATCAGCCGGGTGGCGGCGAGCAGGAAAGCTTCACGGCCGGGCTCGGGCTCGTCATGCTCAAGGCTGAAGATCTCGGGAGTCCATGCCTGCCCCGGCGCCGCAATGCCGTGGCGGAAAACGTCCATCAGGCGCGCTTCGACACGGGGATATTCGTCGACTTCGTAGCGGGTGAGCCAGGCGGGCAGCCAGAAGGTGTTTTCGAGAAGCACATGCGCGCGCGCGCCGAACAGGTCGGTCTGGTTTCGATTGGCCGGCGCGCCCCACAGGCTGCGCGTCTTGCGGAACACGCCGCGCCAGCGCTCTAGCAACTCGCGCTTCACTGGATCTTCCATGGCGCGCAGATCGGAGAGGATCGCGAAATCGCGCTCCTCGCCCCGGCGGATGCGCGCCAGCCGCTCCATATTGACCGTGAGGTAACGGCGGACGCGCGATTCCGGATCGGGATAGGCCGCAGCTTCGGCCAGCATCGCATCGAGCCGGTCGAGCGTCTGTTCGAACGCGGCGGCGGCAAGATCTTCCTTGCGCTTGAAATAATAGGTGACGGAGGTGGTGTTCAGCCCGACGCGGCGCGCGACATCGGCGAAGGTCATGCCCTTCGCGCTCTGCTCGTTGATCGCATCGGCGGCGGCCGCGAGGATAGCATCGCGCTTGGCCTGAAACCGCTTGGTGCCGCTTTCGATTTTGTCTGGCGCGTTCATCCGGCCAATCTAGCCAATTTGCGGCCATGCCAAAGCGCTTTTTTGAATGCGCGATGTGCCGAATTTTCTCCGCCAACCGCCTTTACCGAATATCGGGTACGCTCTAAGCCCGGTAGAACGATTTGATGGAGAGCATGTCATGGACTTCACGCTGACCGAGCGCGAAACCTATTTCCGCGACCGCGTGAAAACGTTCATCGATAGCCGCATCCGGCCGCGCGACGCCGATTACCATGCCGAGGCGGCAACGGGCGATCGCTGGAAGGTCAATCGCGTTCTCGAGGAGGTGAAGGCCGAGGCCAAGGCTGCGGGCCTGTGGAACTTCTTCATGCCGCCGCATTCCGGGCAGGCTCATGTCGATGACAGTTTCGAGTTTCGGGGCACCCAGCTCACCAACCTCGAATATGCGCTGTGCGCGGAGGAAATGGGCCGCATCGGCTGGGCGTCCGAGGTGTTCAATTGCTCGGCCCCCGATACCGGCAATATGGAAGTGTTCCACCGCTACGGCACGCGCGCGCAGAAGGACCAGTGGCTCAAGCCGCTGATGGAGGGCGAGATCCGCTCGGCCTTCCTGATGACCGAGCCTGCGGTGGCTTCGTCGGATGCGACCAATATCCAGACCGCGATGGTCCGCGACGGCGATCATTATGTCATCAACGGCCGCAAATGGTGGTCCTCGGGCGTGGGCGATCCGCGCTGCAAGGTCGCGATCGTGATGGGCAAGACCAATCCGGACGCCGCCAAGCACGCCCAGCAGAGCATGATCCTGGTGCCGATGGACGCCTCCGGCGTGAAGATCGAGCGGATGCTTTCGGTTTACGGGTATGATCACGCGCCGCACGGGCATGGCGAAGTGGTGCTCGAAAATGTGCGCGTCCCGGTGGACAGCATATTGTTGGGCGAAGGGCGTGGTTTCGAGATCGCGCAGGGTCGCCTGGGGCCGGGGCGCATCCATCACTGCATGCGCACCATCGGTGTGGCCGAAGAAGCGATCGAGGCGATGGCAAAGCGCCTGCTTAGCCGCGTCGCCTTCGGCAAGCGCATCGCCGATCATTCGGTTTGGGAACAGCGCCTCGCCCGCGCGCGCATCGATATCGAGATGACGCGGCTCCTGTGCCTCAAGGCGGCCGACATGATGGACAAAGCGGGCAACAAGGCGGCCCAGCTAGAAATCGCGATGATCAAGGTGCAGGCTCCCACCATGGCGCTGCAGATCCTCGACGACGCGATCCAGGCGCATGGCGGCGGTGGGGTCTCCGGCGATTTCCATCTGGCGCACGATTGGGCTGCGATCCGCACGCTGCGCTTCGCCGATGGTCCGGACGAGGTGCATAACCGGGCGATCGCGCGCAACGAGTTCGGGAAGTGGGGTGCGTGGAAGGCGGAGGTTGCGCCGCGCCACTGATCGTCACCTCGGCGAAAGCTGGAGTCTCGTATAACAATGCGCCGCCCCGAGTGGCCTAAGATCCCAGCTTTCGCTGGGATGACGGAGTGGGAATGGAAGCAGCGATTCTCCGCGAACCCGGAAAGCCCCTCGAAATCACTGAGGTGAAGCTGTCCGCGCCCGGCCCGCGTGAGGTGCTGGTGCGCACGGCGGCGGCGGGCGTGTGCCGCTCCGATCTCCATTTCGCGGACGGTGCCTGGCCGCATCCGATGCCCACGGTGCTGGGGCATGAGGCGGCGGGCGTGGTCGAGGCGGTGGGCAGCGACGTGATGCATGTGAAGCCCGGCGATCACGTCATCACCTTCTTCACGGTCTTTTGCGGCACCTGCGAATTCTGTGTGAGCGGCCGTCCGTCCTTGTGCGTCGATCCGTCCACAAAGCGCGGCAAGCACGCAGAGCCGCGGCTGAGCCTGCCCGATGGCACCCCGGTAAACCAGTTCATCAACCTCTCTGCCTTTGCCGAGCAGATGCTGATCCACGAAAATGCCTGTGTCGCGATCGACAAGGCGATGCCGCTCGATCGTGCGGCGTTGCTCGGCTGCGCGGTCATCACCGGAGCGGGCGCGATCTTCCATGACTCCAAGGTCCAGCCGGGCGACACCGTCGCGGTGATCGGCGCGGGGGGCATCGGCCTCTCGGCGATCAACGCCGCGAAGATCGCGGGCGCGGGGACTATCATCGCGATCGATCCGGTGCCGGAGAAGCGCGCGCTGGCGTTGAAGATGGGCGCGACGCATGCGCTCGACGCCGGCGACGCCGACGTCGCCAAGCAGGTGCTCAAGCTCACCGGCGGCGGCGCGCATTATGCGATCGAGGCGGTCGGGCGCTCGAACACCGCCGAGCTCGCCTGGAATATCCTGCGGCGCGGCGGCACCGCGACGATCCTAGGCATGATCGCCCCGGGTAACACGGTGAACATTCCCGGCCATACCTTCCTGAGCGGCAAGAAGCTTCAGGGTTCTTCGCTGGGCAGCACGCGCTTCCCGATCGACATGCCGCGTCTCGTGAAGATGTATCTCGATGGCCTGCTGGATCTCGATACGATGGTCGCCGAGCGTATCCGGCTGGAAGACGTCAACGATGCGCTGGAGAAATTGCGCAAGGGAGACACCGCGCGTTCGGTGATCCTGTTCGAATGAGCGATCTGGACGAAACCCGGCTGGGCGAATGGCTTTCGGCGAATGTGAGCGGGTTCGCGGGGCCCTTCACGGTGGAGAAGTTTCCGGGCGGGCAGAGCAACCCGACCTACCGGATCGATGCGGCGAGCGGTTCCTATGTGCTCCGCCGCAAGCCGTTCGGCCCGATCCTGCCATCCGCCCATGCCGTGGAGCGCGAGCACCAGCTCATCGCGGCCTTGCACCCGGCGGGGTTCCCGGTCGCCAAGCCCTATGGGCTGTGCGAGGACGGCGCGGTTATCGGCGCGCCTTTTTACATCATGGAGATGGTGGAGGGCCGCACGCTCTGGGACGGGTCGCTGCCCGGCATGGCCCCCGCCGAACGGACCGCGCATTATAACGCGATCACCGATACGCTCGCGGCGTTGCACTCGATCGATTACGCCGCGGTCGGGCTTGGCGAATATGGCAGGCCGGGCAATTATTTCGAGCGGCAGGTGGCGCGCTGGTCGAAGCAGTATCGCGCGAGCCAGACCGACGATCTGCCTGAGGTGGAGGGGCTGATCGAGTGGCTGCCCCGCACCGTGCCCGAGCAGACGCGGACCAGCATCGTCCATGGCGATTTCCGCATCGACAACATGATCTTCGCCCCTGCGGAGCCGCGCGTGATCGCAGTGCTCGACTGGGAATTGTCGACGCTGGGCGATCCGCTGGCGGACTTCTCCTATTATCTGATGAGCTGGGTGACCGAGCCGGAAGGCCGTTCCGGCGTGAAGGGGCTGACCGGTGAAACCGGCATCCCGGCGATCGAGCAGGTGGTGGAGCGTTATTGTGCTGCCACGGGCCGGGATGGCGTTCCCGATCTCAACTGGTATTTCGCCTATAATCTCTTCCGGCTCACCGGGATCGTCCAGGGAATCAAGAAGCGGATGATCGACGGCAATGCCTCCTCGGCGCAGGCGGCGGCAACGGTCGAGCGGCTGCCGGATCTCGCCGCGGCGGCGTGGAGTTTCGCAAGGCAGGCAGGGGCGTGAACGCATGTGGACCCTCACCCTTCCGGCGCTTCGCGCCTCCCTCCCTCTCCCAATGGGAGAGGGAAGGGGCCCGCGAGGCGCAGCCGAGTGGGAAGGGTGAGGGTGAGGATGGAGGCAACACATGAGGCTTAAAGGCAGAACCGCCATCATCACCGGCGCAGGATCGGGCATCGGCCGGGCCACCACCCGCCTGTTCGCCGCTGAGGGCGCGAGCGTGGTCGCCGCCGATCTGAGCGAAGCAGTCCATGACACGGTCGCGGGGCTCGACAAGGCGATCGCCGTCCGGATGGACGCGGGTTCCGAGCCCGATGTCGAGGCCCTGGTCGCCACCGCCTGTGAGCGCTTCGGCGGGCTGGACATCTTCTATGCCAATGCCGGGATCTCCGGGGGAGGGGACGGCATCTTCGATTCCTCGGTTGAGCTGTGGACCGAAGTGCTGCGGGTGAACTTGATCGGCCCGGCGCTGGCGATCAAGCATGCCGGCCCGAAGATCGTGGAGCGTGGCGGCGGCGCGATCCTGTGCACCGCGAGCGTAGCGGGGCTGCGTTCGGGCGCGGGCGGCCCGGCCTATTCCGCGAGCAAGGCCGGCGTCATCAATCTGGTCCAGACCGCCGCGCAGCAGCTTTCCACCTCAGGCGTCCGCGTCAACGCGATCTGCCCCGGGCTGATCGAGACCGGCATGACCCAGCGTGCCTTCGATTATGCGCGAGAGGCGGGCAAGCAGGACAAGCTCGGCCAGCTCAATCCGCTGCGGCGCGCGGGCGCGCCGGAGGAAATCGCGCGGGTGGCGCTGTTCCTGGCCAGCGACGAAGCCAGCTATGTCAACGGCCAGTCCTGGGTAGTTGATGGCGGGCTCTCCACAAGCCATCCTGTAACCCGGCAGTTGTTCGGCAAAACGTCGTTCTGATCGCTGCGATTCGACGGGCGCAGCCTGTCTCCCGCACGATCCTGCCCGTTGAGGGAGGGTTTTTGATGCGTTCGATTACCAAGCTGTTGGTCACCGCCACCGCGCTGGCCAGCGCGACATCCGCATGGTCGCAGGAAGTTGTTGTCACCGCCAGTCGGCAGGGCTCTTACCTCAATGCCGAACGGAATGCGCCCAGCGAGCGCCCGATCATCAACCTGAAGCGCACCGCCGATTTCGCTGTGTTGCCCGCCCAGATCCTGGGCGACACGCGCGAGGAAGCTAAGCGGCACGAGGAAATCTACGCCATGTTGCGCAGCGCGATCGAACTCGCGCCAAAATTCGGCGTCGAGCTTTCAACCGGCGACTATCTGGTCGAGGCGCTGACCCTTGCCAATTACAAGAATCTCACCTTGTCGGGTGGCGGACGAAGCGACACCAATGCTGCGCGGTTTCTGGTGAAGACCCGGCTGGCCGATGGTGTGGATTCCAAGACGGCGCTCGAACGCATCACGAAGTTCATCAAGGCCGTGCCCGCTATCGGCCGCGCGGAGCTTAACGCCACTTCGGGCCTTACGCTCTCCGTGGTGAGCCCGGATCAGTACCGCACTGCGATCATCGATCTGATCCTTGCCGACGCCAAGGCTACCGTCGCGAAGTTCGGTACGGATTATGGCGTGCAGGTAACCGGGCTGGATCGTCCCGTCGAATGGGCGCGCGCGAGCCTGACCGAAGTGTTCCTGTATCTGCCCGCTGCTTATACGGTCGTGCCGAAATAAGCGGCGGCCGGGGGCTAATCCCGCACCCGGATCAACCCCTCCTGCGCGCAGCTGGCGACCAGCCGGCCGTCCTGCGTGTAGATTCGACCGCGATTGAAGCCGCGCGAATGGCCGCTCCACGGGCTGTCGGTGGTGTAGAGGAGCCAGTCGTCGAAGCGGAACGGCTCGTGAAACCACACCGCATGGTCTAGGCTGGCGGTCTGCACGCCGCCCATCCACGAAACGCCGTGCGGCAGCATGCAGGTGCCGAGCAGGGTCATGTCGCTGGCATAAGCAAGCATCGCGCGGTGCAGCGCGGGCTCGTCGGGGAGGGGGGCGATGACCCGGAACCAGCTGTGCTGGATCGCCGGATCGGTCTTTTCCGGGCGGAACCAGTTGCGCGGGGCGACCGGGCGGATCTCGATCGGGCGGGCGCGCAGGAAGAAGCGGCGGAGCTTTTCGGGCACCTGATCCTCGATCTCCTTGCGCAGGTCGCGCTCGGAGCGGAGGTCTTCGGGCGCTGGCACATCGGGCATCGGCTGCTGATGGTGCAGCCCCTCGGCCGGCAGCTGGAAGCTCGCGGTCATGTTGAGGATCGGCTGGCCCTTCTGCATCGCGATGACGCGTCGATTGGCGAAGCTGCGCCCGTCGAAATCGCGGACCACGCGGTAGATGATCGGGAAATCCTCATCCCCCGGCCGCATGAAATAGGCGTGGAGCGAGTGCGCCGCCTTGTCATCCTCGATCGAGCGCTGCGCCGCCTGCAGCGCCTGCGCGATCACCTGTCCACCAAACACGCGCCCGACCCCGCCGGGCTGGCGCGGGCCGCGATAGAGATCGGTGTCGATCTGCTCGATATCGAGCAGGGTGAAGAGCTGCTCCACCAGCTCCAAGGGCGACAATTCCGGGCGCATCAATATCCCGCCGCCCGCGCCAGCGCGTCCGCATGGAAATTGCTGTCGCCGAACATCTCGGCAAGGACGCGCGCGCGCTTCATGTAGAAGCCGATATCATATTCGTCGGTCATGCCTATGCCGCCATGCATCTGCACGCCTTCCTGCACCGCCAGCGTGGTGGCGAGCCCGGTCATCGCCTTGGCCACGGCCACTGCCTCGCGGGCGTCCTCGCCGCTGTCGAGCAATTGCGCTGCCTTGAGCACGGCCCCCCGCGCCACTTCCATCTCGCTATAGAGATGCGCCGCGCGGTGCTGCAGCGCCTGGAAGCTGCCGATCAGCACGCCGAACTGCTTGCGTTCCTTGAGGTAGCTCACCGTCATGTCGGCCGCGCCGCCGCCCACGCCCAGCAATTCCGCCGACGCTCCGGTGCGCCCCGCAGCCAGCAGACGGCCAAGCGGGCCGTCGCCCGCATCCACGTCCCCGATCACCGCATCGGCGTCCACCTCGACCCCGTCGAACCGGATGCGCGCGGAAAGCGAGGCATCGGCCAGCCGCTCGGGGGCTGCCGAGAGGCCCTTTGCATCATTGGGAACGGCGAACAGCGTCGTGCCACCGCCGGTCTTCGCGGCGACCAGGATCAGATCGGCGACATGGCCATGCGCGACGAAGGTCTTGGCGCCGGTCAGGCGAAAGCCGTTGCCCGCGCGCTCGGCCTGCATCTCGATCCGGCCATTATGCTTCGGGCCCTCGTCGATCGCCAGCGCGGCGACGGTCTCGCCTGCCAGGATGCCGGGGAACCAGCGCGCGGCATGCGCGGTGCCCTTTAGCGCCTCGACCGCCGCGACGGCGGTGCTGAGAAACGGGGAGGGGGACAGGTTCCGCCCGATTTCCTCCAGCACCACCCCCGCTTCGACATGGCCCAGGCCCAGCCCGCCATCGCTCTCCGGGATCAGGATGCCGGTGAGCCCCATTCCGGCAAACTGTTTCCACAGATCGCGGCTGAATCCAGTCGAGTCCTTGGCGTCGCGCAGCGCGCGCATATGGCTGACCGGGGCGTGCTCGGCGACGAACTCCTTCGCGGTATCGCGGAGCATCGCCTGTTCGTCGTTCAGATAGAGAGGCATTCTTCTTCCTTCGTCATCCCAGCGAAGCTGGGATCTCTCGCCTCAGGCGCGCGCTCGCGGCCTGAGACCCCAGCCTTCGCTGGGGTGACGGTGTGGGTTACGAGGGCAGGTCCAGAATCCGCTTGGCGATGATGTTGAGCTGGATCTCGCTGGTCCCGCCCTCGATCGAATTGGCCTTTGTGCGCAGCCATGCGCGGGGTGCGGCGCCGCCGTTCGATGCCTCGCTTTCCCATTCCAGCGCGTCGCTGCCGCCCGCCGCCATCAGCAATTCGTGGCGAGTCTTGTTCAGCTCGGTGCCGTAATATTTCATCATCGAAGGCTGCGCCGGATGCGCCTTGCCGGCCTTCAATTCATCGATGAAGCGCTCGGACATGGCGGCGAATGCGCGCGAGCGCACGTCGAACAGGGCGATCTGCCCCCGAAGGATCGGGTCGACGCCCTTGCGCGCCGCCTCGATCAGCTGATCGGTACCTGCGCCGAGCCCCATGCCGGAGATCATCTCGCGCTCATGGCCGAGCAGATATTTGGCGACGTCCCAGCCCTTATTCTCGTCATGCACGCGATTGGCCTTGGGCACCTTCACATTGTCGAAAAAGGTCTCGCAGAAAGGCGAATAGCCGCTGATCAGCAGGATCGGCTTGGTAGAGACACCTTCGCTCGCCATGTCGAACAGCAGGAAGCTGATGCCGCCCTGCTTGGTCGTCTTGTCGGTCCGCACCAGGCAGAAGATCCAGTCGGCCTTGTCGGCGTAGCTGGTCCAGACCTTCTGCCCGTTGACGATATAATGATCGCCTGCATCCTCGGCCGAGGTGGCGAGGCCCGCCAGATCGGATCCCGCGTTCGGCTCCGAATAGCCTTGGCACCAGCGGATCTCGCCGCGCGCGATCTTGGGCAGATGTTCGAGCTTCTGTTCCTCGGTGCCGTATTTCAGCAGCGCAGGGCCGAGCATCGAGATGCCGAAGCTGTTCAGCGGATTGCGCGCGTTGATGCGCTTCAATTCCTCGCGCAGGATCTTGGTCTCCGCCGGAGAGAGCCCGCCGCCGCCATACTCCTTCGGCCAGTCCGGCACCGTCCAGCCGCGTGCGCCCATCCGGTCCATCCAGACCTTCTGGTCGGGATGCGCATATTCGGGATTGCGCCCGCCCCAGGTCGCGTCCTTCTCGCCGCGCATCGGCTTGCGCATCTCGGGCGGACAGTTCTCCTCGAGCCAGGCCCGGGTTTCTGCGCGGAATTGTTCGAGGTCAGACATCACTCTCTCCACTCGTCACCCCAGCGAAAGCTGGGATCTCAAGCCGCAGGGACGTCCTCGCGGCACGAGGCCCCAGCTTTCGCTGGGGCGACGGCAATCAATTAAATCGCTCGCCCTTCTCGGCCTTTTCGCGGAGCAGCGGGGCAACCTTGAAGCCGTGCTTCTCAAGCCCCGCCACGATCGTCTTCAGGCCCACCGTGTCCGCCCAGAACATCGGGCCGCCCCGATAGACCGGCCAGCCATAGCCATAGATCCAGACCACATCGATGTCGGAAGCCCGCTGCGCCTTGCCTTCGGCCAGGATCAGCGCGCCTTCGTTGACCATCGTGTAGAGCGTGCGCTCGATGATCTCCTCGTCGGTGATCTCGTGCTGCGGGGTGCCGGTCTTCTTGCGGAATTCCTCGATGATCTCGGCGACGCGCGGGCTGTTCGAAGGTTGGCGCTTCTCGTCATAATCATAGAAGCCCGCGCCCTTTTTCTGGCCCCAGCGGCCTTCGGCGGCCAGCGCGTCGCGGATATTCTCGATGCGGCTGGGATCGCGGTGCCAGCCGATATCGACGCCGGCAAGGTCGCTCATCTGGAACGGCCCCATCGGCATGCCGAATTCGACATGGACCTTGTCGACCTGCTCGGGGGTGGCGCCCTCGTGCAGCATCTTCATCGCTTCCATCTGGCGCGGGATCAGCATGCGATTGCCGATAAAGCCGTAGCAGACGCCCGCGACGACAGCGACCTTCTTGATCTTCTTGGCGATCGCCATGGCGGTGGCGAGCACGTCGTCGGCGGTCTTGTCGCCACGCACCACTTCCAGCAGCTTCATGACGTTGGCGGGCGAGAAGAAGTGCAGGCCCAGCACGTCCTGCGGGCGCGTGGTGCTCGCGGCGATCTCGTTGATGTCGAGATAGGAGGTGTTGGAGGCCAGGATCGCGCCAGGCTTGGCGATCTTGTCGAGCTTGCCGAAAATGTCCTTCTTGACGTCCATGCTCTCATACACGGCCTCGATGATCAGGTCGCAGTCGGCCAGGTCGGAGAGGTTGAGGGTTGGGGTCAGCAGCGCCATCGCGCCCTCCACCTGCTCGGCGGTCATGCGGCCCTTGGCGGCGCTTGCCTCGTAATTCTTGCGCATCACGCCCGTGCCGCGATCCAGCGCTTCCTGCTGCATCTCGACGATGGTGACCGGGATGCCGGCGCTCAGGAAGTTCATCGAAATGCCGCCGCCCATCGTGCCGGCGCCGATCACGCCCACCTTCTTGATGTCGCGCAGCTTGATGTCGTCCGCCACGCCGTCGATCTTCGAAGCCTTGCGCTCGGCGAAGAAGATGTGGCGAAGCGCTGCGGATTGCGTGCCCATGATCAGCTTCATGAAGCCCATGCGCTCGGCCTGGACGCCCTCGGCATAGGGCTTGCCGGCGGTCTGCTCGATCAGGTCGATGATCGTCGCGGGTGCCTCGAAGCCGCGGAAACGCTTGGCGTTGGCCTTGCGGAACGCGTCGAACACGGCGGGATCGACGGTCACCGGGCGCTCGCTGGAGCGCGAAATCGGCTGGTCGATGACTTCGTTCGCAAAGGCGACCGCATCGGCGAGCAGGCTGTCCTCGCCCGCCAGGCGATCGACCAGCCCCGCTTCCTTGGCCTTGCCTGCGGAAACCGGATCGCCCTTGGCGGCCAGTTCCAGCGCGAACTCGACGCCCGCGACGCGCGGCATGCGCTGCGTGCCGCCCGCGCCCGGCAGGATCCCCAGCTTCACTTCGGGCAGGCCGAACTTCGCGGAGGGGACCGCGATCCGGTAATGCGATGCCAGCGCGACTTCGCAGCCGCCGCCCAGCGCGGTTCCGTGCACCGCCGAGATCACCGGCTTGTCGAGCGCTTCGATCTGATCGAGCAGCACCGGCAGCGACGGCTCCTGCATCGGCTTGCCGAATTCGGTGATGTCGGCACCCGCGAAGAAGGTCTTGCCCGCGCAGATGATGACCACCGCCTTGATGCCGTCGTCATTCTTCGCTTCCTCGATCCCGGCCTGAAGGCCCTGGCGGACGGCCGCGCCGAGCGCGTTCACCGGCGGGCTGTCGGAAGTGAGGATCAGGACTGCGCCCTGGCGGCTCGTGGTGATCGGCGAGGTCATTTTCGTCTCCAAATCGTCGCCCCAGCGAACGCCGGGGTCTTTTGCGGCATTAGATCCCAGCGTTCGCTGGGGTGATGGTCACGTCAAAGCGGAATAGATCAGCGTCTTGAGTTCGCGGCGGACGGTGAAGGCGGAGGAGGGGCTCACCTGGGTCATGAAGACCATGTGCAGCCGCTCGACCGGATCGATGAAGAAGGCGGTCGAAAACATGCCGCCCCAATAATATTCGCCCTCGCTGCCCGGCAGCAGCGTCTTGGCCACGTCCTTGGTGATGGCGAAGCCCAGGCCGAAGCCGGTCCCGGCGTTGGTCGTCTCGCTGAACAGCGATTGCGACATGGCGGCCAGATCGGAATCGTTCGGCAGGTGGTTGCGCGTCATCAGGTCGATCGTCTTGCGGCTGACAATGCGCACGCCGTCCAGCTCGCCGCCGTTTAGGCACATAGTGCAGAAGCGGTGATAATCCAGGCTGGATGATACCAGCCCGCCACCGCCGGAAAGCAGCGTGGGCTGCTTTGCCCATCCCGATTCGGCCCCGCGATCGTACATCACGCGCTCGCCCTTCGGCGTCATGGAGTAGCAGTCGGTCAGGCGATGGAGCTTGTCGGCAGGGACGGTGAAGAAGGTATCGTCCATACCGAGCGGCGCGAAGATCTGCTCGCGGAAGAAGGTGTCGAGGGTTTGTCCCGAAACGCGCTCGATGACCGCGCCAAGCACGTCGGTCGACACCGAATAATTCCATTCGTCGCCGGGCGAAAATTCCAGCGGCAGCTTGCCCAGATGTGCCACGAAATCGTCGAGCGTCGGTCCGCCATGCCAGCGATCCAGGCGAAGTTCGCGATAGGCGGCGTCCACAGGGGTACGCTCCTGGAAGCCGTACGTGAGGCCGCTTGTGTGGCGGAGCAGATCGATCATCCGCATCGGCTGGGCCGTCGGGCGGGTCTCGAAATTGCCATATGCGCCGCCTGCGAACACCGCCAGGTCGCGCAGCTCGGGCAGAATGCGGTGAACCGGGGTGTCGAGCGCGACCTTGCCCTGTTCGACCAGCATCATGAAGGCGATGGACGTGATCGGCTTGGTCATGGAAGCGATGCGGAACAACGATCTTTCGTCAATCGCCGTGCCGCCTTCGCGCGCGCTGCCCTGATGCGAAAAATGCGCGATCTCGCCGTTGCGGGCGATGAGCAGCTGGCAGTGCGGCAGCAGCCCCGAATCGAGATAGCGCTGCTGCAGATAGGGCTCGATCCGCGCCAGCCGCGATTGATCGAAACCCAGCGTCCCGGCGGCAGTGCTTGTCATGGAAACGCCATACCTCTCGTTCGAATCCTGCTCGCGGCTGCGTGTCAGCCGCGTTCGACTCCTATTGCCTTGAGCGCGGCATGAATC
This sequence comes from Sphingomonas soli NBRC 100801, assembly GCF_001591025.1. Taxonomy (GTDB): domain Bacteria; phylum Pseudomonadota; class Alphaproteobacteria; order Sphingomonadales; family Sphingomonadaceae; genus Sphingomonas; species Sphingomonas soli. Next base: position 187,324 of record NZ_BCTZ01000003.1, read on the forward strand.
AACACTAACGTGGCGCTTGGTGGGGCTTTCTGGTCCAAACCCAACATTCAGAAACACAAAGATGGAGAGAATGCGCGTGGCCTCCGAACCTATCGTGCCGCTGGATCCCAATTGGCCCGCAATGTCCCTGGAACAGGTTCATGCGTTGTTGACCGCGCCGGGCGCACGTTTCGAGACGGAGACCGTTGATATTCGGGGGGTGCCCACCCGCGTGTGGAAGAATGCGCCGCCCACCCTACGGATTCTTGCCCAGATGGTCCGCGCTTATGGCGATCGCGACTTCACCATTTATGAGGACGAACGCGTCTCCTACGAGGCGAATTATCGCGCGAGCGCCCATATCGCGCACAAATTGGTGGCGATGGGAGTGCGCAAGGGCGACCGTGTCGCGCTTGCGATGCGCAACCTTCCGGAATGGCCGGCGATCTTCTTTGCTGCGGTGAGCATTGGCGCGATCATGGTGCCGCTGAACGCGTGGTGGACCGGCGGGGAGCTCGAATATGCGCTCAACGATTCGGGGGCGAAGGTGCTGTTCGTCGATGGCGAGCGGCATGAGCGGCTGAAGGATTGCTACGACAAGCTGCCCGCGCTTGAGCGCGTGGTGGTTAGCCGCGCGCGCGGCGAGCTCGATGGTGGTGCCAGCCGGCTGGAAGTGTGGATCGGCATGCGGCACGAATGGGCGGCGCTGGAGGATATCGGTTTCCCCGATGCGGCGGTCGCGCCCGACGATGATGCGACGATCTTTTACACCAGCGGAACCACGGGCAATCCGAAGGGCGCGCTCGGCACGCACCGCAATTTCGTTACCAATATCATGTCGAGCGGCTATGTCGCCGCGCGGGCGATGCTGCGCCGGGGCGAAACCCCGCCAGCCACCCCCGACCAGAAGGTTATGCTCCTCGTCATCCCCCTCTTCCACGTAACCGCCTGCAGCGCGGCGATGATGACCGTGATAGCATCGGGATCGACGATGATCTTCATGCGGAAATGGGACCCGGAGCTGGCGATGGAGATCATCCAGCGCGAGAAGGTCAACGCTACGGGCGGCGTGCCGACGATCGCGTGGCAGCTGATCGAGCACCCCGCGCGCAAGAATTACGATCTCTCCAGCCTGGAGAGCATTTCCTATGGCGGCGCGCCCTCTGCGCCCGAGCTGGTGAAGCGCATTTTCGAGGAATTCGGCGCGCTGCCCGGCAATGGCTGGGGGATGACCGAGACGACCGCGACGGTGACGCAGCATTCGGGCGAGGAATATCTCAACCGGTCGACCAGCGCCGGTCCGCCGGTCGCCACCGCCGATCTGAAGATCATGGATGCCGACGCAACGCGCGAGCTTCCCGTTGGCGAGGTCGGCGAGCTTTGGGCGCGCGGTCCGATGGTGGTGAAGGGCTATTGGAACAAGCCCGAGGCGACGGCGGCGACATTTGTGGACGGCTGGGTACGCACGGGCGATCTGGCTCGCCTGGATGAGGAGGGGTTCCTCTACATCGTCGATCGCGCCAAGGACATGATCATCCGGGGCGGCGAGAATATCTATTCGTCGGAAGTGGAGGACGTGCTGTACGCGCATCCCGCCGTCACCGATGCGGCGTTGGTGGGCGTGCCGCACCGCCAGCTCGGCGAAGTTCCCGCGGCCGTGGTGCATCTGGCACCGGGCCATAGCGCGACCGAGGCGGAACTGCAGGACTGGGTCCGCGAGCGGCTCGCCGCGTTCAAGGTCCCGGCGCATATCCGCTTCACCAAGGACGTGCTTCCGCGGAACGCGAACGGCAAGATACTGAAGACCGAATTGCGGGGGCTGTTTGCGGAGGAAGCTACGTCCTAGCTAGCTCCGTTTCGGACCCCGGTTCGATCGATATCGGAGCAGACCCCTGCTTGCCTGATTCCGTCTAGCGATCATCCTCTCTCCCGCGATACGCGCCGTTTGGCCGCGCGCATATGGGGGGCAGAGGGTGATCAAGAAGAACCATGTAACGGGCGGGCATTACATAACCTATGTTCCCTTCGTCGATCGCACCAAGCGGACGCGATTTGTGAAGGAGCAGATGGTCCGGACGCCAAATGCTTTCATCGGCTGGATTCTGGACTGGATGCGCGGCGGGCCCAATCCCTTCCTGGCGTCGCCCGTGGCCACCCGAATCGACCGGCGGCTGAAGATCGAGAAACAGGCGCGGCGCGCGAACGGCGCTGCGGCCAGTTCGGCGATCGGCAGCCAGATCAACGCCGCGCTCAGCCGCTATGTTCGCCAGGCGATGGGGGAGGCCGACGCCGAGCTGGACAGTCTGGACGGCTATATCACCGAGGAAGAGAATTGCCTGCGCGCCTGCCGCCCTAGCGAAATCGAAGCGCGGCTGGATACCGATCTCAACGAGGTGCTCAATGACGTGAACGCGGAGCTGGGGCCGCCGGTCGCTGCAATCGCGCGGAAGCAGATCGCGCTCGAGCAGTTCATGGAGCATTTCAAGTTGCCCCGCGTGATGCACTGGGGAAAGCCGGTGACGCGCCAGTCGGTCTATCTGCTGCTTGCGATCACGATATTCGAGTTCGTGCTGAACACTGCATTCTTCGCGGGGAGCCAGCGGACGGGCATCGTCGGCGGCGCTGCGCTGGCGATGCTGCTGTCGATCACAACGATCATCCTGGGCGTGGGTTTTGGCTTCGCCTTCCAGTTCTCGAGCAGCAAGGCAGAGGGCGGCGGATGGTTCGGCCGCGTCGGCGTCGGAGTCTTCACGCTCGTCACGCTATATTATCTGCTGTTGCTCACGCTCGCCCGGCTGGCGGGGGAGGCGGGTGACCTGCGCATGTTCGAGACGGCGGCGCGTGAAATCCAGGTGCAGCCATTCGCCGGGCTGCTGGATCTCCCCGCTCTCGCCTATTTCTTCTTCTCGATCGCCGTGATTGCGGGCGTCTTCTACAAATTCATCGATACGATGGGCCATTTCCCCCGCTTGCGCAGCCATCGGCTTGCCGTGGAGAAGGCAGAGAGGCTGGTTGACGACATTCAGCTAGGCATGATCGACGCCGCGCGCGAGCATGGCGAAGACGCACTCCGCGCGCTCGATGCCGCGCCGGGCCTGATCCAGGCTACGATCGTGCCGATCCAGGCGCTCGTGATGAACTACGAGAATGTCGCCGACCAGCATGGCGATAATCTGAAGGACATCCAGGAAGGCGGAAAGCTGCTCACGGAAGTCTGCGCGGGGCATCTCGGCGTGCCCGATATTCCGCTGACCATCGATGTGGAGACCCCGCGAAAGCAGGTGATCGACCGGTTCAAGCAATTTGCGGCCCGGGCATCGGAGCTTACCAATTGGGATGAAGTGGCACAGGCGGCGCTCGATCGTTCGCGCAAGCGCTTGTCGGAATTAACCACGGAGAAGCTGGCCGAGATCGAGGCGCGCTGTGCGGAGATCCGGGCCACCCGCTATGCGGAGGTCCGCGAACTCGAAGCCCAAACCGTCGCGCCCGCTCAGCCGATCCCGGCCGGGGAGCCCGTTCTGGGAGTCGCGCAATGAGCAAATATGCGCGCGGCGGACGTAGTGGCCGATCCGGTTCGGGCGGTGTCGGAACCTGGATGGTCCCGGTTGTCGGCGCCTTGGTTCTGGCGGGGGCGGGCTATGGCGCCTGGTCGTATATGGACGGGATAAAAGAGCGGGCGGTTGACGCCGAAACCGGATGCCTGGCCAATGCCCCGACACCGCAGGCCGTGGTATTCCTGGTCGATGAAACCGATCATCTGAGCCACGAGAACGCGATCCGCATCCAGTCTCGCATCCACGACGCGGTCATGACGATGCCGCGGTACAGCCGCGTTACGATCGTGCCCTTTGGCGGAGACACCGCCGCGCCGCTCTTGCCGATCTTCAACAAATGCCTACCCGGACGTTCGAGCACTGCGCGGATCGATGAGGGGAGCCTGCTGCTGGAAGAGGAATATAAGGCCTTCGATGCGGCGCTGAACAAGATGGTGGCGCAACTAGAGAAGCTGCCCGATTCGCGCACATCGCCGATCACGGAGCAGATCGTGCGCGCGGCGAGCGATCCGCAGCTGCATTGGCAGGGGAAGGCGCGCACGATGGTCATCATGACCGACGGGCTCGAATCGAGCATCTATTGGACGCGGAACCTAAAGCTGGCCGATCCCCCTGGCGAGCTGCTGCGCGACGTCAGCGTCGAGTATTTCGAGATTGGCAATGCGAAGGGCAACCGCTTCCAGACGCCCCAGATGCGGCTGGAATGGAAATCCTGGCTCGAACGCGCCGGCGCGAACGTGCGGATTACCGCGCCGGGCTATTCGGCGCGGGATAGCTGAGCGGACCGCCACCAGCGCTCTGCCGCGAGCACGATCAGCGCGCCGGCTGCATAGGCGATGAAATCGGCCAGTTCGAAGCCGTAGCCCAGAACGGTGCGCGCCACCTTGCTTTCGGCAAGGCCGAGCAGATCGAGCAGTTGGAAATACTGCCCTAGCTCTATGGCGCAGGCGATGAGGAAGGCGATCGCCGCAGCAGCGACTGGCCCGGTTCGCAATGTCGCGCGCAGCCCTGCATAGACGAGAATGACCGCAAGCGTGTCTCCCAGATACGGGCGCACGAACCGGTCGCGGGCGAACAGGGCGATCATCACCTCGATCAGGAACACAGCGAGCGCGAGCAGCGCATAGCCGCGATGGAATCGCATCAGCGGATGACGCGTTCGACCGCAGCCTTCCAGCCGGCCAGCCGTCTCGTGCGCGCTTCGGCGTCGAGCTTGGGTTCGAACGCGACCTCGGGGCCCCGCATCTTTGTGGCTTCCTCCAGGTTGGCGAACAGTCCGGAGCCGACGCCGGCGAGCATCGCCGCGCCCAGTGCCGTGGTTTCGGCAAAGTCGGGGCGATCAACGGGCAGGTCGAGCACGTCCGCAAGGTCCTGAGCCAGCCAGTTGTTGGTTACCATGCCGCCGTCCACCCGCAGCCGCGCCCAATCGGCGCCGTCCGCGGCGAAGGCGGTCTTCAGGTCGTGGCTCTGGTGCGCCATGGCTTCGAGCGCGGCGCGGACGATATGGGCCCGGGTGCTGGAGAAAGAGAGGCCGGAGATTGCCGCGCGCGCATCCGGTTCCCACCAGGGCGTGCCCAGGCCGCTCAGCGCGGGCACCAGATAGACGCCGCCATTGTCCGGAACCGATCTCGCAATTGCTTCGGTCTCCGGTGCGGTCTCGATCAGGTTCACGGCGTCGCGGAGCCACTGGATCAGGCTTCCGGCGACGAACACCGAACCCTCGATCGCATAGGTTCGCCTGCCGCCAAGCTGCCACAGCACCGTCGCGAGCAGGCGGTTCTTCGAAGAAGGCGGGGTGGTGCCCGCATTGGTGAGGACGAACGCGCCGGTGCCGAAGGTCGCCTTGGTATCGCCCCGGGCGAAACAGGCCTGGCCGATTGTGGCGGCCTGCTGGTCGCCAGCCATGCCGCAGATCGGGATCGATCCGCCGAAGACAGGCGTGGTGCCGAACTGGCCGGCGCAATCGACAATCTCGGGCAGGGCGTCGCGTGGGCAGCCGAACATATCGACCAGCCCGTCGCTCCAACCTCCGCTGCCCAGCCCCATCATCAATGTGCGCGAGGCATTGGTGGCATCGGTGATGTGGAGGCCACCGGTAAGCTTCCAGACGAGCCAGCTCTCGACGGTCCCGACCGCCAGCCGCGCGCCTGCGCCGCGCAACTGCGGCCAATGCTCCATCGCCCAGGCGATCTTGGTACCCGAGAAATAGGGATCGAGCAGCAGCCCGGTGCGAGCCTGCACGCCCGGCTCCTCGCCTGCTTCCTTGAGCTTGCGGCAAAGAGCCGCGCTCCGGCGATCCTGCCAGACGATGGCGGGGGCCAGCGGTTCACCCGTGCTCTTGTCCCAGAACACGATGGTCTCGCGCTGGTTGGTGATGCCGATCGCCGCAATGGTATCGGGCCCGCCCGCTTCGGCGACCATCGCGGAGGCGCATTCGAGGGTGCGGCGCCAGATTTCGCTGGCGTCATGCTCCACCCAGCCGGGGCGGGGGTAATGCTGGGTCAGGTCCGCCGAATGGCTGCCAAGACACTTGCCCCCCGGCGCGAACAGCATCGCGCGCGTGGAAGTGGTGCCTTCGTCGATGACCAGCAGCTTCTCGCCCATTTTGGCAGGCTAGCCGGGATTACATGCGGTGCAAATGGCGCTACGATGTTCCATCAAGGGAGAGACCGTGAGCGACAAGCAAAACACCACCGGAAACAGCGGTCAGCCGGAAGAGCAGCGTGTGCCCGCGATGGCACCGGCGCTGCCGATCCTGGACGATGGCGACGAGACGCCGGGCGAGGGGCAGAAGCGCGACCGGCTGATGGCCTCGCTGGCGCTGTTCGCGGGCGGCGGGTTCCTCCTGGCGCTTCCCTTCGCGCTGCAGGCCGGATCAGTCTTCTTCCTGCCGCTCACCATGGCGATCGTCATCGCGATTGCACTGGTGCCGCTGCTCGAATGGCTGGAGCGCCACCGCGTGCCCGCGCCGGTGGCTGCGTTCACCTGTGTCCTGCTGTTTCTGGTCGCGGCAAACATCGCGCTGGCTTCGATCATCGTTCCGGCCTGGCAATGGGTGCGCGACCTGCCGAGCAAGATTCCGCAGATCCAGGCGAACCTGAAGCCGCTGTTCGATTTCTACGCGAACCTCGATCAGTTCGTGAACAAGACGCTGCTTAATTTTGCCAATGAGCCGATGCGCCAGCAGCCCGAGGTGATGGCGGCCACGCCACCGCGCTCGCTGCTGGATCTGTTTGCCACCTCGGCGCCATCGGCGCTGATCGAGATGTTCTTTGCGATCTTGGTCATTTATTTCTTCCTCTCCGGCTGGACGCGGCTGCGGCGCAACGCGATCACTTCGCGCTCCAGCTTTGGCGGCGCGATGGCCACGGCGCGGGTGATTCAGGACGTGGTGGACGATACCTCCGCATATCTGGGCACGATCACGGTGATCAACCTGACGCTTGGCTTGATCGTCGCGGCGGCGCTCTGGATGATGGGCATGCCGACTCCGCTGATGTGGGGCGGCATCGTCACGCTGCTCAACTACATTCCCTATTTCGGCCCGGTCCTGGCGGCGCTCCTGCTGGCGATGGGCGGGCTGATGACCTTTCCCGACCTGTTCTGGGCACTGGCACCTGCGGGAATCATGATCGGATCGCATCTGATCGAGGCAAATGTGGTGACGCCGCTGGTGGTGGGCCATCGGTTGACGATCAGTCCGCTGCTGATCCTGATCTCGCTGAGCTTCTGGGGATGGGTGTGGGGCACCCCGGGCGCGTTGCTGGCGGTTCCGTTGCTCATCATCATCCAGACCGTCCTCGCTGCGGCGGGGAAGCCCGATATCGCCGGTTTCCTGTTCGAGCACGGCACGCTGGTGAGCGACGGAGGCGACCAAAAATCGCAACGGCGACAAAGTCGCGATCAATCCGGTTGACACCCCAAAAAGGCGCGGCTAGTGCCCGCCTCCTCGCAAGGATACTGCGGGTGTAGCTCAGTTGGTTAGAGCGCCGGCCTGTCACGCCGGAGGTCGCGGGTTCGAGCCCCGTCACTCGCGCCATCCCCTTCTTTTGTCGGGGGATAGGCGAGAATTCAGATCATCGTTGATCAGCGCCGTTGGCAGGCCCGCTGCCGCGCCAGCCACCCCTTGGCGGCCTCGACCACGGCATCGTCGGGATCGCTGGCCAGCCCCTCGCCGGGCATCACCTGCACATCCACCGGTACGCCTTGCGGATAGATTCGGCCCGTACGATCGCGCATCATTCCGGTGGTCACGACCAAGTTGGTCTCGTCAGGCAGCACGAACCCCTCATTCTCGCTCGCCACGCCATAGCTTTGCTGGCCAAAAAAGCGCGTGTGAGAGCGGCCCTTGAACGCGATCGCAGTCTGTTCACCCGAACTGCCGACAATATCATCGATCAGCACCGCCACGGGCGCCTTGGCCAGGCTGGGCAGGGGCCTCCACGCGGCAAGCTCGAACATCGCCGCATCCTTATGCTCGCCATAGTTGACGATCGCCTTGCCGCCCGCGATTCGCGCGAAGGGCATTGCAGCTTCAGCCATGCCGGGGGCCGGTGTACCGAACCCGTTGCCCAGCAGCGCGGTAAGCCCGGTCAGCATCGCCCATGCATTGCCGCCCGCATTGCCGCGAATGTCAACGATATAGCCGCAGGCCCCGGGATTGGCGGTGAAATTGCCGTAGAGCTTGTCGGCATAGGCCCGCGCCGGTGCACCGCCGCCGACCACGAACGGCACGATCACGCGCAACGCAAACTTGCCGCCGATCGCATGGCGGAATCCGTCGGGCGAACGCCGCAGATACCATTTGGAGAGTGTCGCCTTGTGGACGCGCGCGGAATCGAACTCGCGGCCGTAACGCGCCTTGAACGCCGCACGGCGTTCGGCATCGACATTCACGAAGCTATGCCCGTCGCCAAGTCCGGAGAGCAGTGTTTCGTAAGCGGTGAGCATGTCGATCGGGTCACGAGCCTTGGCCGCCTCGGCTCGGACCTTCGCCTCCAGCACCGGCCAATCGACCTTGTCGCGGCGATACGCCATCGCCCGGACACGGGTGATGGCTTCCTCTATCAACGTTGACGAATCGAATGATGGAGATTGTTGAGCGTAGGCAGGCGGGGCTGCGAGCAATGCCGCGAGGAGAACAGCTTTCATCGTCGCGATGATAGAAGTCGACCTGCTACATTCCAGCCGGATGAGACTGGTATGCGCCCAAAGTGCGGATATCGGCCGATCAGGCCCGCCAGCGCCCCGTTTCCATCCAGATCATCAAGGGGCGGAGCGGCAGGATCCAGACCACGCCGGCGACCAGATAGATCGGAAGCTGCAGCAGGGTGTGCAGCCCGCCTACCCAGCGCGAGCCGGTGGCGATCAGGATGATCCACACGAAGATCCAGGCGAGAATGGCGAGCGCCCCGGCGGGCTTCCGCCAGGAAGGTTCTACGCGTTGTGCCACGACATGCCTTTCTCGGTGATGATGGCGTGCAGCGGCACGTCCCAGATGTCGGCGGGGATAGCGGGCAGCTCCTGCACCGACCAGGCCACGCCGACGCGCCATGCGGCCTCGTAGCGGGCGAATGCACGGTCGTAATGCGCCGCGCCCTGGCCCAGCCGGTTGAAGCGCGCGTCATAGCCGAGCAGCGGCGTGAGGATCAGATCGGGCGCCGCCTCTTCGCTCGCCGGATCGGGCTGGCGGAGGCCATAGGGCCCAGCGACCAGCGGCGCGCCGGGCTCCCAAACAAGGAAGCGAATCGGCGTCGCGCGATCAATCACATGGGGCAGGGCGATCCGGCATCCGCGCCCCGATGCGGCCGCGGTGAGAAGAGCGGGGTCGGCCTCGCTGCCGAGCGGGACATAGCTGGCGACGGTCATGCCGGGGCTCAGCCGGTCGACAAATGCCTGAGGCGCGGGGATCGCGACGCTGCCTTCGCTGGCGAAAGCGTCGCGCGCGGCGCGGAGCTGGGCTCTCAGGGCGGGCTTTTCCGGGCTGATGGTCTTCGGGCTCATGGAATCAGGTGGCGGGTCCGCCATGGCCGTTTGCTTGAATATCCTCTGACGCCGTAAACGTCAGGTGGGGACCATGTGCCGCAGACCAGGATCTGCACAGGGACAGCCCCCTTGGATGATGAATCGCCTCAGGGATAATCGCTAAAGCTCGTACCGGGCAGAGCCCGCCGCCTGCTTATTTAGGCGTTAGAGACGGGTTCCTCAAGGGCCGCGGCGACCGCTTCGAGGCGATCTGCGATCCGATCGAGCAGCACGGGCGACACGCCCCCCGGAGGATTGCGTTCGCTCTCGTCGAGCAAATCGGCCAGAATCAGCGCGAGATAGACCAGGGTGCGCTCAGAATTCAGCCCGCCCGACGCGCGCAACGCCGTCGCCGCATGCTTTTGCAACACGCCTTCAAGATGGCGGAGATGCACTTCCTCGCCATCGCGGGCGAGGATCGAATAATTGCGTCCGGCGATGCTGAGATTGACGTCTGCCATCAATCGCTCTCCGCCTCGGAGTCGCGGGAAGCCTCGTCCTCGGACTCTCGGGCAATCAGGCCGTCGAGCGCGGCGACGGTCGCTTCGATGCGGCCCCGCAACCGATCGTGGCGAAGCTGGATCCGCTCGAGTGCAAAGGACTTCGCCGCGGCTGCGGCTTCGATCCGGGCGAGTGCATTCTCGATGCGGTCAGCAGGATCAACGGACATGCAATCCGATTAAGCACAGGACAGTCGGGGGACAACCCCTGTTCGCAGCAGCTTACGGCCAACCGGTTGACGCGCGGGCGCGACCGCCGCAAAGGCGTCCGCGTCACCACCCGGGAGTATTTGTCTGTGACCGCATCCTTCACCGATTGCGCCAACGCGATCCGCGCGCTGAGCATGGATGCCGTCGAGGCAGCGAATTCAGGACATCCCGGCATGCCGATGGGCATGGCCGATGTCGCGACCGTCCTGTTCCAGAATTACCTGAAGTTCGATCCCGCCGATCCCAAATGGCCCGATCGCGACCGCTTCGTGCTTTCCGCCGGGCATGGATCGATGCTGATCTATTCGCTGCTGCACCTGACCGGATATGCGCGCCCGACGCTGGAGGACATCAAGACCTTCCGACAGGTCGGCAGCCCGTGCGCCGGGCATCCCGAGAATTTCGAGCTTCCCGGCGTGGAATGCACCACCGGCCCGCTGGGGCAGGGCCTGGCGATGGCCGTGGGCATGGCGATCGCCGAACGGCACCTGAACACCGGCTTCGGAGACGCGCTGGTCGATCACAAGACCTGGGTGATCGCCGGCGACGGCTGCCTGATGGAAGGCATCAACCACGAAGCGATCGGGCTTGCCGGGCATCTGAAGCTCGGGCGGCTGATCGTGTTGTGGGACGACAACAAGATCACGATCGACGGCGCGGTCTCGCTCTCGTCGAACGAGGATATTCCCGCGCGGTACATCGCGACCGGTTGGCATGTCGTGGAATGCGACGGGCACGATCCGAAGAGCATCGCAGCGGCCTTCGACGTGGCGCTCGCCGATGACCGGCCCTCGCTGGTTCGCTGCAAGACGATCATCGGCAAGGGCGCGCCGAATTTCCAAGGCACGTCCAAGACGCACGGCTCGCCGCTGGGCGCGGACGAAGTCGCCGCCGCACGCGCGACGCTGGGTTGGAACCATGCCCCATTCGAGGTGCCCGGCGATATTCGCGAAACCTGGCTGAAGGCGGGCGCGCGCGGGGCGGAACCTCATGCCGCGTGGAAGCAGCGCCTGGCAAGCGATTCGAATGCCGCGGAATTTACACGCCGCATGGCGGGCGACCTGCCCGAAGGATTCTCGCTCGATGGGCATATCGCCGCGTTGATCGCCGAGCCCAAGAAGATCGCGACGCGCTCCGCGAGCCAGCTCGCGCTGGACGCGCTCAACGCGACTTTGCCCGAGACGATGGGCGGATCGGCCGACCTGACCCCGTCGAACAACACGCTGACCAAGGGGCTGGAAGACTTTACCGCGGAGAATCGCGGCGGGCGCTATCTGCGCTACGGCATCCGCGAATTCGGCATGGCGGCGGCGATGAACGGCATGGCGCTGCACGGCGGCGTGCTGCCCTATGGCGGCACCTTCCTGGTGTTCAGCGATTATGCGCGGCCCGCGATCCGGCTCGCGGCGCTCCAGCGCGCCCGCGTCGTATTCGTAATGACGCACGACTCGATCGGGCTTGGCGAGGACGGCCCGACGCACCAGCCGATCGAGCATGTCATGTCGCTGCGGCTGATCCCCAATCTGGAGGTCTGGCGCCCGTGCGATGCGGTGGAGACGGCAGAGGCATGGGCGGCTTCGGTCGCACGTTCTGAAGGACCGTCGCTGCTTGCGCTTTCGCGGCAGAATCTTCCGCAGCTCAGCACTGGCGGATCGGCGAAGGGGGCCTATCGGCTCCAGGGCGCAGAAGCGTCGCGCAAGGTGGTTCTGCTCGCCTCCGGCTCGGAAGTGGAGATCGCGGTCGCGGTGCGCGCGGCGCTCGAAGCGGAAGGCGTGGGCGCCGATGTGGTTTCGATGCCCTGCTGGTCGCGCTTCGACACGCAAACCAGGGAATATCGTGCCGATATCCTGCCGCGCGACGCGCTGATCGTTTCGATCGAGGCGGGCGTGACCACCGGCTGGGAGCGCTACACCGGGATCGACGGGCTGAATTTCGGCATCGATCGCTATGGCGCGTCGGGGCCGGCCCCGGATCTGTTCAAGCATTTTGGCCTGACGGCCGCGGCGATCGTGCCGCAAATCCTCGAAAAACTGAAGGACTGACAGCATGACGAAGGTTGCGATCAACGGTTTCGGACGCATCGGCCGCCTGGTGGCGCGCGCAATTCTGGAGCGCCCCGAAAGCGGTCTTGAACTCGTGACGATCAACGACCTCGCCGATGCGAAGTCGAACGCGTGGCTGTTCAGCCGCGACTCGGTGCACGGCAAATATCCGGGCACGGTTACCGCCGAGGGCGACGACCTGATCGTTGACGGCAAGCGCATCAAGGTGACCAAGGAGCGCGATCCGGCGAACCTGCCGCACGCCGCGAACGGCGTGGAAATCGTGCTCGAATGCACCGGCTTCTTCACCGATCGTGCATCGGCCCAGAAGCATATCGACGCAGGTGCGAAGAAGGTGCTGATCTCGGCGCCGGGCAAGAATGTGGACCTGACCGTCGTGTACGGCGTCAACCACGAGAAGATCGAAGCCGGCCACACGATCGTTTCCAACGCATCGTGCACCACCAACTGCCTGGCGCCCGTCGCCAAGGTGCTGAACGACACGGTGGGCATCGAGCGTGGCCTGATGACCACGATCCATGCCTATACCAACGATCAGAAGATCCTCGACCAGATCCATGACGATCTGCGCCGCGCACGCGCTGCTGCGATGAGCATGATCCCGACCACCACGGGCGCGGCCCGCGCGGTGGGCGAGGTGCTTCCCGAGCTGAAGGGCAAGCTGGACGGTTCGTCGGTGCGCGTGCCCGTGCCCGATGGCTCGCTGATCGACCTGACCTTCACCCCGAAGCGCGACACGACCAAGGAAGAGGTCAACGCGATCCTCAAGGCCGCGTCGGAAAGCGGCCCGCTGAAGGGCGTGCTGGTCTATTCGGACGAGCCGCTGGTTTCGATCGACATCGTCCACACCCCGGCTTCGTCGACGATCGACAGCCTGGAAACCGCGGTGATCGACGGCAAGCTCGTTCGCGTCGTCAGCTGGTATGACAATGAATGGGGCTTCTCTAACCGCATGATCGACACCGCTTCGGTCATGGCGAAGCTTTCGTAACAGCAGTTACCCCGGCGAAAGCCGGGGTGCCTTGCGGCAAGCCCTGCGTTCTATTTGCCTGGGATTCCGGTGTTGGCCGGGATGACGGAGATTTCGATGACCCGACCGTTCAAGACCCTCGACGATATGGGCGATATCGCCGGCAAGCGCGTGCTTGTCCGCGAAGACCTGAACGTTCCGATGGCGGACGGCGCGGTCACCGACGATACGCGCTTCCGGGCGGCGGTGCAGACCGTCGCCGAATTGTCGGACCGGGGCGCAATCGTGCTGATCCTCGCGCATTTCGGGCGGCCCAAGGCGCCTTCGCCCGAGCTTTCCACCGCGCAGCTTGCCGCGCCGTTCGGCCAGGTGCTGGGCCGCCCGGTGCGCTATGTCGATTGGGAAGGCGATGCGGCGAATGTCGCGACGCTGGAGCCGGGCGATGTCGCGCTGCTGGAGAATACCCGCTTCTTCGGGGGCGAGGAAAAGAACGATTCCGCGGTGGTGGACCGCTTCGCCGCCCTGGGCGATCTCTATGTCAACGACGCCTTTTCGGCGGCGCACCGCGCGCATGCCTCGACCGAGGGGCTGGCGCACAAGCTGCCCGCATTCGCCGGGCGGCAGATGGAAGCCGAGCTCGACGCGCTCGACAAGGCGCTGGGCAATCCCGAGCATCCGGTGGCGGCAGTGGTGGGCGGGGCGAAGGTTTCGACCAAGCTCGACGTGCTCAAGCATCTGGTCGCCAAGGTCGATCACCTGATCATCGGCGGGGGCATGGCCAACACCTTCCTCGCGGCGCGCGGCGTGAATGTCGGAAAGTCGCTGTGCGAGCATGATCTGACCGGCACGGCGGAGGAAATCCTCGACGCCGCCGACAAGGCGAATTGCATCGTGCATCTTCCCTATGACGTGGTGGTCGCAAAGGAATTCGCGGCGAACCCGCCGAGCCTGCGCACCTGCAACGTCCATGAGGTTGCGGCGGACGAGATGATCCTCGACGTCGGCCCGGCGGCGAGCGAGGCGCTGGCGGACGTGCTCAAGAATTGCCGCACGCTGGTTTGGAACGGTCCGCTGGGCGCGTTCGAGACACCGCCGTTCGACGCGGCGACGATGGGCCTAGCGCACACGGTGGCGGCGCTGACCAAGGAAGGTTCGCTGGTTTCGGTCGCCGGGGGCGGGGATACCGTCGCGGCGCTGAATCAGGCCGGTGTGGCGGACGACATGACCTTCATCTCCACTGCGGGGGGCGCGTTCCTTGAATGGATGGAAGGCAAGGAACTGCCCGGGGTCGCCGCGCTGGCGCGGTAACCGGGCAGCTATAGCCGAAGATTCTCCACGCGCGTCCGGCATGTCCAGCTGAGGCCCAGCGGATCGAAGTCGAGCGCGACATTGGCGTTCAGCGTCTTGGTCACCATCCGCTCGACAACCCGGCGGCCGAAGCCCGAGCGCGTGGGCGGAATCACCAATGGTCCTTCGCGCTCGCGCCAGATGATCTCGGTCTGGCCGGGATCGTCCGGTTGCGGGCCGATCGAGAGATGAAGTTTCCCCAGCGGCGTGGAGAGTGCGCCATATTTGCACGAGTTCGTCGCCAGTTCGTGCAGCGCCATCCCGATGATTCGCGTGGCGGCCATGCCAAGTTCGACATCGCCCCCGCTGTGGATGATGCGCGGGTCGGCTGGGGCAACAAAGGCGCGCAGTTGCTTGTCGACCAAAGCCCAGAATGATGCGGCCTCGCCCTTCTCGCCCAGCATCAGATCCTGCGAGGCGGCAAGGCTCACGATCCGGGTTTCGATGTGCTTGCGGAATTCATCGACCGTGTCCGCCTTGGTTTGCGCGATCAGGTTTAGCATGATCGTGAACATGTTCTTCGAGCGGTGGGCGAGCTCGTGCAGCAGGAAGTCCATGCGCTCTTCGGCTCGCTTGAACGCGCCGATATCGGTGACGATCGCGATCATTCCCTTTATCTCGCCGTGTTCGCCGCGAAGAACCGTGGCGTTCAGATCGGCCCACAGGATCTCGCCATTGGCGCGGAGATAGCGCTTCTGAAGCCGGTATGAGTCGATCTCGCCGCGTCTTGCGCGTTCCAATACGTCGAGGTTGAGATCGAGATCGTCAGGATGCGTGATGTCCTGAAAGCGCAATCCGAGCAGCGCTTCGCGCGAATGGCCGATCATCGTGCAGAAATGCTGGTTTACGTCGGAGAACCCGCCCGAATTATCGACGCGTGCCAATCCAGCGCCAGCAAGTCTGAAAGTGTCGTGGTAGTGCGAGGCGGTGGCCGACTTCTCGGCCGGTCGGTTTGCTTCGATGTGACGATCCCCTCCAGCGATTTTGCCGCAGTCTGTCGCAACGCAGCGTGCGCGTCTATGAAAAGATGTTTCCGTAATATTACGGAGCCGAAAGGCGTACGAGGCTATCGATCCCGGTTGCAGCCGCTTCATTTTTACCAGCCAGCGTTGTCAGCCTTCCCAGGCTCGCGCTGCGCTGTAATAGCCCGTCGGCGAAGATATTCAGCACAGGGAGCAAGCATGAACACCGCCGAGATGACCGCCAAGATCGCCGACGGAAAGGGCTTCATCGCCGCGCTGGACCAGTCCGGCGGCTCCACGCCCAAGGCCCTCAAGGGCTATGGCGTCGAGGAAGGCGCGTGGAGCAACGACGAAGAGATGTTCGGCCTGATCCACGAGATGCGCAGCCGGATCATTTCGTCGCCTTCGTTCACCGGCGACAAGGTGATCGGGGCGATCCTGTTCGAGCGGACGATGGATGGCCAGGTCGGCGGCAAGCCCACTCCGCAGGCGCTGATCGACAAGGGCGTCGTGCCCTTCCTCAAGATCGACAAGGGCCTGGAGGACGAGGCCAATGGCGTTCAGATGATGAAGCCGATGCCGGGCCTCGACACGCTGCTCGCGCGCGCCAAGTCGCTGGGCGTGTTCGGCACCAAGGAGCGCTCGGTGATCAACCTCGCCAACCGCGAGGGCATCGCCGCGATCGTTGCGCAGCAGTTCGAAGTCGGCCAGCAGGTGCTCGCCGCCGGGCTGGTGCCGATGCTGGAGCCTGAGATCAACATCAAGAGCGCCGAGCGCGCCGAATGCGACGCGATACTGCTCGAAGAGACGCTCAAGGCGCTCGATGCGATGCCGGGCGACGACAAGGTGATGCTCAAGCTTTCGATCCCCGCCAAGCCTGGCCTGTACGATCCGCTGGTCGATCACCCGCGCGTGCTGCGCGTCGTGGCGCTTTCGGGCGGGTTCAGCCGCGCCGACGCCTGCACCGAGCTTGCCAAGAATCGCGGCATGATCGCCAGCTTCAGCCGTGCATTGCTGTCGGACCTGCGCCGCGGCATGACCGATGCGGAGTTCGATGCGTCGCTCGGCGAGGCGATCGGCGAGATCTACACCGCATCGACCGAGAAGACGGCGGCGTGACGCCGCGCCGCCCAGTGCTCGCGGGCCTTGCGCTTGCGATGCTGGGCGGCCCCGCTTTTGCAAAGGGGGTGGCCGTGGAAGAACAGATTCCTCCCTTTGGCATGATCGGCAAGATCAAGGCAGTGCCGGGGAAGCGCGACGCGCTGATCGCGATCCTGGGATCGGGCACCGATACGATGCCCGGTTGCCTGGCCTATCTGATCGCCGAAGACGCCAAGGATCCCGACGCGATCTGGATCACCGAGATCTGGGACAATAAGGAAAGCCACGCAGCGTCGCTGGCGCTACCCGCAGTCAAGGAAGCGATCCGCATGGGCCGCCCGCTGATCGCCGGTTTCGAGCTGAGCGCGGAGACTCGGCCGCTACCGGGGGCGAGCTTCATCAGCCGCGCTTGACCGCCGCGCCCGCTCGGCCGAAGGAGCGGGGATGATTGAAGACGAAGACGGACTCCCTCCGCTCGACCCGAATTTCGCCGACCAGTTCCGGCGCGATGACCGGCGGCCGCCGTGCCAGCTCTATCTGATCTCCCCTCTCGACGTGACCGGCGGGTTCGCGGATCGGCTCAAGCGCGCATTCGACGCAGGACCGATGGCTGCGTTCCAGTTTCGCGTGAAGGGCGTGGACCAGCATGAGGCCGCGCGGCTGGCCGAGCCGCTGCAGCGGATCTGCGCGGACGCGGACGTTGCATTCATCGTCAACGACGATGTCGGACTGGCCAAAAGGCTGGGCGCGGACGGCGTGCATCTGGGGCAGGGCGATGGCGATCCGCGCGACGCGCGTGCGTTGTTGGGTCCGGCCGCGCAGATCGGCGTGACCTGTCACGACAGCCGGCACCTTGCGATGGAGGCAGGCGAGGCGGGGGCGGACTATGTCGCCTTCGGCGCTTTCTACCCGACGGCGACCAAGGAAACGCACCACCGCCCCGAGCCGGTGATCCTGAGCTGGTGGTCCACCGTGTTTGAGATACCGTGTGTGGCGATCGGTGGCATCACGCCGGCCAACGCAGCGCCGCTGGTAAAGGCCGGTGCGGACTTCATCGCAGTGAGCAACGCGGTGTGGGGCGGTGATGAAGCCGCCGCGATCAAGTCTTTTACGGACCTCCTGAACGCATAGATCGTTCTCCCGGGCGAGCCATTGTTCGTCAGGAGATTGAATCGGTGCGGAAAAAGCTGGCCATCGCTGCCTTCCTCGCAAGCGTCGCCGGCGCTTCCGGCGCTCCGGCGGAGGAAGCGAAGCCGCGCCCGCCGATCGATTATACCGTCCTCCATGCGCAGGTGATCCTCGATCATCTGGGCTTCTCGCCGGGTGTGCTCGACGGGCGCGAGGGGCAATCGCTGACAGCGGCGATCAAGGGGTTTCAGGCCGCGCACGGAATGGAAGTGACCGGCAAGCTGGACCGGACGATGCTGGAGGCGCTGTATCCCTATCGCGCGCGCCGCCCCGTCACGCGGGTTACCCTGGACGCGGCCGCGCTGCGCGGTCCCTATGTCAATCCGCTTCCCAAGGACCCGGCCGAGCAGGCCAAGCTCGAATCGCTCGCTTATACGCGGCCGCTGGAGAAGCTTGCCGAGGCGTTTCACACCACGCCCGAAGTGCTGGTGGAACTCAATCCGGGGGGCGGGGCGATCGGCGTGGGCGCTACCTTCACATTCCCCAACGCATTGCCGGCATCGCGCGATTATCCGGCGAGCCTGAGGGAGGATTGGCGGCAGACGCTGGGCGACCTCAACATAAGTTCGGAGCAACCTGCGGGCGACCGCGTGGTGGTCGACAAATCGGAAGGCGTGCTCAGGGTCTATCAGGGGCAGCAACTGGTCGCGCAGTTCAGCGCCACCATGGGCAGCGAGAAGGACCCGCTTCCGATCGGCACGTGGAAGATCAACGGGGCCGACTATAATCCGAAATTTCACTATAATCCGGACCTGTTCTGGGACGCCAAGCCGGGTGACGAAAAGGCGATGCTGCCGCCGGGGCCGAACGGACCGGTGGGGGTGATCTGGCTCGACCTGTCGAAGGAGCATTACGGCATCCACGGCACGCCGGAGCCGCAAACGATCGGGCGCGCCGAGAGCCATGGCTGTATCCGCCTGTCCAATTGGGACGCCGCGCGGCTTTCGCTGATGGTAAAGCCGGGTACGCCCGCTATCTTCCAGGAATAGCCGCATGGTGTGGCTCAGGCGGATGGGATGGGGGGCTGCGGGGATCATGCTGTTGCTGCTCGCCGCCTTCGCTTCGCTGGTGCGAGTCACGATCAATCCGCCAGACGCGGCGACCGGGCAACGCGCCGCGATGCCCGCAGCGCAGAACCAGATCGATCCTGCCACGCTGATCATACCGGTGGCGGGCGTAACCTCGCGCCAACTGACCGACACCTGGGGCCAGAGTCGCGGCGGCGGTACGCGCGAGCACCATGCGATCGATATCATGGCGCCGCGCGGTACCCCGGTGCTCGCCGCCGCTTCGGGCATTGTCGAGAAGATCTTCGAGAGCGCGAATGGCGGTCATACCATCTATATCCGCACGGCGGACCGGTCGGTGGTCCATTATTACGCGCATCTCGATGCCTACGCCGTGAGCGAAGGGCAGAAAGTGACGCAGGGCCAGCAGATCGCGACCGTTGGCAATACGGGCAGCGCCGCCGGCGGCGCTCCGCACCTGCATTTCGAGATCAAGACGATGCAGCCGACCGAAGGCTGGTGGCAGGGAGTGAACGTCAATCCCTATCCGTTGCTGGCGTTCGGCCCGGGCCGGGGGGAATAGCTCCGCCTCCAAGTGAGTGTTGCGGCTGGGCCGCGTCCCCGCTAAAGGCCGCGCTCGCTCTTTCTCAGCTTATAGGTCTCTTCCCATGAAGATCAGCGGCGTGGACATCCGTCCCGGCAATATCATTGAATATGAAGGCGGCATCTGGCGCGCGGTTAAGATCCAGCATACCCAGCCCGGCAAGGGTGGGGCCTATATGCAGGTCGAGCTGAAGAACCTGCGCGACGGCCGCAAGAACAATGTCCGCTTCCGCTCGGCGGAAACCGTGGAGCGCGTGCGGCTCGACACCAAGGATTTCCAGTTCCTCTTCGCCGATGGCGAACAGCTGACCTTCATGGACAAGGAAACCTATGAGCAGACGACGCTGCCGCGCGACCTGCTGGGTGACGCCGCTGCTTTCCTGCAGGACGGCATGGACGTGGTGATGGAGCTCTATGACGAAGAGCCGATCAGCGTGCAGCTTCCCGACACGATCGAGGCGCTGATCGTCGAAGCCGATGCGGTGGTGAAGGGCCAGACGGCGTCTTCGTCGTACAAGCCCGCCGTGCTCGAGAACGGCGTTCGCGTGATGGTGCCGCCGCATATCGCCGCCGGCACGCGCATCGTCGTCGACGTGTACGAGCAGACCTACGTGCGGCGCGCCGACTGAGCGGCAATGCCCAAGATCATCCAGGATGCGCGTGGTTTCCGGGCCGATCGGGCCTGGGGCGCACGCGACATTGCGGAGATCGAGGGCGCTACCGTCCGGCTGCATTGGACGGATCAGCGGTATAAGTGGCATGTTAATGATGGTGCCGAGGCGTTCCTGGTTCTCGATGGCGTCGTGGAAATGCGATACCGCGAGGGTGACGGCGAACATCGGGTTTTGTTGAAAGAAGGCGACATTTTCGTAGCGGAAACCGGGGACGCGCACGTGGCGCATCCGATCGGCGAAGCGCGTGTCCTGGTCGTAGAAGCTAAAGGCTCTGTGTAATGGTTTCCCACTCCGGCCTCATCACCGTGATCGAAAAGGCCTGCCGCAAGGCGGGGCCGCGGCTGCGGCGTGACTTCAACGAAGTCTCGCACCTGCAGGTGAGCCGCAAGGGGCCGGCCGACTTCGTTTCGATGGCAGACAAGCGCGCCGAAGACACGCTGATCGAGGAACTGGGCAAGGCGAGACCGGACTGGGGTTTCCTGGTCGAGGAGCGCGGTGAGATCGCCGGCGATCCGGACAAGCCGCGCTGGATCATCGATCCGCTGGATGGCACCACCAATTTCCTGCACGGCATCCCGCATTTCTGCATCTCGGTCGCGGTGGAGGATCCGCGCGGGGCGCAGGGCAAGCCCGAGGTGACGCACGGCTATATCTATCAGCCGCTGACCGACGAGAGCTTCTGGGCCGAAAAGGGCCGGGGCGCATGGGTGCAGAGCGATCGCCTGCGTGTATCGGCGCGCCGCGACCTGGGCGACGCGGTGATCGCGACCGGAATCCCGTTCCTGGGCCATGGCAATTTCGCGCAGTGGAGCCGCATTTTCGGTGCCATCGCGCCGGAAGTGGCGGGCATCCGCCGGCTAGGATCTGCGGCGCTCGACATGGCATGGGTCGCCGCGGGCCGCTTCGATGGCTTCTGGGAGAGCGATCTCCAGCCGTGGGACGTCGCCGCCGGCATGCTGATGATCAAGGAAGCCGGCGGCTTCGTCACCGATTTCCGCGGACAGGACCTCGCGATGCAGCGCAGCCAGTTTCTCGCGGCAAATGATGTGCTGCATTCGAAGCTGCACAAGCTGGTCGCGAACGCGCTGCGGTGATCCTGCTGCTCGGCCTGCTGGCGCAAATGCCCCCGCAGACCGTGCTGACCATTCCTGCCGGGTATCGCCTGATCGAAGGCGTGGCTTCGGACGGCGAGACGATCTGGGTGAGCAGCATCCTCGATCGCGTGATCGTGGAGCATAGGAACGGCAAGTTTCGCACGATGCCGATGCCCGATGGGGCAGGGGCGCCGCTGGCGATCAGCTATGACACGCGGCGAGGCTGGATATGGATCGCGTCGCATTGTCCCCGGCCGCTGAAGGTTGCGGGCTGCACCGGCGCCTGGCTGGTCGCGATGGACCGCAAGGGCAAGGTCCGCCGCAGGCTGCGCCCCGCCAATGATGCGGTCTTCACCCCCGGGGATGTGTCGGTCTGGCGCGATCAGGTGTTCGTCAGCGACTCCGCCAATGGTGCGGTCTATCGCTGCAAGACCACGTGCCAGTCGCTCACGCCGCTGATCGCGCCGCGCCAGAAGGGCAGCGCGCAGGGGAGCGCCGTCTATGACGAAGGCCGCAAGCTGCTCGTCGCGGATTACGGGCTGCGCCTGATCAGCGTGGACCTCGCAACGGGTGTGGAAACTCCGGTGCTGATGGCGGACGGAAACCGGCTGCGCGGGGTGGACGGGCTGGTGGCCGATGGCGACGGATTTGTCGCCGTGCGCAATCCCAACGTGCCCGGCAAGGCGTGGCGCTTCCGCATTTCGGCGGACAACAAGGTCGTGGACCCGGGCGTGGCGGCAGAGGGCGGGGCAATCGTCGATCCCACCCAGATCGCCCGCGCGGGCAAGCGGCTGCTGATCGTGGGCGACGCCCAATGGTCCGCGCATTTGCCGGACAAGGACGGGAAGGTCTCCGGCGTGCAGAAGCCGACGCCGATCATCGCCATTCCGGCGCGCTGAGCCGTCACTTATTGCGAATGATTCTCAGGGCTTCCGGGCCTTGCCGCACTCAGCCCATCGTCCTAAAGCCGCCCAGAGATTCCGCATCCGCGAGAAGGCAATTGGTCGATCTATCCGAATACCTGCCGATCCTGTTGTTCCTCGGCGTCGCGCTCGTGCTTTCCTGCACGTTCGTGTTCCTGCCGATGCTGGTCGGTCGCCTGACGGGCGCGCACAAGCCAACCGAGGCGAAGCTCAGCGAATATGAGTGCGGCTTCCCCGCATTCGAGGATTCGCGCAGCCAGTTCGACGTGCGTTTCTATCTGGTCGCGATCCTCTTCATCATCTTCGATCTTGAAGCGGCGTTCCTGTTTCCCTGGGCGGTGTCGGTGTTCGATCTGGGGTGGGTCGCCTGGATCTCGATGATGGTCTTTATCGGCGAGCTCGCGCTCGGCCTTGTTTACGCATGGAAGAAGGGAGCGCTCGAGTGGGAGTAGAACTCACCGCGCAGTCGTCGCCGCTCCCGGGCAGCAGCCTGATCGGCGGTCCGCCGCCGGGCACGCTTCCCGATGTCGGCTTCCTGAACGACATCAATGCCGAGATTGGCGACAAGGGCTTTCTGGTCACCTCGACCGAAGAGCTGTTCCAATGGGCGCGCACCGGCTCGCTTTGGTGGATGACCTTTGGCCTCGCATGCTGCGCGGTCGAGATGATCCATGTGAACATGCCGCGTTACGACATGGAGCGCTTCGGCGCCGCGCCGCGCGCATCTCCGCGCCAGTCGGACGTGATGATCGTGGCGGGCACGCTGTGCAACAAGATGGCTCCGGCGCTGCGCCGCGTGTACGATCAGATGTCCGAGCCGAAATACGTGATTTCGATGGGATCGTGCGCGAACGGTGGCGGCTATTATCATTATAGCTATTCGGTGGTGCGCGGTTGCGACCGCATCGTGCCGGTGGATATCTATGTGCCGGGCTGTCCGCCGACCGCCGAGGCTTTGCTGTACGGCGTGATGCAGCTCCAGCGGAAGATCCGCCGCAGCGGGACGATCGAACGGTGAAGTCTGTCGCACCCCGCATGATCGATCGCGACGAAGCGATCTGGGCTCCTTTGCTGGCCGAGGGCGTGACGCGCCGTCCGGGCGTCGAGGTGGCGTTCAACGTGACGCGCGAGAAGCTGATCGAGACGCTCGATCGCCTGCGCGTCGAGTTCGAATATCAGCAGCTGATGGAGATCGCCGGCGCTGACTATCCGGAGCGCGCTGAGCGCTTCGAGGTGGTCTATTGCCTGCTCTCGCTGACCAAGAACCATCGCATCCGCGTGCATGTCAGCACCGATGAGGTGCAGCCCGTGCCGTCGGTCACGCATATCTGGCCGGTCGCCGGCTGGCTCGAGCGCGAAGTGTACGACATGTATGGCGTTCTGTTCGACGGGAACACCGATCTGCGCCGCATCCTGACCGACTATGGCTTTGTCGGGCATCCGCTGCGCAAGGATTTCCCGCAGACCGGCTATGTCGAGCTGCGCTATTCGGAAGAAGCGAAGCGCGTGGTCTATGAGCCGGTGAAGCTGGCGCAGGACTTTCGCAGCTTCGATTTCCTGAGCCCGTGGGAAGGCGCGCAATATGTGCTGCCGGGCGACGAGAAGGCGGCAACCCCGCCTGCGCCGCAGCCCGAAGCCAAGGGTGCGCCGACGCCGCTCAAGGCCGAAGAAATCGCGCCGGTCACGCCAAAGCCTGCCAAGGCAAAGGTGGCTAAGCCCAAGACCAGTGATTCGACCGCCGATACCGGCGCCGGCAAGGCCGGCCCGAGCGACGGCCCCAAACCCCGCAAGCCGCGCGCCAAGAAGACGCCGGAGGGTAATGCGTAATGGCTGAGTATCTGGAAGAGATTGCGGGCGTGATCGATGGCGACAAGCCAGAGGTGGGCGACACCGAGATCCAGAACTACACGATCAATTTCGGCCCGCAGCACCCCGCTGCGCACGGCGTGCTGCGTCTCGTGCTCGAACTGGACGGCGAAATCGTCGAGCGCGTCGATCCGCATATCGGCCTGCTCCATCGCGGCACCGAGAAGCTGATCGAGTACAAGACCTACACCCAGGCTTTGCCCTATTTCGATCGCTTCGATTATTGCTCGCCGCTGGGCATGGAGCATTCGTATGTGCTCGCGGTCGAGAAATTGCTCGATCTCGAAGTGCCGCTGCGCGGCCAGTATCTGCGCGTGTTCTTCGCCGAGCTGACCCGCATCTGCAATCACATGCTGAACCTCGGTTCGCACGTCATGGACGTCGGCGCGATGACGCCGAACCTGTGGATGTTCGAGATCCGCGAGGATTGCCTGAACTTCTTCGAGCGTGCCTCGGGCGCGCGCATGCATTCCAACTATTTCCGCGTCGGCGGCGTCCGTCAGGACGTGCCGCTCAAGCTGCTCACCGATATCGGCGAATGGCTCGATACGCGGCTGCCGCAATTGTTCGAGGATGCGATCAGCCTGGTGGCCGAGAACCGCATCTTCAAGCAGCGCAATGTCGATATCGCCGTGGTCAGCCGCGACGATGCGATCAAGTGGGGCTTCTCCGGCCCGATGATCCGCGCCGCCGGCATCCCGTGGGATCTGCGCAAGTCGCAGCCTTATGACGTCTATGACCGGATCGACTTCGACATTCCCGTCGGCACGCGCGGCGATTGCTATGATCGCTTCATGGTGCGCGTGGAGGAGGTCCGCCAGTCGGCCCGCATCATGAAGCAGTGCCTGCAGGATATGCCGGAAGGTCCGGTACTGACGCTCGACCGCAAGGTCGCCCCGCCGAAGCGCGGCGAGATGAAGCAGTCGATGGAAGCGCTGATTCATCACTTCAAGCTGTTCACCGAAGGCTATCACGTGCCGGCGGGCGAGGTTTACGTGGCGACGGAAAGCCCCAAGGGCGAGTTCGGCGTCTATCTGGTCAGCGACGGCACCAACAAGCCCTACCGCTGCAAGGTCCGCCCGACGGCGTTCAGCCACCTCCAGGCGATGGACTTCATGTCGCGCGGGCACATGCTGGCGGACACGACGGCGATTCTGGGTGCGATGGATATCGTGTTCGGGGAGTGCGACCGGTGAGACGCTTTGCACAAGATATCGTTCTCGCTGGGGTCTCGGGATATCTCGGGCTTATGATAGCGGGCGATGTTAGCCGCGAATTTGCGTTGCTTGTCTGTGGCACACTCATGGTGACAGGCTTCGGCATCCAGGCAGTGACTTGGCTGCAACGGCGCCATGGCAACCCGATCAATCAGAGTTCGACCAATGGCTGACGCACCCCAAATCCCCGACGAAGCCGAGACCCGCGCCCGCTGGGGCAATTTCGCATGGACTGCGGAAAATGCCGAGAAGGCGCGTGAAATCGCGAGCCGCTATCCGGAAAATCGTCGCCTTTCCTGCTCGATTCCGTTCCTCGATCTGGCCCAGCGTCAGGTGGGTGCGGAGACGAATACGCAGGGCTGGCTGCCGATCCCGGTGATCGAGTTTGTCGCGCGTGAAATCGGCGCGCCCTATATCCGCATCTTCGAGGTCGCGACCTTCTACACCATGTTCAACCTCGCGCCGGTCGGCCGCTATCATGTGCAGGTCTGCGGCACCACGCCGTGCATGCTGCGCGGATCGGACGATGTGATGGCCGCGTGCAAGTCGCGCGGGCTGCACAAGGGTGGGACCACCGCTGACGGCATGTTCACGCTCACCGAAGTCGAGTGCCTGGGCAATTGCGCCTCGGCGCCGATGGTGCAGATCAACGACGATAATTACGAGGATCTGGATTTCGACCGCACGGTTGCGATCCTCGATGCGCTGGCCAAGGGCGAGAAGCCCAAGGCGGGTTCGCAGGAGCCGGGCCGCCACACCGTTGAGGCATATGGCGGGCCGACCAATCTGACCGCGATGGTTTCCGAAAACCATGATTTCCGGGGAGAATGGTGATGGGCGACAACAAGAATCTGATCGTCACGATCCTTGCGATCATCGGCGGCATCGTCGTTCTCGGCTGGGTGCTGCGCGCGACCTTCGCGCTGCTGGGGCCGATTGTGCTGATCGGCATCGCGGTTCTGGTCTACATCATGTTCTTCAAGGATAAGGGAAGCAGCCGGTAATGCTTGCCGATAAGGATCGCATCTTCACCAACGTCTATGGCTTCCAGCCGTGGAACCTGCCTGCTGCGCAGAAGCGCGGCGATTGGGATGCGACGAAGAATCTGATGGCCATCGGCCAGGACGCGATCATCGACAAGATCAAGGCGTCCGGTCTGCGCGGTCGTGGCGGGGCAGGGTTCCCCACCGGCATGAAGTGGAGCTTCATGCCCAAGGAGCCGCGTGCCGATCGTCCGAATTTCCTCGTCATCAACGCCGACGAATCCGAGCCTGGTTCGTGCAAGGATCGCGAGATCATCCGCCACGATCCGCACAAGCTGATCGAAGGCGCGCTGATCGCCGGCTATGCGATGCGCGCGCGCGCCGCGTACATCTACATTCGCGGCGAATATATCCGCGAGGCCGAAGTGCTCTTCGCGGCGGTCAAGGAAGCCTATGCGGCTGGCCTGATCGGCAAGAACGCATCCAAGTCGGGCTATGATTTCGACGTCTTCGTCCATCGCGGCGCGGGCGCCTATATCTGCGGCGAAGAGACCGCGATGCTCGAAAGCCTGGAGGGCAAGAAGGGCCAGCCGCGCCTTAAGCCGCCCTTCCCGGCGGGCGCGGGGCTCTATGGCTGCCCGACCACGGTGAACAACGTGGAGTCGATTGCGGTCGTCCCGACGATCCTGCGCCGAGGGCCCGAATGGTTCGCGTCGTTCGGCAACGAAGGAAACAAGGGCACCAAGCTCTTCCAGATCAGCGGCCATGTGAACAAGCCGGTGGTGGTCGAAGAGGCCATGTCGATCTCGTTCCGCGAGCTGATCGAGAAGCATTGCGGCGGCATTCGCGGCGGCTGGGACAATCTGCTGGCGGTGATTCCGGGCGGCTCCTCGGTGCCTCTGGTTCCCGCCGAGCAGATCATGGACTGCCCGATGGACTTTGACGGCCTCAAGGCTGTCGGCTCCGGGCTCGGCACCGCTGCCGTGATCGTCATGGACAAGTCCACCGACATCGTCCGCGCAATCTCGCGCCTCTCTTACTTCTACAAGCATGAGAGCTGCGGCCAGTGCACGCCGTGCCGCGAAGGTACCGGCTGGATGTGGCGCGTCATGGAGCGCATGCGCACCGGCGACGCCGATATCAGCGAAATCGATACCCTCTATCAGGTGACCAAGCAGGTCGAGGGCCACACCATCTGCGCGCTCGGCGACGCGGCGGCATGGCCGATCCAGGGCCTGATCAAGCACTTCCGCCCGGAAATGGAGCGTCGCATCGTCGAGCGTAACGGATCCGGCGAGGCCCCCATGATGGAGGCTGCGGAATGACGGAAGGTAAGCGAGGGAGGATGTATATGAACTACCGAGCTATGATGACGGCCGCGGCTGCGGTGGCCTGCTTTTCGGGCACCCAGGCTTTCGCCCAGGCGCAGGGCGCGCCGAACACGAACGTGAATCTCGCGGGCGGCCCCAGCAGCCGCAACAGCATGACCGATCTCGAGCGGCGCATGAACCTCGACAAGATGTTCGAGGATCCCGCCTCCGCGGCGCAGGCCTATGACAGCTCGCGCCTGATCGCGCAGTGCGTGGTCAAGCTGAGCGGCGACAAGGCCGGCGCACTGCTCGGCGGGCCGGGCACCAGCGATCCGCGCTTCAGCAAGCTCAGCAACGCGATGACCGGCCGCTACACGTCGTGCCTGCGCGGCGCGAGCGCGAAGAGCCTGTCGCCCGCGCTGCTGACCTCGGCGATCGCCGAAAACCTGGTCGAGCGCGACACCAGTGCCGTTCCGGACCGCGCGATGACGCTGGACACCACCAAGGCTGCCGCGTTCCACGGCGATCTGGCGGGGCCGGTCACGATCGTGAACATCGCGCGCTGCACCGTCACATATTCGCCGGGCCTGGCGCGCAAGGTGCTCGCCACCGATGCGGGCTCGCCCGAAGAGACGGCGGCGCTCGGCGCGCTGTATGCCGGCACGCCGGAATGCGGCATGGCCACGGTGCCGACCAGCATCGGTCCGGTGTTCCAGCGCTCGGCGATCGCCGATGCGCTCTACGCCTGGAGCCAGCAGAAGTGAGAAACGGGGGAGGCGGCGGCAAGCCGCCTCCCAGCCGTGAAAACGGCGAACAAGGACCGAATTGAATGCCGAAGTTGACGGTGGACGGAATTGAAGTGGAGGTGCCCGCCGGTGCCACCGTGCTCCAGGCCTGTGAGGCTGCGGGCAAGGAGATTCCGCGTTTCTGCTATCACGAACGGCTGAGCATCGCCGGCAACTGCCGCATGTGCCTGGTCGAAGTGAAGCCGGGGCCGCCCAAGCCCCAGGCTTCGTGCGCCCTGCCTGCGGGCGACGGCCAGGAAATCCGCACCGACAGCCCGATGGTGAAGGCCGCGCGCGAAGGCGTGATGGAATTCCTGCTGATCAATCACCCACTCGATTGCCCGATCTGCGATCAGGGCGGCGAGTGCGACCTGCAGGACCAGTCGGTCGCTTACGGCAAGGGCCATTCGCGCTACACCGAGAACAAGCGCGCGGTGACCGAAAAATATATGGGTCCGATCATCAAGACGATCATGACCCGCTGTATCCAGTGCACCCGCTGCGTGCGCTTCGGCGAAGAAGTCGCGGGCGTGGAGGATATCGGCGCGATCTATCGCGGCGAGAACATGCAGATCACGACCTATCTGGAAAAGGCGTTCAAGAGCGAGCTTTCGGGCAACACCGTCGATCTCTGCCCGGTCGGCGCGCTGACGCATAAGCCGGTGGCGTTCGAATACCGCCCCTGGGAATTGCGCAAGCATCTCTCGATCGACGTGATGGACGCGGTCGGCACCAACATCCGCCTCGACAGCCGCGGCCGCCAGGTGATGCGCGTGCTTCCGCGGATCAACGAAGACGTGAACGAGGAATGGGCGCACGACAAGACGCGCTACCATGTCGACGCGCTGGTCCGCCGCCGTCTCGACAAGCCGTTCGTCCGCGTGAAGGGCAAGCTGGTCGAGGCAAGCTGGGACGAAGCGTTCGATGCCGTCGCCAAGGCCGCGAAAAAGGCCAGATCGAGCGTCGCCGCAATTGCTGGCGATCTGCTCGACTGCGAGACCATGTTCGCCGCGAAGAAGCTGGTCCAGTCGCTCGGCTCGAACCTGCTCGAAGGCCGCCAGACTGGCATGGCGTATGACGTGACCAACCTCGGTTCGGTGGCGTTCAACACGACGATCGCCGAGATTGAGAACGCCGATGCGATCCTGCTCGTCGGCACCAATCTCCGCTGGGAAGCGCCGCTGATCAACACGCGCGTGCGCAAGGCGATCAAGAAGGGCGCTAAGGTCTTCGCGATCGGCCCCGAGATTGACCTGACCTACAAGGTTCAGTGGCTAGGCAACGATCTCGGCCTGCTCGGCAAGATGCCTTCCGAAGTTTCGGAAGTGATCGAGGCGGCCAAGGCACCGGTGCTCATCCTTGGTCCGGGCGCGCTCAAGGACGGGCACGGCCCGGCTCTGGCGGTCGCGGGCAGCTTCATGCGCGACGGATGGAACGGCTTCAACGTCGTCCACACGGCCGCCGCGCGGATGGGCGGGTTGATGCTCGGCTATGCGCAAAAGGGCGGCATCGCGGACGTGATCACGGCGGATCCGAAGCTCACTTTCTTCCTGGGCGCCGACGAAGTCGATTTCTCGGCCTTCGCCGGCAGCTTCAAGGTCTATATCGGCCATCACGGCGACAAGGGCGCGCATCACGCCGATGTGATCCTGCCCGCCGCCGCTTATTCGGAGAAGCCGGGCACCTATGTGAACCTCGAAGGCCGCGTCCAGCGCGCTGATCGCGCGGTGTTCGCCCCCGGCGACGCGCGTGAGGACTGGACGATCCTGCGCGCGCTTTCGGACAAGTTGGGCAAGGCGCTGCTGTTCGACAGCTTCGAGCAGCTTCGCGCCGCGATGGCTGCCGAGGTGCCCGAACTGGGGCAGGAGGGTCTTGTCCGCTACGCATGGGCGCCGCCCAAGCTGCCTGCGAAGGCGAAGGGCCCGGTCAATTATCCGATCGCGGATTTCTACCTCACCAACGCCATTTGCCGCGCGTCGGAGACGATGCAGCGCTGCTCGGCCGAACTCGTCCATGGCGAGGAATTTGCGGAGGCGGCGGAATGAGCGGGCCCGTTTTCGTCATCCCGGCGAAAGCCGGGATCGCGTGCCGCGAGGGTACGCTCCGCAACACTGAGACCCCGGCTTCTGCCGGGGTGACGAGTATTTCCGCATGACCGCTTTCTTCCAGAACACCATCGGCCTGCCTTATGGCTGGGCCTGGTTCGTCGCCACGATCGTCGGAATCCTGGTCATCGCGCTGCCGCTTATGCTGGCGGTGGCGATGATCATCTATGCCGATCGCAAGATCTGGGCGGCAATGGCGCTGCGCCGCGGCCCGAACGTCGTCGGCCCGCTCGGGCTGCTCCAGTCCTTCGCGGACGGGCTCAAGGTCTTCCTGCAGGAAACCATCATCCCGTCGAGCGCGAACAAGGGACTGTTCCTGCTCGCGCCGATCATCACCTTCACGGTCGCGCTGATCGTCTGGGCGGTGATCCCGTTCCAGGCGGGCGTGGTGCTGTCGAACATCAATGTCGGCCTGCTCTACATTCTCGCGGCATCGTCCCTGGGCGTGTACGGCATCATCCTCGCCGGCTGGTCGTCCAACTCGAAATACCCGTTCTATTCGGCGATCCGCGCAGCGGCGCAGATGGTGTCGTACGAAGTTTCGATCGGCTTCGTGCTGATCTCGGTGATCCTGTGGGCGGGCACGTTCAATCTGTCGGGCATCGTCGAAGCGCAGCAGGGCCATGTGCTCGGCTTCCTCAACGGCTTCGGGTTCAACCCGCTTTTGTTCCCGCTGGCCGTGGTGTTCCTGATTTCGGCGCTGGCGGAAACGGCGCGCGCACCGTTCGATCTTACCGAAGCGGAGTCGGAGCTCGTCGCCGGCTATCAGACCGAATATTCGTCGATGGCCTTCGCGCTCTACTGGCTCGGCGAATATGCCAACGTGATCCTGATGTGCACGCTCAACGCCGTGCTCTTCTGGGGCGGTTACCTGCCACCGGTCGATTGGGCGCCGCTGTACATGGTGCCGGGCATCCTCTGGCTCTTCGCCAAGATCCTGTTCTTCTTCTTCATCTTCAGCTGGGTGAAGGCGACGGTCCCGCGCTATCGCTATGACCAGCTGATGCGGCTGGGCTGGAAGATCTTCCTGCCGCTGTCGCTGATCTTCGTGTTTCTCGTTTCCGGCTGGCTGATGTTCCAGCGCGTAGGATTGCCCGCATGAGCGTTGCCCAACTCGTCCGTTCCTTCACGCTCTGGGAGTTTGTGAAGGCGCACGCTTTGACCTTGAAGTACTTCTTCAAGCCCAAGGCGACGATCAACTATCCGTACGAGAAGAACCCGATCTCGCCTCGCTTCCGCGGTGAGCATGCACTGCGTCGCTATGCCAATGGCGAAGAGCGCTGCATCGCGTGCAAGCTGTGCGAAGCGGTGTGCCCGGCGCTGGCGATCACGATCGAGGCTGAGCCGCGTGACGACGGCAGCCGCCGCACGACGCGCTACGATATCGACATGACCAAGTGCATCTATTGTGGGCTCTGCCAGGAGGCGTGCCCCGTCGATGCGATCGTCGAAGGCCCGAACTTCGAATTCTCGACCGAAACGCGTGAGGAGCTGATCTACAACAAGGATAAGCTGCTCGCGAACGGCGACCGCTGGGAGCGCGCAATCGCCGCGAACCTTGCCGCCGATGCACCGTACCGTTAAGCGCGCGAGCCAACAGTGGGACCGCAGATGAATTACGCTCTTTCCGCAAAGGTGGGCTCACCCTCACCCTTCCGGCGCTTCGCGCCTCCCTCCCTCTCCCATTGGGAGAGGGAAGGGGCCCGCTCGCCGAAGGCGAGTGGGAAGGGTGAGGGCGTGGGAGTGGCTTTGTGATCCAGATCCTCGCCTTTTATCTCTTCGCCGCAGTCGTGGTCGCGTCCGCCGCGATGACGATCCTCGCGCGCAATCCCGTGCATTCGGTGCTCTGGCTGATCCTCGCTTTCTTCAACGCCGCCGGGCTGATGGTGATCGCGGGTGCCGAGTTCATCGCGATGCTGCTCGTCATCGTCTATGTCGGCGCGGTCGCGGTGCTCTTCCTGTTCGTCGTGATGATGCTCAACATCGATTTCGCCGAGCTGCGCGCGGGCGTGATGCGCTATGCCGCGATCGGCGTGGCGCTGGCCGTCGCGCTGGCGGCAGAAATCGTGATCGCTGTCGGCGCCTGGAGCGCGGGCGGGCTCGAGCTGGGCCGCCGCATCGCCCCGATCGATGAGAGCGTGCCCAATATCGAGGCTGTCGGCCAGCTGCTCTACACGCGCTATCTGTTCGTGTTCGAAGCCGCCGGGCTGGTGCTGCTCGTCGCGATGATCGGTGCGATCGTGCTGACGCATCGCCAGCGCAGCGATGTGCGCCCGCAGAACATCAGCCGCCAGATCAACCGTCGTTCGAAGGACGCAACCCGCAACATGAATCCGGCAGTCGGGCAGGGGGTCGAGCTGTGATCGGCGTCACGCATTATCTGGTCGTCTCGGCGATCCTGTTCACGCTGGGGGTGCTCGGCATCTTCATGAACCGCAAGAACCTCATCGTCATCCTGATGGCGATCGAGCTGATCCTGCTGAGCGTGAACCTGAACCTCGTCGCGTTCTCGGCTGCGCTGGGCGATCTCGTCGGCCAGGTCTTCGCGATGTTCGTGCTGACCGTCGCAGCTGGTGAAGCGGCGATCGGTCTCGCCATCCTCGTCATCTATTTCCGCGGCCGCGGCACGATCTCGGTCGACGACGTCAATCGGATGAAGGGCTAATGCCTGTGCCTAACTTCGTCATCCCGGCGAAAGTCGGGATCTTGTGCGGCTCCTGCCTCGGGCATTCGCCTGAGACCCCGGCCTTTGCCGGGGTGACGGGAGCGTGCTGATGTCGCCGATCCTCTTCATCGTATTCCTGCCGCTTCTGGCAGCGATCGTCGCCGGCTTCGCGAACAAGACGTTCGGAGCCACGCTTCCCAAGGTCGTGACCACTGGATCGCTGTTCATCGCGTGCGCGCTGAGCTGGCCGATCTTCATCAGCTATCTTTCGGGCACTGCCGAGCCGACCGTGGTTCCGGTGCTGCACTGGATGACCAGCGGTTCGTTCAGCGCCGATTGGTCGCTTCGGGTCGACAGCCTCACCGCGGTGATGCTCGTCGTGGTCACCAGCGTCTCGGCGCTCGTCCACCTCTATAGCTGGGGCTATATGAGCGAGGAGCCGGATCAGCCGCGCTTCTTCGCCTATCTGTCGCTCTTCACCTTCGCGATGCTGATGCTCGTGACGGCCGACAATCTGATCCAGATGTTCTTCGGCTGGGAAGGCGTCGGCCTCGCATCCTACCTCCTGATCGGCTTCTGGTTCCGCAAGCCTTCGGCCAATGCCGCCGCGATCAAGGCGTTCGTGGTCAACCGCGTCGGCGATCTGGGCTTCATGCTCGGCATCTTCGGCACGTTCCTGGTGTTCGGCACCGTCTCGATCTCCGAGATCCTGGCGGCGGTGCCCAACATGCATGGCTCGACCATCGGCTTCCTGTGGTTCCGCGCGGATACGATCACCGTGCTCTGCCTGCTGCTGTTCGTCGGCGCGATGGGCAAGTCGGCGCAGCTCGGCCTGCACACCTGGTTGCCGGACGCGATGGAAGGCCCGACCCCGGTGTCGGCGCTGATCCACGCGGCAACGATGGTCACCGCGGGCGTGTTCATGGTTTGCCGCATGTCGCCGATGTTTGAAGCAAGCCCGGTTGCACTGGGCGTGGTCACCTTTGTCGGCGCGGCGACATGTCTGTTCGCGGCCACGGTCGGCCTGGTGCAGACCGACATCAAGCGCGTGATCGCTTATTCGACCTGCTCGCAGCTCGGCTACATGTTCTTTGCGGCCGGCGTCGGCGCTTATGGCGCGGCGATGTTCCATCTGTTCACGCACGCCTTCTTCAAGGCGTTGCTGTTCCTCGGTGCCGGCTCGGTGATCCATGCGATGCACCATGAGCAGGACATGCGCTATTATGGCGGCCTGCGTAAGAAGATCCCGGTAACCTTCTGGGCGATGATGATGGGCACGCTCGCCATCACCGGCGTGGGTATCCCGGCGGTGTTCGGAAACCACACGCCGATGGGCTTTGCCGGCTTCCACTCGAAGGATGCCATCATCGAAGCGGCCTTTGCGGCTGGTTCCTACGGCGCCTTCTGGGTCGGCGTTTTCGTTGCGCTGCTCACCAGCTTCTATTCGTGGCGCGTCGTTTTCCTGACGTTCTACGGCAAGCCGCGCTGGGCGGGCTCGGAGCATATCCAGCACGCAGCGCATGATGCGCACGGCCATGACGATCATGCGCATGCAGCGCATGGCCATGACGATCACGCACACGGCCATGGCCATGCGGGGGATGACGGCACTGCCGGCTATCACCCGCATGAGAGCCCGGCGGTGATGCTGGTCCCGCTCGTGCTGCTGTCGGTAGGTGCGGTGCTTGCCGGTTTCGTCTTCTATGGCTTCTTCATCGAAGCGGACACGGGCGCGGCCTTCTGGAAGGGCGCGATCGCATTCAACGAGCATCTGATGCACGAAATGCACAATGTGCCGACCTGGGTGAAGCTGAGCGCGACCTTCGCGATGCTCGGTGGCCTGGTCACGGGATGGTATGCGTATGTGCGCAATCCAGGCTTCCCGGCGCAGTGCGCGGAGCAGTTCCACGTTCTCTACAAGTTCCTGCTCAACAAGTGGTATTTCGACGAGCTCTATAACTTCCTGTTCGTGCGGCCCGCATTCGCAATCGGCCGGCTGTTCTGGAAGGCGGGCGACGAGGGGACCATCGATCGGTTCGGGCCTAACGGCATCGCGCGGCTTATCCAGTTCGGCGGCGTCGGCACGGCGAAACTGCAATCGGGATATCTATACACTTATGCGTTCATCATGCTGATCGGTCTTACCGCAGCTCTCACTTGGGTGATTGCAGGATGACCGGTTTCCCGATCCTTTCGCTGATGTTGGCGATCCCTGCGGTCGCGGCGGTCGCTTGTCTCTTCTCGAGCGCGAATAACGCGCGCTGGATCGCGCTGTGCGCCACGCTCATCGATCTGGCGCTCGGCATCTGGCTGTGGGCGAGCTTCGATCAGGGCGCGGGCGCTGCCCAGTGGCAGTTTGTCGAGCATGTCCGCCTGTTTGGCGTCGGGGGCGTAGATTTCGCCTGGGCGCTGGGCATCGACGGCTTTGCGCTGATGCTCATCATGCTCTCGGTCTTCCTCATGCCGATCTGCGTCGGCGCGAGCTGGACCGCGATCGAGAAGCGCGTTCCCGAATATATGGCGGCATTCCTCGCCACCGAAATCCTGATGATCGGCACCTTCGCCGCGCAGGATCTTCTGCTCTTCTACGTCTTCTTCGAAGGCGGCCTGATCCCGATGTTCCTGATCATCGGCATCTGGGGCGGCGCGAACCGGGTGTATGCGTCGTACAAGTTCTTCCTCTACACGCTGATCGGCTCGCTGCTGATGCTGATCGCGATGATCGCGATGATCCTCAACAGCGGCACCGCCTCGATCCCGGAACTCATGAGCCATGATTTCCCGGTGAACTGGCAGACGTGGCTGTGGCTCGCCTTCTTCGCTTCGTTTGCGGTGAAGATGCCGATGTGGCCGTTCCACACCTGGCTTCCCGACGCGCACGTGCAGGCGCCGACTGCAGGTTCGGTGATCCTGGCGGGCGTGCTGCTGAAGCTCGGCGGCTATGGCTTCCTGCGCTTCTCGCTGCCGATGTTCCCCGAAGCCTCGGCGCAGTTCATGAACCTGGTGTTCGTGCTGTCGTGCGTCGCAGTGGTGTACACGTCGCTGGTCGCGCTCGTGCAATCCGACATGAAGAAGCTGATCGCTTATTCGTCGGTCGCGCACATGGCGATCGTCACCATGGGGCTGTTCGCGTTCAACCATCAGGGTATCGAAGGCGCGATGATGGTCATGCTGGGCCACGGTCTGGTCTCGGGCGCGCTCTTCCTGTGCGTCGGCGTCATCTATGATCGCCTGCACACCCGCGAAATCGATCGCTACGGCGGTTTGGCGATCAACATGCCGCGCTATGCGCTGCTGTTCATGCTCTTCACCATGGCCTCTGTCGGTCTGCCGGGCACGAGCAACTTTGTCGGCGAGTTCCTGGGCCTGATGGGCGTGTACAAGGTTTCGACCTGGGCTGCGCTGATCGGCACGAGCGGCATCATCCTTGGCGCGGCATATATGCTGTACCTCTATCGGCGCGTCGTGTTCGGAGATCTGACCAAGGAAGATGTCCGCGCAATGCCCGATCTCAACGCGCGTGAGATATGGCTGCTCGCCCCGATCGCTGCCGCTGTGCTGTGGATGGGCGTGTATCCTGAGAGCTTCCTCAAGCCGATGCGTCCGGATGTCGAGCGTCTGGTCGAGCGGATGAGCCGCGCGGCCCCCGCCGGGGACTCGCAGCCCACCGCTGGCAAGCCGGCACCCGCCGGCGAGCATCACGGCGCAACTGCCGCTGAAGATCACCAAGCCCCCGCTGCTGCGCACGGGGAGGCGCACTGATGAGCTATTCTACCCAATTGATGATGGTGTTGCCCGAGCTGGTGCTCAGCCTGGGCGCAATTCTCCTGATGCTCGTTGCCGCATGGGGCGGGCAGCAAGCGACCAAGCTGGTTAGCTGGGCGGCGATTGCCGTGCTGATCGGCGCGGGCATCGCGCTCGCGGGCCCCGCATCGGCGGGCGGTGAGGCGTTTGGCGGCTTGTATCGCCCCGATATGTTTGGCGCGGTCGCCAAGGCGATGATCTTCTTCGCTGCGGCCGTCTCGATCCTGATCGCTCCGCGCTTCTTCCAGACCAGCTCGGGCGACGATCTTCGCCCCGAATATCCGGTCCTGATCCTGCTCTCCGCAGCGGGCATGGGCATGATGGTCTCGGCCGGCGATCTGATGAGCCTCTATGTCGGCCTCGAGCTGCAGAGCCTTGCTGCCTATGTTCTCGCGAGCTTCATGCGCCGCGACACGCGCTCGGCCGAAGCGGGCCTGAAGTATTTCGTCCTGGGTTCGCTCGCCTCGGGCATCCTGCTGTACGGCATCTCGCTGGTCTATGGCTTTAGCGGCACCACGCTCTTCGCGGGTATCGCCGATGCCTATGCGGGTGAGCGTTCGATGGGGCTGTTGTTCGGTCTCGTGTTCGTGTTCGCGGGTCTCGCGTTCAAGATCAGCGCCGTGCCGTTCCACATGTGGACGCCCGACGTGTACGAAGGCGCGCCGACCCCGGTCACCGCCTTCTTCGCGTCCGCGCCTAAGGTTGCCGCAGTGGCACTTGCCACCCGCGTCGCGATCGAGGCGATGGGCCCGGCGATCGCAGACTGGCGCCAGATTGTGATCTTTGCCGCTTTGGCCTCGATCATCTTCGGTGCCGTCGCGGCGATCGGTCAGACCAACATCAAGCGACTGCTGGCGTACAGCTCGATCAACAATGTCGGCTTCGCGCTGATCGGCCTTGCGGCTGGTGGCGAAGCGGGCGTGTCGTCGGTGCTCTACTACATGGCGATCTACGTCGTCATGACGCTCGGCAGCTTCCTCGTCGTGCTCCAGATGCGCGGCGCCGACGGACAGCCGATCGAGAGCATCGCTAGCCTGGCGGGCATGTCCCGCACGCGGCCTGGCCTGGCGCTCGCGCTCGCGATCTTCATGTTCAGCCTCGCCGGCATTCCGCCTCTGCTCGGCTTCTTTGCCAAGCTGCAGGTGTTCGTTGCGGCCGTGGATTCGGGGCTATTCGTCTTCGCGGCGGTGGGTGCTGCGGCGTCGGCGATTGGCGCCTATTATTATCTGAAGATCGTGAAGACGATGTACTTCGATGAGCCGGCACCTGCCTTTGCGGGCAAGACCGATCCGGTCGAGGGTGTGTTGCTGGTGCTCGCCGCAGCAGTGATCTCGCCGCTTGGCTGGCCGCTGCTCGGCTATCTAGAAGTCTTCACGGCTTCGGCCGCCAAGGCGCTGTTCTGACCACGACACTCCGTACCGTCGCCGAGACGGGCTCCACCAACGCCGATATGGCGGAGCTCGCTCGGAACGGCGCGAGCGAGGGGCTCTGGTTGCGCGCGGAGCGCCAAACGTCCGGAAAGGGCCGCCAGGGCAGGGTTTGGGCCTCGCCCGAGGGCAATCTCTATATTTCGACGTTGGTCCGTACGCGCCCCGGCGAGCCTTCGCCCGCGACGCTGGCGTTGGTCGCCGCCGTTGCGCTGGAAGAAACCGTCGCCTTGTTCGGCGTCCGCGCGATGCTCAAATGGCCCAACGATCTGCTCGTGAACGGTGCCAAGCTATCGGGAATCCTGCTCGAACGCGTGGATGATGCGGTCATCATCGGCTTCGGGGTCAATCTGGCGCACTGCCCGGTGGGACTTGGCCAGCCCGCGACGAGCCTGAGCATCTATGCGCCTTCGCCGGACGCGGAAGTTTTTGCCGAAGCTCTGGCCGAGATCTTCGCTCGTTGGCTCTCGCGCTGGCGGAACGGCATTGCGCCGGTGCGCGAGCGCTGGCTTGCTCGTGCCCACCCTGCCGGGACTGCGCTCACTGCGCGGCAGGCCGATGGCAGCCAGGTGGACGGCCTGTTCGATGGACTGACGAGCGACGGGGCGCTCATCCTGCGCTTGGCCGGGGGCGGCGTCCGTGTCATTCACGCGGGCGACGTTTTCCTGCTCTGAAAGGGCCCCGAATGCTGCTCGCGATCGACGCCGGCAACACCAATGTCGTCTTCGCACTGGTCGATGCCGGAGCGATTCGCGCGCGCTGGCGGATCGCCACGGATCCGCGGCGCACCGCCGATGAATATGCCGTGTGGCTCAGCCAGTTGCTTGCGCTTGAAGGATTCCGGATCGGCGACGTCACCAGCGTCATCATCGGCACCGTGGTGCCGCGCGCGCTGCACAATCTTCAGGTTCTGAGCGACAAGTACTTCAAGACCGAAGCGGTGATCGCCGGGCAGGGACGGGCACCTTGGGGCTTTCAGCTCGATGTGGAAGAGCCGCAGAATCTTGGCGCGGACCGGGCGCTCAATGCGATCGCCGCTCATGCGAACCATCCGGGCGACCTGATCGTCATCGATTTCGGAACCGCCGCGACGTTCGACATGGTCGATTATACCGGGGCCTATAAAGGCGGCATCATAGCGCCGGGCATCAACCTGTCGCTCGATGCGCTGGTCACCGCCGCCGCAAAGCTGCCTCGCATTGCGATCGAGGCGCCCAAGGGCAATATCTCCGTAATTGGTCGCAATACGGTCGATCAGATGCACATCGGCATCTATTGGGGCTATATAGCGATGATCGAAGGGCTGGTCGCCCGGATGAAATCCGAGGTGGGCCGCCCGCTGAAGGTGATCGCGACGGGTGGCCTCGCGGTGCTCTTCGAAAAGCACACGGACGTGTTCGACGCGATCGAACCGGATTTGACGATTCAGGGGTTATGGATGCTGTGGGAACGCAGCCGGTAACCCGTTCCAAGGAAACATTGTGACTCCAGGTAAAGAACTACTCTTCGTCGCGCTTGGCGGCTCGGGCGAGATTGGCATGAACGTCAATCTCTATGGCTGTGACGGCAAATGGCTGATGGTCGATTGCGGCATCACCTTTGGCGACGCCAGCTATCCCGGCGTGGACGTGATCCTACCCGATCTCCAGTTCATCGAGGAGCGGCTGGACGATCTGCTCGGCATCGTGCTGACGCATGGACATGAGGATCATATCGGCGCGTTGCCCTATCTGGCGAGCGAACTCGGCGTTCCCCTCTATGCGACACCTTTCACCGCGGGGCTGATCCATGGCAAGCTGGAAGAGGAGGGCAATGCCGATCGCATCGAGCTGAACGTGGTCAAGGAGGACGGCCCGTTTGATATCGGCCCGTTCCGCATCACCTATACCCCGCTCGCCCATTCGATCCCTGAGGGCAATGCGGTGCTGATCGAAACACCTTATGGCAGGATCTTCCATACCGGCGACTGGAAGCTCGATGAAGCCCCGGCGCTGGGCGGAGCCTCGACCGCGCAGGAATTGACCGCGATTGGCGACAAGGGCGTGCTCGCGCTCGTCTGCGATTCGACCAACGTCTTCAATCCCCAAGCTTCCGGCTCCGAGATCGATGTTCGCAAGGGGCTGGATGAGGTCGTCGCCGGGATCAAGGGCCGCGTGCTGGTCACGACCTTCGCGTCGAACGCCGCGCGCCTCCAGACTCTGGGCGAAGTGGCGCAGGACTGCGGGCGCCAGCTTTGTGTGGCGGGGCGTTCGCTCGATCGGATCATCCGCGTCGCCAAGGCCACGGGCTATCTGCGCAACTTCCCCGAAACGATCGATTTCGATACCGCGATGTCGCTGCCACCGAGCCAGGTGATGATCATCGCGACCGGGGGGCAGGGCGAGCCCCGGGCCGCGCTCAATCGCATCGCCGAGGACACGCACGTCCTGAAGGTCCACAAGGGCGATACCGTGCTCTTCTCCTCGCGCCAGATCCCGGGCAACGAGATCGCCATCGGCCGCATCATGAACATTCTGGCGGGGAAGGGCGTGGAGATCATCACCGATCGCCAGGCTTTCATTCACGTATCCGGCCATCCGGGGCGGCCCGAACTCTCCGAAATGTATAAGTGGATACGGCCCGAAATCCTGATCCCGGTGCATGGCGAGGTCCGCCACATGCACGAGCAGGCGCGCTTTGGCCTGTCGGAGGGCGTGCCGCAGGCGATTAACCAGGTGAACGGCGATATCTGGAAGCTCGCGCCCGGTAAGCCCGAGAAGGTTGGCGATGCCCCTGTGGGCCGTCTGGTCCTCGATGGGGACGTGATCCTTCCCGCCGATGGCGCGACGATCAACGAGCGCCGCCGGGTTGCGTTGTACGGCCAGATCTCGGTTGCAGTCGCAGTCCAGAAGGGCCGGCTTATCGGTGACCCCCAGATCCGGCTGCAAGGCGTGCCGGTGGAGGAGGATCGCGACAATTTCATCGCCGATGCCTGCGATGCCGCGGAACAGGCGGTGCAGAAGGAAAGCAGCCGCGATCTCGAAAAGCTCCGCGAAGCCATCCGTCTTTCGGTTCGCCGCGTCGCGGTACGCTACACCGGCAAGAAGCCGGTTGTCGACGTCCTGATCATCGAGGCCTGACCCTATGACGTGGCAATCCGCTCTGGCGATCTATCTGTTGTTCTGGGCCTTTTCGGTCTTCCTGGTGCTTCCGTTCGGCGTAAAGACCAGCGAGGAAGCCGGGGTCGATCTCGTCCCCGGTCAGGCCCCCAGCGCACCGCATGAGTTCAACGCCAAGCGCGTGATGATCCGCACGACGATCGTGGCGACCGTCCTGTTCGCGCTGTTTTTCGCGAACTACAATTTTGGCTGGGTGACCACCGATATGCTGGACTGGGTGAACTAATAGCCCTCCAGCACACTCTGGGGTTTCGTGATGCGCGAGATGCCAGCTTTCGCTGGCATGACGGTCAGCTGCGCAGCCTCTCGATCGCCTGGGCCAGCGCCACATAAAGCTTGCCCATGTCGGAAGAGAGCAGGGTCACGCCCAGTGGCGATCCGTCGCGCAGCGTTAGGATCTGGCGCAGCATCGCCTCGAAATCGTGGATGTAGCGATTGACGTTTTCGCGGAAGGCGTCGTCCTCGTCATATAGGCGATGGATCTCGCGCGCGTCGCCGGCATCCAGCACGCGCACCGCGCGGCGGGTGAAGACGCCGCGATCGCCCTTCAGATACGCCGCCCATGCGCTGTCGGTCACATCGGCGGCGAAGGTCTTGGTGATATCGATCGAGTTCGAATTGAGCGCTTCGATCAGCAGCGAGACACGGCGCGCGAAGCTGTCGCCGTCCGCCTCTTCGCGTGCGGCGCGCGCGGCTTCGATCTGCGCTTCGACCTGGCTCGTGCTTTCGGCGAGCTGGAGCATCTGCTGGGTCAGCCGCTCCGACGCGCGCGTCGCTGCGTTGACGGCGGCCTCGGTCGTATGGCCGAGTTCGGTCAGCTGGCGGCGGACGCTGTCGTCCATCGCGCGGCGCATAGCGGTGGTGCTGGCTTCCTCCAGCGCGCGGGTGGCGCCGGGAACGATGCCCGCAATCGCTTCGCGCGCATGATCCGCCGCCGCCACAGCGGTCTCGCGGACGCGCAGCAACGCATCGACAAGTTGTGGTGCAGCGTCCTCGGCAAAGGTCCGCGTGGTCTGGATCGTCTCGTCGACGATCTGCTCGAGCGCCTGAGCCCGTTCGCCGCCCGTATCCAGCGTCTCCAGCAAGGACGCCTGCGTCTTGGCCAGCGTATCGCGTTGCTGGCTCACCACATCGGCGATCGCCTCGATCGCGTCGTGGGTGCTTTCGGCGGCAGTCACCAAAGCGAGCAGCTCGGGCTTGGCGCCAGCCACGATCTGGCGGCTCGCGGCGATCCGCGCATCGAGCCGCGCCAGAGCCTCGGGCAGGGTCTCGTCGATCTCGCGCGCCGAAGCGTCCAGCGCCGTCAGCAGATCTTCGGAAGTGGTAATGACGCGGCGGGCGATCACATCGCCGCCGTTCAGCGCCTCGCTCATCGCGTCGACCGAAACGTGGAGAGCGCTGACCGACGCGGCGAGGCCTTGCGTCCGGTCCATGCCGGCTGCGTGGAGCACCTGCAGTTCGCGATC
Organism: Sphingomonas soli NBRC 100801; assembly: GCF_001591025.1. Lineage (GTDB taxonomy): Bacteria > Pseudomonadota > Alphaproteobacteria > Sphingomonadales > Sphingomonadaceae > Sphingomonas > Sphingomonas soli. The sequence goes on from NZ_BCTZ01000003.1 coordinate 230,309, forward strand.
GAGCCGATCGACGCCGCTAGAAAGCCCGGCAAACAAAGCGTCGCCGCGCTCCTGTTCCTCGCCGAGCCGCGCGCCCACGCGCTCGACCGCGTCCGCGATCGCAGCCATGCGCTCCGCGAGCGCTTCGGTCGTATCCTTGCTCGCGCGATCGAGCGCCGCCTGGTTGGCGCCCAACATCGCCAGGATCGCCTCTCCCTGCGCGGCGATGCCCTTGCGTGCCTCATCCACAGCCACGGCGGCGCGATCGAGCATGCCATCCACTTCGACCGACATCTGCCCGGTGACCGCCTCCAGTCGCGCGCTGGCCGCCTCGCTGGTCGCTTCCATGCGGGCGATATGCGCCGCCAGCCGGTCCGCCGCGCCGCCGGCGATCTGATCCGCCTCGCGTCCGCGCTCGGAAAGCGCCGATAGTTGCGTGTCGAGCGCCGCAGCGCGCTCGCTCGCGAGCAGTCCTGCTGCGTCCACGCGCTCCGAAAGGCCGCGCATTTCCTCATGCGCCTTGGGCAGCGAGGCAAGCACGACCGCGATCCGGCGTTCGGCCTCGCCAGCGGCGAGCGTCAGCGTGCGGCTGCTGCCGTCGATCGAGCTCGCCTGATGCGCCACCGTGCCCGCGACTTCGGCGATCTGCTGCGCTGCGCGGTTGCCCATCGCGATCAGGATGTCGGTCTGTTCAGCGAGGGCCTCGCGATTCTCGGCCAACTTCTCCGACAGGGCAGAGAGCTTGCGGTCCAACGATGCCGCTTCCATCCGCATCGTGTGCGCGGTGGCTCCGAAGCGGCGAGCCTCCGCCCGGCTGGTGCGCATCGCCAGAAGATAGAGCACGCTGATCAGCAGCGGCGGCACGCATAAAGCCGCGATCAGCTGCACCAGCGCTACCGGCGGCATTCCGGCCTGCACCGAGGGAAGCGCCATCCAACCGAGCCCGGCAAATGATCCCAATGCCGCCGCGATGGCGAGCGCCGGGAATATCCAGCTACGGTCTCGTGCGGGCGTCTCTTCCTCCGCACCGTCGTCCGCTTCGGGCAGCACGGCGGCTGCAGACAGGACAAAGGGTTCGTCGCTGTCGGCGGTGAACATTGGCTCTGCTGGTTTGGCCCCACTCATGTGGCGCATTTACCACATTATTCCGCCGGACCAACACCGTAAGGAAACGGACCGTTAACATAGCCTCTGATAGCGTCGCCTGATGGCGTATGATCCCGGTGCAATCGATGCGACCCTGGCGGCGGCGGTGGGCGACGAGCCCCAGCTGATCGCTGAGCTGCGCGAGGCGTTTCTCGATGGCGTTCGCCGGTGCCTGCAAGCGATGAAGGGTGCCGACAGCCCGGATGCCTGGAGCGCAGCGGCGCTCCGGCTCAAGGGATTGGCCGCCAGCTTCGGCGCTGTGCGCCTGATGGGCCTGGCATCGGAGGCTGCGACCGCACAGGCGCATGACGGCGCCGTGCTGCGCAAGCTTCACCGCGCCGTCGAACGGCTCTAGGCTGTCTCCGGCGCCGCTGCCGGAGACCTGATTTGCGTCCCACCTTATTCCTGTTCGCGATACTGGCGATGTTCGCGGGAAATGCGGCGCATGCGCAGGTGGTCGATGACCGCCCCATCGTTGTCACCGGAAAGAAGGGCGGTTCCGCCAAAGCGGCCCAGCGCCAGCTTCGCCAGATCGTCTCCGCCGTGGACGGCCAGCTTGCGCGCTTCGCCGAGCCGGTCTGCCCGATCGTGCTGGGCCTTTCGCCAGAGAGCAGCCTCGCGGTCGCGCGCCGCATGCGTGATATCGCGGAGGATGCGGGGGCAAAGGTCGCACCCGAGCGCTGCGATCCGAATATCGTCATCATCATCGCCGCGGACGCGGATATGTTCACCGCGGCGCTCCGCAAGCGCTTTCCGGCGATGTTCGCGGGCCTGCGCCCGGGTGAATTGCGGCGTGCCAAGCGCGAGGGGCCGGTGCATGCGTGGAACACGGTGGAGGTCCGGAACGAGGATGGCGAGGCCGCGACCGGCGGCGACGGGGAGGAGCCGCCTGTTCTGGCGGTGCAATCGGCGTCGAACATCCGTCCGCCCACCCAGCAGGTGACGCTCCAGTCGATCGTCGTGATCGACGACGGCGCCGCGCTGGGAAAGTCGTTGACCCAGATTGCCGATTACGCGGCGATGCGCACGCTCGCGGGTGCACGCCCCCCGCGTGAACCCGGGATGGCGGAAACGATCCTCTCGCTCTTCGATGCCGATGGCGTCCCCCCGCCGCAGATGCTCACCCGGCTCGACAGCGGATTCATCAAGGAGCTCTACTCGGGCGCGGGGAATGCCACGGCCCGGCAAAAGGCTCGTGCAGCCGCGCGCAGGGTGGCGGGCGAGCGCTAGCTTTTCCGGCTCAGCTCGCGCGTCGCGTCGTCGAGGCCCGCGAGCGTCAGCGGATACATGCGGTCGTTCATCAGCTCGCGGATGATTTTCACCGACTGGGTATAGCCCCATTGCGCCTCCGGCAGCACGTTGAGCCACACTGCGGCGGGATAGGTGTTGGTCAGCCGCTGCATCCACACCGCGCCGGCTTCCTCGTTGAAATGCTCGACCGATCCGCCGGGATGAGTGATCTCATACGCGCTCATCGAAGCATCGCCGACCAGGATCAACTTATAATCATGGCCATATTTGTGGAGGATGTCCCACATCGGCGTCCGCTCGGTGAAGCGGCGGCGATTGTCCTTCCAAACGCCCTCATAGGGGCAATTGTGGAAGTAGAAGAATTCGAGGTTCTTGAACTCGGATGTAGCGGCCGAGAACAGCTCCTCGCAAAGCTTGACGAACGGGTCCATCGATCCGCCGACATCGAGGAACAGCAGCAGCTTCACCGCATTGTGCCGCTCAGGCCGCATCCGCACGTCGAGCCAGCCCTGCTTGGCGGTGCCCTCGATCGTCGCGTCGATATCGAGCTCGTCGGCGGCGCCTTCGCGGGCGAAACGGCGAAGACGCCGCAGCGCGACCTTGATGTTGCGCGTGCCCAGCTCGCGGGTGGCGTCGAGATTCTTGAACTCGCGCTGGTCCCACACCTTCAGCGCGCGCTTGTGCCTGCTTTCCCCGCCGATGCGGACGCCCTCGGGGTTGAAGCCCGAATTGCCATAGGGCGAGGTGCCGCCGGTCCCGACCCATTTGTTGCCGCCCTGATGCCGGCCCTGCTGCTCCTCCAGCCGCTTCTTTAGCGTCTCCATGATCTCGTCCCAGGAGCCGAGCGACTTGATCGCCTCCATCTCTTCTGGCGTCAGGAACTTCTCGGCGACGGCCTTGAGCCAGTCCTCCGGGATGTCGGCGGGGGCGACGCCGTAATTGGTGGCGATGCCGCGGAACACCTTGGCGAAGACCTGATCGAAGCGATCGAGCAGCCCCTCGTCCTTCACGAAGGTGGCGCGGGCGAGATAATAGAAAGCCTCGGGCGTGCGATCGATCACATCGCGATCGAGCGCTTCGAGGAGGATCAGATGCTCCTTCAGGCTCGCCTGGATACCAGCCGCACGCAACTCGTCGAGGAAGGAGAAGAACATGGCGCCGGGTTTAGGGTCGGAACGGTGCGCCAGCAAGGGACAGGGGCGTGACGGCTTGGCTTCCCACTTTTCATGCGAATCGTGAAATTTCGCTTCGTGGCGGGCCTGGGCTGAGCAAAGGTGCGGCTACCCTGTAGGACAGCGTGACCGCCAATTTCTCCCTTGCTTCAGCGGGGGTGGGCTTGGTGGGGTGGCGGTGCCCTCTCCGTCATTCTGAACTTGTTTCAGCATCCAGCCCTCCACCAAATTCACCGCTGGGTTGGTGCACGTTGGACGCTGAAACAAGTTCAGGGTGACGGGGGAGATTGGGTTTCTCATTCCTCCCTCGCGCAGCGGGGGAGGGGGACCGCCGCGAAGCGGTGGTGGAGGGGGCGTTGCCGCAGGGGATGCGCTTGCCGCCGGGCCCTCTCCGACAGGCTGCGCCTGCCACCTCCCCCGCTGAAGCGGGGGGAGGAATATACTAGGCCTCGCGTCGGCTCAGGTGGAGGAGCATCGCCGCCATCACCGCCGCACCGCCGATCCCGCCCAGCATCCAGCCCAGTTGCTGGATCTCCGGCCGGGGCGACAGCATCCCCGCCGCGAGCAGCCATGGGAACCACGCCGCCTTGGTCGCGCCGAACGTGCCGATCCCGATGAACGTGCCCGCAATGCCGAAGACCAGCGGCACCACGAAGCTGCGATTCGCGAGCGCGACCCAGAGCTGGAGCATGCTGACCAGGGTGCAGGAGAGGGCCATGAGCCCGAGCCGTATGGCCAGGGCTGCATAATCGGGATGGCCGGTCACGCCCAGCGGATGGAGCAGCGAGAGGAGAGCAGCGCCGCCGAGCAGGAACAGGAACAGCAGCACAGACATCGCCGCGACGAGCCCGAGCATCACGATTGCCTTGGCGAGAAACACATGGGGCCGCGCGCCCGGCAGGGTGAGCAGATGGTTCCAGTTGCGCGAGCCATGCTCCATCTGCGCCATCAGCACGCTGAGCGCGGTGATCGCGAGCGGCAGCATCACGAACGACCAGATGCCGGGGCCGGTCATGACAAAGGCGGCGAGATTTACCGGCGCCTTCTTGTCGAAGGCGATGATCGTGCCGAGCAGCGCGACACATCCGGGTGCGGCGACGCAGAGCATCAGCGCGAGGCTGCGGCGCAGCTTGAGGATTTCGGCGATCAGATAGCGGTGCAGCATGGGGTGGCTCCTCAGGCGGCCTGAGCGATGTGGCGGTGATAGATTCCTTCCAGCGAAGGCCGGTGGCGGGCGAGATGCGAAAGCGACTGCCCCTCGCGCACCAGCAGCGCCGCGATCTCGGCAGGGTCCTCCGCATCGACCAGCAGATTACCCGCCTCGCTCTGGCGAACCGAGAAGCCGGCGCCCCCCAGGATCATCGCCGCGCGGGGGCGATCGCCGGTATCGACCTCCACCGCCGCGATGCCGCCGAGCAGCGCATCGAGCCGCGATTCGACCAGCAGCCGCCCGCGATGGAGCAGCCCGACATGCGTCGCGACCTGCTCGACTTCGGAGAGGAGATGGCTGGAGACGATCAGCGTGACGTCGCCGGTCTCGGGCAGGCGGCGCAGCAGATGGCGCATGTCGCGAATGCCGTCGGGATCGAGGCCGTTGGTCGGCTCGTCGAGGATCAGCAGGCGCGGATTGCCGAGCAGTGCCCGCGCGATGCCGAGCCGCTGGCGCATGCCGAGCGAATAGCCGCCGACGCGTTCGTCGCCCGCGCCGCGGAGATCGACGATATCGAGCACCCGATCGATCTCGCGCCGCGGAAGGCCGAGCAGGATGCGGGTGAGATCGAGATTCTGGCGGCCGGTGAGGTGATCATAGGTGGAAGGCGTCTCGATCAGCGAGCCGATGCTGGTGCGCGCCTTCGCCGCATCCTCGCCGAACAGACGGATCGTCCCGGAATCGGCGCGCAACAGGCCGAGGACGAGCTTGAGCGTCGTGGTCTTGCCCGCGCCATTGGCGCCAAGAAAGCCATATATCGCGCGGCGCGGGACATTGAGCGAGACTGCATCGACGGCGGGCGCACCCTTGCCGAAGCGCTTGGTCAGGCGATGGGTTTCCAGGGCAGCGGTCATGCATCGACTCCGAATTTAACTATAGCTTAAATTTGCCAATCGTGGAAATTTAAGTCAAGGTTAAATCATGAGCGGCATGGAGACCCTATGATCGACACGCTTCGCGCCCGTGCGCGCATCCTGATGTGGCTGGTGACGGTGCCCTTCGTGCTGCTGCTTCTGGTCGCCGCGATCCTGATCCTCGCGCCGATCTGGACCGGCCGCTTTTCGTGGCCGGCGCTGATCTTCAACCTGCCGATGTATATCTATGTCTGGGCGATCTGGATGGTGCGGCAGGCGCTTGGATCGATCGCTTCGGGGGCGGTGTTCGGGCAGGTCGTGCCGCAGCTGCTGCTGCGAATCGGCGCGGCGTTGTTTGCCGGCGGCTTGATCAACGTGTTCGGCGTGCCGCTGCTGATGCGCCTGATCTATAGCCAGGGCGCCTATGCGCGGTTCGATGGCGCCGCGATCACGCTGGGGGTGATCGGCGCGACGCTCGTCCTCGTCGCGCAATTGCTCGCCCAGGCATCGGCCGCGCGCGAAGAGCTGGACGAGTTTTTCTGATGCCGGTGAAGGTCACGCTGGACGCCGTGCTCGCCAAACGCGGCATGACGGGCAAGCAGCTCGCCGAGCAGATGGGGCTCAGCGAGACCCAGCTCTCGCTGTTCCGCTCGGGCAAGGTGCGGGGCATCCGCTTCGCCACGCTCGCCAAGATGTGCGCGGTCCTGGAATGCGCGCCGGGGGAATTGCTGGATTACGAGGCGGATCCGTCGGATTTGTCCGCGCCCGAAGACTGAGGCGCCCGGTGCACCAGTTCCACCAGCACAAATGAGATGATCATCAGCAGATACCAGGCTCCCAGCTTGCCGGGGGAGACGAGCAGCAGGCCAAGCATCAACCCGCCGAACAGGCAGGCCCAGCCTTGCTTGAAGCCGAACAGCAGGAACTCATAAAGCCAGCTGCGCCAGCCCGGGCGGGGCTCGAACGCTTCCAGCTGGGCGCGGATGCGGGCGAAGCGGGTGGCGCCGAGAGAGCGGGGATCGGTCAGTCCACTTCCTCCGCCCAGAATATGAAGGCGTTCTGCGCGTCCCAGCCGATGATTCCGCAGTCGAAGGTGGCGCCGGTCAACGGCATCCACCAAGTGTTCGTCTGTCCGGGCATCCAGCCATTGGCCAGCCACACGGGCCGGTCCCGCAGTTCGGCCAGCGCCTGCTTTGCCTCGGAAACTGCGTGCGGTTTGGGCGCAGAATGATGGGCAAGGCTGGTCGTGGCGGCAACCGCGAGCACATAGGCAGCGTCGGAAAGGCTGACGGCCTTTATGCCGCCGGGGACAAACGGATCGTCGCGTGAAGTCGGATAATCGAGCTTTGCCGCGATCAGGCGGGCCATCTGGCCGTCGCGGCCCTCGGGGCGTTCCCCGATCCACCAGCGCGCACGCCGATGGCGCGCATGTCGTTGGAAGCACGCTTCGAGGATAGGCATGGGATACAAGGCTAAGCTGCCCCGACGCGCCGTGTGCGTACACGACAATAGGGCCGTCCTCCCTTGCGCCGCTCCGCCATCCGCCTCAGCCGATCGGTGCAGGCTGGCGCGGGGTGTGGAGCAGGGCGGGATCGAGGCAGGCGCATTCGGGGGCGCTATCGGTCCAGATCAGTTCGGTCGGGCGGTAACGGTTCGGATCGTCCAACGCGCCGACGCGGACGCCAAGGAACTTCGGGGCTTCTGCGGGGCCTGTGAAAAGCGGCGTCCCGCAATCGGGGCAGAAGCCGCGGCGCATGCGATTGCCGCTGTCGGCGACGCTTTCATACCAGCGCACGTCGCCGGTGATCGAGACCTGCTCGATCCGGTACATCGCGTTGGTGGTGCCGCTGCCGGCCGCCCAATATTGGCAATCGCGGCACCAGCAGGTGCGAACGCGCAGCGGCGCGCCCTCGATCGCGATGCGGACCTTGCCGCACAGGCAGCCCGCGTGCGTGGTCATTTGCCCTGCTGCCGCCGGGCCATGAACGCCAGCCGTTCAAACAGCATCACATCCTGTTCGTTCTTGAGCAGCGCGCCGTGGAGCGGCGGGATCGCCTTGGTCGGGTCGCGGTTCTGAAGCACGTCCAGGGGCATCTCCTCGTGGAGCAGCAGCTTGAGCCAATCGAGTAGCTCGCTGGTCGAGGGCTTCTTCTTGAGACCGGGCACTTCGCGGATATCGTAGAAGATATCCATTGCCTTGCTCACCAGCATCTTCTGGATGCCGGGGAAGTGGACGTCGATGATCGCCTGCATCGTCTCGCGATCGGGGAACTTGATATAGTGGAAGAAGCAGCGGCGCAGGAATGCGTCGGGCAGTTCCTTCTCGTTGTTGCTGGTGATGACGACGATCGGGCGCTCCGCGGCGCGGACGGTCTCCTTGGTCTCATAGACATGGAATTCCATGCGATCGAGTTCCTGGAGCAGATCGTTCGGAAACTCGATATCGGCCTTATCGATCTCGTCGATCAGCAGCACCGGCAGTTGCGGCGCGGTGAACGCCTCCCAGAGCTTACCCTTGCGGATGTAATTGGCGATGTCGTGCACACGCTCATCGCCCAGCTGGCCATCGCGCAGCCGCGCCACCGCATCATATTCGTACAGGCCCTGCTGCGCCTTGGTCGTGGATTTTACGTTCCACTCGATTAGCGGCGCGCCGACCGCCTTGGCGATCTCATAGGCCAGCACGGTCTTCCCCGTGCCGGGTTCGCCCTTGACGAGGAGGGGACGGCGCAGCGTGACCGCTGCATTGACCGCGACCTTCAGATCATCGGTCGCGACATAGCTCTGGGTGCCTTCAAAACGCATGAAGGGGGGATAGAGGGGTTCGGTTGCTCGTTGCAACCCTTAGTGCCCGGGATCAGTGCCGATCGCGGGCGCTGGCGCGCGCCTCGAGCAGATCCCACAGTCCGCGATGCTGTGCGAAGAGCTGTTGTGCGCCGAAAAGCATCGCGCGCTCGACCGGCCCGGCGCGGACCAGCGCATCGATGACCGTGGCGGTTTCCTCGAACGGCGGCAGGGCGAAGGGGGGCGGGGTGAGGTTCAGGCGGTCGGCGGCGGCGTCGAGCACCTTGCGGATTTCGAGCCAGTCGATCGCCAGCGCCAGAGCCGCGCCGATCGCGCATCCCGCGCGGTCCGATTGGGCCAGCGTTTCCAGAGCATGGCGCTGCGATGCTGCTGCTGCTTCGGATTCGGCATGCCCCGGCGTACTCGGCAACGGACCCGCAGCGGCGACGATTCGGACTAGGAAGGCGCGTTCCGTCGCGAATGCTCCCGCGGCGCTCTCCAGCCACGCCTGCTCGCTGCCAAGCGGCGCATGCGTTGCCGCGTGATCGATCACGCCGGGATGCCGGCCATGCAGGATGCACATGTAGTGCGCCGCATCGGCGAGATCGCGAACCGGCTCCACATTGGCCTGGAGCCGCTGGAGATAAGGATGGTTTGCGCTTCCGTCAGAGGCCGCGAGCGCACCCATGGAGCTCCAGCCGCCTGCCAGTCGCGCAACGTTCACGGATTCAAGCGGCATACGCCCCCAACAAATTAGTAGCTGGCCGGCGAAAGGACCGGGTGCAGCCGTGATGCGCCACAGGGATATACCGAAGCGCGTAAAGACGTGGTTTCCGCGGGATTTACCGTGATGCAACACACTGTGCCGGGGTGGGATTCATTGCGTTTGCGTAACGCCGCCTTTCCGAAACGGCGGTCGCTTTTCAGCGAAACCTCACAACGCGCTCATGTCGCTCATTCCATGGCCCGCAAGAGTGCGGCTTTCAGCAATATCCAGAGGACTGGCGATGACGGGAAGCACGGCGCGGGGCGCTTATTGGGCGGGGGTGGCGATGGCGGTATTCGTGTCGCTGTTCCAGATGTGGATAAACTTGGCCGTGGGCATCGTCGGCAATGAAGAAAACCCCGCGAACCAGGGATTCTTCGGCGTGGTCGCGACCGCGCTTGCCTGCACGTTCGTCGCGCGCGCCCGTGCACCGGAAATGGCGCGCGCAATGCTCGCCGTGGCTGCGGTCCAGGCCGCGCTGGCGCTGATGCTGGCAACTGCGCCGGCCAATGCGCACTCGATCAAGCCGATCGTCGTGCTGAGCAGCGGCTTTGTGGTGATCTGGCTGACTTCCGCTGCCTTGTTCCGGCGGAGCGCGCGAATCGCTGGCGGATGAAAGGAAATCGCCGAGCGGCAAGCGCGGACAAATATCAGCGGCGGCGCTCAATATCCATGGCGGAGCCAGGCGCGCTTCATCCAGAAGTTCTTTTGTGTTTCTTCCTTAAGGCCCTCTTCCCACGCGGATATCAATTTCACCTGATACCATTTCACGCCATTCTTGACCTCCCGCCGCCCGGTCAGTTCGACAGTCGTGAAGCCGAGATTGGAGGAATGGACGTTGAGGTGAGATTCGTTGAGGTTCTGCAGAAGGGTGGTTTTATCGATATTGTATCGCCTGCCTGCGCCATATTCGCCGGCCTCCAGCCCGGTGTGGAAGCCGTAATTGAATCCGTCATCATATTGGGTGATTGCAAACGGCAAGGGCGCGCCTTCGTCATAATAGCCGTGATTATACCCCGACTGATATCCTCTGATATAAGCGTCCGCAGCCTCCTGTCCGGCCTTTTCGCCCTCCGCATAGGCTTGCCGGTAGGTTTCATCGTCGATCATCGGTGGGGGCGGCTGGCTGAATGACAGCTCATACTCCGCCAGCAGTTCGTTATAGCCCTGACGATAGCCGGCATCCCGGCCGACCTCCCATGCCTCTTCGTTCAGCCGGTCCATCGCTTCGGCCGACTCCTGCTCGCTCACTTCAAGGCTTTCGATCGCCTGGCGAAGCTCGGCGATCCGCCCGATCAGCGGCTCGCGGTGATCCACCACATGCTTGAGCAGGTTAGAGGTGGTGAGGACCAGATCCTCCGCGTCGATCTTGGTCCTTATCGCATGCTTGCCGGAAGCCGCCCCGGATGCGACTGGATCGCTGGCGACCGCATCCGCCGAGTCCAAGGGTGAAGTTATCGTCAGGGTCACGGTCTGTGGCCGCGTCGCCGCATTGCCATCAATGTCGATCCTGTACCATGTCGCGACCAGCCGGCTCGCATAGCGTACCTTGACGGTGGAACCGCCGGACGCTGGCGTGGCTTCGACGCCCATTGCGGCCGGAATTGCCCGGGGCGCCAGGGCGACGGCCTTGGTCTTGTCGGCATAATCGACATTGAGGATGTAGCGCATCCAATAGCCCTGCTCGTTGACATCCACGCGAAGGTTGTCCTCGATGCGGCTCGACTGCAGCGAATTGGCGGTTCCGGGGATGGCTGTCAGGTTACGCGCTTCGTTTCCCGGGCCGCCCAGTTTCTCGGTCAGCAAATGCCCCGAGATATAGCTCTCTCCCGACAGCTTCTTGAAAGATGCGACACGCTTTAGCGCGTTCTGCGCCGATGGGTTTGAGCCAAGATTATGGTCTGGGCCGATCATGGCGTCCACACTCGTGCCTTCGCCGCTAACCGCATCAACGGCGCCCCAGCTGATATGCGACCTTCGCACATTCACGCCGTCCACGAGTTTTGCGCTGCGTCCGGACTCGGTTGCCGTGCCACCAAAATTCTCGGTGCGTGTGCCGCGGAAGCTTCGCCAGTCATAATTCCCGTCGCGCGTGGCGATGATCTCCGCATCTTGCACCAGCGCGCGTTGCACCACCGGCGCGCTTGGGGGAGGCAACATTGACGGCGCGGCGGCGCGCTGGACCGCCCCCCCGGCGGCGAGCGCACCCATGCGATCGGCTTCGTCCTCCAGCACCCGATCGTCATTGACCGGCACGCCGCCCGCCATCTGTGTGGTCGGCTGCACCCGGCCCTGCGCTTGCTGGACGACATGCCAGGCCTCATGCGGCAGATGCGCTTCCTGGCCGGGGCCGAGATGGATATCGCCACCCTGCGCGAAAGCATGCGCCTGTAGCTGCGCGGGCAGGGGCGAGTTGCGATGGACGCGAACATGATCGATCGACATGCCCGACATCGCCTCGACCCCTGCCTTGAGAGTATCGGGCATGCCGGTGTGGTTTGGGGTCAGTGCTTCAAGCCGCTGGACCGGCGCGGAGCCGTTCAGCGCAGCCGACATCGCCGAAAGCTGCGCGGTGTGCGGTCCCGCAGCGTGCTCGGAACTCGTCGCCCGCTCGTCGCGGCGCGCAAGGGGCCGCTGTGCTGCTTCCCGATCCATCCGTGCAGGCTATACCTGCACAGATATCCCTACAATTGCCAAATCAAAGATGGCTACCGAAGTGGACCAGATTGCTTCCTGACAGAAAATAACTGTCCGGCGCTTCTTCAGGAAAAATCAAACATCCGGATTCGTCTGTTTCGATGGGGCCAGAGATCTCGCCGCACATTCGCGTGCTGTACGGCAATCGGTCAGAGGCCCGGCGATGCGCCAGTCTCTGACCTTTGACCCTGTCGGCTCGCGCCGCGCTTACTGATCCAGGAACGACCGCATCTTGCGCGAACGCGAAGGATGCTTGAGCTTCCTGAGCGCCTTCGCCTCGATCTGGCGGATGCGTTCGCGGGTAACCGAGAATTGCTGGCCGACTTCTTCCAGCGTGTGATCGGTGTTCATCCCGATGCCGAAGCGCATGCGCAGCACGCGCTCTTCGCGCGGGGTGAGTGAGGCAAGGACGCGGGTGACCGTTTCCTTCAGGTTCGCCTGGATCGCGGCATCCACCGGGATCACTGCGTTCTTGTCCTCGATGAAATCGCCCAGATGGCTGTCTTCCTCGTCGCCGATCGGCGTTTCGAGGCTGATCGGCTCCTTGGCGATCTTCATCACCTTGCGCACCTTTTCGAGCGGCATGCTCAGGCGCTCCGCCATCTCCTCCGGCGTGGGTTCGCGGCCCTGCTCGTGGAGGAACTGGCGGCTCGTGCGCACCAGCTTGTTGATCGTCTCGATCATGTGCACCGGAATACGAATGGTGCGCGCCTGATCTGCGATCGAGCGGGTGATCGCCTGCCGGATCCACCAGGTCGCATAGGTCGAGAACTTGTAGCCGCGGCGATATTCGAACTTATCGACCGCCTTCATCAGGCCGATATTGCCCTCCTGGATAAGGTCCAGGAACTGCAGGCCGCGATTGGTGTATTTCTTCGCGATCGAGATCACGAGGCGCAGGTTCGCCTCGACCATCTCCTTCTTGGCGATACGCGCTTCGCGCTCGCCCTTCTGCACCATGTTCACGATGCGGCGGAATTCGCTGAGCGCCATGCCGGTCGCCTGGCTGATCTCGCTGATCTCGATGCGGATGCGATCGACTGCGGCGCCTTCATTCTCCGCGAACGCGGCCCATTTCTTGTCGAGCTTCTGAACGGTCGCGATGAAGCTCTCGTCCAGCTCATGATCGACATAGCGATCCAGGAAATCCTTGCGATTGACCTTATGGCGCTCGGCAAGGCGCAGCATCTGGCCGCCCAGAGCGGTCAGGCGGCGGTTGAAGCTGTAAAGCTGATCGACCAGGTACTCGATCTTCGCGTTGTGGAACTGGACGCTCTCCACCTCGGCGGTGAGGTCCTCGCGCAGCTTCTGGTATTTGCGCTCGTCGGCCGCAGCGAGCTCGCCGCCAGCCGCCATGGCGCTGAGACGCTGCTCCTGCATCTTCGAGAATTTCTTGTAGATCGACGTGATGTTGGCGAACTTCTCCAGCGCCTGCGGCTTGAGCGTTTCCTCCATCTGGGCGAGCGACAGCGTATTGTCCTCGTCCTCATCGTCCGAAGGCCGCGGGGCGCGGCGCTCGGTCATCGAATCCTCGTCCTCTTCTTCCTGGACTTCCTCGACTTCCTCTTCTTCCTTGAAGGAAGCGCCGGCGGTGGCTTCGCTGATCTCGCCATTATCGTCCTCGGCGCCTTCGACCTGTTCGGCCGAGGGACCTTTGGAAAGCATCGCGTCGAGATCAAGGATTTCGCGGAGCTGCATCGTGCCTTCGTTCAGGGCGTTCGACCAGCCGATGATGGCGTTGAAGGTGATCGGGCTTTCGCACAGGCCCAGGATCATAGTGTCGCGACCGGCCTCGATGCGCTTGGCGATGGCGATTTCGCCTTCGCGCGACAAAAGCTCCACCGCGCCCATCTCGCGCAGGTACATGCGCACCGGATCGTCGGTGCGATCGACGGTTTCCTTCTTCTTGACCGGCTCGAACCCGGAATTGTCGTCGGAGGCCTCGGCCTCATCGGACTCGTCGGCCTTGTCCTCGTCGGATTCGCCGTCTTCGCCCGATTCCTCATTCTCGACGACATTGATCCCCATGTCATTGAGCGCGGACATAACGTCCTCGATCTGCTCCGAGGTCATCTGATCCTGCGGGAGCATCTCGTTGAGTTGGTCGACGGTGATGTAGCCGCGCTTCTTGGCGCGCGCGACGAGCTTCTTCAACGTACCTTCGTTGAGGTCGATCAGGGGCGCGTCACCAGCCTCGCCGGTCTCGGTGACGTCGATATTCGCCTTGGCCATCAAAATCCTCAAAAATCAGATGGCGGCTATTTTACTAGGCCGCCCTATTCGTCCAAATTCTCGTCGTCCGCAACCTTGAGATTTCCAAGGTGCGTTTCGAGCTCCTGACGCTGTCGTACCAGCGCCACCTGTCGCGCAAAGGCGTCGTCCGATGGACGCTCCTTCAAAATCGCAGTCGCCTCTTCGATTGCCCTATTGAGAGCTGGTTGCGCTGCAAGGGCAGATATCGCCTCACGGATATCATTGCCGGCCCCTTGGTGATCCCGATGCCTGCGGATATAAGCGTATGCCATTCCATCAGCTCTGACTAACTTTTCCGCAGCTGCTTTCAGACCAGCGGTTGCCAATATGGTCTCCACGGTGGGTTTATCAAGCCTGGGGTAGCTCAGGGCCCCATCCAACAGCGCCTCGAGAATCTGCCCCTCTCGAGAATGGTCTATCAGTTCTGTGAGCCGCTCAATATTGGATGAAATCGCAGTAGGATATAAAATCAACGCGCCACAAAGCTCCCTCATCAAAACGGGATTCAAACCGCTCGCCTTAAGCCTCCGTGCGACGGTAGATGGCGGGGCTTCTGCATTTGACCAATTGGGGTGGAACTTGCCGCTGCGCGGACGCCGCACTTCCCGGGAAGGCAGCGCAAAGAGCGCGTCTAGACGACGACGAAATTCGGCTGAGTACTCTTCGCGCGTATCGCGATGGACAATAGACTGCACTAACTCACGTAAGCGCTTACGGAGCCCGGCGCGTGCCTCAGGGGTGTCAAGAGGTTCAGCACCTACCTCTTGAGACCAGAGGAAATCGGCCAACGGCTGAGCGGATCGAAGCAAATTGTCAAATTCGTGGGGTCCGCGGTCGTAGATCAGTTCATCTGGATCAAGCCCCTCGGGCAGCCCAACAATCGAAAGGCGGCGGCCGGGCTCAATCGATGCAAGCGCTTTGACTGACGCGCGAATGGCCGCTCGCTGGCCCGCAGAATCTCCGTCAAAGCACAGGATCGCCGTATCGGAGGCGCGCCAAAGCCGTTCTAGCTGATGCTCTGTCATTGCCGTGCCGAGAGGAGCTACGACTTCGTGGAACCCCGCCTGTGCCAGCGCGATCACGTCCATATAGCCTTCGACCGCGATGATTCGCCCTGTCTTGCGCGCGGCTGCCTGGGCCCGGTCGAGATTGTAGAGCGTGCGCCCCTTGTCGAAGAGCGGCGTCTCGGGCGAGTTCAGATATTTGGGTTCGCCATCCCCGATGATGCGCCCGCCAAAGGCGATGGTCCGCCCGCGCACATCGCGGATCGGGATCATCAGCCGTCCGCGGAAGCGGTCATACGGCTCTTTGTTCTCCACGCCGATCAGCAGCCCGGCCTCGACCAGCATCGGATCGCCATAGCCCTTGAGCGCCTCTTTCAGCTTCCCGCGCGAATCGGGGGCGAAGCCCATGCCGAACGCCCGCGCCACCTCATCGCTCACGCCGCGTTTCTTCAGCAGCGCGCGCGCTTCCGCGCCCTCGATGCCGTGCAGCCGTTCGGAGAACCAGCGCGCGGCATCCTCCATCGCCTCGTGCAAGCCCTTGGCGCGCTGGGCCTTCTCCGCCGATCGCCGGTCCTGCTCGGGCATTTCCATGCCTGCCGCCTGGGCCAGCTCCTTTACCGCGTCGATAAACGGCAGCCCGCGCTGATCGGTCATCCAGCGGATCGCATCGCCATGCGCCGAGCAGCCGAAGCAGTGATAAAAGCCCTTGTCGTCGTTGACGTAGAAGCTGGGGGTCTTCTCGTTGTGAAACGGGCAGCAGGCGCGGAATTCCCGCCCCGCCCGCTGGAGCTTCACCGTGCGCGCAATCAGCCCGGAAAGCAGCGTCCGGGCCCGAAGTTCGTCGAGAAAGGCGGGGGTGAGGGACATAGATTCTGAACGTAACGATTTGTTGTGGCCATGTCAGCCATTGAGCAGGTGGTCGCCAGTGTTTCGGCGGCCTTGCGGACAATGATGATGGAGCCACACAAGGGACGACGCCGGGGCGACTCGGGCCGGTTTGACCGTCTCCTTGCCTCGCTGGCCGGCGGCGTACCCCAAACCGAACCTCTATTACACGACGAAATGTTCTCGGTGCTGCTGTGGTGGCGCGCGGGGCTGATCGCCGGCAGCGCCTGCTCGCTCGTCATCTGGGTGGTAGCTCTCTTCACGGTGCACGCCAGCTGGCCGATGTGGTTCGTCCTTGCCGAACTCGGGCTGGGCGGCGCGAAGTGGCAGATCGCCAGCGCGAGACCGCGCGAAGCAGCCGCGCGCGCCAAGGCGGTCGGGCGGCTGATGCTGCTTTCGATCGCCTGGGCTCTCCTGCTCGGCACCGGTATCGCGCTGTCGATCGCCATGGGCGGAGCGGAGCTGGCTACGCTTGCGGTGGGCGTCGGTGCAGGCTCGATCGGCGTGGCCACTTTCCGCAACGCGCCGACTCCACGAAACGCCCGGGCCATCATCCTGTGCGTCGTCGTGCCGCCGGCGATCTCGGGCTATTTCTTCTCGAACGGCGCGCTCTCGCTGCTCTGGGTGTGCCTTGTCCCCTGGTGCGCCAGCCTGTTCCTGATGGTCCGCCAGAATTTCGAGGTGATTCGCCAGGCGTCGGTCACGCGACTCGAGCTTCACCGCCTCGCGCGCACAGATGCGCTTACCGGCGTGGAAAACCGCCTCGCCTTTGAAGAGTATTTCCGCGAGTCGATGGAGGGGCGCCTCGGCGCGACCTTGCTCTATCTCGATCTGGACGAGTTCAAGCAGGTCAATGACCGGCACGGCCATGAAGCGGGCGACGCGCTACTGGTCGACGTGGCGCACCGGATCCGCGCCGCCGTGCGCAGTTGCGACCGGGTGTTCCGGCTGGGCGGCGACGAATTTGCCGTGATCCTAGACGACATGAACCCGCGTGAGGTCGAGGCCCGCGTGCTCGCGATGATCGCGCAGATCGCCCAGCCCAGCACGGTTTCGCCCGGCGTCACGATCCGTGTCGGCGCAAGCGTGGGCGGCGCGATGCTCGACAATCGCGAACCGGCCGAAGCCGTGCTGCGCGCCGCCGATGCCGCGCTCTATCAGGCAAAGGCGCTCGGGCGCGGCCGCTACGTTTCCGCAGCGACCGCCGCCTGACCGACCCTTAGCTCAGCGCCGCTTTCACCGCGGCGCTCGCCTTGCTCATGTCGAGTTCCGTCGCGTGGCGCGCCTTCAGCTCGGCCATCACGCGGCCCATGTCCTTCATGCCGCTTGCGCCCAGCTCGGCCTTGATCGCCTCCACCGCCGCCGCGGTCTCCTCGGCGGTCATCTGCTTCGGCAGGAAGCGCTCGATCACCGCGACTTCCGCCGCCTCGGCATCGGCCAGCTCCTGGCGGCCGCCCTTGGTGTACATTTCGATCGATTCGCGGCGCTGCTTCACCATCTTCTGCAGCACCTCGACCACCAGCGCGTCGTCGCTTTCCGGCGCCTTGCCGGCGCGCGCCTCGATATCGCGGTTCTTGATCGCCGCCTGGATCAGGCTGATCGCGCCGCGCGCGGCTTTGTCACCGGCCTTCATCGCTTCGATCTGGGCGGCCTTGATATCGTCTCGGATCATTTCTCTATCTCGTGCATGGATGTTTGTGCCCCTCTATACGCGTCAGGCGGTTGACGCGAGGGGGGAGGGGGTCTAGCCGCCACCCCTTAGCGACATCGCCAACATTCAATGGAGCGCCACCCCCCAATGGCCGAAGCCAAACCCATGTCCGTGCCTGAAGGAGCCACCGGCGTATTGGTGCTCGCGTCGGGAGATGTGGTGTGGGGCCGCGGCTTCGGTGCCGAGGGCCAGGCGGTGGGCGAAGTGTGCTTCCACACCGCGATGACCGGATATCAGGAGATCATGACCGACCCGAGCTTCGCCGGTCAGATCATCAACTTCACCTTCCCGCATATCGGCAATGTCGGCGCCAATGCCGACGATATCGAGGCCGACGAGCCCCACGCTCTGGGCATGATCGTGCGTGAGGACGTGACCGAGCCGAGCAATTTCCGCTCCACCGAGCATCTCGATGCCTGGATGAAGAAGCATGCCCGCATCGGCCTGTCCGGCGTGGACACCCGCGCGCTCACCCGCCGCATCCGTCTCGGCGGCGCTCCCAACGGCGTGATCGCGCATTCGCCCTCGGGGGAGTTCGATATTCCGCTGCTCCTCCAGATGGCCCGCGAATGGCCGGGGCTGGAGGGCATGGACCTCGCCATCACCGTCACCACCGAAACCCATTTCGGCTGGGAAGGCGGCGTCTGGCGCCTCGGCCACGGCTACGCCCCCACGTCACCCCAGCGCGCCCCGGGATCTCAGGCCCCCAGCACTCCGTCATCCCAGCGAAAGCTGGGATCTCAAGCCACGGGCGCGCCGTCATCCCAGCAAAAGCTGGGATCTCAAGCCACGACCGACCCGTCATCCCAGCGAAAGCTGGGATCTCAAGCCCCCACCGCGACCCCCGCCGCACAAGATCCTGACTTTCGTCAGGATGACGACACACGCCCCCATGTCGTCGCCATCGATTACGGCTCGAAGAAGAACATCTTCCGCAATCTCGTCGATGCCGGTGCCAGGGTCACCGTGCTTCCCGCCAACGCGACCTTCGAGCAGGCGATAAGCTTCGACCCCGATGGCTTCTTCCTCTCCAACGGCCCCGGCGATCCCGCCGCGACGGCAGAATATGCCGTGCCGGTGATCCGCCAGATGCTGGAGAGCGGCAAGCCGGTGTTCGGCATCTGCCTGGGCCACCAATTGATGGCGCTGGCGGTGGGCGCGAAGACCAGCAAGATGTTCCAGGGCCATCGCGGCGCCAACCATCCGGTCAAGCGCCTCAGCGACGGCGCGGTCGAGATTACCAGCATGAATCACGGCTTCGCGGTGCTGGGCGAAACGCTGCCGGCGAACGCCCGCGAGACGCATGTGTCGCTGTTCGACGGCTCGAACGCCGGCTTCGAACTGATCGACCGGCCGGCCTTCGCGGTGCAGTATCACCCGGAAGCGAGCCCGGGCCCGCAGGACAGCCTGTATCTGTTCGAGCGGTTCGTGGGGATGCTGCGGTGACTCTCTCTCCCACAGAGAAAGCGTTGCTCGTCGCTCTAAAGAGCGGGAGGCACTTTAAGGCTAATCCGATTAAGCCGACCGATTTGCTGGAACTGCAATCGCAGGATGCTAACCCTGCGGGTCGGCGGCTCGTCGCGCTTGGATTAGCGGCTCGCGTCAATGATAGTGCCCGACCCGGCGCTCTGCTTCTTCGGATAACGGATGCTGGGATATCTGAAGCCGAAACACTCCAAGATGCAGAGCGGATTCCGACCCTCTGGGAACGCACTAAGGCGGTGCCACGAAGCGATTGGATCGCCCTGGCTGCGCTTGTCATCTCAGCCATCGCTCTCTTGAAGCCAGGTCCCTAATGCCCAAACGCACTGACATCTCCTCCATCCTCGTCATTGGCGCGGGGCCGATCATTATCGGTCAGGCGTGCGAGTTCGATTATTCGGGCACGCAGGCGATCAAGGCGCTCAAGGAAGAGGGCTATCGCATCGTCCTGGTCAATTCGAACCCGGCGACGATCATGACCGATCCCGAGCTGGCCGACGCCACCTATGTCGAGCCGATCACCCCAGAGATCGTCGCGAAGATCATCGAGAAGGAGCGCCCCGATGCGGTTCTGCCGACGATGGGCGGGCAGACCGCGCTGAACACGGCGCTGGCGCTGGCACAGGATGGCACGCTGGAGAAGTTCGGCTGCATCATGATCGGCGCGGACGCCGAAGCGATCGACAAAGCCGAGGACCGGCTGAAGTTCCGCGAGGCGATGGACAAGATCGGCCTCGAAAGCGCCCGTTCGGCGATCGCGCATACCGAAGCGGAGGCGCTGGAGGGGCTGGCAAAGGTCGGCCTGCCCGCGATCATCCGGCCCAGCTTCACTATGGGCGGCTCGGGCGGCGGCATCGCCTATAATCGCGAGGAATTTCTGGCGATCGTGCGCAACGGGCTCGATCTGTCGCCAACCACCGAAGTGCTGATCGAAGAGTCGCTGCTCGGCTGGAAGGAATATGAGATGGAGGTCGTGCGGGATCGCAACGACAATGCCATCATCATCTGCTCGATCGAGAATGTGGATGCCATGGGCACCCACACCGGCGATTCGATCACCGTGGCGCCCGCGCTGACGCTGACCGACAAGGAATATCAGATCATGCGCAATGCATCGATCGCGGTACTCCGGGAAATCGGCGTCGAAACCGGTGGTTCGAACGTGCAGTTCGCCGTCAATCCGAAGGACGGTCGCCTGATCGTCATCGAGATGAACCCGCGCGTGTCGCGTTCGTCGGCGCTGGCGTCGAAGGCCACCGGCTTCCCGATCGCCAAGGTCGCGGCCAAGCTGGCGGTGGGCTATACGCTCGACGAGATCACCAACGACATTACCGGCGCGACGCCCGCAAGCTTTGAGCCGACGATCGATTATGTCGTCACCAAGATCCCGCGCTTTGCCTTTGAAAAGTTCAAGGGTGCCGAAGTCTCGCTTGGCACCGCGATGAAGTCGGTCGGCGAAGTCATGGCAATCGGCCGCAACATCCATGAATCGATGCAGAAGGCGCTGCGCGGTCTCGAAACCGGCCTCAGCGGCTTCAACAATGTCGATCGCCTCGCCGGTGCGCCGCGCGATCAGATCGAGGCCGAACTGGCCCAGCGCACCCCCGATCGCCTGCTGATCGCCGCACAGGCACTCCGCGAAGGCTTCACCATCGCCGAAGTGCAGGCGCTGGCATCCTATGATCCGTGGTTCCTTGAGCGGATCAAGGAGATCATCGACGCCGAGGAGCAGGTGTGCCAGAACGGCCTGCCGCAGGATGCGGCGGGCATGCGCAAGCTCAAATCGATGGGCTTCAGCGACAAGCGGCTCGCCTATCTCGCGCTCAAGTCCGCCAATCTGCGCGAAGGCGCCGACCAGATGGCCAAAAGCTCCGGCCTGATCGGCGAAGTCGTCAAGGCGATGACCGGCGGTGTGACCGAGGCCGATGTGCGCGCGCTCCGCCACAAGCTTGGCGTTCGCCCGGTGTTCAAGCGGATCGACACCTGCGCGGCAGAGTTCGACGCGAAGACGCCCTATATGTACTCGACCTATGAGGCGCCCAGCTTCGGCGAGCCCGAGAACGAGTCCAATCCCACGTCCGCCAAGAAGGTCGTGATCCTTGGCGGCGGTCCGAACCGGATCGGGCAGGGGATCGAGTTCGATTATTGCTGCTGTCATGCCTGCTTCGCGCTGGGCGATGCTGGCTATGAGACGATCATGGTCAATTGCAATCCGGAGACGGTGAGCACCGATTATGACACGTCCGATCGCCTATATTTCGAGCCGCTTACCGCAGAGGACGTGCTGGAAATCCTGCATGTCGAGCAGTCGAACGGCACGCTCGCCGGCGTCATCGTCCAGTTCGGCGGTCAGACTCCGCTCAACCTCGCCAAGGCGCTGGAGGATGCGGGAATCCCGATCCTCGGCACCTCGCCCGACGCGATCGATCTGGCGGAGGATCGTGAGCGGTTCGCCGATCTGGTCGGCAAGCTTGGTCTCCGCCAGCCGGCCAACGGTCTGGCGCGCAGCCGCGACGAAGCCGTCGCCGCCGCGGAGCGCATCGGCTTCCCGGTGCTGATGCGCCCCAGCTATGTGCTGGGCGGTCGCGCCATGGAGATCGTCGATACGCTCCAGCAGCTCGACGATTATATTCAGACTGCGGTGCAGGTGTCGGGCGACAGCCCGGTGCTGATCGATCAGTATCTGCGCGATGCCGTGGAAGTCGATGTCGACGCGATCTGCGACGGCACCGATGTGGTGGTGGCCGGCGTGCTCCAGCATATCGAGGAAGCCGGCGTCCATTCGGGCGACAGCGCCTGCTCGATCCCGCCCTACAGCCTGCCGGACGACATCATCGCAGAGATCGAGCGCCAGACCGTGGCGCTGGCGCATGCGCTCAAGGTCGTAGGCCTGATGAACATCCAGTTCGCGGTGAAGGACGGCCTTGTCTATCTGATCGAGGTCAATCCGCGCGCGAGCCGCACCGTACCCTTCGTCGCCAAGGCGATCGGTGCGCCCGTGGCCAAGATCGCGGCGCGTGTGATGGCGGGCGAGAAGCTTGCCGATCTGCCGAAGATCGATCGCAACATCGATCACATCGCGGTGAAGGAAGCCGTCTTCCCGTTCAACAAGTTTCCCGGCGTCGATCCGGTGCTCTCACCCGAAATGAAGAGCACCGGCGAAGTGATGGGGATCGATCAGGATTTCGCGACGGCGTTCGCCAAGGCGCAATTGGGGGCGGGGACGGTCCTGCCCAAGGGCGGCTGCCTGTTCGTCAGCGTCAAGGACAGCGACAAGCCGGTGATCCTGCCGGGGGTGAAGCTGATGGCCGAGATGGGCTTCTCGATCATCGCGACCACCGGAACCGCCGCCTATCTGCGCGAGAACGGTCTTGAGGTGCGCGACGTCAACAAGGTGGCGCAGGGTCGTCCGCACATCGTCGATCGCATCGTCGATGGCGATGTCGCGATCATCTTCAACACCACCGAAGGGTGGCAAAGCCTCAAGGATTCCTCCGATATCCGCCGCTCCGCCCTCGGGCTTAAAATTCCCTACTTCACCACCGCCCAGGCCAGCGTGGCGGCCGCACGGGCGATCAAGGCGTTGTCGGAGCACAGCCTGACGGTGAAGCCGCTGCAGGATTACTGATCCGCCCCGGAACGGGGAGGGGACCGCCGCGAAGCGGTGATGGAGGGGGTGCCGCCGCGAGCGATGCGTTTGCGGCCAGCCCCTCCTCCGTCGCTCGCCATCCGGCCGGGGATCGCGAACCTTGCGCTCTGTCCCGCGCACCCCTATTATTCGCAATCGCACAATTGATCCCCCCATCGATGGCAGTGTGCGGGCGTTTCCGCTGCGGGACGCTTGGGACGAAGGTATTTGAAGGACGAGGTGTATGGCGACCGTGGACAAGATGCCGATGCTTCAGGAGGGCTATGAGAAGCTCACCGCCGAGCTGAAGCGCCTGAAAGCGGAGCGCCCGCTGATCGTCGACGCGATCGAGGAAGCCCGCGCGCATGGCGATCTTTCGGAAAACGCCGAATATCATGCCGCCAAGGAGCAGCAGGGCCAGAACGAAGCCACGATCGCCGATATCGAGGGCAAGCTCAGCCGTGCGCAGATCATCGATCCGCGCGAGCTGACCGGCGACAAGGTCGTCTTCGGCGCCACCGTCACCCTCCTCGACGAG
The DNA here is from genome assembly GCF_001591025.1 of Sphingomonas soli NBRC 100801. GTDB lineage: Bacteria > Pseudomonadota > Alphaproteobacteria > Sphingomonadales > Sphingomonadaceae > Sphingomonas > Sphingomonas soli. The sequence continues at coordinate 253,669 of NZ_BCTZ01000003.1, forward strand.
GATGACAAGCCGCTCAAGTATCAGATCGTCGGCGAGACGGAGGCCGATGCCAGCCGCGGCCGCATCTCGTACAATTCGCCGATCGGCCGCGCGCTGATCGGTCGCAAGGTGGACGAAGAGGTCGAGGTCTCGGTGCCGGCTGGCGATCGCTATTATCTGGTCTCCAAGATCGAGTTCATCTGAGGGCATGCACCTTCCCCGGGGCCGATTTACCGATGCGTTGATTGCCCTGGCGGCGTTCGCGGCGATCTTCGCGGCGCTCGCCGTCGGGCTGGGCCGCGCTTCGATGGCGTTCGGATTCATGCCGGCGGAGTTCCTGGCCGGCGGGTGGCAGTTCGCGCCGGTGCGCTCCTGGCTTTCGCCGCTGGCGTCCGCATTCCTGCCCTATGACATCATCTCGGCGCTGTTCACCGGCGTCTTGCTGCTTATCTCGGGGCGCTATGTCGAAAAGTCGCTCGGGCCGGTGGGGCTGGGCGTGCTGTTCGTCGCGGGCGCTTATGCCGGGGCGGCGGCGCGGCTGTTCCTCACCCCCAGCTCGCCATTGCCCAGCGCAGGACTGTCGCCGTCGCTCTTTGCGATCGTGGGCGCCTATATGATGCTGTACGGCGTGCCGAGGGGCCTTCCGGTCCCCCAGCGTCTCAGCCGTCCGCTCCAGATCGGCGTGATCGCGTTGTTCTGGCTCGTGATCCAGCTCGTGTTCAGCCTCGCAGCGCGCAGCTTCGAGGTGTCGGTCAGCATGGTCGATCCGCTCGGCGGGCTTGTCGCGGGCATCCTGCTCGCAAAGCCGCTGCTGGCCTGGCGCTGGCGCAAGGCCTGAAGCGACCTAAGCGGGCCGGTGCCGCCCGCCTGAAAAACGGCCTTAGCTGGCCGGTTCGGCGTCGGGATCGAGCAGCCGGTGCAGGTGCACTACCACATAGCGCATTTCGGCATCGTCCACCGTGCGCTGCGCAGCGCTGCGCCATGCATTCACTGCCGTCGCATAATCGGGATAGATGCCAACCACGTCGAGATTGGCGGGGTCCTTGAAATCAAGCGTCTGCGGATCGGACACGCGGCCGCCGAAGACGAGGTGCAGCTTGCTCAAATGAGCCTCCTGGGGAAGAGTGTTAGCCGCAGCCCTTAGCGCCTGCAGCATCACGCTCAACCCCGATAATCTCCTGTCACGCCTTTTCGGCGGCGGCCCCCTTGGCGGCATCGATCACGTTGCCGAACAACGCGCCGATCTTGTCCCGCGTCGCGTCGCGATCGGGGAGCAGCCCTTCGATTTCCGCGCGCCCGGTTTCCTTCGCTGCGTCCAGCGCGGCGGTGGCGCGGTTGGCGAGCTTCTGGCCCACCGGATCGAGTAGTTCGCGTTCCTTGTCCAGCCGCGGCAGCAGCATGCCGATCACCACGCCCAGCGCAACGCCGCCGGCCACCAATGCGATCGGGTTGACGCTGTCGTCTGCGGGCTTGGTGGAAGCATTGGTGGTCATTTGGGGGATCCTTTCTTCGCCGGCCTCGCGGCCTTTTCCTTCAAACCCTTGTCGGCGTCGGGGGTTTCATTCCGCCCGCGCACAATATCGCCGATCCAGCCGCGCGCCATGAACAGCCCGACCACGCCGGCAAAGCCGGCAGCGGCGATCGGGCGGCTGCGCACCGCTTCCGCGCCCTTGCGGGCGATGCTGGCAACGCCCTGAGCGGCGCTCTCCACGGCATCCTGCGCCAGATGCGACGGCTTCAGCCGGTCCTGCACCTCGGCCAGCGTGCCGAACAATTGCTGCCGCGCCATCGCGACGCGCGCCTGCGCGGCGGTCACGTCATGCGGGTTGCCGCTCACGGCTTCTCGCCCAGGATGCGCTTCACCTGCACCCAGGCGAGCCGGGCCATGACGGCCGACACCAGGCTGATCCCCGTGACCACGATCAGCGTCGCCCAGCCGGGGCCGACGCGGGGGGCGAGGGTGAGCACCAGCCCGACGACCAGCGCCACCGACGCGGCCAGCGCCAGCGCCATCGCGGCGGCACCCATCCACAGCATCGCGCGTGCGTCGCGCAGCTTGGCGCGCGCCAGCGTCCGGTAATAGTCGATCTCGGCCTGGGCATAGCCCTTGCCGTCTTCGGCCAGCCGGCTCAGCAGATCGCCAATACCCTCTTCAGGCTGTGGTTCGCTCACCCCCCTCGACGCTCCTTATTCCTTGGGGGCGGGATCGCCGGCATCGGATGCCGCATCGACGCCCGACTTGATCAGCCGCGCGAGGACGAAGCCGACCGCCGCCGCTGCGCCCACCGCGATCACCGGGCTCTTCTTCACGAAAGCGGTAGCGTCGGCGATCAGGTCATCGACTTCCTTGCCGCGCAGGCTTTCCGAGAAGTTGGAGATGCCCTGCGCCGCCGATCGGGCATATTGGCCATATTGCTCGCCCAGCCGCGCATCGACATCGCTCGCTGCGCCTTCAAACATCTTGGCGACCTCGTCGAGCGCGCCGGTCGCGCGTTCCTTGCCCTCGCCGGCAAAGGCGCGCGCGCGCTCTGCAGCTTCGCTCCCCAGCTTGCTGGCGGATTCGCGGATCTGGTCGGCGGGGCTGGGCTTGGCAGCCGTTTCGGTAGCACCCGGATCTTCGGTCAGCGTGTCGTTCACCGTCGCTTCGTTCTTCGTTTCGTCAACCATGCCGAAAAATCCTCCTTGTCTCGTGCGAAACAACAACGGCCTCGTTTGCGAGTTCCATTCTTAGCCGTTAGAGGCCCGCGCAAGCCTTCACGGTACAAAGTAGGGAGACCGTTACGTGACCGCAATCATCGACATCCACGCCCGCCAGATTCTGGATAGCCGGGGCAACCCCACGGTAGAGGTTGATGTGATGCTCGAAGATGGCAGCTTCGGGCGGGCCGCCGTGCCTTCGGGCGCTTCGACGGGCGCGCACGAAGCGGTCGAGAAGCGCGATGGCGACAAGAACCGCTGGCTGGGCAAGGGCGTGGAAGCCGCTGTCCAGGCCGTGAATTCCGAGATTGCCGAGGAAGTGCTGGGCCTCGACGCGGAGGATCAGGCCGATCTCGATCGCGCGATGATCGAACTCGACGGCACCGAGAATAAGGGCCGGCTGGGCGCCAACGCCATCCTGGGCGTCAGCCTCGCCGCCGCCAAGGCTGCTGCCGATGCACGCGGCCTGCCGCTGTATCGCTATGTCGGCGGCGTCAACGCCCATGTGCTGCCGGTGCCGATGATGAACATCATCAATGGCGGCGAGCATGCCGATAATCCGATCGATTTCCAGGAATTCATGATCGTGCCCGTCGGTGCGGAGAATATCGTCGAGGCGGTGCGCGCCGGCTCGGAGATTTTCCACACGCTCAAGAAGAAGCTGCACGAAAAGGGGCTGGCCACCGGCGTGGGCGACGAAGGCGGCTTCGCGCCGAACCTCAGCTCGACCACCGACGCGCTCGATTTCATCATGAGCAGCATCGAGGCCGCTGGCTACAAGCCCGGCGACGACGTGATGCTGGCGCTCGATTGCGCCGCGACCGAATATTATCGCGACGGCGCGTACAAGATGGTGGGTGAGGGCAAGACCTTCTCCTCTGCCGAGAATGTCGATTTCCTCGCGGGCCTGTGCGCCAAATATCCGATCTTCTCGATCGAGGACGGCATGGCCGAAGACGATTGGGAAGGCTGGAAGGCGCTCACCGAAAAGCTTGGCGGCAAGGTCCAGCTTGTCGGCGATGATCTGTTCGTCACCAACCCGAAGCGCCTCGCGCGCGGCATCGATGGCGGCTTCGCCAATTCGCTGCTGGTGAAGGTCAACCAGATCGGCACGCTCACCGAAACGCTGGAGGCCGTCAGCCTCGCCCAGCGTTCGTCCTACACCGCCGTAATGTCGCACCGTTCGGGCGAGACCGAGGATGCGACGATCGCCGATCTCGCCGTGGCCACCAATTGCGGGCAGATCAAGACGGGCAGCCTTGCCCGCTCGGACCGGCTCGCCAAGTACAACCAGCTCATCCGCATCGAGGAAGAGCTGGGCGACGCCGCAGTCTATGCCGGGCGGAGCGTGTTGAAATAACCCGTCATCCCAGCGAATGCTGGGATCTCGCGCGGCAAGGAATCCAGGCCAGAGACCCCGGCTTTCGCTGGGGTGACGGCTTACGGGCAACTACGCCCTTGCCTAACGGACAAGGTTAAGCAAGAATCACCCTATGTCGCGTACCGCCTCTCCGATCCAGTCCTTGCTCCGCCGCGCTGGCGTGCCCGCAATCGCGCTCATTGCGATCGGCTTTTTCGGCTATAATGCGGTGCTCGGCCCAACGGGCGTGGTTGCGGCCCGCGAGTTCAAGGGCGAGCTGCAGCAGGAGCAGGCAAAGCTTGCCGAGTTGGAAAAGCAGCGTGCGGAGATCCGCAACCGCGTTGGCCTGCTCGATCCGAAACGCGGCGCAGATCCTGACCTGGTCGAGGAAATGGCGCGCAAGAAGCTCAACGTCGTCCGCCCCGACGAAGTTGTGATCCCGCTCAAGAAATAGCCTCCACTCCGGCGATGATTAATCCTTCACGATCGTGAAGGATTAAGGTAGTTTGCGCGCTTCCGCAGGGGGCGGCTGCATGATCGAGAGCGAGCAGCACGATGCAATCGTGGCGTGTCTTTACGCCGCTGCCGCTGGCGATCGCCAATGGTCGAACGCACTTGAGCTGATTGCGCAGGCTTTTCGGATGAGCGCTGCTGTGATGGTCGTAGCCGATCCGGCGGGCGCATCCTTCCGCGCCGAGGTTCATGGCCGGCCGAGCGATTATGCGAACAGCTATTACGCATCGGAAATCTTCCTGGAAGACCCGCGCGTGCCCTTCTTTCTCGCTACGCCGCCGGGCAAGCTGTATTTCGATCACTGCCTCTATGATGTCGCAGCGATGGCGCGTGATGATCGCGTCCAGCGCACGACCAGTGAAATCGGTGTCTTCTATCAGTTGGGTGCGCAGTTGCGGCTGCCCGCTGCGGGGACGGGCACGGTATCGATGCTCAGCACCGAGGCGGAAGGCCATGCAAGCGAGGAAGTGATTCGGTCGTTTCGCCGGCTCGCGCCGCACATCGAGCAGGCATGTGCGTTTGGCGAGCTGATCGAGCGTAACGCCGCTACCCAGGATGCGTTGATCGAGGCGCTGGCTGCGCGTGCGGACGGAGTCATATTGCTCGATCGCATCGGCCGTCCGGTTTTCGTCAACGATGTGGCGCGGGCAATCCTGGGGGCTGGTGACGGGCTGGGATTTACCGCCGATGGGCTGGTCACGCGCCGGGGTCCGGAGACGCGGCGTCTGCGCGGCATGATCGCGGATATTCTCGGCAAGCGGGCGGGCGGGCCCCGGCGTCCCGGCGGCCAGATATTGATCACGCGCCCGTCCATGCGGCTTCCTTATGTCGTGCGCGTGCTGCCTGCGCCCGCCAGCGAGCGCTTCCTTGCGCTGCATAGCATCGCCTGCGTGATCCATATCCATGATCTGGCGGCGGTGCGGCTGCCCTCGCGACGGGCTCTCCGCGCGACGTTCGGACTGACGGAACGCGAATCCGATCTGGCCATCGAGCTGGTTCGTCATGCCGGACTCGGCCCGGCGGCGGAGGCGGTGGGAATGGCGCTCAACACCGCCCGCAATCACCTGCAGGGCATCTTCCGAAAATGCGGTGTCGCGAGCCAGGCCGAGGCGGTGCAGCTGCTGACGCGCCTCGCCTGATACCCGGTCCGAACGGACTAGATGAGCCATCTCGACTCGCCCGGACGCCCATCGAATAAATCGGTGGCAGATCTGGGGAGAACGATCTTGAAAATCATGACGAAAATCGCGCTGGCAACGGCGATCCTGAGCGTGCCGCTGCTTCAGGACGCGGCGACCGCAGGGGCAGGGAGCGCCTCGCCTCGCCTCGCCCAGGCCAGCGCCGGACGGCCTGGCCCGGCGCAGTCGGCGACACCCGAGGAGACCAAGCGCGCCGAAAGCGCACTCGGCAATGTGGCAAACCAGGAGCAGTTCGCGAAGGCGCTGCTCAACGGCGACGTCAAGACGATGACCGCGCTTTACAATCGTGCCGGTGGCACGGGCACCGTTCGCGTGCCGCAGGGCATCGGCAAGTGGCCGAACATCAAGATCCATATCTGCTGGAAGCGGACAAGGCCGGATGGCACCGTGACCGAGATTTGCCTCGGCGCCGAAGCGTCGATGCTGGTCAGGACCGGTCCGTTGCGTGCGGTAACGGGTTAGCCCGATCCGCATTTGTCACCGTGCGGCGGGCGCACCACACGCGTGGTGATGCGCCCGCTTTGGCGTGGCGAACACAGGCGCGCGCGATCGGTCATAAGCGAAGAAGCACCCGCGTTGACGTTGCGTCGGGCGCAACAAAAAGCCTATAGGCCCGGCTCTGACCTCCCCGGGATAGGATTTCCGCATCGTGGCAAAAGCGCCAGCGAAGAAAGCAACGACCGAACCTGCCAAGAGCAATCGCGAGCGCCCCAGCGAGCCGGAGCGGTACAAGGCCTCCAAGGAAGAGCTGCTCGAATTCTACAAGCAGATGTTGCTCATCCGCCGCTTCGAGGAGAAGGCCGGCCAGCTCTATGGCCTCGGCTTCATCGGCGGCTTCTGCCACCTTTATATCGGCCAGGAAGCCGTGGCCGTGGGTCTCCAGTCGGGTCTCGACGGTGACAAGGATTCGGTGATCACCGGCTATCGCGATCACGGCCACATGCTTGCCTATGGCATCGATCCCAAGGTGATCATGGCCGAGCTTACCGGGCGCGGGGCCGGCATCAGCCGCGGCAAGGGCGGCTCGATGCACATGTTCTCGACCGAGAAGAAGTTCTACGGCGGCCACGGCATCGTCGGCGCGCAGGTGTCGCTCGGCACCGGTCTCGCCTTCGCGCACAAGTATCGCGAGGATGGCGGCGTAGCGATGGCCTATTTCGGCGACGGCGCCGCGAACCAGGGCCAGGTCTATGAGAGCTTCAACATGGCCGAGCTGTGGAAGCTGCCGATCATCTATGTGATCGAGAACAACCAGTATGCCATGGGCACCAGCGTCAACCGTGCGTCGTCCGAGGATCAGCTCTACAAGCGCGGCGAGAGCTTCCGCATCCCGGGCATCCAGGTGGACGGCATGGACGTGCTCGCCTGCCGTGGCGCGGCCGAGGAAGCGCTCGCATGGGTGCGCGCGGGCAAGGGGCCGATCATCCTCGAGATGAAGACCTATCGCTATCGCGGCCACTCGATGTCCGATCCCGCCAAGTATCGCAGCCGCGAGGAAGTCCAGGCGGTTCGCGACAAGTCCGATCCGATCGAGGCGGTGAAGCGCGAGCTCGAGGCGATGGGCGTCAAGGAAGACGATCTCAAGCCGCTGGAGCAGGAGATCCGCAAGATCGTCAACGAGAGCGCGGACTTTGCTGAGTCCACGCCCGAACCGGATCCCGCTGAATTGTATACCGACGTGCTGGTGGAGTCGTACTGAGATGGCGATCGAACTGAAGATGCCGGCGCTGTCGCCCACGATGGAAGAGGGCACGCTCGCCAAGTGGCTCGTCAAGGAAGGCGACTTCGTGAAGTCGGGCGATATCCTGGCGGAAATCGAGACCGACAAGGCGACGATGGAATTCGAAGCGGTGGATGAAGGCACCATCGCCTCGATCCTGGTTGCCGAGGGCACCGACAATGTGAAGGTCGGCACCGTTATCGCGATGGTCGCCGGGGAAGGGGAAGATGCGTCCTCGCCCGCACCCGCGCCAGCCGCCGAAGCGCCTGCCCAGGAGCAGAAGGCCGGGGAATCCGAAGCACCTGCGCCCAAGAAGGCGGAAAGCGGCACCCAGCAGCTCGCCAGCAGCAAGGCCTCGACCGTCTCCGATCCGGCGATCCCCGAAGGCACCGAGATGGTGAAGACCACCGTCCGCGAGGCTTTGCGGGACGCCATGGCCGAGGAAATGCGCGCCGACGACCGCATCTTCGTAATGGGTGAGGAAGTCGCCGAGTATCAGGGCGCGTACAAGGTCACGCAGGGCCTGCTCGACGAGTTCGGCCCCAAGCGCGTGATCGACACCCCGATCACCGAATATGGCTTTGCCGGCATCGGCACGGGCGCGGCGATGGGCGGTTTGCGCCCGATCGTTGAGTTCATGACGTTCAACTTCGCCATGCAGGCGATCGACCACATCATCAATTCGGCCGCCAAGACCAATTACATGTCCGGCGGCCAGATGCGCTGCCCGATCGTGTTCCGTGGCCCCAATGGCGCGGCCTCGCGCGTCGGCGCGCAGCACTCGCAGAATTACGCCCCCTGGTATGCCAGCGTCCCCGGCCTGATCGTGATCGCGCCCTATGACGCCGCCGACGCCAAGGGCCTGCTAAAGGCCGCGATCCGCAGCGAAGACCCCGTCGTCTTCCTCGAGAACGAGCTTCTCTATGGCCGCAGCTTCGATGTGCCCAGGCTCGACGATCACGTCCTGCCGATCGGCAAGGCGCGCATCGTGCGTGCGGGCAAGGACGTGACGCTGGTCAGCTATTCGATCGGCGTGGGCGTCAGCCTGGAAGCCGCCGAGACGCTGGCGGGTGAGGGGATCGATTGCGAGGTCATCGATCTGCGCACCCTGCGCCCGCTCGATACAGCGACGGTGCTGGAAAGCCTCAAGAAGACCAACCGCCTCGTCGTGGTCGAGGAAGGCTGGCCGACCTGCTCGATCGCGAGCGAGATCACCGCGGTCGTGATGGAGCAGGGCTTCGACGATCTCGATGCCCCGGTTCTGCGCGTCACCAACGAGGATGTGCCACTGCCCTACGCCGCGAACCTCGAAAAGCTTGCCTTGATCGACGCTGCAAAGGTCGTCGCCACGGTCAAGAAGATCGCCTGACGCCTCGGCCCCGGTGCATGATGAAAGGGGGGGCGGTCCGGAAACGGGCCGCCCTTTGCTTGTTCAGCTGTTGTAGAGGTTGCAGGTCGATCGCGTCGCCGCAGGTGCCGGGTTATAGATCTGCGCATAGTCGCGATTGTCGCGAACGATGAACGACGCGATGTAATGCAGCCGCTGGGGCGACCCGAACCAGCCATTGCCCACCAGCGGCGTATAGAGATAATTCACCTCGACGAACATCACCCCGGCCCCGGCCGGCGCGTTCACCTGCGCCCCGGCATCGCCCATGCCGTTGGGGGCCAGCGTACCCGCATTGGAAGCGTCGGCGGTCGTGCCGGCGGTCACCGTGGTGGTGCCATAGCTCGAATCATAGCCGCTGCCGTTCTTCCTCCCCATGCAGCGCTGCCAGTGGATGCGCTGCGTCCCGCCGATATTCTCCAGGCTCGACAGGATCACGCGGCCATTCTCGGTCAGGTCGATGCTCTGCCCGTGCAATCGCGTCGCCTGCAGCACGTCGTTGATATCGGCCTCGCGCAGCTGCACGGTCGCCTGGCCGGTATAGAGGCCCACGCGTGAGGCGTTGTCGGCCAGCTCCAGCGCAAGCTGGCTCAGCCGCTGGTTGACGATGGCTAGGTTGGTCAGCTCGACGCCCCATAGGCCAGCGGTCAGGAACAGCGGCAGCCCGAGCGCGAACTCGAGCAATGCCGTTCCCGAACGGTCACCGCGCAGGCGGCGCAGGAAGCGCTTCATCATGAGCATCGCACCACGACCGTGGGGATCGACTGGGTGGCGAAGGGCTGGTTCTTGAGCAGGGTCTTGGCCGACACCGTCTCGGTGGAGGACCAGCCGAGCAGCTTGCCCAGCGGGAATATCCGCGGATAGGTCGCAGTCACGGTATATAGCGTCACATCGTTCGCGCCGCCCTGGCCCTCTCTGCCCGGATCCGCATCCCACCGCATGTTGGCGTTGACGTCGTCATAGCATTCCGTGGCGTCGCGAATGCCGTTGCCGTTTGTGTCGGTGAAGCGCTCGGGTCTGATGTTGCCGAACGTGGAATAGCTTCTTCGATCGAACGTCACGGTGGCGCGGTTGGCGACCTGCTTGACGGCTGCTTCCACCTTGGCGTCGATGGTCGCCGTCGTCGCGCCCTCGATGCCCGAATCGCGACCCGCCTTCTGGATCGCGCCTTCCAGCACGGCGCGGGCATATGCCTGGTACGACAGGTCCATCAGCCCTAGCAGCATCATGACCAAAACGGGCGCCAGGATCGCGAATTCCGTGGCGGCCACGCCACGCCGGTCGCGCAACAACCTATTGGGGAAACGAGCCCGCATCACTTGGACACCCGCAGCATCGCGACGCGCGAGGCGATCGTCTGGAAGGCGGTGTTGAGCTGCGCGTCGCTCGAAGCGGTGAACGCGTTTCCGGAGCTGGATGCGCATTGCTGCAGTTCGCTCGTCAGCCCGGATCCGAATGCAATCACCCATACGGTGATGTTGCGGTTCTTCGCGGCCTCGCACTCGGCAAGGAAGCGTGCGTTGTGGCGTGCGGTCTGGGTCGAGGTGTTGGTGCCCGTTACGCGCCGGTCATAGCGCTCATATCCATACATCCCATAGATATCGAGGTTCGGCGACATCTCGCCGTCGGTCATGAAGACCAGGTGGCGGATCGGGGTCTTGCGGCCGGGCCATGCCGCCGTGTCGCTCGCAAACGGGCCGTCGGGTGCCAGGAATCGGGTGCCCCAGATGAATCCGGTATCGTGATAGGTGCCGCCCATCGGCCGGAAGTCGGGATCGTTCAGATAATTGCTAACGTCGTTGCGGCTCATCACGCCCAGACGCTTGGCTTCCTTGCCGCAGCTCACATAGCCAGACGACATCTTGGACGCGATCGATTCATAGGAGCTGCCGCTCGCGGTCGAGGCGGTGACTTCGACGGTGCCCAGATTGTTGTTCCGCTCATAGATGATGTCGGGCCACATCGGACGCCACCGGCTTGCCGTGTCGGTCGGCATCAGATCGGGATCGAGATCCGCGGGCAGCGAGGTCTGGCTGAATGAAGAATCAGCCGTCGTATCGCGCTCCTCGATGCAGCCCTGCCATTTGCTGGTGCTGCTGTCCCAGGTGCTGGGATTGTTGACCCAGCCTCCCAGCACGAACTGCGAGATATCCACCGACAGCGGGCCAAAGCGGTACATCAGCTCCATGCTTTGCGTGGTTACGACACAGCGGCCCCCGTTGGACGAAGTCCAGCTCACCGTCTTGTAGGTAACCCGGTTGTTGTAATCGTAGCCGGTCGACGGCGAGCGCGACGCATAGCCGTTGCAGGTGTTCTGTGAGGTGTTGGTGTAGGTGGTGGACGACGAAGAGCCGTAATTCCGCTCGAACGGCACCCGCGATGAATAGGTATGCGTGTCCGTGTTCAGGAACGAGCTCGGAATGATCTTCCCGACATTGACGGTCGAAGTATAGGGCACGAAGCCGTAGCGGATCTTGGTGGTAGAGTCCGCCGAGGCCGCCAGCGTGTCATAGAAGTTCAGCACGGAGGTGCGCAGCGCCTTGATCCGGGCGTTGCTCTTTTCGGCAGTGTAATAGCCCGTCGTGCCGTCGCTGCGAGTATAGGAGTAGACCGATTGGCCGCTCATATTGGTATCGCTGGCGGCATAGGCCATCGAACCGGTCGTATCGAGCACGAACATCACATCGAGGTCGGCTACGTCGAAGCGCGCTTCGCACACCACCGAAACCGTGTTGTCGCCAAAGCCCATCATCGAAGTCAGCGTCATCGGCACGGTCGCGCTGGCCGCGCCTGCGACTTGATTGTCGGCGGTCTTGCTGGGGGTGAACGTCACCGCAGACGATGCAAACATGCCCGTCTTGAAATTATTCCGGAAGAAATTCTGCGCCTGGGTCGCAGCATTGCTGTCGAGCGTGCTCGATGCGCTGGTGACCATGAACTTCCGGCCGGCCAGAACGCCCGCGTCACAGGCCTGTTGCAAACGCACCTTGACCACGTAGAGACGGGCGGTGTCCACCGCCGAGCCGACAATACCGAGCAACGGGATGAGCGCCACCGCGATCATCGCCAGCGTGTTGCCGCGCTGGTCGCGCGCGAGCCGCGTCAGGAAGCCGCGAAAACCCGCCCCATTTCGATTTCCGAATGCAGCCATGCAGAAAATTCTTCCCCGATCCGGCAGGGATATGCGGCACGTTACGTTAATTTCAGGTCAATTCGCAGGCTTAACCCGAGGTAATTGTGGAGGTTGATAACCCCGAACGTGCGCTTGCGCTCAGCTATGCCGACAGGGGGCGCGAAGCCTTGGCGTCGCTGCTTGCGCTGGACGATGCTCTGGCCAAGCTGCTGCGCACCACCAGCGAGCCTGCGCTCGGGCAGATGCGGCTGGCCTGGTGGCGGGAATCGCTGGAGCGGCTCGATACCGCGCCTGCGCCTGCCGAGCCGGTGTTGCGCGCGGTTGCGGCCGAAGTGCTGCCGCTCGGCGTGACCGGGGCCTCGCTAGTGCCCGTCGTCCATGGCTGGGAAGTGCTGGTGGAGGAAGAGCATCTCGATGCCGATGCCCTGCGTCGCTTTGGCGAGGGGCGGGGGCATCTCTTCCACGCGGCGGGCAAGGCGTTGGGGTCGGTTGACGATCCGCTGGCCCAGGCGGGCCGGGGCTGGGCGCTCGCCGATCTCGCGGGCAATCTCAGCGCTCCGGCCGAGGCCGCCGAAGCCCGCGCCCAGGCTGCGCCCTTGCTCGCCATGGCAACCTCAGCGCGCTGGAGCCGCCCGGCGCGCGCCTTGGGCGCGATGGCGCATCTGGCGCGGATGGACCTTGCCTTGCCAGCGGGGAGCGCGCCACCGATCGGCGCGCCCGCGCGGGTGGGCCGCCTGCTCTGGCACCGTCTGACTGGACGATAGCTGCCTTGCCGGTCTAGCCTGACGTCAAGACGGCGGGGGACGGGCCTATGTGGCGGTATTTCGTTGGTGCGGGCGGAGCGTTGCTGCTGGCTGTGGCGGGCATGTTCCTCTTTCGCGGAACCGCCGCGCAGCAGCCTTTGGTCCCGCCGCCACCCGCCGCCGCCGTTGCCTCAGAGGAAGAGGCCCTGCCGGATGAGGCACCCTCCGCCTCGGCCAAGACCCGCGAGCAGAAGCGCTTCGATCGCTATGACAAGGACCGCAACGACGCGATCACCCGCGACGAATATCTCGCCTCCCGGCGAAAGGCGTTCGCCAAGCTCGATATCAATGGCGATGGCAAGCTCGGCTTCGATGAATGGGCCGCAAAGACGACGGCCCGGTTCACCGGGGCAGACAAGGACAAGTCCGGGACCCTCACTCGCGCCGAGTTCCTCACCACTGCCCCCAAGCGCAAGCCCGCCAAACCCAAATGCGCCTGCCCGAAACCGGCTGCCGCTGCTGGGGAGGATGCTGAGGAATAACCCGGACCCCAAGGTAAAAACCTACGTCGCCCCGGCCTTGAGCCGGGGCCCCGCTTCTTCCTTGATCCCCGCAGGTGCTGCGCGACCCCTCCTTCGTCCGCTCCACCTTTACCCTTGCAATGTAGGATTTCGCCTGCTTGGCTCAGCCGGTCGGCATTGCCGATTGCTCTTTGAAATCGTCAGCCGCAGCCGCTCCGCCGCCGCAACCTTCGCGGACGCTAGCGGCGTTCTTGGTGTCACCTTAGTGTAACCTTAGGCCGCGAGCCATGCCGCGAACGCGTCGCGCGCCCGGGCCGTGTAGAGCAGCTTGCGGTCCGCCTTCTTGCTCTTGCCCGGGATTGGCGGGAACAGCCCGAAATTGACGTTCATCGGCTGGTAGGTCTCCACTTCCGCCTCGCCGGTGATGTGCGCCAGCAACGCGCCCAGCGCCGTTTCGCGCGGTGGTGGCGTGATCGCCTTGCCGCCCAGTTCCGCCGCTGCAAAGCGCCCCGCCAGCATCCCGATCGACGCGCTTTCGACATAGCCTTCGCAACCGGTGATCTGCCCGGCGAAGCGGATGTTCGGCCGCGCCTTCAGCCGCAGCGTCGGATCGAGCAGCTCGGGCGACTTGATGAAGGTGTTGCGGTGCAGCCCGCCGAGCCGCGCGAACTCGGCATTCTCCAGCCCGGGGACGGTGCGGAACAGGCGGACTTGCTCGGCATATTTGAGCTTGGTCTGGAAGCCGACCATGTTCCACAGCGTGCCGTCGGCATTGTCTTGCCGAAGCTGTACGGCGGCATAGGGCCAGCGCCCGGTGCGCGGATCGTCGAGCCCCACGCCCTTCATCGGCCCGAAGCGCGGGGTATCGATGCCGCGCTCGGCCATCACTTCGATGGGCATGCACCCTTCGAAATAGGGCACATTCTCCCACTCGCGGAACTCGGTCTTCTCCCCATCGAGCAGCCCCTGGACGAAGGTCAGGTATTGCTCCTTGTCGAGCGGGCAGTTGATATAATCCTTGCCCGTGCCGCCGGGCCCCACCTTGTCCCACCGCGACTGGTACCAGGCCGTGTCGAAGTTGATGCTTTCGAAGTGCACGATCGGCGCAATGGCGTCGAAAAAGGCCAGGCTCTCCTTGCCCGTCGCCGCGCCGATATCTTCGGCAAGGCCGGGCGCCGTCAGCGGCCCGGTGGCCACGATGGCAAGTCCTTCCGAGGGCAGGGTATCAATCCGTTCGCGGACGATCTCGATGTTCGGATGCCCCGTCAATGCCGCCGTGACGCCATCGGCAAACCCGTCGCGGTCCACCGCCAGTGCCGATCCCGCAGGCACCTGATGCTTGTCGGCCTGAGCAAAGATCAGCGAGCCGAGCTGGCGCATCTCGGCATGGAGGAGGCCCACCGCGTTGCGCTCGGCATCGTCGGAGCGGAAGCTGTTGGAGCAGACGAGCTCTGCCAGCCGGTCGCTCTGGTGCGCAGGCGTCATGTCGCCGCCGCCCCGCATTTCGGAGAGGCGAACCTTGTAGCCTGCATTTGCGAGTTGCCAGGCAGCCTCGGAGCCGGCGAGCCCGCCGCCGATGATGTGAACGTCGTGTGTCATTGCCCGAGCCGATAGCCGGGCCGGCGCGGGATGACAAAGGGAACGGGGCCGTTATGTTCAGCGGGATGAAGCTTCGCCCCATCGACTGGTTGTTCGTCGCCGCGCTGATCTGTGGCGCCAGCTATTACGCCGAGCATTGGCTCCAGCTCGACAGCCCGCTCGCCACGATCTGGAAGGGCTCCGGCGTGAGCCTGCTCGCGCTCTGGGCCTTTGCACGGGGCCGCCCTTGGATCGGGCTAGTGCTGGCATTCGGCGCGCTCGGCGACATGCTGCTCGATGCGGTCGGGCTTGAGGTCGGCGCGGTGGCGTTTCTCATCGGGCATGTGCTCGCGCTCGGCTTCTTCTGGCGCAGCCGCAGGGCGCATTGGTTCGTCCCCGTGCTTGGTGCCGCGGCCGTGTCGCTGGCCTCCTATCTGCTCGCCGGCGGTTCCGGCGTGGCGCTTTACGGCTTTGGGCTTGGCGCGATGGCCGGGGCGGCGCTGGTCAGCCGCTTCCAGATCGCGACGGTGGGGCTGGGGGCGCTGCTCTTCGTGGTCTCTGACCTGCTGATCTTCGCCGTGATCGGGCCGATGGCGGACTCCCCGATCCCGGGTCTGCTGATCTGGCCGACCTATTTCGCGGGTCAGGCGTTGATCGCCTGGGGCGTGGTGACGGAGATGGCGCGTGAAGGTGTACACGATCGGGTATGAAGCCACGACGATGGCGGAGTTCATCGCGGCGCTGAAGGGCGCAGGGGTGGAGCGGCTGATCGACGTGCGCGCGCTGCCCCTGTCGCGCCGCCCGGGCTTCTCCAAGAACATCCTCGCCGCGACCCTGAAGGAGGCCGGGGTGGAATATGTCCACCTCAAGAACCTCGGCACGCCCAAGCTCGGGCGCGATGCCGCCAAGAAGGGCGATGTCGCGACGCTGGAGGCGGTGTACGAGACGCAGCTTGGCTTGCCCGAGGCGCAGGCGGAAGCGGCGCAGATGCGAGCCCTGGCGGCGGAGAAGCCGAGCGCTCTGCTCTGCTATGAGCGCAACCCCGAACACTGCCACCGCACCCTGTTGCTGGAGGCGGAGGGCGAGGGGATGGAGGTAGTGGACCTTTATCCCTGAATGGCCTCGCGCCACTGCCCGGGCTGAAGGTCAGCCAGCGACCACTCCCCGATCTGCCAGCGGATCAGGCGGAGCGTGGGATAGCCCACCGCAGCGGTCATCCGCCGCACCTGGCGGTTGCGGCCTTCGCGGATGGTGAGGCGTACCCAGCTGTCGGGGATGGACTTGCGGACGCGGATCGGCGGGTTGCGGGGCCAGAGCGCGGGATCGTCGATGCGCTCGGCAAAAGCGGGGAGGGTGAGGCCGTCCTTGAGCTGGACGCCGCGGCGGAGTTGGGCGAGTGCGCCCTCGTCGGGCTCCCCTTCGACCTGAACTAGGTAGGTCTTGGGCAGCTTGTACTTCGGATCGGCGATGCGCGCCTGGAGGCGGCCATTGTCGGTGAGGAGCAGCAGCCCCTCGCTGTCTCGATCGAGCCGCCCGGCGGGATAGACGCCGGGCACGTCGACGAAGTGCGACAGGTTCGGGCGGTTCAGTTCGTCGGTGAACTGGCAGAGGACATCATAGGGCTTGTTGAGGAGGATCAGCATCCGATGCTCGCCGCGACGGCCTCCGCCACCTTGATGCCATCGACCGCCGCAGAGAGGATGCCGCCCGCATAGCCCGCACCTTCGCCAGCAGGGTAGAGGCCCTTGACGGTCAAGCTCTGGAAGTCCGCGCCGCGGGTGAAGCGGACGGGGGAGGAGGTGCGGGTCTCGACGCCGGTCATCACCACATCGGGATGATCGTAACCGGGGATCTGCTTGCCGAAGACCGGGATCGCCTCGCGCATCGCCGCCACCGCGAAATCGGGGAGGCAGGCCGCGAGATCGGTGGGTGTGACGCCGGGGCGGTAGGAGGGGATGACGGAGCCGAGCGACTCCGACGGGCGACCGGCAAGGAAATCGCCGACGCGTTGGGCGGGCGCGCGGTAGTTCGAGCCGCCTGCGACGAAGGCGAGCGATTCCCAGTGGCGCTGGAAAGCGAGGCCCGCGAGCGGATCGCCGGGATAGTCGCGCTCGGGATCGATGGCGACGACGAAGCCCGAATTGGCGTTGCGCTCGTTGCGCGAGTACTGGCTCATGCCGTTGGTGGCGACGCGGCCTTCCTCCGATGTTGCCGCGACTACCGTGCCGCCGGGGCACATGCAGAAGCTGTAGACCGTCCGCCCGTTCGAGCAGTGGTGCGAGATGTGATACTCGGCCGCGCCCAGGATCGGATTGCCCGCATCGGCACCAAAGCGCGCCTTGTCGATCCACGACTGCGGATGCTCGATCCGCACGCCGATCGAAAACGGCTTGGGCTCCACGAACACCCCCGCATCGCGGAGCATCGCGAAGGTGTCGCGGGCGCTGTGGCCGACCGCCAGCACGACATGATCGGCCTCGATATAGGAGCCGTCATGGATGTGCAGCCCGCGGATCGCTCCGCCCTGTATGTCCACCCCGGTCACCCGGTGCTGAAACCTATACTCGCCGCCCAGCCCCTCGATCTGCTCGCGGAGACTCATCACCATGGTCACCAGCCGGAAGGTGCCGATATGCGGATGCGCCTCGATCAGGATCTCGGGCGGGGCGCCGGCCTTCACAAACTCGGTCAGCACCTTGCGATCCAGATGCCGGGGGTCCTTGATCCGGCTATAGAGCTTGCCGTCCGAAAAGGTGCCCGCGCCGCCCTCTCCAAACTGGACGTTGCTCTCGGGGTTCAGCACGCTGCGGCGCCAAAGCCCCCAGGTATCCTGCGTCCGTTCCCGCACCTGCTTGCCGCGATCCAGGATGATCGGCCGCAACCCCATCTGCGCCAGGATCAGCCCGGCGAGCAGCCCGCACGGGCCCGCCCCGATCACTACCGGCCGCTTTGCCCCCGCCGGAAGGGTGCGCGGCACGATCCTGTAATGCGTATTCGGCGTGCGCTGAACGTTGCGATCGCCCCGGAAGCGGCCGAGGACGGCATCCTCATTCTTCACATTGACGTCGATCGAATAGACCAGCCGGATATTCGCCTTGTCCCGCGCATCCGCCGCACGCCGCGCCACGACATGCTTGATCAGCTCACGCGGGGTGATCCGCAGCCGCTTGCAAAGCGCGGCGGGGATCGCCTCGTCAGGATGGTGGAGCGGGAGGCTGAGTTCGGTGACGCGGAGCATCGCCGCGCTTTAGCGGCGCGGCGAGGCCACGCCAACCGGCGCGGAAGGTGACACTAAAGTGACACCAAGAACGGACTTCGCGGTGCCCGACAAGGCCCGCGCGCGGCGCGAATTTTTCCAATGTTTGTAGTGACCGTGGGGGCGTTGTGAGGCCGTGGCGCGCGGATGGGCTGAGCGCGGCGACATGCCGACCGACCGCGCCGCATGGCTGACCACCCCGGTGCGCGCGAGCGCGGCGATGAAGGCGACTTGACGGTCTGCGGTCCAGCCGGTGGCGTATTTCCGGCGGGGGATGTGGGGGGTGAAGCGGAGGAGGAGGTCTTTGGCCATGTTTGTGTGGCTCCGTGTGGTGGAACGGAGGGGGAACATGGCATAAGGTGGGGTGTGTAGGAAAGAATGAACAAGGTCCCAAACTTCGGATCTTAGTTAATCCCACGCAGCCGGACGACCAATTCGGCCTCTGGCATTCTGGCCGGAGAACCAGTCGTCAAAGGCTACAACGAGAGGATCTGCAAATCTGGAACGATGCCCGCGTCCATTTGGATAAATGTCATCCCCGTCAAAGTTTCTGAAGCGAGCAGGTATCGTTGGAGCCTCCGACCCCCAGTAAATAAAATCTGTCCCCCAAATGACGTTATCTGAACCAGTATCTCGCTCAAGGTTGTCAAGATTTAACACGCCATTCTCAAAACTATGATGCGAATCAGCCTGCAGCCAACAACTGTTTTCCCGACGATAGATATTGTCCCCATAGGACCTGGCCCTACTTCCATACATTGACGGTTTTTTCTTCTGAAATAGGGGGTGATCCCAATACTCTTGAAAAGAGATCTTACCCTCAACTTTCATCGCAAATATCATGCGACCAGCTAGCTTGTTGGATGCACTTCCGCACCCCAGAACGATATCGCCAACTTTTGCCGACGCGCGAATTTGGGGTTTACATGTCGCCAACGTGCAAACGCCGTGAAAAGGGTTCGGTGCAAACCCAAAATCGCGGGCCATTTTATAGGAGTGCAGCCTCACCTACTGACACTTCACGCGGTTGGTTTTTCGTGGTTCGTCCGGCTTCGCGGAAGGCGACTCCCAAACATCTTCGCCCTCAACAGCAGGAATGAGACGATCGCTATCGATTTTAACAACAGCATCTGCCAGGTCATCAACCCCTTCTGGAATCTGCTTCGGGTCACCGCAAAGAACGGCAATAGTTCGCTTGCCTTCGGAATTGGCGACACCAATTCCTGCGCACAGGTCACCCGACGCGCCCGGCTCCTCGGGTATAAGGAAGACACAGATATCCGAGTTCTCAATACACTGTAGCAACTCTGGCGGCAGATCGCGCTCTCCAGACTGAGCCGCAACCGCATCGTCAGGTTGAGCTTCGATCACGCAAATGGCATAACCTTCGCCCTCAAGCCTACTGCGTACAGAATCCACCGAAGTAGCGGTGGCTGCTATGTAAACTAAACACGCTCTCTTTTCATCTGACATGGCGCACTCCTCGAGGCGCCAAATCTACGGTACAAAACGAGAATGTCGAGTATCAATCTATAAAGACAATTCGTGTTGCGCTCGGGGTTGAGGCTTTAACCCGTAAATCCGGTTCAGGCCGGATATAAAATCCGCTTTTCCTCCGTAGCTCGGATGTCTGACCCGTACGGTGTTTATGCCCATATCAAGCATCGCGGCTTCCGCATCATTGCCAATAGCGACAACAGTCTTGGGCTTAAGCAATCCAATCAATTCAATAAGGAGCGGCTTGCAGGCTTGTCGCTCCGCGCGCGTGTGGCATCTGTTCGTAAAAGGATTTCCGGCATCGTGAGGATGAAGTGGAAAGGCATTCCATAAAAAAACCGGCTGCCTAATTCTCTGCAGCATCTCCCAGGTCACCGTTGCGGTACGCTCGCCAATCGCGACACCCTTAGTAGCTTTGCGAAGATTCAGTTCGCCAAAATACGACGAGTAGGTTGCGAGTCTCAATTCGTCAGTGAGGGCAATCCCAGTTCGACGCCCCCCCAGATAGCCCAGATCACGTCCTACCCACATTGTCTCCACGCCAGTCTTAAGACTCGCCTCGATTAACTGACGAAGGTTTTCCGCCCTAATGGATGGTCCTTCCGCCCGATCATGCACATTGCAAATGTCACGATAAGGATTGAAAACATTAGGCAGGCGCACGCTAGAAAGCTTATCCACGAAATCCGCCGGTGTCATTGCTTGAGGGGCCCAACAGTAATTTCTCTACCGTTCACCGCTATCGTTCCTTTTCTATGCTCTTTCAGGTAGCGAAATGCTGTATACCCCTGAAGAATAGCTTCTTCCCATACCCAATAAGGGGTAGAGTGTACCTCGTATCCCTCCACGAAAGTCCGGATAGTTTTAAGAAGGTCGAAACTTAATTTTCCGCGTTCTACACCGGAGAAAAAATCACTTTTCTTGGCTTCGTTAAAAACGATAGCTGAAATACCTTCTTCAATCAGAATTGCGCGTGCGCCGTCTTGCGATTCGTCGACTAACTTATTGCTTTTACGTTTTGTTTTGAAAAGTGCCCGAGTTACGGGTGACCATCCCAGTACGGCCGCATAGGCATAGTGAAATACGTCGTGAAATCTATAATGGTCAGGATCTCCTATATTATCAGTTAGTCGGTCGCCGATATGGATGCCGTTGCAACTTTGGTATACAAAGTAATTATCATTAGATAATTTTTCTTCGATAATATTAACCAATATAGATTGCGGAAGTCTTTCGTAATTTGGGAAGTCATTGTCAAATAGTGGTGGAAGCGATCTCTTGGAAGGCCAGCGCCCATCAATTTTCAGCAAATTTTCACCAGCTGCCTGTTCAAGGGAAACACCGGCGCGATTGCAAACATTGATTAACTCAGATAGTAAGCGCTCAAAGGCGCTCAACAGCAGCGATTGATTTTTGCGTTTGCTTTTCAGGAATTTTCGATGCGCAGCGACTAAGGCACCGGATGCCTCCGCAAAATCTATAAGGCGCCATTCCAGATACAAAGTTGGATTGTCAGAGCCCGATTTTATCTCGGGTTGAAGATCAGAAAAGGTAATGTTCTGGGAGGAGAATGAGGCGGGGCCTTTCCGTTTTGCAAGTACAAGTGCTGCAATGTCGCTCAACGTAATATCGTTGCGGTTTGCGACGGCAGAGATGTACCATAAAACATCGCCAACTTCCTCGGAAACTCTAGCTTTGTAAAGTTCCGGCCTTGTGCGATCTCGCTCACGTTTCTTTACTTCAGCTAGAACGCTACCCGACTCGCCGAAAAGGCCCAGAAGCAGGAAAGAGGCTGAGTCGTGACCACGAGATACGTCCGTCCTCGTCGCCGCTCTTTGATAAGCGTTGAGGGAATGATTCGTCATTCTTATTGAGTATTGAATTTGTCCATGCTGAGCAATGGTCGGCGATCAGCATAGCCGTGACGCATAAAAGGGCACGGGCAAAGCCCGCGCTGACGTCGGACGGGTTCGGCGGCGGTCGCCGCCGCCCCGCCGGCCGGGCTGGCGGCGAGTCCTGAACCAGCTACGCTGCTTCAGGCCGCCTGGCCTTCATCTCCTCATTCACCATTTCCGCCAACAAAAACGCCAGCTCCAGCGATTGCCCCGCGTTCAGGCGCGGGTCGCAGTGGGTGTGGTAGCGGTCGGCCAGGTCGTGTTCGCCGATGTCGATCGCGCCGCCGGTGCATTCGGTGACGTTCTGGCCGGTCATTTCGGCGTGGATGCCGCCGGCATAGGTGCCCTCGGCGCGGTGGACGGCGAAGAAGCCGCGGACTTCGGCCAGGATGCGGTCGAAGGGGCGGGTCTTGTAGCCGTTGGCGGCCTTTACGACGTTGCCGTGCATCGGATCGCAGCTCCACACTACCGGATGCCCTTCGCGCTTTACGGCGCGGACGAGCTTCGGGAGGCCGGCTTCGATCTTTTCATGGCCATAGCGGGTGATGAGCGTGATGCGGCCCGCGGTGCGCGCGGGGTTTAGCGTGTCGAGCAGGCGGAGCAGCTCGTCGGGCTCAAGCGTGGGGCCGCATTTCAGGCCGATAGGATTGCCGATGCCGCGCAGGAACTCGACATGCGCCGATCCTTCGAAACGCGTGCGATCGCCGATCCAGAGCATGTGCGCGCTGGTATCGTACCAATCGCCGGTCAAGCTGTCCTGCCGGGTCATCGCCTGCTCATAGGGCAGCAGCAGCGCTTCATGGCTGGTGTAGAATTGCGTGGCCTTGAGCTGGGGCACGCTATCCGCGTCGATGCCGCAAGCCTGCATGAAATCAAGCGCTTCGCCGATGCGGCTGGCAACGTCTGCGAACTTGTCCGCCCAGGGGCTGCGGCCCATGAAATCGAGGGTCCATTTGTGGACCTGGTGCAGGTTCGCATAGCCGCCGCCGGCAAAGGCGCGGAGGAGGTTCAGGGTGGCGGCGGACTGGCTGTAGCCCTGAAGCATGCGCTGCGGATCGGGGATGCGCGCTTCGGGGGTGAAGGCGATGTCGTTGACATTGTCGCCGCGATAGGAGGGCAGGGTGACCCCGTCGATCGTCTCGGTATCGGCCGAGCGCGGCTTGGCGAACTGGCCCGCCATGCGGCCGACCTTCACGGTGGGCAGCTTCGACGCGAAGGTGAGCACCACGGCCATCTGGAGGAGTACGCGGAAGGTGTCGCGGATATTGTTGGGGTGGAACTCGGCGAAACTCTCCGCGCAGTCGCCGCCCTGCAGCAGGAAGGCTTCGCCGCGCGCGACCTTGCCCAGCTCGGCGGTGAGCTCGCGTGCCTCTCCGGCGAAGACGAGCGGGGGATAGGAGGTGAGCTGGGTGGTGGCGGCACCCAGGGCCGCGGCATCGGGATAGGTGGGGAGCTGGCGCGCCTCGAACGCGGGCAGGGCCCAGCTGTCCGGCGTCCATTTGGCCGAGCTGGTGGCGGAAGAGGGGGCGGAAACATACCAGTCGGCATGGTGCGCGATGCCGTTTGCGGCGATCTGGTTGACCACCTGCGCATTGGCGCGCTTGCCGTCTTCCTCCCAGCCCTGAACGGTGGAGCCGGGGGTGTCGTACCACGCGCCAAAGGCCGCGCGGGAAAGGGCGCGCTCTTCGCGGAAACGGCGGATCTTGATGCCTGCTAGTGTCGTCATGGGGCGGGGATTACTCTTATGGGGTAAAGATTTGCAAGTGGTTTTTGCGGGATTATCCCGATTTGGGTTAGCGATTGACAGTGCGGGGCGGGGCGGCCATCTTGGCGGCGTGTCCACCACCGCGTCCTTCCTGCGTTTTCGCGCACATTCCGGCCAGCTCGCCGCACGCGACTAGCCCGGGCTCCTGACGGCAAGGCCGCGGAGTTCCGGGGTCTCTCCTGCACATCGTGTACTCAGAGAAAGCAAAACCGTGGAAAGCACCAAAGTCGTGCGGGACGAACAGCGTCCTGCGATCCATCTTGTCGATAGCGAATGCGACGCGCTCTATGCGCTGGCGCTGGCGATCCAGTCGAAACGGCCCGAGCGCGCAGAGATGCTGCTCGCCGAGCTGGACCGGGCCGAGGTCGTTCCGGCGGGCAAGCTGCCGAAGGGCGTGGTGACGATGAACAGCCATGTCGAATTCTTCGACGAGGCGACGGCCAAGCCGCGCACGGTGCAGCTCGTCTATCCGCAGCACGCCGATATCGATGCTGGGCGGCTCTCGATCCTGAGCCCGGTGGGCATCGGGCTGATCGGCATGTCCGAAGGCAGCGCGATATTGTGGCCCGATCGCGACGGGCACCAGCGGCTGCTGCGCATCGTCAGCGTCAAGGCGGCCGAGGGCTGACGGGTGAGCATGGAGGAGATTGGCCGTTACCGCTGCACCGGTGACGACGGCACGCCGCTGACGGTGGTGGAGTATCGCTATATCTTCACGACCGAAAGCGAGGCGGGCGTGCGCCGGCAGCCGGGTTCGCGCTGGCTCTCGCTGCTAGATGGCGAGCCGGTGCGCTATATCGACGCCGAAACGTTTGAGGTGACGGGCAGCGGGGAGCTGCTGCGGCGCGAGCTTGCAACGCCACGCAACTAGGCCGGGATATTCGGCGATGTCCTGAAGATTGCCGATGCGGAACTGCCAGGAACCCAGCTTCTTGCCCTGCGGCCCCGCGAGATGGAGCGTCAGCGTCTTCGTGTGGCGCATGGCGCGGGCCAGCGCCGTGCCGTCAGCCGGCACGAGCGTCCAGCGGTCTGACTGGGGGTGAACCCTGGTGAGGCTGAGCGCGACGGGGCTGCTTTCGCCGTCGAGCAACAGAGAGGCGCTGAGCGCAGCGGCGATGCGCGGGGTAAGCATCACCTCGAGCTTCTGGATCGTGCCGAGCGGAAGATCGGGCTGGAAGCGGGCATGGAGCCAGGCATTGCCGTCCGTCGCCTTGTGCGCCCATTCGGCGAAGGCGCCGTTGCCGCCAAGATGCGCGGTGGTCATGTGAAGATCGGGAACGGCGTTGAACCGGCAACTCTCCCGGCCATTCGCGTGCTGGCGCACGTCGATAATGCGGGTGTCGACGCGCTGGGCAATCGCGGGCCCGGCGATCAGACACAGTGCAGCGGCGGCAAGCAGGCGCATAATTTCCCCTAATATCCTGCGGCGAGATCGACCTCATTCTTGAGCGGGCGGCCCTCCAGGAAGGCGTGCAGGTTCTCGACGAACAAGGCCGCGCCGCGCAGGAACATGCGGGTCTGGCTGCGGCCGGACAGATGCATGGAGTGGATGATGTTGGGCGTGGTCCACAAGGGGTGCTCGGGCGGCAGCGGCTCGGGCGTGACGGTGTCGAGAAAGGCCCCGGCGATGCGGCGCCTGGCACAGGCGAGCATCAGCGCATCCTGATCGATCAGCTCGCCGCGGCCGACATTGATGATCCAGGCGGAGGGCTTCATCGCCTGAAGCTCGGCCTCGCCGATCATCGCCTTGCTCTGATCGGTGGCGGGGGCGGCGAGGAACACCCAGTCGAACTCGCCCAACCGCGCCCGCCACGCATCCGGGCCGATCGTGCCTTCCGCGCCCGAGCGGGTGACGCCGGTGACGGCGACGCCGAAGCCCGCCAGCCGCTCGCCGATCAGCCTGCCGATCGTGCCATATCCGATGATCAGCGCGCTGGTTTCGAACAATTCGAGCTTGCCGGGCGCGTCCATCGGCCATTCACGGGCGTCGGCGGCGCGGAGCACCTGATCGTAGCGCTTGGCGGCGACGAGCGCGCCCATCACGGCATATTCCGCCACCGTATGCGCGTTGACGCCCGAGCCGTTGGTGACGCGGGTGCCGCGCGCCCTGAGCGCATCGGTGTCGAGCGCGTCGAGCCCGGCATAGATGGTCGAGAGCCATTTGAGCTTGCGGGCCGCCGCGACGTTGCGCGCCCATTGCGCGGGCGCATTGTGATCGAGCCAGCCGATATCGGCCTCCGCGGCCATCGCTTCCGCCTCTTCGGCGCTGGTGAACCAATGGACATCGAGACCGGCGGGAAGCTGCGGTTCGACGAGCGGACGGGCGAGGGCGGGAAGGACTGCTTTCATGGCGCGAGGTTAGGAGCCGACCGGCGGCGGATCAATCGCGGCGGATGACATTGCGCAGGCTTGAAGGTGTACTCTAAGCTCCCCTGGATTCGATCTGCTTCGGGATGGAGTAGCGTGCGTTTATATGGGGTGGTGCTGCTTGGAGCTGTGGACGGTTCGATCTGAAGCCGATGGTGCTGCAGGCGAATTCCATGCCGCTGGTCGAAAAGCGGCGCGCGGAGCATGACCGCTTTGTAGCCTGCCTCAAAAATTACCGGTCCAAAACGCCATGGACCTATGACGAGGGCAGCGATTTCTACGCCGCAGTTGGCCATGTGAAGTTCTTCAGCGCGTATCGTTGCTCGATCAAGCCGGGAACGGGCTGCATCAAGGATCAGGACTGGCAGCGTTTTCAGCAGGTGGTGGGCAATGGCGACGCGCCCTTGCAGCCGATAGACAGTACGGCCTGGAGACGAGTGCTGCGATGGTCCTGGAAAAGGCCGCCAACCGCTGGCGCATCGAGCTAAACGAACAGCTCAAGAACTGGAAAGCGACCAACGGCTGAGGCGCGGACCGAGCCGTTATTGCGGCTCGGGGCGCGGGCGATCCTTGCCCTGCCATTCGGCCGGGCGGTCGGTACGTACGCGATCGCGGTCACGGGTAGGGCCGCGCGGGGTGGCCGTGGCGCTGGGGCTGGGGGTTGGCGTGGGCGTTGCCTCCGGACGGTCGCGGCCAGGGCGATCGCGGCCGGGGGTGTTGCGGTCCCGATCGGGGCGTGTCGCGCTTTCGCGGGCGCGCTCCGCCCGTTCGCGTTGCTCGCGTGCCTCGCGCGCCGCTTCGTTGGCTTCGCGGGTGCGATCGGCATCCGGCGTCCTGCCACGGCCGTCACGATCAAATTCGCGGACCGGCTTGTCGCCCTGATAGGCGAAGGAGCGGCCTTCGCGCTGGACGAAGAAGGGCCGGGTCTCGCCGCCACGGAAATAGGCGACGTTATCGCCATCATCATCTGCGGTGCGCAGGATCCTGCCGTCGCGCATCCATGCCCAGCCATCGCCGTGGCGGATGCGCTTGATGTTACGACCGCCGCGGATTTCCTCCTCGATCTTCGCTGCGTCGGTGAGCGGTGCCTTTTCGGCGGCGGGCGCGCTGGCGGCAGGCTTGGGAACAGCGGGAACCACGACCGCAGGGGCACCGGCGACGTCCTCGACCACGGCGACTTCATCGTCATCGTCGTCGGAGAAATTGTCGAGCGCGACGGCATCGGCGACGTTCACCGAGGCATTGTCGGTGGTTTGGGGAGTGCCGTTGCACGCGCCGAGCGCGAGCATCACTGTGAGCGAGACGAGGGGCAGGGTCTTCATGGGCATGCTCTCCGAATGGTGATCGGAGTATGTAATGCACGAGTGTCTGGATTTTATCCGGCGCGTTCCGCGGCGGAGGAATGAGACTGGTGGCGGGAACGGGGTGCGGTTTCCTCATTCCACGTCATCCCGGACCTGTTCCGGGATCCACCTCTCGGCAAACGTGGAGCAGGCGGCTCGAGCGGCGCGCGGGGTGCCTGGTGGACCCCGGCACGGGGGCCGGGGTGACGGGTAGAGGGAGGCGTTGTATCTCCTCCTTCGTCATCCCGGACCTGTTCCGCGATCCACCGCTCGGCAAGCGTGGCGCAGGCGGATCGAGCGGCGCGCAAGGTGCCTGGTGGACCCCGGCACGGGGGCCGGGGTGACGGTGTGGGGTTGGGGTGCGCGCTGGGGCTAGAGCGCGGGTTTCCAGTCCCAGCCCAGCGGATCGCCGTCCATTACCTCGACACCGGCCAGCGCGAGTTCGTCGCGGATGGCGTCGGAGCGGGCGAAATCCTTGTTGGCGCGGGCTTCCTTGCGCTCGGTCAGGCGGGCTTCGATTTCCTCGGCGGTGATGCTCGCATTTGCGGGGCGCACGCGCAGATCGCCACGGCCGATCGTCAGCAGGTTGAGCCCCAGCACCTCGTCGAAGCGGGCGAGCGCGGCCAGGCGGTCCTCGACCGAAGTGCGCTTGTCGGCGAGCAGTTCGTCGAGGATCGGCAGCGCCTTGGGCGTGTTGAGATCGTCGGACACGGCTTCGTCGAGGCGATCGAGCCAGGTCTGCGGGGCGCTGCCTTCGCCGTTCGCGCGCGCCTTGAGGTTGGCGACGGTCATGACGAGGCGCTTGAGGCGGGTGAGCGCGGCGGCGAGGTTCTCGGCTGAGAATTCGAGTTCGCTGCGATAATGCGCCTGGATGCACAGCAGGCGATAGGCGAGCGGGTGCACACCCGCGTCGATCAGCGACTGGAGCGTGGTGAAACCGCCCTTGGACTTCGACATCTTGCCGCCGCGATCGACCAGGAAGTTGTTGTGCATCCAGAAATGCGCGCCGCTGTCCGAGCAGCCGCAGAATGCCTGGTTCTGCGCGATTTCGTTGGGATGGTGGATCTCGCGGTGATCGATGCCGCCGGTGTGGATGTCGAACGGCGCGCCGAGATATTTGATGCTCATCACCGAGCATTCGAGATGCCAGCCCGGTGCACCCATGCCCCAGGGCGAATCCCATTCCATCTGGCGCTGCTCACCGGGGGGCGATTTGCGCCAGATCGCGAAATCCTGCGGATGGCGCTTGCCGGCGACGGGATCGATGCGGCCCTCGCGAACATCGTCCTGCGCGCCGGCGAGGCGGCCATAATCGGCGACCGTGCTGGTATCGAAATAGAGGCCGCTATCGAGCTCGTAGCAATGTTCGGGCGCGATCTTCTTCGCGAAGTCGATCATCTCCTCGATATGATCGGTCGCGACCGACCAGCGCGTGGGCTGGCGGATGTTGAGATCGGCGATGTTCTGCTTGAACGCGGCGGTATAATGCGCGGCGATATCCCAGATGCTCTTGGCCTGCGCCTTGGCAGCGGCCTCCATCTTGTCGTCGCCGGCATCGGCGTCGCTGGTGAGATGGCCGACATCGGTGATGTTGATGACATGGGTGAGGGCGCCCCAGCCGTTTTCTTTGGCCTTCCAGGTGAGGACGCGGCTCAGCGTGTCGGTGAAGACATAGGCGCGCAGATTGCCGAGATGGGCGTAGTTATAGACCGTCGGCCCGCACGAATAGACGCGGACGCCTCTGGCGGGATCGAGCGGCGCGAAAGCCTCGAGGCTGCGGGAAAGCGAATTGTAGAGCGTCAGCGCGGTCATGCGCGCGCAATAGCGGCTGTGCGCGGCGGTGCAAATGCGATGCTTTGGGAGCGGGGGCGGGCGGTGTGCTTGGGGCGCCCCCTCCACCACGCCCTTCGGGCGCGGTCCCCCTCCCCAGTTGGGGGAGGAATGGGTTTCGCACACCCCCGATCGTCATCCCGGCCTTGTGCCGGGATCCACCGGGTTTCGCGTGGAAGTCTTGCGGTTCTTAGCACCGCTTTCGCGGGGATGACGGGCTGCGGGCGTGGCTTCCGATCAACGCGACAGCTTTTCCTGTGTGGCGCGGTGGACCCCGGCACAAGGCCGGGGTGACGAATTGGAGGAGTTGGCGCTCCGCGTTGTTTGGGCGGCGGAGTGAGTCCCGCGCGCTCCGGGGCTATTCTTTCAAAGCGACCTGGATCATGGCGCTCCAGATTTCGGCGGGGCTGCTGCCTGCGCCCTGGCCGGCATGCACCATCGCGGGGGTTGGCTCGCGGAGGGTGCGGAGGACGGCGCGGGCGCGGTCGATCTCTTCGCTCCATACGGCATCGACCATGCCGCTGGCGCTGCTATCCTCACCCTGAGCGTTGGCGCTCAGGGCTTCGGCTGCGATCACGCGGGCGACGCGCTCGACGGGCGAAGTTACGGACAGGTCGGTCATGCGGCGAGGGGCACGCTGCAGGGGCGGTTGCGCAGCGCGCTGATCCCGGAGACGCCACCGGCGATCAGGGGCAGGGCGGTGGCGCAGAATGCGCATTCGGCGGTCATGCGCCCGAGCATCCACTGCGAATTTCCGCAGCCGGGACAATGGTTGGTTTCGTTCGGACGATAGGCGACTCGATAGCCGGAATGGGCTTGGCGGATTCCGAAATCGTACATGGGCCGTCTCCCTTACCAATCGTGGAATCAACGGGCGGGAATCGTGGTTTGTTCCGCAGACGGGTCGTAACGGGATCGGCCAAGCGTGGTTTCCGGGCGGCGAGTGGCGCGGATGCAACAGCGGACGGGCGTTAGGTGAACGTTGGCTAACAGCATCGTTCAGGATCGTTGCACCTCCGCAACCCTAGAAGCGGTCCAACGGGCACGCCCAACGGTAGGCCCCGGAGGAGAATGACGATGAAGAAGCTTTTCGCAGCCGCACTGACCGCCAGCGTCGCCCTCGCGGGGTTTTCGGCTACTCCCGCCGCCGCGCAGGACCGCTATGGCTATTCGCAATATGACAGCCGCGGCTATCAGCGCGATTATCGCCGCTACGACAATTATGACCGCCGCTATGACGATCGCGGCTATCGCAACCATCGCCGGGCCCCGCAGCGTTGCGGCAGCGGCACCACCGGCGCGATCGTCGGCGGCGTGCTGGGCGCGCTGCTCGGCGGCGAGATCGGCCGTGGCAGCGGCTATTACGACCAGCGCAGCGGCACCGGCACGATCGTCGGCGCGGGCGCAGGTGCGCTGCTGGGCCGGGAGATCGATCGCGGCAATTGCAACAACAGCCGCCGCGGCTATCGCCGCTAAGGCGCTGGGGCCGAATCGAAAAGCGCCCGCGGATTGCTCCGCGGGCGCTTTTTCGTGTCCGGCATGGATGGAGGCCCGACCGGGAATCGAACCCGGGTGCAAGGATTTGCAGTCCTCTGCGTCACCACTCCGCCATCGGGCCATCCGGGCAGGCGGCGGGGAATGCGCAGGGCACTTGCCCGCTGTCAACATTGCACTGCAAAAATTGCGGCTTACTTTGCTTGGCGAGATGGTTCGGAGGCGATACAAGCGCCGAAACCAACAAGTGTATTGCATGGCTAACACGGCTGTGCGACAACAGCGGAGTTATGATGACCCCCTCGGTTGAATCCGCGCCCGTCGAAGCTGATCGCGAGGCGATGCGCCATGCCATGGTGGCAAGCCAGCTGCGGACGAACGCAGTCAGCGACGCGCGCGTCGTTGAGGTGATGGCGCGTACGCCGCGTGAAGCGTTCCTGCCGCCCGAGCACCGCGCGATCGCCTATCGCGATACGCTGCTTCCGTTGGGCAATGGCCGCAAGCACAACAGCCCGCTGGCGACCGCGCGGCTGCTGACCGAGGCGCAGGTGCGCGCTGAAGACCATGTTCTCCTGATCGGCGCGGCGGGCGGCTATGCTGCGGCGCTGCTTTCGGGGCTGGCGGCTTCCGTGGTCGCGCTGGAGGAGGATGATTCGCTCATCGCCGTGGCGCGCGGAGCGCTGGCGGGTTTCGCCAATGTCGAGTTGGTCAGCGGCCCGCTGAACCAGGGTTGGGCGGCGAAGGCTCCCTATGACCTGATCGTAATCGACGGCGCGGTGGAACAGCTTCCCGAAGAACTGGTTTCGCAGATCAAGCCCGGCGGCCGCGCAGTCTCCGGCATGGTCGATCGGGGCGTGACCCGGCTTGCCATTGGCCATCGCACGCCGGGCGGCTTTGGCATGGTGGATTTTCTGGACATCGAGTGCGCCATTCTTCCCGGTTTCGTACGCCTACGGACCTTTCAATTCTGATTTAAGAAGACAAAGAAGATGCGATTTTCCACTCTGCTTATAGGCGCGAGCCTGACCGCGATCGCCGCGCCCGCTGCCGCGCAGACCGTGACGACGCGCGCAGGCACCGAGAAGACCGTAACGGTGACGACGTCAGCGCCGGCCCCGCAGCCGACGACGACGCTGCGCGACGCGCTGGTCGCCACGTACAACACCAATCCGGATCTGCAGGGCGAGCGCGCCACGCTGCGCGCCAATGACGAGAATGTGCCGATCGCGCGTTCGCAGGGGCTGCCCGGCGTCAGTTCGTCCGCAGGATTCAGCAACGGCATCTATGACACCGATTCGAACCCGCTGGCGCCGTCGCGCCGCGGCACGCTGGGTCTGGATGTGTCGGTGCCGCTCTATAGCGGCGGATCGGTGCGCAATTCGGTGCGCGCGGCGGAAACCCGGGTCGAGGCGGGGCGCGCCAATCTGCGCGGCGCCGAAGCCGAGATCTTCACGCAGGCGGTGACCGCCTATGTGGACGTGCTGCGCGACGAATCGATCGTGCGCCTGAACCAGCTCAACGTGCGCGCGCTGACGGTGAACCTGCAGGCGACGCGCGACCGCTTCGAAGTGGGCGACCTGACCCGCACCGACGTGGCGCAGTCCGAAGCGCGGCTGGCGCTGGCCGAGAGCCAGCTCCGCCAGGCCGAGGCGCGGCTGATCGGCAGCCGCGAGAATTATATCCGCGTGATCGGCATGCCCCCCGGCGTGCTCGCGCAGCCGCCGGCGCTGCCCAACCTGCCCGACGACGTGACCGTGGCCGAGGATACGGCGCTGGCCAACAATCCGAACCTGGAAGCCGCGCAGAAGAACCGCGACGCGACCAAGTTCGACATCGACGTCGCCAAGGCCGGGCGCCTGCCCAAGGTAAGCCTGGGCGTGGGCGGCGACTATTATAATTATCTGGGTTCGGTGCCGAATCAGGCGGCGCTACCCGCGGGCTCGCGGACGCCGGCTGACGGCTTTTCGACCACGCTCGGCGCGAACCTGACGCTGCCGCTGTTCCAGGGCGGCCGTCCGGCTGCGCAGGTTCGCCAGGCGCAGGCCCGGCGCGCGGCCGCGATCGAAGGCGTGACCTTCGCCGAACGCGGCGTGATCGCGCAGGCCCGCTCGGCCTTCGCCACCTATAAATCGGCGCTGCGCGTCATCGAATCGTCGCGCGTCGCGGTCGAGGCCAACCGGCTTTCGCTGGAAGGCGTTCGCGCCGAGAACAGCGTGGGCACGCGCACGATCCTCGACATCCTCAATGCCGAGCAGGAGTTGCTCAACGCGCAGGTCAATTATGTGACCGCCGAGCGCGACGCCTATGTCGCGGGCTTCACCCTGCTTGCAGTGATGGGCCGCGCCGAGGCGGAGGATCTGGGGCTGGAAGGCGGGCCGCTCTACGATCCGGTCGCGAATTACAAGCGCGTGCGCGGCAAGAGCTGGGACTGGAGCGATGACAAGGACCCCCAGGCGGTGGGCACCAGCACGCGCGGAACCCCGACCCAGAGCCCGGCCGTGACCGCTCCGCTGGACCCGCTGTTGCAGCGCCCGGTTGACACGACCGGTACAAATCCCTGATTGAGCGCTCCGGGGCTATTTGGGAGTAGGCACCGGATGGGGGATATCAGCACCGAGCCGTCGATGGAGGAGATCCTCTCGTCCATCAAACGCATCATCGCCGAAGAGGGCGATGCGGCGGTGGCTACGCGTACCCGCAGAGGGCGCGGCACCGGCGCACCCGCGCCGCGCGCCGACGTGGACGAAGTGCTCGAACTCAGCGATCCGGTTGCCGAAGAACTCCCTGTAATACCGCAGGAAAAGCCGATGCCAATGGGTTCGCCGACGCCGCCGGAGCCCGTGCGGGCTGCGGAGCCGATCCTTTCGGACCGCACCGCCGAAGCGACGCGCGTGCCGCTCGAGGCGCTGTCGCGGATGGTCGTGAAGCCCGACGTTCCGGGATCGGATACGCTGGAGGGCATGGTTCGCGAGATGCTCAAGCCGATGCTGAGCGAATGGCTGGACGCGAATCTGCCGCGCGTTGTCGAATCGATGGTCGCGAAGGAAATTTCGCGGATTACCGGGCGGGACTGATCACAGTCCGGCATCCCAGCGAAAGCTGGGATCTCGTGAAGCAAGAACGCCCCAGCGGCTTGAGACCCCAGCTTTCGCTGGGGTGACGGTTGGTGGCCGCTGGTGGATTGTAACTCCTGCAACCATCTGCTTTAGCTGCGGGTCATGAAGCATCTCCTCCTTGCGGGCGTTGCGCTCGCCTTCGCCGCCGTTCCCGCCACGGCCCGTGACCTCACCATCGCAGACGTGGCGCAGCTATCGCGCGTCGGCGCGCCGACCGTGTCGCCCGACGGCAAATGGCTGGTGTGGCAGCAGCGCGAGACCGACCTGACCGCCAATCGCGGGCGCTTCGACCTTTGGAAGCTCGACCTGACGAAAAAGGGCGCGGTGCCCGAGAAATTGGTGGCCGAGGCGGACGTTAACGAAACCGGCCCGCAATTCGGTGCGGATGGCCGCATCTATTTCCAATCGGACAAGGGCGGTGATGACAGCGTGCGCGCGATCGCGGTCACCGGCGGCGAGCAGGCGGTGGTCGCGACCCCCGCGGGCGGGTTCAGCGGGTTCAAGCTTTCGCCCGATGGGAAGAAGCTGCTGGTCTGGGCCGATCGCAGGCCCGGCGCGCCTACGATCGTGCCCGCGCAGGTCAAGAAGGCCGAAAACGCCGGATCGGCGCGAATCTATGACCAGCTCTTCGTGCGCCACTGGGACACATGGTCGAATGGCGAGCGCTCGCAGCTTTTCGTGCTGCCGGTTTCCAACCCGACCCAGTCGATCGCGCTCGCGCCGCAACTGATCGGCGACACCCCGTCCAAGCCCTTTGGCGGCGGCGAGGAACTGGCGTGGAGCCCGGACAGCAAGACCGTCTATTTCACCCTGCGCGAGGCGGGGCGGATCGAGGCCATCTCGACCAATCTGGATATCTTTTCCGTACCCGCCGACGGATCGGCCGCACCGGTGAACCTGACTGCGGCCAATAAGGGCATGGACAATCTCCCCACCGTTTCGCCCGATGGCAAATGGCTCGCTTATTTCTCGATGGAGCGCGCGGGCTATGAGGCCGACCGGCAGGTGCTGATGCTGCGCGACCTGACGACGGGCACGACGCGCGCGCTGACCAGGGATTGGGACCGGTCGGTGGCGAGCATCAACTGGGCACCGGACGGCAAGACGATTTATGTGACCGCGCAGGACACGCAGGAAGAGCCGATCTTCATGGTCGATCCGAAGAGCGGCAAGGTAACGCGGCTGACCCAGCAGGGCGTGGTATCGGCGGTGGTGCCTACGCGGAACGGCGTTGTTTTCAGCATGAACAGCCTGACCGCGCCCGACGATTTCTATCGGCTGAGCGGCAAGACGCAGGAGCGGCTGACCTCGGTCAACGCGGCAAAGCTGGCGGGCGTGGACTTCCCCAAGGTGGAGCGCTTCAGCTTCACCGGCGCGAACAACGATCAGGTCTGGGGCTATGTCGCCAAGCCGGCGAGCCTGAAGGACGGCGAGAAGGCTCCGGTGGCGTTCATCGTCCATGGCGGGCCGCAGGGATCGATGAACAATAGCTGGTCGTACCGGTGGAACCCTGCGGTGTTCGCGGGCGCGGGCTATGCGGTGGTGACGGTCGATTTCCACGGCTCGACCGGATACGGCCAGAAATTCACCGACGACATCCGCAACAATTGGGGGGGCTGGCCGCTGGAGGACCTCCAGAAGGGGTTGGCCGCGGCCGAGCAGAAGTTCACCTGGCTCGACGGCAACAATGCCTGCGCGCTCGGCGCTTCCTATGGCGGCTATATGATGAACTGGATCGCGGGCCAGTGGCCGGACAAGTTCAATTGCCTCGTCCAGCATGACGGCGTGTTCGATGCGCGCGCCATGGCTTACGAGACCGAGGAACTGTGGTTCGACGAATGGGAGCATGGCGGCAAGACCTATTACGAAGATCCCGCCGCCTATGAGAAATGGAACCCGGTGAACCATGTCGACAAGTGGAAGACCCCGATGCTGGTGATCACCGGCGAAAAGGACTTCCGCATCCCCTATACCCAGGGGCTGGCGAGCTTCACCGCGCTCCAGCGGCGCGAGATCCCGTCGAAGCTGGTGGTGTTCCCGGACGAGAACCACTGGGTGCTCAAGCCCAAGAACTCGATGCAATGGTATGGCGAGGTGCTGGGCTGGATGGGGAAGTGGACGGCGAAGTGAGCGTCGCGCGGGCGTCCTCGCGGCATGAGATCCCAGCTTTCGCTGGGATGACGGCGGGGTGAGGGGAGCGAAATGCTTCGTCGCCCCGGCGGAAGCTGGGGCCTCGCGCCGCAAGTGCGTCCTCGTGGCTTGAGATCCCAGCTTTCGCTGGGATGACGGATGGGGGAGGCGAAATGCTTCGTCGCCCCAGCGGAAGCTGGGGCCTCGCGCCGCAAGCGGGTCCTCGTGGCTTGAGATCCCAGCTTTCGCTGGGATGACGGGTGGGGAGGGCGAAGTGCTTCGTCGCCCCAGCGGAAGCTGGGGCCTCGCGCCGCACGTGCGTCCTTGTGGCTTGAGATCCCAGCTTTCGCTGGGATGACGGGTGGGGGAGCGAAACGCTTCGGCGCCCCAGCGGAAGCGGGTCCCCACGGGCTGAGATACCAGCTTTCGCTGGGATGGCGGTGGGTGGCTTGTGCATGTCGTGCACACCTCGCTAAAGCCGCCGCATGTCCGAGCTTCCGAAAACCTTCGACCCCGCCGAAATCGAATCCCGCTGGTATGGCCATTGGGAAGACAAGGGCCTGTTCGCGCCCGAGCGGCCGGGTGCCGATCCCTGGACCCTCGTAAATCCGCCGCCCAACGTGACGGGCAGCCTGCATATCGGCCATGCGCTCGATAACACGCTGCAGGACATTCTGGTCCGCCATGCCCGGCTGAAGGGCAAGGATGCACGCTGGGTGGTGGGCATGGACCATGCCGGCATCGCGACGCAGATGGTGGTCGAGCGCCAGCTTAACGCACAGCAACAGAAGCGCACCGATTTCACGCGCGACGAGTTCGTCGCGAAGGTCTGGGACTGGAAGGCCGAGAGCGGCGGTGCGATCATGGGCCAGCTCAAGCGGCTCGGCTGCTCGATGGATTGGGCGAACGAACGCTTCACCATGGACGAAGGCTTTTCGAAAGCCGTGCTCAAGGTGTTCGTGGATCTGTACAAGCAGGGGCTGCTCTATCGCGACAAGCGCCTGGTGAACTGGGATCCGGGCCTGGGCACCGCGATCAGCGATCTTGAGGTCGAGACGAGTGATGTGAAGGGCAGCTTCTGGCGGCTGCGCTATCCGCTGGCGGACGGCAGCGGGCATATCGAGGTGGCGACGACGCGGCCCGAGACGATGCTGGCCGATATGGCGGTGGCGGTTCATCCGGACGATGCGCGATACACGGCGCTGGTCGGCAAGCAGGTGAAGCTGCCGATCACGGGCCGCCTGATCCCGATCGTCACCGACGAACATGCCGATCCCGAGTTGGGTTCGGGCGCGGTGAAGATCACGCCGGGGCATGATTTCAACGATTTCGAAGTGGGCAAGCGCGCGGGCTTCAAGCCGGCCGAGATGCTCAACATGCTCGATGCCAAGGCGCATGTGACGCAAACCGCCGACGGGATGATCCCCGAAGAGTTGCTTGGCATGGAACGCTTTGCGGCGCGCAAGGCGGTGGTCGAGCGGCTCAAGGCCGAGGGCTATCTGATCCCGCATGTCGACAAGGATGGCGCGGAGCATGACGCCGAGCCGCGCGTGATAGCGACACCCTTTGGCGATCGTTCGGGCGTGGTGATCGAGCCGTGGCTGACCGATCAATGGTATGTCGATGCGGCGACGCTGGCCAAGCCGGCGATCGAGGCGGTGCGCTCCGGCGCGACCAAGATCGTGCCGAAGAGCTGGGAGAAGACCTATTTCAACTGGATGGAGAACATCCAGCCATGGTGCGTCTCGCGGCAGCTTTGGTGGGGGCACCGGATTCCGGCTTGGTTTGGGCCCCACACCAACAACGGCGCGTTGATCCCTTCTTTCGACACCAAGCACTTCGTGGCGAATGACGAAGCCGAACTAATCGCTCTTGCTCGCGAGTATTATGGTGATCGTGAGATTGTGGTCACGAGTCGTGACGAAGCTGCCGCCTATGCCAGCAACATAGACCAGAAGAAGGTCCTCCTCTGGCAGGACAATGACGTCCTCGATACCTGGTTCTCCTCCGCGCTCTGGCCGTTCGCGACGATGGGTTGGCCTGACGAGGGCGAATGGCGGAACCGTTATCCCAATGACGTCCTGATCTCCGGTTTCGACATCCTGTTCTTCTGGGATGCGCGGATGATGATGCAGGGTTTGCATTTCCTGAAGGAAGTGCCGTTCAAGACTTTGTATCTCCACGGTCTTGTCCGCGCGCCGGACGGGGCGAAGATGTCCAAATCGAAGGGCAATGTGGTCGATCCGCTGGGTCTGATCGACCAATATGGCGCGGATGCGCTGCGCTTCTTCATGGCGGCGATGGAAAGCCAGGGCCGCGACATCAAGATGGATGAGCGGCGTATCGAGGGATACCGCAACTTCGCGACGAAGCTGTGGAATGCGGCGCGCTTTGCCCAGTCGAACGGGATCGGCGCGAGCAGCACGATCGAGCCGCCCGCGGCGGAGCTGGCGGTCAATCGCTGGATCATCGCGGAGACGGTGGCGACCGTGCAGGCGCTCGATCTCGCGCTGGCCGACCTGCGCTTCGACGAGGCGGCGAACACGATCTACCAGTTCACCTGGAGCCGCTTCTGCGACTGGTATCTGGAGCTGATCAAGCCGGTGCTGCAGGGCGAAGGCGCGGAAGGCGCTGACGAGACGCGCGCGGTGGCAGGCTGGGTGCTCGACCAGATATTGGTGATGCTCCACCCGTTCATGCCCTTCATCACCGAAGAGCTTTGGTCGAAGATGGGAACGCGAGAGCGCGAGCTGATCGTCGCGAAGTGGCCGATGGCCGATGCGCGCGCGCTCGATCCGGAGGCGGCGAAGGAGATCGACTGGCTGATCCGGCTGGTAAGCGAGATCCGCGCGGCGCGGACCGAGCTCAACGTGCCGCCAGGGGCGCGGCTGCCCATCCATGTGCGCGATGCTTCGGCGGAGACTTCGGCGCGGCTGGTGCGTCAAACGGCGGCGCTGGCGCGGCTTGCGCGCGTCGATCAGGCCGAAGGCGAAGCCCCAGCCGGCGGGTCGCTCCAGATCGTGGTGGACGAAGCGACCTTCGTGCTGCCGATCGCGGGCGTGGTCGATCTCGAAGCCGAGCGCGTGCGCCTGACCAAGGCGATCGCGGCGGCGGAGAAGGAGCGGGATGGGCTGGCCGGGCGGCTGAACAACCCCAGCTTCGTCGAGCGGGCCAAGCCCGAGGCAGTGGAGAAGGCGCGGGCCGACCATGCGGAAAAGGCTGCCGAAGCGGAGCGCCTGTCTGCGGCTTTGAGCAGGCTTGGCTAAACGGAAACGGATGTGTCCGGCAGCGGGACGCTGGTTAACCATTTTCGCGGATTACACTGTTGCTTACACCGGTGTAAGCGGCGGTCGATTTTCAATAGATCGAGTGCCGCGTACCATGCGTATCAAGACCCTTCTCGCCATCGGCGGCGCGTGCATCGCGCTCGCCGCCAACCCGGCGTCCGCCCAGATTACCGGCGTCGATGCGTTGAAGGAGTGGAACCTGATCGTGCTGGGCGACCTCCAGTCCTCGTCCGAGGTGGAAGGGCGCACGTTCGTGGGCGGCAATCTGAGCGGCAATTCGTCCAACTACAACATCAAGGAGCCGGCGAAGTCGCAATATGGCACGCCGGGCCTCACCGTGGTCGGCAATGTCGATGGCGGGCACAAGAACCTCAACAACGGTTCGGGCGCGGTGATCGGCGGCAACGTCAATAGCGGGTTCAACCTCAACGGCGCGCCCCAGACGGTGAAGGTCGGGGGCACGATCTCGAACACCAACGTCAACCAGAACACGGTGCAGTCGGGCCTGGGCACCAGCGACCCTGCGTTCCGCATCGGCCTGGAGCAGCAGAAGAGCCTGCTGACCTCCAGCATGGGCAACCTTTCGACCGACATGAAGGGGCTGGATGCGAACAGCCAGCTCACGATCAGCGGCAATCGCGGCACGTTCAACGCGCAGCCGGACGCGAAGGGCGTCGCGGTGTTCAACATCAGCAGCGCCGATCTCGACAGGATTGGCGAGATCCAGTTCAACCTGAATGGGGCGGACACCGCGATCGTCAACGTCAGCGGCACCAATATCAACCTGAACGACAATTTCCTGGGCGGCACCAAGGGGCTTGGCGAGCACGTGATCTGGAATTTCCCGGACGCGACGACGCTCAAGTCGAGCACGGCCTGGGGCGGCTCGGTGCTGGCTCCAAATGCGGCAGCCAATACCGGGAACTATATCGAGGGATCGGCGGTGTTCGGCAGCCTTGTCCAGAACGGCGAATTCCATCTGGGCACCTATACCGGCGGGTACACCCCGCCGGGCACGCCCCCGGGCGGCGGGACGCCCACGCCGGTTCCGGAAGGCACGGTCGGCCTGTTCGCACTGGGCGCGGCCGGGCTGGTCGCGATGCGCTGGCGGCGCCGTCGCAAAGCCGCCGCCTGAGGCTTGCCTAGCCGGGCAGCGTGCCGCAAAAGCCGCGCGATGAGCCAATATCCTGCACTACGCCTTCGTCGCACCCGCGCTTCCGCGTGGAGCCGCCGGATGCATGCCGAGACCGTGCTGACCCCTGCGGACCTGATCTGGCCGCTCTTCGTGACCGAAGGCGACGCAGAGGAGCCGATCGGATCGCTTCCGGGCGTCTCGCGCTGGTCTGTGGCGGATATTGCGAAGCGGGCGAAAGAGGCCGCGGCGCTGGGCATTCCCTGTGTTGCGCTGTTTCCGAACACGCCCGCCGGGCTGCGCAGCGAGGATGGGCGCGAGGCGCTTAACCGCGATAATCTGATGTGCCGGGCGATCCGGGCGATCAAGGATGCCGTGCCGGAGATCGGCGTGCTCACCGACGTGGCGCTCGATCCATATACCGCGCACGGGCATGACGGGCTGGTCGATGCGAACGGCTATGTGCTGAATGACGCGACCGCCGAGGTGCTGGCGCAGCAGGCGCTGGTGCAGGCGGAGGCAGGATCGGATATTGTTGCTCCGAGCGACATGATGGACGGGCGGATCGGCCTGATCCGCGAGGCGCTGGAGCAGGGCGGGCACGTCAACGTGCAGATCATGGCCTACGCCGCCAAATATGCGTCTGCATTCTATGGCCCGTTCCGCGACGCCGTCGGGTCGCGCGGGCTGCTGAAGGGCGACAAGAAGACCTATCAGATGGACCCCGCCAATGCCGAGGAAGCGCTGCGCGAAGTGGCGCTCGACATCGCCGAGGGCGCAGACAGCGTGATGGTGAAGCCCGGGCTGCCCTATCTCGACATCATCCTGCGCGTGAAGAGCGAGTTCCAGGTGCCGGTGTTCGCGTATCAGGTGAGCGGCGAGTATGCGATGATCGAAGCGGCGGCCGCTGCAGGGGCGAGCGAGCGCGAAGCGCTGGTGATGGAGACGCTGATGGCGTTCAAGCGCGCGGGCTGCTCGGGCGTGCTGACCTATCATGCGCCGCTGGCGGCCAAGCTGCTGGGGG
Source organism: Sphingomonas soli NBRC 100801 (assembly GCF_001591025.1). Taxonomy (GTDB): domain Bacteria; phylum Pseudomonadota; class Alphaproteobacteria; order Sphingomonadales; family Sphingomonadaceae; genus Sphingomonas; species Sphingomonas soli. The sequence continues at coordinate 294,635 of NZ_BCTZ01000003.1, forward strand.
CATGAGCCAGCCCGCAGCGATCCGCACCGAACGGCTGATCCTGACGGCGCCCGAAGCGCGCCACCGGGACGCGCTGCTGCGCATGCTGAGCGATGCCGATGTGATGGCGCAGCTGGTGCGCGATCCCACGATCGAGAGCGCGCGGGCCAGCCTCGACCGGCATGAAGGCTATCGTGCGCAGGGGCTGGGCTTCTGGGCGGTGGAGCATGACGGCGCGGTGATCGGGCTGTGCGGCCTCAAGCCCGGAGCAGAGGACCTGCCGATCCGCGGCGAACTGGAGATCGGCTGGATCTTCGACAAGCCTTATTGGGGCAAGGGGCTGGCCGGAGAGGCCGCGCGGGCCGCGCTCGACTGGTCGTGGGCCAACCGCCCCGAGAAGCGCGTCGTGGCGATCACCAGTTCGGAACATGCCGGCAGCCGCGCGCTGATGGTGCGGCTCGGGATGCGGCATCTGGCCGATATGGATTTCGAGCATCCGCTATATGCGGCCGACGATCCGATGCGCCGCACCGTTGTCTATGCCGTGGATCGCCCGGCATGATTCAGAGCGAGCGGTTGATCCTGCGCGGTTGGGAAGATCGCGACCGCGAACCCTTTCATGCCATGGGGCAGGACGAGCGCGTAATGGCGACGCTGGGGCCGCTGCTGTGGCGGGAGGAAACCGACGCACTGATCGATCGCTTCCAGGGCATATTGGCCGCGAATGGCTTCACCTTCTGGGCGATGGAGCGGCGCACGGACGGCGCGTTCCTGGGCTTTTGCGGGCTCAAGCCCGGCGCGGCCGATACGCCGATCGAAGGCGAGGTCGAGATCGGCTGGCGGCTCGCCTTCGAGCATTGGGGGCAGGGTTATGCGCGCGAGGCGGCGCAGGCGAGTCTCGACTGGGCGTGGGCGAACGGCGTCGAGTCGGTCGCCGCGATCACGCATAATGGCAATGTGCGCAGCTGGGGCCTGATGGAGCGGCTGGGCATGACCCGCTGCCCAGAAGATGATTTCAATCATCCGCTGGCGATCGACCGGCTGAAGCCGCACGTCACCTACCGAATCAGGAAGCCTTGACGTTCATCGCGGGGCAAGCCAGCGCGGCTAAGCCTTAAGGGCGGGGGAGTATTTGCGCATGATCGACGAACGCGAAGCCGAGGCCCCACCCCGTAACCGGCTTCACTGGCTGTTCGTCGTCGCGATCCTGACCGGGTCCTTCCTGCTCTTCCTGGTCCAGCCGATGGTGGCGCGGATGGCGCTTCCCAAGCTCGGCGGCGCGCCGGCGGTGTGGAACTCGGCCATGCTGGTCTATCAGGCGCTGCTGCTGGGCGGATATGCCTATGCGCACTGGCTGGGGCGGGTACCGCCCCGGATGCAGGCATGGATCCATCTGGGCGTGCTCGCGGTTGCCGCCTTCTGGCTTCCCATCGGGCTGATTGCGATGGACCTGCCCGCCGATGCCGAGCCGGCATTTTGGGTACCGTGGCTGTTCGGTGCTTCGATCGGGCCGCTTTTCTTCGCGATCTCGGCCCAGGCGCCGTTGCTCCAGCGCTGGTACAGCGTGGCGACGGGGGGGCGCGACCCGTATGCGCTTTATGCGGCATCGAACATCGGCAGCTTTGGCGGGCTGATAGCCTATCCCGTGCTGGTCGAGCCTGGCTTCGCGCTGAAGGGGCAAAGCTGGCTGTGGACCATCGGCTATGTGCTGGTCTTCCTGCTGATCGCGGGCTGCGCAACCATGTTGCCGCGCGGTGCGGCAGGGGAGAAGCACGTTCCGCACGACAGCGCACCCCCGTCGCGGTTGCGGGTGCTGCACTGGATCGCGCTCGCCTTTGTGCCGTCTGGCCTGATGCTGGCGACCACCACGTTCCTGACCACCGATATTGTCGCGGTGCCGATGCTGTGGGCGCTTCCGCTGGGCCTGTATCTGCTGAGCTTCTCGGTCGCGTTTTCGGACAACCGCACCTTCCCCGATCTGCTCGCCAAGTTCGCGCCGGTGACGATCCTGATGTTCGGCGCGACGATGATCGCGGGGCATCAGGGCCTTGCTTACATGAACGCGCTGATCGGGCTGCTGCTGCTGTTCATGGTGGCGATCTCCTGCCACGCGCGAATGTATGAGCTGCGGCCCGCGCCGGATCGGCTGACGGGCTTTTATCTGGCGATGTCGGTGGGGGGCGCGCTGGGCGGCGTCTTTTCCGGACTGCTCGCGCCGATTATCTTTGACTGGACCTATGAATATCCGCTGCTGATCCTGGCGGCAGGTGCGCTGGTGCCGCAAATATTCCTGGTCCCGGCGATCGGCCGTCTGTGGCGCGGCACGCCGCAGCAGGTGCGGATGAAGTTCTTCGCGGCTGCTCTGGCGGTGATGCTGATCGGGTGGATCGGCATCACGAACCCAGGCGGCATGCTCGGCGAAAAGCACGAGCAGATCGCGTTCCTGGCAGTGGCGGTGATCGGCCTTCTCGCGACCGGGAAGCGCGCCCCCTACATGGTGGCGCTGGCGGGTGCCCTGTTCCTGTTTGGCGGGTATCGTTCGATCCAGATGTCGCTCAGCGACGCGCGTACCCGCAGCTATTTCGGCGTCTATACCGTCACCGATTCGCGCGAAGAGCGCACGCTTGCGCACGGCACCACCGTCCACGGCGTGCAGCTGAAGGGAGAACGCTCGCGCCAGCCCACCACCTACTATGTCGCGGGATCGGGCGTGGGGCAGGCGATGCTGGCTGCGCCGGAGCTATATGGGCCAGCCGCGCGTATCGGCGTGGTCGGGCTGGGGAGCGGTACGCTCGCCTGTTACGCGCAGCCAGGCCAGAGCTGGCGCTTCTATGAGATCGACCCTGAGGTTGTTTCGCTGGCGCGAGATTCGGGCAAGTTCACCTTCATTCCGCAATGCCTGCCCGATGCGCGGATCATCATCGGTGATGCCCGGTTGCGAATCGCGCAGGCGCCCGCCAACGAGTTCGACCTGCTGGCGCTGGACGCTTTCTCGTCCGATGCGGTGCCGATGCACCTTTTGACGCGCGAGGCCTTTGCCACCTATGGCCGCGCGCTAAGCCCCAAGGGGCTGTTGCTCGTCCATATCTCCAACCGCTTCATGGCGCTGGCGCCGATCGTTGCGGCGGCGGCGCGCGACGGCGGCTGGCACGCGATGCGGATGTCGTACACGCCGGATCAGGAGTTTGTCGCCACGGCAACGCTCGACGGCAAGACCGCGATCGAGCAGCAGGACATGGACGCGGGCAGCGAATCGGAATGGATCGTACTGACGCGCGACCGGGGCACGCTGGACAAATTGGTGATGCGCGGGGGTGGCTGGCGGCGGATGAAGCCCTATCCGGGCTTTACGCCCTGGACTGACGACTATGCCTCTGTGCTGCCCGTCATGCGCGCGCTACACCCGTCGCTGCGGAACGATTAGGGCCGCTTTCGGCTAGGCGCCCGCCAGCGCCGCTTCGAGCGCTCCCGAGCGATCCTGCTGCGCGGTCGACAGCGCCTCTGCGCGCGCTATCGCGGCATCGAGCGCGGGATAAGGTGGCAGCCCGGCCACGCCGCGATCGATTGCCATCTCCTCCAGGTCAGAAAGAAGGGTGAGCGCCGGTGCGCGCAGCGTATCGAGCGTGGAGAGCGCCGCCTGCGCGTCGAGCCAGCGTTCCGACCCCTCGGGCAGGCCGCGCGCCACGGCGATCTTCGCCTCGGCATCCTGCGCGCCGGCATTGAACGCCGCAGCCAGCGAATCGAGCTGCCCGACCAGATCGGCGATCTTCTTGTCGAGCGCCGCGTCCGGCGTCGCCACCGGCACCGGGCGCACCGGCTCGGCAAGGCTTTGCGATTCGGCCGCGCGGGGCAGCAACGAGGGGTGGCGCGTGGCGCTCTGGGTGCAGCCTGCAAGGGCGGCAAGGGCGATCAGGACAAGGCTGCGCATGCCCGTTCGTCTATGCCCATGCAAAAGGTCGCGCAACGGGGTTGCACTATCCGATTTCCGCTTCTAATGACGCCCCTCCAATGCGCGCCCGTAGCTCAGCTGGATAGAGCATCAGACTACGAATCTGAGGGTCGGACGTTCGAATCGTTCCGGGCGCGCCAATTGGAAAACAAAACCCCCGCCGGGCAAATCGCCCGGCGGGGGTTTTGTTTTATGGCCAATGCGCTGTGCGACATAGCGGAACGCTTCCCCGGTACCGCGCGGCCGGGACGCTAGAAAATGTTCTGCATTTTCGCGTGGTGAACGGTGGGAATGGTCGGGTAGAAACCCAGACTACGCGCCCGGCTATTGTCCATATGAAGGTGCCATGGGTTGGGCAGAGGCTCCGACGATGGTTGCATTTCCACGCCAATCAGTTCGAACAGCTCGAAAAATGAGGTCGGGGCATCGTCGGAAATATTGACGACATGACCGTCCAGTGCGCCCGCAAGCGCGAGGTTTGCCGCCGTTGCGATGTCGCGGTGGTGGACCAGGCTCATACGGGCGGCGGGGTGGAATGCTGCCTGGCCGGAGGCGACATATCGCGGGAGCGATTCCAGATGACCGTCCGCCTCGCCATAGACGAAGCCGAATCGCAGAATTGACCAATTCAGCCCGCTTTGACGGAGTTCGCGCTCGGCTGCGAGCTTGCTGGCGGGGTAGGCGAGCTGGGGATCCACCGGATCATCCTCCCGCCCGGGACGCGGCGCGTTCCTGGCGTAAATGTTGCTGGTGCTCGCCATGATAAAGCGCGCCGCTGGAGCATGCTCCTTTGCGGCATGGATCAGGTGGCGGGTTCCGTCGAGATTGGCTCTCCAGATCGCGTCGTTATCGGGGGTTCGAAACAACGCCGCCAGATGAAGAATTGCGGAAACACCCTGCACCGCGCTGACCAGCGAAGCGGGATCGGCCAGATCGCCATACGCGGCCTCGACCCCTGGCGGCGCGCTTTTTCCCCGACGCATAAGGGTGCGGCAGTTCCATCCCGCCTCTAGCAATCGTGGAAGCAGCCGTGTTCCCACGAGGCCCGTCGCACCGGTCACCAAGATCGTCATGTCCGATCTCCTTTCAATGAGAGGTTGGTCAAACGTTCGGTGGCGATGCTGAGCACGCGAATGGCGGCGGCGATGTCGGCTTCGGGGATCTCTCCAAAGGCTGTTGCGTGGATCAGCGTCTCAAAGTTGGGAAGTTGGTCCCAGAGTGCTTTTCCCGCGTCTGTCATTTGCAACATCTTGCGGCGCGCATCCCGCTCCACCGGAACTTGCTCGACAAGGCCTTTACGGACCAATTCGCGGATGATGACGCTCAGCGTCGCCCGCTCGACTTGCAACAGGTCGACCAGATCGCGCTGCATCATGGGCCCGCTCAGCGCGAGATGATGCAGGACAAACCATTGTGTTGAGCCGATATCATGGGCCCGTAGTGCGGCGTCCATGACGGCGCGGCCAGCGAAGTAGCAGCGCTTGGTGAGGCTTGCGAGCAAGCTATGATCATGTTTGTTAGGCATCAAACAAAGATGTTTGGTCCCTAACAAAGAGTCAAGCGCCCAACGAGGCAATGCAAAGCAGAACCCCCGCAGGGCGCTTTGCCCGGCGGGGTTCGGCTTTCTGGTCTTCCCGGAGATCAGGCGGTGGGCGGATTTGCCGGCAGGATCACCGTGACGCGCAGGCCGCCGATCGGCGAGCGGCTGGCTTCGATGCGGCCGTGATGCGCTTCCACGATGGCGCGCGCGGTGGCGAGGCCCAGGCCGGACGCTGCGGCTGATTCCTCCGGGCGGCTCGAGCTGCGGTAAAATGGCTCGAACAGCCGCTGCGCCAGCATCACGTCGATTCCCGGGGCATTATCGTCGATGATCAGGCGCCACGCATCGCGCGAGCTTTCCAGGCCGAGCACGATTCGGCCGTTGCGCGGCGTATAGCGCAGCGAATTATCGATGAGCGCGCCGAACAATTGCTCGATCCGCGCGCCATCCCACTTCACCAGGATCGTATATTCGGGAAGCGTGCTGGTCTCCAGGCGGACATGCAGCCCCTCGGCGCGCGTCTTGTGGGTCCAGATCGCATTGTGGATCAGCGCGCGGGGATCGACCTGTTCAAACGTAACCGGCAGGCGGCCGAGATCGGCGAGGGCGATGGCGCTCAGATCCTCGGCCATATGAATCAGCCGGTGCGTGTCTTCCTCGATGCCGGTGAGGAGTTCGGGCGGGAGTGGCGGCTCGACCTTGCAGAGTTCGATGAAATGCTCGCCCATATTCTCGGCGGGGCGCTTGAGCTCGTCGGAGATCGAGACGAGCCAGGTGCGGCGTGCGGTTTCGAGGCGATTGAACTGGCTGGCGATGCGATGGAGGTTGCGCATCGTGGCCACCGTTTCGGGTGGGCCCTCCTCTTCGAACTCGATTTCGTGATCGCCGTGCACGACTTCGCGGCTGAGCCGATAGAGCTCAAGCTGCGGCTTGGTCCAGCGTCGCGCGAAGACATAGGCCGCGACCAGCATCGCGGTGAATAGCGCGAACACGATCAAGCCGATGCCGCCATATTGGATCGCGAGATAGCGCCGGTCGGCGTCGGTCAACTGCGCCGGGCTGACAAGGCGGGCAGTCGCGATCGTGCGGCCTTCCACCTGGACCGGGCGCTCCATAATGGGGGCGCCGCCGGGGCCTGCGATCAACTGGCCCTCTGCGTTCACCAGTGCGACGCGGCCGCCAAGACGCTGCGGATCCAGCTCATTGACCAGTTGATCGAGCGGACGGCCAGCGCGGGCCGCCTGCGCGGCGGCGAGCGCGAATCCCTCCAGCCGGTCGCGGTCGCGCGCTTCCACCTGGAATGCGCTGGTCTGATGCAGGAACAGCACCAGCGCGCCGCCTGGCACCACCGAGACAAGCAGTGCCTGCGCGGCGAGTGTCGTGAAAATTCCCGGAAACAGGCGCAAAATCTACTCCCCATCGCCCATTGGGCCGCCCATCAACCGGGTAGCGCCCCGCGTGACCCGGCACAATCGCGGATCATTCCACAACATCGAAGCTGTCCAAAATCCTGCCCCCTGCCATGAACACCGCAATCGGGCACAATGCGAAGAACACGAGTCCCAGCGTGCCTGGATAGAGCTTCATGTAATGCACCCCCCGCTCGGTGGCACCGACGGCCAGGCCATAGATGATCAGATAGGCCTCGAACTTGGTCTTGATCGTGAAGAGGCGGGTTATGCGAGAGAACATGCGCGAGTGTTACGCAAGCGCCGGGCCAATCGCAGATTCGCGCGATTCCGCGTTAACCGGGATGGTTACCTGTAAATTTACCCGACGGCACGGTTTTCCGCCGTTTCTTGTCGCTGGGTGTGGAAAACGCGCGTCCAAACGCACTGAGGGCGCGGGCTGATTGGAAAACCGGGGTGGGGCTGTGACGGTCGCTTTGGACGTGGAGCGGCTGCTCCTGACGGCTGCCCGTAGGCACGCCCTCGCAGACGAGCATGAGGCCAAGGCCGTCGAGATTATCGAGGCTGGCGATCCTGCGCTGGTTGAGCGCGCTGCGGCCCATTTCACGATTGCAGCCAGCCTGCGCGGCCGGGCCAGGTTCGTCTCGTGATGGCGCTCGTCTATCACGGCACCCCTCTGTCGCCACGCGAGGCGCTTATCGCAGCGGGCGCACGCGCATATTGCGTCAGCTTCTTCCGCCCCGATAGCGTCAATGACGTGGAGGCAATCGCGCCCTTCATCATGTACGACAACGGGGCGTTTTCCTACTGGATGCAGGCTGTTCGCGCGGGCGTAGATCCGATGGACGCCGGCCGCTTGGATTGGACCCCGTATTATGAATGGCTGGCTGATCGCCTATTTCGTCCTGGTCGCTGGGCCGTTGTCCCTGATCGTCCCGCGGCACCTTCGCAGATTAACGATGGCCTCCTCAACGAATGGCCGTTCGGAACGTCTCGCGGCGCGCCTGTTTGGCATATGGACGGGCCTCTGGATCGTCTCGCTCGCCTATGTGAGCGGTTTGATCGCGTCTGCCTTGGCTGGATAGGCGACACGAAGCGAGAGCCGGTGGGTTGCGATGCCTACCGCCGGCGCATGGACGAAGTGGCCGCCCTTATGGGCAATAGCTGGCACCCATTGCACATGCTGCGCGGCGTCGCAGTCGGCGGGGACTATCCGTTCCTGAGCTGTGACAGCACCAGCCTTGCCCAGAACCACCATCGCTATCGCCTGCGCCTGTTCGCCGGGACCGCCGACGAATGGTCGGGCGTGCGCGCTTACGCCGACAAGCTCGAAAGGCTCGCAGCATGACCGCTGTCCCCATCATGACGCCCGCTTCTCTCAGAGGCGGGGTGAAGTGGAAAACTTCTGACGCGCCCATGGCTCTCCCTCCCCAGGCCACTGGGCGCGGTTTCGCGCGGGGGGATTTGTGAGCCACTGGGAGGCAGCCAAAGGCGCGTCCGACGAATGGTACACGCCGGCCTATATTTTCGACGCGCTGGGCGAAATGTTCGACATGGACGTTGCAGCACCACGCCTGATCCCCTCGTGGGTTGGCGACAGGCTGGTTTGCCAAAACCCAAAAGGCGATCGCCGCTGGCTTTGGAAGGACAGCCTTGAATCTTCATGGAACGGCTTCATCTGGATGAACCCGCCATTCGGTGGGCGCAACTCTGTGGTTCCTTGGCTCGATAAATTCTTCGCACACGGCAACGGCATCGCACTCACGCCGGATCGTACGTCGGCAGGCTGGTTTCAAGGCGCATGGGCGCGCGCCGATCTGGCGCTGTTCATGCCTAAGGTCCGGTTCATCCGGCCCGATGGCTCGACAGGGGACCAGCCAAGCAATGGTACATGCCTTTGGGCGGCTGGCGAGCGCGCGTGCACCGCTCTTCGTCGCGCGGCGCCTGCGCTCGGTATTCTCGCTGCCCCCGTGAAAGCAGCAGCCTAACCCTCCCTCCGGCATTGGCCGCGCTTGGGAGGGGAATGAATGAAGGAGAATGATGTGAGCCGCTTCTCAGACTTGCCCGTGGATGAGCTTGAGCGGCGGCGCCTCAAGTCGATTGGCGTGATGGAAGAGCGGGCTCGCAGTGATTTCGAGCGCCACTATCAAGAGCGATGCGACCGCTTTTACTGGGGACATGGGCGATGCTGCGCGGGATGCGATCATTGGTCTAGCGAAGCCGGTGATTTCGGAGAGTGCATGTCTGCACCACCAGTTTCCGGGGCAGATGTAGTGCGTAGCTTGGGTTTCACCTTTTGCAGCTACACACCGCCACCAGGGCAGCCATTCACGAAGCGCGACCACGTGTGTGGGGCGTTCAAAGACGACTTCGATTGGCAAACTCTTGATCCTGAATATCGCCAGCGGATCGGTGCGCCATGACCGCGCAAGTCGATGAGCGCGCGGAGCGCTGAGACCGCTCGCGGGCTCAGTCCCGCAGGGACGCCAGCGCGGTGCCCGTCAGGGCATGCGTCCGAACCCCCAACCCTAGCCTTCGGGCTATGAAGCTGTAGGATATGGGAATGAGTGGATTAGCCAATCAGTGCGTTATGCTGTTTGCGCCGTCATTGGCGTTCGTCGGTCTGATAATGATCGGGATATTTGTCGCTGGGTTTAGCCTGGGAACCCTCTATCGATCGCATCGCTACAATCGCCGCGACGCAGGCGATACATGACCCGCGCCGGCGAGAAGCTTTACGGAGATTGGAACCGCCAGATGAACCGAGAGGGTGTATTATCCTCGCGCCGGTTCTGGATTGGGCTCGGGGTGATGCTGGCGGTTATGGCTGCTGTGTTTGGGGTGGTGGGTTAGTCGCCGCCCCAGCCTTCGATCGCGTCATAGTATGGAAATGCCATTCCCGTTCTCCTGTTGCTCCAATCGAACTATTCGGAAACTCCGAATAGTTGCTCCATGGGGAGCGATGCTGCGGCGGCCAAATCGGCGATCTTGCCTATCTCTCGAAGTGCCCAGGGGCCCTTATCAACAAGCAACGCCGCAGCACCAGTGCTATCAACCGTTACGCGGACCAGTCGTCGGGCTCTCCCAATCTCTGGCAACCGGGGCGGATTTTCCCGGCCTCTTACTTCCGCGCTCGCAAAGCATTGACCAACTGCGACGGATGCGCCCGCCGGAAGGTTGCCTGACAGCCCCGCACAATATGCCAGAAGCCCGCTCGACTCGCAACCGAAAACATGGTAGCCGGGGTGCATGGCTGACTGGCAACCAATCGACACCGCACCAACGTGGCAGCCTGAGCAGGGTGCTAATATCGCGCTTGGGAGACCGGAAGTTATCCTCGGCTGGGCAGGGTCGACGACAGTTCTTCTGGGGTATTGGCACCCCGATAGAAAAGGCGGCGGTTCTTGGGAGACTTGCGGGACGGGCTTAGTTGCGGCGCATCCTACACATTGGATGCCGATGCCTGTGCCACCGGCCTAACCCGGCCCACAACTACTCCATCAACCACTGCTTAGCTCTCGCCTCACTCCACAGAGGCCGAAATACCGGGGAACAGTAGTAGAACCTGTTCCACCCCTTGCACCCCGGCGAGATCCGGCAAGCACACCGCCGATCGATAAGCGAGTAATCCCGCCCCAGCGCGTCACACAGTGCTGCTATGTCCAGATCCCGGAAGCCGCATGACTTGGTGCAGAGCGCGCGGACCTCAGTGCCATGATCGAGCATTGCGCCGAGGGTCAGGGTCCATGCGGGGAAGCGAGTCGGCATCTGGCATGGGTAGAACGAAAGCGGAACGCGGGGCTAGCTACTTCGGCCAGCTCTCGACCAGCAAGCGGCGCTTGCGCTCACACGCAGCCAGCGCGATATCGCCTTCACGGATAGCACTCTCAGCCTGTGCAGCCGTCAGAGGCCCATCAGGGAGCGGGGAGGGCCTGCACGGCTCCAGCGCCACGCTCGGCGGCGCTGGTATCGTCGCCGGCAAAGAGAGCTTCCCGGTCCCTCCGCACGCCGTCAACGCGATCGGTAGCAAGGCAGGGAGCAGCACCAGCAGGGGTTTCAGCATATCGGGTCACCGTTTCGCGGGAGTGGAGGATGATGGGCTCGGCGGCGGCGGCGCGGGCGGCATAGTCCGCTGTTGCTTCCGCCAAGCGCTTTTCGTTCGCGGCGTATTGTTCGGCGGCTGCGACCTTGGCGCGTTCAATAAGCGCGACCTGCTGGAGATAGCGCTTTTCCCAATGCCGGGCATTGCCCCACTGGATAAGCGCGAAGATCAGCGCTGCCCCTACGCCAAGCAGCCACCATTTGCCGCGCATGAAATCGAGGGCGGCGCCGAGGGGGATCATGGCTGCACCGGTTCCACGCTCACCGGATCGTTCGGGGTGCCAGTGGGCCGCGTGTCCGTATCCTTGGCCTTTCCGCCCGAGCTGGAGCCGAGCCAGAAGCCAAACGCCAGCACGGCGAAGCTCTTCCATGTGCCGATCACATCGCCCTTGAGCGCGGGGTCACCGGACGCCACCGCCCAGACGCTGAAAACCATGTAGCCGAGAATCGCCGCCACACTGGCCGAGACTACGATGCGCTGGTGCGGGATGATCGGACCCGTCATGCCCAGCCCCCGTCACGCAATGCGCGCTCGAACCACTGCGCGTAATCCTCGATCAAGTCGGCCTTGTCGCGGCCGTTGATGATCGTGCGCGCGTCCATGTATTGCTTGCGGGTCGCGACGCCCTTGCTCGGCAGCACGTCGCGCAACCTGACGCCGGTGAACCAACCCTCCTCCATCCCGCGCCGCATGATCTTCGCGGCGATAGCGGGCTCCATGGCGGCGTCGGCATCGGCAAGCAGGCGTCCGCCGAGCCCGAGCTTTTCATCGGCGCGCTTGTAGTTCGGTTCCCAGGTGAGCTGCACGTAGCCCCGGCCATACCAAGGCCAGTAACGGAGGTGCTTCTTGCGCCAATCCTCGGACAGCCAATAGGCCTCGCGGACGGGCTGCATCGTTCGCGCCGTCTCATGCCATGCCGTTGCCAGCATATAGGCGGCGTGCGCGAGAGGGGAGCCCTCTGCGGCTTGCAGGACTTCGGTGAAGCCCTCCACCTGCACCGTCTTGAGCGGGCCGCATCGGGCGGGATTGCGCACGGTGCAGAAGAAGCTGGCCGCGTCGAATACTGCTGCACGGGTCATTGTGCCCCTCCCAATGGTGCGGCTGCGATGATCGCCTTCTCTTGCGCCTCTGCCATCTCCATCGCCGCCAGTTCGGTGCGGATCGATACCAATGCCACCTTCCGGCGCGCGGCAGGCATGTCGAACAGATGCAACAGCGCGTAGATCATCGTGCGCTGGTTCTTGTTCACGTGCCGATGCACGCCCAATTCGGCGTCACAGCGCGCCCGCTCTTTTTCGAGGTCGCCTTCCAGCTTCTCGACGCGCGATTCCAGACGGTTGACCAGAGCGAGGGCAACGTCGTCGGTCTGCTTCCGCTTTCCGCGCGAGTGGTCCAGCCACGTCTTAAGCATGCCCCCGATGCCAGCGGTGCCGACAAGCGCCATGATGCCCGACACGATCCAAAAGACGTTCGAGTACATGAGTGCGGGCATCACAGGATGACCGTTCCGCTGACCGTGTTGCCGGTCGGGTTCTCCACGTCCTTTGTCTTGAGGACGTTTCCGATGACGACGGCACCGGCGTTCGCGGTCAGGCCCAATGTCTGCAACCAGGCGTCTCGCACGATATTGCGGGTTACGATCAGCTCCGGGGTCGTCGTGCCTGTGAAGAGCATGGCATAGCGCGAGCTGCTGCCGACGCTGTTGTAGAACAGGTTGTCCTCGACGGTCACCTTGTCGGACCTCACGACGACGCCGATGAATTCGGCGTCCGAATCCGCGCCGACATGCACGGCGTTGCGCGCGATGCTGAAGCCGCTGACCGGGATGCTTGTGAAATCGACATTTATTGCGCGGTAGACCTGGTTGACGAGGACGTTGTCTTCCACCTCAAGCCCAGAATAGCCTGCGGCGTCGTCGGTGAAGTTGATGCCGAAGAGACCGCCGGTTACGGTGTTGCGATTGAAGCTATTGCCGGCGTACGCGGTGCTGGCGATAAACCGGACTGCCACAACGCTGGTACCGACTGTGATGCGGTTACGCGAAAACGAACTGTTGGTTGCCGCACCGATAGTCATCTGGCCGAAAATCGTGTTCTCGCTGAAGTCGGTGCCCAGCATCCCGGCGACCTCCACCCTCGCATCGAGCGTGTTGCGCATCACCTTGAGGTTTGCCGCTCCAGCCTCCTGCGAGATGGCCAGGGCGTAGCAGTCGCTATCGACGTTCGTGACTTGGTTCTCGGATATCGTAACGTTCTCCCCAGAGAGCCCGACCAGAACCAGACCGCCATAATAGGGAATGCCGGGCTTCTTGGTCAGATCGCTGCCAACGCCATCGATCCGGTTGCGCGCGATGATGTGGCCAGAGGTATCGCCGCCGCCCTCCACGCCGAAACAATACATGTTCTTGAAATCATTGTCGGTGATCGTCGCCGCGGCATCGGTGTCGTTGATCCCGCCCACGCCCGCGATGAACGTGTCGGCGATATTGCCACTTACGACTATACGGCTGTTGTCATTGCTGAATGATACGAAGCCATCGCCATGGCCAACCGCGATGTCGATGTTCCCGTTGGTGCCGCTGTTTCCGGTGATCGTGGCGCCGACTACCCCAGACAGGTGGATCGCGTTGCCGCCGATCGTGTCGAAGCGGTTGCCGGTGATCGTGATATCGTCGCCATAAGGCAGGATGCCTTCGCCGGGAGCGTTCACGAATACGTTGTTCCGCGCCGCCTGAGCCGATCCTGTGCTGAGCATCGAAAGCTCGGTGGTGGTTTCCCAGCGCGCAAAGGTCCATTTCGCACGGTTGCCGTCGAAGGTCAGGCCTTCCACCGAAGCGCCATCGGCCAGCGTCAGCGAAGCGAAGGTGAGGAAGCAGGTCCCGCCGATGCCGATATTTGCGTTGACCGGCTGATCGAGCGTGATCGTGTTGCCGACCTTGTCCGCGATTGTGCGCACGTCGGTAAGCGTGCTGTTGAGCACCAGTGCCGAGCGAGCCACGCCCTGTTGCGCAAACGCCACCTGCATCCCGATCGTGAAGGCGCTGGCGTCGGCGAGGGTGACCGCCTTACTCTCGCCCGTGGTCATCGCCGTGGTCGTCGTTGTTTTGATCTGGTCGCGCCGCTTGAGGGTCGCACCGTTGCCGATGATCTTCTGACGGTCCAGCGAGAGCAGACCGTGATCGATCGTGTAGGTCACGCCGGGCTGAAGCACGAGTGTGCCGCCCACGCCGGCTGCGGCGATTGCATCGTCAAGCGTGGCATAGGCGCCCGCGTAGGTGGGCAGGAGGTTGAGCGACGGCAGAGGACCGGGCTTTTCCACCGCCACGCCGGCCACTTTCTCGAAACGACGGAACGCTCCCGCCTCATAGGCCCAAAATCGTTCGCCATTTGCGACCGTCGCCAACCCGTCCGCGACACTGTCCTTGATCCCGAGCGAAGCGACGAACATCAGCGTGTTGAAGCCTGCCGCCGCCTCCTGCGCGATGGCATCAAGCACCTCTTGGTTGCTGGCGTTCGTCGGAACCGGGGTGCTCCCGATCGCCCCCTCGCGGCGCGCGATGTCAGCGAAGCTATCACCCCGCGCGTTGTTCACGACGATACGCTCGACGGTCATGCCGTTACCTCCGGGAGTAAGATGATTTGCCCCCGGACAGGCACGTCGATGACGCCGTTGGGGTAGATGTCCTTCAAGTCGTGCGCGACGCGGACAATCTCGGTGGGGCCTTCGACTTCATCGAAGTCCGGCCCATGCCATTTCGCCTTGAAACGTCCGGACGACGCCTCGAGGATCGTGATCGTAGCCGAAGCCAGCACGGCGCCGGTTCCCGCAGTCTTGCGGGCTTGCCAGGTAAGCGTATGCCCAGTGATATCGACCGGCACGCCCGCCGTGTCGGTGAATTGGTATTCCTTTACGAAATCGCCCTGCCGGGGGAGAACGATATTCAGCTCCGGAAAGTTCGGATCAGCCATAGGTGATATGCTCGACAAAACTGATCGAGGTGGTGCCGAACATGCCCATGGTGATGGCGCTGGCGAGGTCCTGCCCAATTCCCGCGCGACACTCGACCACCGGCCAATCGAAGTTCACCGCGTCACCGGTTTCGATTGCCTCCCGAAGCGGGGGGCTTATCTTGCACGTCGCCGAAAGCCCGTCGCGCGCAGTTACCCGCCCCACCTTGTAGCCGCGCTTCCCGATGCTGAATTTGACGCCGTGCTGGATCATCGCACCCTGCGAGATCACAATCTCGACCGTGGTTGCCCTCAGCGCGGCATCCGCGCCCACCACGGCGACGATATGCGGCGAGGCGAAGCGAACCTCGGTTGGGAAAACATCGTCGTCGGCATAGATGTCGGAGGGGCTGGCAAGGCCTGAGCCCGCGAAGGGGCGAGGCGCGGTTTTAAGCGAGAGGATCGGCACGAGCACCGATTGCGCGCCGCCTGCCAGGTGGGCGGTCCACGCATCCCACGCTCGTTGCAAATCGATGTTGTCGAGGTCCATCTCGCCGTAGCTGATTTCCCAGCGCCCGCCTCCATCGGTCGAGATGACATCCTCTTCCCCACTGAGCGCAGTCCCCCCGCTGAGGACGCGCGGCACCACGTCCGCCTTGACAGGGTCGGGGTTGAAACGGTGCGCCGGGAAGATAAACATGCCCGCGACGCTAGATGCTGGGCCGGTCTGCGATTACCGCCGTCAGGCGTGCCCGATCAGGCCGGTGCGATGGTGGTAACGGTGCCGCTAGACCCGCGATACTTGAGCGCCCCCGCCTCGACATAGAGCACACCGCCGCCGGTGGGATTAGTGGTCGGTGCCGTGGTGCAGTTCGCAATTCCCAGAACGCGGGCACCCGATCCGAACTGAGAAGTGCACCCGAACAGCCCGACATTCTCGCTGCTGCTGATCATGATCGAGGAGGTACTGACCACGCCAAAAAACAGTTGCGGTCCTCGAAGCCCAAGATCCATCGTGCTCGCGCCAAGGAATGACGCAGTCGCCCGCCCCAGCGTGGCGCTCCCCCCGGTGCCGCTGAAGGTCAACGCCGGGAGAAAGGCCCCGCCGCTGTTCATCGTCAGCGATGTGATCCCCGCGATCACCCCGCCGGTGATGTTCACATTGCTCGCGGCTTGGGTGGCCATCGTGTCCAAGCCGAGATTTACTCGTGCCGTCGAAGCGTTGGCGACATCGGACAAGTTATTCGCCGCCACCAGCGCCCCGGCGAGATTATGCTCCTGAGACCACCATGATGCGCCGACCGACGCCTGCGTACCGCCTGCGTTGTCGGCCTTGGCGATGATGGTGTCACCGATATCAACGCTGACCCCGGACGCGCCACCGATCCTGCCGGCGACCGATACGACATAGGCGTCGCCCTTCGATGCTGCCGGATAGTTCGGGTTCGCCGAGCAGTCGATATCGCCCTTGAGATCGAAAAGGCCGGTCGTCGCCAGCGCAACCAGCGCAGCGACGAACGCGGTTGTGGCGAGCTGCGTGTTGTTCGTGCCAGGCGACGCGGTTGGGCCGGTAGGCGTTCCGGTAAGCGCTGGTGATACGAGTGGGGCCTTGGCGTCCAGCGCCGCTTGCAAATCGGTCTGGTCGCTCAGGGTTCCGGTGATCTCGCCCCACTCAGGGGCCGGCAGGGGGGCGGGGGGCAGGTCGATAAAGTGCGTTACGCCATCGCCCCACCTCTGCTCCCCTGTTTCCTCAATGATCCCGATCTCGCGCTCGAGCAGGATCGGATTCTCCGAGGCCCAAAGCGCAGCCGGATAGATATTGTAGATGAAGCGCACTTTTTTGGTCGTGGTCACGACAGGATTCCCCCGTCGTAGATGACCTCGATCCCATCCGTGGTCGTGTCGACAGTCACGGTATCCGACCAAGCGCTGCGCCGACCGTCCCCCGTCGCGTAGGAAACCTGCGCGTCAACCATCGCGTCGGCGGGCACGTATTCGGTATTGATGGTCACCGACGTGCCGGGGTCGATGTCGGAATATTGCCGCTCGCCCCATACGCTCGCCGTGGACAGCTTTGTGCGCGCGAACCAGGTCAGGTCGCTGCGGTCCGGGCCCGTTGCGGTCAGCACAAGATAGGCGCCGGGTGCGCCCGCTCCGCTATCGGTGTCGAAATTGACGACCGCGTCCGTGATTTCGGGGTCATCGAGCGGCTCGACGTCGGGCACCTCGCCAACAGGAGTCGCGTCGCCGGTCTCTTCCGACGGGTCCCAATCGTCCATAGCCGGGTCGGCAGCTACCCATTCGAAGCGAACGCCGCCGGTCTGCATGTCGCGCTCGGGCGAGCCGACGATCTCGACCGGGCCATCATAGAATACGGCGCCGGCCTCCTCGATGGTCAGGTTGATGTAGCGCTCGCCCAGCACCTCACGGCCCCCGAAGGTGGTGACGATGCTGCCGCGATACGGCGCGTTTGCGCGGATCATCTTGCGCTTGGCGAGGCGACGGCCCTGCGTCGGTGACGGGATCTGCGCATCGAGCCCGATCGTGACCGGCTCGCGCCCACTCGCATCGATCGCCGCCTGGTCGCGCCACGAAGCGGCATCGACGGTCGCATAGTCGTGCTCTGCCGAGACGTAGGTGATCAGCACCTCGTTGACCGCGTCCTCGGCGGCGACGTGCTGCTGGATCGAATAGGAGGCGATCTTGTCGGGGCCGATGCTCACCGTCGGCTCGTAGAAGCGCCCCGAATAGATGATCAGTTCGCCGCGCTCATTCTCGCAATACCAGCCGTCGAAGGTATTGAGGATCGCCAGACGAACGGCGGCGGGGGTTTCGGTCGCCTTGTAAGCGAGGGCAAGGCGATAACGGGGCTCGGTGCCACCGGCTGCCAGGGCCATCGCGGCATCGCAGTCATTCGCAGCGGCGGTCCATTTGTCGATCTGCGGGAGGATCTGTGTGTTGAAATCGACGCCCCCTTGCGTGATCTCGCGATGGAGGAACGCAAGGACGGGGTTGTCGCGATATTCCCATGTGGTCTGGTCGTAGGCGTCCTGAGCTTCGTCGCGGAAGTCGAACACCAGCGACCATTCACCGGCCAGCGACATCTGGATATCGTCGCCGTTCGGGTAGGTTTCGAGGAACTTGTCGGCCTTGGTGAGGAACTTGATCAGGAATCCGGTGACGATGCCGTCACCGCGGTGATCGGTGGTCCAGATGCCCGGAAGCTCGGCTACTACGTCGGCAAACGCAGTCTCGGTCGGGAGCCCAAGGTTGAAGCCGCATTTGACCCGGCTATCGCGGTATCGGCCATCGGGGAGCGCGTTGACGGTGGTGCCGGTGAGGGTGACCTTGTCGTCGTTCAGATAGACTTGCGTGATCGCGTTTGCGCGACCGTCGTGGAAGGCGCCTACATCGATCGGCGTGCCGTCCGACTTGTTGCCGAAGAATAGAGCGTCCCAGTAGAGGCGCAGCGCACCATAGGCGCGGGTGCGGACGGGGATGGGCGACTTGCGGCTGGTTTCCGTGGTGTCGGCGCGCTGGGCGGGGCGGCCGGCGATGACGGAACCGGCAGCGCTGAGGCCGGCCGAGATGCCCGCGAGGGTCAAGCCGGTGGTGAACGAAGCCGAGAGCGATACCGCAGTTGCGACGGAGCCGATGCCAAGGCCCGAGCTCAGGATGGCGGCGCTGATGAACTGGCCGGCGCCGGGGATGACGTTGACCGCCACTGCGCCGGCGACAAGCAAGATGGAGCCCAGCGTCCGACTCATGGCCGCCACGCCTTGAGAACGCGAATATGCGTGCCGGACTCGATGAAATGCAGGCGCCCTCCACTGGACCGCAGAGACCAGCGCTTGCCAGTCCAGATTGCGCCAGCCTCCTCCCCGATCGCCGTGATGACGGCGATATCTGCGGCCTGCGGCGTTTCCACGACGGGCAGTCGTCCTGCTATTCCGCGCTCCCACAGGGGCAAAAGTCCGCCTGACCGCTCGACCGTGGCGCGAGCGGCTTCGTCATCCGCGACGCCCCGCCATTCCGCGGCAAAGTCCGGATGCCCTAGCTCGAGGCACCAATCCGCCGCGAGCGTAGAGCAATTCCACGGCCCGAAATCTGCCATCGCGGCCTTGAGGAAGCTGCCCAGCGTCATTTGCTGGACGGCCCAAAGCGACGTTTCGCACCGGCGGTGATCAGCGAGACATGGCTGGCGATCGCGTCCGAGGGCGATTTACGCCGCACGTCCTGGTCGGTGTAGAATGCGGGCTGAGGATTGGAGCGGAACGTGTCGGCACTGCGAACGGACAGCCGAATCGTGCGCTGGCGACCGTTCGGCACATCCTGGCTCTCGGTGACGAGAATATCCGCGAAGCCACGCCATACCCAGCGCGGCGGGCCGTCGTTCTGCCAGTCAGCGTCGAAATCCTGCTCGCCGATAAGGACGAGCGCGTTCGGGATGCTTGCGGCATCCTCTTGGGCTAGGCGCAGCGTGTAGCCCGAGACGCCGGACAGCACGAAGTCCAGACGATCCGCGGTACCGTTGACGAGCTGCTTCAGGGCCGGAATGTCGAGAAGGGCGCCGGCACCAACATAGGTTGCGCCGCCAGGGTCGATGGCGTCGGCTTCTACGGGTAGGTCGCCGTGCCCCGACCAAATCCATGCGATAGGGTCAGCCGCCAGCCGGAAAAGGATCGAGCGGCGATAGGTTGCCATACCCATGGAGGTATGGCTTGGGCTGGTGCGGGATTACCGCCGTCAGGTCTTGGCGGGCTTCACCACCGCCGGGTTGTTGAGTTCCGGGAAGCACTTCTTGGCGGTGTTGTTCCAGAATGCCTTGATCGCACCACGCCACGCTTTGAAGCCGTACATCACCAGCGTTCGCTTTTCGCCTTCGTGGACCTCCATGGTCACGGATGGGCTTTGGACCGCACCGCCGAGATTGGAAAAGCGAAAGTCGACCTTGGTGCCGTACGCGGTCACTGTTTCGTCACTCACGCCCTCATCTTCCCATTCCACATCAAGGCAGCGAACCAACTCGGCCATAGTCCGCTCAGTGGTGGCCAAGATGTAAGAGCGGTCCGTCGGCGTCGAGATGACGGCCTGGGCAAGCAGTAGCGGAATAATCATCGGCATTCTCCCCGCCTCAGGTTATGCGCGATCCGGCATCGTGGCTAGCCGCCGTACCGGTTCTGCTTCGACAGCATACCGGGAACGGCGCGCAAGGTGGAGCCCAGCGTCTGCGCGTCCATTTTCTGCGCTTCGCCAAGGATCTGAGCGGCGAGCCCTCGCGCGAACCCGGCGGGGGTCACGGAATTGTCGGCGCTGACGTTGATGTGGTAGTTTTTGACTATCGTCCCGCCACCGCCCGCCGCTTTGGTCTGGCCTAGCGGGATCACCGTGCCCCCCTGGCTACCCATACGGAGCAGTTCGACACCACCGCCGCGGTTCTCGTTGACGCGGGTCACCGAATGCGGGGCATTGTAGCCGCCGCTGGCCCTGCCGAAGATCGAGCCCACTACGCTACCGAGAAACCCGCCTATACCTCCGCCCCCAGCGCCCTTCGCACCGGCAAGCGCGTCGGCTATCGGCTTCATCAGGACCTGCTGAATGAGGATATCGAGAAGACTGGCGATAAGCGGGTCCTTGACGCCAAGACGCTTGGTAATGGCGTCCGAAATAGCGTCGTCGACTTGTTCAAGACGTGACACGACGGCCTCCTCGACCTGTTCGGAAGGGTCGTTGAAGCTACGGCGGTAGCGATCGATGGGGGATTCGTATTGGCGGGCGAGATTTTCCCGCCCTGCGGACTGCTTGCGTGCCAGTAGCGCACGGGCCTTCTCCGCATCAGCAATCTCGCCAGCGGCAATAGCTGCCTCCAGACGAGAGGATTCCTCCTGCTCCGCGATATCAAGGATGCGCCGCTCAATTTCGAGGCGGGCAACCCGGCCTTCGACAAGGTCAGCCTGCGCTTCCAACGTCTCGCGCTGCATCTGGAGGTCGCGCTCGGCAATGGTTCGCTGTGCTCGCTCCAGATCCCGGTTAAGGGAAATCCCTTGCGGTGCGCCGGATACCAGCCCGCCGCTTTCATCCCGACCGTATAGCGCGCGGGTGGCTGCCCGGAGCCGCGCCTTCTGCGCCTCGCTATAATCCTTTGCGGCATCGATTTCAGCGATCTGGTTCTTGTATTCCAGCTCGTAGAGGTTGCCCTGCAATTCGGCGCGCTTTTCGGCGTCTAGCGTGATGTCGAGACGAGCACGGATTTCCTGTTCGCCGAGTTCGCGAATTTTGTCTGCAACTTCGCGCTCGATGTCAGCGGGATCGCGGCCTTGGCGGCCCTTCTTCTTTTTCTTATCCTTCGTGTCGATCTTCGGGGGCGCGGTTTCCGGTGCCGCAATGCCGCCGCGCAGCTTCTCCGCAGCGCGCATTAGCGCGACGACGGCCTGTTCGCCCGCCTTCATCCGGTCCTCTGCTGCGGAGATTGCGCCTGCGTTTACCCCGCCGGGTACCGCGAACCCGCCACCGGCATAACCCGGCACGCCCGCAGCCGCTGGGTTACCGCCGGCGCCGGTCGCCCGCAGCCGCGAATATTCGGCGCTGGCCAGCATTAGCGAGGCCTGCGCGCTGGCGAGCTTCTGCTTCACCAACTCGTATTCGGCCTTCGCCGCCTTCAATGCCTCCTGACGGGCCTTGCCGTGCGCGGTTGCGAGCTTGTCGACGGCATCGCTCGCGCTTTTCGTGGTATCGCCAAGTATCTGCTGAGCCTGCGCATTGATCCGCGCAGCCTTCGCAGCCTCATCATTGCGCGTGGCGAGATAGCCGATGCCGAGGGCCAGTGCCGTGACCGCCAGCCCAACCGTACCGCCGAACGCCGCAAGAAGCGTGCGACCGGCTGTCGCGCCAGTGAGCGCCAGCGCCTCCATTGTCGTTGCCGCACCGATCGCGCGGGCCTGCATCGCGAAGATTGCCGTCGATACAACACCGGTCGAGGCGGCTGCTGCGACCATCCCGGCAACGTAGCGGCCAAGCATGACGGTGGCGATCACGGCCAGCGCGTCGGCGACCGTATCGAGGTTGTCAGCAAGTATCTCCAAGCCGCCAGCAACTGCCGTAGTAGCGCCGTTCGCCTGCGCCGCCTCGCCGATATAAAGACTGAGTTGATTTCTTAGCTTGGTGAATGCACCGGAAAGGGTGAGGGTAGCCTTTGCCGCCTGCGATTCCAGAGTGTTGGATCCGCTTTTGAGCAAATCAAAGAACTGCTGGCTCGTGACCTTTCCGGCCACGACCTCAGCCCTCAACTTTCCAATACTCCCGCCGAACCGCTCAGAGGCCGCTATCACCTGAAGCAACGGTCGCAACCCGCCTTCATTGACCTGATTATAGTCTTCCGCTTGGACCTTTCCGGATGAAAGTGCCTGCGTGAGACCGAGTATGGCACCGGATGCCTGCGCAGTTGTAACGCCGGTGATCTTTAGAGCTTGCGCCGTGGCCTTTGTGATCGCCAGAAGGTCTGCTTGCGTGGCGCCTAAATCTCGTTGTGCTTGAGAGGCCCGGCCATAAAGTCCGCCGAGGGCTTCAAGCTCAACACCGTACTGCTGCGCGACGCCGAAGAGGTTTCGCTGCACTTGGGCTAGGCGCTCACCCTCTAAGCCAGTGACCCGAAGCTGATTTTGAAATCGGGTAAAGCTGTCGATAATTCCCGTGACCTGCTGGACCGACAACGCGCCTGCGAAAGCCCCTGTCAGCCCTCGAAGTGTCCCGCCAATGTTTGCAGACGATGCCCGGATTTGCCGCTCAAGATGCAGGATGGCCCGCTCTTGGCGGGTAAACGATGAGGTGACCAGCGCTGTACTGTTGCGCAGTTCGACCTTGTACGCGTTCATGTCCGCGCGGATTTGCAAGATAATTGGATCGATCTCGGCCACGGCGCGCCTCAGGATTGCGCATTGGGGCTACGTTGTGCGATGTCCGTGCATTACCGCCGTCAGGGAACGCCAATGATCCGGCTCTTTATCGCTATAGCTTTTGCGGCTGGATCCTGCTCGGCGCCCGCAGACCAAAGTGGCCCAAGCGATGCCGCAATATGGACAGTCGCTCAAACCGACATAAAGGCAAAGTTGCGCGACCCCGGGTCGGCCGAATTCTCCGAATTACATACCATTCGCCGCGACGGGAAAGCTCTAGGCACCTGCGGGAAGGTAAACAGCAAAAACGGGTTTGGCGGGATGAGTGGCCCAACCCGTTTCATCGCAGGCGGCGACATTTCGGCGGTCGAAGGCGACGGCACGATGGATCAAAAGAATTTCAATGAGGCGTGGTCGATGATGTGCCTCTAACAGCCGAGGGCGGCCATTGCTGACCGCCCTCCCGTGCGTTGACCCGCCTTGCCGCGACTCGCCGCGCCGCACCTGGCCCCGCCATGCCTAGCCTGCCATGCCCCGCCACACCCGGACACGCCATACCTCGCCTCGCCTGCCTCGTTTCGGACCCTTTCAGGCGGTCCGAGCCTCACCAATCAGCGAGAATATCTTCGCAAATTCGGTGAGCTCTGCGTACTTTTTATGGAACGCCTCCAGTTCCGACCATGCCTGCGCTACGACTTGAGCGCGAAGCTCTTCATCCGATAGCGCGTGCTGGACGCTCGTATATGACCGATCCTCGTCGCGCATCACAGAGACGAAGGCTCGGATCGGTGCGGAGCCTTCCCCCTTCTCGATCACCACATCCACGGCGCGGATCAGATCGCCGGCTTGGTCGAGGCGATAGGCTGCCGCTGCCTTGCGGTCATCCCATTCGAACGCCGGGTGGAGCGGGTTGAGCTTATCGCGCGCGGCCTCCACCACCGTCGCGTTGTCGAGCCTGCCGTTGTGGAAAACGCGGAGTCGCTCAAGTTCCTCGCCCACGACCTGCGCCTCGATTTTGGGAGCGTGGCTACCCTGTTTCCATTTATAGATCATGCCGCCAGATCCTCGCTGGTGCCGACATGGAAGCGGCCATACTGTCCGTTCTTCTCCGGCCTCCATTCGCCAATCCCGATGCCGAAGCCGGCGGTGTTGAGCAGGTTCGCGATCTGCTCCGCGCTGATCACGGCGGCGTTGAACTTCACCGCAACCGGAATGCGCCACTGCTTGAACTCTGGCCGGTAACGGATATCCGCGGTGCCCAGCCCAATCCTGACCATGTCCTCGCGTGGATTGGGTTCGCCGATCACCTCAAGCATCTCGCAGTCGATATGGAACGCGCCGCGCGCCATCGTCATCTTGGCATCCACGAACCGGCACGCGCCGACCATCGCGGCCTTTACGCCGATCGCTGGGAAACCATAGGCGCCGGTCGGGGTCCGATAGAAGCAAGCTTCATAATCGGCCTCGGGATCCTTGGCTTCGCGCGCCTTGGTTGCCTTCTTCATCTGCTTATCGAGCATCTGGCGCTTGGCCTTTTCGCTCCACGCATGGACGATCAGCGGGCTGTCACCGACGAGCATGAACTGCACGGTCTGGATGTTGAGGGCGGGCAGCTCGATGGTCGAGCTCTTTGCTGCGGCGGCCATCAGATCCGCCCTCCCTTGAGATAGGTGGGCAGGTCGCGCAGGTGCTTTGCCTGGGCGAAGCTGGCGACGTTACCACCGATAGGCGCGGCGTGCGGATTGTGAGCGATGGTGACGCACGCGGTTTGCGTGCTAAGGGTCAGTACAGCCATGATCGATCTCCCGAGATCGGTTTCGGTTAGGGCCGGGGAGAGGTTGCCGCCTCTCTCTGGCCTGTCCGTTATGTACGTACAGTTGACCATGGTGTCAATGGGGTGTACGTCATTTTTATGGACGACACTGGTTCAACGCGTTTTGAAATGCGCGCTCCGAATTCTTGGCTGGCAAAGGTCGATGACTGGCGCGCGCAACAGCGTCCCGTTCCTCCACGCGCAGAAGCTATCCGCCGCCTAGTGGAGCGCGGACTCGACTCCCAATAGCTTGTGCTCCAGCTTGGCCGCTTAGGTCAGCAGGGGGAGTATATCGCATGGGCTCAGCAACGACGGGACGAACGGAAGTCGCTCGGGTGTTCGGGCTAGCGCACAAGCAATTATATCCTGCGGCGCGAGTTGATCTCGAATATCGAACGATAGACGAAGAGGGGCGCACCGACGGGCCTCTGCACACGCTGAAGGTTGTTGTGAGCAGCGACGAAGCTCGACAGATCGCAAAGGCGTTTCTGGATGCGGCAGCATCTCTTGAGGGCGCTGGCGGGACAAAACAATAACTCCTTTGCCGTTTTCCTAATGCGCCCGCGCCGCGCTGAACCGCTTCAACCGCTCCATATCGGGCTCGGCATCGCCGCCTTCCCCGCTCGATTCGACGCAGGCGAAATACTCGCCCAGCGACACCGCACCCCAGTCCAACCCGAGCTGCCCGCAATTTGCCAGGATCAATCCTCGGGGGAAGGGCTCAGGTCGCTTTCCGGGTCCGAGACGGCTTTTTTTTTAACCTCGACGCCGACGATAGCCGCGTTCAGGACGGCCCAGGCGATATATTGGCCCTCGACAATAGGCCGGTGCGGAAAGAGGTAATCGTCGCAGAGCTGGCTGGCTTTTGCCGGGCCGACCTTGATCTCCTCGCCGCTGCCCAGAAGCCCGTTGTCACCGCCGATGAGCGCCAGACGGATCGTTTCGCGGATATCGCTGGGCCGCGCGGCACCGCCACCGAGGTAGACCGGCGCTTCATCATTGAGCCCGAGGCCAGCCCCAAGCTCTTCGTGGATCGCGTAAATCGATTTCGGGAACAGTTTGCCGTCGCGATCGGTGACGCCGCAGTTCCGCTCAAGCTCAATGATCTGCTTGAGGTTCAGGGCGAGCGAATATTTGCCGTCGCCGAACTGGACCGGCTTGAGGCGCGTCTCCATTACGCGGCGACCGTGCGGCCCACGATGATGATGTCATACGTGACGCTGGTGCCCGAGCCGCTGTTGCCAATGGTCAGGATATCACCGGTTGAGCTGGTGACCGCCCAGCCCGACTGCGATACGAACGCCTGCCACTCACCCGGCTTGACCGCAACACCGTCACCAGCTGCCAGGAAGGGGCCGACAAAGCCGGTATCGGCCACGCGGGTGATGTTGACGTTGTTGGTGTTGCCTTCCGCCGCGCTGACGAAGATCGCCACGACTTCTGCGGCGGTGATGGTCGCTCCGAAAGCGTCGGACAGCACGCCTGCAAGATCGAGACTGTCGCTTGACGACGACGCGATCGTGCGCGTGTCGGCGAACAGGATGTTGGCCTGATTCGTCGCCGCCGTGCCCGATGCGAGCGTGAGCAGCTTGTCGATGCTGACATTGAGCTTGGGCGTGCCAAGGTCGCCCGCTCCGGTCTGGGTAAGGTTGATGCGAACACCGATATCGCCACGAACGCCTGCCATTTCCGTTACCCCTTATGCCGCCACGTAGGTGAGATCGCCCTCACCCTCGAGCGTGATTTCCATGCCGGTATCGCCTTCGCGATCGATCGAATAATTGCGCGCCGTCATCACCGCCTGCCCCGACCAGGTGCCGATTTCCTCGCCGGCATCGGTGCCGTCATCGCGGTAGCCGACAATCTCGTAATTCTTGTGCCTGCCCACAGCGGCCTTGAGCGTGGCGATCTGGTCGGCGCTCGAAAGGCCGGAGCCGGTCACATCCCAAGCGGTGCCGAGGACACGCGAGCGGCGCCCGGCCGGCTTGTTCGGCTTGGTGCAATCGCGAACCCGGCGGGTGCTGGTCTCGGCGGTTTCGTTGATGCTGACACTGGTGATGTCGCAGATGACGGTGAAGACTTCGGGGTCTGCAGCGTTGCCCATCTTGATCTGGGCGAAATCGATCTCGACGGGAACGGACATTCTACGGGTCTCCGCTAATTTAGCGGCGACCCTAGTTGCGGTCAGTCGTGCGCTTTACCGCCGTCAGCGGGGACTACGTGGAGGCGTGCGCGGCGTTCGTCTATTCGCCTGCCAGAGCGCTCGGCTTCCCATTCGGATTGCGATGGTGCCAAGCCCTCAACGAACGACGCGCGAGCCATGTGCGCCGCGGTAGCCTCGTTGCGGGCATCCAGATCGGCGGCAATTGCGTCAATATCATCGGCATCAAGGTCGCCCTTGCGGACAAGCTGGCGCACCAGGGCGCGGATCATGGCTTCTGCCGACACCGCAGCATCATGCCACAGGTCGGGCTATCCCGCCATAACCCGCGCGCGGAATTCGATGTTCGCCTCCATCGCATCCGCCTCGCCATCGACCATGCGGCGGATGTCGTTGATCAAGACGAACTTTGCCGTGCCGCCGGGGACGGGGAGGCGGGCGCGATAGAGGCTGTCCATTATGGCAGCGGCACAGCGGCTCATATGATCCTCGGCCTCTTCGACTATAGTTGTTCCGATCTTGCGAGCGTCGGCGCGGATGTAGATCGGCAAGCGGATGTCACGGCGCTTACGATGCCCCGTGAGTGGGCCCGAGATCGCGGTACCAGGCTTCGCAAACGGCTTAGTCGGGCTCGCCGGAGCCTTCCGATAAAGTTGCGCTGCAGGGATCACCGCCGTCACCGCCGGGTCCGCTTTCAGGTGCGTCAATGCCGCCTTTCTTAGCTCGAGCACGAGATCCACGGGCTTTCTCCTTCAATGCGCCGGCAGCGCGCGCGGCCAACTCGACTTCGGGGGTGACGGTGTACGAGTTGCCGCCGCGGTATGTGACCGACGTGAGCGCATCGATCGGGTGTGAATAGTCGCGGGCGAAGGTGACGCGGGCCATGGGCTATCCTTTGCTGCGGGATTGGCGGACGGCTTGGTTCATGGCGCGCTCGACCAACTTGACGATGCCGGGCCTTTCCGCGTCACGCGCGGGGCGGATGTGGGGACGCGCAGCCGTGTTGCCCCAGTCAAATTCGATCATGGCATGATCTGAATTGCTCGACACCTCGACCAGCAATGGCGCCTTCTGCACCGTCTCGATTCCGTTCGCCAGATCGCCCATGTCGTTGTTCGGAGCCTCCCCAGGCAAGGAGGCGACGTGGCCCTTGCCCGATACTGCGCCGGTAGTGATCAAGATTTGCGCAGTGGTCTGAATACGCTCACCGCCCTCAAAAAGCGCGGCACCGACAAACCGCGTCGGGCCGGCGCCGGACAGCTTCTTGAGCCGCGCGATATGCGCTTTGTGGCCTCTCAGCGGCATGGCGGGGCACTCCTGTCCATGCCGGCGGGTATCTGTTGCGGTGCCGGGGAGGATTACCGCCGTCAGGGTTCGCTGCGGTCCGTCTTTCGCCGCTCAATCTCACGTTCAACCGCCTTGCGGAGAAATTCAGACTGCGGCTCTTTCTGGACTAGCACGCCCTTGATTCGCGCGAGCGTGCCGGTCGGAAACCGCGCCGTCACCTTCTCTTGGGGATCATTGATGCGATTCCTGCCCACGCGCGCCGGGCTATCTGCCACCAACAATAGAGTCGAGTCCGTGAAATTAGGTGCCACCATCTATTGACATATAGATGCCACCAACTATTCTGGCAACATCGTTCGAGAGAACCCCTGACCTTAACCGGGAGGCGATCATGATCGGCGGGGCCAACCACCCCTGGCAGCCGGGAAAGACCGGCAACGAATTTCGAGATAGCTCGCTGTGGGAGGCGGGAGGGTCGGATTAGATACCCGATCCTGGGATAAGGCGGTCGATCACGGCGCGGTGCGAAAACCCCAACTGATCCCAGAGCGAAAGCTCGGTGTTGATCCGACCAAAGTTGCCGGTGGAGGCCAGCGGAGTGCCGTTGAAGCCGGAAAGCTGAGGAAGTGGAGCCGAGCGAGTAGGGGCCCAACGCGCTGCGGTGTCGCGGAAAGCCCGGCTTTAGACCGTAGGACAACGGGAGGTGCGGCCGGTCACGGGCGTTCCTTGAGTTCGGCGAAAGCCTGGGCCTCCCGACCAGTTTCTGAGGCAGCGGTGCGGGGCCACCCTCACCAGTCGTGGTACCCGATAGCGCGTCGGGCATGGGGCTAATCGACGAACACAGGTGGCAAGTTTGGCGGAGTTCTCACAACCGCCGCTGAATTTGCCCCACGGGCATCCGAAACCCGTTCCTCCGGGGCCGAAAGGCAAGAGGCGCATGGGCTCCGCGACATGGGCTTGTTGTGCAGCAGGTAGCCGGTAATCGCTGCACTCCGAATGCTCCGGTCGGGAATGTCCCCCGCTAGAGGGATCGGGAGCCGCCGTTAAGGCTAGGGTGTGGTCGCAGGCGGTGCGTGTCCGTATGCGAAGCCCATGACCGGGGAAGCGATAGGTTGTCCCGGCGCGATGTGGCCACACCTGCTCTACCCCGCCAACCGCCCCCGCCCCCGCCCGTCGAATGCGAACCCTAGCGTGTCGAGGGACTGCCCCGCGATCGTGTAGCTGCCGGTATGGGGTCCGGCGAGCACCTCAAGCGCTGCGTCGGTGTCCACTACCTTGCCCAGCCCAGGCGCCAGGATGATCAGGCGCACGTCCTTGTCAGTGTAACCCGCCTCCGCGCGCATAGCCTCGGTGACGCTGTCGATCTGGACCATGCACTCGAACTCAACCGGGGTTCCCGGATCGATGATGCTGCCCCCGTCGTCGTAGACGGCCTCGCCCTGCCAGATCAGCTTGCCCGCATGATATGGCCCGCCGAAACGCGCGGACACGGCCCCAGCGATAGCGGCATAGCGTTGGGCCAGCATCAGATACACCCAACTAGGCGCACGGTGCCGACATTGCGCCGCAGATAGATCTTGAACCGCTGGCCATACTTCGATGCGGCGTAGCCGCCATCGAGACCAGCATTTGCCGCGCGTTCGGAAAAGGCGATATCCATCGACGCCGAGCGGAATCGCGTGACGCCGGCCAGATCGCCCGCGTCGCCCCCGCTCGCCGGCAGTTCGCCGTTGACCACGATGTTGTGTGCCGTCAGCTCAAGGATGGCGTCCGCGTAATCGACTTCATCCCAACTGGTGGTCACCGGGGCATGCTTGCCGAGCCAGTAATTCACGCGCGCATCCGGCACCGCGGCGAGGGCAGGGAAGCGGTCGCGGAATTCGGATAGGGTGGGGGAGGTGTGGGGCATCTGATCCTCAAAAAATGGGCCGCCGCGTGCGAGACGAGGCGGCCCAATGCTCTTCACGGGGAGGAACGGTTACGCAGTGGGCCGCATGAACTCGGGTGCCGCTTCGTTGATCTCGGCGCGGGTCACGTCGCGACCGAGAATCGCCTTGACCGCATCGACCGCCGGCAAGCCTGCGCCAGTCCAGTGGTCGTCGTTGGCGGGGTCGAGAAGATCGATCGCCGAGCCGATATCGCCGGGCTCGCCCGCCTTCGGCGCGCCTTCGCTGACAACCTCGAACCATTCCGGCGCGAAGTCGTCGGCCTCAGTTTCCTTGCCGGGATCGACCATGACCAGCGCGGCGCCCAGATAAGCGCCGCGCGGGCCGGTCGAGATGTTACGGACGCGAGCCATCAGAACGAGTCCCGATAGACCATGGCCTTGGGCAGGCGCACGTCGAGACCGCCGACGTTCATGATGCCGCCGACCTCATAGACCATGCTCGCCTTCTGGAAGGCGGGCAGGAACTGGTGAGCACCGGGTAGCATGAACTTGGCGACCTGGGGGCTGTCGTCATATGCCACCATGCGGGTGCTGTTGCCCGTGCCAGCAGTCTCGAGCGCGCGGCTCTTGACGATGGTCAGGCGCTCGCCCGCCGTGTTGTTGTCCTGGAGATAGGACAGCACCGTTGCGTTCGTGTCACCGACGCGCTTGGTCGCGATATAGTTATACGCCGAGGTGGGCAGCGCCAGCTTGTTGGCGATGTGCGTCTCGCCGGTGCCGGTCTCGACCGCAGTGATGGCCTCGTTGATATCGCGGAGGATCAGATCCTCGTCCTTGGCCGTCCAGAGGCGCGAGGGGCCGGTGCCGTCGTTGGCGACCTGTGCGCTCGGCGCGTTGGCGTCGTTGACGAAGCCGGTCCAACCCTTCTCCGACACGCCAGCCGGGTTCTTGCCCGTCATGGCGATGCCGTAGATGAAGCGATCTGCGGCCAGCACGGCGGCGCCGGCCTTGTCCGAGGGCAGGGCCCGACCGAGCTTGGCGGCACGCTGCATTTCCTGCGTGTTCCACTCGTAGCCGATCGCGGCGAGGTGAAAGTTGCGGGTGGCCTGCGCCATCTTGGTCGACGCATAAGGCATATCGAACGCCCCGCCCGACATGAAGGCGGCCTCGCCAACCTGATCCATGGAATAGACCAGCGTGCCGATGTCCCACATGTCGCCGGTCGTATCGACCGAGAAGAATCGCGAGATATCGAAGCTCGGATACCGGTTCATGTAGACTTCGGTTTCGATGCGGTAGAGCTGCGGCGTCAGGAAGGCCATGCCGACCTGCGCGTCGCTCAGGAAGGCATCGACCTTGTCAGCGAACGTCGCGGCGAGCCGCGCATGATCAGCCGCCCAGAGCGACATGACTTGGCGCTTCAAGGCGGCATCGGCCACCATGAACATGGCAGGATCTGTGATGCGCCCTGCGGCTGCGTCGTAGAAATTGGTGATCGCGTTCATTATGCCCGCCCTCCTTAGCGCTTGGCGATCTTGACGAGGCCGTCGTCAGCGCCGGTCGTGTCGAATTTCCAGCCCGGGAGCGGGATGCCGCCCGAGGCCACGAAGTTACCGTCGCCGTCGACCTGCACCGCAGCACCGTCCGTGACAGAGCCGCCTGCCTCGACCCAGATGACGCCCTGCGTCATGATCGGCACGTTCTCGTAGCGGGCGTAGGTGTCGGTGGTCTGGCCTGCCACGAGACCGGCGGTCTGGCCGGCGATGACGATGCCAAGGGCCTCGTTGCCGGTCACGTCGACATAGGCCTTGTCGCCAATCGTCATCGTGCCGCCGTTCGCCCAGGTGAAGGCGAGGCCCCCGCCGGTGAAGGCGCTGGCGATGTTGCCGCTGCCCACAAGGACGCCGTCCGGATCGTGCACCGAATACTCGCCGGTAGCCGAAGTCTGGAGCAGGAGCAGCGTGTAGCGCCCGATCTTCGCGCCCGCCGAAACCGTGGGAGCGTCGGTAACCGTGCCGGTGCCGGTGTTACCGGCATCCTCGGAGCCCGCCGCTACGAGAGTCTGAGCGGCGACGCAGCCGTGGTCACCCGCACCGCGATAGGCCACGACGCCGAAGCCGATGCCACCTGCCGTTTCGATCGTGCGGGTGATGCGATTGGAGGTCTCACCATTCGCGACCAAGCCCTTATAGCCGGCTGCGATGGTATCCGAATAAGTGGACTGCAGTGCCATTGCTCAGGCTCCCTTAGTAACGGGCCAGGCGCGCGAAATCGCGGACGCTGGCGTTGTCGTTGGTGGTGACGATGCGGGGCGCGCCGAGCGACTGGACCTGCTGGTCCTCCACCTTCGCGTCCTTGGTCAGCACGGCGAACGAAGCGGCGATCTGCTCGTCGTTCCAGTCCTTGGCGGCGTCGCCCATCTTGGCATCGACGACCGCCTTCATGACTGCGGCCTGGTCCATGGCATCGGTGACCGTGACGCCGAGCGCCTTAGCCTTACCGACGACCTGGCCATAAGCCTTGGCAGCGTCGAGCAGCTGGGCCGTGGTGGGCTTGCTGTCCTTGAGCTGCTTGTTCTCCGTTTCGAGCGTCGCCTTGTCCGTGGTGAGGGTGGCGACCTGGGTTTCTAGGCCGGTCACCTTGCCCAGCGCAGCATCGCGAGCGGCGAGGATGGTGTTGATGGTCGCAATCGCCGTATCGGCATTGGACACGTCGACGGTCAGCCCGTCGATGAGCATGGTCTTCACGGGCTTCTCCTTGGTAAAACGGTCGAGAATGGAGGGATTGGAATCGCAGAGGGCAAATGCGCTCGCATCGGCGACGCGGCACTCCGAACCGGCGCGACCACGATCGACAACAGCCACATGGTTGCCGCGGATATTGCGCTGCACGGCATGATACGCGGTGCCATCGGGTGCGGTGCCATCCTCAAAGGCGAGGTCGCAGGCATAGCCGTTGCTCAGCTCACGCTTGCCGCTGTCCACGGCGTCAATCAGCGCGGCATCCATGAAGGCAAGATCGAAGGTGACGTAATCGCCGTCCTTGACCGCGCCGAACACGGTCCCGCGCGCATGATCTCGCCAGTTGGCGGACGTGACGGGCGTATTTGGGTGATTGTCGGTGATCGGCTTGGCGACGAAGCTGGCTAGCGACGCGGCCTTGAACACTTCCTCTGCCGGGCGATAGACCTTGACGATATCGGTCGCCTTGAACTTCGCGCCCTGCGGATCGACTTCGCTGCCGAGATAGTCGTAGACACCTGCGCGCGCCGAGCGTGCTTTGACGGCCATATAGCCATCACCACTCCGGCGTCGGGCATCCAGGGTCAGGGCATCATGCAGCAGCATGCCCCGTTGGGTAGCGGGGCTTGTGTTGGCGCTTTACCGCCGTCAGGTGTTAGCCGAACTCTCCGATGATCGGTGGAGGTCCTGCCTCAGCTTGATCGAGCGCAACGCATTCAAGGGCGGCGCAAAGTTGTTGCATCGCCGATGTTGCGCGCTTCGTTGCATGAGCGGCCTCAGCCAAATCGAGGCAGAGCATTTCCCTCGCGACCATGATGGCTTGATAGCGGTTAAGGCGCATCACTTCCCCTCCTCCAGCGTTGCGTCGATCACTCGCCCTCCGTTATGTGCTGAGCGAACAAGCGATCGATCTCAGCAAAAACATCCTCCCGCGTGCTGAAATCGTAGAACGATACCGGTTTCCGCCATCCGCACGAGCACTTCGCCATCCACTGATCAGCGATCGGTTGCGGCTCGCGGGTGAGGGTGTGGTCGGTCATTCGCCCTCCTCGAGCAGTGGATGGACCAGCGGAGGCTCCCACGGTTCCCAACGGATAAGGTTGCCGTATATGCGAGGCCTGCGCATCGCCTGCTGCTGGATAGCGATCCTCTGCCGGAGCAAACGGCAGTCATCCTCAAACAGCTTGTCGTGATCGATGATAGGCCCGCTCATTTCTCGCCCCAAGTGATCGGCCCTGTCGGCATTTCCACGCCCGGCTGCAACGCGGCGTCGGATAGGTGGGCGGCTTGGCGCGGGTCGATTGCGTCGCGATGCTCACAGCCTTCACCGAAGAACTGCATTGCTGACCGTAGCGCACAATGCGGGCACTCTCGCTCGTCTGATTGGTAGGTGCCGCCACAGTCCCGGCAGGTGAAGTTGCACACGCCATCGCGCTCGCAGTCGTTAACGCGGCAGGGCATCACTTCCCTTCCTCGAGCAGAGCGTCGATCATGGCTTGCCAAATGTTGCGAGGCTGCTGGTCTGCCGGCGTGTCACATAGCTCGCCTACGCTTTCGATCGAATGCTCTGCATCCTCGTATCCGGCCTGCACCATCCCATAGCTCGGCTCGCGGATCGCGGCGATGACGGCGCGGGCGAGTTGCTCGCATTCCGCTTGACCGTATTCGCTGGCAGGAACGTCGATTTTGAGAGCTTCATCCATTAGCGCCCGCGCGGCGCGTTCGATTACTGAATGTGAGCCCATTTCTCACCCCTCTTTATCCGACCAACGTGTACCGCCGAGATGCCAAACCTTTCGCCGCACACCGCATAAGTTTCGGCGGAACCCCTAATCGCCCTCACCTTATCGGCGTTCAACTTCACGCCTCCACCGTTGCGCTCGCCGCGAGCCCTGCGCTCAATTGGGCACGGGGTTAGGACGGTTCGCCCTTTGGCTTGTCGGTCAGCCGCATTATCCGCGTCCGTGCCGATAAACAGATGAGATGGATTCACGCACGAAGGATTATCGCAGCGGTGGCATAGCATTTTGCCCGCTTCGGGCCATCCGCCTGTTTCAAAGAACCATGCCACATGCGTCGCCTTCCGCATCCTGCCGAGAACCCGAATATGGCCGTAGCCCCTTGTGCCCTTCGCGCCGGTCCACAGCCAGCAACCCTCCGATCTATCAACGCGAGGCCAATATCGGTGGGGCAGCGTGACTAGCGATTGCGCCATACGCGGCGATAGGGGTAATTCAGTGTCAGCCATATTCGTTCCTCCAGAACGTTTGTGGTCAGAGTCGGGCCGGTGTTGATAGCGCCGGTTCGGCTCGTTGCTTCGGGCGGAGTGCCCCTAGCCGGTGGTGGGCAGAAACCGCAGTATTGTCCGATCTGTCCGCAGTGTAGCGAGCGGCCACCGAAGCGGCGAAAACCATACCACCGCCGCCACTCCCGACCAAGCCTAATCGAACACCACCACCCCCTGCTCGCGACACCCGCACCAAGGCAATTGCCCTGCCCGCTGCCCCGCCGCGATCGGCGCGTTGACCGTCTGCCCGTCTACGCTCTGCCCGGCATCGGCCGGCGTCTCGCCGTACAGCTTGCCATCGCGCGCACGATGATCCTCGCGCGGGTGCTTCTTGCCGCTATGCCGGTATTTGTAGATCGAGAGACCTGCTTCCCGGCGGCGTTCCGCGGCGAGCGAGCTGGTCAGTTTCGAAAGCTGGTCACTGGCGATTCCGGTTGCTCGCCGCCGCGACATTGCCACAGCCTCCCGGATTTCCTTCGCCACCTCGCGCGCCGGCCGCCGCTCGGTTAGCCCCGAGAACACCGCGTTGCCGATGCGCTGGCGGGCCTGGTCCGAGACATCACGGATTAGCGAGGTATTCCAGGCGATGATCTGGTCGAGCGTGCCACGCACATCCTCGGGGCCGATGAGGGTGTTCAGATCCACGCCGGTCGCGCTCAGAACGGCCCCGCGAAATTTCCCGCGCTGCCACTTCTCGGTACGCACCGCCCAGTCCTGCACCGCCGCATCGAGCAGGATGTACAGGCGCTCCATCTCGGTTTCAGCCGCGGCGAGTCGGGCTTGCAGGTCGCTGGGGCTGTCGGTGGTGAGCTGGGATAGCGACCGCTCGTACTCGGCGATGATCGTCTCGGCGTGGCGGGTCCATGCTTGGATGATCGGTGCGTACGCGGCGCGGAATAGGTCGGTTGCCAGCGTGGCGGGCGCCACAATATCCCGCAGCACGATCGCGCGGCGGCGCATGCCGGGGTTGGCGCGGCGGGTGAGAGTGGCGAGCGAGTAGCGCATTAGCGGCTCGGGCGGGGCGGCGGCGGCTTTCCCTTGTTTGCTGCGACGTTGACGGACGTGCCGCACACCGGGCAAGCGACGGTCAGGAAGTCGCCGTCACGCTGGTCGAACGTCAGCTTGCCGTCGCTGCGAAGAAACCGGAGCGTTGATTTGCAGTTGCTGCAGGATGCTTCGAACTGGTCGTTCTCGGGCAGATGGCCGCGGCTGATAACTTCAATCGCCACTGCGGATCTCCTCGAATATCTCAGGCCCCAGCACGATCTTGCCGCGGTACGGCTCGGCCTTCGTCAGATCGACAGCGCTCTTTGTTAGTGAGATATGGGGCTGATAATCCGCGTAATCATGCGACGCCCCGGCGCGGATGATGCTCTCATGTCGCCAACTCAGCGCCGATGACGTGAACAGCAGGACGGCCGCCTGGTTGCCCAACGGCTCGACGATGCGCACCCCGCCGGGCTGAATAGTGATTTCGCCCTTATCGTCCTGGTTCCACTCGCCCTCGATCTTCATCCAGTCCATTGGCGCGCGCGAATAGGCGATGGTGACGTGCAGGTCAGGGTTCAGGTCGGGGATACCCTGCGCCTTCGCCCATGCCACGATCTCAGCGGCGTTCACGACATCGCGGCGGACATAGAGCGTGCGCGGGGTCGCGTCCGCGAACCGCGCATCATTCGCGGCACGGCGCGCGGGGGCGCTTCCATCACCCCCGGCACCGCGAGATCTAGGATCACCTCCTTCCGTCAATGCGCTGGGATCAGTCTCGTCGGGCTCGGCGGTGAGGCCGAAGCGCTCTTCCTCGGGGATTTCCGCCAAGGCCTGATCGAGCCCGGGCATATAGCCACGCTCGGACATCAGGTTCTGCACGCCCTTGTTGAACGCGACCTCGGGAATGGCGTTGGTGTTGAGCAGCGCTGTCACGCCCTCCATGGTCGTCTTGAAGGTGTCCGCGTCCTCTTTCTCGGTCGGCACGTTCAGCGGCGCGAATTTCCACCATACCTCGGGCGGACGCGAGCCGAGCGCCGACGGGATCAGCGCGGCGTCGATCTGCTCAAGACACGGTTTGGTTTCGAGCTTCTGCCCAGTCTCGACCGTCTCGCGCCAGTTCTTCTCGTCGCCCTCGCCAGTGGCGTTCAGACCCTTTGCCGACGTGCCCCAAAGCCGGGTGACTGGGATGTCCGCCGCTGCCGAGAACGCCTCCGCATAGACGCGGATCACATCGGGAATGCCGGTCCAAGTGATCTGGTGACGATCGATCGATTCCCCGCCTTTGCCCTCGCCATCGCCGCTGTCATAGACCTTGGCATTGATGACGGACGAGCCCGCCGCCATCAGCGACAGGCGCTTGGTCAGCTTCGCCTCTCCGTCAGCCGTCGCGACATAATCAAGCAGTTTAGGAATGCCGACGTCGATGTTCAGCGCGTCCTTGATCATCGCCGAGAATGTCGCCAGCGCTTCGTCAAGGTTCTGCGCCGGCTCAAGCAGTGATGGGACGCGACCGCGGCCCCAGAAGCGGGTTTCGTAATCCGCACGCCAGATCGAGGGCAGGGGCTCGGCACGGAAGCAGGCTACGCGGCTCGGGTGGATCCGCAATTGCCCGTTGGTGCCGTTGACCTCCCAATATTCCGGCGTGCCGTAATCGGCGCGGGATAGGTCATCGACCCAGTTCTTGCCGGTCAGGTGCCAGCGCGAGACGACGTTGATCGCGACGAGGCCCTGCTTGCTCGTCACGTTTAGCGGGAGGGCAGGGTCGCCGGCCGCCACGAGGATCAGCGCGCCACCACCAAGCCCGCGCAGGACTTCAGCCTGGCGCACCTTGGCCTGTAGCTGGTGCCGCTCTTCCTCTTTCTCGATAAGCTCAATCTGCGCCTTGTCGGCTTGCCAGTCCCGCCATGCGCGGACGCGGTCGGTTGCGGGGATCGTGATGGCCTTGCGCAACATGGCGCTGGCTTCGAATGCTTCCTCGATTTGCTGGGGCGACAGGACTTGCGCGAGGTAGGCGCGGGCAGTGCGGGCGTCGCCGCGCATGCCGAGCCCCGTCACTACGTTCGTCAAGCCGTCGCGGGCACGCATTTGCACCACGGAGCCGCCGCTATCCATGACGAACCCGGGCTTCGGGCGTACGTTGACGATGCGACCGGACATGGCGGTGACATTGGCGGCTGGGAGTGGGCGGTATTACCGCCGTCAGAGGTTGTCGTAGCTGGGGGTGTAGGAGCCGCCCAAGGCGAGTTCGTTCAGTGCATCGGCCATTGCATCGACCTGGTCGTCATGCGCCGCAGCGGGGAACATCGTCACTTCATTCAGGAAGGGCTCGATCCACGCATCTGCATCGGCATCTCCAGTGCGCAGGAGCCGAACATTTCCAACCTCCGCCTGTGAGGCTGCCGGGGTTGCCCTTGTCGCCTTGTCGCCGGTGACGCGTTCGACTTTAACGGCGTATCCGGCGAGTTCCTTCACGAACGTCTCTGCCTGCGCCTTGCCGGCCTGCCCAGGATCTTGAGGAAGGCGAATAATTACGTCCTTGCCGTCGGTACCAGCCCGCGCGCGCACGATACCACTGACCTCGCTCGGGGACCCCTGCAAGCGCTCCACCCCTTCGATGATGAATACGCCGTCGTCGCCACGGGACATTAAAACCCCGGCGGTCCAGTCTGGGTTATTCGAAGTAGCTTTCTTCGTCGCGGCAAGATCCCATGCTCGAACTCGGCGTCGCCGTCCGGCTGGGATAGCGCCGATCTCGCCGAACCAGTGCCGTTTGAACAAGCCACCTTCGCGCGGTGATGGCCGCTGCTGATGCTGGCCAGCGGTCGCGTACGGACCCATCGTCCGCTCAAGTTCATCGACAATGTCAGATGGAAACCGGGCCGGAAAGAGCAATTCACCCGCATCGTTGCGCCAATCCTGCCCGACCTCGGTCACGCACTTGCGGTCGGGATCGAAGCGCATCGGGAGCATCAGGTGCACATACCCCAGCTTCTCGGCCAGGATGATGCCGGAGACGTCGCGCTCGTGCAGGCGCTGCATCACCACGACGATCGCGCTGCTGTCAGGATTGTTCAAGCGCGTCGGCAGTGATTCCCGGAACCATAGGTTCACTTTCTCGCGCTCGACCTCGCTATTTGCATTCTCGGCGCTCAGGGGGTCGTCGAGGATAACGCGGTCACCGCGGCGCCCGGTGATATTGCTGGGCGTGGCGACTTGCCGGAAGCCAGTGGCGGCATTCTCGAAATTGATTTTCTCGTTCTGGTCGCGGGTCAGCTGGACATGCTGGCCCCATCGCCGCTGGAACCATGCTGACGACGCAAGGCGGCGACATTTTAGGTTGTCGCGGATGCCGAGCGCCTGCTCATGAGCCACTCCTACAAATCGAGTCGAGGGTCGAGCCTTCGGACCCCATTCCCACATCGGCCAGAACACGCCGCATATCGTGGACTTGGAGGTGCCCGGCGGGACGTTGATCAGCAGTCGTCGCAACCGCCCGTCGGTGATTGCCTCAAGGTGCGCGCACATCACATCGATGTGAGGACCATGCACATAGGGCTGCCCCGGCTCGATAATAGGCCACGCGCGCTTGACGAACTCCGCGAGCGATGCGGCGCAGACATCGCGGTCGCGATCGACTTCCTCCTCCTCCAACAACGCGATAAGTTCGCGCTCCTCACTCTCCGTCAGCATGCCGTTTCACAAGTTCGGCAATGCGGGCTTTGCGAGCCTCGGGAGTGAGGTTGACGGTGACGTCAAGGCTCTCGCTGAATGCGCGGACCCCGACATGCTTACCCACCAATTCGAGCGCTTTGGCCGCTCCTGCGGCGTTGAATTCGAATAGCGGGTTGCCGAGATCGTCGCGGATTTGCTGGCCGCGACGGTCCAAGACCGGGTCCACTTCCTGCATGCAGCGTTCGTGGAGCTTAACCGCTTGAAGTAGCACGTAATTAGCGTCGATCTTGGTTTCAGCTGAGCGCTCAGCCTTAGCGGCGGCGATTGAATCGGCGACTGAAGGATTCTGAAGGAGCTGATAGCCCTGCTCCATGGCAGTGCGGGCGCTATACCCAGCTCGGATCGCCGCCTGAGTAGCGTTCAGGTCGACAAGATACTCCTCGACGAAGCGCTGCTGTTTCGGGGTTAGTGCCATACGCGCCTCCTATTCCTTCCGCTCACGGCTCGTTACCGCCGTCAGTGTCCGCCCCATCACGTACCGCGCCGACCTGCGATGCGGCGACAACTTGAGCTCCGACCCGATCAGCCTGGCGCGTTCCCGACGGAGATCATCGCCGCCGCTCTGTTCGATCCAGCGAATGATGATCCGCCAGTTTGTCGCGTAGTGTTCCTCGATCTCCTTGCACTGGCCCAGGCGCAGGAAGACCTCACGGAAATCGACGGGACAGGGGCGGTATGGCCGGACCGTGCCAGTGTCCCAGACCCGCTTTTTCGTCATGAGCACGACGCCCGTACCCCATCGCCCGTCCAGTGCCGAGTGCGTGCTCCGTGCAGCCCCATCACTCCCTCCCGAGATCAGGGGAGGCGATAGCGAGCATCATCAGTTCCATTACGCCGCTTTCTCCTCTACTGGGGATTGGATATCGATGCCATGTGCGGCGTACCAATCTGCGTCCGGTGCGATCGGCGGGCCTCGGTGGGCTGTGCTGGCTTTAGTCACCTCCGGCTCTATCCCGCATTCGAGCATGATCCGGCGGGCCTGCTCCGGCGTGCAGCGCGGTTCCTCGGGTTCCGTTGGCTCGACCATCTTCGCCAGAGCCGCCTCTACGTCGGACAAGTCGCGCTTGCGCTTGGCCCACAGGTCCTGAATCGCGGTCAGGATCGCCGGGACGACCTTCGCCGGGTGGTCGCATACCTTGCGGGCATGGGCGCAGCCGATGTCGAGTAGATCCGCAGGGATGCCGTCGAGCGTCACCCATGCCGCGCGGAGCCAGTCTTCCCGGTCGGCCTCGGTCATGCCAGTAGGCGCGACCAGCGACAGGCACGGCGTAAGCGCGCACCCGAATTGCTCAGCGTTGGCCGATCGCAACTGCTTCCGCGCCTCGATCAGGGCCAACTCTGCGGAGGGCCTCAAAGTCGGGCTCAGTGTTCTGGCGTTGGGGCTGACCAAAGACAGAAATCGCGGCAGCGTTCGTTCTGCCGAGTTCAGGGCGATCGTCACTGCCGTTGCGGGAGAATTGTCGGTCATATTTGCCCTCGATGAGCTTTGCGAAATTGCCGGACTTCACGATGAAATCGAAATCGAACCATGTCGGCGGAGGCTGTGCGGTCAGCAGTGGCGAGGCGACGGCGCGGGCTATCGCTGCGGTCCACCCGTCCATGCCGTCGTCGCGGATTCTCGCTCGCAAGGCTGCTTGGCGGGTTGGCGTGAACTTCTTGACCTGCGCCCAACCAGTGGCTGCGCATGCATCGTTCCAGACTTGAAGGGCAGGCAAGGCCGAAACCACGGGTAGAGGCGTAGCCTCTACTACTTCTACCTCTTCTCTTATCTTCTCTTCTCGCTTAGGCTCAGCTTGGGCTATGTTGTTGTTTTTCAAAGGTTGGCCCGCGTTTTCGGCGCGCTTTCGCCCACCTTTCGCTCCGCTTTCAGCGCGTTCTCGCGAAGATAATTCGGTCGAAACCAACTCGAAATCCGCGCGAGCGTTCGAAAGCAGCCCATTTTCCGCATAAATTTTGCCGAGATCGAGCAGCCTATCGCGGATGCTATTCCACTTACGAATGGACACGCCGCAGACGCCTGAAAGCCATCGCGCATCGTCTGGAATCGGCGCGCCGCGATCGTAGATCAGGTCCAGGCAAAGGCTGTATGCGCCCTTCTCTTCGAGCGTCAGCATCATCGTGCCATGGATGAAGTCTGCTCCGCAGCGCTTGTACCATCTGGCGCTCACATGCGCCTCCGCGACTGCTGAAGCTCGCCCGTGCGGGCGTAGCGGGCCGTGTCCGCGGCGATCAGCCCTTCCACCACACAGCGGGCCTCGGCGGCCAGCAGGTGCTTCACGCGGGTCAATTCGCGATAATAATCCTGATACTCGAACGGGCACCAATCCAGACGCGTTCGATTATACCTGCGAAGTGGCGCCAGAACCCGCTCACGCAGCGCGGGGTCCGACCATTGACGGCGGTTCTGTTCAGCCGTGCGTGGGCCGTTGTTAGCCGCGCCGTAGTGTAGCCGGCACCAGCCAGTCCGGTTGACCGCGCTGAGTTGCTTGCCGCAAGTTTTGCAGGCGCTCATTCGCCGCAGCCGATCGTCACGACAACGCGGCCACCGGCGCACACGTCCCCAAACTCATAGCTGGGCAGGAACCGACTATCGTTGACGCCAAGCGCTGTGGCGATGCCATCGAGTGCGGGCTTCATTCGGTTCGGATAGTTGGTGCGGTCACCGCGGCGATTTGGCGGCTCGAAGCGGATATGCAGGCGGATATCGCCCGTTATCGGAATATCGATATCGCCAGCCGCCAGCGTAGCCAGCCGCGCCCATTCGCGGTGCTTCTTGGTCGCACCGATCTTCGCCCACCGGCGATTGCCGTTGGCGTGCCCTGAGAGCAATGACGGAGGCCAGGGCACGACGACTTGCACTTAGAAGCCTAGCGCGAGCTGATAGGTTTCGCGGATGGCTTCTTGCTCGTCGCGCTTGTGCTTTTCTATCGCACGCTGGCTGATCGACCACCGCATCGCCGGCACGTCGAAGCCGCGGCTCTTCGCCTCCGCGAAAACATCCTTGATATCGTCCTGAATACCCTTCTTCTCTTCGATAAGCCGCTCAGCGCGCTCAATCAGAAGGCGCAGTTCATCGGCAGCGATGTTCTCGGTCATATGGGGTTTCCGATCGATTGTGGTTTGTTAAGAGGATCGTCCCGCATCCGCCGCACGGCGGCCCTGGCATGTGCCGCGCGCGATCGGCGGCCCTCCTGCTCGCGGGTAATGACGCGGTGACCGGGGGTCAGGAGATAGGGCGCGAGGTCTAGGGGCTGCATCATCGTGCGACCCCTGCCTGCCGACAGGCCGCGTCGAACCGCTCACCATGCAGCCAGTGCGCGCCGGTCTGGAGGTGACGACGCAGCAACAGACGACAAGCCTGTGCTTCCGGCGAGAGTGCCAGCACCGGCTCAGGGGTCCGCACCACCTCGATCAGCTTCGGCGGCGCGCTACGACCACTCAGCTCGGACGGAATGGCCCGTGACGCTCCGCCTGGCGACGGCGCGGGAATGCCCAGCTTCGACCGATGCGAGATGAACTTGGCGGCGATCGCGTCCGGGGACCTCCCAGGGAACAGGTGGAAGCAGCGCCGGGAATGCACACCGGCACGAACCAGCCCGTCGAGTTGCGCCAGTTCCTGTTCGGACCAGCGGTTGGCGTTGCGCGGGGTCATGCTGCTTGGTCCGTCGCGACAGGATAGTCACCGGCGCGCTCAAGGCGCTTCCGGCAGGGGGCAATCCAGCCGAAGCGCGCGTGCGGGTGAGCCATCTTGCCTACGGTGGACGGACGCCAGATGATCCAGCAGTAAGCGGTGGCAGTGGAGCCCGTCGCAGTCAGCTTGCCCTTGTGCATCACGACGCGCTCACTGAATTGCAGGACGTGTGCGGGCTGGTGCGCCGAGAATAGCCGCTCAAACCGACCGACGCCCTCAAGGAAAGCCGTCCGCACGATCATGGCGACGCCGACGTGGCTGAGCGCCAGCGCGCGCTCAATGAACTGCTCGGCGAGCCGGAACGGAGGGTTGGTGATTGTCCAGTCGGTCCGATCGAGATGCGCGATCGGACCGAACAGGTAGTCGCGGACCTTGAAGCCAGCCCCATAATCGTGGACGTCGCTTGCCAGCACGTGGCCGAACGCCTCGAACAGCGGCTTGACCATATGGCCCCGATTCGCAGCCGGTTCGCGGCACGACATCGCGGAGAGATCGAACCCCTCGTCGCCCAGGAACTCGCAAAGCGCCCGCGTCGCCCAAGGTGGCGTAGGGAAATCGTCGAGCGAATCGTGCGCTTCGACACGGCGCTGCATGACGGCGGTGGAACGGTTCTGGGTCACGAAACCCTCCGCAGTGCCGGACGCCGGATTTCCTCGATCCGCGCCAGCCACGTGCCGAGCGTCCGGTAGCATTTACGCAGCCGCCCCTCGTCCTTGAGCAAGAGTTCGTGGTCGGTCGTCGCGGTCCCGCCCGGGCTGTCCGGTGCTTCAGCCTGCGCCGTCTCGTGCGCCAGCGCGATGAGATCGATGGTCAGCGGGTCGGACGTACAGATCGCATCGGCGCCGACATTCTTGAGCCCGTATTCGCGGTCCAGTTCGTCATGGGCGCTGTCATCCCAGGCGAGCAGGTTCCAGATCTTGTCCGCGGTCGGCAGGGATGCGCCGGACTTTATATTGCGCAACTGGCGATCGCCGACGCC
This sequence comes from Sphingomonas soli NBRC 100801, assembly GCF_001591025.1. Taxonomy (GTDB): domain Bacteria; phylum Pseudomonadota; class Alphaproteobacteria; order Sphingomonadales; family Sphingomonadaceae; genus Sphingomonas; species Sphingomonas soli. Next base: position 339,022 of record NZ_BCTZ01000003.1, read on the forward strand.
GAGCCAGAGCGCGACCTGACCATCACCATGCTGATCGCACAGCCGGGACAGCGCGCGCAGCCATTTTGAGCGGAATTGCTGTTCCGTGAGCGGTTGCACGCGCGGAACGACATTACTGCGCTGCATCGGTATCCCTTTCATCATGAACAAAGCTATCCGCCCCGACGCCCAGCCAGTGGGAGTCATCCTGAAGCGCGCGCTCCAGAGCATCGGCGCGGGCTGCGGATCGGCAGATTGCGAGGGTGAAGGTGAGCCCGGTGAGGGCTGCGAATGCGGCGAGGGCGAGCGGGATCATGCGGCCTCCGATGCGGGGGTGGCGCGGTGAGCAGCCAGGATCGCATTGCCTATAAGCTCGACCAATTGCGGGTTTACGGCGTTCCCGAGCTGCTTATTGCGGTGTACCCCTCGGGGAATCCCATGACCTGTTCCGCGGTCTCTGGCACCGGATACCGTTGGCCAAGCACAAGGCTGCACCAGTCCTGCCAGTTGTTGCGCTCGGGATTGCTGACACCACGCCTGGGTGACTGTCTGCCGCCCTTGAACGCGGTGGCGTTGGGGGTAGGCCACAACCCACACTCGGTCCCGAAGCTGTCGGGCACCAGCGTAGGAAGCTGGTATGCAATGCCATTCAGCATCATACCCGATCGCGGCCAAGCATCCGAGAACACGGCCAAGGCCCCGTCCAAGCAGAGCTGCGACGTTCTCCACGACGATGATTCCCGGTCGAATGTCGCAAATGAGGCGGTAGTAGTGGAACCACAGCCCGCTTCGTGCGCCGTCAAGACCTTCGCCACCGCCTGCGAGACTAACGTCTTGGCAGGGAAATCCTCCAACGATTGCAGTCGGGCGTATCCCGTCTGCTCGAAGTCGATCACCGGTAAGTTCGCGAACATCGTCATAGATAGGGACACCCGGGAAGCGTGCGCGCAGAGTCGCCTGCGCCTCGCGGTCGAACTCGCACAGTGCGACCGTTTCGAAACCGCCAGTGCGCTCAAGCCCAAGGTCGATGCCCCCGATGCCAGCGAACAGCGAAAGGACTTTGTACGGTTCCACCTAACCCCCCAGACCCGCCCGATCGCCATGACCGGAGCCATTGCGGGGCGAAGAGGGAGGGGTCAGCGGGGGAATGGGGAGGTTCATGCGCCGAACCTCGCGTCAGGCCGACCGATCGCATCGAGTATCCGCACCGGGCCTCCTGCAATGGCATCATCGAACACGCCGATCGCCGAATGCCCGGTTGCCCACGCAAAGCTGTCGAGGTTGGTCCGATGCGGCTTCAGCAGCGGATGCGAGGCGGACTGGTGATGGCCGTGGACAATATGCTTGCCGCTGACGTGGGCCGCATCGTCATGGATTTCGGCGTCCCCGTAGGTGTCCTCGCTCGGGTAGAGCATCCACTGAAGCGTTTCCGGCTTGGCGTCGGCGACTTCCTGATGGGAAGGCACCCCGGCATGGACATAGATGCGGTGGGCGTCTTCGTGCGTGATCGGAAGCGACCGGAGCCAATCGAGATGCGCGGCAGGAATCTTGAGCGGGTGCAGCTTGTCGCCGGCTTCGTATCCGTACGACTGAAGGGTTTGCCCGCCGCCGTTACCAATCCACCAGCGGAGAATGCCTGGGTTGTCCAGGCACTCCAGCATCATCGCCTCGTGATTACCCTGCAGGATAACCCACTGCCAATTGGGGCGCTGCGGTCCCGCCATGAGCAAGTCGATGATCGAGCGCGACTGAGGTCCGCGATCTACGAAGTCGCCGAGAACGATAAACGTGCCGCCAGCCTCCCCAGCGTCCGCCTCGATGATGTCGATGGCGCGGCAAAGCAGATCGAACCGACCATGCAGGTCCGCGATGACATAGACCCCACTCACGCCGCGTTCGCCCTATCTGGGAGGGCTTCGGGGGTGGGGGTGCCAAGCATCCTGACTGTCGCCACCCGTTGCCACACGGCGAAGGGCACGAAACCGGCTGTTGCCTTGTCGATCTCGCGCGCGATTGCGGCGTCGGGAAACCGGATGCCGTTGACATACCGATTGATCGCAGCCTGCGAACATCCGACCGAATTGGCCAGCGTCTCCTGCGTGCGATCTTCGGGGGCGAGATATGCAGCTAGTGCTTTGCGATAGTCGTCCATGGGCTAATGGATATACCGAAACGGTATGTCGCCGCAATAGGCATTATACCGCTCCGGCTATTCCGCGCCAAATTCTCCGGCGCGATAATATGCCAATGGGGTATTCGGATAACATCGTCGCTCTTCGAAAGAAGCAGAACCTCACCCAAGCGCAACTTGCGGAGATGGTCGGCGTCGAGCAGCCCACGGTGCAGCGCTGGGAATCGGGCAAGCGCCAGCCCGATTTCGAGGCTTTGGGCGAGCTGGCGACTGCATTAGGTGTTGAGGCCGGCGAGTTGCTGTCAGACGCGGTGGTCGTTCCCGTTGGGCCGAAGCTCTATGTGAAGGGCGAGGTGGCCGCTGGTGTGTGGCGCGAGGCGTTCGAGATGCCCGAAGAGGACTGGCGATCGTTCAATGGGCGATCCGATGTCACCGCGAAGCTGGAGCACCGCTTTGGCTTGCGCGTGATCGGCGACAGCATGAATCTGAAATACCCGCACGGCTCCATCGTCGAGTGCGTCTCGCTGTTCGGTAGCGCGGAAGCGGTTCCTGGCAAAAGGGTCGTGGTCGTTCGCAAGCGCGACGATCAAATGTACGAAGCTACAGTCAAGAAGCTGGTCGAGCAGGACGGCGAGCTCTGGCTGGTACCTGAGTCGTCCAATCCAGCGTTCCGGCCGATACGATTGGCCGATCCAGAGCCCGGAATTCTCGAGACACGCATCGCCGCTGTGGTGGTCCGCGCGCTCATCGATGAAGAATAATACCGAAACGGTATTTTCCCGCTTGACCGACTAATACCGCATCGGTATATCTCTCTCCATACCCGATCCACGGGTGGAGGGAAGACGATGGCTGAGGCCGCGAAGAAGCCGCGCACGAAGAAGGTTGAAGCAGCCGCCGTTGCGCCCGCAACCTACATCACCAGCATCAAAGGCTTCGACGCCGACCTGAAATGTCGGGGATATCAATTCGCGATCGGCCAGACCTTCATCCACGAAGGGCGCGTCGAGCGCTGCGGCTCCGGCTTTCACGCTTGTCCGATTGAGCATCACCCGCTCTCGGTCTTCGAATATTACCCGCCTGCCGGTTCGCGCTTCTGCGAAGTGCGCCAGGGCGGCGAGACGAGCAACGGCGACACGAAGCTGGCGTCTGCTACCATCACCATCGATTTCGAGCTCACCATCGGCGAGCTTGTAAAGCGCGCATGGGATTATGTCTGGTCGCGCGCCACGAAGAGCGATGATACCCATGTGACTGTTGATAATGGTGCGGCCAGCGCGACGGGCTACC
>NZ_BCTZ01000004.1 GCF_001591025.1 Sphingomonas soli NBRC 100801
CACCCGAGGTGCGGCCATATCCTCATATGAAGGCAAGGTCTCCGGCGCCGTGGGCAATGCCCTGTTCGGCATCGAGCGCGACGCCAATCTCGACATTGTGTCCGTAGCTTGCGGCATCGTCGGCCAGGCCGGCATCGAGCCCAACGTCTGGTACGTCGCTCGCGGCGGAAAGCTGGTGCGCGCATGACCGCCGCCCGTCGCAACCTCAGTGAACTCGGACGCCACCACGCGAATACCGGAAACGGTAGCGCCTGCCCGACGCTGATCGGAAAGCCCGCTTACTTCGACGCATTCGTAGCTGCTTGGCGTGTTCGGAATGCGCAGGTGTCGAAGTGACCCCCGGACTTGGCCGCGTCCATTGGACCGCCGCTGACTATCGGCGCGCAGGCGAGGCTGAGACGGATCGGCTGTATCCGGACCTGCGTCCCGGCGAGCGTAAGCAGTTCGTGGATTGCTACGTCGCGCTGAATTGCCCGGCTGAGAAGCGCCGCGCTGCCATCGTCGCTCGCAATGCTGAGTTTGAGACGGGGCGGCCTGATTGGGCTCGGATGGGGAGGGCAAGGTAATGGGTTACGATCGCGACGCCTATTGGCGGGAGTGCTTCGAAATCTCGATGGATGAAGCTGGCTGCGGCCACCTGTTGGCGCAGATGACGCCGGAGCAAATCGCGGATGTCGCTGGCGGCATTCAAGGCGGCTCCGAGAATATCGGCATGGCATTTTACGTGCCAGAGAACCCGATGATCCGCGAGAACGAGCGGCTATCGGCTAAGCTGCGCTGGGAGCGCGAGCTTTGGCCCTGCAATCCGTGCAATGGCTCGGGCCGCCTACGCTACAACGCGGGTCCATGGGCAGTAAACGCCCACTGCGACGCCTGTAACGGTGCTGGCAAGGTTCACCCCCGTGGGGTGCGCGCACCATGCTGACCGCCCGCCACCTCCCCGCAGCCGTCACGATCCTCGCCGCCCTTTACGCAGCGGTGTGGATCGTTGGGCGTGGGTTTTGGGAGATTGTGTTGTGAGCATCGTCCGCGACGCCCGCATGCTTGCAGCAACGGCAACCCCGGTCAGCCTCCTGATCGATAGCCTCTTCGCTGCTCAGGATAACCGCAACAGCTCCGTCTTCGAGATGGCGGCCCAGCTTCGCGATCCAGAACCCGAACTCGGTGATCCGGTTCGTAATCAATGCACAGGAGGGATGGAATGACCGCACTCGCAACAATGGAAACGTCAGGATCGGCTGTTGCTGATTACAGCGGGGGTCTGTTGGACGTTATCGCTCGCGCGGCTCGCGATCCGAATGTCGATATCGACAAAATGGAGCGCCTGATCGCGATGCAAGAGCGGGTGCAGGATCGCTCTGCACGGGCCTCATATTTTGCCGCCCTCTCCGTCATGCAGCCGGGGCTGCCAGTCGTATCAGAGCGCGGCGGTATCAAGGATCGCAATGGCAATGTCCAATCTACCTACGCCTTGTGGGAGGACGTAAACGAAGCAATCCGCCCGATTTTGGCGGAGCATGGTTTTGCGCTCACCTTCCGCGTTCGGCGCGCCGATGCTGAAATCAGCGTCACCGGCGTTCTTTCGCATCGGGATGGGCACTTCGAAGAGACGGAGCTCACTCTGCCGACTGACGCCAGCGGCAGCAAGAACGCCGTGCAGGCTGTTGGCTCGAGCACGTCCTACGGCAAGCGCTACACCGCCTTCGCGCTACTCAACATTACGACCACGGGCGAGGATGACGACGGCCGCCGTGGTGGCGATCCCACACCTGTTAGCCTGGAGCAATTGGACGAACTTCAGCGGCGTGCGAGCGAAGTCGGCGCGGACCTGAGGCGTTTCTGCGCGCATCTAAAGGTGCACAGCTTGGCTGTCCTTCCCGCCAGCCGATATGGTGAGGCCCTGCGGAAGCTCGACTTGAAGGCAGCTGCGAAGTGAGCGCCGTAGTCGAACAGCGAACCCCTGAATGGTTCGGAATGCGCCTTGGCAAGGCGACCGCGTCCAAGATCGCGGACATCGTTGCCCGCACGAAGACCGGCTATTCCGCGTCGCGCGCTAACTATGCCGCTCAGCTCATCTGCGAACGTCTGACGGGCACCCCTACAGAGGGCTTTAGCAACGCGGCGATGCAGTGGGGCACGGACCACGAGGCGGACGCCCGAGATGCTTACGCGTTCCTCGCTGATGTTGACGTGGCAGAGGTCGGCTTCGTTCCGCATCCGAAGATCAGCATGGCGGGCGCTTCGCCAGACGGCCTTGTTGGCGATGACGGACTTGTCGAGATTAAGTGCCCCAACACAGCAACGCATATCGAGGTCCTGCGCACCGGGGCCGTTGCCGACAAGTATATCGTCCAGATGCTTTGGCAGATGGCCTGCACGGGCCGGAAGTGGTGTGACTTCGTGTCGTTCGATCCGCGTCTCCCGGCAGAGCTGCAACTCCTAGTGAGGCGCATCTACCGGGACGACGAGCGGATCAGATCCCTGGAAGCGGAAGTGGTCAGCTTCCTCGGTGAAATCGACGACGCAATCACAGAACTGAATTTGAAATACCGGCCCGTCGCGAATGACGGCGGAGCCGCCAACCTTTTGAGGGCGGGATAATGTCAGGTAGCATCAACAAGGTAATCATCGTCGGCAATCTCGGCCGCGATCCCGAAAGCCGCAGCTTCCAGAATGGCGGCAAGGTGGTGAACCTGCGCATCGCGACCAGCGAGAGCTGGAAGGACCGCAACACCGGCGAGCGCAAGGAAAAGACCGAATGGCACTCCATCGCGATTTTCAACGAAGGACTGGCGACGGTCGCAGAGAAGTATCTGCGCAAGGGCTCGAAGGTGTACATCGAGGGCGCGCTGGCGACCCGGAAATGGACGGACCAAGCGGGCGTCGAGAAATACAGCACGGAAATCGTGTTGCAGGGCTTCAACAGCGTCCTGACCATGCTCGACGGACCCTCTGCTGGCAATGCGGGCGGGTCGCCTGCGGACAGCCGCCAACAGGATTCCCGGTCCTCTGCTGGCGGTGCTGATAGCGGGGGCGGCGGCGGCTTTGGTGGCGGCTTCCCCGACGATCTGGATGACGACGTTCCGTTCGCCCGTAGCGACTTCGCGCTTGGCTCGCGGAGGATCTGATGCGCGGATATCTCGGCCCTGCCATGCTGCGCAACCGGCACAGGAATGCTCCCCGGCCTGAATGGAAGGTCGCAGACGCGTTCCGCCAGTGGCTGCGCGGGCGTCCGTGCCTTTGCTCCGATCGCGGCGGTTGCGACGGTCGGATCATATCGGCGCACGTCGATTACGCGGGCGGCAAGGGCATGGGGACCAAGGTCGCCGACCGCTTCTGCATCCCACTCTGCATGGAACACCACCGCGTGCAGCACCAGCACGGTTGGCCCGCGTTCGAGGCGAACTTCAAGATCAACGGGCTTGAGGCGTCCAAGGCCTATTGGGCTGCTTGGCCGGGCCGCGCGAAATGGGAGGCCGAACATGGCTAGGCCAATCTCCGTCCGCCTGCTCGGGGACACCCAGCGCGCCTACGCCAAGCGCCTGATCGACGGTGCCGATCATGGCTACGTCATGAAGCTTGCGGCCGAGACGCGCCGGGACGCGCAGAACCGCAAGCTCTGGCCCATGCTCAAGGATATTCAGCAGCAGGTGCCAGGCTTTGAGATGTACCCAACCGAGGACATCAAGCACCGCTTCATGAACGCCCTGGGCACTGAAATGCGGTTCCTGCCGGCGCTTGAAGGGCAGGGGAGCTTCCCGGTTGGCCTGCGCACGTCGGAACTCACCGTCGAGCAATTCAGCGGCCTGGTTGAGCTGATCTACGCGTTTGGCGCGCGCCACGATGTTCGGTGGTCTGAGCCACGCAGCGTCGCCGCCTAACCCCTAATCAACAGGAGAACGAAACATGTGGCCCTTTTCCCTTCAGAAATCACCGAAACAGACCGCTCCTTGGACGCAGCCCGCGACTGCTGCCGTCATGGATCGCGTCGCCGCCGCCTTCAAACGCGAGCGCGATGCTGCCTACGCCGCCCTTCGTGAAATCGCTGCCATGGAAACTGCTGTTCCTAACGCCACGGTCAAGAGGATGGCGGCAAAGGCTCGGGATAGCGTCCCTGCTTCCGTGAAGGGAGAGGGTTGATGGCTTATCAACCCGATATCGTGATCTATCACGATCATTGCGCGGACGGCTTTGGTGCGGCGTGGGCCTGTTGGTCCCGTTGGCACGACGATTGCCAGTATGTGGCTGCCAACTACGGCCAGACACCGCCTGACGTAACTGGCAAGCACGTCCTGATCGTAGACTTCAGCTATAAGCGTGACGTGCTGCGCGAGATGGGATCGCGGGCCAAGTCGATCATCGTCCTAGATCACCATAAGACCGCGCAGGCAGATTTGTCGGATTGGCGGATCGACGATGTGGCGGGCGATTTTTGGGCAGGCGACGACCCTATGAAGCTTGTGCGCCGTAACGACGACCATATCGGACAGCCGATTGCGGCCCTTTTCGATATGGAGAAGTCGGGGGCCGTACTCGCATGGGAGTTCTGCCACGATGACCCGCTGCCCATGCTTATACGGCTCATTCAGGATCGTGACCTGTGGCGCTTTACGATGGAAGATACGAAGCCGTTCGGCCTGTGGTTGCGGGCTGAACCGTTCAGCTTCGCGCGGTTCGATGCCATTCACTACAAGCTCGAAATGGGCAGTCAGGGCATCATGACCGAGGCGCGCGCCATGCAGCGATTCTTCGACGCCAAGGTTAGCGAGATCGCTTCGTTCGCCGATTACTCGCCTCTCGCGGAGCACAGCCCGATAACGGTAAACTGCCCGCCGATGTTCGCCAGCGAAGTCGGTCACGTGCTGCTCGACAGCCACCCCAGCGCCCCGTTCTCGGCCATGTGGTTCGAGGTCAACGGCAAGCGAATGTGGAGCCTGCGCAGCCGCGATGATCGGTTGGACGTATCGGCTGTCGCTTCGATCTTTGGCGGTGGAGGGCATCGTAACGCCGCCGGCTTCTCAATCGCCGTCTGACGAAACACCCGCGCACGTCGCGCAGGGCAGGGCGGTCGGTTGCCCCCTCCCGGTAACCGACCGCCAGAAAGGATATGATGATGCTGACCACGCCTCGCATTGACCACGACCTTATCCGACGGGTGCGGGAGGCGCGTGCCCGCCCGGGTTGGACCAGTCCGCTCGAGCGCTTTCGGGTCGTTCCGGCGCAGCCACAGCAGGGCCGGGGAGCATGAGCACGCTCCGCGCACGCCGTAAGATCGAATCCGCTGACCGTCGCCGTGGCTGCGCAGTGCGGCACTTCTCGATGACCCGCCGTGGCCGAATGTCGTGGGCGGACTGGTTCCAGATGCGGCGCGTTCAACCGCCCCATTTCGGAGACCCCTCATGAACACACAGAGCGAAGAAGCGCGGGCGCGGTTAACCGAGGTCGCCGATAACGCCGGATCATTCGATCGTTGCGCGGTGGTCGTGTCGTTCGACGACGCCTTGAGGCTCCTGCTCGCCTTCCACCCCATCGACAAGGATGCGGGGATGGGGCGGGAGGAAAGTCTAGGCTACCATAGCATGGGCTCCTACGGGCGCTGTGATTTCACACACTTGCGCGAAGCGGTATCGGAGGCCAACAGCGGCTCGCGCCACTCCGCAACACCCTTTGACCCGGCATATTATCCCGGCCACCAAATGGTGGAAGGTGTTAATTACAACTCGCTTGATCGCATCGTCACGGCGTTCGTGGATGCCGCCCTTCTCCCCGCCGCCCAGCCTTCGCGAGAGGGGGAGGCGGTCAAACTGCTTGAGCCCTTCGCGGCAAAGGCGCGGCAATTCAGCGCGCAAGGCGACGGGTTGGCGCTTATACAAATGGATTTCGCGCACTTCCGCCGAGCCGCCCACTTCCTCGATACCACCCCGTCAACCGACACGCCAGACAATGCGGAAGTGCGGGAACTGGTGGAGGCCGCGACCGCTGAGTTGCGGTCTTATGCCGGCGATCTGCCGCCCAATTCCCAAAGGGTGCGCCGCCTCGGTGAAATCGTCGATCTTCTCACCCGCCTCTCCACAGCTTCAACGCAGGGAGAGGCCGGAGAGCGCGAATTGGCCTATTACCATAGTTCGACCTGCGCCTGCACGGCGGCGGAGCGGTACGTGGAAACCTGCCCGAAGCATGGAATTCCCAACACCAAAGGCACCGGACAATGAGCGCTGCAGACAACCGGGCTGAATTGCTGGCGCTGGCGGAGCGGGTGGAGGCTGCGACGGGGTCGGATCGGGAGTTGGACCGCGACATCATGTTGGCTGCCGTGCCCTGCGACCGCGCACCGTTCCGTTACTGGATGCCGATGAACGAAAATACCGGCCACGGAGCCGTGGACATTGAGCGCGTCTATTATGGCCCTCATTGCGCGCAAGCCGTCGCGGTGCCCGCCTACACCGCCTCGATCGACGCCGCGATGATGCTGGTGCCGGAGGGGTGGTTTACACGTCTCGCAACCGAAGACCGGCATTCGCATAGCTGGCGCTGGGAATTGCGCGGGGGGTTCGGCTTAAATGTTGGAAGCCGCGCAGCCACCCCGGCCTTAGCCCTAACCGCAGCCGCCCTCCGCGCACGCGCTGCCGAGTTGGGAGAGGCACAATGACCCATGCCCCCGATATCGCAGCAATAGCGAAGGGACTGACGAAAGCGCAGCGGGAAGCGATAGGGCGCTCGCGTAGGACTTGGCCTACCGAGCCTCACCGTTGCTTCGGGCCGGGCGTCACCAGAAAGGCGCTTCGAGAGCGAGGACTTGCGCACGGGGATTTCGCCTACCTTACCTCTCTCGGCCTAGCCGTCCGCGCTCACATTATTGCGAACCAAACCGAGGGGCGGGGATGACCAAGCCGTACTGGCCCCGCATGATGAAGCTGAAGACGGCTGCGGAGTATTGCGACCTTGCGCCGGCCGACTTCATGCGTGAGGTTGCGGCCGCTCGGCTGCCGTTGCCGATCAAGCTGGGCCGTGACGAGCATTGGGATCGGGAAGCGATCGATAGCGAACTGTCGCGCCTTTCCGGCGCCGTCACCGATTGGCGAAAGGATCAACCGGGTCTTGCTGCCTAAATACGTCAAACGGGTGCGGTCGAAGGGCCGGGATTACCTCTATTTCGACACCGGCAAGACGGTGAACGGGAAGAGGGTCTACACCCGCTTGCCGGATCTGCGAGACATGAAGTTCGGCGGGAGCTACGCGGCCTTGCTCGGGCACAGAAATCGCGCTCCGAAGACCGACCTTATGCCGGTGCCCAAGCTGATCGACCTATATGAGCGGAGCCGCGCCTATGCCGCGCTCTCGCAGGCTTCCAAGAAGCTCTACGGGATATACCTGCGACGGCTAGAGAAGTTGCTACCCACCGCGCCGGTTGGGGAAATCACACGCGGGGACATGCGCAAGATATTCGACGGCATGGGCGATACGCCGGGCGCGGCCAACGGGCTTCTCTCGACAGCCAGCGCGCTCTTCGCTTGGGGTGCGGAGCGCGAATACATGACCAACAACCCCTGCGAGGGGATCAAGAAGAACGACGACGGCGAGCATGAGCCGTGGCCGCAGCATATCGTCGATGCTGCTTTGGCGAGCAATGACGATATCGTGCGTGTATTGGCCCATTTGCTTCTCTACACGGGCCAGCGATTGAGCGATGTTCTCGCCATGGCGTGGGCCGATATCACTGGCGACCACATCCGCGTGCGGCAGCGTAAAACCGGCAAGGTCCTGACGATCCGGCTGCACCAGGCTCTAAGTGCCGTCCTGACGGCTCGGAAGCGTACCGGAATCCTGATATGCGCCGATGACGCAGGCCGCCCGATCAACGCCGCCGCAGCGCGCTACAAGCTCCAGAAATTCGCGGCCGACCTCGGGGCCAAGGTGGTGCCGCATGGCCTGCGAAAGAACGCCGTGATCGCGCTATTGGAGGCGGGTTGCTCGATCGCGGAGACTGCCGCGATTTCCGGCCAGACGCTCCGGATGGTCGAATACTACGCGCGCGGGCGAGACCAGCAAAAGCTAGGCGATTCGGCCATTCTGCGCTGGGAAGCCAGATCGTGAACTTACAAACTATGGAAAACTATCGGGATTTGTCGTTATGAGTCAACGGCGCCAGTTACCTGTAAATTAACTCGACGATTCCGAGCGCTTCCAGGAGCGCCGTGCGAGCCTTCTCGATGCTGGCGATGAGCGCGGGCTCGCCGATCTGATCCTGCGCGATCTGCTCGGGCCAACGCGCCTCGATTACCGCAGCTATACGATCCAGCTTTGCCGCATCGACCAGGAAGCGGGGATCGACGGTCGCGGGATCCGCGACGACGCGCAGGCGCAGGCATGCGGGGCCGCCGCCATTCGCCATGGATTGGCGGACGTCGACGACCTCGAGGCGGCGGATCGGCCCATTGCCCGCCAAATGCTCCTGCAGCCAGTTCCACACGCTTGGCGTATCGCGCGCCTCGGCAGGAAGGATCAGCGCCATTTCACCGGATGGCAGGGTAACGAGCTGGGCGTTGAACAGATAGGAGCGGATCGCGTCCTCCAGGCTCACCTGCGCGGCGGGAACCTCGACGATCTCAACTCCGGGGAGCGCCGCGCGAAGATCGGCGTAGAACGCCTCCTTGGCCGCAAACGCCTGTTCATGCGCGAACAGGACCGTGCCATTGGCGACGGCGACGACATCGTTGTGAAAGGCGCCGGCGGCGATGGCTTGCTCGGACTGGCGGACGAACAGCGCCTGCTGAACGCCGTGCCGCCGGGCGATCGCTTCACTGGCCGCAAGATGCTGGCGGGCGGGGAAGGGGCCTCCCGATTCGCCATGGACGAATATCTCCACGCCGGGAGCGTCATGTGCCGATGCCAGGCGCATATGATTTGCCGCGCCTTCGTCGCCGAACGGAGCGGGGACGGGGCCATGCACGGCAAAGGCAGGGTCGGCGAAGGCCAGGCGCAGCTGCGCCAGCGTCTCAGGCCATTCATGGCTGCGATGCGGCATGGTCACCAGATTGGCGACGGTCAGATGGCACCGGCCGTCCTCAGTGTCGGGCGCGGGCGATACCGTCGCGGCATTGGCGGCCCACATTGGGGACGCGGAAAGGGCCTGCGCCTGAAGCAGCGGGTCTGCATCGGCATAGGTGGTGGCCAGGCTTTCCAGCCAGCGGTGATCGGGCCGGGAGTGGGGCAGGAGGATTCCCTGTGTCAGGCCCAGCGCGATATTGGCGCGCATCTTCGCGATGCCCTCCAGCGCGGCGGCGCGGGGCCTCGAGACCAGCCCACGATTGCGGGTCGCGGCGAGGTTGCCGTGGCTGAGCCCTGCATAATTGTGGCTGGGGCCGATGATGCCGTCGAAGTTGATTTCAGTCTGCATGACGCCGCTTGAAAATGGGGAATGCACTGGCTAGCTGAAAGCCGAGGCCACGTCCTCCCCCAAAGAAGAATGGGTATGAAGTCCGGGACGGCCCGGCCCTTTTGCAAAGGAGGGCCCGTCATGGCCTGGATAATGTTGTTCGTCGCCGGCCTGCTCGAAATCGTCTGGGCCTATTTCATGAAGCAGTCCCATGGCTTCACGCGACTATGGCCGACGCTTGCGACTTTCGCCTTCATGTTCGCCAGTTTCGGGCTGCTGTCCGTATCCATGAAGACGCTGCCGCTCGGCACGGCCTATATGATCTGGACCGGAATCGGCGCGGTGGGCGCGTTCCTGGTCGGTGTGCTCGTGCTGGGTGAAGCGGCAGGCACAGCGCGCATTATCGCTGCGATAATGATCGTGGGCGGCCTCGCGTTGATGAAGGCGGCTACACCCTAAAGCCTGGCCACGTGGAGCAGCGAATCGCCCTCGGCCACCCCCAGCGCCCGTGCGCAATCGGGGTCGAGGGCGACGCCTCCGTCGCGGGCCGCGACCCGCCCATAAGCGGCGCGGAAATCGGCGAGGCGGCCGGCCGAGGCCAGCACCGGTTCGCCATGCCCCTCGATCGCGACGATCTTGGACCATACCGAATCGCGGATCGCCTTCACATTGTCGGTCCGCGCGGTCATGGTCGGGCCGCCATCGAAAATGTCGATATAGTTTTCGAACGCGAAGCCCTCATTCTCCAGCATCCGCATCGCGGCGCGGCCCGATGGATGCGGCATGCCGATCACCGAGCGCGCGCTTTCCTGGAGCATCGCCGTGTAGATCGGGTGCTTGGGCATCAGATCGGCGATGAACTGGGTGCCGTGGACGGCATTGAAGCTGTCGGCTTCCTGGAAGGACATTCCGAAGAAGCGCCCGGCGACGCCATCCCAGAAAGGCGATCCGCCCGCCTCGTCGATCACTCCGCGCAATTCGGCGAGCACGCGATCGGCGAAGCGTGCGCGGTGCTGCTTGATGAACAGGTAGCGGCTGCGCGCGAGCAGCATACCGAGCCCGCCGGCGCGTTCGCCGGGATGGAGGAACAGCCCGCCCACCTCCGAGCAACCCACCAGATCGTTGGTGAGGTTGAGCAATTCGGACTGGAAGGTGCGGTTGAGCTCCTGGCTGTGCTTTGAATCGATGCCGATGCGATAGCTGTAAAAGGGCCAGGTTTGCCCCACCGCCGTGAAGATCTGGCAGGTGCCGCGCACTTCGCCGGTTTCGGTGTTTTCGAGGACGAGGAGGAACAATTCCTCGACCGGCGTATCGTCCGTCCGCGCGAACGCCGCATGGCTGCGGGCCAGCTTGGTGCGAAGTACGTCCTTTTCGGGCTGGAGGTTCGTGAACCCGCCGCCGGTCAGCTTCGCCATTTCGTAGAGCGCCTGAAGATCATTGTCGCGCGCGGCGCGGATCACGAAGCTCATGCAAGGCCCTTTTCGGCAAGACGTAGGATAGTGACGGCAGAGAGCCCGGCGCGCTCGGCCAGGCTTTCCGGGATAAGGAACTCGTCGGCCGAATGGATCAGGCCGCCGCGTACGCCCATGGTATCGACCACGGGAACGCCGCACGCCGCGATGTTGTTGCCGTCGCACACGCCGCCCGTGGCCTTCCAGGACACCGGGATGCCTAGGTCGGCTCCGGCTTCCTTGACGAGCTGAAACAGCCGTTCGGCCCCCGCGTCGAGCGGCTTGGGCGGGCGATTGAAGCTGCCATGGACATGGACGTGCACGTCATGGGTGGACGAAACCTGCGTCGCCGCTGAATCGAGCGCGGCTTGGGCGCGCGCGATGGCACCGGCGTCGCGCGGGCGGAAATTGACGCGCAGGATGGCGAGATCGGGAACGACATTGTTGGGTCCGCCGCCGTCGATCCGTGCGGGGTTCACCGCCAGCATCGGCTCACGCGCAGCCGCCAGCCGCAGCGCCAGATCGGCGGCCGCGACAAGAGCGTTGCGTCCCTCCTCTGGATTGCGGCCCGCATGCGCGGACTTGCCGTGGACGACGAGCGAGAAATTGCCGGTGCCGCCCCGCGCGCCCGCCAGCGTGCCATCGGGCAAGGCGGGTTCATAGGTGAGTGCCGCAACCTTGCCCTTTGCGGCGCCTGCGATCAACGGGGCCGAGGAGAGCGATCCGGTCTCTTCGTCGGAGTTTATCAGCACCTCATAGCCAAGTTGCGCCGCCAGCGGGCTCGCCTCCACGGCCTCCAGCGCCGCGAGCATGACGGCGAGGCCGCCTTTCATGTCCGCCGCGCCGGGTGCGTTGAGGTTACCGTTCGCGAGCCAGCGCCCGGTCTGGAAGGGGTGATCGACGGGAAAGACGGTGTCCATATGCCCGGTCAGCAGGATCTGAGCCGGCGCATCCGGCCGCACGGCCAGATGCAGATGGCGGCCATGCTCGATCTGCTGCGTGCTGCCATCGGTCAGCACCGCATCGACCAGATCGGGCTCAACCAGCGCAAGGTGGCCGGGGAGGGCGGAAAAGGCGTCCGCCAACATGTCGGCCATCGTCGCAAGGCCCGCGATGTTGCGCGTCCCGCTGTTGACCGCGGCCCATGCCTCCGTCCGCTCCAGCATCGGGGAAGCCTGCGCAATGGCGACTGCGGTACGCTCTATGGGCGAAAGCTCGTGCATCATCGCGTAGGTAGCGCGGAAATCGGGGCGATCCCACCCCCGCAGCTTTTCGCGGCCTATAGCCTGTCAGAAATCCAGGACGAGCGCGGCGCGGCTGGTGGTGTCGGTGGTCTTGCGGCCTGCCGGGGGCGTGCTTTCATATTGCAGCGTGTAGCTGAGCTGCGCCGAAAGCGGGCCGATCAGGCGGGCGAGGAGCGCAGATTTGCTCGCGATGGTGGAGTTGGCGCTCTGCACATAAGCCGACGCATTCTGACGCACGGTGATGCCCCGCGTGAGCTTCCAATCGAAATCGAGGCTGCCGCGCGCCGCGACATTGCTCTCGGTCATGTCGGTGATCAGCCGGGTCGAGCGATAGGCGGGCCCGAGTTCCAGATCGAGCTTCATGTCCGGTCGCTTGATCGCGCGATAGCCAGCGCCCGCAGAGATCGAGAAACGCTCGGTAAAGCCCGAGAAGCGATCGCTTTCGAACTGTCCTGCCCCGTAGAGATAGGCACGGTCGCCCAGCTTCCAGTTCGGCTCATAGGCCGCGAGGTATCGCTCGCGCGTCACCTGGCCCAGGCTTTCCTGATAATCCGCCTGGAAGCGGAGCTTATGCCGCCAGTCCAGCCCCTCGCGCTTGATCTCGACCGACGCGGTGAGTCCGACATTTTCGGTGTTGCCGGAGGAAACATAGCCGCCCAGTTCGGCGCGCGCCTTTACCAGATCGAAGAAATCGGCCTCGCGGAGCCTGCGCCGTGCGGTCTGGCGGCGATCCTCGCTCCATTTGGAAGCGATCTTCATCACCGTCTCGGCGGATTCGGGCGAGGCCGCCTTGGCATATTTCACGATCGTCGCGACATCGCTCTCGCTGCCGGCGTCCATCGCGGCGTCGAGCATTGCCTTGATGGGCGGCGGAACGCTGTCAGGATCCTCGGCATTGGCGAGGAGCAGCGGCAGGGCAAAGAGCAGGGCGCGCATCCAAGCCTCATACTCAGACGAATGGGGCGCGAAAAGGGCGGCTCAGCCCAGATGCGGTGCGAAGACCGTCAGCAATTCGCGATAAAGATCGCGTTTGAACGGCACGATCAGTTCGGGAAGGTCCCTGGGATCGGACCAGCGCCATGCCCGGAACTCGGGCTCGGCAGTCTGGATATTCACATCGGCATCGGCACCCAGGAAACGGAAGAGGAACCAGCGCTGCCGCTGCCCGCGCCATCTGCCCTTCCACAGTCTGCCGACCAGATCCTCGGGCAGATCGTAGAGCAATTCTTCCGGTGCGGCGGCGACCAGATCGACAAGATGGCGCGCGACCCCGGTTTCTTCCCATAATTCGCGATAGGCGGCATCGAGAGGATCCTCGCCGGGATCGATACCGCCCTGCGGCATCTGCCACGCCTCCATCACCGAATCGAGCCGCTGGCCCACAAAGACTCGGTTCTCGGCGTTGATTAGCATGACGCCCGCACAGGGGCGATAGGGCAGCGAGGCGATGTCGGTCATCGCGCTCCCTTACCCGCTGTCCCACGCGCGCCAAAGCAGCCGTTGCAACTCCAGCGCATTTTTCTACCTTGGGCTTGGCGCGTGTGGGGCGTAGAGCGCTGCCAACGACAAGAAAACCGCAGGAATAACCGGCCATGGCTACCGCCGCTCATACGCTTACGCCCGAAGAGGCGTCGGCAAATCCGCCTTCCGAGGCTGTCGTCGTGCGTTTCGCCGGCGATTCGGGCGACGGCATGCAGTTGACTGGGGGGCAGTTCACGCTTTCGACCGCCCTCACCGGCAACGATCTCGCGACCTTCCCCGATTTCCCTGCGGAGATTCGCGCGCCGCAGGGCACCTTGTTCGGAGTCTCCGCCTTTCAGATCAACTTCGGCTCGATCTCGATCGAAACCGCGGGCGACCAGCCCGACGTGCTCGTCGCGATGAACCCGGCGGCGCTCAAGACCAATGTCGACGCGCTCAAGCCCGGTGGACTGATTATCGCCGACGCGGGTGAGTTCGGTCAGCGCAATCTCGACAAGGCGAAATATACGTCGAACCCGCTTGAGGATGACAGCCTGGGCAAGTGGCAGTTGCTCAAGCTGGATATCTCGGCGCTGACTGTCGAAGCGGTGAAGCCGTTCGGTCTGGGCAACAAGGAAGCGCTGCGCTGCAAGAACATGTGGACACTGGGGCTCGCGCTCTGGATGTTCGATCGTGATCGTGAGCCGCTGATCCAGTGGTTGAAGGACAAGTTCGCGAAGAAGCCCGAACTGGCCGAGGCCAATATCGCGGCGCTCAATGCGGGCCATGCTTACGGCGAGACCGCCGAATTGGGCGCGATGGGCATCGCGCAGCGCAATGTCGCGGCAGCGCCTGCCGAGCCCGGCCTGTATCGCACCGTAACCGGCGCGGACTCGATCGCGCTGGGGCTGGTCGCGGGCGCGCAATTGGCTTCGCTGCCCATGTTCTACGGCGGCTATCCGATCACCCCGGCATCGGCGATCCTCCACGCGCTTTCGCGCCTCAAGGAGTTCGGTGTCACCACCTTCCAGGCTGAAGACGAGATCGCGGCGATCGCATCGGCACTGGGCGCCTCCTATGCGGGCAGCCTTGGCGTCACCTGTTCCTCGGGCCCGGGTATCGCGCTGAAGGGCGAGGCGATCGGTCTGGCGATCATGACCGAATTGCCGCTGGTGATCGTCAATGCCCAGCGTGGAGGCCCTTCGACCGGCCTTCCCACCAAGACCGAGCAATCGGACCTGTATCAGGCGGTCTATGGCCGAAATGGCGACGCACCGGTGCCGGTGATCGCTACACGTTCGGCCGCAGACTGCTTCGACTGCGCGATCGAGGCGGTGCGCATCGCGACGCAATATATGACGCCGGTGATGCTGCTGACCGACGGCTATCTACAGAATGCCGCCGAGCCTTGGAAGGTGCCGGACATGAGCAGCTACACGCCGTTCCCGGTGACGCATCACACCGAGCTGCCGCCCGAGGGCGAGAAGTTCCTCCCCTATGCGCGCAACGAGAAGCTCGCGCGCCCCTGGGTCAAGCCGGGCACGCCTGGGCTTCTTCACCGGATCGGCGGGATCGAGAAGGCGGTCGATACCGGCAATCTCGATTATTCGCCGAAGAACCATCAGGCGATGACCGATATTCGCCGGGACAAGGTGCTTGGCATCGACGTCCCCGATCAGGTCGTCGGGGCCGGCCAGGCAGGCGGCAAGCTTGTCGTCGTGGGCTGGGGATCGACCTACGGCCCGATCACCACAGCCGTTCGTCGCGCGCGGACCAAGGGGCTCGACGTCAGCCATATCCATATCCGCCATATCTGGCCGCTGCCGAAGAATCTCGGCGAACTCCTGAAGAGTTACGACCATATCCTAGTACCGGAAATGAACACGGGCCAGCTCAAGACGGTGCTGCGCGACCAGTATCTCGTGAACGCCGTGCCGCTCAACAAGGTGTCGGGTCAGCCCTTCACGATCGCCGAGATCGAAGCCGCGATCACGCGTCATCTGTCCAGTGATGCGGCGGAGGAGCTTGGGCCTGACGACACTCAATTGCCGAGCACTGAGGCAGTGAACCCGTGAGCCTTCCCCGTACCGTCACCCCGGCCTTGAGCCGGGGTCCAGCTTCTTCTTTTGTTTCGCAGAACAGCGGGACCCCGGCTCAAGGCCGGGGTGACGTTGGAGATATGGCATGAACGAAATCACCACCATCCGCCCCTCGACCCCCAAGGATTGGGAAACCGATCAGGAAGTCCGCTGGTGCCCCGGCTGCGGGGACTATGCAATCCTCAAGGCAGTGCAGCGCACGATGCCCGAGATTGGCGGGACGCCTGAAAACACCGTATTTGTCAGCGGCATCGGCTGCTCGTCGCGCTTTCCCTATTATATGGAAACCTATGGCTTCCACACCATCCACGGTCGTGCGCCGGCGGTGGCTACCGGGGTCAAGCTTGCCAATCCGGAACTCGACGTGTGGATCATTACCGGCGACGGCGATGCGCTGTCGATCGGCGGCAACCACACGATGCATCTGCTGCGCCGGAACCTGAACTGCCAGGTGCTGCTGTTCAACAACGAGATCTACGGCCTGACCAAGGGGCAATATTCGCCGACCAGCCGTGAGGGCACGCGTTCGCCTTCCACGCCCTTCGGTTCGGTCGATCACCCGGCCAAGCCCTGCGCCTTTGCGCTGGGCAGTGGCGCGCGTTTCGTGGCGCGCGGGATCGACGTTCACAAGAATCTGCCGAGCGTGCTGAAGGCGGCCCACGCGCATCAGGGCGCGGCCTTTGTCGAGATCTTCCAGAACTGCATCGTCTATAATGACGAGGTGTTTGAGCCCTTCACCGCCAAGCCGAACGCGCAGGCGAACCAGATGTGGGTCGCGCATGGCGAGCCGCTGCTTTTCGCTGGCGGCACAAAGGGGCTGGCGCTGGACACCGAGACGCTGACGCTGAAGGTCGTCGACGTGGTCGATGGCGATACCAGCGGCGTGATCGTCCACAATGTTAAGAATCGCGCCATCGCCCATCTGCTTGTCGAGATGCCGTTTGGCCCGTTTCCGATGGCCTTGGGGGTGATTTACGACGATCCCGCGCCAACCTTTGAAAGCGCGGTCGTGGCGCAGAACCAGGCCGCGAGCGAAGGCAAGAAGCCCGATCTCCAGAAGCTGGTCGCCAAGGGCCAGACCTGGATGGTGGACAAGCAACCCCACGCGATCTGACAGGATGGGCGCGGGGGCGGGAGAGCTGGGGCAGGTCGGAAGCCGACCGGGCTTTTTCGAACGCACGCTCGATCGCATCGATGCAGGGATAATGGCAGGCCAGATCCATGTGATCCGGCCAGATGGCTCTCGGCGCACGCTGGGAGGGCGCGCAGAAGGGCCTGACGCGACCGTGGAGCTTCGACGCTGGCGAGCTCTCGTACGGCTCGCTGTCGGTGGGTCGGTCGGGTGGTACCAGGCCTGGGGGAATGGCGAATGGGCCAGCCCCGATCCGGTGCAGGTCTTCGCCTTGTTCAGCCGCAACCGCCACACGCTGAGGGGACTTGGCCGCGCGGCGGGGCCCTGTCGGCTTGCCAAGCGCGCCTGGCACTGGCTGCATCGCAACAGCCGCACGGGCTCCCGCAAGAACATCCATTTCCATTATGATCTGGGCAATGAATTCTACGCCCAGTGGCTCGATCCGGGCATGACCTATTCGAGCGCGCTGTTCGCCTCCGCCGATCAGTCGCTCCAGAGCGCGCAGCAGGCCAAGCTCGACGCGATCCTTGCGCGCACGGAGACTGCCCCCGGCGACACGATCCTTGAAATCGGGTGCGGCTGGGGTTCCTTTGCTGAGACGGCGTTGGCTGGCGGACGCGAGATCCACGGCATCACGCTTTCGACCGAGCAGCTTGCCTATGCGAGCGCGCGCAACCCGCGCGGCCGGTTCAGCCTGACCGATTATCGCGACGTGACCGGCAGCTACGATGCCGTGGTGAGCATCGAGATGGCCGAAGCGGTGGGCCGCGAATATTGGCCAGCCTATATCTCCGCCATCGCGAAAGCGCTGAAACCCGGCGGGCGCGCCGCGCTTCAGATCATCACCTTCGACGACGCATTGTTCCAAGACTATGCGGCGAATGTCGATTTCATCCAGGCCTATATCTTCCCCGGCGGCCTGCTGATCTCGGAAAGCGCCTTTCGCGAACTTGCTCGGCAGAACGGCATGGAATGGCGCGATGAAGCGCGTTTCGGGGCCAGCTATGCCGAGACTTGCAAGCGCTGGCGCGAGAATTTCGAGGCTGCGGCGGCTACGGGTGCGCTGCCGAAGCAATTTGATGCGGGCTTCATTGCGCTTTGGCGCTATTACCTGATGTATTGCGAAGGCGGATTCAGAGGTGGCGGCATCGACGTCCTTCAGGTCACGCTGGTGAAGGAGAGATGATGCTGAAGACCTGGATGTTGCCGCTCGCGTTGCTGACGAGCGCCCCCGCTTTCGCGCAGGCGGTCGTATCGCCCGATGTGAAGGCAAGCCCGCAGGACAATGCCGGGCTGCGCAAGGTGGGCGCCGAGGTGCTGTTCTGGAGCCAGGCGCAGCGTGACGCGAATTTCCCGCAGATGGAGAAAATCTTCCCCGGCAATATTGCCAAGGCGGGCAAGAAGGTGCGCGCGCTCCCCGCAGGTACGCCGCTCACCTTTCCTGCGGCCGAACTGGATGCGTTCATCGCCGAGCAGAATGTGAGCGGCCTGATCGTGCTCAAGGACGGCAAGATCATCCTGGAACGCTATGCCCGGGGCTATGGTCCTGAAGGGCGCTGGACGAGCTTCTCGGTAGCGAAATCCTTCACCTCCACGCTGGTCGGCGCGGCGATCAAGGATGGCTTTATCAAGTCGGTCGATGAGCCGGTGACCAAGCATATCCCCGAACTGGCCGGCAGCGGCTATGACGGGGTCAGCATCGCGCAATTGCTGACGATGACGTCGGGCGTGAAATGGAACGAGGATTATACCGATCCCAAGTCCGACGTAGCGCGGATGTTCCTGGAACCCGTGCCGGCGGGTGAGGACCCCACCGTCTGGTACATGAAGAAGCTGCCGAGCGAAGCGAAGCCGGGCACCAAATGGGTGTACAAGACGGGCGAGACCAATTTGATCGGCGTGCTCGTGATGCGTGCGACGAAGAAGCCGCTGGCGAGCTATCTGAGCGAGAAAATCTGGTCGAAGGGGATGGAGCAGGACGCGTTCTGGATGGTCGATCCATCGGGCAACGAAGTCAGCGGGTGCTGCCTGTCTGTGTCACTGCGTGACTATGCCCGAATGGGCCTGCTCGCGCTGGAGGGCGGCAAGGGCGTGGTGCCGGCGAACTGGTTTGCGGAATCCACGCGCGCCCATGCTGACATCGGCGCGCCGGGTTATGGCTATGGCTATCAGTGGTGGACCTACCCTGAGGAGCGCTTTGGCGCGCAGGGGATTTTCGGCCAAACGATCCGCGTGGATCCGAAGAGCAAGGTGGTGATCGCCGTCTCGGCGGCCGCGCCCAAGGCTTCCGACCCTGCTTATGGCCGGGCGCGAACGGCGTTTCTGGACAAATTGTTCGCGGCCGCGGCGAAGTAGCCGGACGTCTTGATCGGGAGTTCCCCGGCCTATGCCGGGGAACGGGCGCTATTCCACGCGCTCGAAATGCCCGGTCTCGAATCCCGCGGTCATCAGCGCGGCAATCCGCTCGGCCACGACTTCGGCGGGCTTTACCGTTTCGGGATTCTCGCCCGGATAAGCGCGGGCGCGCATCTTGGTGCGGGTGGCGCCGGGATCGATCAGCGCGGTGCGCACGGCGGTGATGTGCCGGACTTCCTCGCCATAGCTGAGCAGCAGATTCTCAAACGCGGCCTTGGACGCGCCATAGCTGCCCCAATAGGCGCGGGGGATACGGCCGACGCTGGAGGTTAGGCCGATCACCCGGGCGTTCTGCGACTTGCGCAGCAGCGGATCGAAAGCCGCGAGCAGGGCTGCCTGGGCCGTAACGTTGAGCGTCAGCACCTTGGCGAATTCCTTGAAGTCGATCGCACCCGTGGCACTCAGCGAACCCAGGGCGGCGGCGTTGAGCACCAGCATGTCGAGCGCTTCCCAGCGCTCGGCCACCGCACCCGCGAGCCGGGCGATGCTGTCATTCTCGGTCAGGTCCATCGGCGCGATCGTCGCGGTGCCACCGGCTGCGTCGATCGCCTCCTCGACTTCCTCAAGCCCCCCTGCGGTGCGCGCGGTGAGGATCACGTGCGCGCCCGCCTTGCCCAGGGCGAGCGCGGTAGCCGCGCCGATCCCGCGGCTGGCGCCGGTCACAAGAGCGAGCTTGTTGGCTAAAGGCTTGTCGGTCACGCGAATCTCCGGGAACGGGGCTTAGCCTACCCGTTCCTCCAGAAGCGCGAACTGGTCAACCGGCGCGAGTTCGTCCTGATCGGTGAGCGGGGTAGGATATTCGCCGGTGAAGCAGGCATCGCAATATTTGGGCTGCGCTGCGCGGCTGCTTTCACCCAGCGCCTTGTAGAGCCCGTCGATCGAGATGAAGGCCAGGCTGTCGGCGTGGATGAAGTCGGTCATCCCGCCCACATCGAGCTTGGCGGCGAGCAGCTTAGTGCGCTCCGGCGTATCGACACCGTAGAAGCAGCTGTGCCGGGTCGGTGGGCTGGCGATGCGCATATGGACTTCGGCGGCCCCCGCCTCGCGCATCATCTGCACGATTTTCAGGCTGGTGGTGCCGCGCACGATCGAATCGTCGATCAGCACGATGCGCTTGCCCTTGATCAGCTCGCGATTGGCGTTGTGCTTCAATTTGACGCCCAGGTGGCGGACCTTGTCGCCCGGCTGGATGAAGGTGCGGCCGACATAATGCGAGCGGATGATGCCGAGCTCGAACGGAATGCCGCTCTCCTGCGCATAGCCGATCGCGGCGGGGACGCCCGAATCGGGGACCGGGACGACGAGGTCGGCCTCGATCGGCGCTTCGGTGGCGAGCTGCGCGCCGATCGCCTTGCGCACCGAATAGACCGAGCGATCCTCGGCAATCGAATCGGGGCGCGAGAAATAGACATATTCGAAGATACAGGGCCGCGCGGCGCTCTGCGGGAAGGGCTTGTGCGAGGAGATCTCGCCGCCCGCCTTGACGATCACAAGTTCGCCCGGCTCGACATCGCGGACATATTCCGCGCCGACCACGTCGAGTGCCACGGTTTCGGAGGCGAAGACGATCGTGTCGTCGAGCTTGCCCATCACCAGCGGCCGGATGCCCAGCGGATCGCGGCAGGCGATCATACCCTCCGGCGTCATCACGATCAGCGAATAGGCGCCTTCGACTTGCTTGAGCGCATCGATGAAGCGATCGATCAGCGTGCGATATTGCGAGGTGGCGACGAGATGGATGATCACCTCGGTATCGCTGGTCGATTGGAAGATCGCACCGCGGCGGACCAGATCACGTCGCAGCCGCATCGCGTTCGAGATATTGCCGTTATGCGCCACCGCGAAGCCGCCGCTTGCCAGCTCGGCGTAAAGTGGCTGCACGTTGCGGATCGCCGTCTCGCCGGTGGTGGAATAGCGCACGTGGCCGCAGGCGCTGTTGCCGTGCAGCGCGCGAATCACGTCGTCCCGATCGAAATTCCCGGCGACATGACCCATCGCGCGATGGGTGTGGAACTGATTCCCGTCCCAACTGGTGATCCCCGCAGCCTCCTGGCCGCGATGCTGGAGCGCATGCAGGCCGAGCGCGACTGCTGCGGCAGCACCCTCCATGCCCGATACACCGAAAATGCCACACTCTTCGCGCAGCTTGTCGTCATCAAATGGGTGCGTGGTAAGCATCGGCCCTCAAGGGGTTCGGAACTGTCGCGGGCCATATAGGCGGTTGAACGCGCTTTGTCGCCCGTTCGTCACAAAGAAATGAACCACGCGATTTTCCGCACGTTTTCAACGCGGAAGGAGATAGGTCATGGCCAAGGACCACGGACCCCAGATCAAGAACGACAAGCTTTACGAGGACCTGCGCGACGACGGTGCTTCGAAAGAGAAGGCGGCGCGAATCGCCAATGCCAGGGAAGCGGACACACTCGGTCACAAAGGCACCCGCCTCGACGACCGCTCGAAGGCCGAACTCTACGACGAAGCGAGGGAGATAGGCATCGAGGGCCGCTCGAAGATGGACAAGGACGAATTGGTCGACGCCATCCGGGAGCATTGACCCCGCCTTGGCGCTTTCGCCGTAGCACCGGGTTGGCTAGACCCGCCCCGTGACCGATCAACGCGATACGAGCCTGACGCTCGACCCGAAATATGACGCCGCCGGGCTTATCACCGCCGTCGCCACCGATATGACCGGCCGGTTGCTGATGGTCGCGCATATGAACGCCGATGCGCTGGCGGCCACGCTCGAATCGGGCGATGCGACCTTCTGGTCGCGCAGCCGGGCACGTTTGTGGAAGAAGGGCGAGACTTCCGGCCATGTGCTGAAGGTCCGCGAGGTTCGCATCGATTGCGATCAGGACGCGCTGTGGCTCAAATGCGAGCCGCTGGGTCCGGCCTGTCACACCGGCGAGCAAAGCTGCTTCTATCGCGTCATTGAGGATGGCAAGCTGGTCCGTCGCGCATGAGGTGGCTACCGGGACTCCTGATGCTGGCAGCCTGTTCGGGGCAGCAGGCCGCAAAGGATCAGCCGCCACAGGATCTGGAAAAGGCAGCGATCGAGCGCGGGCTCGTCCGCAACCCGGCGGACACCGAGATTGCGGGGCTCTACGCGCGCGATACCGACCGGATCTGCATCGTCTCCACCAGCATCGGCTACAAGGTTGGCGCGTTCGTCGATTATGGAGACGGAATCACGTGCAGCGGCACGGGCACGGCGAGCAGGGTGGGGGAGACACTGCGTATCGAACTGGGGGCGGAAGGGAACTGCGGGTTCGACGCAAAGTTCGACGGCGACAAGATTACGGTGCCCGGCGCTCTTCCTGCCGGATGCGACAAATTGTGCAATCGCCGCGCATCCTATGCCGGGCTGGAAGTCACGCGTCTGAGTGAATCTCCGGCCGAGGCCGCGGCGATGCGCGACGCGAACGGAAAGCGGCTTTGCGGAGATTGACGTTCACGTAAGGGGAAGATATCCTCTCTTCATGCTCGATGCCGCCTTTCTCCAGGCACTGGCCCCGATCGAACCGCGACCGGACCGCGATGCCTTTTCGATCTCCGACCTTTGCGCGGAATTCAACGTCACGCCCCGCGCCTTGCGCTTTTACGAGGATGAGGGGCTGATCGGCCCTGAACGCCGGGGCACCCAGCGCATCTATTCGCATCGCGACCGCGCCCGGCTCGCATGGATCCTGCGCGGCAAGCGTGTGGGTTTCAGCCTGGGCGAGATCAAGGAGATGATCGATCTCTATGACGTGGGTGACGGGCGCAGCACGCAAAAGGCCGTGACCCTGGCCCGCTGCGAGGATCGCATCCGCCTGCTCGAAAACCAGAAGCGCGACATCGACGAGCACATCGCCGAACTCCAGCAATTCGTTCAGCTGCTCAAAAGCAGCGACGCCAACTGAGGATCTGAAATGCCCCAATATACGCCACCCGTGCGCGACACGCGCTTCATCCTCGATTCGGTGATCGGGCTCGATCGCTATGCGAACCTGCCGGGATTCCAGAATGCGACTCCGGATATGGTCGATGCGGTGCTGGAACAAGGCGGCAAGTTCGTCGCGGAAGTACTGTTCCCGCTCAACCATTCGGGCGACCAGCAGGGCTGCACCCGCCACGACGATGGCAGCGTGACCACGCCGGATGGCTACAAGGAAGCGTATAAGGCGTTCGTCGAGAGCGGCTGGGGCACGCTGAGCGCGCCGGAGCAGTTTGGCGGGCAGGGGATGCCGCACGTCGTCTCCACCGCGTTCCAGGAATATATGATCTCGGCCAACATGGCGTTCGCCATGTATCCCGGGCTCACGCACGGCGCGGTCGCGTCGCTGCTGGTCAAGGGCTCGCCCGAGCAGCAGGAAAAATACGTCCCCAAGATGGTCTCGGGCGAGTGGGGCGGTACGATGAATCTAACCGAGCCGCACTGCGGCACCGATCTGGGCTTGATCCGTACCCGCGCCGAGCCGAACGCGGATGGCTCATGGTCGATCACCGGCACCAAGATCTTCATCTCGTCGGGCGAGCACGACCTGACCGAGAACATCATCCATCTCGTTCTCGCCAAGACGCCCGGCGCGCCGGAGAGCAGCAAGGGCATTTCGCTGTTCGTCGTGCCCAAGTTCATCGTCAATGACGATGGCTCGCTGGGCGCGCGCAACGCGGTGAGCTGCGGCTCGATCGAGCACAAGATGGGTATCCATTCGAACTCGACCTGCGTCATGAACTATGACGGCGCCACCGGCTGGCTGGTCGGCGAGGAGATGAAGGGTCTCGCCGCGATGTTCATCATGATGAACGCCGCGCGCCTCGGCGTCGGGCTTCAGGGTCTCGGCATCGGCGAAGTCGCGCTGCAGAACGCCGTGCAATATGCCGGCGACCGCCGGCAGGGCCGCGCGCTGACCGGCCCGGCCGAGCCGAACGAGAAGGCGGATACGCTGTTCGTCCACCCGGACGTCCGCCGCATGCTGATGGAAGGCAAGGCGCTCACCGAGGGGCTGCGGGCGCTGTGTTTGTGGGGCGCGCTCCAGGTCGATCTCGAGCATGCTGCGGAAACCGAGGAAGAGCGCCAGCTCGCCGCCGATCTCGTCGGCCTGCTAACCCCGGTGATCAAGGGCGTCGGCACCGATATCGGCTACCGCGTCGCGACCGATAGCCAGCAGGTCTATGGCGGCCATGGCTACATCGCCGAATGGGGCATGGAGCAATATGTTCGCGATGCCCGCATCTCGATGATCTATGAAGGCACCAACGGGGTGCAGGCGATGGATCTGGTCGGCCGCAAGCTCGCCCAGAATGGCGGCCGCGCGGTGCAGGCGCTGTTCAAGCTGGTGAGCGAGGAAATCGCGACGGCTAAGGGCGACGAGAAGCTCAAGGATTTTGCCGACGGCCTGGAAAAGGCGCTCGGTCATCTCCAGGGCGCGACGATGTGGCTCGCGGCCAATGGCTTCCAGAACCCCAACCATGTCGGTGCGGGCGCCTATCCTTATATGCAGCTCACCGGCACCGTCGCGCTAGGCCTGATGTGGCTGCGCATGGCGACGGTGGCTGCGGCGAAGCTGGCCGACGGCGCAGAAAATGCGAAGTTCTACGAGGCCAAACTGGTGACGGCGCGCTTCTATGCAGAGCGCTTTTTCCCGGATGCAGGCGCGCTGCGCCGCAAGATCGAGTCGGGCAGCGATGCGGTGATGGCGCTCGATCCGGAGATGTTCCGGGCGGCCTGAAGCCTGGACGGTCCCGGCGGTAGCCGGGGTCCGTTCAGTCGGGTTGTTTGACGGCGGGCGCGATCGGCGTCGGTCGCGGGGTTGGCGATGGGCGCGGCCCCGGCAAAGTGAGCGTCGCCTGCGGTTTCGTCGCTTCGGTCACCGGCTCTTTCTTCCGGACGCCCGCAAGTGGTGGGGGTAGCTTGGCGTCCACCGCCGTGGCGGGAGCCACGATCGCCCCCGCAACTGGCGGCTGGGCGCGCATGCATTGCACCGGGCTGGGTCGCTTGAACTGCTGGCAGTTCCACAGCGCCTTCGCGAAGCCCTGGCTCTGATCGCGCAGATAGCTGAACGACATGGTTGATACCTGCGCGCTGCTGAGCGGCAGGGCGGACGGCGTCTGCTTCGGATCGGTCCAGGCCATGAACTTGCAGTAATGCCGTTCGCCGCAGGTGCGGATCGCCAGCGCGGCAAAGGCGTCGGTGCCCATCCCCTTGGGCAGCGTAAGCATGAAATTATTGCCCTCCGCGGTGCCGCCGCTTTCGACCGTCATCGGTGCGGGGACTGCGCTTGCGGGGATCGTCGCGGGATCGATCATCGCGCCCTCTGACCCTGTCGGAAGGTCCGTGGCGGGCAGCGCGTCGGGATCGCCGAAATGGGCGGGCGAGAGCCGCGACAATTTGGGCACGTTCGGTTCGACGCCGGCATAGCCGCGGCTGAAAGCGGGCGGCGTGCCCCACCAGCCGGCCCAGCGGAAGAACAGATGCGTGTGTACCTCGGTGATCTTCTCAAGGCTGGCGCTCCAGTACGGCACCACCCAATCGGTATGGTAATGCGTCGCGTGCCCCACCGGCGCATATACCGAGCCATAGAGCGCCATGCGCGCGACGCCGCGGGCGCGCTCCCATGCGGCTGGGCGGGGCGCCCAGCGGACCATCGCGCCATCGCAGGTGAAGGTGAACTGGCAGCCGGTCGAGCGTTCCTGCCCCTGGAACACCACGCCGCAGATCGTCTTCGGGAAAGCCGGATGGCGCATGCGGTTGATAATGACCTGTGCCACTGCCCGCTGGCCTACCGCGTCGTCACCCGCTTCGTAAAACACAGCAGCCGCGAGACAATCGACCGCGCGCGCCTGACTTTCCAGCGAGCCAAAGAGACGGAACGCGCGCGCCGCCGGGTTGGGCAGGGTGGAGAATGGAATAGCGTCGTTGATCGATTTGGCGTCTGCGGGAGCAACTTCCTGGATCCGGACCGGCTCCACGGCCGGAATCTCCGTCTTTGGGACCACGCGGTTCGAGATCACCACATGGGGGCGCTTGTGCTGCACTACGCGCGGGGTCGTGAGGACAAGGGCCAGCGGCGCAATGATCGCGGCCAGCGCGATCAGCCC
The DNA here is from genome assembly GCF_001591025.1 of Sphingomonas soli NBRC 100801. GTDB lineage: Bacteria > Pseudomonadota > Alphaproteobacteria > Sphingomonadales > Sphingomonadaceae > Sphingomonas > Sphingomonas soli. Next base: position 26,262 of record NZ_BCTZ01000004.1, read on the forward strand.
GAGGATGGCCTGAAGAATGGGGAGTACGCGCGGGGAAGGCGCGGGGTCAGACGGATGCAGAAGCAGCTCCATGCGCGGGGATCGCGCCCCTTAACGCACAAGGAGGCTTCATGGAACCGTGACGGCGGCGAAATGGCGCCGGTGCGGGCTGGCGGTAGCCGCTTCGCTAGCTGGGCCAGAATCCGGTGGCTTCGCACATATCCCAATGGTCCGCCGCGCCGAGCTTGCACGCCGCGCTGCTATTGCCTTCGCGACATTGTTTCACCTCGCGCTGGAAGCGCTTGTAGCAGCTTTCCGGCTTGGCCTGGACCGCCGGGGCAGGTGCCGCGACGGCCTCGGGAATCACATGAACAGCGGGCACGGCGGCGACAGCGGCCTTCACCGCGTCGCGCGCCTCTACCGCGCTCGGCATGACCTTCGTGTCGCTTCCGAACACGAAAGGCCACGCCAGAAAGATCGCCAGCGCGAAGCTGGCGCAGATCATTGCGTTACGCACGAGAATTCCCCCCGGAATGCGCGTCTAACCCCGACTCGGTCAGCCTACTGTTAACCCGGGATTAATGTCGAGGGGATTCAGCTCTCTGGCAAGAAGTCCGGGACGCTCAAGTAGCGCTCACCTGTATCATAATTGAACCCCAGCACCCGGGTTCCTGCCGGAAGCTCTGCCAGCTTCTGGCGAATCGCGGCGAGCGTGGCCCCGGACGAGATACCGACGAGCATCCCTTCTTCCCGGGCGGAGCGGCGTGCCATCTCCTTTGCGTCGCCTGCATCGACCTTGATCACACCATCGATCACATCGGTATGCAGGTTGCGCGGCACGAAGCCAGCGCCGATCCCCTGGATCGGATGCGGACCAGGCTGGCCGCCGGAGATGACAGGCGAAAGCTCAGGCTCCACCGCGTAGACTTTGACGTTCGGCCAGCTCTTCTTGAGCGTCTCGGCGACGCCGGTGATGTGACCGCCGGTGCCGACGCCGGTAATGACGACGTCGATAGGGCTGTCGGCGAAATCGTTCAGGATTTCCTGCGCGGTGGTTCGAACATGGACTTCGACGTTCGCCGGGTTTTCGAACTGCTGCGGCATCCACGCACCGGGCGTGGATTCGACGATCTCCATCGCGCGCTCGATCGCGCCCTTCATGCCCTTCTCGCGCGGAGTCAGATCAAAGGTTGCGCCATATGCCAGCATCAGGCGGCGGCGCTCGATCGACATGCTCTCAGGCATCACCAGCACCAGCTTGTAACCCTTGACCGCAGCGACCATCGCCAGACCGACGCCGGTATTGCCACTGGTCGGCTCGACGATCGTGCCGCCGGGCTTCAGGCTGCCATCCGCTTCAGCCGCCTCGATCATCGACAAGGCGATCCGGTCTTTGATCGACCCGCCGGGATTGGTCCGCTCTGATTTGATCCAGACCTCGGCATCGGGAAACAGCCGGCTCACGCGGACATGGGGCGTGTTGCCGATAGTGTCGAGGATCGAAGGGGCCTTCATATCGTCATCTCCTTGGGAGGTATCTCAAGATTGGCCGGAGGATCGAAGGTACGCGCCCGCCTGAGCTCAGGGAATAGCCTTGCCCATAATATCGTGACAAGGATCGCACCTATCCCGCCGCCCACCACTGCGGCGACCGGACCAATCGCTGCGGCGAGGAACCCGGATTCCGCCTCGCCCAGTTCGTTAGAGCCGGAAATGAACAGGGTCGAGACGGCGCCCACCCGGCCCCGCATCTCATCCGGCGTATAAAGCTGGATAAGCGACTGGCGTACATAGACCGAAACCATGTCCGCCGCCCCCAGCACGAACAGCGCTACGAGGCCGAACAAAACGGCCGGGGCGAAATCGCTGCCGATCGCAGAAGGACCGAGGATCGGCACCAGCAGGGGTGCACTGAGGCCGAAGAGTGCCGTTGCAGCGCCGAACGCAGCGACCGACAGAAGCATCTTGATCCCGACATTGGTCTTGAGCGGGCGCCAGGCGAAGATCGCGCCGACCGTCACCGCGCCCAGAGCGGGTGCCGCCCGTAGATGGCCCAGGCCCTCCGATCCGACCTGGAGAATGTCGCGGGCATAGACCGGGAGCATGGCGGTCGCGCCGCCCAGCAGCACCGCGAACAGATCGAGTGAGATCGCGCCGAGCACGAGACGATTGCGGCGTACATAATGCAGCCCGTCGACCATCTGTGCCCAGGGGCTGCCCTGGGAGCGGGTGGTGGGAAGCGGCACGGGTCCGATCATGCAAAGCATCGCCAAAGCGAGCAGGAAAAGCCCGCCCGATACCGCATAAGGCAGCCAGTCTGCGCCGGCATAGAGATAGCCGCCCATGGCCGGTCCGATGATCGAGCCGGATTGCCAGGCGACGGCGCTGAGCGCGATCGCCGTGGGCAGGACTTCCTTGGGAACGAGGTTTGGCGCGAGCGCGCTCAGCGCTGGGCTGGCGAAAGCTCGCGCGACGCCCAGCAACGCGGCGATCCCGAACAAGGAGGGCAGGGTAACCGTGTGCGTGTAGGTGAGCCAGCACAGGCTGAGCGCGCAGAATGCCTCCAGCGCCACGGCGCCCCGTGCGATCCAGCGGCGATCGATCCTGTCCGCTACCCAGCCCGCGTAGAGCGAGAGCACGAGCAAGGGGAGGAACTGCGCCACGCCGATCAGCCCGAGCTGGAACGCCGCTTCCTTCACGCTCATCGTCTGGCGGGCGATGTCGTAAACCTGCCAGCCGATGACGATCACCATCGCCATCTGGCCCAGCGTGGTCGAGAGCCGGGCGAGCCAATAGTATCGGAAGTTCGCTACCGCGAACGGGTGACGGGCGGCCATTGCAGGCTCTTGGCGGTTTCGGGCCGGGGGAACAAGACCCGCGCGCCAAGGTTCTTACGGCAACGAAACCAGCAGGAGAGAAAAGATGGGCAAGGGCATCCTATTGTGGCTGGTGGGCATCCCGATCCCGATCATCATCCTCCTGCTCCTGTTCTGGCGCTAAGGCGAGGTGCGCCGCCGCACCAACAAGGCTATTGCTGCGGCGCACCATAATCCCCATAATAACGATATGACTTCTTCGGCAGATTCTGCGGATCAGGGCCCGACTGGCCCGGTAGCCACCATGTTCGAGGCGGTGATCCGCCAGCTTTGCGTGTCGGTGACATACAACCGCACGCGCATGATCCTGGCACCGCACATCCTCTATATGCGCGGAGACGCGCTTTACACCGACGCGTTCATCGTCTCGCGTGAGAACATGCTTCCGCGCGAGCCGAAGATGGGCACGTTCAAGATTGACGGGCTGAACGATGTAACGCTGACCCAGCGTCCGTTCGAGCCGAGCGCGCTGTTCGATCCCGACCAGGCGAAATATGCCATCAAGATGATGGCGATCGAGCCGCAGGACGTGGCCGCCTGATACGGCGAAGCGGCGGCAAGCATCCCGGGGAGCCTGCCGCCGACCGGCTGCCTTAACGGCAGCGCACTTCCTGGTTGCGATCGACCGAGCTGCCGAGCGCGCCGCCGGCAATTGCGCCGAGCAGCGTGCCGATCGTCTTTGAACGGCCGCCCGAGATCGCGTTGCCGAACAGACCACCCGCAGCAGCGCCTACGATAAGGCCGGTGCTGCCATCGCTGCGCTTGCAATAATATTTGCCGTCCTGGCCGCGATAGACGCGATCGTCCGCGGTCAGCACGCGATCGCGATAGCCGGGCGGGGGTGCGCGATAGTCGCGTGCCGGATCGTAGAATTCATCGTCGCGCGGATCGCGCCAATCGGCACGTGCGCGCGCGCTGCGGTAGCGCTCCACAGCGGCCTGATAGGCCTGATACTCGGCGTCGAAGCGGCGCTGGGCTGCATCGAAGCGGGCTTCCTCATCCTGCTGGCCATAGCCGGGACCGCCGGGACCGCGCTGCGCAGAGGCGGGCGTCGCCGCGGCGAGCGTAGCGGCGGCGATGGCCGCCATGCATGTGAAGGTCTTCATATTATGCTCCTCTGAAACTGCCCGGGGGATACGAGCGGTGGCATGGAAACGTTCCCGCAACAACCGTGACTCAACGCTGAACGGCTTGTGAAAAAGACACATTCACGCCTTCACGAAAGCTAAAGGGTCCGCTCGTAACATCGCCGCAACGACGACCAGGGGACGGCAGCGGAGAAAGGATGAGCGGGCGAAACTCGGGGGCTGCCCAGGCCAAGGGCGTCAGCATGCGCGCGGGGATTCCGTTCGTGCGCAGGACGGCTGCCGACGCGCTTGCCGCCGAGCATCTCCGGCTGTTCCGCAACTATGAAGCGATGGAGCTCGGCTGGTTCTGGGCTACCGACGCGGACGGCCGCATCACCTATCTGAGCGACAGCGTCGCGCATGCGATCGGTGAATCGCCGGAGGCCGTGCTGGGCCGCGACTTTATCGAGGTATTCAAACACGCCGCCGACGATGCCGACTTCGACGCAGAGCCGCGCCGGACACTGCCGTTCCAGATGGCGCGGCAGGGGCGGTTCGAGACGGTCCCGGTGCGCGTCGAGGTAGCGGAAAAGGAGCGCTGGTGGGCGCTTTCGGGCCAGCCGCAGACCGATTCCCGGGGCACATTCTGCGGTTATCTGGGCCACGGCGTGGACGTGACCAAGGAGCAGCACGCCGCGCTGGAGAGCAACCGGCTGGCGATGTACGATCCGCTGACCGGACTGCCCAACCGCCGCCGCATGGGCGGGCTGCTGGACAGCACCATCGCCGCCTTTCGCAGCCAGCAGCGGCCCTGCGCGCTGCTGCTGATCGATCTGGACCGCTTCAAGCAGATCAATGACAGCCTGGGCCATCCGGTGGGTGACGCGCTGCTCAAGCTGGTGGCCGAAAGGCTTTCGAACATCGTGGGCGATTCCGAGAAGATCGCGCGGATGGGCGGTGACGAGTTCCAGATCATCCTGCCCGACGCGCACGACCGGATCGCGATCAACGAGCTTGCCACGCGCATCATCGAATCGGTCTCGCACCCATATTACATCAACGGCAGCCGCTGCATGATCGGCGCGTCGATCGGCATCGCGGTGAGCCCCTATGACGCGACGACCAGCGACGAGCTGGTCCGCAACGCCGATCTCGCCCTGTATGCCGCCAAGGGCGCCGGGCGGGGCAGGGCGCGCTTCTTCTCCTCCGACCTGCTCAAGATGGCGGAGGACCGCCGCCTGCTGGAGCATGACCTGATCGACGCGCTCGGCAATGGCGAGTTCGCCGTCCACTACCAGCCTGTCGTCTCCGCCAAGACCGAGGAAGTCACCGGCTTCGAGGCGCTGCTACGCTGGAACCACCCCAAGCGCGGGCGGATATCGCCGTCGATCTTCATCCCGATCGCCGAGGACGCGAACCTGATCCCGCAGCTCGGCGAATGGACGCTGCGCCAGGCCTGCAAGGACGCCGCGACCTGGCCGGGGAATCTGCGCGTCGCGGTCAACGTATCGCCGATCCAGTTCGCCAGCGAGGCGCTGCCCGCCATCGTGATGAGCGCGCTCGCCAATTCGGGGCTCAAGCCCGAACGGCTGGAGCTGGAGATCACCGAGAGCGTCTTCCTGGGCGACGGATCGGAGACCGATGCCCGCTTCGCTGCGCTCAAGCGCGTGGGCGTCCGGCTGGCGCTCGACGATTTCGGCACCGGCTATTCCTCGCTCGGCTATCTGAAGTCCGCGCCGTTCGACAAGATCAAGATCGACCAGAGCTTCGTGCGCGGCACCACCGAGGAAGGCGCGCGCAACCAGGCGATCATCGCCGCGATCGTGGCGCTCGCCAACGCAATGAACATGGAGACGACGGCAGAGGGCATCGAGAGCTTCGACCAGCTCGAGACGATGCGCCGGCTGAACGTCAGCCATATCCAGGGCTTTCTATACAGCCGCGCGGTGCCCAACGAGGATTTGAGCACGCACGTCGTGAACGGACGCTGGGTGATCACGCCGCAGGGCCCCGCCAAGCAGCGGCACATCCGCCACACCACGTTCCGCAAGGTCGGCGTGATCCACGACAATCATTATTACGCGGCGGTGCTCAAGAACGTCTCGGCATCGGGCGCGCTGATCGAGGGGATCGTGGACGTGCCGGAGGGCACCCAATTCGTGATCGACCTGGGCGACGGCCAGATGGTGGTCGCGATCGTGCGTCGCGCGCTGGGCCAGCAACAGGGCATCGAATTCGAGCAGCCGCTGGTGGAGGACGCTTCGGGCACGCTGACCACCCGCCACCGCGTATCACCGCGCGTGCTGGCGGAATCGGGGCTGCTGAAGCAAGGCAACAGCCTGGTCGCGAAGAGCGGCGAGGGGCAATTGAGCCTGCCGGCATTCCACACCGTCACCGAATGGGGCGGGATCGAGAGCGCGTGAGGCTGGTTCGCCGCGCACATCGCGGCGCCGGAAGGTTACACTAAAGTGACACCAAGAACGCGCTTTGCGGTGCGGTCCTGCAGGCACCGGACGAAGCGCGGAAGTTTACGATACGCGCATCGCCGACGCTATCGAGGCTGACGAATTCAAAGAGCGGACGGCGGGGCCGACCGGCTCAGCCAAGCAGGTGAAATCCTACATTTCAAGCATTTAGTGCAGAGGGCTGCGGGCTAATGGAAGGTCGGTCCGCGCCGATAGCGGGCGATCTGCTCTTCGACCCTATCCGCCGACTCCTGGGTATCGGTGAGGATCTCCACCCGGCGGCCGAGCGGGCGCAGGCTGCCGCGCACGATGATCGACAGCCCCTTATCCTCGGGCAGCATCTCGATCGCGGTGACGCGCGACCAGGCGAAACGATGGACGCGCCAGAGCAGATCGCCGCGTATCTCGATTCCGAAGCGATCGAGCGCAAGCTGCGGCTCGCCATGCGCGCGCGCCGCCGCGATGCGCTGAGACCGGCGCCATGCGAGCAAAGCGGTGATCACGCAGGCGACGGCGCCCGCCAGCCGGGCGAGCGCGGTGCTTATCCCCCAGCCGGTCAGCTCCGCGGGCTGGAGCAGCGCAGCCCCGAGCAACACCGCCACTCCGAGTGACGCCGCGATGATCCAATATTGGAGCGTGGCGATGCTGGGCGCGGGATAGAATTCGAGGCGATCGGGCATGCGGTGGTGCTAGCGGGAGGGCGGGGCGGGGAGCAATGGGGATGTGGGGCATTGCTCTCTCCCCTCTCTCCGCTTGCGGGGAGAGGGTGGTCGAGCGTCAGCGAGACCGGGAGAGGGGGTTTTTGCTACAAGCGCATACGCTCGCGGTCACTGCCCCTCTCCCTTCCGCCGGCTGCGCCGGCTCCCTCCCTCTCCCCTGAAGGGGAGAGGGGAGAAGGGATTAGATCTCCCCTGCTTCGATCAGATCAACGATCTTGTCGATGAGCGTTAGGTTAGCTTGATGCATTCCGCAGTACGGCGGCATTTCTGACTAGGCTTCTATCTATATCAAGAGCGGCGTATCATTTCACAATGTCAATTCACCCTGTCAGGGTTTCTTGACTATCGATAACGTGGGAATAATCTCCAGCTATAAAATATTGGAGTCGTTGAATATGACGGCAACCGAAGGCGCGACAAAGGCCCTCGTCGAGCTTCCGATACTGAGATGTCTTGCGACTGGCGGCTGGAAACAGCCTGGCGAAATTAAGGACTTCGTCGCGCGGTTCGGCGGCCTTCCGTCGCAGGCGAAGAAAGCTCTTAGAGGCAGACCCGCCGAAGCGCAGTCAAACAATGCTGTTCAGAACGCGATCAGCGTATCTCGTGCGGGCAGTCTGACGCGGATGGGGCTAATTGAGTATGACAGTTTCAGGGGGTCTTACAGAATAACGCCCGCAGGACGCGCGAGGCTCGACGCACTCGAAGGATTAGCGGTCAGCGCTGCATTTGCTGTGTAGGAACACAAGTACACGAGATTTGAGACTGTTGATTGGTGATGCCGCGTGGGGAGGGCGCCAGCGAAGCCGGGAGAGGGGGTTTTTGCTACAAGCGCATAGGCTCGCGGTGACCGCCCCTCTCCCTTCCGCCGACTTGCGTCGGCTCCCTCCCTCTCCCCGCAAGCGGAGAGGGAATGGGCGATCGTCTGGAGTACGCCGTCCAGGTTGGTCATCACGTCGCTGTTCGTGAAGCGGAGGACACGGAAGCCCTGGCTTTCCAGGAACGCAGTGCGGCGATCGTCATAGGCTTGTTGCGTGGCGTGGGTATCGCCGTCCACCTCGATCGCGAGCATCGCCGCGCGGCTGGTGAAATCGACGATGTAATTGCCGAGGACGGTCTGGAAGCGGAACTTGGTGGCTTCGAAGCGCCTGGCGCGGAGATGGTACCAGAGGCGGGCTTCTGGCGGGGTGGGGTTGGAGCGCATCTCACGCGCGCGGCGCAACAGTTCCGGGTCTCTCATTCCCTCTCCCCGCAAGCGGAGAGAGGGCGGCCAAGCGAAGCGAGGCCGGGAGAGGGGGCTATTGGCCAGCAACCGGGATTATCCACGCCCCTCTCCCTTCCGCCGATTTGCGTCGGCTCCCTCCCTCTCCCCGCAAGCGGAGAGAGGGAAATCACCCCACCGTCACGAACGAATCCATCACCCGCTTCCGCCCCGCCGTCTCGAAGTCGATCTCCAGCTTGTTGCCTTCGATTTCCGCGATTTCGCCATAGCCGAACTTCTGGTGGAACACGCGCATCCCCAGCGACAGATCAGAGCGCGGCTTGGCGCCTACGCTCACCGCGCTGGCTTTGCCTTCCAGTACGCGCGGGGCTTCGCGGGTGAAGGTGCGGGGTTTGAAGGTGCCGCCGGGGTTCTTGGGGTCGAAGCCTGCCGCGCGCTGCCAGCCGGGGCCGCGGCCGGTGCCTCGGCTGGTGTCGGCGAAGGGGTCGGCGCGGTCGGACCAGTTGGCCTGCCATAGCGAGGCACCGCCGGTCATGGTGGACTCCTCATGCGTGTGTTCGGCGGGGAGTTCGGCGATGAAGCGGCTGGGGAGCGAGGAGGTCCATTGGCCGTAGATGCGGCGATTGGCGGCGTGGAGGATGGTGGCCTGGCGGCGTGCGCGGGTGATCGCGACATAGGCGAGGCGGCGTTCTTCCTCGAGGCTGGCGAGGCCGCCTTCGTCGAGTGCGCGCTGCGAGGGGAAGATGCCTTCTTCCCAGCCGGCGAGGAACACGGTGTCGAATTCCAACCCCTTGGCGGCGTGGATCGTCATGATCGTCACCTTGGGCTCGTCGGCGCTCGCTTCGTTATCCATGACGAGGGAGACGTGCTCAAGGAACGCGGTCAGGCTCTCATATTCCTCCATCGCGCGGACGAGTTCGCCCAGATTCTCCAGCCGGCCCGCTGCCTCTGCGGTTTTGTCGGCCTGCCACATCGCGGTGTAGCCGCTCTCATCGAGGATGATGCGGGCCAGCTCAGGATGGGGCAGGGTGTCGCCCATGGCGCGCCAGCGGGCGATGTCGCCGATCAGGTTGCCGAGCGAGCGGCGGGCCTGCGGCGTCAGTTCGTCGGTATCGAGGATGCGCGCGGCGGCGACCGTTAGCGGAACGCCGCCGGCGCGGGCGGATTGGTGGACCTTGGCCAGCGCCTTGTCGCCCAAGCCGCGCTTCGGGGTGTTGACGATGCGCTCAAATGCGAGATCGTCCGAGGGCTGGGCGACCACGCGGAGATAAGCGAGCGCGTCGCGGATTTCCTGCCGCTCATAGAAGCGGAAGCCGCCGATGATCTTGTAGGGCAGGCCGATCGAGATGAAGCGGTCTTCGAACTCGCGGGTCTGGTGCTGGGCGCGGACGAGGATGGCGAAATCGTCGAGGCTCTTGCCGCCGCGCTGACCGCCCTCAATCTCCTCGCCGACGCGGCGCGCTTCCTCGGGGCCGTCCCAGACGCCGAGCACTTTGACCTTTTCGCCTGCATCCTTCTCGGTCCAGAGCGTCTTGCCGAGGCGACCGCCATTGTTCGCGATGACGCCCGAGGCCGCGCCGAGGATGTGCGGGGTCGATCGGTAATTCTGTTCGAGCTTGATGACCTTTGCGCCCGGGAAATCCTTTTCGAACTTCAGGATGTTTTCCACCAGCGCGCCGCGCCACGAATAGATCGACTGATCGTCATCGCCGACGCAGCACAGGTTGCGGCGCTCCTGCGCGAGCAGGCGCAGCCAGAGATACTGGACGGCGTTGGTATCCTGATATTCGTCGACGAGGATGTAGCGGAAGCGCTGCTGATAGCTTTCCAGCACGTCGCGGTGCGTCTTGAGGATGGTCAGCATGTGGAGCAGCAGATCGCCGAAATCGCAGGCGTTGAGCGCCTTCAGCCGCTCCTGATATTGCGCATAGAGCGATTGGCCGCGGCCATTGGCATATTGCTCGCTCTCGCCCGCGCCGACCTCGGCCGGGGTCAGCCCCTTGTTCTTCCACTGATCGATCAGCCCGGCGAGCTGGCGCGCGGGCCAGCGCTTCTCGTCGAGATCATTGGCGGCGATGAGCTGCTTGAGCAGGCGAAGCTGATCGTCGGTGTCGAGGATGGTGAAGTTCGATTGCAGCCCGACCAGCTCGGCATGGCGGCGCAGCATCTTCGCGCCGATCGCGTGGAAGGTGCCGAGCCAGGGCATGCCCTCCACCGCCTGCCCGACGTGGCGGCCGACGCGCTCCTTCATCTCGCGCGCGGCCTTGTTGGTGAAGGTGACGGCGAGCAGCTCGGAGGGGTACGCCTTGCGCGTCCAGAGCAGGTGCGCGAGGCGCGCGGTGAGCGCCGCGGTCTTGCCCGTGCCAGCGCCTGCGAGGACGAGGACGGGGCCTTCGGTGGTGAGCACGGCGTCGCGCTGGGGTTCGTTCAGGCCCTGCAGATAGGGGGCATCGGCGGGCGTGGGGGCGGGAAGCGACATGCGCGAACAGGTAGGGAACGGCGGGGCTGGGGGCAAGCCGGATTGCGCGGCGCGTGCGGAACATGTATAGAACATTCGATTCGAGAGGGAGATAGGAACATGCCCAAGGGCCAGTGCCATTGCGGAGCGATCCGCTATGAAATGCCGGGTGAAGTCGCGCACCACGCCGCGTGTCACTGCACGGATTGCCGGAGGGCGACGGGGGCGCCGCTGGTGAGCTGGGCGCTTACCAGCGCGGAGGCCATCCGGATCGAGGGGACGCCGCGCGTCTATGCCTCTTCCGAACATGGCCGCCGCCATTTCTGCGGCGATTGCGGCACGAGCCTGTTCTACACCAACGAAGTGATCTTCCCCGGCATGATCGACGTGCAATCGGCGACGCTGGACGATCCGGGCGAGATCCCGATCCAGGCGCAGATCCAGACCGCCGAGCGGATCGGCTGGATGGCGACGCTGCACGAATTGCCGGCGTTCGAGCGCTATCCCGCACCCTGATTGCGGGCGGCGCGCGGCGCGACTAGGCTGGCCCGATGAAGATGCCGAACCGCAAACTCAGGCTGGGGATCGTGCTCGCGATCGCCGTGGTGGCGGCGTTCGTCGCGTGGCGAACCTCGACCCCGAAGGAGCGCCCGCCCTGCGTGCCCGGGCGCGAGGAGGTTCGCGACGACAAGGGCGAGATCGTCGAGATCAAGCGCACCGAGTGCTTCCGGAGCTGACGACCTTCGCGGCAGGCTTGCTCTAATCTGTTTCCCATCGGCCGCTTTCGGAATAGGAGCGTGACGGGGAGAGCTACATGACCAACACCGCGCCTGCATCGCATCGCCGGATCCTGTTCGCCAGCCTGGTGGGCACATCGGTCGAGTTCTACGATTTCTATATCTATGCGACCGCCGCGGCGCTGGTTTTCCCCATCCTGTTCTTTCCGGCGACCGATCCGGGGCTGGCGCAGCTTGCATCCTATGCGAGCTTCAGCGTGGCTTTCTTTGCGCGGCCGCTGGGCGGGCTGGTGTTCGGCCATTTCGGGGACCGGCTGGGGCGCAAATCCACGCTGGTCGCGTCGCTGATGCTGATGGGCATATCGACCGTGCTGATCGCGTTCCTGCCCACTTATGCCATGATCGGCTGGGTCGCGCCGCTGCTGCTCTGCCTGCTGCGCTTCGGCCAGGGGCTTGGGCTGGGCGGCGAATGGGGCGGGGCGAGCCTGCTCGCGGTGGAGAATGCGCCGCCGGGCTGGGCCAATCGCTATGGCGCGTTCCCGCCGATGGGCGCACCGGTGGGCTTCATCTGCGCCAACGGCTTCTTCCTGATCCTGGGCGCGGTGCTGACCGACGCGCAATTCGCCGCATGGGGATGGCGGCTGCCGTTCCTCGCCAGCGCGCTGCTGGTGCTGCTGGGGCTGTGGGTGCGGCTGACGCTGACCGAGACGCCGGCATTCGTGGAGGCGCAGGAAAAGGCGCCGCCGCCGCGCGTGCCGGTGGGCGAATTGCTGCGCGACCACCTTCACCCGACGATCGCGGGCACGCTGGCGACGGTCGCGTGCTTCGCGCTCTTCTACATCTCTACCGTGTTCATCATCGGATATGGTACCAAGGCGCTGGGCTATGACCGTGAGACGTTCCTGGGGCTGGAACTGGGCGCGATCCTGTTCATGGCGGCGGGGATCTGGATCGCGAGCAGCTATGCCGACAAGTTCAGCGCATCGCTGGTGCTGTCGATCGGCTGCGTCGTGACGGTTCCCGCCGGGCTGTCGATGGTTGGGATGCTTGCCCCCGATGCGCCGGTGATGCTGTTCGGCTGGCTGGTCTTTGCGCTGTTCACCATGGGGCTGGTCTATGGGCCGCTGGGAGGCTGGCTGCCCAGCCTGTTTCCGGCGCGGGTGCGCTACACCGGGGTTTCGGTGACGTTCAACATCGGCGGGATCATCGGCGGCGGGCTGACGCCGCTGATCGCGCAGGCGCTGGTCGTGCGTGGCGGGCTGCTTTGGGTGGGGCTGTATCTGGCGGGTGCGGGCATGCTGAGCCTGATCGCGCTGATGACGCTCAGGAAGCGCAAATAGCGCTTTCAAACCGTCACGCGGCCCGCTTAGGCTGACGGAAAGCTGAAGGAGCCGAGCGTGACGATGCTGAGCAGAAGAAGCGTGATCGGCGGCGGCGCTGCGCTGGCGGCGGGAGTGCCGTTTGGCCGGGCATTGGCCGCAGCGGGCCGCCCGCCCTTTATCAGCAGGATCGTGCTGGAAAATGGCCGCGTCTGGATCGGCGCGATGCTCGACGGCAAGGGGCCGTTCTTCTTCGTGCTCGATACCGGCAGCGGACTGAGCTTTATCGAGGACAGCTTCGCGCGGCGACGAGGCCTGTCCTCGCGGCCCGGACAGCGGCGCTTCGGCATCGGCGGCGGCGTGAGCGAATATAGCAATTACGTCGCCAAGGAAGTGCGGCTGGCGAGCGGCATCCGCTTCAACAACATGGTGTTTGCCGGCACGCGCGACGGGCTGCTGGGGGCCGATCTGGTCGGCGGGTTCGGATCGGGCCTGTTCACTAGCTATGACAGCGACCTGGATTTCGTGAAGGGCGAATGGCGGGCCTATACCGATGGACGCCCGGATTTCGCCGGGCTCAGCCGCGTCAAATCGCGCTTCACCATGAAGGACGTCGCGCCCAAGATCGTGATGGACGCGCAGGTGGACGGGTTTGCGGGCGAGTTCATCATGGACACCGGCTTCTCGCGCGCGCTCTCGCTGGACGGGCGGGCGACCGCGAAGAGCGGATTGTGGGACGATAGCCGTCCCTATGTGCCGACGGAGGCGCGGGGCTTCGGGGCCGCAGGCATCCCGACACGGCTGGTGCGCGCGGAGAAGCTCAGCTTCGGCGGCCACGCGATCGAGAGGCCATTGGTATCGCTCAGCGCGCCGGGGACGATTTCACACGAGACCGCGGGGCTGATCGGGCTGGAAGCGATCGGCCGATTCCACCTGACCACGCGCGTATCGGATGGATCGCTGTGGATCGCACCCAATGGACTGACGCCCCGTGCGTTCGGGTATCGCCTCTCCGGCCTGTGGCTGACCGAAAAGGGCGGACAGGTGACGATCAGCGATGTCGGGACGGGAAGCCCGGCAGCGGCAGCGGGGGTAAAGAAGGGAGATGTGTTGAAGGGCGGCGACCTGAGCACGCTGATCCGCAACACCAATGGTGCGCCGGGCAAGCAGGTGACGCTGGAGATCGAGCGCGGCGGCGCGGCGCAGACGATCAGCTATACGCTGAGGCCGTGGCTTTAGAGCTGGATCGGGTGGGGTTGAAGGAGAAGCGGGACCCCGGGGCAAGCCCGGGGTGACGAGGGGAAGGGGGCTTGATGAAGTGCCTTTCCCTAGGACGCGCGCAGCAGCGTGATGCGGGCCTTGCCGTGGACGCGTGACGTATCGGCGGTGAAACCGGCGATCTCGGGTTCCTCGTCCTTCGCCGTCTCGATGCTCACCCAGGTGGCGGGGCTCGTCCAGCCGAGGCGAGCCAGCTTGTCGAGCGCGACGCTGCCCGCGCTGGTGCCATAGGGCGGATCCATCAGGATGAGGTCGAGCGGCTTTACCGCGGGACCGAGCGCCATCACCGATCCGGCGCGGACATCGGCGCCCTTTGCGCCCAGCTTCGCGATATTGGCCTTGAGCGCGTCGATCGCGGCCTTGTCCTGCTCGACGAACAGGCAGGTAGCCGCGCCGCGCGACAGGGCTTCGAGCCCCAGCGCACCCGAACCTGCGAAGAGATCGGCAGCCGCCAGATCCTCGAAGCTGCCGACACGGCTGGTGAGCATCGAGAATAATGCCTCACGCGTGCGATCTGCGGTGGGGCGGGTGGTATCCCCTTTGGGCGCGACGAGCGGACGCCCGCGCCACTGGCCTGCGATGATCCTCATTTGCGCGTGCGCGGCGGGCGCGCCGACTTGCCGGGGCCGCCCGGACGCGACGGCCTGCCACGGCCGCCGGATGGACCCTTGGTCGGCCGATCAGGGCCGGAGCGCGGAGGCCGGGGCTCGAGCGTGTCGCGATGCGCGCGAGCACGCGCGGCGCGGGCGGGCTTGGCGATGGTCTCGTCCCGGGGAGCGCGATCGGGACGCGAGGGGCGGTCAGTGGCGCGGGCCGGGGTGACGCGCGGGGTGAAGCGTGCTTCGCCCGCGGACGCGGCGCGTGGAGAGCCACGACGGGCTGGTGCTTCTTCGCGCGCCGGGCGCTCGGCGCGAGGGGGCGTGCCACGCGGCGTGAAGCGCGGTTCGACCGGTTCGGGGCTTGGGGAAGCGGCGCGGGCGCGGGGCGGGGCCTGGGCCCGGCTGCGCTGGCCGTCTGGCTCGCGGCCACCGGCCTGCACCGGTTGCGGTTTGGGTGCCGCAGGCACGCGCTGGCGCACCGCGAATTGCAGGTTCGACGCCGCCTTGCCCCCGCCGGGCTTGGACAGAACCGTGCGGAAGGTCGCCAGGTCGTTCTGGCGGATCTCATCGACATCGCCGACGGGCAGATCGCCGAGATAAAAGGGGCCATAGCGCGTGCGGATCAGGCGGCTGACTTCGAGCCCGAGATATTCGAGGACACGGCGGACTTCGCGGTTCTTGCCCTCGGTCAGCGTCAGCTCGATCCACACGTTCGCGCCGGTGCGCCGCTCGATATTGGCGTTGATCGGGCCATAGCGGACGCCCTCGATCTCCACGCCGAGCATCAGATCCTCAAGCTGAGGCTGGGTGATGTTGCCATAAGCGCGGGCGCGATAGCTGCGCTCGACCCCCGAGGAAGGCAATTCGAGCTGGCGCTTGAGTTCGCCATCGGTGGTGAGGAGCAGCAGCCCTTCGGTGTTGAGATCGAGGCGGCCGACCGGCATCACGCGGGGAAGCCCCGCCGGCATGCGATCATAGATCGTCATGCGTCCGGTGAAATCGCGCTCCGCCGTGAGCAGGCCGGCAGACTTGTGATAGCGAAAGAGCCGCGCAGGCTCCGGAGCGGCAACCGGATTGCCATCGACCGTCACACCCTCCAGCGAGGTCAGCACGGTGGCGGGCGTATCCAGCGTCTTGCCATCGAGCGCGACGCGGCCCTCGGCGATCATGCGCTCGATTTCACGGCGGGACGCGATTCCGGCACGGGCCAACAGCTTGGCGATGCGCTGGCCCTCGCGGGCGGGCTCATTGGGTTTCGATGGGGGCACGCGGGCGATATAGCGATTGTGCGGCGTGTCGCAAAAATTATTGCGCCCGGAAAACGTTTTGCGCGTTAATGCCCGGGCGAACCGGCTGAGAGCGTAACGAATGTTGTTTGGAGGCAAGAAGAAGCGGCGGATCGAGCGGCTCCTCATCGTGGAGGACGAGCCGCTGGTGGCGTTCGACAATGAGCATTTCCTGACCCAGGAAGGCTTCGAGATCGCCGGGACGGTGGATTCGGTGGCCGATGCGCTCGCGCTGATCGCCGAAGCGGAAGAGATCGACCTGCTGCTCGTCGACGTTGCCTTGTCCGACGGAAGCGGGGTCGAGGTTGCGCAGGCTGCGCACGGGCGCGGGATCGCCGTGATGTTCGTTACCGGCAACTGCCCCGGCGAAGCGAAGGACTTCGCCGCGGGATGCCTGGCCAAGCCCTATGCCCAGCGCGACCTGCTCGCGGCGATCGATGCGGTGGAGGCCGCGATCGAGGGGCGGAAGGCACCGCGCAAATTGCCGGCGGGGTTCAGCCTGTTCGGCAAGGTAGGCTGAGGCACTTTCGCCAGGCAGTCACCCGACCTTGTGCCGGGTGTGGGTTTCGACCCTCACCCTTCCGGCGCTTGCGCGCCTCCCTCCCTCTCCCGGCGGGAGAGGGATTGTTCCACCGCGTCGTGGAAATGGCGGATGCCGCGTTCGAGCGTGCCGAGGGTGAGGCGCTCGACGGCGCCTGAGGCCAGTCCCTGCTGGCCAAGCTCGGCGGCGCGGAAATCCTCTCCGGCGAAGACGCCGCCGTCGAGCAGCTCCCAGCTACGCTCCCAATGGGCGAGCGCCTTTTCGGTGGCGGGAGCTTCCGGAATGAGCATGAAATCCTCGACCAGCACGCGATCCTCCGCCTGGGGCATCAGCACCATCAGGTTGATATAATCGGGACTGACGACGAGCACCGCGCCGGGGAACATCTGATAGGTGTAGGTGATCGCCGCGCGCAGCGCAGCCCAATCGCTGGAGTCGAGCGCCCCTTCGCGGCCGACGGCGCTGCGCTGGTGCGGGCCGATCGTGTCTGCCGTGGAGACGCCATCCTTGAAGAAGGGGCCGATCGTTCCGGCGTGGAGGCGCTGGACGTGATAGGATTCGAGGAACGCATCCATGATCAGCTTCCAGTTCGCCTTCACATCATGCGTGCGGCGGCGGAAATGATGCTGGGCGGCGAGATCGAAAGCCTCGAATTCCTGCGCCAGCGTCTCTGCCTCGCTGAAATCCGCGCCTTCATCGAAGGAGAACCAGATCAGCCCGCCCGCCTCGCGGGTGGGCAGGCGACGGAGATCGTGCGCCGCCTTGTCCAGACCGGGAAATGTTTCGGCGCGGGGAACGCCAGTCAGGCGGCCGTCGAGCGCATAGGTCCAGGCATGATAGGGGCAGACAAGGCGCGGGGCTTTGACCGCCGCGCATCCCTCCACCAGCCGCGTGCCGCGATGGCGGCAGACATTGAGGAAGACATGCGCCTGTCCATCCTTGTCGCGGGCGATCAGCAGCGGCTTGCCGAAGCCGTCATGCGGCACGGCCATGTTGGGCTCGGGGAGCAGCGCCGAGGGGGCGATGACCAAAGGCACGCGGGCGAAGATGCTGTCGCGCTCGTCCTCAAAGCGCCGGCGCGAGGTATAGGCGGCTGCATCGACATGGCTGATCCCTCCATCGCCCTTCGCACCGCCACGGGCGAGCGCGGCGGCAAGGGCAAGCTGGCCTTCGGTCGGCGCGTTCATCCTTGTCCTCTCCTTCCTTTGCGCTAGTTTCGGCGCGAAAATCCTAGGGGGCAAGCGGAATGGCGAGCGATACGACATTTGAGGAAGGCACCCGCCGCGGCTTTCTCGCGACCATGGCGCCCTATCTCCGCTCGCGGCCGATCGCTGCGCTGCTGCTCGGTATTTCGAGCGGATTCCCGCTGGCGTTGCTGCTCGGGACCATGACGTTCTGGCTCGCCAAGGTTGGCATCGAGAAGAAGACGATCGGCTTCGCGATCGGGCTGACGACTCCCTACACGCTCAAATTCCTGTGGGCGCCGCTGGTGGACCGGCTGAAACTGCCGGTGCTCACCGGCCTGTTTGGTCAACGCCGCGCGTGGCTGTTCACGATCCAGGCGCTGCTTTTCGTCTCGGTATGGATGCTGGGAGCAAGCCAGCCGGAACTGCATCTGGGCGTCTTCGCCTTCTGGGCAATCGCAACGGCATTTCTGGGCGCGACGCAGGACATCATCATCGATGCGTATCGCATCGAGATCCTCCCCGAAGACGAACTGGCGCATGGCACCGCGAACAACCAGTTCGGATATCGGCTCGGCGCGTTTGCGGCAGGCGTCGGCACGATCGCTATCGCCTCTCCAGAGGGGCTGAACCTGGGCTGGGCAATGGCCTATGGCCTTACCGGCTTCTGCATTCTTCCCGGGCTGATCGCCGCCTTGTGGATGGGGCCTGGGCTGCACGACAAGGTGCTGAGCGCGGCACCGAAGCAAAAGCCCGGCGAATGGCTCGAATCGACGCTGATCGGGCCGTTCCGCGAATTCCTCGTCCGGCGCGGAGCGGTGCTCATCCTGTTGTTCGTGATCATCTACAAACTGGGTGACGCGATGGGGCAGGCGATGCTGAACCCGATGATCGTG
The DNA here is from genome assembly GCF_001591025.1 of Sphingomonas soli NBRC 100801. Classification (GTDB taxonomy): domain Bacteria; phylum Pseudomonadota; class Alphaproteobacteria; order Sphingomonadales; family Sphingomonadaceae; genus Sphingomonas; species Sphingomonas soli. The sequence goes on from NZ_BCTZ01000004.1 coordinate 44,885, forward strand.
GAACTGGGCTTCAGCGACACCGAATTCATCGCGATCAACAAGGTGATTGGCTTCTGGGGTCTGATCGTCGGCACCGCGCTATCGGCACCGCTGATGGCGTGGCTGGGAATGGGTCGGGCGCTGTTCGTATCCGGATTGCTGATGATGGTGAGCAATCTCACCTTCGCGATACTGGCAACGCAGGGCCATTCGAACCTGTGGCTGACGATCGCCGTGGCCACCGAGCAGGTCACCAGCGGAATGGGGCTGACCGTGTTCGTCACCTATCTCTCCGGACTGTCGAGCCTGGCCTATACCGCGACGCAGTTCGCCCTCTTGTCATCGCTTGCCGGCGTCGGGCGGACCTGGCTTGCCGCGCCGGCGGGCTATTTCGCCGAGCAACTCGGCTGGGTGGGCTTCTGGCTGATGACCACGGTGGTCGCGCTTCCGGGCATGATCCTGCTTTGGATTCTCTGGCGAAAGGGCTTCGTCGTCGAAAGCGTCCGAAAGGCGCGGGCGGGCGCCGAGGAACCCGCCAAGACCGCCTGATGCCGTATCTCGCGGTGATCGGGCTGCAGGTGATCTGCATCGTCCATCTGATGCGCAACGGGCGCAATCCGATCTGGCTGTCCGCGCTGATCTTCCTGCCTGTCGTCAGCGCGCTCGCCTATTTCGTTGTCGAGATGTTGCCCGGGCTGGGCGGAATCCGGCACGTGCGCACCGCGAAGAGCAATGTCGTTGCGCTGATCGATCCGGAGCGCGACCTGCGCGCGGCGCAGGAGGCGCTCGATCTTGCCGATACCGCGGCCAATCGCCTGCGCGTGGGGGACGCGATGGCTGCGCTGGGCCGGCACGCCGAGGCGCTGCCGCTATATCGCGAGAGCATCCGCATGACCGTGGGCGAGCCCGACCTGCGCACGCAGGGTAAGCTGGCCGCATCGCTCTATGAGACCGGGCAGGCCATGGAGGCGCTGGCGCTGCTCGACACGATGCCCGAGCCGGCCGGCCAGAGCGAGAAGGACCGGCAGGCGCTGCTGCGTGCCAAGGCGCTGGAGCATCTGGGGCGCAATGCCGAGGCGCTTGCCATCTACGAGGATGTCGTGACGCGAATTGCCGGCGAGGAAGCACGCTGCCGATACGCCGCATTGCTGATCGCCGAAGGTTGGGAGCGGCGCGCGATCAAGGTGCTGGAGGAGGTCGAGACGCGGATGCGGCATCTCGACCGCCAGCAGCGCGCCGCCGATGCCGACATGTATCGCTGGGCGGCGGAAACGCTGGCCCGGTTGCGCGGCGGCGCGGCATGAAACGGATCCTGATCGCGGTGGCGCTGCTCGCGGCGCTGGCCGGGGGAGGCTGGTATTGGGCGTCGCCCTGGTGGACCGTGCAGACGATGAAGGACGCCGCCGAGGCGCGCGACGTGGACGCGCTATCGCGGCGCGTGGATTATGAGTCGCTCCGCGCCAGCCTGAAGGCGCAGCTGCGTGCGCGGGTGGAGAATGGCAGGCGCGACGACGGTGTGCTCGAGGCTTTGGTCGCGGGCGGGATCGCCGACCGGCTGGTCGACGCGGCGCTTACCCCTGAAGCGATGCGCGTGATCTTTGCCGCAGCCCCGCTGGCGGCGCAGCCCGCGCGCGGCGCAGTCAAACTCAAGGCCAGCGACATGGAGATGCGCCGCGACGGGATCGACCGGTTCCGGTTGGTGCGCAAGGACGGCAAGAGCGGCGCGCTGATCTTCCGGCTGCGCGGGATGCGTTGGATGCTCACCGGTATCGAACTGCCCGCGCAGGGGGTTGGATAGGGGGCTGCCCGACGTTTCGCGCGACGGATCAAGGCCGCAGCATGCCATCAGTAACCGGTGGCCGTTTGTCACTCGCCCAGCGGCAATGCGAGGTCGGCGAATGCGTTCGCGAGCGCATGGGCCGTCACGAGGACGCCGCAGGCATCACGCACCCCGAGCATGTCAGCGAGCAGGACGGCGGCGCTCTGTGGATTTGTGCGCACCCTGGCCATGACTTCGAGCAATGCGGCCTCTGCACCGGTGATGCGCGGGCAGCACCATGGGGCGATCTGGATCGGGCCGGAGGAGATCGCCGACATCTCCTGCATCAGTGCGCGGAGGAGAACTAGGGGGCGCTGGAAGTCCTTGCCGAACGCGGTGACGAAAGAGTGGGCCGCGCAAGCATCGTGCAGGCCATGCATGCCGATCTGACGAACGCCGAAGAGGAAGAGTCGGGCGCCAGCGTCCTCGGGTTGGAGTGCGGGAAGGGTGGTGGAAAGCATGGTGCTGACGGTCATGATGACTCCCGATGACTGTGAACGGGAATTTGCGTGAAACGCTAATGATAGTCAATCGCAATAAGGACGGGTTGCGATGAGATGAGGCGGGCTGACGGATTTCGCGGTAGCGCGGCGCCACTCTTGAGCGCTTCACCGGAGGGGTGTGGACCGCGCCCTCTGTCACCCCGGACTTGTTCCGGGGTCCACCGCGTGGCTGGGTCAGAGCTGGAGCTTCCTCGGTCTGCGCTTGCGGCGTGGTGGATGCCGGAACGGGGTCCGGCATGACGATCGGGGGCGCTGGCGATCGCGCCGAGAGCTGGCGGGGAGGCTGTCGATCGCGCCCTTCGTCACCCCGGACTTGTTCCGGGGGCCACCGCGCGGCTGGGTGAGAGCTGGAGCTTCGGCGCGATGCGCTTGCGGCGCAGTCGATGCCGGAACGAGGTCCGGCATGACGAATTGCGGATGGGCTTGCCCGCGGGTCAGGCGGGAAGCTCGCCGTTCGTTTCCAGCACCTTGCCCGCGAGGTATAGCGAACCGAGTACCAGCACGGCGGGCGCGCCGCCCTGCGCGGCGATATTGCGGAGGGCGGACGGCACATCGGGTGCCATCGATGTATCGGTGATGCCCAGATCGCGGGCGATCCCGGCCAGCGCTGCGGGAGCGTGATGCTCATGGCCCGGTACCGGAACCGCATGGAGGCTGGTGGCCAGCGGCGCGAAGGGCGCGAGCAGGCCACGGGCATCCTTGTTTGAGAGCATGCCGATGATGAGGTGAAGCGGGCGGCCTTCGGCCACCTGCGCGACGGTAGCGCTGACGGCGGCGGCGGCGGCTTCGTTGTGGCCGCCATCGAGCCAGAGCGTGCTTGCCGGAGGAAGCAGATCGAGCAGCGGGCCTTCGCTGAGGCGCTGCATTCTCGCGGGCCATCGAGCGTTTCGAGCCCCAGCCGCGAAGGCGCTATCGGGGATGGCAAGCGCGTGCTGGTGGCGCAGCAATGCGATGGCGAGCGCGAGATTGGCGGGCTGGTGCGGGCCGGCGAGCGCGGGGAGGGGTGTTTCGACCGTTCCGGCCCCGTCACTGTATAGCAGCCGATCGCCTTGAACCTGCCAGTGCCAGGCATCGCCCGCTGCTTGGACCGGCGCGCCGCCGGTCGCGGCTATCGCTGCGACGGTGAGGGCGATCGGATCGGGATAGGCCATGGTGACGAGCGGCACATCGGGCTTGGCGATGCCGGCCTTTTCGGCGGCGATGGCCTCTGCCGTATCACCCAGGAAGCTTTGATGATCGACGCCGAGCTGCGCGATTCCGGTGACGGCGGGGCGCTGGATCACGTTCGTCGCGTCAAGCCGCCCGCCAAGGCCGACTTCGACGATGCAGGCATCCGCAGGCGTGCGCGCAAAGGCGAGGAAAGCGGCGGCGGTGGTGACTTCGAAGAAGCTCGCGCCGATATCGCCCCCAGCGCTCAGAACCTCCTCCAGCAGCGGGGCAAGCTCGGCATCGTCGATCAGCGTGCCAGCGAGGCGAATGCGCTCGTTGAAGCGAACGAGGTGGGGACTGGAATAGACGTGCGTGCGCAGTCCTGCCGCCTCGATCGATGCGCGCAGGAAGGCGCAGGTCGATCCCTTTCCATTGGTGCCCGCGACATGAATGACCGGGGGCAGGCGCAGATGCGGATCGCCGACGCGCCCGAGCAGTTCGGTGATGCGGCCCAGGCCGAGGATATCGGCACCGGGGGAGAGCATGGTGAGCCGATCGAGCTGGCGCTGGACGGCGGGATCGGAGGAGGTGGCGTGGTCCATTACTCCCTCTCTCCGCCTGCGGGGAGAGGGCTGGGGAGAGGGGCCTGTCGAGAAGGTGCCGCAACAGCCCCTCTCCCCGACCCTCTCCCCTGAAGGGGAGAGGGAGAAACGGAAATCATGCCGCCTGCTTTGCCTCGCACAGCAGGCCGATCAGCTGGCCGAGCTTGTCGCGCAGATCCTTGCGGTGGGTGACCATGTCGATCAGCCCGTGCTCGAGATAATATTCGGAGGTCTGGAAATCGTCGGGCAGCTTTTCGCGGATCGTGTTCTCGATCACGCGACGGCCGGTGAAGGCGAGCGTGGCGCGCGGCTCGGCGATCTGGACGTCGCCCAGCATCGCATAGGCCGCCATCACGCCGCCCGAAGTGGGATCGGTCAGCACGACGATATAGGGCAGGCCGGCATCGTGGAGCATCTCGATCGCCACGGTAGTGCGCGGCATCTGCATCAGGCTCAGAATGCCTTCCTGCATGCGCGCGCCGCCCGAAGCGGTGAAGACGATATAGGGCGCGCGATCGGCGATGGCGGCTTCGACGCCGGCAATGAACGCCTCGCCCACGGCCTGGCCCATGGAGCCGCCCATGAAGGCGAAATCCTGAACGCCGATCACGGCCCTGCGCCCGTGGATCGTGCCGGAAGCGTTGAGGAACGCGTCCTGCTCGCCGGTGGCGGCGCGGGCGGCCTTGAGGCGGGCGGGATAGGGCTTCTGATCGCGGAACTTGAGCGGGTCCTCAGCCACCTTGGGGCTGGGCAGCACGGTGTAGCTATCCGCATCGAACAGATACTCGAACCGCTTTGCCGGGCCGATGCGATCGTGATGATCGCAGTGCGTGCAGACGTGCTGGTTGGCCTCCAGTTCCTTCAGGAACACCATCGTCCCGCAGCCCTTGCACTTGTGCCAGAGATTGTCGGGGCTCTCGGTCGAGCGGGTGGTGACATAGGCGAGCGCGTTACGAACGCGGCTGATCCAGGTCATGCAACTTCCTTTGCGGCGTGAATCGCCGTCGATAGCGATTGAATATAGGCGCGAACGTGGCGCGGCGCATCTTCGCCATGCTTGCCGATGAGCTCGACAATGGCCGAGCCGACGATCACGCCATCGGCAACGCGTGCGATGTCCGCGGCCTGATCGGGGGTGCGCACGCCGAAGCCCACCGCGACGGGAAGATCCGTGACGGATTTGAGGCGGCGGACCGCGTCCGCGATCGAAGCCTGGGCGGCCTGTTGCAGCCCGGTGATTCCGGCGACCGAGACGTAATAGAGGAAGCCATTGGCCCCTTCGAGCACGGCGGGCAGGCGCGCGGCATCGGTGGTCGGCGTGGCGAGGCGGATGACGTCGACGCCCTCGGCGCGGAGCGCATCGCCCAGGCTGTCATCTTCCTCGGCGGGGATATCCACGCAGATCACGCCATCGATCCCTGCTTCGGCTGCGGCCTTTGCAAACCATTCGGGGCCGCGGACGGTCATCGGGTTGGCGTAGCCCATCAGGACGAGCGGCACATCGTGGCGTGCGCGGAAATCGCGGGCAAGGGCGAGCACATCGGCGGTGGTGATGCCCTTGGCCAGCGCGCGCAGGTTAGCGGCCTGGATCGTGGGACCATCGGCCATCGGATCGGTGAACGGCATGCCGATCTCGATCACGTCTGCGCCGCCCTCGACAAGGGCATCGAGGATGGCAGAGGTGTCGCCGTCACCAGCGGTGATGAAGGTGATCAGCGCGGCGCGATCGGCGGGGAAGGCGGTGGCTAGGCGGCTCATGATGTTCCGATCGTCCCGGCGCAAGCCGGTGCCGTGTGCAATTGGGCGTGTGCCTGGGGCATGCGATCCCAGCTTTCGCTGGGATGACGCGAGAATTTCATCGCGCACGCCGCCACCCCAGCGGAAGCTGGGGTCTCGCGCGACCACGCGCGCGGTTGGGGCATGCGATCCCAGCTTTCGCCGGGATGACGGGAGAGGTTCATCGCGCCCGCCGTCACCCCAGCGGAAGCTGGGGTCTCGCGCGACCGAGCGCGTGCCTGAGGCGTGCGATCCCAGCTTTCGCTGGGATGACGGGAGAAGTTCATCGCCCCCACCGTCACCCCAGCGGAAGCTGGGGTCTCGCGCGACCATGCGCGTGGTCGAGGCGTGCGATCCCAGCGTTCGCTGGGATGACGGATGGTGGTCACAATTCCACCCCCAGCGCTTCGGCGACGGTGAAGATGTCCTTGTCACCGCGGCCCGAGACATTGACGACGATCAGCTGATCCTCGTCCATTTCCCGTGCCTTGGTCTCCAAAGCTGCGAGTGCATGGGAGGATTCCAGCGCGGGGATGATGCCCTCCAGCCGGCAACAGAGCTGGAACGCTTCGAGCGCCTGCGTATCGGTGATCGGCTCGTAATCCACCCGACCGCTTTCGTGCAGCCAGCTATGCTCGGGGCCGATGCCCGGATAATCGAGCCCGGCGGAGATCGAGTGGGCCTCGGTGATCTGGCCGTCTTCGTCCTGGAGCAGATAGGTGCGGTTGCCGTGGAGGATGCCGGGCTTGCCGCCGTTCAGCGACGCGGCGTGCTTGTCGGAATCCATGCCGTGCCCCGCCGCCTCGATGCCGAGCATCGCGACGTTGGCATCGTCGAGGAACGGGTGGAACAGCCCAATCGCGTTCGATCCGCCACCCACGGCCGCGATCAGCAGATCGGGCAGGCGGCCTTCGCGCTCAAGGATCTGCTCGCGGGTCTCGGTGCCGATCACGCTCTGAAAGTCGCGCACCAGCTCGGGATAGGGGTGCGGACCGGCGGCGGTGCCGATGATGTAGAAGGTGTCGTGAACGTTGGCGACCCAATCGCGCATCGCCTCGTTCATCGCATCCTTCAGCGTCTCGGCGCCGCTGGTGACGGGATTCACCTCCGCCCCGAGCAACTTCATCCGGAAAACATTGGGCTTTTGCCGCTCAACGTCCTTGGCGCCCATGAAGATTACGCAGGGCAGGCCGAAGCGCGCGGCGACGGTGGCGGTCGCCACGCCGTGCTGGCCCGCGCCGGTCTCCGCGATGATGCGGGTCTTGCCCATGCGCCTGGCCAACAGGATCTGACCGATGCAATTGTTGATCTTGTGCGCGCCGGTGTGGTTCAGCTCTTCGCGCTTGAAATAGATCTTCGCGCCTTTGCCCGGAGCGGCGCTCTCGCGGTAATGCTCGGTAAGGCGCTCGGCATAATAAAGCGGGCTGGGGCGACCGACGAAATGCTTGAGCAGATCGTCGAACTCTTGCCTGAAGGCGGGATCGGCCTTTGCGGCGCGATATTCGCGTTCGAGATCGAGGATCAGCGGCATCAGCGTCTCGGCGACGAAGCGGCCGCCGAACTGGCCGAAATGCCCACGCTGGTCCGGCTGGGCGCGATAGGAATTGGGTGCGGTCATAGCTCGCGGACCGCCTTAAGGAACGCGGCGATCTTGTCCACATCCTTGATGCCCGGCGCGCTTTCGACGCCGGAGGAGACATCGACCAGCGCAGCGCCGGTGACGCGGGCGGCTTCGGCTACATTGGAGGAATCGAGCCCGCCGGAGAGCGCCCAGGGGAGGGGGTGGGCGAATCCCTGGAGCAGGGTCCAGTCAAAGCGCACCCCCATGCCGCCGGGCAGAGCGGCGCTGTCCGGGGTTTTGGCGTCGTAGAGGATGCGCTGGGCAGCGCCCGCATAGGCGCGCGCCTGATCGAGATCGGCGCGGGTCTTCACCGCGACCGCGGCCCAGACCGGCTTGCGGATCGTGGCGGCGCGCTCGGGGCTGGTCTTGTGGAGCTGCACCGCATCGAGAATGGGCAGCACCGCTTCCAGCAGTGCATCGTCGGGATCGACGAATACGCCGACCTTGCCGACATGGCCCGGCACCCGCGCAGCAAACGCGCGTGCCTGTTCGGGCGTCAGGTTTCGCGGGGAAGGGGGGAAGAACACGAACCCGACATGGCTGGCTCCGCCGGCGATAGCCGCTTCGAGCGTCTCGGGGGTGGACAGGCCGCAGATCTTGGCGGTGACGTGCATGGCTCGCCTTTCGGCGGGTGGCGAGGGTTTGGCAATTTAAATTCTCCCCCGGAGGGGGAGGGGGACCGCGACGCGGTGGAGGGGCTCGCCACAAACGATATCGCCCGTGGCTTGCCCCCTCCGTCAGCCTGCGGCCGCCACTTCCCCCGCCGGGGGAGGATTGTGCTTCCCGTCAAACGCCTCCCGCGAAGCTTCGATCTTGTCCAGGTTGCGCGCGGCCCAGACCCAGACGCCGCAGAATGCATCGGCCAGCGTGTTGCCGAGCTCGGTCAGGCGATACTCCACCTTGGGGGGGATCACGGGGTGCACGGTGCGGATCACCAGGCCATCGCGCTCCATTGCGCGGAGCGTCTGGGTGAGCATCTTCTGGCTGATCCCCTCGCATTCCGCGCGCAGCTTCGAGAAGCGGAGTTCGCCCTGTTCGGTCAGGATTTCGAGGACCAGCATGGTCCACTTATCGGCGACGCGGCCGATAATCTCGGTGACCAGCTTCTCGACGCGAGGATCGAGATCTTCGGGATAATCGTGCGGATCGTAGTCCATGGTTTCCCAAAGGTGCGTATAAATGTTTTAGGTGCCTTCTCCCCAACGGGTACCACTATCGCTATCTGGCGTCCATCACCCAGACCAGGAGGCCAAAATGAACATGACCGGCAACACCATCCTCATCACCGGCGGCGGTTCGGGTATCGGACGCGGGCTGGCCGAGGCGCTGCATGCGCGCGGCAACAAAGTGATCATCGCAGGCCGCCGCGCGGCGCTGCTGGAGCAGGTCGCAGCGGCCAATCCGGGCATGGCGACCGCCACGCTCGACGTGAGCGACCCGGCCGACATCGTGCGCTTCGCGAAGGAAATCGTCGCGGCGCATCCCACGCTGAACGTCGTGATCCATAATGCGGGGATCATGGGCCCCGAGGTGCTGACCGCGCCGGACTATGACCTGGCCTATTCGGAACTGACCGTGGCGACGAATATCCTGGGCCCGCTGCGGCTCAACGCAGCTTTGCTCCCGCATCTGATGGGGCAGGCGAAGGCGACCATCGCGACGGTGACCTCGGGGCTGGCCTTCGTGCCGCTGGCTATCACGCCGACCTATTCGGCGACCAAGGCAGCGCTGCATAGCTGGACCGAGTCGCTGCGCCACCAGCTCAAGGACACGAACGTGGAGGTGATCGAGATCGCCCCGCCGGGCGTGCAGACCGATCTGATGCCGGGCCACGCCGAGAACCCGGCATGGATGCCGCTCGACGCGTTTATCACCGAGACGATGGGTCAGTTCGAGGTGGGTGCACGCGAAAATCTGGTCGAGAACGTCAAGCCGCTGCGTTTCGCGGAAGCACAGGGCAAATATGCGGAGATGTTCGCGGCGCTCAATCCCTGAGCTATGGGGCCTGCATGGCAGAGCGAATCCTGATCATCGGATCGCCGGGCAGCGGCAAATCGACCCTCGCGCACGCATTGGCCGAGCGCGAGGGTCTGCCCCTGTACCACCTCGACCAGCTTTACTGGTCCCAGGGCTGGCAGGAAGTCGACAATGCGACCTGGCTGGCTCGCCTTGACAAGGCGCTGGCGGGACCGCGCTGGATCATAGAGGGCAATTATTCGAGCACGCTGGAACGGCGGCTTGCCCGCGCCGACAAGGTGGTGCTGCTTGATCTGCCGCCTTTCCGCTGCACGTGGCGCGTCTTGCGCCGCATATGGGAATATCGGGGGAAGGTTCGCCCGGACATGGCGGAGGGCTGTCCGGAGCGCTTCGACCTGGCTTTCCTGTGGTACACGCTCAGCTTCCGCCTGCGCGCATTGCCGGGTGTGCTCGACAAGCTCGAGAAATTTGATGGCGAAGTGGCCTGGCTGGGCACGCCACGCGAGGTCGCCGCCTTTCTGGCCTCAGAGAAGCGGTTTGACGAGGACGACCATGGATAGAGGCGGGTCCATCGGAACCGGAAAGGCGCGCGTTTCGCCCGAGGGCAGATAGCCGCGCCTGCGATACCAGACGATCAGTTCCTCACGCTGATCGATCACCGTCATCTCGATGCGCTTGGCGCCGAAGACGTCGCGCGCCACCCGCTCGGCCGCGTCGATCAGCTTCTTGCCGGTACCTCCGGCCTGTCGCTCGGGATCGACTGCAAGCAGCCCCAGATAGGCAAGATGCTTGCCCTCGTCGCTCACATGCACGCAACCGGCTACCACGCCATCCTGTTCGGCGATCAACAGCCGCTGCCCGCTATCTGCCACGATCGCGCCGAGCGTCTCCAGATCGGTGCGCGCGCCGGGGATGTCGAGATCCGCCTCATGCGTCCAGCCATCCCGCGCTGAAATGCCGCGATAGGCGCGTTCGATCATGGGGTGGACGCGCGCTAGATCGTCGAGCGTGGCGACGCGGATTTCGAACATGGCCCTAGAGCGTAGCCTCGATCTCACGGGCGGCCATGTCGGGGTCCGCCGCCTGGGTGATCGGACGGCCGACCACGAGGATCGAAGCGCCCGCGTCGAGTGCTGCGCGCGGCGTGACGACGCGCTTCTGGTCTCCCACCGGGCCATTTGCGGGACGAACGCCCGGAACAACGAAGAAACCGCGCGGCCATATGCGCTTTGCCGCAGCCACCTCGTTGCCCGAGCATACGATGCCGTCCACTCCCGCCGACTTGGCAAGCTCGGTCAGCCGCATCACCTGCTCGTGCGGATCGGGGGCGAGCCCGGTCGCGGCAAGGTCGCCCGAATCGAGGCTGGTCAGCATGGTCACCGCCACCACCTTGGTGCCGGTCGGCGCGGCCGCCTTCGCATCTTCGAGCATCGCGCGGCCGCCGGCGGCGTGAACGGTGATGATCGCCGGCTCCAGCGGACGCAGCGCCTGTACCGCCTTGCCCACGGTATTGGGAATGTCGTGGAACTTCAGGTCGAGGAAGATCGGCATGCCGATCTCGGCCATTTCGTGGACGCCGTGGCGGCCGTTGGCCATGAAGAATTCAAGCCCCAGCTTGATGCCGCCGACATGATGGTGAACCTTGCTTGCAATCGCCTTGGCGCGCTCCAGATCGGGCGTGTCGATCGCGACGTAGATCGGGCTCATGACTGCGGCTCGACGATCACTACGCCTTCCTCGACAACCACCGGCGCATTGACGGTGCGCAGATCGGCCAGCGCGCGTTCGAGCCCCGCCAGCCGCTGGCGCATCCGCCAGCGCAGCGCGTGATAAGCGAGCAGGGCAGGCAACATTCCGGCGAGGAAGGTGATCACCAGCAGCAGCGGCAGGCTGAAATCGGCGATCAGGCCGCTCCAGAGATGGATACTGACCCGCTCGTCGCCATTATAGATCACGAAGCCAGCGACGAGCCCGCCCAGCAGCAACCAGAACAGCACCTTCAGAAACCGCATTCGCTCTCACCTCTGACGGGCGGTCTAGGACGTAGCGCGGGGATTGCCAACCATCCCCTGAGCGCGCGCCTAGCCAATCTCCGCGCGCAACTCTTCGAACAGCTTGGGGATGGCCCTGAGCCGTGGTTCTTCCTCATCGAGGATCGCGTGGAACGCCGCGCGCTTGATCGCCGCGATGCGCGCCTCGCCGGGGCGAGATTCGACCAGCAGGGTGGAGATGACGATATCGATGAGGCGGTCGGCACCGTGAAGGCGGCCCCACAAATAATCGTTTTCCCGATAGGCACGGCTGAAAAAGGCGCCAAAGCTGTTGAACTGGATGCCTTTCAGCGTGGCATCGGCGCCCCCGGTGCGGATCGCGCAGGCATCGTCGGGCGCGATGCGATCGACGCGGATGGGATCGAATTCGTCCACGCCCTCACCCTGAAGCAACGGCAGCGTCGCGATATCGAAGAAGGGGAACCCGAGATGCGCCAGCAGCATCGGGCGGCGAAGCTCCCGCGACAGCGCGCTGAACCCCTCGGACAGGCGGGCGTCGGTCTCACGGTCGAGCGCCTTCAGCGCCATGCGTTCGCCGAGAATATCGAGCACCGGCCCGGCATCATCGGTCATGCCGCGTATCATGTCGCGCAGGTCGGCGAAGGTATCCGCGCGCTTCAGCTCCAGATAGCCAGCGAGCGATTCATAGATCGCCTCGCGCATCGGTTGGAGCTCGGCATGGCTGCTCGGCAGATCGATCTCGGTCAGTCGCCGCGCGAGCAGGCGCAGGCGGCGGATACGGAAGCCCAGATCATGCGTGCGCAGAAATTCCAGCGTTGCCGGGCTCGCGCCGTTCGACTGAGTCGCGCCGAACCGGTCAGCGCCGCGCGCCTGCACCGCATCCGTCACCGCCGCGCGGATCTCGCGCAACCGTTCGGGCTCGTGCCGGTCGCCGATCGTGTAGAGCAACTGCGCGATGCGATCGATCGCACCATCGACCTTGAGCAGGCCATAAGCGGTGTGGCCATAGCCCGCCTTGGCCGCCGCGGTGACCTGGGCGCGGCTGCGCCACGCGGAAAGCCGCTTCGGCGTGGGATAATCGAGCCATAAGGTATAGCCGAACAGCGCCTCGACCTGGGTTTCCACATCGGCGCGGATCTCGGCGACGATGGCCAGCATCCGCTCGATCTTGTCCGAGCGCAGCGCGATCGTCTCCAGATTGTCGCGGATCGGCTGCTGGCGCGGCAGTTCGGATAGCGAGCCGATGATCGTCTGGAAGAAGCCCGGCTTTTCGGTCTTCTTGCCGTAGAGCGCCAGTCGACCGCTGGGGAAAGGATCGATGAACACGAAGCGCCGATCGATCTGACGGCGGGCAGGGCGTTCCCGCAGGGCGTCCATCGCCGGGCGGAACGGCGCGTTGGCCAGCACCGAACCATCGATCAACACCGCATGCTCGGCACCGTTTTCCGCCCATTGGCGGGGGAGCACACGTTGCAGGAATTCGTCGCGCGCCGCCCATTTCTCGCCGCGCTCGGCAAGCAGCGCGTCGATCTCCGCAACCGTGAAGGGAGGGAAGGCCCCCGGAAAGCTGGACGTGGCCCGCGCGGCCATTGCGAGCCCGTATTTGTCGGCGAAAGGCTCACCGGGATTGCCGTAATCGGTAAAGGGAAAAACGAGGCGATGCTCGGTCTCGACCACCTCGGGTGGGGAATTGAGCTTGAGCGATTCGGGGTAACCGCGGAAATCGGTGACGGTCACGAACAGATCGAGCGGCTGGCCGGGGGGGAGCAGGCGCTTGCCCTGCGGCCCCCGCGCCATCGCTTCAAACGCATCGACGATGGTGCCGAGCAGCATCTGTCCCCCGAAGGGCGGCTCGAACCAGCGTGAACGGACGAACCGCTCGAGCTTGAGGCGCACCTCGTCACGGGCAGCCGCTTCGACGGTTTCGTCCACGGTCTTGCTGCGGTTCGCGATCATCCAGGCGATCGGAATGGCCCAGACCTTTGCGAAGCGGTTCGACGGGCCCTGACGCGGTTCCAGCAGCGCCTCGACATCGGCATGCTCCATCCACAGATCGGTGAGCGGATCAAGCGATTGGCCGGTGGCGAGCGCTTGCGCCAGGAAGACGGCGTTGATCCCGCCCGCGCTGGCACCCGACACGATATCCACGATGACGCGCAGATTGATCCCCGCGCCTTCACGGATTTCATCCAGCAATTCGCGGTAGATGCTGTCCGGTCCTTCGCCATCGCGGGCGGCGGCGGAGGCACGGGCGAGCCGCCATACCTCCTTGGTGATGCCGTGCATGTACACCGCCAGGCTGATCCCGCCGTAGCACACCAGCGCGAGGCGCAGTTCCTTGTCGCGGAGTTCCGACATCAGGCGGTCTTCACCGTCGCCCAGACCGGGAGATGATCCGATGCGGTGCGCGCGGACATGCTGTCATGCACGCCGGCTTCGGTGAAGGTCAGCTCGCGCGAGGCCATGATCCGGTCTAGCCGGGCGACGGGCTTGCGCGCGTGGAAGCTCTTGCCGGTATCGGCAAAATCGAAATGCGCGGCGAAATCGCGCAGGCAGCCGCTGCCCGCGCTCCACTCGTTGAGGTCGCCCATCAGCACCGTGGGATATTGATGCGTGCTGGCCTCGACATGCGCGATGATTGCCGCTGCCTGACGCCGCCGCCACAGGCCCGAGAGATCGAGGTGCATTCCCACCACGCGGATCACTTGGCCGCGGATCCGCAGATCGGCCATCACCGCGCCGCGCGGCTCAAGCGACGGCAGGTGGATCGCCTCGCAATCGACCACCTGCGCATCGGCGCGGACCAGAAGCGCGTTGCCATGCCAGCCCATCGAGCGCTGGCGGATGCCGAACGGTACGGCTTTCCACGCGCCATGATCTCCCAGCAAATGATCGGTCAGCACCGCAGCGCGCGTGCCGAAGCGGCGATCCGCCTCCTGCAATGCGATCACATCGGCATCGATCTCGCCCAGCACGGCGAGCGTCCGTTCCGGCCGCCGCCTGCGATCGGTGCCGATGGACTTGCGCATATTGTAGCTGGCGACCTTGATCATCGCGGCCCCTTATCGCGGGGCAGGGTGCGAGCGGGCAAGGACTTTAGCCAGCGGCGTCCACCGGCACGCCCGAAATCGCATCGAAAGCCACGCATCCAGTTCAGCGCCCACCCGCCTCCAGCAGGCGGCGGGGGGCGATCAGCTCCCAGCTTCGTGCAATCCGGTCGCCCACATGATCCCAATCGGGGTCAGACAGGTTCAGCCCGACCCATTCGGCGCGGAAATAGGCGACGCGCGAATATTGATCCGGGACCTGTTCGATGAGCATGCGGGCTTCCTCCGCCTCGCTCGTCTTGACCGCTACCACGGTGCGCCCGTCGCCATGGTGATCGTGGCGGAACTGCGCGAACATCTTGCCCGTGGCGAAGAAGGTGGCCTGTCCGTGGCTGATACGCTCCTCCGCCTCGGGCAGGGCGAGGGCAATCTCGCGGACTTTCTCTAGCGCGGCAGTTGGTTCAGCCATTCGGACACTACCCGCGGATAGAGGCGATGTTCCTCGACGAGCACGCGTTCCGCCAGCGTTTCCGCAGTGTCGCGTGCCTGGATGCGGATACTTGCCTGGCCCAGAATCTCGCCGCCATCCAGTTCTTCGGTGACGATATGCACCGTGCATCCCGCCTCCATGTCACCCATCGCCAGCGCGCGGGCATGGGTATCGAGACCCTTATATTTGGGCAGCAGCGAAGGGTGGATGTTGACGATCCGGTCGCGCCAGCGAGCGACGAAATCGTCGGAGAGCAGCCGCATATAGCCCGCCAGCGCAATCGCCTCGACGCCCGCTTCGCGCAGCGCCGCATCGATCCGGGCCTCATACTCCGCCTTGGGCATGCCCTTGGGCGATTGTGCGAAGGTGGGGACGCCGTGTGCGCGCGCCCATTCGAGGCCGGGGGCTGCGGGCTTGTCGCTGGCAACGAGGACGACTTCGTAGGGGCAATCCTCCGCGCGCGATGCTTCGACGAGGCTCGCCATGTTGGAGCCGCGCCCCGAGATGAGGATGCCGAGCTTGCGCTTAGCGGCAGAGCCGGCCTCAGCCATGGTGCGTGGCGGACCAATCAGCACGGGCGCTCCATGTCTCACCCTTGCCGGAGACGGTGCATCCGCGCTCGCCCGCTTCGACTGCGCCGATGCGGAACACCGTCTCGCCCGCAGCTTCCAGTTCGGCGGCGATGGCATCGGCCTGATCCGCCGCGACCGCCGCGACCATGCCGACACCGCAATTGAAGGTGCGCGCCATTTCCTCGGGTTCGATATTTCCCTGCGCCTGGAGGAAGGCCATCAGCCGGGGCAGGGGCCAGGCATCGGCATCGACCCGGGCATGGCATCCCGTCGGCAGCACGCGCGGGATATTCTCCAGCAGGCCGCCGCCAGTGATGTGCGCGAGGCCATGGATCGCGCCGCGCCGAAGCAGCGGGAGCAGGCTCTTCACATAGATTCGGGTGGGCGCCATCAGCGCGTCGATCAGGATGACGTCCTGATCGAACATGGCGGGGCGATCCATCTTCCAGCCCTTGTCCGCAGCAAGGCGGCGGACGAGCGAGAAGCCATTGGAGTGCACGCCGTTCGATGCGAGGCCGAGCAGCACATCGCCGGGCGCGATCCCGGTGCCATCCAGAAGCGCGCTGCGCTCCACCGCGCCGACACAGAAACCGGCCAAATCATAATCGCCATCGGCATACATGCCCGGCATTTCGGCAGTCTCGCCGCCGATCAGCGCGCAGCCGGCCTGGCGGCAACCCTCCGCGATCGAGGCGATGACGCGTTCGGCGACGGCGGGATCGAGCTTTCCGCTGGCATAATAATCGAGGAAGAAGAGCGGCTCTGCGCCCTGCACGATCAGATCGTTGACGCACATCGCGACCAGATCGACGCCGACGCCGTCATGCGCATTGTGATCGATCGCCAGCTTGAGCTTGGTGCCGACGCCATCGTTCGCGGCGACGAGAAGCGGATCGCTGAACCCGGCGGCCTTCAGATCGAACAGCCCCCCGAACCCGCCAAGATCGGCGTCCGCGCCGGGGCGCCGGGTGGATTTCGCCAGGGGGCCAATCGCCCGCACAAGGGCATTGCCCGCTGCGATCGACACGCCTGCCTGGGCGTAGGTGTAGCCTTCGGGTTCGCTCATGCGGGTGCGCTTAGACACAACGCGCTTGGATTTCCACGCCCGCTTCGCCAAAAGGGCGGCAACCATGGCCCTTTCGCGCATTTCCCTGAGCATCGCAGCCGCATCCGCGCTGGTATTGGCCGGCATCGGGGGCGTGTGGGCGCAGGGGAAGACCGGCAGCGGGAGCGGCAGCGCGGTTCCCATCGATCCCTCCGGCGCCTTCGAGATTTCGGGCGTTTCGGTGGACGTGAAGGCGGGCAGCGCAGAGGCCGCGCGCACCGGCGGCTGGCGCATTGCGCAGCGCAAGGGCTGGGAAATGCTGGCGCGCAAGCTCACCGGCAAGACCTCCAGCCTTTCCGATTCGGCGCTCGATTCGCTGGTGACGGCGGTGGTGGTGGAGCGCGAGCAGATCGGGCCGAACCGCTACATCGCCACGCTGGGCGTATTGTTCGACCGGCAAAAGGCCGGGGCTATCCTGGGCGTATCGACCGCGCTCAGCCGTTCCTCGCCGATGCTTCTCATCCCGCTCGAATTTTCGGGCGGCGCGGGCATCGTCTATGAGCGCGAAACGGCCTGGGCCAAGGCATGGAACCGCTTTCGCAGCGGCGGCAGCACGGTCGATTATGTCCGCGCGCGCGGCACGGGTCCCGATTCGCTGCTGATCAATGCGGGCCAGACCTTGCGGCGCGGGCGGAACTGGTGGCGCACCGTGCTCGATCAATATGGCGCGGCCGATGTGCTGGTCGCCGAAGTGCAATTGCGCCGCGATTATCCGGGCGGGCCGATCATTGGCGTGTTCGCCGCCAATCACGGACCCGATCGACGCCCGATCGCCAGCTTTGCGCTGCGCGTCGACAATGGCGATTCGCTGGATGCGCTGATGGACGCGGGCGTGGCTAGGCTCGACAAGGCATTCCAGGCGGCGCTGGCGAGCGGCGAACTCGCCACCGATCGCCTGCTGGCGACGCGGCCTCCGGAAGCCAAGACGGAGGAGGAAAAGCCGACCGACGCCGAGACCGCGGCGGCTATTGTCAGCCCGACGCCTACCGTCGAGAGCGGATCGAGCTTCACCGTCCAGGTGGAGACGCCGAACGTCAACGCGTTCAACGCTTCCGAATCGGCGCTGCGTTCGCTGCCGGGAGTTCGCGCGTCGGTGACCACCAGCACCGCGCTGGGCGGGATATCGGTGATGCGCGTTACCTATGACGGGCCGATCGGCAGCTTGCGCGCCGCGCTGGAAGGGCGTGGCTGGCAGGTTCAGGAAGGTGCAGGAGTGCTGCGCATCCGCCGCCCGCAGGCACCCGCGCCGCAACCCACCGCAACCGCGGCAGCGCCGAACGGCTGATGAGCCAGCTACGCCTGCCGCTTGGGCTGCCCGAAGCGAGCGAGACGGAATTCCTGATCGGCGATTCGAACGCGCGCGCGGTCCAGCAGCTCGAACGCTGGGCGACCTGGCCGGTGATGAGCGCCTTGCTCGTAGGGCCGCGCAAATCGGGGCGCAGCCTGCTCGCACGCATCTTCGCGGCGAAGAGCGGCGGCGACATCCTGGACGACGCAGACCGGATGCGCGAGGCGGATGTCTTCCATGCATGGAACCGCGCCCAAGGCGATCGCCGCCCGCTGCTGATCGTGGCGGAAGCGCCGCCGCCCGAATGGGCGGTCAAGCTGCCCGATCTGCGCTCACGCCTCGCGGCATCGCCCTTGCTCGAACTCGGCCCGCCCGATGACGCGCTGATGCCGCAGCTTCTGGAGCGCGCCTTTGCCCGGCATCTGCTTCACGCCAAGCCCGATGTGATCGCGTGGATCGCCGCGCGGATCGAGCGCAGCCATATCGCGATCCTGCGCGTTGCCGACGCTCTCGAAAGCGCAGGCGTCCAGCGCTTGTCGATTCCCGTCGCGCGCGCCACATTGCAGCAGGCCAGTCTCTTAACTGTAACGGACGACTGATACGCGCATGGGCAAGGCTGCAAGAAAGCGCGTCGTGAAAGAGGCTTCCGCCCCGGCAAGCGCAGGGGATCGTTACTTTAATCGCGAAATGAGCTGGCTGGCGTTCAATCGCCGGGTGATGGAGGAAGCGCAGAACCCGGCGCATCCCCTGCTGGAGCGGCTGCGCTTTCTCTCGATCTCGGGATCAAATTTCGACGAGTTCTTCATGGTCCGCGTCGCGGGTCTGATGGGCCAGCAGTTGCAGAAGGTGGAGGTGCGCTCTGCCGACGGCCTCACCCCCGGCCAGCAGTTGAGCGCGATCGTGGAAGAAGCGGGCAAACTCGCCGACGGGCAGCAGGCGGTGTGGAACCATATCCGCGCCGATCTGGCCAAGGCGGGGATCAGCGTGTTGGGGCCGGACGAAATCGGCGAGGACGCCGTTGACTGGCTGGAACGGCATTTCCGCGAACAAATCTTCCCGATCCTGACACCCCAGGCGCTCGATCCGGCGCACCCGTTTCCGTTCATCCCCAATCAGGGGTCGTCCGTGGTGTTCGATCTGGTCCGTCAATCGGACAGCGAGCCGATCCGCGAGCTGGTGCTGCTGCCCACTTCGATGCCGCGCTTCGTGCGCCTGCCGGGCGAGCCCGCGCGCTATGTGACGGTGGAGACCGTGCTCAAGCGATTTTCGAGCCTGCTCTTCCCCGGCTATGACGTCCTGCGATCGGCGACGTTCCGAGTGCTGCGCGACAGCGATATCGAGATTGAGGAAGAGGCCGAGGATCTGGTCCTGACCTTCCGCTCCGCGATCAAGCGACGCCGCAAGGGCCGTGTGATCCGTCTGGAGATGGAAGAGTCGATCGCGCCCGAGCTGGAAGCCGTGCTTCTGGAGGAACTGGGCGGCAGCGACGCATTGCTGACCGAGACCGGCGGATTTCTGGGCATTGGCGATCTGGCGATGCTGGTGGAGGAAGACCGGCCCGACCTGAAATTCTCGCCCTATACGCCGCGCTTTCCCGAGCGGATCCGCGAATATGGCGGCGATTGCTTCGCTGCCATCCGCGCCAAGGACATCATCGTCCACCACCCCTATGAGAGCTTCGACGTCGTCATCGCCTATCTGAACCAGGCGGCGGCGGATCCCGATGTCGTCGCGATCAAGCAGACGCTCTATCGCGCGGGCAAGCAATCGGCAGTGATCAACGCGCTGATCGCTGCGGCGGAGGCGGGCAAATCGGTGACCGCGGTGGTCGAATTGAAGGCCCGGTTCGACGAGGAGCAGAACCTGTACTGGGCGACGGCGCTGGAGCGGGCGGGGGTGCAGGTGGTCTATGGCTTCATCGACTGGAAGACCCATGCGAAGGTTTCGATGGTGGTGCGGCGCGAGGGCGGGCAGTTTCGCACCTACTGCCATTTCGGCACGGGCAATTATCACCCGGTCACTGCGCGCATCTATACCGATCTGAGCTTCTTCACTGCCGATCCGCGGCTGGGGCGCGATGCGGCGAAGATCTTCAACTACGTCACGGGTTATGTCGAGCCGGAGGGGCTGGAGCTGGTGACGATCAGCCCACGCAACCTGCGCGAGGAGCTGCTTTCGCTGATCGACCAGGAAATCGAGCATGTCCGCAACGGCCGACCGGGCGCGATCTGGGCGAAGATGAATGCCCTGGTCGATCCGGTGGTGATCGAGAAGCTCTATGAAGCGGGCAATGCCGGCGTGGAGATCGACCTGATCGTGCGCGGTGTTTGCTGCCTGCGCCCCGGTGTGCCGGGAATGTCGGAGAATATCCGCGTCAAATCGATCGTCGGGCGCTTTCTGGAGCATAGCCGCATCTTCGCGTTCGGCGCGGGGAAGGATCTGCCCTCCACCAGCGCGAAGCTGTACGTCTCGTCGGCGGACTGGATGCCGCGCAATTTCGACCGTCGCGTGGAATTCCTGCTGCCGATCCTCAACCGCACCGTGCACGATCAGGTGCTCGATCAGGTGATGCAGGCCAATCTGCTCGATACCGAACAGAGCTGGATGCTCCGGAGCGACGGCAGCTATGTGCGCAGTGACGCAGGCGAGGAGCCGTTCAATCTCCACCGCTATTTCATGACCAATCCGTCGCTTTCGGGCCGTGGGGCCGCGCTCAAGACGCGCAAGCCCGTGCCCAAATTGTCGCTCAAGCGCCGCAAGAAGAAACCCGCGTGAGGAAGCGCACCGCGATCATCGATATCGGTTCGAACTCGGTTCGCTTCGTCGTCTATGACGGCACGGCCCGGCTTCCCGCCATATTGTTCAACGAAAAGGTGATGGCGGGGCTAGGCAAGCACCTGGCCGATACCGGGGCGATCGCGGCCGACAGCCTGGCGCTGGCGCGCGGCGCGCTAGCCCGCTTTGCCCGGCTGGCGCGCGAGATGCGCGTCAACGAACTACGCACGGTGGCGACGGCGGCGGTGCGCGAAGCATCGAACGGCGGCGAACTGGTCCGCGCGGCGGAAGCGCTGGGCCTGCGAGTCGAACTGCTTTCCGGAGAGCAGGAGGCGATGGCGGCGGGAATGGGTGTGCTTTCCGCCATACCCGAGGCCGACGGCATCGTAGGCGATCTGGGCGGAGGCAGCCTGGAACTGGTCCGCGTGGTCGCGGGGACCGTGACCGACAGGATATCCTTCCCGCTTGGCGTGCTGCGGATCGGGGCGATCCGCAAACAGGGTGAGGATGCGCTGGCGCGCACCGTATCGAAGCTGATCGAGGACGCTGGCTGGGCGGGAAGGGGCGCCGGGATCCCCTTTTATCTGGTTGGCGGATCATGGCGCTCGCTCGCGCGGCTCGATATCCATCTCTCGGGCTATCCGCTGCCGGTGGCGCACCAATATGCGATACCGCTCGGCCGCATTCGCGAACTCGGCCGCACGCTCGAAGGGCTGTCGCGCGCCGAGCTGAAGGC
Source organism: Sphingomonas soli NBRC 100801 (assembly GCF_001591025.1). Lineage (GTDB taxonomy): Bacteria > Pseudomonadota > Alphaproteobacteria > Sphingomonadales > Sphingomonadaceae > Sphingomonas > Sphingomonas soli. The sequence continues at coordinate 66,336 of NZ_BCTZ01000004.1, forward strand.
GATCCCCGACCTTTCCAGCGGGCGGCTGCCGACGCTGGGCGACGCAACGGCGCTGCTGATCGAGGTGCTGGGCGTGCTGGGCAGCACCGAGACGATCGTTTCCGCTTATGGCCTGCGCGAAGGATTGCTGTTCGCACGGCTGCTGCCCGAGCAACGCCAGCGCGATCCCCTGATCGAGGCCGCGCGCGAGGAAGGAGCACGGCTGGGCCGCTTCGCCGAGCATGGCGATCTGCTCGACGCCTGGATCGCACCGCTCTTTACCGACGAGCCGTCCGAGATCGCCCGGCTGCGTCACGCCGCCTGCCTGCTCGCCGATGTGGGCTGGAACGCGAACCCCGAGTTCCGCGCCGAACGCGGTGCCGAGATCGCGCTGCACGGCCATTGGGTGGGCATCGACGCCGCGGGCCGCGCGATCCTGTCCCAGACGCTTTACACCGCGCTGGGCGGTGCGATGGCCTCGCCCGATCCGCTCGGGCTGCTCGCTGCGCCGGAAGCGCTCCAGCGTGCGCGTCTGTGGGGTCTCGCCATCCGTCTCGGCCAGCGCCTGAGCGGCGGCGTGGCCGGGCCGATCAAGCGCTCGCGAGTCGCGATCGAGCAAGGCGCGCTGATCCTGAGCCTGAAGGGCGCGGATGTGGCGCTCTACAGCGAAGCGGTCGAAAAGCGGCACAAGGCCCTCGCCAACGCGATGGCGCTGGATATTGCGTTCGAGCGCTAGGCAGGGTGGACAAATTCCGGGACGCGCTGCTGTCCGCTCTTCGGGAACATTCTAGGCCCTCGATATGTCCGGTTGTGGGTGGTTAGCAGCCGTCAGGTTGGCGCTCCATTCCTCGTCTGGCGAGGCGCAGAAGCTCCGGAAGCGCGGTGCGCGTTGCCGCGATTAGTTTGGCGTTCTCCTCATATCGATTGTCGGCGGGCACAACATAGGGCGGCGATTGGATTAGGCAGGCTGCGACCACTTCCGAACTGGGCCAAGTGCCTGACATCATGTCCTCATTCGCTCCCGTATCCGGGCTGGTGGAGACGGCATATGCGCCCATGCACATCTCATCATCCAACCTCCTCACATACCACGGACCAGCGGATGCGATTCGCTCTAGCGCCTCAAGCGCCTCTAGCTGTTTGAAGGTCATAGGTATTTAATATCGCGATTTTGCCTATGTCCGCAAATGGGTCGCTTGCGGAATGGCAGCTTCCGAGCACAAGCTGAGAATTTCTGCCGTTCGAATTTGTAACGCGGCCTAGTCGGCTCGAACGCCCGAACAGCTTAGCCGCAACGCGCGGAGCCGATCTTGCCGTCGGTGCCCAGATGCAGGTTCAGCCGATCGGGGCGGAACTCCATCGTCACCATCATGCCGGGGGTGAGATAGCGCACCAGCTTCGCGCCGGAGAGGCGCTTTGCCTCTGCGGTCGTCTCGCGGCTCTGGGCGCGGCCGATCAGGCTTTCGAGTCCGTTCGAGTTGCACTCGACGCCGGGCACGGCCGGCGGCGGAGTTTCGGGACGGGCATCGCTCTTGCAGCCGGTGGCGGCCAGGGCGATCAGCGGCAGCGCGAGACGGATCATTCAGCGGCCTCCGTACGAGTCATCTTGAGCTTACCATTCCTGACGGTGAACCCAAGCTGACCCTCGACGAGCTCAACCGCGTCGCGGCCGAACTGCTCGTAGCGCCATCCCTGCAGGATCGAGAGCCCCTCGCGCTGGCCAGCGGCGAGCGCCTCCAGATCTTCCGAACGCGCCAGCAGGCGTGCGGCGACGTTGATTTCCTTGGCGCGGATCTTGAGCAGCAGCTTGAGCAGGTCCGCAACCAGAGCGCCATCCTTGCCCAAAGCGGGCTTGCGATCGTCGCGCGAGGGCATTTCCTCGGTGCTCATCGGCTCGGCATGGGCGAGCGCGTCCATCAGCCGCCCGCCGATATCATTGCCTGCCCATGCCGCCGAAAGCCCGCGCACGCGGCCAAGATCGGCCTGTTTGCGCGGCGGATTGCCGGCGAGATCGGCCAGCGTCTCGTCCTTGATGATGCGGCCGCGCGGCAGATCCTTGCCCTGCGCTTCCAGCTCGCGCCACCGCGCCAGCGCCTTCAGTCGGCCAAGCACTTCGGGCTTGCGGCTGGAGATGCGCACGCGCTGCCATGCCTGATCGGGATCGGTCCGGTAGTTCTCCGGATCGGCGAGCCGCTCCATCTCCTGATCGAGCCACTGGCCGCGCCCGGTGCGCTTCAGTTTCTCCAGCATCTTGGGAAAGATCTCGGAGAGATAGGTGACGTCGCAGATCGCATAATCGATCTGGCGCTTGTCGAGCGGGCGGCGGGCCCAATCGGTGAAGCGCGCGCCCTTGTCCACCGAGATGCCCAGATAGGTATCGACCAGGTTCGAATAGCCGATCTGTTCGCCTTGCCCCAGCGCCATCGCGGCGACCTGGCTGTCGAACAGCGGGTGCGGCGTCTTGCCGGTCAGGTTATAGACGATCTCGATATCCTGCCCGCCGGCATGGAATACCTTGAGCACGTTTTCGTTGTTCACCAACAGATCGAGGAGAGGCTGCATGTCGATCCCGCCCATCGGATCGATTGCCGCAGCTTCCTCGTCATCGGCGATCTGGATCAGGCAGAGTTCAGGCCAATAGCTGTTCTCGCGCATGAACTCGGTGTCCACGCAGATATAAGGCTTGTTGGCAAATCGCGCGCAGATATTGGCGAGGGCGGCGGAATCCTCGATCAGGCCATGGATATGCATCGCGGCCCCATAGACTGTCCTTCGGGTTGACAAAAGAGTGCATGCAAGGAATGCGGCCCACCATCCAATTTATCGTCATCCCGGCCCTGAGCCGGGATCCCGCTACGTATTGATGGACAAGGAAGCGGGACCCCGGCGCAAGGCAGGGGCGACGAAGTTACGAGAGATCAGAGCAATGCACGCCTATCGCACCCATACTTGCGCACAACTCCGCGCCTCCGATGTCGGAACCGAAGTCCGGGTCTCGGGCTGGGTCCACCGCAAGCGCGATCATGGCGATCTCGTCTTCGTCGATCTGCGCGACCATTATGGGATCACCCAGATCGTCACCGACGCCAGCGGCCCGGCATTCGACGTCATCGAGTCGCTCAAGAGCGAGTCGGTGATCACCGTGACGGGCAAGGTCGTTGCGCGCGATGCCGAAGCGGTGAACCCGAACCTGCCGACCGGCGAGATCGAAGTCCGCGCGGCGCAGGTCACGGTCCAGTCGGCGGCGCACGAGCTGCCGATGCCGGTGTTCGGCGACAACGAATATCCGGAAGATATCCGCCTGCGCTATCGCTACCTCGATCTGCGCCGCGAACGCCTGCACAAGAACATCCTGCTCCGTTCGAACGTCATCGCGTCGCTCCGCCGCCGCATGATCGATCAGGGCTTCACCGAGTTTCAGACCCCGATCCTGACCGCGTCGTCGCCCGAAGGCGCGCGCGACTATCTGGTGCCGAGCCGTGTGCATCCGGGCAAGTTCTACGCGCTGCCGCAGGCGCCGCAGATGTTCAAGCAACTGCTGATGGTCGCCGGCTTCGACAAATATTTCCAGATCGCCCCCTGCTTCCGCGACGAAGACGCCCGCGCCGATCGTTCGCCGGGTGAATTCTACCAGCTCGATTTCGAGATGAGCTATGTGACCCAGGACGACGTGTTCAACGCGATCGAACCGGTGCTCCACGGCGTGTTCGAGGAATTCGCAGACTGGGAAGGCAAGAACCGCACGGTCAGCCCGCTGCCGTTCAAGCGCATCCCCTACCGCGAATCGATGCTGAAGTACGGCAACGACAAGCCAGACCTGCGCAACCCGATCATCATCACCGACGTCTCGGACTTCTTCAAGGGCTCAGGCTTCGGCCGCTTCGCCTCGATCGTCGAGGGCGGCGATGTCGTCCGCGCGATCCCGGCACCGAACACCGCTGAGAAGAGCCGCAAATTCTTCGATGACATGAACAGCTGGGCACAGTCGGAAGGCTTCCCGGGCCTTGGCTATGCCACCCAGAAGGACGGCGTGTTCGGCGGCCCGATCGCCAACAACCACGGCCAGAAAGGCATGAAGGCAATCGCCGATGCGCTTGGCCTTGGGCCCAACGACGGCATCTTCTTCGCTGCGGGCAAGGAAGCACAGGCTTCAAAGCTTGCTGGCCTCGCCCGCACCCGCGCCGCAGAACAGCTCGACCTGATCGACAAGTCGCGCTTCGAATTCTGCTGGATCGTCGACTTCCCAATGTTCGAATATGACGAAGACGCGAAGAAGGTCGATTTCAGCCACAACCCCTTCTCGATGCCACAGGGCGAGATGGAAGCACTGGAAACCAAGGACCCGCTCGACATCCTTGCCTATCAGTATGACATCGTCTGCAACGGCGTTGAGCTGAGCTCGGGCGCGATCCGTAACCACCGTCCGGAAATCATGTACAAGGCGTTCGAAATCGCCGGCTACACGCAGCAGGACGTGGACACGAACTTCGCGGGGATGATCAACGCGTTCAAGTTTGGTGCACCGCCGCACGGTGGCTCGGCGCCGGGCGTCGACCGCATCGTCATGCTGCTTGCCGACGAACCCAATATCCGCGAAGTCATCGTCTTCCCGATGAACCAGAAGGCCGAAGATCTGATGATGCAGGCACCTTCCGAGGTGAGCCCGAAGCAGCTCAAGGAGCTCCACATCAAGCTCGTGAGCGACGGGCCGAAGGCAGGATAGTTTCCTCGCTTCCCGGCGCCGGCCACGGCATAACACGCAGCGACCGGTCTCTGGGGGGGAACATCATGCTGGAGCCAAGGGCGCTAACGCCGTCGGACATCATCGCGATATTGGCGATGGTCGCCTCGATGGCGTCGGCATTCTACACCTGGTATTCGGCGCGCAACGCCAAGCAGCAATTCGCCGAGGTGGAAAAGCGCGAGCGCGAGCATTTCCGCGAGTCCGAAAAGCGCGAAACGGAGGTGCACGTCGCCGCGAATTATCTCGCGCTGGAGACCGCGTCGTCCAACATCTTTCAATATACCGCACAGAACGAGGCCAAGATCGCCCATCTGCGCGGGGCGGTGGCGAAGGCGTTGTGGGAGGATGAGCGTGAGACCGAGGCGCGGGGCATATTGCTCAACCTCTATTACCAGTCGCTCAACCTGTTCGAGGTCTGCGCCCGCTTCCGCCGCGACGATCTGGTCGAGGCCGAAGTGTTCGCCAGCTGGGTCGCCTGGATGGTCGAGATACTCGAGGACGATTTCTTCCGCGCGCAGTGGCCGGATCTGATCCGCTCCAACTACACCCGCGACGTGCGCGATATCTTCGATGTCGGCGTGGAGGTCTTTCAAACCACGCTGGCGGAGGATAGACGCAACCGGGCCTTCTACGCGGCCGTCGCGGACATCATGGCGAAGAAGGTGGCCGGCAAGAAGCAGCCCTGCGCCGTGATCGCGGGCTGGCTCGATCAGATCGATGAGGAAGTGGCATGGAAATCGCTGCCGAGCAGTTCGGACTATCTCTCCAATGGGAGAAAACGGCAGTCGCGGCGCGCGAAGCCGCCGATTTCGCCGGCCGCGTAATCGGGTTTGACACGCGCTATATCAGCCATGGCGAGATCCAGACCGGGCTGAGCCCGGACGGCGATCAATGGGCACCCGATCTCGCCCAGCTCTACCGCGACGACTTCGCCGAACTCGGCGACGAGCGCGACCTGCTGACCTGCCGCGATGGCGGGACGATCGTCGGGATCGCGGTGGTTGCTTGGGAGGAAAGCGCGCGCCGCCGCTTCGCCGTGCTGGAGGATATGGCCGTCGAACCGTCGCGGCGTTCGCACGGCATCGGCGAGCGGCTGATCGGCGAAATCGAGGCGCGCGTGGCCGAGCGGGGGATCGAGTGGCTGTTCCTCGAAAGCGGCCTTGAGAATCACCGCGCGCACGGCTTTTTCGAACGGCACGGCTTCAAGACGGTCTCGCACGTGTTCGCCAAGCGGCTCTGATCGAAAGGCCGCGCGGCCGCGTTAACCCCACGCGCCTCCCGCACGTCTCACTGCTACACACCGCGCAGGCAGGAGACGAAGCGATGACGGAAGATGCGGTACTGATCCTCGGGCTGGCGCTGGTGGCGAGCACCGCGCTCATCGCCCTCGCGCTCGGCAATTGGCATCGCGGCCGCCTCGCCGAACTTGCCCTGCGCGAGCGCGAGCGCACTTTGCTCCGCCTCACCGAGCGCTTCGGCACCGCCGACGAGTTCGTCGAATTCGCCCGCTCGCCCGAGGCCGAGGCGCTGTTCGCGACGATGGATTCTCCCACGGCCATCGCCCGGCGGCTGCTCGCGATGGTGGGAGTGGCGATCGTCCTGCTCGCCCTCGCCATCGGCTTCTGGGTGACCAGCCTCGGCGTCCCCGGCGATGCCGACATCGACCTCGTCCGCGAAGCCGATTGGGCGCGCTGGTGGGCTGTGCTCTCCGCAGCCTCGGGCGCGGGGCTGCTCGCCGCCAGCGCGGTCTGTGCCCGGCTCGGCCGGCGCTGGGGCGTGCTCGGCGGGTGACCAGCCCGGCCTATCGCCGGTTCGCCACCTTTTACGGAGCGCATTTCCGCGCGCTCTGGGCCTATCTCGTGCGCATCGGCGCCGAGCGGTCGCTCGCCGAGGATCTCGCCCAGGAAGCGTTCGTCCGCTGGTCCGCAAGCCCGGCCGCCGAATGGGAAGATTCCCGCGCCCGCAGCTACCTCTTCACGATCGGCACGCGGCTGCTGACCGATCACTGGCGCAAGCAGCGCCGATTGGTCGCATGGGAAGAGGCCGACGGCGCGGCGCTTTCCTGCGAGATCGCCGCCAGCCCGCTCTTTTCCGGCCGCGCCTGGGCCGCGCTCGGCAAGCGCCAGCAGCAATTGCTCTGGCTCGCCTATGTCGAGGAATTCTCTCACGACGAGATCGCCGCGATCACCGGCCTCGCCTCGCCGAGCGTCCGCGTATTGCTCTCCCGCGCCCGTGCGGCGCTCGCTTCCCGCCTAGGAAATCAGGATGCATGACGATCCCGTCATCGCCGCGCTCCGCCGCGATGCTGCCCTGCTTCGCGAAGAAGCGCCCCCGCTCGACACCAGCGCAGCGTGGCACCGCATGCGCGCCGCCCGCGCCGCGCGGTTGCAGCGCGTGCTCAACGGCTGCGCCTGGGGCCTCCGCCTCGGGCTTGCGGCCGCGCTCGCCGGCGCTTGCGCCATCGCCCCGCGCACCGCGCTCGGCCTGCTCCCCGCGCTCGGCTTGCTCTTCTGGCTGAGCACCGGCATCGCCACGCCGTTTCGGAGCCGCGCGAACTAGGCTAGCCTCGCGCCATGACGATCGAGCTCAGCGACTTCGAAGCCGGCGAGGAGCTGGAAGGCAGCTACAGGAAGGCGCTGAGGAAGCTCCAGAAGCGCCTCGCGCACATCCATTACGCCCATATCATCCATGGCAATCGCGCGATCGTGATGTTCGAGGGCTGGGACGCGGCGGGGAAGGGCGGGATCATCGAGCGGCTCACCGCCGGCTGGGACCCGCGCTTCTTCCATGTCTGGCCGATCTCGGCACCCACGGGGATCGAGAAGCGACACGATTTCCTCTGGCGCTTTCGCAAGCGGCTGCCCAAGCCGCGCGAAATCGCGATTTTCGATCGCAGCTGGTATGGCCGCGTGCTCGTCGAGCGCGTCGAAGGCTTCGCCACCGAAGGCGAGTGGAAGGCGGGCTATGGCCAGATCAACGCGTTCGAAGCCGAGCAGCTCGCCGCCGGCACCAATCTGGTCAAGGTCTTCGTCCACATCACCCAGAAGGAGCAGGACAAGCGCTTTCGCGACCGGCTGATCGACCGGTGGAAGCGCTGGAAGACCGGGCTGGAGGATTATCGCAATCGCGCCCGCCGCGCCGATTACCTGGTGGCGATGGACGAGATGTTCGCGCGCACCGATACCCCGGCCGCCCCATGGATCGTGATCGACGGCAATAACAAGAAAGCCGCACGCATCGCCGCGCTCACCGCGATCGCGGACGCGCTGGAGGCCAAGGTGTCGATGGAACCGCCTGTGCTCGATCCGGAGGTGGAGAAGGTCGCCCGCGCCGCGCTCGACAAGCTCTGACCCCGAGACCTGCCGTCAGGCCGGCGCGAACTCCCCGTCTTCGCCCATCAGGTGGAGAACGCCATCGTTGATCGCGAAATAGGCGCCGTGTAGCCGCAGCGTGCCCGCCGCTTCGCGTTCCGGAATGCAAGGGAAAGTGCGCAGGTTCGCCAGCGATACACGCACCGTCTCCAGCTCCAGCGCGCGGATCGCTTCCGGCCCGTCGCCAAGCTCGTCCACGATCCGGTCGCGCGCTTCGTCCAGCATGTCGACCCAATGCGCGATGAAGCCACCCGCGCCCGGAGCCCTGCCTTCGAAACTGCGCGAAATCGCCGCATGCACGCCGCCGCACATACCGTGGCCGAGCACCACGATCTCCGGCACCTCAAGCTGCGTCACCGCAAACTCCAGCGCCGCCGAGACGCCGTGCCGCCCGCCGCCCAGCTCGAATGGCGGGACGAGATTGGCGATGTTGCGCACCACGAAGATTTCACCCGGCACGGTATCGAATATCTGCGCGGGATCGACGCGACTGTCGGAGCAGGCGATCACCATGACGCGGGGGTTCTGGCCCTCGGTCAGTTCCTCCCAGCGCTCGCGGTGGCGGCGATACTCGCTCGTGCGGAAACGCTGATAGCCGTCGAGCAGGTCGGTAAAATCGGTCATGGCTCGTCCATTAGGAGCGCGCTGCGGTTGTGTCATCCCGGTCGCAGGGCTATCTGGCGCGCATGAACGAGATTTCGCCGCTTCCGCGCCCCGAACGTGTCCGCAAGCCGGACTGGATCCGGGTGAAGGCACCGACTTCGCAGGGGTTTGCCGCGACTCGCGCGCTGATGCGCTCGAAGAGCCTGACCACGGTGTGCGAGGAAGCCGCATGCCCCAATATCGGCGAATGCTGGTCCAAGAAGCACGCGACCGTGATGATCTTGGGCGATACGTGCACGCGCGCCTGCGCCTTCTGCAACGTCAAGACCGGCATGCCGCGCGCCGTGGACCCGATGGAGCCGCAAAACGTAGCGGATGCGGCGGCACAGATGGGGCTGTCCCACATCGTCATCACTTCCGTGGACCGCGACGATTTACCGGACGGCGGCGCGAAGCAGTTCGTCAAGGTGATCGAGGCGATCCGCAAGTCGAACCCGACCACCACCATCGAGATCCTCACCCCCGATTTCCGCAACAAGCACGAACAGGCGATCGAGATGATCGTCGCTGCGCGGCCCGACGTGTACAACCACAATCTCGAAACCGTGCCCAGGCTCTACCCCACGATCCGCCCGGGTGCGCGTTATTATGCGTCGCTGCGCCTGCTGGAGACGGTGAAGCGGCTCGATCCGTCGATCTTCACCAAGTCCGGCGTGATGTTGGGGCTGGGAGAGGAGCGTCTGGAAGTCCATCAGGTGATGGACGACATGCGCTCGGCCGACGTGGATTTCCTCACGATGGGCCAGTATCTCCAGCCCACGCCGCGCCATGCCAAGGTGCAGGAATTCGTCACTCCCGCCGCGTTCGACAGCTATGGTGCGATCGCACGCGCCAAGGGCTTCCTGCTCGTCGCTTCCTCGCCGCTGACGCGTTCGAGCTATCACGCGGGCGACGATTTCGAAAAGATGCGCGCCAATCGCGAGGCGAAGCTGGCGAAGGTGACGGCATGATCATGCCGTCATCCCGGCGAAAGCCGGGATCTCGCGCCCGAACCGCTCCGCCAATCTGGGAGGCACCGGTTTTCGCCGGGTCGACGGGTTTTGCCCAAGCATAACGAAACCCGTCAGCTTCCCTATACCCCCGAGCAGATGTTCGATCTGGTCGCGGACGTCGCGCTTTATGCCGAGTTCCTGCCCTGGGTAACCGCGGTGCGCGTCCGCTCGAACAGCGAGAGCGAGATGGTCGCGGACCTGATCGTCGGCTTCAAGGGGCTGCGTGAGAGCTTCACGTCACGGGTCAGCAAGCAGCGCCCGGAGCATATCCGCGTCGATTATCTCGAAGGCCCGCTCAAGCACCTCAACAATGACTGGAAGTTCCGGTCGGACGGGCAGGGCGGCTGCTATGTCGATTTCTGCGTCGATTTCGCGTTCAAGAACCGCATGTTCGAGATGCTGGCAGGGCAGGTATTCGATCGCGCGCTGCGCAAGATGATCGGCGCTTTCGAGGAGCGCGCCGCGAAGCTCTACGCCGGCTCCGCTGCTCCGTCGGCCGCGTCCGGCATCAGCAAGTCGAGCGCGCACAACGCCGCCTGAAGCCGCACGCCGCCGCGGCCATTATTCTCCAGCAGCCGCGAATCCGCGACGATGTGCTGCGGATCTGCGCCGCGCACGGCTTGCGCGAACACCACGGTGCCCACCGGCTTCTTCTCGCTGCCGCCATCGGGCCCGGCGATCCCCGTGATCGCCACCGCGACATCTGCGTTCGAGCGGCGCAGCGCGCCCTGCGCCATGCTCCAGGCCACCGCGATCGAGACCGAGCCGAACGTCTCCAGCACGTCGCTGCTGACCTTCAGCACCTCCTGCTTGGCTTCGTTGGAATAGGTGACGAATCCAGCGTCAAACACGTCGGACGAGCCCGGAATCTCGGTGAGCGCCGCGCTGACCAGGCCACCGGTGCAGCTTTCCGCAACCGCGATGCGCCGGCCCACGGCGCGATTGGCCTCAAGCACCTTGCGCGCCGCTTCGATCAGCTTGGCCGGAAGAATCGTGTCCATAAGCGTCGGGCCTCTGCCACCGGAATGTGGGTAAGGCTAGCGCGAAGTGCGAGGGAGAGGGCAAGCCGTTCGCCAGCCACCCTATCGTCACCCCGGCACGCGCACCGTCGCGACCGCCTGCGCTGCCATGCCTTCGCTGCGGCCGGTGAAGCCGAGCCGCTCGGTGGTTGTCGCCTTCACGCTCACACAATTCACCGGAAGCTCTAAAACCCCCGCAATGTTGGCCCGGATCGCTTCGCGGTGCGGGCCGATCTTGGGGGCCTCGCAGATGATCGTCAGGTCGATGAAGTCGATCACGCCACCCTCCGCGCGGACGAGCCGGACCGCATGCTCCAGGAACTGCGCCGATCGCGCGCCGCGCCACCTCGCGTCGCTGGGCGGGAAGTGCATGCCGATATCGCCCGCGCCGATGGTGCCGAGCAAAGCGTCGGTGATCGCATGCAGCGCGACATCGGCATCGCTATGCCCGGAAAGTCCATGGCTGTGCGGCACCAGCACGCCGCCCAGCCACAATTCCTCCCCCACGGCGAAGCGATGCACGTCATAGCCTTGCGCGGTGCGCACGCGCATCTGCGCGGCATGGCGCGCCTCGGCGGCTTCGAAATCGGCGGGGTGCGTGATCTTTTCCAGCTCGATGGCTCCTTCGACGATTGCAACGTCATGCCCCAGCGCGCGGACCATTTGCCCATCGTCGGTCGCTTCGCGATCGACCGGCCATGCGGCATGCGCCTGGCGCAGCGCGTCGGTGCGAAAGGCCTGCGGCGTCTGCACCCGTGTCAGCCCGTCGCGCGGAACCAATTCTCCCGCGGCGGACACCAAAGTATCGGCGAGCGGCAGGCCGGGGATCGCGCCTTGATGATCGTCAAGCGCGTCCAGCAACCGATCGATCACGGCGGCGGTCAGGAAGGGACGGGCTGCGTCGTGCACCAGCACGCGCTCCGCATCGATGGCGGCGAGCCCGTTCGACACCGATTCCCGCCGCGTTGCCCCGCCGATCACGAAGGGGACTTCGCCCAGCGCATCGGCAAGCAGCGATTCTTGTCCATCGCCGATCACCACCAGCACCGCATCGATGGCCGGGTGGGCGCAGAGCGCGGCATAGCTGTGCGCCAGCATCGGCTTGCCGGACAGCATCGCAAACTGCTTGGGAACGCCACCGCCGGCGCGAACGCCCTGTCCTGCGGCAACGATTATAGCGGAGGTCTTCATCGCGAGCGGCCTAGCCCAGTTGGACGAGGGAGGGTAGGGGCCGGTGGAACCGCGCGTTCTTTACCAGCGTGCCCATCTCCGCTTGTCCCTGCGCCGCCGCCCGCCTAAGGTCCGCGCCGCTCCCTTACCCCCTCTTTGCCAAGGCTAAAATGACCGCGCGCTACAAACGAATTTTGCTCAAGCTTTCGGGCGAGGTGCTGATGGGCGAAAGTGGCCTGTCGATCGATCCGGATGTGATCGCGCGCGTGGCAGAAGAGATCGCCGATGTTCGCAAGCAGGGCTATGAGCTGTGCGTCGTCGTTGGCGGCGGCAACATCTTTCGCGGCATATCGGGCGCGGCGCGCGGCATGGATCGCGCGACCGGCGACTATATGGGCATGCTCGCCACGGTGATGAACGCGCTCGCAGTGCAGAATGCGCTTGAGAAGATGGGCGTGGAAACCCGCGTCCAGTCAGCGATTCCGATGGCCAGCGTGTGCGAGCCCTTCATCCGCCGCCGCGCCGAGCGGCATCTGGAAAAGGGCCGGATCGTGATCTTCGCCGCCGGCACCGGCAGCCCCTTCTTCACAACCGATTCGGGCGCAGCGCTCCGCGCCGCCGAGATGAAGTGCGATGCGCTGTTCAAGGGCACGTCAGTGGACGGCGTATATGATGCCGATCCCAAGAAGGTGGCGAGTGCAAAGCGTTATGAAACAGTAACATACGATACCGTGCTCTCAGACAATTTGAAGGTCATGGACGCATCGGCAGTTGCGCTGTGCCGCGACAACAATATCCCGATCGTCGTTTTCAACATCCGCGAGCGCGGCAATCTTGCCCGCGTGCTCAAGGGTGAAGCCACTGCGACGGTCGTTCAGGCCGCATAGGAGAATATATGCCCGCTTACGATAAGGCCGACCTTGAGCGTCGGATGGCCGGTGCCGTCGAATCGCTGAAGAGCGATCTTCAGGGGCTGCGCACCGGTCGCGCGTCGGTGAACCTCCTCGATCCGGTTACGGTCGAGGTTTATGGCGCACACATGCCGCTCAACCAGGTCGCGACGGTTTCGGTGCCCGAACCGCGGATGATCTCGGTGCAAGTGTGGGACAAGTCGAATGTCGGACCGGTTGAAAAGGCCATCCGCTCGGCGGGCCTGGGCCTTAACCCGATCACCGACGGCACCACGCTCCGCCTGCCGATCCCCGATCTGACCGAAGAGCGTCGCAAGGAACTCGCCAAGCTGGCCGGCAAATATGCCGAAGCCGCGCGCATCGCCGTCCGCAACGTTCGCCGCGACGGCAATGACAGCCTGAAGACCGACGAGAAGAAGGGCGTGTTCGGCGAGGACGAGCGCAAGCGCCACGAAACCGAGGTGCAGAAGCTCACCGACGCGACCATCGCCGATATCGATGCGGCGGCTGCGGCAAAGGAAAAGGAAATCATGGGCAAGTGAGCCCAAACTTGCCTTGTTTTCTCATTCGTCATTCCCGCGAATGCGGGGACCCAGAGCCAAGGGCGACGTCGCTTGTGACCCTGGGTTCCCGCTTTTGCGGGTACGACGCGCTTTAGACCGCGACCATGTCCGCTAAACCAGCCCCTGAAGCACCCGCGCCGCCGCCGCGCCATGTCGCCATCATCATGGACGGCAATGGGCGGTGGGCGAAGAAGCGCTTCCTCCCGCGCATCGCGGGGCACCGGCAGGGCGTGGAAGCAGTGCGCCGGGTATCGCGCGCCGCGCGCAAGCTCGGCATCGAGGTGCTGACGCTCTACGCTTTCTCATCCGAGAATTGGCGCCGCCCCGAGGACGAAGTCCGCGACCTGATGGGCTTGCTCCGCCATTTCCTGGCCAGCGAGCTGGACGAGCTGGTTTCCGAAGGCGTGAAGCTGCGCGTGATCGGTAACTGGCGAAAGCTGTCGCCCGATCTGGTCTCGATGATCGAGGGAGCCATCGCGCGCACCGCCGACAACCCGGGGCCGACGCTGGTGATCGCGCTCAATTATGGTGCGCAGGCGGAACTTGCGACAGCCGCGCGGACGCTTGCGGAGCGCGCCAAGGCGGGCACGCTCGATCCCGCGAGCATCGACGAAGCCGCGCTCGAAGCGGCGCTCGATACCGGCGATCTCCCGCCGCTTGACCTGCTGATCCGCACCTCGGGCGAGCAGCGGCTTTCCAATTTCCTGCTCTGGCAGGCGGCCTATGCCGAGTTCCTGTTCGTCGACACGCTCTGGCCCGATTTCGACGAGGCCGCGCTGGCGGACGCGCTCGATCTGTTCGGCAAACGGCAGCGGCGGTTCGGGGGCCTGTGAGCAAAACCTCCGATCTCGGCACGCGCTTCGGCGTGGCAATGGCGCTGATCGCCGGGGCGGCCTTCACGCTCTATTGGGGCGGCACGGTTTTCTGGCTGGTCCTCGCGGTCACCGGCTTGCTGATGATGAGCGAGTGGGGCGAGCTCGCCGGCGCAGAGCTTAAGGATATCCGGCTCTCGCAATATGCGCTGTCGGTGCCGCTCGCGGCGATGTGCCCCTTTGCCGGTGCGCCCTATTTCCTGTCGCTCGGGCTGATCGGCGGGGCGATGTTTTTCACTGGTGCGGTGCTCCGGAGCCCGCGACTTGCGCTCGGCATCGTCTATGTCGCGCTTCCGGTCCTCGCGCTCATCGTGCTGCGTGACCGGCCGCAGGGATTGCTCGTCACATTCTGGGCGATGGGCCTCGTCTGGGCGGCGGACAGCGCCGCTTATTTCGCTGGCCGCGCCATCGGCGGCCCCAAGCTGGCACCCGCGATCAGCCCGAAAAAGACCTGGGCGGGAGTCATTGGCGGCGTGCTTGGCGCGACGATCGGCGCATTCGGCCTTGTCTGGCTGTTCGGGCTGCCGGCCCAGCTTGCCTATGTCACGCCCCTGCTCGCGATCCTGTCGGTGTTTGGTGACCTCTTCGAAAGCAACCTCAAGCGGCAGGCGGGCGTGAAGGATTCGGGCAAGGTGCTTCCGGGCCATGGCGGGTTGCTCGACCGGCTCGACGGGCTTGTCTTTGCAGCGCCTCCCGCCGCGCTGCTGGTGTTGGTGCTCACCTGATGAAACGGGTCACCATCCTGGGCGCGACCGGCTCTGTCGGCACCTCTTCGCTCGACGTGATCGAGCGCGAGCCAGACGCGTTCGAAGTCGTGGCACTCACCGCCAATTGCGACGTCGCACGGCTTGCCGCCGCTGCGATCCGCACGCGGGCCAGGCTTGCCGTGGTTGCCGACCCCGCCTGTCTTGCGCCCTTGCGCGAGGTGCTTGCAGGATCGGGTGTCGAGGCGCGGGCAGGCGCGGATGCCGTCTGCGAAGCGGCGCGGATGGATACCGACTGGACCATGGCTGCGATCGTCGGCACGGCGGGGCTGAAGCCGGTGATGGCGGCGCTGGAGGCAGGGGGCACGGTCGCGTTGGCCAACAAGGAGTCTCTGGTTTCCGCCGGTGACGTCATGACCGCTGCGGCCCGCGCCGCCGGCACGACGTTGCTCCCCGTTGATTCGGAGCACAACGCCGTCTTCCAGTGCCTCGATCGCACCGCGCCGGATCGCGTGCGCCGCATCATCCTGACTGCCAGCGGGGGCCCGTTCCGCACCACGTCGCTCGACGATATGCGCGCGATCACCCCGGCGCAGGCCGTCGCGCACCCCAATTGGTCGATGGGGGCCAAGATCTCGGTCGATTCGGCGACCTTGATGAACAAGGGGCTGGAGCTAATCGAAGCGTTCCACCTGTTCCCGGTGCGGGCCGACCAGCTAGACGTGGTGGTTCATCCCCAATCGGTGGTCCATTCGATGGTCGAATATGTCGACGGATCGACGCTGGCGCAGCTCGGTCCGCCCGATATGCGCGTGCCGATCGCCTATGCGCTCGCCTGGCCCGATCGGATGGAAACGCCGTGCGAGCGGCTCGATCTCCCGCGCATCGGGCGGCTCGACTTCGAAGCACCCGATTACGTCCGGTTCCCAGCTCTGAAGCTTGCTCGCGAAGCACTGGCTGCCGGTGGCGCGCGTCCCGCGATCCTCAACGCGGCGAATGAAGTCGCCGTGGCCGCCTTCCTTGCCGGTGCCGTCAAGTTTCTTGAAATTGCCGCAATCGTTTCCGATACGCTTGGCCGCTACGATCCTCCGGCCCCGGATAGTCTCGATGCGGTGCTGGCGATCGATGCTGAGGCGAGGGCGCGGGCGGCCGAGCGTGTAAAGGACTGCGTCTTTTGATCGAAAATCCCGGCATCCTGCTCACTATACTCGCGTTCGCGCTTGTGATCGGGCCGCTCGTATTCCTCCATGAGCTTGGGCATTACCTCGCGGGGCGCTGGTTCGGCGTGAAGGCCGACGAGTTTGCGATCGGCTTCGGACGCGAAGTGGCGGGCTTTACCGATCGGCGCGGCACGCGGTGGAAGTTCGGCTGGCTGCCGCTGGGCGGCTATGTGCGCTTTGCCGGGGACATGAACCCGGCGAGCCAGCCGTCACCCGAATGGCTGTCGCTTCCCGCGCATGAGCGCGCGCAGACCTTCCAGTCCAAGCCGCTTTGGCAGCGGGCGATCATCGTGGCGGCAGGGCCCGTCACCAATTTCCTGATCGCCATCCTCATCCTTGCCGCCTTCTCGTTCGCTTATGGCGACAATCGCACACCCAGCACGGCCGGGCTGATCCTGCCCGGCAGCCCGGCCGCGCAGGCGGGGCTGCAAGCCGGGGACCGGATCACCTCGCTGGGCGGCCGTTCGGTCGAAACCTATCGCGACATGGTGAAGTACACGCAGCTTCGTCCCAACGAGGCGGTGCGCATCGAATATGAGCGCGGCGGCGCGCAACTTTCCGTCGATGCGGTGATCGGCGTCCGCACCGAGAAGGATCGCTTCGGCAATGTCTTCAAGATCGGTCAGCTGGGAATCGCTCCCCCCGAATCCGTGCAGGTGCCGGTAGGAATCCTCGAAGCGCCGCTCATCGGCCTGCGCACGACCGCCGATATCGTCCAGATGACGATAGACGGACTCGGGCAGATCATAACCGGCCGCCGCTCGGTTTCCGAACTCGGCGGGCCGCTGAAAATCGCGCAAGTTTCGGGTGAACGTCTCGCTATGGGACCAACCGAGTTCGTATTCCTGATCGCGCTCATCTCGATTAACTTGGGGTTCATCAACCTGTTGCCAGTTCCGGTGCTGGATGGCGGTCACCTGCTATTCTACGCAGTCGAGGCGGTCCGGCGCAGGCCGGTTGAGCCACAGGTAATGGAATGGGCGTTTCGCGGCGGCATGATCGCAATTCTTGCGTTGATGCTGTTCGTTACGCTCAATGATCTTGGAGCTTTTGGCGTCTGGAAAAATCTGGCCGGGTTGATCGGCTGACGCGGTTAGGGCAGGGCGGTGTGATGCCCTATTGGCGACTGGTTAATTTGAATTCCGACTGGGGTGGGATGTGACTGCGACAAAGGTGACTAAAATGGGCGCACGAGCCTCCGCGACGCTCCTGGCGGGAACTATCCTCTCGGGGATAGCCTTGAGCGGGTCCGCTATTGCCCAAACCGCACCGGCTGCCGCACCAGCGGCGCAGGAGGCGGCCCCTGTCGCCCCGCAGGAAACGCGGCTGGTGAAAAGCCTGCGCGTCGAAGGGTCGCAGCGCATCGAGCCAGAGACGGTGCTTTCCTACACCCGCCTGCGCGCCGGCACCGAATATACCAACGAGACGATCGATCAGGCGATCAAGGACCTGCTCGCCTCGGAACTGCTTGCCGATGTGTCGATCGAGGGCGTCGATACCGGCAATCTGGTGATCCGCATCCGCGAAAACCCCGTGATCAACCGCGTGATCTTCGAGGGCAACAAGCGCCTGAAGCAGGACAAGATCGACAAGGAAGTGAAGCTTCGTCCGCGTCAGATCTTCACGCGCACCGCCGTGCGCGCCGATGTCGCGCGAATCATCGAGCTTTATCGGCGTCAGGGCCGTTTCGCGGCCAGCGTCGAGCCAAAGATGGTCAGCCTCGACCAAAACCGCGTCGATGTGGTGTTCGAGATCAGCGAAGGGCCCAAGTCCAAGGTCCGCCAGATCAACATCATCGGCAACGAAGTATTCTCCGATGGCAAGCTGCGCGGCGAGATGGCGACCAAGCAGGCGCGCCTGACCTCGATCTTCAGCTCCAACACCTCCTACGACCAGGATCGGCTGGCCTATGACCAGCAGAAGCTGCGCCAGTTCTACCTGACCGAAGGCTATGCCGATTTCCGCGTGGTCTCCGCAGTCGCGGAACTGACGCCGGACAAGAAGGACTTCATCATCACCTATGTGGTGGAAGAAGGCCCCCGCTATAAGTTCGGCCCGATCACCGTCGAAAGCGCGATCCGCGACTTTGACGAGAAGAAGCTCGCCGCCAGCCTGCAGATCAAGGAAGGCGACTGGTACAACGCCAAGGCGGTCGAGGACACCGTCGAGCAGTTGAGCGAGACCGCCGGCATCTTCGGCTATGCGTTCGCCGATGTCCGCCCGGACTTCCAGCGCGATCCCCAAACGCTGACCATGGGCATGAGCTTCCGGATCGGCGAGGCAAACCGCACCTATATCGAGCGGATCGACATCACCGGAAACCGCCAGACGCAGGACAAGGTGATCCGGCGCGAATTCCGCGTGGCCGAGGGCGACGCCTTCAACACCTTCCTCGTCAAGCGCTCGCAGGACCGCATCAACTCGCTCGGATATTTCCAGGACAAGTTCGAGATCGAGCGCAAGGACGGCTCGGCGCCGGACCGCATCGTGCTCTCGGCCAATGTCGAGGAAAAGGCGAATGGCGAACTGACGCTTTCGGCAGGTTTCTCGAGCCTTGAGCAGTTCATCCTCCAGGCATCGATCCGCCAGCGCAATTTCCGCGGCAAGGGGCAGACAGTCTCGGCCTCGGTCGATTACTCCACTTATTCCAAGTCGGTCGAACTCGGCTTCACCGAGCCCTATCTGTTCGACAGCAACGTCGCGCTGGGCGGCACGGTGTTCCGCCGCGATTACAACGCGTTCAACTATATCGGCTCGGATCGCTCGACCACGTACAGCCAGGTCTCGACCGGTTTCCAGCTCGTCGCGGGCGTGCCGCTCACCGAATATTGGACGCTCTCCGCTCGCTATTCGCTGATGCAGGACGATGTGACGCTGGACAGGAACAGCTTCTACTCGGACCTCAACGGCAACGGCGTGCTCGACAGCAACGAATGCGATCCGGTCAAGGCCGGGCGCTATTATTGCGAAGCGGTGGGCGCGCGCATCACGTCGCTGGTCGGCGTGTCGCTGATCTATGACAGCCTCAACAGCCGTATCCGGCCGACGCGCGGTCAGCGCCTGACGATCGGCGCCGATTTTGCCGGTTTGGGCGGTGACGTGCGCTACGCCCGCGCCCGCTTCGATGCCGATAAATATTGGGGCTTGGGCAGCGGCTTCATCTTCTCGGTCTCTGCCGAGGGCGGCTATATCCACAGCCTGGAAAAGCGCGGCGCGGGCATCGATCCGATCCGGATCACCGACCGCTTCTATCTGGGTGAGCCGCAGTTCCGCGGCTTCGACATTCGCGGCGTGGGTCCGCGCGTCCAGCGCATCGCCTATACCGGCGATCCCACCACGGGCACGCAGTTGCTGATCACCGACAGGGATCAGATCATCGACGACGCGATCGGCGGCAAGGCCTATTACCTGACCAAGGCCGAGCTGGAGCTTCCGCTGGGCGCGGGCGCCGCCGAGATGGGCCTGCGCCCGTCGATCTTCGTCATGGCGGGCAGCCTGTTCAACATCACCCGCCCGGGCAAGACGATCGCCTTCACCCAGGCAAGCTCGGGCGGGACGCTGCTCTTCAACAAGGACGGCTCGCCGACCCTGCTGCCCAAGTCCGATCCGGTGAAGGATAATGCGGGCAATATCTATTACACCGTCAGCCCCACCGACACGATCAACGCCGGTATGCTGACCACCTGCACCGTCGGCTATTCGGCCACCGCGGGCGGCCCGTGCGTCGGCACGTCGATCAACCAGCAGGCATTCAGCACCACGGCACCCTTCCTCGAGCGTTTCGTGGGCGATAGCGCCAAGCCGCGCCTTTCGATCGGCTTCGGCGTGAACTGGAATTCACCGTTCGGACCGCTGCGTATCGACGTCGCGAAAGCGCTGTTGGCGGCACCGGGCGATGACAAGAAGCTTGTAACTTTCAACGTAGGGACTCAGTTCTGATGATTACCAAGAAGCGCATGATCGCGAGCCTGCTCGCCGCGCCTGCGGCGTTCGCCTTTGCGGCACCCGTCCAGGCCCAAGTCGCCGGCATCGCCTATGCCAACCCCACTTCGGTGGTCGGCAATTCCAAGGCATTCGCCGCCGCCAACGAGCAGATCGGCACGACGTACAAGTCTTCGTTCGATCAGATGCAGCAGCGCCGCACCGCGCTCGACGCCGAGCTCAAGCCGCTCGTTTCCCAGCTGGACACCAACAAGGACGGCAAGGTCACCGACGAGGAGCTGAAGGTCGCGCAGAACGCGAAGAACCCGGTGCTCGAAAAGATCAAGACCGCGCAGGAAAAGGCCCAGGCCGATATGGCGCGGCTGAGCAACCCCGCGTCGCGCGCCGAACTGTTCGCGATCGAGGGCATCCTGCGCAAGTATGAAGCAGCGCAGAAGGCCGTTGTGGACGCGCGCAAGATCTCGGTCGTCCTGTCGCCGGAAGTGTTCATGTACGCGCCGGATTCGGCAGACATCAGCCCGGCGATCACTGCCGAGATCGACAAGACCACGCCGACCGTGAGCATCGCGCCGCCGGCTGATTGGGAACCCGGCCGTGAGACGCTGGCGATCCAGCAGCAGCTCGTCCAGATCGCCCAGATCCGCGCGTATCAGCAGGCCGCGCAGCAGCGTCCGCCGGCCGGTGCTCCGGCTGCCGCGGCGCCTGCCGCTGCGAAGCCCGCCGCTGGCAAGCCCGCAAAGCCCGCCGAACCCCGGTGAGCGAAGCGCAGGAAGCGGGCGTCAACATCGGTCCGCTCGATATCGGGCGGGTGATGGCGGCGCTTCCGCATCGCTATCCGATGCTGCTGGTCGACCGGGTCGAAGAACTCGTGATCGATCAGCGCATCGTGGCGATCAAGGCGGTCAGCATGAACGAGGAGTTCTTCCAGGGGCATTTCCCCGGAAGGCCGATCATGCCCGGCGTGCTTCAGGTCGAGGCGCTGGCCCAGGCGGCGGGCGTGCTCGCGGTGGAGAGCCTGGGCCTCGCCGGTTCGGGCAAACTGGTCTATTTCATGTCGATCGACGGCGTGAAATTCCGCAAGCCGGTCGAGCCGGGCTGCCTGCTGCGGCTCGAGGTGGAGTTCGTCCAGAAGCGCAGCCGCGTCTGCAAGTTCGCGGGCAAGGCGGTGCTCGATGGTGAGGTCGCCACCGAATGCGAATTCACCGCGATGATCGCAGACCCTCCAAAGGCATGACGGCAATAGCGTGATGGACGTGCTTACGGCTTTCGGGCTGGTTGCGGTCACCGCCATGCTCGTCAGCTATGCGCTGGAAGACCGGTCCCCCTGGTGGGTGCTGGTCTTCTCGCTCTCCTGCCTGCTCGGCTCGGCCTATGGCTTCCTTCAGGGTGCCTGGCCCTTTGGGCTGGTCGAGGCGATCTGGGCCGGTGTCGCTGCCCGGCGCTGGTGGCGGTTGCGCTAGCGGCGTTGCTCTGCTAGGCGCGCGGCCTTCGTCAGCCGGTCGGAACCGGCGGCATTTGCAAGGAATTCGACGTGAAGGCTGATACGCACCCCGATTATCACATGATCAAGGTCCAGATGACCGACGGCACCGTCTTCGAGACGCGTTCGACGTGGGGCAAGGAAGGCGATCTGATGACGCTGGACATCGATCCGCTCGCGCACCCGGCATGGACCGGCGGCCGCGGCCAGCTTCTCGATCAGGGCGGTCAGGTCGCACGCTTCAACAAGCGTTTCGGCGGCCTCAGCCTCGGCAAGAAGTAATCGGGCGGCCCATCCGGGCCTTTGTCTGACCGATGCGCCGCCCAGGGAAACCGGGCGGCGTTTTCGTATCCATCTTCCTCGCGGGTGTCGTTAACGCGACATTAGCCACGCGGCGGTAGGTTTTGCGCCATGGCGATTACGAAAACCGCACCCTTTGCCGCCGAATATGAGCCTGCCGAGAGCCTCGGTCGCCGCCGCAGCCCGCGTGCACCGGTTTCGCTCGACGCACGGATCGGGCGGGGCGGGCTGGATCGGACCTTGTGCAAGGTCACCGATCTTTCGATCCACGGCGCGGGTATCCAGACCTATTCCGAGCTGCGAAAGGGCACGATGATCTGGCTCGCGCTGCCCAAGATCGGCCATGTCGCCGCGAAAGTGGTGTGGGCCGGTGACTTTGAGGCGGGCGTTGAGTTTCAGGAGCCGCTATCCGCCGAAGCTTTTGAAATACTTACGACGTAATGAAGCAATTGCGCGGCGACTCGAACGCCGCAGCATTGCGTTAACCATTTTTCCGGCGCACCGTCTTCAGCTTCACGGTTGGGGGGCGGTGAATGTTCAAGGGGCTGCTTTTCTGTCTGCTCGCGTGCAGCGCCGCCATTCCTGCGACGGCGGGGGGCAAGAAGGCGAAGCAGCCGTCTCCCACGGATCTTTCCGCGCCGATCCTGCCGGTATCGCTGGATTTTCTGAACAATGACAGCGCGCTGACGCTCCGCGGCGACGTCGCGATCCGGTTCGCCGGAGGTCCGGCGCCCTCGCTCGCGCTCATCGATTTCGAGAATCGGATGGTGGAGCGTTTCGCGATCACCCCACCGCCGGAGCCCATAGCGCCCGCCACCTCGCTTTACGCCGCTGCCCACGTGCCGTCGTTCGACGCCTGGCGCGTGACCGGTGCGAAGGAACAGGTGACTTCGGGCGCCAACGGTTTGTTCGCGGTGCGCGATTTGCTGTCGGAACACCGCCGCCCGCGCGTCCACCGCCCCACCGCGCTCAGCGCCTCGCTGGTGCTGCGCCTCGATGGCCGCAGCGAAAGCGCGCCCCTCAGCATTGGCGGAGGCGGGGTCGCCGCAGCCTTGTGGCGCATGATGCCGCAATAGCCGTAAGGCATAGCCGCAGCAGTTCGACACCACAGCATCCGCATGCAGCCCGAACCTATACGTGGACCGAGTACGCCATCGACAAAGACCTATGGCGGAGAGGGTGGGATTCGAACCCCCGCGCGCAGGCCGGCAGGCCGGAGCGCCAACAAAGCACCGTGGGTGTGCGACACCGCCGGTGAGATCGGCACGCTTATCAACGAAAAGCTATGGCGGAGAGGGTGGGATTCGAACCCACGGTGAGCTTGCACCCACGGCGGTTTTCAAGACCGCTGCCTTAAACCACTCGGCCAACTCTCCGCGCAGTCGCCAGCTAACGCGGTCTGCGGTCATGTGCCAGAAAATGTTGATGAATGGCCGTAAATGGGGATTCACGCGCCCGCCTCGCTGTGGCACTGTCGCCGGAATGAGGGGTTGGCGTAACTTTTCGAGCTGGGGTCTGGCGCTGGCGGCGGCGGTTGTCGTGGCGTCGCCTGCTGCGGGTCCTGCGGTGGCGCAGGATGAGCAGGGCTTCCAGGCATATCTGCAGCAGCTTGGCCGCCAGGCGGTGGCGGAGGGTGTCAGCCAGTGGACGGTCGATTCGGTGCTGCCCGGCCTCACCTACAATCCGCGCGTGGTCGAGCTGGATCGCCAGCAGCCCGAAAGCCGGCCCAACGCGCCGATTCCGGCCTTCGAGCCCTATCGCCGCACCCATGTCGACGCCGCGCGAATCACGCGCGGGCGCGAAGCCTATCAGCGCCAGCGCTGGCGGCTGGAGAAGATCGAGCGCGAGACCGGCGTGCCCGAATCGATCATGGTCGCGATCTGGGGGCATGAAACCAATTACGGGCGCGTGATGGGCAATTTCGATCTGCCCCGCGCGCTCGCCAGCCTGGCCTATGAAGGGCGGCGGCGCGCGCTTTTCTCCGGGGAATTCATCGCCACGCTCAAGATGATCGATCGCGGCGTCCCGCGCGAGAAGCTGGTGGGAAGTTGGGCAGGGGCCTTTGGCGGCCCGCAATTCCTGCCTTCGGTCTATCTGCGGCTCGCGCGCGATGGCGATGGCGATGGCATGGCCGATATCTGGACGAGCGAGGCGGATACGCTGACCTCGATCGCCAATTACTTCACCAATGCCGGCTGGCGTCCGGGGCAGCCCTGGGGCTTTGCGGTAAGCGTGCCGGCCTCGCTCGATCGCTCGACGATCCGCGCGCGCACCACCAGCCCGCGCTGCCCCCGCGTTCATGAGCGGCACAGCCAGTGGAAGACGATGGCCGAATGGCGCGCGCTGGGTGTCGTCCCCACCAACCGCGCCTGGCCGGCCGACAATATTCAGGCCAGCCTGCTCGAGCCCGATGGCCCCGGCAAGACGGCCTATCTGCTTACCGGCAATTACCGCGTGATCCTCGATTACAACTGCTCGAACTTTTACGCGCTCTCGGTCGGGCTGCTGGCGGACGAGGTAGAGCGCTAAACGCGGCCTTTACGCTTTTCCCGCTAAGCTCTTCCCATGATCTGGAAGACTAGCCTCGTTGCTGCCCTCAGCCTGACCCTTGCCGCTTGCGGCGGAGGCCGGAGCTATGCCGATTACGGCGCCGAAACCGCCGGCGGACAAGGTTCGCTCGCAGCGCAAAGCTGGGGAGGGGGAGCGCAGCGCGATCCCTATGCCCGCGCCGATGCAGCGCCCGCACCGCGCGGCAACATGGTCCAGCCGCAATATCGCAACGATGGCGCACCCGGCGCGGCCTATGCTGCGCCCGGCGATTCCCGGCAGCCGCAACAGGCTTATTATACGCCACCGCAGCGCGCACCCGAGCCGATGCCACAGGATTATTCCGATCCCGCTGCCGGCGCGGAAGGGCCCAGCGGCTCCTCGCGTTCGGGCGAGAAGCGCTATGACGAAGTCGGCTATGCAGGCATCCGCCCGGTTTCGGGCGGCGGCGCTGCTGACGGCGCCGTGGTCGCGGTCCACCGCTCGCTACCGGTCAACAGCTTTGCAGAGGTCACTGCGCTCGACAGCGGCAAGACCATATTGGTGCTGATCACGGGAACGATGGAGCCCGGCGCGGATCACCCGATGGACCTGTCCGCAGGTGCCGCGCGCCAGCTCGGTGACGATGGCCCGCGCTCCATTCCCGTCCGCGTCCGCGCAGTCGTCCCGACCCCATCCGATCAGGCCGCGCTCAACCAGGGCCGTCCCGCCGAATCGCGTCCCGATACGCCGCCGGTGCTGCTGAACGCGCTGCGCAAGCATCTGCCCGCCGACGGATTCGCCGCAGCGCCGCCACCCCAGCCCAGCTACGGCCAGCCCAGCCACGGCCAGCCCAGCTATGCGCAGCCTTCGCGCACGGTAACGACCACGCGCACGCCCGTTGGCGCCGGCCTCGTCGTTCAGGTCGCCGCACTTTCGAACGCCAGAAACGCGCAATCGCTTGCCCAAAGCCTTGGAGGCTTCGTAAAGCCGGGTGGCGGACTCTATCGCGTCCAGCTTGGCCCCTTCGCGACGCGTGGAGAGGCGGAGGCGGCGCGCAGACGGGCCGCTGGTGCGGGCTATGGAGATGCTCGCGTCATCAATTGAATGGACGGAGCCCCATGAAGAAGCTGATCGCTGCATCGATTCTCGCACTGGCCATTGCGGCCGTACCGACGAACGCGGCGAATCCGCCTTACGATACGCCCGCTCCGATCGCCTATATGGAGGATCTGTCCTCCGGCGCGGTGCTCTATGCCAAGGACGCGGACCGTCGCATCCCGCCCGCTTCGATGGCGAAGATGATGACGGTCTATGTCGCCTTCGATCTGATCAAGCAGGGCAAGCTCAAGCTCGACGACAAGTTTACGGTGCAGCCGGAAACCTGGCGCAAATGGCATGGGCCGCAGGCGGGCTCGACCATGTTCCTGGAGACGGGTGAGCAGGTCAGCGTGCAGGATCTGCTCTACGGCGTCGTGACGCTCTCGGGTAACGATGCCTGCGTCGTGCTGGCCGAAGGCATTGCGGGCACCGAGCCTGCCTTTGCGAACCTCATGAACCAGCAGGCGAAGAAGCTCGGCCTCACCAACAGCCAGTTCGGCAATTCCAATGGCTGGCCGGATGAGGGCCGCACCTATGTGACCGCGCGCGATCTCGCCAAGCTGGCGCGCGCGACGATCGAGGAGCATCCCCAGCTCTACAAGCAGTTCTACAGCCAGCATAACTACACCCGCACGCTGAGCACGGGCCAGGTCATCAAGCAGGACAATCGCGATCCGCTGCTCGGCAGGGTTGCGGGTGCGGACGGGCTCAAGACCGGCCATACCCAGGAGGCCGGTTATGGCTTCACCGGCTCGGCCGAGCAGAATGGCCGCCGCCTGATCATGGTCGTCGCCGGGCTCGGCTCCTATGGCGGCCGCGCCGAGGAATCGGTGAAGTTCATGAACTGGGGCTTCCGCGCCTGGTCACCGCATCCGATCGTGGGCAAGGGCAAGCCGGTCGGCGATGTCGAGGTTCAGGGCGGCGCATCGAGCAAGGTAGCCGTGGTTGCGCCGCGCGATCTCGCCGCGACCGTGCCGGCCGGCACCTCGCCCGAGATGCAGGGCCGCATCATCTATCAGGGGCCGGTCAAGGCGCCGATCAAGGCCGGTGACCATATCGCCGATCTCGTCATCGATTCGCCCGGCATGCCCCAGCAGACGCTGCCGCTGGTCGCAGCGGCCGATGTCGGCGAGGCCGGCTTCTTCCGCCGCGCCTGGCTGGGTCTCTGGTCGCTGTTCGGACTTTGACCGTCTCCCGGCGAAAGCCGGGATCTTTCGCCGCGAGCGCCCCCTTCCTGGACCGCAGCTTTCGCCGAGCCGACGGCTGCGATAGAGAAATGCCATGCTCCCCATCGGCAACGATTCCGCCCGCGAGGCGCTGGCCGCTGCGATGGCAAGCGGCACGCTGCATCACGCCTGGCTGATCGCGGGCCCGCAAGGGGTGGGGAAGGGGGCCTTCGCCCGTGCCGCGGCGCTCCGGATGCTCGCCGAAGCTGCCGAACCCGATGCGCTCCCGCCCGGATGGGCCGTGCCCGAATCGACCCGTACCGCGCACTACGCGGCATCGGGCGCGCATCCCGATTATCGCGAGCTGGTGCGGCTGCCCAAGGATCCTGACAAGCCGGACGAGGCGCTGGCCCGCTCGATCACCATCGCGCAGGTCCGCAGCCTTCAGGCGATGTTCTCCAACAAGCCGTCACTGTCCGAACGCCGCGTGATCGTGATCGACGCGATCGACGATCTCGAACGCGCCGGCGCGAACGCGCTGCTCAAGAGCCTGGAGGAGCCGCCCCGGGGGACGATCTTCCTGCTGATCAGCCATTCGCCGGGCCGCCTGCTGCCCACCATCCGCTCGCGCTGCCGCCTGTTGCGGTTCGAGGCGCTGGCACCCAGCCAGGTCGCGGGGATCGTCCGCGAGCATCTGCCCGATGCGAACCCGGCAGAGGTGGATGCGCTGGTCCGCGCGGGCCAGGGCTCGCCGGGGCGCGCGCTCGGCTTTGCCGGGCTCGATCTGGCGGCGCTGGAAGCCGAGATGAACGCGCTTGCCGCTACCGGCGATCCCGCGAACATCGTCCGTTCCCGGCTTGCCAAGCTGCTTGGCGCAAAGGCCGCACAGCCCCGCTATGAAGCGTTTCTGGACCGCGCGCCCACCTTCATCGCCGACCATGCGCGCGCACAGAGCGGGGAGGGGCTGCGCACCGCGCTGGACGCTTATGCCGCAGCCCGTGATCTCACCGCCAGCGCGCTGGGTCTGTCGCTCGATGCGAGCGCCACCGTGTTCGAAATGTCGGGCCTGATCGCCAGGCTGGCGCCCGGGCGCTAAGCCCTTTGCGGCGGGGCACTTTCGCACCCCGGCAATTCGCCCTAAAGGCCGCGCATGGCCGAACCCTATTACATCTCCACCGCGATCCATTACCCCAACGGGCGTCCGCATATCGGCCACGCCTATGAGATGATCGCCGCCGACGCGATCGCACGATTCCAGCGCGCGCAGGGCCGCGACGTCTTCTTCCAGACCGGCACCGACGAGCACGGGCTCAAGATGGTCAAGACCGCGCGCGACCGCGACATGACCGCGCGCGAACTCGCGGACAAAATGTCGTCCTATTTCAGCGAGATGGCGGACAAGCTCGATATTTCGTGCGATCGTTTCATACGAACCTCCGAGCCTGCGCACTACAAGGCGAGCCAGGCGATCTGGGAAGCGATGGCCGATGCCGGCGATCTCTATCTCGATCGCTATGAGGGCTGGTATTCGGTCCGCGACGAGGCCTTTTACGAGGAAAAGGAGCTGGTCGAGGGGGAGGGGGGCGAAAAGCTCTCGCCCCAGGGCACGCCGGTGGAATGGACTGCGGAGGAGACCTGGTTCTTCCGCCTTTCCAAATATCAGCAGCCTTTGCTCGATCTCTACAACAGCCAGCCCGATTTCATCCGCCCGGAATCGCGCCGCAACGAAGTCCTGCGCTTCGTGGAGGGCGGGCTGGTCGATCTGTCGGTCAGCCGCACCAGCTTCGATTGGGGCGTGCCGGTGCCCGGATCGCCCGGCCATGTCATGTATGTCTGGGTCGACGCACTCACCAATTACCTGACCGGCGCGGGCTATCCCGACGATGCCGGGCGGCTGGCGCGCTACTGGCCGGCCGACCTGCACCTGATCGGCAAGGATATCGTCCGCTTTCACGCCGTCTATTGGCCGGCATTCCTGATGTCGGCGAAGCTCGCGCTGCCGAAACAGGTGTTCGGCCATGGCTTCCTGCTCAATCGCGGGGAGAAGATGTCCAAATCGGTTGGCAACGTCGTCGATCCGATGGAATTGGCCGATCTCTACGGCAAGGACGCGCTGCGCTATTTCCTGCTCCGCGACGTCAGCTTCGGAAATGACGGCACGTTCAGCGACGAAGCGATCGTGACGCGCGCCAACGCCGATCTGTCGAACAGCTTCGGCAATCTTGCCCAGCGCGTCCTCGCCTTCATCGCCAAGAACCTCGGTGGCGTGGTAGAGGCGGGCAGGGCCGATCCCGCCGATGATGCGCTGCTCGCCGAGGTGGATGCCGCCTGCGCCGGCTTCGACAAGGCGTTCGCCGATCTGGCGCTCAGCCAGGGGATCGAGGCGTGGATGGCCGGCGTCTTCGCCTGCAACCAATATATCGACACCCAGGCCCCATGGGCGCTGCGCAAGACCGATCCCGAGCGGATGCACGCCGTGCTCGGCACCTTGCTCAACGCGATCCGCCGCCTTGCCATCACGATCCAGCCGGTCATCCCGTCCTCCGCCGCAAATCTGCTGGCCCAATTGGGAGAACAGGGCTCGAAGATCGCGCCGCCGACCCCCATCTTCCCACGGCTGGAGCTGAAGGAAGAGGCATGAGACCCGTCACACGCATTTCGTCATTCCCGCGAAAGCGGGAACCCAGGGTTGCTCTGCGGCGCCTTGCTTGGCTCTGGATCCCCGCTTTCGCGGGGATGACGGGGGAGCGCGAAGCCGCGTGAACCTCGCCGACAGCCATTGCCACCTGATCTACAAGGGCCTGGGCGAACAGCAGCCCGAAGTGCTGACGCGCGCCCGCGATGCCGGCGTGGTCGCGATGCTCAACATCTCGACCCGTGAGCGCGAATGGGACGAGGTTATCGCCGTCGCCGAGCGCGAGGCCGATGTCTGGGCCTCGGTCGGCATCCACCCGCATGAAGCGGACACGCACGAGCACGTCGATACCGCCAAGCTGGTCGCCCGCGCCGCGCATCCCCGCGTCGTCGGCATCGGCGAGAGCGGGCTGGATTATTATTACGATCATTCGGATCGAGATCGCCAGCGCGCCAGCTTCCGCGCCCACATCGCCGCCAGCCGCGAAACCGGCCTGCCGATCATCGTCCACACCCGCGATGCCGAGGAAGACACCGCCGAGATCCTGCGCGAAGAGATGGGGAAGGGCGGCTTTCCCGGCGTGATCCACTGCTTCACCGCCAGCGGCGCCTTTGCCGAAATCGCGCTCGATCTGGGCTTCTACATCTCGATCTCGGGCATCGTGACGTTCAAGAACGCGCGCGATCTTCAGGAAACCGCCGCGCGCCTTCCGCTCGATCGCCTGCTGATCGAAACCGACGCGCCGTTCCTTGCGCCCGTGCCCCATCGCGGCAAGACCGGCGAACCGGCTTTCGTGGCCGATACGTGCCGTTTCCTCGCAAATCTGCGCGGCCAGAGCGCCGAGGATCTGGCCGACGCCACCCGCGCGAATTTCCACAAGCTCTTCGCCAAGACGCTTTCCTCACCCGTCATCCCAGCGAAAGCTGGGATCGCGTGAGGCAAGCGCGGGGCAGCGCGGCACGAGACCCCGGCTTTCGCCGGGGTGACGATCGTCGATGAAAATCCGCATCCTCGGCTCTGGCACCTCCTCGGGCGTCCCCCGCATCGGCAATGATTGGGGGGCCTGCGATCCCGCGAACCCCCGTAACCGCCGCACCCGCGCATCGATGCTGGTTTCCACCGCAACCACGCGCATCCTGATCGATACCAGCCCCGATATGCGCGAGCAGCTTCTGGCGGCAGACATCAGCGATTTCGACGCGGTGATCTGGACGCACGATCATGCCGATCATTGCCACGGCCTGGATGACCTGCGCCAGGTGATGCACGCGCGCGGCGGCGAGCCGGTGCGCGGGCTCGCCAGAAATTTCGCGCGCGAACAGCTCCAGCTCCGCTTCGCTTATGCGTTTCACGGCCGCCCCAATTATCGCGCGACGATCGCGCTGGAGCCGCTGCCGGACCGGATCCAGATCGGCGACATCCATGTCACCGTGGAGGACCAGCCGCACGGCGGCATCTCATCCGCCGGACTTCGCTTTGATAGTAACGATAAATCAATAGGTTATGCTACAGATTTCAACCGAATGACGAAGGATATGCGCAAGCTCTATGCGGGGCTTGATCTGTGGGTGGTCGATGCGCTGCGCCGGGCACCGCATCCGACGCATCCCAATCTGGATTCGGTGCTCGAATGGGCAGGGGAACTGGCCCCGCGCCATACTGTGCTGGTTCATATGGACAACAGCATGGATTATGCCGAACTTGCCGCCACGCTCCCTCGGGGCGTCGAGCCGGGCTATGACGGCATGGAGATAGAGGCGTGAACGACGATCTGCTCAGCGGCATCCTGCTCGTCGGCGTGCTGGTGCTTGCGGCGCGAGCAATGCTCACGCGGCGCGCGTCTTTCGCCACGGTGCTCGGCAGCCTGTTTTCCTGGGCGGCGATCGGGCTCGTCCTGTTCATGGGCTATAATCACCGGCAGGAGATCGACGGCTTCTTCGCGCGCATTGGCGGCTATGAGGAGCAGCGTGCCGAAGGCGGCACCGTTCGCATTCGAAAGGCCCGCGATGGCCATTTCTGGGCGAATGTGAAGCTCAACGGCATGGATCGCCGCATGCTGATCGACAGCGGCGCTACCGTGATCGCGCTCTCGACCGCTACGGCCAAGGCCGCCGGGATCGAACCCCGCAAAGGCCCGCCGGTGTTGATCGAGACGGCAAACGGTACGGTCGAGGCGGGTATCGGCAAGCTTGAGAAGCTCGAGATCGGGCCGTTGCGCGCCGAAGATCTCGAAGTCACGATCTCCGACAATCTTGGCGAGGTAGAGCTTCTCGGCATGAATTTTCTGTCACGGCTCAAATCGTGGCGGGTTCAGGGTGATGAGCTGATCCTGGAGCCAGACGGTGCCACCGGGCCGATCGAAGCGGCGCCCGAGCAAGATGTGGAGCCGCCGACGCGCGCCGCGAACGGTGAGAGACCCACAAGCCGGACCGCGCTGAAAGCCACCGCCACACAGGATTGAATTTTACATAATGTATATTATCATTCCAAACGGTGCGGCTTTGGCGGGGGGCCTTGCATGAGCATGGATGCGATGCAGCGCCTCGTTGGCATCATGGAGCGCCTGCGCGATCCCAGGACCGGCTGCGAATGGGATTCGGTCCAGACGTTCGAGACGATCGCGCCCTATACGATCGAGGAAGCCTATGAGGTCGCCGATGCGATCCAGCGCGGCGATATGGCCGATCTCAAGGATGAGCTTGGCGATCTGCTGCTCCAGGTGATCTTCCACAGCCGAATGGCCGAGGAAGCCGGCCATTTCGCGCTCCCCGACGTTGCCAGCGCGATCAGCGACAAGATGGAGCGCCGCCACCCGCACATCTTCCTGGGCCAGGCCGAGGGCGGCCATCATCTCTGGGAACAAATCAAGGCCGCAGAGCGGGGGAGCAGAGGGGAGCAAGGCGCGCTGGACGGCGTCGCGATCGGCCTCCCCGCCCTCCTCCGCGCCGAAAAGCTGCAGAAACGCGCCGCCCGCACCGGCTTCGACTGGCCCGACGCCAGCGGCGCCCGCGCCAAGGTCGATGAGGAGCTGGCGGAAGTCGAAGCCGCTGAGACGCCGGAGCATCGCGAGGAAGAGATTGGCGATCTGCTGTTCGCCGTGGTCAACTGGGCCCGCAAGCTGGGCGTCGACCCCGAAGCGGCACTGCGCGTCGCCAACGCCAAGTTCGAACGCCGCTTCAAGGCGATGGAGGCCGAGGCCGGCGATGCGTTCGTCGGCCTCGATCTGGAGGCAAAGGAAGCACTTTGGGTGAAGGCGAAGAAAACCACCTGACCCCTCGATCGCCCCCCACACCCGTCACCCCACCCCGTCACCCCAGCGAAAGCTGGGGTCTCAGGCGAAGGCCCACCGCAGGAGCCCCAAGAGATGCCAGCTTCCGCTGGCATGACGGCCAACGGCACCACCCCGCGCCACCCCACCCACCCGTCACCCCAGCGAAAGCTGGGGTCTCAAGCAAAGGCCACCGCACAAGCCGCAAGGGATGCCACCGATCATCCCCTGCGCGGCGGCATGTTCGATCTGATGGTGTTCAAGCTGCACGCGCAAACGGCGCTTCTCATACCAACCGCAAGGTCTCTGAAACGGCGCGAACGAACGCATTGAAATGTAGGATTTCAAATGCTTGGATCCGCTGTCCGACTCGTCGGCGCCGCTCTTTGACACGCTGAATCACCCGATTTGAACATCGCTAGGCCGCCCCCATGGGCAGCGCGAACATTGGGAACATTCGGCTCCGGAAAACCTGCGCGTTGGTGTCACCTTTGTGTCACCTTCCGCGCCGCTGTCAGCCGCTCCGCATCCCGAATCGCTCATAATCCCGCGGCGCCATCCGCACTTCATACACCGCCTGGTCCCCTTCGACCCGCTGTTCGATGACGTCGCCATGCTGGTGGAGCCATGCGGCCCCCGCCCCGTCGCCCGCATCGAGCGTGATCGTGTAGCGCCGATGGCCTTCGGTAAGCCGCGCCGCGACGGTTTCGACGAGCAGGGCCACGCCCTCCCCCGTCCATGCCGACAGCGCGACCACGTCCTCGCGCTTCGTCGCTTCGGCCAGCACTTCGGCGCGGCGATCGTCGTCGAGCAAGTCGAGCTTGTTCCATGCCTCGAAGCGCGGCGTTTCCGGCGACACGCCGATTTCGCCCAATACCTTCTCGACATCGGCCCGCTGCGCTTCGCTGTCCGGGTGGGCGATATCACGCACATGGATCAGCAGATCGGCTGAAATGACTTCTTCGAGCGTCGCCTTGAATGCCGCGACGAGCTGCGTCGGCAGCTCGGAGACGAAGCCCACCGTGTCGGAGAGGATCGCCTTGTCGATGCCGGGCAATGAAATCTGCCGCAGTGTGGGGTCGAGCGTCGCGAAGAGCAAATTCTCCGCCATGACGTCAGCGCCGGTCAGGCGATTGAAAAGTGTAGATTTCCCCGCGTTGGTATAGCCGACCAGCGCGATCACCGGCCAGGGCGCACGCTGCCGGCGCTCGCGATGGAGCCCGCGGGTGCGGCTCACCTGATCGAGCTCCTTGCGCAGCCGCGCCATCCGGTCGCGGATCAGGCGGCGATCGGCCTCGATCTGGGTCTCGCCGGGGCCACCTAGAAAGCCGAAGCCGCCGCGCTGACGCTCAAGGTGCGTCCAGCTGCGCACCAGCCGCCCCGCCTGATAATCGAGATGGGCGAGCTCGACCTGGAGCCGCCCCTCGGCGGTCCGGGCGCGCTCGCCGAAGATTTCGAGGATCAGCCCGGTGCGGTCGATCACCTTGCAGCCGAGCCCGGTTTCCAGATTGCGCTGCTGCACCGGGGTGAGCGACGCGTCGAAGACCGCGACTTCCAGTTCCTGGTCGCGCACGCTTTCGGCCAGTGCCTCCACCTGCCCCGAGCCGATCAGCGTTCCCGGCTTGGGCTGGCGCAGGCGGAACGCGATCTTTTCGACCACCTCCAGCCCGATCGCCAGTGCAAGGCCAGCGGTCTCCTCAAGGCGCGCCTCCGGGTCGCGCGAAGAGCCGCCAGTGTCCGGATAGACAATGACGGCCTTCGCGCCGCGCGAGAACTCGCTGGCGTCGCGATCGAACCCGGTGCTCATGGGAGCTTAATCGTCGTCGGCCTCGTTCGTTTCCTCGGCCAGGTTCAGCGGATGCGCCGGCTGGATCGTGGAAACCGCATGCTTGTAAACGAGCTGCGCCATGCCCTCGCGCTGGAGCAGCATGCAGAAGAGGTCGAACGCCGCGATCTGCCCCTGCAGCATCACGCCATTGACCAGGAACATGGTCACGCTTTCCTGCTGCTTGCGCACGGCGTTGAGGAAAATTTCCTGCAAAACCGGGTTCTTGGACTGATGTTCTCCAAGCTGATCGAGGAACTGCGTCAGGTCCATCGGGCCCGCGGGCATGATAGTGGAGATCGCATGCTTGTAGATCAGCTGCGACTGGCCATCGCGACGCAGCAGCACGGAGAAATTATCGAACCAGGTAACGATCCCCTGGAGCTTCACGCCCTTGACGAGGAACATGGTGACCGGCGTTTTCGACCGGCGGAGTGAATTGAGGAAGAGGTCCTGCAGCGAAGTCTGCTTATCGGCCATGTTTCCGCATTCCCTTGTATTCTTGGCGGGATTTTTCCCGCAGAGCGCCGTTTCCCGGCGTCGGAGCGCAGGCCGTGCCGGCCTGCTCGCCCCTAATCTAGGGATTCATCCGCCCGTGTCCAGCGCGGGGGCCTACGCTATTCGTCGCGGCTCTCGCTGATCCCCAGCAGCTTGAGCTTACGGTGCAACGCCGAGCGCTCCATGCCGATGAAGCTCGCCGTGCGCGAGATATTGCCCGAAAAGCGCCGGATCTGGACCTTCAGATACTCGCGCTCGAAGCTTTCGCGCGCTTCCTTCAGCGGCGCGCCCATGATGGCGCTCGATCCCATGCCCCCGCCGGTGTCGCTCGGCTTCCCCAGCACCTCGGCCGGCAACAGGTCGAGTTCGATGCGGCCGATGCGATCCCCCGGAGCCAGGATCACGGTGCGCTCGACGATGTTGCGAAGCTGGCGGACGTTGCCCGGCCATTCATAGCTTTGCAGCGCCACCATCGCGTCCGGTGCCACCTCGGGCGTGGGCACCCGGCGGCCGCTGGCATAGTGCGCCACGAAATGCTCGATCAGCACGGGGATGTCCTCGCGGCGCTCGGTCAGCGGCGGGATTGCAACCGGCACCACGTTGAGCCGGTAATACAGGTCCTCGCGGAACCGCCCTTCCGCGATCTCGGTCTGGAGGTCCCGCGCGGTGGCCGAGACGACCCGGACGTCGACCTTGACCACCCGGGTGCCGCCGACGCGGCTGAAGCTCTGGTCCGTCAGCACGCGCAGGATGCGGCCCTGCGTCGCCAGCGGCATGTCGGCGATCTCGTCGAGGAAGAGCGTGCCGCCATGCGCCTGTTCAAGCAGGCCCGGGCGAATAAGGTCTCCCCCTTCCTCCACGCCGAACAGTTCTTCTTCCACGCGCTCGGGCTGCATCCGTGCGCAGCTGACGATTATGAACGGGCCGGCGGCGCGCTGGCTCCAGCCGTGCAGGAGCCGCGCCGCGACTTCCTTGCCCACGCCAGCGCCGCCACTGATCAGCACCCGACTGCCGGTTGAGGCAACGCGCTTCAGTGTGGCGCGAACCCCGTTGATCGCGCCCGACGTCCCGGTCAAATCCTCCTCGCGGCCCACCGATGCGCGCAGCGAGGCAACCTCCTGCCTCAGCCGTTCGGTCTCGGTCGCGCGCTCGACCATGAGCAGCAGGCGTTCGGCTTCGAAAGGCTTTTCGATGAAGTCCGCCGCGCCGCGCCGGATCGCCGCCACGGCGGTGTCGAGATTACCGTGGCCCGAGATCACCAGCACCGGGATCGAAGCGTCGCGTCGTTTGATCTCGTCCAGCAGCTCGAGTCCGTCGAGCTTCGATCCTTGCAGCCAGACATCGAGCAGCACCAGGCTCGGCCGCCGCTCGGCAATCGCCTCCAGCGCAGCGTCGCTGTCGCCAGCGCCGCGCGTGGCATAGCCTTCGTCCTCCAGGACACCGGCTACCAATTCGCGGATGTCGCGCTCATCGTCGACGACCAGGATATCAAGGCTCATGACTTGGCTTTTCCAGTACGCGTTAGAACAGGCGGACGCGGCTCGGTGCTATCGTCGTCGCCCCCGATTTCCGCCATATTGGCGAGCAGATCCGTATCGAAGCAGATCGTCACGCAGGTCCCGCCGCCCGGCCGATCAGAGAAGGCGATGGTGCCGAAATGCTCCTCGACGATCTTCTTGACGATCGCGAGGCCCAGTCCCGTGCCGCCGGTCCGCGTCGTCATATAGGGTTCGACGATCCGGTTCCGTTCGACCGGAAGGCCCACGCCATTGTCCGCGACCGTCAGCAGCACCCGATGATCGCTGCCGCGTTCGATGGTGAGGTGTACCTCGCCTTGAGGCAGGGCCTCCCCTTCCCCGCGTCCCTCGATCGCTTCCACCGCGTTCTTGACGACATTGGTCAGCGCTTGGCCGATCTGGCGGCGGTCGCAGATGATCGTCGGGGCCGGACCGGGCGCTTCGAGCTCGAAATGGATCGTCGGATGGGCGACCTCATGGAGGAACATCGCCTGCCGCGCGATATCGAGCAGCGATTCCTGGCGGAACAAGGGCTTGGGCATCCGCGCGAAGGACGAGAATTCGTCCACCATCCGCCGCAGATCGCCGACCTGCCGCACGATCGTACCCGTCAGCCTGGCGAAGGTACCGTCGTCATTCTCGATCTTCTTGCCATAGCGGCGCTGGAGCCGTTCGGCGGCGAGCTGGATGGGGGTGAGGGGATTTTTAATCTCGTGGGCGATGCGGCGCGCAACGTCAGACCAGGCCGCGCGGCGCTGGTCATTTAGCTGCTGGGTGATGTCGTCGAACGTCAGCACCTGCCCCGCTTCGTCGCGCGTGATCTTGACCGCGAGGGTTAGCGCCTCGCCACCGGTGGTGATCTGCAGCACGCCCTCGCGATCATCGCCATCCAGCATGGCATCGAGCTCGGGCGCGATCTGCTTGAGAGGCCGCCCAGCCGGATCCTCGTCGCCCTGCCGCAGCAGCGCGCGTGCCGGCGCGTTGATCAGGCGCACACTGCGATCGGCGGCGATCGAGATAACGCCGGCGGACACGCCCGACATCACCGCCTCGATCAGCGCGCGGCGGCTTTCGAGCTGGGCGTTGGCCGTCACCAACTCGGTACGCTGATCCTCGAGCCGGCCGGTCATGCTGTTGAACGCCCGGGCCAGCGTGCCGATCTCGTCCTGCGCCCTCGGTTCGGGCACGCGCACCGCAAGGTCGCCGCCCGCAACGTCCCGCGCCGCGCCCACCAGTTCGCTGATCGGCCGCACCAGCCGGTCCGCAACCGTGATCGCGACCCACACCGCTGCGGCGACGATCAGGAGCGACAATAGAAGCAGCGCCCCATTGAACTGCAACTGAAGCGAACGCGACCGCTGCACCAGCGCGCGATAATCGGCCAGCACAAGCTGCGCTCGCCTCGTCTGCGAGCTCATCTCGCCAACGTCGGAGAGCCGGCCGGTATAGACGTACAGATTATCGGCGCCGGGAATGCGGGCAATGGCGCGAATACGATCGCCCGAGGCCCCGGTCGATGCCTGATCGTCCTTGATCTGGGCGATCAGCTTGGGATCGATTTCCTTGGCAAGGTCGCGCTCATACGGATTGACCAAGGCGACCGTATCGATCGCTCCCGCCGGGGTGACCGTGAAGATCACCGCTTCGCTGAGGCTGCGATAATAGACCTGCCGCGCGAAGAACTGGGTGAAATCGAGGCTGTCGATCGGCGCCTCCCGCAGACCGGCGCCAAGATCGCCCGCCATCGCGGTCGTGTGCTTGCCGACTTCGCCGAGGAGCTGCTGATACGAGGATTGCGCCAGCGATTGCGCGTTCTCGAGCATCCCGCGCGCACGATCGGAAAACCAGAATTCGACGCCATATTGGAAGAGCAGCGACGAGACGAGCGTGACCAGCAGCACCGGCACCGCCGCCAGCACCGAGAAGATCGCGACGAGCCGAACGTGCAGTCCGCTGCCGCCGCCCATGCCCGCGCTCGCCGAGCGCTTCCGCGCGATGTGCCGTCCGATCAGGACGAGCAGCGCGACGCCGGGCATAAGGTTGGCGATCAGCAACAACGCAACGACCGGCGGGGTCAGCAGGCGTTGCGAATCGCCTTCACCGGTGATCGTGAAATAGGTGACCGCTGCGAACGTGACCGCCAGCGCGATCACTCCGATCCACACCGCCGACGTTACGCCGATCCGCCGCCGGGGCGGGGCGCGTTCAGCAATCGGCTCGGAAACGGCGCTCATTCATCCTTAGCTAGCCGAAGATTGTGGCTGAAAGAACACACAAAATCGGTAAGCTGTCGCTAATCGGCACCATCAGGACGATTTCCGCTCGCATCGATGCCCAAGGTATCGAGCCGCTTGCGCAAAGTGTTGCGATTTATCCCCAGTGCGCGCGCGGCGCGGAGCTGGTTGTGATGATGCCGCGCAAGCATCGCTTCGATCAGCGGACGTTCGACCTCGCCGATGATCCGGTCATAGAGACTGCCATCGTCCAGCGAACGGGGCTCTTCGATCGCGATTCGCTCAAGCCGCGCGCGCACCGCTGCTTCGATGCCTGCATCGCCGGGTGCGACGCTGCCCTGGCTGGCCTCGCCCAGCGCCCGCCGAATCCCGTCTGCATCGATCCATTCGTCGCGGCTGAGGACGGCGATGCGGCGCATCAGGTTTTCAAGCTCGCGAACATTGCCCGGCCAGTCATAGGTTTCGAGCACGGCGACCGCCGATGCATCGAGCTGCTTGCGCGGCAACCCATCCTCGGCGGCGCGATCGAGGAAATGCCGGGCAAGGAGCGGCACGTCCTGACGCCGCTCGCGCAAGGACGGCAGCGACACGGGAACGACGTTCAACCGATAGAACAGATCCTCGCGGAACTGGCCCGACTGCACGAGCGCAGCCAGATCCTTGTTGGTCGCTGCGACGATACGGACGTCGGCGCGGATTGTGCGCGCACCGCCCACCGTTGTGAATTCCCCCGATTGAAGCACGCGCAGCAGCCGCGTCTGCGCATCCATCGGCATGTCGCCGATTTCGTCGAGGAAGAGCGTTCCGCCCGCCGCCTGCTCGAACCGGCCGGCAACGCGCGCCGCCGCTCCGGTGAACGCGCCCCGCTCATGGCCGAACAATTCGGCCTCGATCAGTTCGCGCGGGATGGCGGCCATATTGAGCGCGACGAAAGGCGCGCGTCGGCGCGGCCCGAGATCGTGGATAGCCTTGGCGACCAGTTCCTTGCCCGTCCCGCTTTCGCCCATGATCAGCACGGTCAGGTCGTTCGAAACCACGCGCGCGATCACGCGATAGACTTCCTGCATCGCCGGTGACCGCCCGATCAGGGTCGTCGTCCCCGCCCCCACCTCCACATCCGGAGCATCAAGCGGCCCGCGCCGCCCCTTTGCGATCGCCCCGCAGACCGCCTGGCTTAGCACGTCCAGATCGAAGGGCTTGGGAAGATAGTCGAACGCACCAACTTCGGTCGCGCGGACCGCCGTCGCCAGCGTGTTCTGCGCCGAGAAGACGATCACGGGCAGCGAAGGATGCTCCGCCGTCAGCGACGCTACCAAATCCAACCCGTTACCATCGGGAAGCACGACATCGGTCACCAGCACATCGGGGCGGCCGTTCGCCAGCAGGCGCCTCAGATCGCCGATGCTCGCCGCAGTCGTAACCGTGTGGCCTTCGCGCTTCAGCGCGGCGGCCACCACGGTGCGGATCGCCGCATCGTCATCGACCACGAGGACATTTCCGGGCGCGCTCATACTGCCCTCGGCATCAGGATACGGAACACAGTCACTTCAGGATCACGTTCGCGCGCATATTGGATAATCCCCCCTTGATCCCGCACAAGCTTATCAACCAGCGGCAGGCCCAGCCCCTTCCCCTCCGGCTTGCCGGAGACGAAGGGCTCGAACAGATGCTCGGCAATGTCCGCCGGCGCACCGGGGCCATTGTCGATCACAAGGATCTCGATCGGCAGCGGCTGGCGCGGGCGACCGGGGGCCGTGCTGATCGACATGCCGTGGCGATAGGCGGTGGACAGCGTAATTCGAGGCTGGGCAAGCCCGGCAAGCGCCTCGGCGGCGTTCTTGAGCAAATTGAGCAGCACCTGCTGAAACGCGTCGGGATCGATCATCACCGGGGGCAAGGAGGGAT
Organism: Sphingomonas soli NBRC 100801; assembly: GCF_001591025.1. Classification (GTDB taxonomy): domain Bacteria; phylum Pseudomonadota; class Alphaproteobacteria; order Sphingomonadales; family Sphingomonadaceae; genus Sphingomonas; species Sphingomonas soli. The sequence goes on from NZ_BCTZ01000004.1 coordinate 106,941, forward strand.
CGAAGCGCTCCTCGATCACCATGCCACGCGCAAAGCCCGCAAGCGCAACCTTTCGCGCGTGATCGAGCAGCGGATAGACGTTGGTTGCCTGGAGCTTGAGCGGGCGCGTGTCGGTGAAATCTTCCATCCGGTCGATCAGCGAGACGATGCGATCAACTTCGGTGGTGATGAGTCCGGTGAGTTCGCGATCCTCTCCGGCGCTGGCGAGCAGTTGCGCGGCACCGCGGATGCCGGAAAGCGGATTCTTGATCTCGTGCGCGAGCATGGCCGCAGCGCCAACGGCAGCGCGTGCTCCGGCGCTGCGATCGGTCACGCGGCGCGCTTGCGGCGCGTGGTGCAGGGTCAGAATACGCCAGCCCGGACGATCCGCGATCATACTCTCGACGAAATCGACGCGGATACGCGGCCCGCGCACCGCCTCTATCTCGATATCGAAGGCGGCGAAGCCATGACCATCACGGCGATCGGCATAATCCTCCGGCGGCAGCAGCACCGCGTCATAAGGCTGGCCGATCATCGCGCTTTCGCTGTGGTTCAGCATGGATTCGCAGGCCGGATTGGCATGCGCGATGCGCCCGTCCGGATCGATCACCAATACTCCGACAGGCAAGGCCCCGAACAATTCGGCGAAGCCCGGCCCTTCCTTAGCCTGCGGACCGGCCCTCAGGCCGCTTCGCGGGAGCGCCATGGTGCGTAGAATTCGTCGAGCATCTCCAGCACCCTTTTCGGATCGGAGATCTTGTTGACGTTGTTGCGGAACTCGGCCGAGCCATGGATGCCCTTGGTGTACCAGCCGATATGCTTGCGCATCATGTTGACGCCGACTTCGTCGCCATAATGATTCAAGGTGTCGAGGTAATGCTCCAGGATCACGCGATATTGCTCTTCGAGTGAAGGATCCGGGCGCTCTTCCTTGCCGGCCAGCGCGTCCATCACCTGGCGCAGCACCCAGGGCTTTCCATAGGCGCCACGTCCGATCATGACGCCATCGGCACCGGATTGCTCCAGCGCGTTGCGCGCGTCTTCGACGGTACAGATGTCGCCATTTGCGATGACGGGCAGCGAGACCGCCTCTTTGACCTTGCGGATGAAGCGCCAGTCCGCCGTGCCCTTATACATCTGATTGCGCGTGCGGCCGTGCACTGTGATCATCTTGGCACCGAGATCCTCGGCGATGCGAGCAAGCTCGGGCGCGTTGAGACTGTCATGGCACCAGCCCATCCGCATCTTTACCGTGACCGGCACACTAACCGCCTTCACGCAAGCTTCGATGAGCGCGGCGGCGAGCTTGAGATCGCGCATCAGCGCCGAGCCGGCATCGCCGCTCGTCACCTTGCGGACCGGGCATCCCATGTTGATGTCGACGATCGCCGCGCCGCGCTCTTCGCTCAGCTTTGCGGCCTCGGCCATCTCATGCGGGGTGCAGCCGACAAGCTGCATCGACACCGGATCCTCGATCGGATCCCATGCGAATTTCTGGATCGATTGACGCGTCTCGCGGATCGCCGCCTGGCTGGCGACCATCTCGGTAACATTCAAGCCGGAGCCGAATTTCCGCACGACCCGGCGAAAGGGCAGATCGGTAACCCCGGTCATCGGCGCGAGCAGCACCGGCTGGTCGATCCGCACAGGACCGATCTGGATAGGGGCAAGTTCCGTCATGATCTGCCTGAAAAATAGGCACTAGCGCCGGGTTGCGCAACCGGCGATCGGCAAGCGGCAGCGAAAGCGGGGATTCCGAAGATCCCCGCCCCGCAGCGGCACATGCGCCGGGGGCGTTGTCCCCCGGCGATGCGCTTTACTTGGTCAGACCGGCAGTCGCGGCCACTTCGGCTGCGAAGTCGCTCTCTTCCTTCTCGATGCCTTCGCCGAGCTGGAAGCGGACATAGTCCTTGAGCACGATCGTCGAGCCGGCATCCTTGCCAGCCTTGGCGATCACGTCACCCACCGGGGTCTTGCCGTCCATGACGAACGCCTGGGTGAGGAGCGCGTTCTCCTTCTTGAACTTCTCGATCGGGCCGTTGAGGATCTTCTCAGCGACTTCGGCCGACTTGCCGACGATCTTCTCCGCATTCTTCTCGCGCAGGATCGCAGCTTCGCGCTCGACGACTTCGGGGTCGAGATCGTCGACGGTCAGCGCCAGCGGGAAGGCGGCGGCGATGTGCATCGCAAGCTGCTTGCCGAGCGGCTCGAGAACATCGACGCCGGCATCCGATTCGAGCGCGACGAGCACGCCGATCTTGCCGAGGCCGGGAGCCGCAGCGTTATGGACATACGGGATCACCGCGCCGTTCGCGACAGAGACGGCCTTGGCACGACGGAGAACCTGGTTCTCGCCGATCGTGGCGATATTGGCGACGAGGACTTCCTCGATCGTGCCGCCGGTGATCGAAGCAGCCTTCAGCGCCTCGACATCATCACCCTTTTCGAGCGCGACGGCGGTGACTTCGCGAACGAAGTTCTGGAAGATCTCGTTCTTCGCGACGAAATCGGTCTGGGAGTTGACTTCAACGGCGACGCCCTTCGTGCCTGCGACGGCAACGCCGACCAGGCCTTCAGCGGCGGTGCGGCTCGACTTCTTCGCGGCCGCGGCCAGACCCTTCGAACGCAGCCAATCGCTGGCCGCTTCGATGTCGCCATTGGTTTCGCTCAGCGCCTTCTTGCAATCCATCATGCCGGCGCCCGAACGCTCGCGCAGTTCCTTGACGGCGGCTGCAGTGATCTCTGCCATGTCTAATTCCTCAGGTTTCTTCAAACTGGTCGGGCGGAGCAGCGCATATTGCCCTGCCCCGCCCCGATTACAGGTGCGTGACGACGCTTATGCGTCGAGCTGACGCTCGCCCTCGACAGCCGTTTCCGGCTCGGTCGACGCCGCGGGAGCTTCGGGCTCCACAACGGTCAACGTCTCTTCGACGGGCGCAACTTCCTGCGCGCCGAGATCGACGCCGTAGCTGGCCTGACGATCCTGGCCGCCGCGGGTCGCTGCGATCGCAACGGCTTCGCAGTACAGGCGGATCGCGCGGCTGGCGTCGTCATTCGCCGGAACCGGGAATGCGATGCCATCGGGTGAGACGTTCGAATCGAGGATCGCGACGACGGGGATGCCGAGCGTGTTGGCTTCCTTGATCGCCAGCTCTTCCTTGTTCGCGTCGATCACGAACATGATGTCCGGAACGCCGCCCATGTCGCGGATACCGCCGAGCGAGAGCTCGAGCTTGTCGCGCTCACGGGTGAGCTGGAGCACTTCCTTCTTGGTCAGGCCATGCGTGTCGCCCGAAAGCTGTTCTTCGAGCGTCTTGAGGCGCTTGATCGAGCCCGAGATGGTCTTCCAGTTGGTGAGCATGCCGCCCAGCCAGCGATGGTTGACGAAGTGCTGGCCCGAACGGCGCGCCGCTTCCGCGATCGGCTCCTGCGCCTGGCGCTTGGTGCCGACGAACAGGACCTTGCCGCCCGAAGCGACGGTCGAGCTGACGAATTCCAGGGCACGCGCGAAGAGCGGCACGGTCTGCGAAAGATCGATGATGTGGACGCCGTTACGGTCGCCAAAGATGTACGGCTTCATCTTCGGGTTCCAGCGATGCGTCTGGTGGCCGAAGTGCGCGCCCGATTCGAGCAATGCCTGCATGGAGACGACAGGTGCCGCCATAGGGATAATTCCTTCCGGTTGATCCTCTGGGAAGCGAGTGATCCGGCAAGGCCGGACACCGGGTTATGATGCTTCCCATGTGGGGTTGAGCGCGCGCCTTTAGTCGAAGGTGCGGCCCGGCGCAAGCGTCGCCGCGCGCTTGCGGCTGCTTCGCTCAGTAGAAGCAGATCAGATAATATCCGTCCGGCTCGCCTTCCTTCTCGAAGCGCCCGGTGAACTTGGTGATGTCGACGCTGTGAAGCCCGTTATAGCGCCCGTCCTTCATCCGGATGTAGCATCCGTCCGGCTGATCGCAGTTCATGCGCTCGGCGTCGTTGGCGTAACGCGCCTTGAACGCAGGCACATAGGTCGCGGGCGGACGCGACAGCTGAATATGGAGCCAGGAGGCGTTATAGTCCTCGGCGAAGATGCCCGCGACCTTATCGCCGCGCAGGCGGATAGTGTCGGTCGCGTAGGATTTGGTGCCGCCGGGCCGGGCACCGACCACCTTGAGCGACGACAGCAAGGTCCTCGCCTCGCCCTTGCTGGCCGGGCAGCCCTCGAGATTGACGGTTTGTGCGACGGCGACATCACTCCACAGCAACGCGGCGCATGCTGCCAAGCCAGCCAGTTTGAAGCCTTGCATTTCCGCCTCCCTCAAATCCTTTTGCCTGCGCAACTTATGAGGCGCTTTGCCCGGTTCGCAAGTTTTAGAACACAAACGGAACAAGAGCGCTTGACACTGGAACATCAGCGGAACATAACCGGTTCATAGGGCGGACGGGGAACGTCCGCCGGGGTACAGCGGTTTGGAAAACCCGCAGGATTCCAGCCACCTGGGCGAAGAAGGACCGGATGATGACTGCTCTGTTTGCTACGCTGCTGTTCGCAACCGCATTCGCCGCATCGGCATGGACGCTGTACAGCAGCATTCGGCCGCAGCTTCATCGCTACCGCGCGCTGTTCGTGCCCGCAATTCCGGCCCTGCCGATGTCCGCGCCGCGCGTTACGGTGCGCCGGGCACCGCCGGTTCGTCCGGTCGCACGCTCGCCGCTGCGCGCTGCAGCCTGACCCGCCGGTAGCTGCGGATGCTGAAGGGGATCGTCGCCAGATAGGCGACCGCTATCGCAGTGAGGGTTGGCCAGGGCGCCGAGATCAATGCGGCGATCAGTGCGGCAAGGATCACCAGCACTTCGAAGCGAATACGCTGTTTCAGGCGAACCGCCGGGGTGAAGGTGGCGATGCTCGATATCATCAGCAGCGCGACCAGAACGGTCCAGGGCGCCACGATATAGGGCATGGGCAGATGTGGCTCCTGCGTGGACAGCCACAGATATAGAGGCGCCATCGCAAGCAAGGCACCGGCGGGAGCCGGAACGCCCGTCAGGAACCCCGCCGATTTGTGGGGCTGATCCTCATTGTCGATCCCTGCGTTGAAGCGCGCGAGGCGCAGCACGCAGAAAAGCGCATAGACCAGCGCCACCATCCAGCCGAAATTGCCGAGATTCTGAAGCGACCAGAGATAAAGGATCAGCGCCGGCGCAACGCCGAACGCAATCGCGTCGGACAGGCTGTCCAGCTCGGCCCCGAAACGGCTTTCGCCCCGCATCAGGCGCGCGACCTTGCCATCGATCCCGTCGAGCACTGCAGCGATCAGCACCATCACCACGGCTTGTTCCCACTTCGCGTCCATCGCAAAGCGGATCGCGGTAAGCCCCGAACAGAGCGCAGCCGCCGTCACGGCATTGGGTGCAATGGTTCGCAACGGGATGCCGCGCGGCAGGCGCGGCGGCCGCGCCCCGCGCACCCGCCGGACGCGGGGGACCCTGCTCACTGCGAAACGCCGGCCATGTCAGCGATGCCGCGCTTGGCGAGGATCGTCTCGCCCGCGACTGCCCGCTGGCCGAGGGCGACCGCACAACCATAACCTTCGGGAAGGAAAACATCGACGCGGCTGCCAAACCGGATCAAGCCGATGCGCTGCCCCGCGACAACCATGTCGCCCGCCTTGACGAACGCGACGATGCGTCTGGCAACCAGCCCCGCGATCTGCGTGAAGCCAAAACGGACGCCATTCCTGTCCTCGACCACGAAATGCTGCCGCTCATTCTCTTCGCTGGCCTTGTCGAAGTCAGCGTTCATGAACTTGCCGCTGATATAGATGACGTGCTTGATCGTGCCGGTCACCGGCGTGCGGTTCACATGCACGTCGAACACGCTCATGAACACCGAGACGCGGATCATCGGCTTGTCGCCCAGCGCCTGCGGTCCGCGCAGCTCAGGCGGAAGCTCGACACGCTCGATCATCGTGATGAGACCGTCGGCGGGCGAAACGATCAGCCCCTCCCCCTGCGGGGTCACGCGCACCGGATCGCGGAAGAATGCCGCGACTCCAAGCGTCAGGAACACCAGCGGCCAGGTAATGAAGTCAAAAACGAAGAGGCTGAACAAGGCGATGGCAGCAGCAATCGCCACATATTTCCGGCCCTCTGGATGAATTTCCGGAAAGCGCCATTTGACGGTGGTGGTGCCGAGGGGCGGTTTATCGAGGGATGCCATGATCGCCCTCTAGCCCGCCCTTACCCTCTTTCCTAGACGGATCGTCCTGCGACGACGACTTCGGCGTTCGGCGACTTCTCCACCGTTTCCGACGCGCAAACCGCACCGAATGAACCTCAACGCTTGAATGTTCGTTCGTTTTTGCGCAGGGCGCTGGATCGCCCATCACAACAATCGCGAGAATATTATCCATGCCCGCATCGACCGCAGCAGAGCGCCGAAGCCGCCGCCGCGCCGCCGGCCTGCCCTCGCCAGCGATGATGTTCCTCAAGGGGTTCTTCAAACATCCGGTGATGGTTGGTGCCATTGCATCATCGTCGCAACGACTGGTGCGCCACATGCTGAGCAAGGTCGATTTCGACCAGTGCAAATTGTTCGTCGAATACGGCCCTGGCGTCGGCACCTTTACGCGCCCCATCCTTGATCGCCTCGCACCCGACGCCAAGCTCGTTGTGATCGATACCAACCCGGATTTCATCGCTTATCTGCGCGCGACGATCATCGATTCGCGCTTTTCCGCCGTGTTGGGCTCGGCTGCCGACATCAAGCAGATCGTCAAGGATCACGGTTTCGAGCATGCTGACTACATCGCGTCGGGCCTTCCTTTCTCCACCCTTCCCCCCGGCGTAGGCGACGCGATCGCCAAGGCGACCAGCGAGATCATTCGTCCCGGCGGTGCCTTTCTGGTCTATCAGTACAACCCCAAGGTGCGGAATTTCTTCGCGCCCTATTTCCCGCGGATCGACCATGCCATGGAATGGGTGAACATCCCGCCGGCGCAATTGTGGTGGGCCTGGAAGGACTGAGGAGCCATCGGGGCGCTTGATCCCCCTTCCCCATGCTCCTAGACGCTCGCCAAACCCCTTTGATGAGGAACGAGCGAGAATATGGCGAAGATCAAGGTTGCAACGCCCGTCGTGGAGATCGACGGCGACGAAATGACGCGGATCATCTGGCAGTGGATCCGTGAGCGGCTGATCCTCCCCTACCTCGATATCGACCTGAAATATTACGACCTTTCTGTCCAGAAGCGCGACGAGACCGACGATCAGATCACGATCGATTCGGCTGAGGCGATCAAGAAGTATGGCGTCGGCGTGAAGTGCGCCACGATCACCCCCGACGAAGCGCGCGTCGAGGAATTCGGGCTGAAGCAGATGTGGAAGTCGCCGAACGGCACCATCCGCAACATCCTGGGCGGCGTCGTGTTCCGCGAGCCGATCGTCATCAAGAACGTTCCCCGCCTCGTCCCCGGCTGGACCGACCCGATCGTCGTGGGCCGCCACGCTTATGGCGACCAGTATCGCGCGACCGACTTCCGTGTCCCCGGCCCGGGCAAGCTGCGCATAGTCTGGGAAGGCGACAATGGCGAAACCATCGAGCGCGAAGTGTTCAACTATCCCTCGGCCGGTGTGGCGATGGGGATGTACAACCTCGACGATTCGATCCGCGATTTCGCCAAGGCGAGCATGAATTATGCGCTCGATCGCGGCTGGCCGCTGTATCTTTCGACCAAGAACACGATCCTCAAGGCCTATGACGGCCGCTTCAAGGACCTGTTCCAGGAAGTGTTCGACGCCGAATTCGCCGACAAGTTCAAGGCGGCGGGCATCGTTTATGAGCACCGCCTGATCGACGACATGGTCGCATCGGCGCTCAAGTGGAGCGGCAAGTTCGTCTGGGCCTGCAAGAATTACGACGGCGACGTCCAGTCGGACACCGTCGCGCAGGGCTTCGGCTCGCTCGGCCTGATGACCTCGGTGCTGATGTCGCCGGACGGCAAGACGATCGAAGCCGAAGCGGCGCACGGCACCGTGACGCGCCACTACCGCATGCATCAGCAGGGCAAGGCGACCTCGACCAACCCGATCGCATCGATCTTCGCCTGGACGCAGGGCCTGTCGTTCCGCGGCAAATTCGACAACACGCCGGACGTGACCAAGTTCGCCGAAACGCTCGAGCGCGTCTGCATCGAGACCGTCGAAGCCGGCCACATGACCAAGGATCTGGCGCTGCTTATCGGCCCGGAGCAGGCATGGATGACCACCGAGCAGTTCTTCGAGCAGATTCGCGTCAACCTCGAGAAGGAAATGGCGAGCTGGAACTGAGCTTCCCCGCTCAATCTAGGAACGGAAGGGGCGGCTTAGGGCCGCCCTTTTTGTTTGTGGGCGCCAGACGCCATCGATAGGCTCAGCGCCCAAGGGAGCGGGTGCAATGAAGAACTGGGCATATCTGCTGATTGCCGTTGCGGGCGCGGTGCTGCTGGCGGTGATCGCAACCACGACGCCCCGGCCAGCCGCGCAGGATGCGCCGCCGACCGAATTCTCGGCAACGCGCGCGATGGCGGACGTCCGCGAAATCGCCCGCGCGCCGCACCCTACCGGTAGCGCGGAGAATGCCAGGGTTCGCGCATATCTGACCGCGCGGCTCCAATCGCTGGGCATGACCGTCACCACGAGCAGCGCGCCGGTCGGCGCCCGTGCCCAGGCGCGGCTCGACAAATGGCGGGGCAGTGCGGAGCCGGCGCGGGCGATTAACCTGATCGCGACGCTGCCGGGCCGCGATCCGGGTAAGCCCGCACTACTGCTGATGGCGCATCACGACACCGTATGGGGATCGCCCGGCGCTGCTGACGATACCGCGGGGGTTGCATCGATCCTGGAGACGGTACGCGCTATCCGCGCCAGCGGCGTCCAGCCGGAGCGCACGCTGATGGTGCTGCTCACCGATGGCGAGGAACTCGGACTGGATGGCGCCGAACAGTTTTTCCGGCAGGATCCGGCGCGCGCGCGCGTCGGCGTGATCATCAACCTGGAAACGCGCGGCGGCGGCGGTCGTGCATCCATGTTCGAGACGGGCGATCAGAACGGCGCGATGATCGATCTATTTGCGGGAGCGGTCCGCCGTCCGGTCGGCACCTCGCTCAGCGTGTTCGTCTATAATCACCTGCCGAACTCCACGGACTATACCGTCGCAAAGCGGCAGGATGTGCCGGGTTTCAACTTTGCGTTTATCGGACGATCGGGGCTGTATCATTCGCCGCTGGCGACGCCCGACGCGCTCGATCAGGGCGCGCTGCAGGATATGGGGCGGCAGACGCTGGACCTGAGCCGCGCGCTGCTCGCGACACCCCAACTCCCCGGCAAGGCACCGGACCGGGTATTCTACGATTTGTTCGGGCTGGCGTTCGTCGCCTACGCGGCATGGGCGGGATGGCTGTTCGTGATCGGCGCGGCAGCCGCCTATGGCTATGCCGGATGGGGCGGATCGTGGCGCAATTTCCTGCCCGGCGTCGCTGTCTCGCTGCTGCTGGCCGTGCTTTCCGGCGTGCTGCTTTATCTCGGCAACCTGGCTTCCGGCTCTGGTGGCGAGACCAATTATTATGATCGTTTGGCGGCGATCCCGCGGCTGGAACTGCAGGCGGCTTTGCTGTGCCTGACGGCGGCGGCGCTGATCCTGGGACGGCCCGTGAAGCGCGAAGCCTTGCCCGCGATGGTGGCGGGCATGGCCGCGCCGTTCCTGATGCTGGCGGCGGTGGCGCAGGCGATGGCGCCGACGGCGGCGTTTCCGCTATATCTGCCGCTGCTTCTGGGTGGGATTGGCGCGGCGGTTACCCGGTGGCGCGGGCCGCGTCTGGGGCTTTGGGTATCAGCTGCGGCGGCAGCGCTGGGCGCGGGCTATATGCTGACTATGGGACACGCCCTGTTCCAGGCTGTGGGCCCCGGCATGCCGTTTGCGATGCTATTGCCGCTCGGGCTGAGCGCTGTGCTGATCCTGCCGCTGATCCCGGAGATCCCGCAGCGAGGCGCCATGCGGAGGGCGGCGCTGCTCGCGGGGCTGTTCGCGGTATTTGCGCTGGCGATCGCGCTCTGGGTACGTTTCGATCCGATCGCGCCGAGCGTGGCGGTGTATAGCAGCGATCACTAGGCCCTGGGGGAGCGGATATGCTCCCGGCGGATGCCAAGCCCCAGGACGCGCGCGGGGATACGCTGCAACAAGGGCGCGCGATCGAGCAACCGGATGATCCAGGGCGCTCTCTGCACCGTGCCGGCAAGCGCGGCGCGGATCACCGTTCGGTGCGCCGTGTGCTGCACCGCCTGGATCACCCGGACCGGGAATTCGCGCCGCGCCTGCACCCGGGCAAGCAAGCGATCCGGATCGCGGCCCAGCGCGATCGGCGCTGCAAGGATATTGGCGGCGGCAACTGCGTCCTGGATGGCAAGGTTGATCCCCACCCCGCCCACTGGCGACATCGCGTGGGCGGCGTCGCCAATGGCGAGCAGGCCGGGGCGAGACCAGCGGGTTAGCCGATCGAGGGTCACGCTCAGCAGCTTGACGTCGTCTAGGCTCGCCAGGGCATGCATCAGCCCCCGCGCGGGGACCACGACGCTCTCCACCTCGGCTCGGAACGCGTCGATTCCGCGCCCGAGCACGACCGCCGCTTTGCCCTTTTCGATCACCCTGGCGCACTGGAAATACTCGCCGCGATCGATTGCCACGATCATCTCGCCGCCCGCAATATAGCCCTGGGTCTGGTTGCCCGGCGTGCGCCGCTTGGGGACGCGAAACCAGAGCACATCGATCGGTGCCCCCAGATCACGCAACGGCAATCCCGCGCGCAGCGTGGATCCACGGCCGTCGGCCGCGATCACCAGCCTGGCCGGAATCTCCAGGCCATCTGCGGTGCGCACGCCCGTCACGCGCCCGTCGCGCTCGATGGCTTCCACCCCCTCCGTCCGCATCCGCAGATCGAAGCAGGGATAGCGTTTCGCCTCCTGCGCGACGAAATCGAGAAATTCCCATTGCGGCATCATCGCAACAAACTTGCCGCGCCCGGGCAAATGGGTGAAATCGGCGATACGATAGGCATGGCCACCCAGCACCGCTTCGACGTCCTCCACCTTGTCATGCGGGCGTTCAAGCAGCGCGTCCAGCAACCCCAATTCATCGAACAGATTAAGCGTCGAGGGGTGGACGGTGTCGCCGCGAAAATCACGCAGGAAGTCGGCGTGCTTTTCGATCACAAGCGTGTGCACACCGGCGCGCGCGAAAAGCAGCCCGGCCACCATTCCCGCAGGACCACCGCCGACGATGCAGACTTCCGGGCATATTTCGGATTCTGTCATTACGCCCCCATGACAAATCCGCCCTCGCCTGCTTAAAATGCGCCATGATCAGCCTTCAGAACAGCGGTTTCAGCGATGCACTCGTAATCCTGGGCGCGGCTGGACTGGTCATTCCGGCATTCGCCCGTTTCAAGATCAGCCCGGTTATCGGTTTCATCCTGGTCGGCATCCTGGTCGGCCCCGCGGGGCTTGGCACGCTGGTGCCCGAACAGCCCTGGCTCTATTACTTCACGATCTCCGATACGCACACGATCGAGCCGTTCGCCGAATTCGGCATCATCCTGCTCTTGTTCTCGATCGGCCTGGAGCTGTCGTTCAAACGCCTATGGGGATTGCGGAACCTGGTGTTCGGTGTCGGCGCGGCAGAGCTTGCCGGCTCGGCGCTTATCCTGGGCATGGCTCTGTACCTGGCGGGCATGGGCATGAACGGCGCGATCGGGATGGGCCTCGCGCTGGCCCTGTCTTCCACCGCCTTGGTGCTGCCAATCGCCGGGACGACGAGCCCGGTCGGAAAGTCCGCGTTCGCAATGCTGCTGTTCGAGGATCTGGCGCTCGTTCCGATCATCTTCATGCTCGGCGCGATGGCCCCCGCTGCGGCCGATGCGGGCTGGATGTCGCTGGTCAGCGTGCTGGGCAAGGGCGCGGTGACGGTCGCGATATTGTTTGTTGGCGGGCGCCTCCTGTTGCCGCGGATGTTCGGTCAGGCGGCGCGGACCAAGAGTCCTGAGCTCTTCCTAGCCGCCAGCCTGCTGGTCGTGATCGCGGCCAGCCTGGCAACCACGGCTGCGGGGCTTTCCCCGATCGTGGGGGCGCTGATCGCGGGCCTGCTGATCGCCGAGACCGAATATCACACCGAAGTCGAGGCGATCACCGCGCCCTTCAAGGGCCTGGCGCTGGGTGTGTTCCTGATCACTGTGGGCATGCAGCTCAACCTGGCTTTCGTACTAGAAAATTGGGCCACATTGCTGGGCGCAGTGCTGATGGTGCTGATCGTGAAGGCCGGCGTGACCATGGGGCTGCTCAAGCTCACGGGATCACGGGTGAGCACGGCGGCGGAAACCGGCGTGCTGATGTCGAGCCCGTCGGAAACCACACTGATCGTTCTCGGCGTCGCAGCCACTGCCGGACTGATCGCACCGAAGGACGCGGCGTTCTGGACAACTGTAACGGCGATCGGCCTGACGGCCACACCGATGCTGGCCTATGTCGGGCGGCGGATCGCGCGGCTGATCGAACGGCAGCAGGGCGGCGACGGCGTCGCGGCGGATATCGCGATCGATCATGCCGGCCCCGGCACCGTGGTGCTCGGCTTCGGCCGCGTCGGGCGCACAGTGGCGGACATGCTCCAGCGCCACAGCCTGCCCTATATCGGCGTCGACGCCGATGTCGACAATGTGAACGCCGCCCGCAAGGAAGGCTATTCGGTGATGTTCGGCGATGTGACGCGCAGCGAGCTGGTGGACCGGCTCAACCTGGGCCACGCCAAGGCGCTTATCCTGACGATGGACGATCCGGTGCTTACCGTCCGCCTGACCCGGCGCGTGCGCGGCTGGGTGCCCGAGCTGCCGATCATCACCCGCGCCCGCGACGCGGCCCATGCCGCCGAACTGTACAAGGCCGGAGCCAGCGACGCAGTGCCCGAGACGCTGGAAAGCTCGCTGCAATTGTCCGAGGCGCTGCTGGTCGATCTGGGCATCGGGGTGGGCCCTGTGATCGCGTCGATCCACGAGGAACGGGACAAGATGCGCAAGGCGATCAAGGAAGCAGTCGGCATGGATCGCGAGCCGCGCCTGCGCCGTATCCGCAAGGATAGCGTGCCGGGCTGAACGGCTGGGCTTTGTGCTTGCCGAGAAAGCGGGCGAGGCGCATGCTTTGGTCAACCAAATCCCGCAGGAGTTGACCGATGCTTGAAGCTCTACTGATCCTCGCCGCGTCCGCTGCCGGCCCCGGTGCCGATCCGCTGGCCCAGGCGCGCGCCGGCAAGATCCAATGCGTGATGCCCAATGAAGCCAACAAGACCTGCATCGGCGTGACCAGCTACAAGATCAAGGCAGATGGCAGCTTTGAGAGCACGACCACGCTGCTGATCGCGCCCACGCCGCTGATCACGCTGACGGTGACCTCACCTGGCACGGTGAAGGATGGCGCGCTGTGCGGGCCGGTCAACAAGGCCGATTTCGAAGCGGCAAAGATCGAGATGGACGGCCAACCCGCGAATGATGCCGTGGCGACGGCGGTGCGCAGCCAGATGGCAGGCGCGCTGGCGCCTATGGATGGAAAGATGGGCTGCAGCACCGAAGCGGCAGACGGCACGGTGACTGTGACACTCGATGGCGAGATCCGTCCCGAGATGACCCAGAAGACAAAATGGGTGAGTCCGGCGGACGGCTACAAGGTCGGCCAATAAACCACTGAAGCGCTCCCCGGCTGGGCCGGGGAGCAGGATCTCAGGCAGCGACGCTCGCCAGCGCGGTACGGACGGCGGCGAGTGCTTCTGCGCCCTTGCTGCCGTCGGGTCCGCCCCCCTGCGCCATGTCCGGACGACCACCGCCGCCCTGCCCGCCCAGCGCGGCCACCGCAGCCTTGACGAGGTCGACCGCATTGAACGCCACGCCCGGCGTCACGCCCACCGCGACCGATGCACGGCCTTCATTGACTGCGACGAGTGCGATGACACCCGAGCCGATACGGCCCTTTGCCTCGTCGACTGCGCCACGAAGCTCCTTAGGATCGAGTCCGTCGATTACCTGTCCGATAAAGTTGACGCCGCTGACTTCCTCCGGGCCGCTGGGTGCAGCCGCACCGCCGCCGCCCATCGCCAGCGCCTTCTTAGCATCGGCGAGCTCGCGTTCGAGCTTGCGGCGTTCCTCAACCAGCGCCGCGACACGCGCGGGCACGTCATCGGGCGAGGTCCTGAGCGCGGCGGCAGCCTCTTTCAGCCGTTCGTCGCGCGCATTTAGCCACAGGCGTGCAGCCTCGCCTGTCAGCGCCTCGATACGGCGGATGCCCGACGAGACGGCGCTTTCGGAGACGATCTTGAACACGCCGATATCGCCGGTGGCGTTAACATGCGTGCCGCCGCACAGTTCGACCGAATAATGCTTGCCGTCGCCACGGCCCATCGAAAGCACGCGGACCTCATCGCCATATTTCTCGCCGAACAGCGCCATCGCGCCCGCGGCGATCGCGTCTTCGGGCGTCATCAGACGCGTACCGACGCTCTCATTGTGGCGGATCTGGGCGTTTACATCGGCTTCAACGTCCGCAATCTCCTGCGGAGTCAGCGCGGCAGGGTGCGAGAAATCGAAGCGGAAGCGATCCGCCGCAACCAAGCTGCCCTTTTGCGTGACATGGCCGCCCAGGCGGTTGCGAAGCGCCGCGTGGACCAGATGGGTCGCCGAATGGTTCGCCCGGATCTGATCGCGGCGTGCGGCGTCGACCGAGAGCTTCACCGTGTCGCCCACGCTCAGCTCGCCGCTGTTGATCGTGGCATGATGCGCGTGGAGCCGGCCCAGCGGTTTGCTGGTATCCTCAACCGTCGCGGAAAACTTGTCGTTCGCGATGCGTCCGGCATCGCCCATCTGACCGCCCGATTCACCGTAGAAGGGCGTCTGATTGGTGAGGATAATGACCTCGTCGCCAGCCCCGGCCTTGTCCACGCGCGCGTTATCCCTGACGATTGCGACGACCTGCCCTTCGCCCTCGGTGCCGTTATAGCCGGTAAATTCGGTGCTCCCCAGCTCTTCGGCAATGTCGAACCAGACATCGTCCGAAGCCTTGGCACCGGACCCCTTCCATGCGGCGCGGGCGGCGGCCTTTTGCTGCGCCATCGCCGCGTCAAAACCTTCGCGATCGACGGTCATCCCCTGGCCGCGCAGCGCGTCCTCGGTCAGGTCATAGGGGAATCCGAACGTATCGTAGAGCTTGAACGCAGTTTCGCCGGGCAGCGTGCCGCCTTCGGCCATGTTTGCGGTCGCTTCGTCGAGCAGGCGCAGGCCGTTGGCTAGCGTCTGGCGGAAACGCGTTTCTTCCTGAAGCAGCGTGGCTTCGATCAGGGGCTGCGCACGGACCAGCTCGGGATAGGCGGCGCCCATCTCAGCAACCAAAGCCGGCACCATTCGGTGCATCAGCGGATCCTTGGCACCAAGCAGATGCGCATGACGCATCGCGCGGCGCATGATGCGGCGGAGCACATAACCGCGGCCCTCATTGGCGGGCAGCACGCCGTCCGCAACGAGGAAGCCCGACGCGCGCAGGTGATCGGCAATCACGCGGTGACTCGCCTGATTCTCGCCGGTGGTTGCCGAGCCGGTCAGCACGCCGCTCTCCGCGATGAGCGCCTTGAAGGTGTCGGTGTCATAATTGTCGTGAACGCCCTGGAGCACCGCGGCAACACGCTCCAGCCCCATGCCGGTGTCGATGCTGGGGCGCGGCAGATCGCTGACGATGACATCGGCTTCCTGCAGATGCTGCATGAAGACTAGGTTCCAGATCTCGACGAAGCGGTCGCCATCCTCTTCCGGGCTGCCGGGAGGGCCGCCCCAGATATGGTCGCCATGATCGTAGAAGATCTCGGAGCACGGGCCGCACGGACCATCGGGGCCCATCGCCCAGAAATTGTCCTTGGTGGGAATGCGGATGATCCGCTCCTCGGGCAGGCCCGCAATCTTCTTCCACAGATCGAACGCCTGATCATCGGTGTGATAGACGGTGGCGGTGAGCTTGTCCGCCGGAATGCCCCATTCCCTGGTCAGCAGGGTCCAGGCATGGGTGATCGCCTGTTCCTTGAAATAATCGCCGAAGGAAAAATTGCCGAGCATCTCGAAAAAGGTGTGATGCCGGGCGGTGTAGCCGACATTGTCGAGATCATTGTGCTTGCCGCCGGCGCGGACGCACTTCTGGCTGCTCGTCGCGGTGGAATAGGGCCGCGTCTCAAGACCGGTGAACACGTTCTTGAACGGCACCATGCCCGCATTGACGAACATCAGCGTGGGATCATTGTGCGGCACCAGCGGCGCTGAGGGCACGCGGGCATGCCCCTGCCTTTCGAAATAGTCGAGGAAGCTGCGGCGGATGTCGTTCGTCGAGGTCATGCCGAGCGACTTAGGGGGTGATGCGCCTGCGCTCAAGTGAAACGGTTGCGCGGCGAAGTTCGCCGCCGCAGGGCGCCGTCGCGCTATTCCCGTCCCATGCTCGCTATAGGTTCAAAGCAGCCCAGAATCAGGCGTCCTGCATCAAAGGGCGGATCTCCAGCCGAATCCATGCGCGGATCATCGTGCATGCGCTCCTCCGCCTCCTGGAAGCTGGCTTTGTCAGGCCAGACCTGCCACACGAAGACGATCTTCTCTCCCTCCCGGGCCGCGACGGCCTTGCGAAAGTCGGTCTGCTTGCCGTCGTGGGTGAAATCTTCCCAGCTCTCGACGATCTCGATGCAGCCATATTCCCTGAAGAATTTCGCACCGTTCTCGGCCCATCGACGATACGCCTCCATGCCATGTTCCGGCACAGGAATTACGAGACCGCATACATACATGCCGCACTCTCCTTCTCAGGGCACCGCTCCGGCGAGCCGCTGACGAATGTCTCGACAGGCTGTGAAGATGAGCGCATCGAGCGCCGCCTCATCCGGCATCTTGCCCGGCCCAAGCTTCACGTGGCGCATGCGCTTTCCGGATCCCTCCAGCAAACCGGCCGGGTCATCCAGAAAAGCGCCAAAGAAGAATCCGATATTCGCGTGCTGCGAGTGGACGTCGACATAGGCGAACGCGGCGTCATCCAGACAGGCAGTAGGCCGCCCATCATGGATCAGCTCTCCTACGTCACCGCAATCCCGCATCCGCTGGAACCAGGGCTCGATCAGACCAGCCAGCACCCCGGCGCCCGCAAACCAGGCTTCGACCTCCGGATCGAGCCGGCGTGCGGCAGGAAAACGGAACAGGGCGTCCATCAACCGAATCTGCCCGCCAAGGCATCGGCTGACAAGTACGGGCAAGGTCTATTCAAACGGCGCATCCAGCGACTTGGGCGGCGTGCTGAACCATTTCGGGCCGCTGGCGGTCATATGGAAACAATCTTCGAGCCGGATCCCGAAGCTTCCGGGGATGTAGATCCCGGGTTCGTTCGAGAAGCACATGCCCGGTGCGAGCAACGTCTTTTCGCCGCGGACCAGATTGACCGGCTCATGACCGTCCATGCCGATGCCGTGGCCGGTGCGGTGCGACAAACCGGGGAGCTTGTAATCGGGGCCATATCCTTCGCTCGCATAATAGCGGCGTACCGCGTCGTCGACGCTGCCGGCGGGCTTGCCCAGCTGCGCTGCTTCGAAAGCGATCTGTTGGCCGCGCGCAACCTGATCCCACACCTTGCGCTGATGGGCGCTCGCCTCACCGAATACGAAGCTCCGCGAGATGTCTGACTGATAGCCGTGGACCGTGCAGCCGCAATCCATCAGCACGACCTCACCTGGCACCACCGTCTGCGGCTTGCCCGAACCATGGGGATATGCGGCGGCCTCACCCAGCAGAATCAGGTTGAACTCGACCTTTCCGCCCAGCTTGCGCGTCGCCGCAGCCATCAGCGCGCCGATTTCCGCCGGGGTCATACCGGCGCGAATCTGCGGATAGGTCCAGCGATAGGCGGCGAGCGTCACATCGGTGGCCAGCTGCATCAGCGCGAGTTCGGGAGCGGTCTTGATCATGCGGCACCCGCGCACCACCGGATTCGCCGAGACGATGCGCGCAGATGGCAGCGCCTTTTGCAGGCCATCTACGATAAAGAAGCGACTGGTCTCCTCGACACCGATCGACCGGGCGGCAAGTTTCCGCTCCTTGAGGAAACCAGCGACGATCTTCAGCGGGTCTTCGTCTTCCTGCCAAACGCGAATGCTGGCCGGGATGCCCAGGCTTTCCCGTACCGAGGGTTCCTCGAAAAACGGCGTGACGATGCAGGGCTCACCTTCCGCAGGGATCACCACGCAGGTCAGCCGCTCGCTGCGCCACCATTCGACTCCGGTGAAATAAGTGAGCGCCGACCCCGGCTCGATTACCACCGAGCCCATGCGGCTCGCCTGCATCAGATTCTGCGCGCGCGCGATCCGCTGTCCTCGCTCCTCCGGGCCGATCGGTTGCGCGGCACCGGTGATGTTCGTCAATTCTTCCGCCGCAGACGCGGCCGATACGAGGCCCGGCATCGACAGCAGGGGCAGCGCGGTGGTCGCGCCGATCAATTTGCGGCGGCTGAGGATCAAAAGCGGTCTCCGAAAACAAGGGTGTCATGGCTTATGGCGCTTGACCGGGGCATCGCAATCCCCTTCCCTGCACATCGGGGAAAACGAAGGGGACGGACATGCGACGGATGATGCTGGCGCCGATGGTGCTGCTGTTGGGCAGCACGGCCGCGCCCGATCCCTATTTCGCAGCGCCGCCGCTCGGAAACTGGTGTGGGAGCAGCGATCTCGAAGACCCGGCGGTCAAGACCGTCCTCCTCGAAGGCTATGGCCCCGGCGGTTTCAAGATCGCGACCAAGAGCGCCGAGGCACAGGCATTTTTCACGAACGGCGTGCAGCTGGCACAGGCGTTTGCGCACAAGGCCGCAATCAAGGCGTTCCAGGAAGCGCGCCGGCTCGACCCGGAATGCGCGATGTGCGCCTGGGGTGAAGCATGGTCCACGGGACCGACGATCAACTACGGCATCAAGCCTGACGAGGCGAAGAAGCTCGCTGCGATGTCGGAAGAAGCGGAAAGGCTTGCGATCGCCGGCAACGCGACCGTGCGCGAGCGCAACCTGATCGGCGCGCTCAAGCTTCGCTATGTCGGCAAGAACGGCAATCGCGACTTTGCTGATGCGATGGACAAGATCGCAGTCATGGTCCCCGGCGACGATGCGATCGCAACGATCGCCGCGGACGCGCATATGATCGCAGCGGGCGACTGGAACGCGGAGACAATGAAGCGCCCCGTCGAGCTGCTGGAAACGGTGCTGGGACGCAACCCGGACTATGCGCCGGCGATCCACTTCTACATCCACGCGACCGAAGGCGCCGGCTATCCCATGCGCGCCGAGAAGTTCGCCGATCGGCTGGGCATTGTCGCGCCCGCCGCGAGCCATCTCGTCCATATGCCATCGCATACCTATTACTGGATCGGCCGCTATGGCGACGCGGCGACTTCCAATCTGAGTGCGGTTGAGATTGACCGCTCGAACGCGGCCCGGCTAAGGCTAGAAGGGCCCGATCCGGTCTGGAAGCTCAGCTATCACGTTCATAACGTGCATTTCGGAATGGGCGGCGCATTGATGTCGGGCGACGGAGAGACCGCGCTCAAGCTGGCGCGACCGATGCTGGCGATGGCGCGCCGGACGCCCAAGCTGGAGCCGTTCACGCAGCTCGTGCTGGGCAACGCCTATATGTCCGTCGCGCGCTATGGCGGTGCCGACGAGATGCTGAGGGTCGCCGATCCGGGTGCGGCGCATTCCACGGCGCGGGCGCTGTGGCGATATGCGCGCGGCGAAGCCTTTGCGCGGCGCGGCGATGCGCGCGGCGCGCGCGCCGAGGCAGCGCGGATTCCCGGCAGCAAGCGCGAGGACAAATATGGCGTGTTGAAGCCGATCTATGCGGTGGCACGCAACGTGCTGCTGGGGCGCGTGGCGATGCTGGAGAAAAAGCCCGGTCCGGCAGCCGAATATTTCGCCCGCGCCGCGGCGATCGAGGAGGCCAAGCCGCTTGCCACCTTCGCCGACCCTCCGCTCTGGTGGTATCCGCCGCGCCGCGACGAAGCCGCTGCCTTGCTAGCCAAGGGTGATGCCAGGGCTGCGCTGGCCGCCGCCGACGCATCGCTCAAGCGCCGCCCGCACGACCCGGTGGCGCTGGCGATTCGCGGGCAGGCGCAGGAAAAGCTGGGCGCCAAGGGGGCGGCTGCGCGCGACTTGGCCGCCGCCAGAAGGGGATGGCGGGGCCGCACGCCGCCAAACGGTGCTTGACCGGAGCCGTGCAATCCCTTTCTAGGATGCAGGGAACAGAGAGGAAAATGCGTGGGCAAGCGACTGACGTGGTGGATCATCGCCGGATTGTTGCTCGGTGGGCTGCTCGGCTGGGGGCTTAACGCCAGCTATGCGCCGCTGGGTGAAGCGGGCACCGCCCAGCTGGCCAAGATCGCCGGCTATCTCGACATCCCGACGCAGATGTTCCTGCATCTGATCAAGATGATCATCGCGCCGCTGGTCGTCTCCACCCTCGTTGTGGGTATCGCCCACATGGGCGGCGGCAGCGCGATCGGACGCGTCGGCCTCAAGGCTTTCGTGTGGTTCGTCGGCGCGAGCCTGGTTTCGCTCACGCTGGGCCTGATCCTCGTCAACGTGCTGCACCCCGGCGTCGGGCTCAACCTGCCCCTGCCCGATGTGGCGACGAGCAGTGGAGTGGATCGCTCGGGCTTCGATGTGGCCAAGTTCTTCATCCACATCGTGCCGACCAGCGCGATCGACGCGATGGCAAAGAACGACATCCTCCAGATCGTGATCTTCTCGCTGTTCTTCGGCGTCGGCCTGGCCGCGGCGGGGGAAAAGGGTGCGCCGCTGGTGCGCGGGCTCGAAGCGCTCGTCACCGTCATGCTTACCGTCACCGGCTATGTCATGCTGTTCGCGCCGATCGCAGTTTTCTGCGCCGTGGCGCGGACGCTGGCGACCAAGGGGCTGGGCGTGATCGGCGACCTCGCCTTCTTCATGGGCAGCTTTTATATCGGCCTCGCCGTTCTCTGGGCGTTCCTGCTCGGTGCCTGCTTCCTGTTCGTCGGGCGGCGCACAGGCATGCTGCTGCGCTATCTGCGTGATCCGATCCTGCTGGGCTTCTCCACGGCTTCGTCGGAAGCCGCCTATCCGCGCACACTGGACGCGCTCGACCGGTTCGGCGTGCCGCCCAAGATCGCCAGCTTCGTGCTGCCGCTTGGCTATTCGTTCAACCTCGATGGTTCGATGATGTACATGACGTTCGCGTCGATCTTCATCGCGCAGGCCTATGGCATCCACCTCGATTGGGCGACGATGATCCAGATGCTGCTGATCCTGATGGTCACCAGCAAGGGCATCGCCGGCGTGCCGCGTGCAAGTCTGGTGGTGATCACCGGCACGCTCGCGCACTTCGACATTCCCGAGGCGGGCATCCTGCTTATCCTTGCGGTCGATCACTTCCTCGACATGGGCCGCACAGCGACCAACGTGATCGGGAACGCCGTCGCCAGCGTGGTGGTGGCGCGCTGGGAAGGGAAACTCGACCCTCCCGAATCCCCGGAAATGGCGGTCGCCGGGATCAAGCCGCCCGTGACGCCGGAGCGCGATCACTTTACCGACGTGACGCGCTAGGGGGCCAGATCGCGCGGCACCGGCCGGCGTCGTGCGATCAGGAACCGGTGTTGGTCAGTCTGCGGTATAGTCGGCGCAGTGGAGCCTCCGGCCGAAACAGCGCCGCCGCGTGCTTCGCCGTCAGGCCGAGCAGCGCGCCGATCTCGGCATCGCCGATTTCTGGACGGCTTGCCCGAAGATCCTTGGCCGTATCGATCAGTGGCCCGGAGCGCCGATCCAGGAAGGTGACGGTCCATCCCTGCGCGCATCCGAGGCGAAGCAACGCCTCATAGGTCTGAAAATCGTCCGGCCACTCCCCTCGCCCGGTGATTTCCTCGGCCTCCTGGAAAGACAGGCGCCGGAGGCAGATGCAGTCATAGATGCGCTCCTCCTGGCCAATCAGCCAATGCTGTCCGCACGCCGCGCATCGCCCGAGATGGAGCCACCACTGATCGCCGCCATGATCGCCGGCATTCCCAACCGTCTCGAAAAACTGCTCGTCCAGCTCGCCACCCATCGCGAGCACGGCCCGATCATCGAGCGTGGCGCACACGCACGATGATCGGGGCCCGCGTTCAAGCATAGGCATAGGGTCCGCCAGCGGCGAGGGCCGCTTTGTATGCGGGACGGGCGTGGATCTCCTCCAGCCACGCCGCGATGTGCGGACGACCGCGCGTCGCGCCGGCGCGCGCAACCCCGGCCTCGAGCGGGAAGCTCATCATGATGTCCGCGGCGGTCATCTCACCGCCAGCGAACCAGGGGCGCTGGGCGAGTTCCGCCTCGAGATAATCGAAATGCACGTCGATCATCGGCTGGATTTTCTTCTGCGCGGTCTTGCCGAAGAGCGGCACCCTTCCGAGCACCAGCTTGAGCAGCAGCGGCGGCATCAGCGAACCCTCTGCATAATGGAGGAAGTGGCGGTAGCGGAGGGCATCGTCACGGTGGGCGGGCGCGCCGAGACGGCCATCGGCCAGCTCGACGATATATTCGATGATCGCGCCCGTCTCTGCGATCACGCGTCCGCCATGCTCGATGACCGGCGACTTGCCGAGCGGATGGACCTTCCGCAGCTCGGGCGGGGCAAGCATCGTCCGCTTGTTCCGCTCATAACGCTTCACTTCATAGGGAAGGCCAAGCTCTTCGAGCAGCCAGAGCACCCGCTGCGAGCGGCTGTTTTCGAGGTGATGGACGATGATGGTGATGACCACTCTCCTGCCGCTCGGGGCTTAGCTTCCCACTTTTCCCGCGTCTCGTGAAATAACGTTACGCGCGAACGCAACATGCGGAAAGACCCGGCGCAGGGCAATGCGCCGGGTCTCCAATGGGAACATGTCCCGTGACCGCTGGTCCGGTGCGGGCAAGCACCGTCGCGGCCTGAAAAACATGGAAGCGATCAGAGATCATCCTCGCTGCCCTCGGCATCAGGTTCGGGGCCGGTCATCATTTCCTCGGCGACCTTTTCGGTGCGCGTGCGGATAGCCTTTTCCAGCTGGTTGCAGAGGTCTGGATTCTCCTTGAGGAACGTCTTGGCGTTCTCGCGGCCCTGACCAATGCGGACGCTGTCATAGCTGAACCACGCGCCCGATTTCTCGACCAGGCCGGCCTTGACGCCGAGATCGAGGATCTCGCCAATCTTCGACACGCCTTCGCCATACATGATGTCGAACTCAACCTGCTTGAACGGCGGCGCGACCTTGTTCTTCACCACCTTCACGCGGGTTGCGTTGCCGATGATATCGTCTCGGTCCTTGATCTGGCCGGTGCGACGGATGTCAAGGCGCACCGAGGCGTAGAATTTCAGCGCATTGCCGCCCGTCGTGGTCTCTGGATTGCCGTACATCACGCCGATCTTCATGCGCAGCTGGTTGATGAAGATCACCATGCAGCGCGAGCGGCTGATCGAGCCGGTGAGCTTGCGCAGCGACTGCGACATCAACCGGGCCTGAAGACCGACATGGCTGTCACCCATCTCGCCTTCGATTTCCGCACGCGGCACCAAGGCCGCGACCGAATCGACTACAAGCACGTCGATCGCGTTCGAGCGAACCAGCGTGTCGACGATCTCGAGCGCCTGCTCCCCGGTATCGGGCTGCGAGACGATCAGTTCATCGATGTTTACACCCAGCTTCTTCGCATAGACCGGATCGAGCGCATGCTCGGCATCGACAAACGCGGCGACCCCGCCGGTCTTCTGCGCCTCTGCAATGGTGTGGAGCGCCAGCGTGGTCTTGCCCGAGCTTTCGGGACCATAAATCTCGATCACGCGGCCGCGCGGCAAGCCGCCAACGCCGAGCGCGATATCGAGCCCAAGCGAACCGGTGGAGATCGCCTCGACCTGCATCGCTTCCTTCGAACCCAGGCGCATCGCGCTACCCTTGCCGAAAGCACGATCGATCTGCGCGAGGGCGGCTTCAAGCGCCTTCTGCTTTTCGGTGGTTGGAGCTGCCATGTTGCTGTCGATTACCTTCAGAGATGCCGCCATTTTCGATGCCCTCGCCACTTGAAGATGTCTACCGTAATCGTTGCTGTTGACGGCTTCGTATTGCATTTGTTCCAGAAGAACAAGTGCGGAACATAATTTATTTTGAGAACGGCGAGGTGAAGGGCTGCGAAGCCCTGGAAAACGCGATTGCCGCCTTCCTTCCCCTGCGTTAGCCACGCGGCATGGGGCAGATCATCGGCACAGTTGCGGCGCTCAATCGCTTTCCGGTCAAGTCTATGGCGGGCGAGGCTTTGCAGGTTGCCGAGATCGACTGGCAGGGGGTGGAGGGTGACCGGCAATATGCCTTTTACTTCCGCGAGAAGGGGTCGCGCTTCCCCTGGCTGACCGCGCGCGACATTTCAGAACTGGTGCTGCATTCGGCGCGCTTCGCCGATCCGGATGCGCCCAAGACCGCACGCGTGGAAGTCGTCGCGCCCGATGGGTGGCGCGGGCATGTCGATGATTCGGAATTGCTCGAGCGGCTGTCGGCTGCCGCAGGCGCTCCGATCGGACTGATGCAGCTCGCGATTGGGGCCTATGATGCGATGCCCGTATCCGTGGTGACGACTGCTGCGCACCGGGCGGTGGAGGCAGCACATGGATCGGCGCTCGATATGCGGCGTTTCCGTGCGAATATCCTGATCGATAGCGATCGATCGCAGGCGGAATGGGCGGGCAAGCGCATCGCCTTCGGCCCGGACGATGGGAGCGACGCCGCAGCGCTTCTGATGACCGCAGGCATCCCGCGCTGCGCGATGGTCACGATCGATCCGGACGATGCGGCGCGCGATCCCAAGGTGCTGCGGACGATCGCCGGCCAGTTCGGAAATATCTATGGGGCATATGGCGCGCCGGCCAAGAAGGGCATGGTTCGCGTCGGGGATATCGTCCGCGTCATCGAATAGGCTGCATGCGACGAAGCGTGGGCCGGTTACGCAGCATATTGCCGATCGGTGCGTTATTGCGCCGAGGAGTGCGTATTTTGGCCGATGACCGTGTAGTTTCCGTGGGATTTCTCACACAGAATGACCTCGATCGGCTGGGGGCAACCTTCGAGCGGCATTTTCCTATCGCCGATGACGACCTCTTCGCCGAACTCATCGCCAAGCTGGACGAGATCGATGCCGAGCCTTTTGGAAAGGGCGTGGTCCTGATGCCGCATCCCAAGGCCTGAGTTCCCGGGGCAAAGCCAGGCTCACCGCCCGACGCGAAGGCCGACGGCCACCCCTCACCGCTTCGTCTCCGTCTCGAAGATGAAGCTATAGTCCGATGCGAATTGCGGCGCCTTGCTGGCCAGACGCAGGCCATTCGGCCCCGCCTCGAGCAGCTTGGGCGTGGCGATACTGGCAAAGACATGACAATCCATGCAGGCGGCCTTGCCCTGCGCGAAACTCTCCATCGTCGTGTTCGAGAGGATGGTCGCGGCGCTGCCCTTGCCGTTCGGATTGCCGGCAGGCTTCGGATTGCCCTGGTTCAGTGGGATTTTTTCGCCGGGGGTCTGCGGGTTGCCGGGCGTTTGCGGCCACTGCACGTTGACCAGACGATAGTAATTGAACACCGATTTCGCGGGCATCAGGCTCCAGAACCATGCGGTCACGCCATTGGCTGCGGCGGGCACCGGGTTGAGCCGGGTGATCTGCATCGGTGCGTTGTATGGATTGCAGACTATCTGCGAAGCCGTGCACCGGACCGGCGGCGCGTTATGAACGCACTTGTAGGAATTGGCCTTAGGATCGCATTGGGGGTTAAAGAAAGTGTATCCCGGCGAAGGCTTCTGGTTGGGATTGGGCGGAAGCACCGGCGCGGACCAGCCGCCATTCAGGGCTTCATCGGGGCTGTTGTCGATATGCTCGAAGGTTGCCCAGGTCCATTGATGCATGGGGAATCGCTTGCGCGCGATGTGCAGGCCGGTGAGCCCGACGGTTACAGTGCGCTTCGCCTTGGTCACAGGATCGACCAGTTCTGCGAGCGCCGTCTTGTACCGGTAATTGAGCGAGCCATCGGCGGGGAGCGCAATCCATGAGGCCTTGAGCTCCATCGCGCCGACACTGTCGCCGAATGTGCGGACATTTCCGGCGCAATCCATATCGTCCCAGGCAACATGCGGCCCTTCGGGCAGGACCAGCCCGCCGCGCATCTGGCCCGTGTGCGGCCCATCTTCGCCGTCCTGCTTGCCCGGCTGCATGGCACAGGCGAGCTGGCCCGCCGCAGTTGTAAGGTCGAAGCCCGGCTGCGAAGTGATGAACTCGAACTCGTCACGGTTCATCATCACTTCGTAATAGGTGATGTCGCCACGCTGGCTGGTCAGCCAGTGATGCCCGCCGCCGGCCTGCGTAATGTCGCTCATGTCCAGATCGCCGGTTTTGGACGTCCGCGTGAGCACCTTGATCGCCGGGCGCTTGTCCTGCCAAGTGCCCTTCAGCACGGGGCCGAACACCGCAGCCGCCTCCTTATAGGTTTCCCAGACGAGCGGCGCCGTTCCGGTGCCGAAAGCGCTGGGCCCCACGCTGGGGTCGGGATAGCCGGGTTTCGCCGGATCGGCTTGCCAGTTGAGCGCGACGAAGCTGGCCCAGGCGAAACAATCGATCTGCGTCTCGTTCGAAATGATATTCATCGGAAGCGCGGGCGAAAGCGCCGCATAATCGGCGCCGCACGGATTGACGACGGCAGCGGCGACGGTCTGCGCCGGCTTGGAGCCGCAAGACCCGAGACTGAGCATCGCAAGCAGACTGGCACCAGCAAACACCGAAGCTCTTGAAAGTCGCAGAGCCATAACGCCTCCTCTTCCACAGATCCGTGGAAGAAAGAGTACATCATTTACGAAATAACATACGCTTGTTTTGTCTCCATTATGGCCGGATGACTATCAATCTGGAGAACCGAAGACAGAGTAGTGGGCGCTTAACCTTACGCTCCTGAACGATCAACGATCCGAAAATCGCGCTGGTGATATAAGCCGCGCAAGCGCCTTTTCGACCGAATCCATGGTGAAAGGCTTGGAAAGCGCCGGGCGATCGCGATGCGCCTCCGCGATCATGTCTCCGCCGCCGCCCGTGGCGATAACGAAGGGTATGCCGAGTTCGGCCAGCTTGTCCGCGATTGGCCAGCTCTGCTCGCCTGCCCGCAGATTCACGTCGAGGATTGCAGCGTCGCACTCGCCGATCTGCGCGAGCGCGGAGGCGACGGTGTCAGCGGTTCCGGCGACCTGATAGTCCAGCGCGTCGAGGAAATCCTCAAGCATCATGGCGATCAGGGGCTCGTCCTCGACGATAAGGATACGCTTGCGAACAGACATTTTCGCCCAATTGCAGATAAGATTCGTTACGCCAAGCGCTTATTTTGCAGCGAGAACGTCACGAGCGGCTTCGGCAAGTTGCTGTACCGAAAAGGGTTTCGGCAAGAAGGCGACATTGTCGAGGTCGATCGACTTGCGGAGCTGCTCCTCGGCATAGCCCGACATGAACAGGATCGGCAGATCGGGCCATTTGGCGCGAATGCGGCGCGCCATGGTCGGCCCGTCCATCAGGGGCATGACGACGTCCGAAACCAGCAGGTCCGGCTTTTCGATCGTGTCCAGCAGTTCGAGGGCGACCTCGCCATTCTCGGCAGTCAGCACGGTATAGCCCTGCCGCGTGAGCGCGCGTTCGGCCACGGCGCGAACCATGTCCTCGTCCTCGACCACCAGAATCGTGCCGGTGCCCCATGTGTCAGCGGGCTTGGAGCTGGCCGCGGGGCCCTTGGCCGCGACAGTCGCCTCGGCGGCGGCGTGGACCGGCAAGTAGATGGTGAACTCTGCGCCGCCTCCGGGAAGGTTCTCCGCGAAGATGAAGCCGCCGGACTGTTTGATGATACCGTACACGGTGGAAAGGCCCAGGCCCGTTCCCTTCCCCACTTCCTTCGTGGTGAAGAAGGGTTCCCAAATCTTCGGAAGAATGTCGTTCGGGATGCCAGTGCCGGTGTCCGAGATGCGCAGCGCCGTATAGTCGCCGACGGGGAGCACATCTTCGTCCATCTGGCGGACCTGCGAGGCCGCTACCGCCAATGTTTCGATCGTCAGCGTGCCGCCGCTGGGATTTGCAGCAAGCATCGCATCACGCGCGTTGACTGCGAGATTTACAACTACCTGTTCAAGTTGGCCGGGATCGGCGCGAACCGGGCCCAGATTGCGGCCATGCTTCACATTCAGCACGACGGTTTCGCCCAGAAGGCGCTTGAGCAGGTTGGAGACTTCCGAGATCACGTCGGGAAGCTGGAGGACCTGGGGACGCAGCGTCTGCTGGCGCGAGAAAGCCAGAAGCTGGCGGGTGAGCGAGGCCGCGCGGTTCGAATTGGCGCGGATCTGCTGGATATCGTCATAATCGCCGTCGCCGGGCGAATGGCGCATCAGCATCAGATCGCAGTGGCCGATGATCGCGGTGAGGATATTGTTGAAGTCATGCGCGACGCCACCCGCAAGCTGGCCCACCGCCTGCATCTTGGTGGCCTGGGCAACCTGGCGCTTGAGCTTCCCCTCCTCGCCCGAATCCTTGAGGCTGATGAGCACCGCAGCATCGCCCAGACCGCGCGCACCGGCGATGGTGATCGCGACCGGCTCCTCCGGCGCGTCGTGGAGCCGGATAGTCATCTCCGCCGATTGGGCCGCGCCGCTGGCGAACCGGCGGACGGCATCCGCAAGCGCCGCCTTGTCCTCGCGAACCACGAGATCGCCGGGGTAAAGCGGCGGCGCTGCGGCATTGACGCGGGTGGCCTTCACAAAGGCGTCGTTCATGCTGACGAACCGCCCGTCGCGATCGACCAGCGCCAGGCCCGAGGGCAGCAAGGCGATCAGCGAGCGGACATGCGCAGTGGCGCTGCCGCCGATCGCAGGCGCCGCAGCCGCACCCTGCTCCTCGTCCAGTAGCGTGACCAGCATCGGCGCGTCATCGCCGTCAAGGAACGGAATCTGGAGGACGCGCAGCGGCGTTCCCGTCAGCCCCTCCCGCTCAAAGCGAACCAGCCCCACGCTATCGGTGATGAGCAAGCGGGCGAAATCGCGCCCCTCGGCAGGCTGATCGCCATTGCCCAGCGCGCGGAGGCGAAAGACGCGATTGGCGGCGCGGATGCGTCCTTCGGGCGTGACCATCACGGCCATGATGCCCGCCCCGCCAAGCCGATCCCCGGTGCTGCCGTCGATCACCGATTCGACCTGCGCCGCCAGATCGAGCGCCTGAACGCCGATGAAGCGCCAGACCAGCGATTCATCGCCTACCCGCGCCACCCGCGCGGAGACGGGAGCGCCGAACACCTGGATATTGTCTGCCCTGCCCTCGCCATCACGCCACGCGGCGCGTGCGGCCGCACCGAGCGCGGTGACGGCGGCATCGCTCACCGGCAGGCTGGGCGGCGTAGGCCAGCCCGCGAACAGCGCTTCATAACGGCTATTGGCGCAGACGAGGCGGCCCGCCCGGTCCGTGACCGCCAGCGCATCGTCCGAAGCGGCAGCGAGCGCGTGCGCGACGGCCCAGTCGGTGGGATGTTCGGCTGCGTCCTCACTGCTCAGCAGGCGACGGGCGCTGACAAGGCCGCCCGCAGCGAGAATGCCCGCCGCGACGAACCCGACCGCCACCGCACGATCGTTGAGCGTCAGCAGGACAATCGCAGCCGCGAGGAAGCCGCCGCCGATCGCCGCCGCCAGAGGCAGCAGCGCGCGCGGCGATTTCACAGGACTGATGGGCAGAGACGCCATGGATTACCGATGTTCGGTAGCGCGGCGTGGGTCAAGTGTGAGGAGACGCCGGGAGACAGCCCCCTCACCCCTTTTCCGACTTTCTTTCCCTCCCCCGCATGGGGAGAGGGAACGCCGTTACCAGATGCGGACGCGCTTCTCGGGCGGCAGCGCCAGCTTCGAACCGGGCGCAGGCGCATAGGCCTGATACCAGGGATCAAGATTGCGAACGACCCAGGCGCGCTGAATGCTGGGCGCGTGCGGATCGGTGAGCAGGCGCTGGCGCAGCGTCGCCTCGCGATAATTGCGCCGCCAGACCTGCGCCCAGCCGAGATAGAAGCGCTGATCGCCGGTGGTGCCGTTGATCAGCGGTGCGGGAGTGTCGCCGAGCGACTTCCGGTACGCGTCATAGGCCACCGTAAGGCCGGCCAGATCCGCGACATTCTCGCCCAGGGTAAGCGCGCCCTGCACGAACTTGCCCGGAAGCGCTTCATACTGATCATATTGCGCGACGAGCGCGTCGGTGCCCGCCTTGAACGCCTTTACATCGCCCGGCGTCCACCAATCGGTGAGGCGACCGGCCTTGTCATATTTCGCGCCCTGATCGTCGAAATGATGGCTCAGCTCATGGCCGATCACCGCGCCCATGCCGCCGTAATTCACCGCCGGATCGGCATTGGGATCGAAGAAGGGCGGCTGAAGGATCGCGGCGGGGAAGGTCATCGCCACCAGCCCGAAATTGGCCTGGGCGTTCACCGTCATCGGGTTCATCCCCCACTCCCAGCGGCGGATCGGCGTGCCGAGCCGTGAGACATTGTCTTCATGCTTCCACTGCGCAACGCGCAGGCTGTTGCCGAAGGCATCGTCGGGCGCGATGCTGATGGCGGAATAGTCCTTCCACTGATCGGGATAGCCGATGCGCGCCTCGAACGCCGCGAGCTTCGCATGCGCCTTCACCTTGGTTTCCGGCGCCATCCACTCGAGCACGTCGATGCGGCGGCCCATCGCGGCGATGATGTTCGCCACCATTTCGTCCACCGCCTTCTTGGTTTCGGGCGGGAAATAGCGCGCGACATAGATTTTCGAGATATCGTCGGTGAGCGCGCTGATGGTGAAATCCACCGCGCGCTTCCAGCGCACCTGCTGCTCGGGGGTGCCCGCCAGAGCGGTGCCGAAAAAGGCGAAACGCTCATTATCAACTGCGCTGGGCAGCACGGCGGCATAGGTGTCGATGCTGCGCACCAGCAACTGATCCTTGAGCACGCCGATCGGCGCGGCATGGATCAGCTTGGCAATACCGGTGACGGCGCTGGGCTGGGCAACGAGAACATAGGGCGCCTTTTGCGCACCGATGGTCGCGATATAGCCCTGGAAATCGAAACCGGGTGCGCTCTTCGCCAGATCGGCGATGGTCATCTTGTTATAGGTCTTGTCCGCATCGCGGCTCGCAACCCGGGTCCAGCTCACCTTGGCGATCTCGGTCTCAAACGCGACCAGCGCCTTGGCGCGCGCCGCCGCATCGGGCTCGCCGGCAAGGGTCAACACATTGGCGATGTGCTTTTCATACGCAGCCTTGGCTTCGGCAAGCTTGGGATCGGACGAGAGATAATAGTCGCGGTCCGGAAGGCCGAGCCCGCTCTGCGAGAAATTCAGCGCATAGGTTTCGGGATCCTTGTCGTCCTGACCGACATAGGAACCGAAGGGCGTGCCGACGCCGTTGCGCTTGGCCTGGGCGGCGAGCGCAGCATAGCCGGACTTCGTCTTCAGCCCCTTGATCTGGGCGAGCCAGGGCTGGATCGGCGCAAGGCCCTTGGCCTCGATCGTGGCGGTATCGAGATAGGCAGCATAGGCATTGCCGATCTTCGAATTGGGATCGTTCTTCGCCTCTTCGATGATCCCGCGCGTACGCTCCTGCGAGAGATCGGAGAGCAGGTTGAACGCGCCATAATCGGCCTTGTCGGCGGGGATCGGCGTGTTCTTCGCCCAGGCGCCATTGGCATATTCATAAAAATCGTCGCCGGGGGCGACCGAGCGGTTCATGCCGGTTTCGTCGAAACCGTAATCGCCGAATGCCGGCTTGGCGCGCGCCTGCTCGGTTGGAGCGGGATCGGTGATCGGCTGCACTTCGGTGACGGGCGGTGCGGCCTGGGGCTGGGTGCAGCCGACGAGGACGACGGGCGCTGCGAGGATGGTGGTGGCAAGGAGCAGGAAACGCATTCGTTACTTCCCTAAAGGGGTCGAGGATGCGCTGTCTTACTCCGTTAGGTCAGCCGGTCAATCACCGCTCCCGCCGGATCAGGGCGAGGGAAATCAACGCTCGGCGCGCTCGTGAGTGCGCCGACGCCACTTGCCCGCGATCCACAGCCGCCAGCCCACCGCCGCGACGACATAGCCCAGCACGCCACCCACCACCGCGCAGATGGCCATGCCGATAGCGGTGGGCAGCCCAACATCATTGGCGAGCCAGTGCAGCCAGCCGGCATCGGCGACCGCCGTATTCGCCTCCGCCGCCGTGGTGCCGAAGAACTGGAGCACCCAGGTGCCGACCTTGTAATACAGGACGAGCAGGAACGGCGTGGTGAACGGATTGGTGAAGAAGGTGGTGAGCGCCGCCGCCGGCACATTCGCGCGGAGCGGCAGGGCGAGCACAGCCGATGCCGGGATCTGCCCCATCGGGATGAGGATGCCGGTGAACATGCCCAGCGCCACGCCACGCGGAACCGAGCGCCGGGTCATCCGCCAGAGCGAGGAATGCAGGATCCGGTGCGCGAAGGGTTTCAGCCAGCGATTGGATTCGAAAATGTCGCGGGTCGGCAGGTTGCGGTGAGCCCAGGCGTGAAACCGCGCCATCAGCCCCAATTTGGGGCCGCGCCTAGCCACGGTCTCTGAGAATCCGTCCCTGCTCACGCTTCCAATCCTGCTCCTTGGCCGTCTCCCGCTTGTCATGGGTCTTCTTGCCCTTGGCCAGCGCGAGTTCGACCTTCGCCCGGCCCTTTCCATTGAAATAAATGGAAAGCGGAACGAGCGTCATGCCCTGGCGCGCGACCGCGCCATGGAGCTTGTTTATCTCGCGCTCATGAAGGAGCAATTTACGGGGACGCTTCGGCTCATGATTAAATCGATTGCCGTGCGAAAATTCCGGGATGTTCGCGTTGACCAGCCAGACCGCGCCTTCGCTGATCTCCGCATAGGATTCCTTGATCGATCCCTCGCCGCCCCGCAGCGCCTTCACCTCCGTCCCGGTCAGGACAAGCCCGGCCTCATACACCGTATCGATGAAATAATCATACCGTGCGCGCCGGTTCTCGGCGACGGTCTTCACTTTATCAAAGGTGGCGGGGCGAGGACGGGCCATGGGACCGTGGCATGTAGGGAGGATGCGAAAAAAGGGAAACCCTTTCGTCATCCCGGCGAACGCCGGGACCCAGGGTTATTCGGGGAAGGCGGGCGTTATCCGGGCGCCGCCCGAGCCAAGGCATCCCTTGGCTCCATTTGCATATCCTCCGAGACGCGAGACCCGCGGCTCAACCGGCACATATGCCCTTCCCTACCCTGGGTCCCGGCGTTCGCCGGGATGACGGGTCGGCGGAAGTAGCGGGTCGAAACCCAAATCTTCGGCGAGATCGCGCCAGCGAGGATTTTCGCGCTCGATCAGATCCAGCTTCCACGCGCGCTTCCATTCCTTGATGCGCTTTTCGCGGACGATCGCGGACTCCACCACCTCGTGGACTTCGTACCAGACGAGCAGTTTGCAGCCGTACCGCTTCGAAAACCCGTCGATCATGCCTTCGCGGTGCTGGTGCGCCCGACCGAGGAGGTCCGACGTTACGCCGGTGTAGAGCGTGCCGTTACGGCCGCTGGCCATGATATAGACTGCGGGCGTGCGATGCATGCCAGCAGCATGACGCCGACGCCCGCTCGCGGGAAGCCCTCAAACCAGTCCCGCCGTTGCCAGCGCCGCATCCACCGCCGCCTTGCTCGCCTCGTTGGGCTCGGTCATCGGCAGGCGCAGCTCGACCGGGAAGCCCGGGCGGACCTTGCTCATCGCGTACTTGACCGGGCCGGGCGAAGCATCGGTGAACATCGCCAGGTGCAGTGCGAACAGCTTGTCATGGAGTTCGAGAGCCTTCGCCCGGTCGCCCGCGGCCCAGGCGGCCTGGAAATCGGCGCAGAGCCGCGGGGCAACATTGGCGGTGACCGAGATGCACCCCACCCCGCCCATCGCATTGAACGCCAGCGCGGTCTCGTCATTTCCCGAGAGCTGGGCGAAATCCGGCCCGCAGCCCAGGCGATGCTCGGTCACGCGCTGGAGCTGCCCGGTCGCGTCCTTGATGCCGACGAACCGGTCGGGGAAGGCGTTGACGATCCGCGCCACAGTTGCGGGCTGGATGTCGGTGACCGTGCGGCCGGGGACGTTGTAGAGCACGATCGGCAGCGTGGTCGCGTTGGCGACCGCCTCGAAATGGCGGAAGATGCCCTCCTGGCTGGGGCGGTTATAATAAGGCGGGACCATCAGCGCGGCGTCTGCGCCCGAATCCTGCGCGGCCTTTACGTTGCCGATCGCGACCTGGGTGTCGTTGGAGCCGGCGCCGGCGAGGATCTTCACCCTGCCCTTGGCCTGATCGGCGCAGGCGCGGACCACGTTGAAATGTTCGTCCTTGGTGAGCGTCGCCGCCTCGCCGGTGGTGCCGACGGGAACCAGCGCCGAAGACCCTTCGGCAATCTGCCATTCAACTAAAGCGCGGTAATCCTCTTCGGCGAAGGCGCCGTTACGGAACGGCGTCACCAGCGCCGGAATCGAACCGGAGAACATGGTCCCAGAATCTTCCTTAATCGGGGAAATCAGGGCTGGCAGATAGGAGCGACTTGCGTATCATGTCCAGCATGCTGGCGTCTGTATTCAAGAGTGCGTTGCTGCTTGCGGGGGTTTCGGGTGTCGCCGCTGCATCGCAGCTGACCCAATCCCAGGCCAAATGGTATGCCCAGGCGATCGAGAGCGGCATGCCGCGCCTTGCGCCTGCCTATATCCAGTCCGATGAGCTCAGCAATGTGCTGGTCGAATGGAAGCGGCTCCAGCAATCCGACAATTTCCCCTTCTCCGATTATGCCAATTTCCTGCTCGCGCATCCCGGCTGGCCCGGCGAGACGAGCAGGCGCGCGGCGGCGGAGACGGTGCTCGACAGCGGCACCTGGGCGCCGGGACTGGTCATTCGCTTCTTTGAGCGGTTCGAGCCGCTGACCGCCGCCGGGCGGCTGCGCTACGCAGAGGCGCTGGCGGCTTCCGGCAAGCGCGCCGAGGCAGAGGAGCAGGCGCGCCGGGCATGGCGTGGCGGCTCGCTGCGTCCGGCCGACGAGACCAAGCTGACTGGGGCGTTCTTCTCCGCGCTGACCCCGACGGATCATGATGCGCGTGCCGACATGCTGATCTGGCGCGGACAGACGACCGCCGCAACGCGCCAGCTTGCCTATACCTCGCCCTCCAAACGGGCGCTGTTCGATGCGCGGATCGCCTATCGCACCAAGGCCCCCGATGCGGCAGCGCGCGGCGCGGCGGTGGCGGAGCAGGGACGTGGCGATCCGGGCTATATCGCCGACCGCGCAACATGGCTGCGCGATAGCGGCCAGGGCATGGCGATGCGCTCGTATCTGGCGGAACCGCGCCGGCTGAACAGCTTCCCGGGCGATGTCGAGAAATGGTATGAAGTGTTGCTGGTCGCGGCGCGCGGCGCGGCTTCGGACGGGCAGAACGACCTGGCCTATCGCATCGCGAGCCAGGTCGACGACGCCTATCCGGCGGGCACCGATGTCAGCAGCCGGCCGTTTGGCGAGCGCGACGATTATACGAGCCTGACCTGGCTGGCTGGCACCGTAGCGCTCGAAAAGGCCGGGCGCGCGCGCGACGCGATCGGCATGTTCGAGCGCTACTCGCAGGGATCGAAGACCCCGCAGACGCAGAGCAAAGGCCTGTATTGGGCCGGCCGCGCGGCGGAAGCGGCAGGCGAGCACGCGAAGGCGCAGGCATTCTTCCAGCGCGCCGCCGGGTTCCCCGATCTCTATTACGGCCAGCTCGCCAGCGAGCGGCTGGGCAATCCGCTCAAGCGTCCTCCCGATTTCAGCGCCAAGATCGCCGATCCGGCCGTGCGCGAAGCCTTTTTCCGCCGCGAGGTGGTGCGCGCCGCGCAATTGCTCGGGACGATGGGCAACCGCCCCGACCAGAGCCTGTTCGTCCGCCAGATCGCGCAGGATGCAACCACGGATACCGATCATATCCTCGCCGCCGAGCTCAGCCGTACGATCGGCCGGCCCGATCTGGGCGTGATGGTGGGCCGCAGCGCGCTGCAGAACGGGCTGTCGGACTATACGGCGGCAGGCTATCCCTCCGTGCGCGTGCCCGATGGCCAGCAGGATTACTGGACGATCA
Source organism: Sphingomonas soli NBRC 100801 (assembly GCF_001591025.1). Lineage (GTDB taxonomy): Bacteria > Pseudomonadota > Alphaproteobacteria > Sphingomonadales > Sphingomonadaceae > Sphingomonas > Sphingomonas soli. Next base: position 143,187 of record NZ_BCTZ01000004.1, read on the forward strand.
TCCATGCGATCGCGCGGCAGGAAAGCCAGTTCGACCGCGCGGCGGTGAGCCATGCCGGCGCGCGCGGGCTGATGCAGCTGATGCCTGGCACCGCACGCGAGCAATCGGGCAAGCTGGGGCTGGCCTATAACCGGGACTCGCTGACGGTCGATACCGATTACAACATCCAGCTCGGCTCGAGCTATTTCAAGCGGATGCTGAACCTGTACGGCAGCTACCCGCTGGCGGTGGCGGCGTATAATGCCGGACCGGGCAATGTGAACAAATGGCTGGCCGCGAACGGCGACCCGCGCACCGCCAGCATCGACGTGGTGACCTGGGTGGAGAGGATCCCGATCTTCGAGACCAAGAACTATGTGCAGCGCGTGCTGGAAAACGCCGTGGTCTATGACCTGCTCAATCCGGAACGCTCGCGGAGCAAGGGGCCGGCGAATCTGAGCTGGTACCTGGGCAAGAACAAGCCGGGTTAGCCCGGAGCCGTCATCCCGCGAAAGCCGGGATCGACGGCCACCGGTAGCCAACGCCTGCTGCACCGGGTTCCGGCCTTCGCCGCGATGACGGATTGGACCAATGGACCGCCCCAACTACATCACCCCCGCCGGCTATGCCGTGCTCAAAGCGGAATATGACGCGTTGCTGAGCGACGAGCGGCCGAAGCTCGTCGAGGTCATTTCCTGGGCAGCGGGAAATGGCGACCGTTCGGAGAATGGGGACTATATCTATGGCCGCAAGCGACTGCGCGAGATCGACCGGCGGCTGGGCTGGCTTTCCCGGCGGATGAAGGCGGCGCGCGTGGTCGATCCCCGGCAGCAGGAGGACCGCGCGCGCGTGTTTTTTGGCGCGACGGTGACGATCGCCGATGAAGACGACAATCACCGCACGCTTACCCTTGTTGGCGATGACGAAGCCGATGCGGGCGCCGGACGCGTTGGATGGAACTCACCCTTCGCACGCGCATTGCGCGGCGCGGCCGTGGGCGATCTGCGCAAGGTGATGCTGCCCGCGGGGGAGCGGGAATATGAAGTCATTGCGCTCACTTACCCCTGAGACGCGCCAAGCTGCTGGACTTCGCGATTCCCCTGCTCCACGCATCCGCCTAGTATCGGCGGCAAGCAAGCGCGTTAGGAAGCGAATGGCAATCAAGCGTATTCTGGTATCGGGTCGAGTGCAGGCAGTCGGATTTCGCGACTGGGTGGTGCGAACCGCAAAGGCCGAAGGCATCACCGGCTGGGTGCGCAACCGCAATGACGGGAGCGTCGAAATGATCGCGTCGGGAGAGGATGACGCCGTCACGCGCTTTGCCGACGCCTGCCGCGAAGGCCCCGCGCTCGCGCGCGTCGACCATGTCGAAGTGCTGGAAGCTGCGGGCGAGAAGCCCGGAAAAGGCTTCACCAAGCGCTTCACGGCCTGATCCTGCCGGGAGCCATCCGCCCCGGGGCCGCGCGCGCCGATTGACCATATGTCGGCAACGTGAAAGGCTCCCCTCACGAAGAGCGAGAGGAGCCACATCATGCCGATTCCCGATAGCTGGTCGTCCAAGTTGCTGAGCGTGCTGCGTATCGTTGCCGGGCTGGGATTTCTCCACCACGGCACGATGAAGTTCTTCCACCTGCCACCCCCTCCGCCGGGGATGAGCGGACCACTCAATCCGCTGATGATGACGGCGGGCGCGCTGGAGCTGGTGGGCGGAGCGCTGATCGTGATCGGGTTGTTCACCCGGCCGGTCGCGTTCATCCTCTCCGGCATGATGGCCGTCGCCTATTTCATGGCGCACGCACCGCAGGGGCTATACCCGGCACTCAACGGCGGCGAGCCTGCGATGCTCTATTGCTTCATCTTCCTCTATCTCGCGGCTGCCGGCGGCGGGATCTGGAGCGTGGACGCGACGCGCAAATAAGGTCTTGGCTCCCCGTCCGGGGATGGGGATCCATACCGCCTATTCGGCCCGGGCCAGCAGCGCCCGCGCCTGTTCGACATGCATGGCCTCGATCATGCGGTCCTGATAGCGCTCGGCACCGCCCGATGCAGCGGCGATCAGCGCCTGCGCTTCGGCGATCTCGCGCTCGCGGGGGCCAAAGGAGCGCGCGGCGATCTCTATCTGGTTGGGGTGAATCAGCGACTTGCCGTCGAACCCCAGCGCCCTGCCCTCGCGGCATTCAGTTTCCAGACCGGTAGCATCGTCCAGCTTGTTGAACACCCCGTCGAGCGCCCAGGCATCGCCCGCGCGCGCGGCCAGCACGATCGTCTGGAGCGCGACACCCATCGCCTCGCGTCCGGAGCGGGGTGGCAAGCGGAGCGTCGCGGCAAGGTCATTGGTGCCCGCGATCAGGCCAGCGACGCCCGGCAGCGCCGCTATTTCCGCCGCGGCGAGCACACCACGGGGCGTCTCTATCATCGCCAGCAATGGCTTGCCGAGCGCCGCCGCCACTCGCGCGATCTGCGCCACATCCTCGGCCTTGGGAAGCACGGCGTAATCGGCGCTCGATCCACGCACCGCCGCGACATCGTCCGCATGCTCGCGTGAATCCACACCGTTCAGGCGAATCGCCGAGGCGCTTCTTCCGAAACCGGCGGCCACCGCTTCCACCGCTGCGATGCGCGCGCTGGCCTTGTCCCCCGGCTTCACTGCGTCCTCAAGATCCAGGATCACCATATCTGCATCGAGCCCGCGCGCCTTTTCGATCGCGCGCGGATTGGAGGCGGGAAGGAAGAGCGCGGTGCGCGGGGCCAAAGCTGCTGTGGTCATGGCCGATCCCTATGCTACCAAGGGGCGAAGTTTGCGAGGGGAGTCGGGAATGGAAGCGCTTAATGTTTTCCTGCTGGTCGCCGTGGCCGTGGTGTTGCTCTATCTCTTCTCGAGCGTGAAGATCGTCACACAGGGCTATCAATACACCATCGAATATTTCGGACGCTTCACTGCGGTCGCGTCTCCCGGCCTCAATTTCTACCCTGCATTTTTCTATCGCGTCGGCCGCAAGGTGAACATGATGGAGCAGGTGATCGACATTCCCGGGCAGGAAATCATCACCAAGGACAATGCGATGATCTCCACCGATGGCGTGGTTTTCTTCCAGGTCCTCGACGCCGCCAAGGCCGCCTATGAGGTGAGCGACCTCTATGTCGCCCTGCTCCAGCTTACGACGACGAACCTGCGCACCGTGATGGGTTCGATGGACCTCGACGAGACGCTGTCGAAGCGCGACGAGATCAACGCGCGGCTACTCTCGGTGGTCGATCATGCGACGACGCCGTGGGGCGTCAAGATCACCCGCGTCGAGATCAAGGACATCCGCCCGCCCGCCGATATCGTCAACGCAATGGGCCGCCAGATGAAGGCCGAGCGCGAGAAGCGCGCCAACATCCTGGAGGCCGAAGGCACCCGCGCTTCGGAGATCCTGCGCGCCGAGGGGCAGAAGCAGTCGAAGATCCTAGAGGCCGAAGGCCGCCGCGAGGCCGCATTCCGCGACGCCGAAGCACGCGAGCGCGCCGCGGAGGCCGAAGCGACCGCGACGCGCGTCGTCTCCGATGCGATCGAGACCGGCAGCGCGCAGGCGATCAACTATTTCATCGCGCAGAAATATGTGGAGGCGGTCGGCAAGTTCGCGACCTCGCCCAACGCCAAGACGATTCTCTTCCCGGTCGAGGCGACGCAGCTCATGGGCACGCTGGGCGGCATCGGCGAACTGGCCAAGGAAGCGATCGGCGGCTCGCCGGGCGGCGCTCCGAAGCCCGCCGCCCCGCCGCGCGCGCGCCCCGCGCCGTTCACGCCTTCGGGGAGCTGAGCCATGGACTGGGAAATGATCACGGGTTCCCCGGGCCTTGCATGGCTGATCCTCGCGGCGCTGCTCGCGCTGACCGAGCTGATGGTGCCGGGCATTTTCCTGGTCTTCGTCGCCGCAGGTGCGGGGGTGACCGGGCTGGTCACCCTGCTCTTTCCGCATTTTCCGCTGCTTCTTCAGGTGGCGTTGTTCGCCGCGGGATCGTCGGCGGCGGTGGCGCTGGGGCGGCAATGGTATCTCCGCAATCCGGGGCCGAGCCCCGATCCGCTGCTCAACGATCGCGTCGCACGGCTGATCGGTCAGGTCGTGACCGTCGCGGAGCCGATCGAGGCCGGATGCGGAAAGGTGCGTGTGGGTGATGGCGAATGGCTGGCGCGCGGGCCCGATGCGCCTGCCGGCGCGCATGTGCGCATCACCGGCGCCGAGGGGAATTCGCTGACGGTCGAACCCGTCATCGCCTGACGTCATTGCAAGGAGTAACCATGCTTACCACCCGCCGTGAGCTATTGCTCGGCACCGGCGCCAGCCTTGTGCTGGGCGCATTCCCCGCCGCCGCGCGCACGTTTCAAACGGACGCCGATACCCAGGCAAGCGCGACGCTGACGAACATCGCCGAGGCGTTGCTCAAGCTCTATCCCCAAAAGGCGACGTCGCTGGGCATCGACAAGGACGCACGCGCCACGCTGAAGCATCAGCTTACCGACCGATCGGTGAACGGCCAGGCCGCGATCGCCGCGCACCTGCGCCAGTCGATCGCCGCGCTGGACAAGCTGGACGCCAACGCCCTGAGCCCGATCATGCGCACCAATGTGGATGTGGTGCTGGCAGCCTATGGCAACGCGCTCACCGGGTTCGGCTTTGGCTATGGCGACGTCGCCGTAGGGGATTGGCGCAACGCGCCCTATGTGGTGGCGCAGAATGTGGGCGCGTTTCTCGATATCCCGCGCTTCCTCGACGCCGAGCATCAGGTGAAGACCGCACAGGATGCCGAGGCGTATCTCGACCGGCTGGAGAGCTATGCCGAGCAACTGGATGGCGAGACCGAGCGGCTGAAGATCGCAGCGTCAAAGGGCGTGATCGCCCCGGATTTTCTGCTCGATAAGTGCCTCACGCAGATCCGGCAGGTCCGGGAGGGCAATCCCGCCGGATGGGGCGTGGTCACGTCGATCGCCAATCGCAGCGTGGGGATGCAGGGCGATTTCGGCCAGCGCGCCTGGCTGCTCGCCAAGGACAAGCTGGCGCCCGCGCTCGACCGGCAGATCAAGGAGCTGGAGAAGCACCGCAAGCGCGCGACCGGCGATCCGGGCGTGTGGAAGTTCAAGGATGGCGAGGCCTATTATGCCTGGGCGCTGAGCGCGGGCACGACCACGACGATGACCCCCGACGAGGTCCACAAAATGGGCCTGGAGCAGGTGGCCGAGATCCAGAGCGAGATGGATGCCATCCTGAAGAAGGAAGGCTATTCGAAAGGTACCGTGGGCGAGCGGATGGTGGCGCTGGCGAAGGATCCGCGCTTCGCCTTCCCCGAAGGCGATGCGGGCCGCGCGGAGATCATGAAGTTCCTGAACGATCGCGTCTCCGACATTCGCGGCCGGATGCCGCAGGCGTTTCACACTTTGGTGCCCGGCAATGTCGAGGTGCGGCGCATGCCTCCTGAGGAAGAGCCGGGCGCGCCGGGCGCTTACGGCGATGCGGGCTCGATCGACGGCACGATCCCCGGCAAATTCTGGATCAACCTGCACACGACCAGCCTGCACAGCCGGTTCAGCCTGCCCGACCTGACCTATCACGAGGCGATTCCCGGCCATGCCTGGCAGGGCGAATATACCCACAAGCTGCCGCTTATCCGCGCCCTGCTCGCGTTCAACGCCTATTCGGAAGGCTGGGCGCTCTACGCGGAACAGCTCGCCGACGAACTGGGCGTCTATGCCGATAACCCCGCCGAAAAGCTCGGCTATCTCCAGTCGCTGAGTTTCCGCGCCTGCCGGCTCGTGGTCGATACCGGGCTGCATGCAAAGCGCTGGGGCCGCGAGCAGGCCGTACAATGGTTCATCACGGCGAACGGGTCGAACGAGCTAGAGGTCCGCAGCGAGGTCGATCGCTATTGCTCCTGGCCGGGCCAGGCCTGCGGCTACAAGATCGGGCATAACGAGATCAACCGCCTGCGCGACCGGGCAAAGGCGGCGCTGGGCGACCGCTACGATTTCCGCGCGTTCAACGATGCGGTGGTCCTGGGCGGCAATGTGCCGATGACGGTGCTGGGGCACGTGATCGACCGGCATATCGCGGAGCGGAAGGTCTGAGGGCGCTCCCCGCTGAAGGGGACCGCCCTCCTCGATCACTTCTTTCCGAAGATCCCGCCGACCATGCCGGTAATGTCGTTGAGCGGATTGCCGTCGCCATCCTTGTCGAGCGCGCCGAGCAGTCCGCCTGCGGCACCACCCTGCAGCATGCTGGCGAATTTGCCGAGCGAGCCTTCGCCGCCAATGTGGCCGATGATCTCCTGAAGCTTGTCGACAGGCAGCCCGGTCGACGCGGCAGCGCCCTCAGCCGTGTCGCCCTGCATCGGGTGATATTTGGCGAGCGCCTTCACCGCCGACTCGACATGCTCTGGCGACAGGCCGACCTTGGCCGCGAGATTGGCAATGTCCACGTTTTGCGTGACTTGACCCAGAATACCGTCGAGCATGCTCCTCGAAACGCCTCCTGCTAAACCATAGCGGGATCGAGACTAGCACCAGCGGGGCCGCAGCACAGCAGAAACTGCTCGCTATCCCCTACCCCGCAGCACGAGCAGCGAGCGCCTGCTCGACCGCGGCAAGGCCGGCGTCGCTTTCCACGGCCAGATCGATCGGGCGACCGCCTAGGGAATCGTCATGCGTATTGAGGAAAGCGATCATCGCATCGCGCCCCTTTAGGGCCAGGAATGCGCTCGTCGCGACTCTGCCCTGGCGCGTCGCGGCCTCGGGCGAAAGGCGGACGGTGTCGAACCTTTTGCGGAAACGTTTGAACTGCGGCTTGGCATCGCTGGCGGGCGGTTCGGCGGCGGAGCCCTGATCGGCGGGCGTTGCGTCGCTCATATGGCATCCCGTGTTCGTAAGCGGGAGCACAACGTCTCTCAGCCGCCGACGCCTACATGCGGTATGCCGGTCAGTGCCCCCAATCTAGGAAGCCCTGGGCGGAATTGCCACACCGGCGGGAAACGGAGCGCGATCGGGGACGACGAAGCCGCGCCGTGCGGCCACCGAGAAGAGAAGCTCGCGGCTGTAGAACCGCAGCGGCCAATCGCGGTGCCCCATGGGCGATCCAAGCAGCGCGTTTACGCGCGCGAGCAGCGCCCTCTCCTGCGTTTCGGCGAGGAACAACCGCACGCCGACAACGAACGCGAGGGTGATGGTGTCGTGATATCCCTGCATATCGTCGTTCACGCCACCGACGCTTTCGTTGAAGCGCGCGATGATCCGGGCGATCTGCGCGTCCACGTCCACATCGGGCCGCTCGGTCAGCAGATAGAGCGTGGCGGCCAGATGCCCCTCGTGCGTCCAGTCGGCGCGCACCAGCGTGCAGGCGAGCAGCCCTTCGCCGAGACGGACGATCTCGGCGTGGCTTCCAAATAGGCGCGGGGAATATTCGGTCATCGATCGGGCTTTCATTCGGGCCCGATCTATGACCGGGATATTCAGGCGGTAGCCTTGCTCTTCGGTGCGGCGTCGCGGACGCCTTCATCGACATGGTCGATGAATTGGGCAAAGTTCTCGACGAATTGGTGGACCAGTTTCTCCGCCGTCGCGTCGTAATCAGCCGGGTTCGCCCAGGCCGCACGCGGATCGAGCATGTTCGGATCGATATCGCCCACGGCAACGGGCACCATGAAGCCGAAATTCGGATCCTTGCGGAACTCCGCATCGTTCAGGCTGCCGTCGAGCGCCGCGTTGAGCAGCGCGCGGGTCACGCGGATCGGCATCCGCTTGATGCCCGGATCGGTGGCGAGACCGCCCGACCAGCCGGTGTTGACCAGCCAGCAATTGACCCCGCCCTTCGCAATCCGCTCCTTGAGCAGATTGCCATAGACAGAGGGATGGCGCGGCATGAACGGCGCGCCGAAGCAGGTCGAGAAGGTCGCCGAAGGCTCGGTCACGCCGATCTCGGTGCCCGCGACGCGTGCGGTATAGCCCGAGAGGAAGTGATACATCGCCTGATCGGGCGTCAGCTTGGCGATCGGTGGGAGCACGCCATACGCGTCCGCCGTCAGGAAGATGATGTTCTTCGGCACCGGACCCATATTCTTTTCCGACGCATTCGGAATGAAATCTATGGGATAGGAACCGCGGCTGTTCTCGGCGAGGCTATTGTCGTCGAAATCGAGTTCGCGGGTCTCGGGGTCCATCACCACATTCTCAAGCACCGTGCCGAAGCGCCGGGTGGTGGCGAAGATCTCCGGCTCGGCCTCGGCCGAGAGGTTGATCATCTTGGCGTAGCAGCCGCCTTCAAAGTTGAAGACTGCGGTGTCCGACCAGCCATGCTCGTCATCGCCGATCAGCGTACGGCTGGCGTCGGCCGAAAGCGTGGTCTTGCCGGTGCCGCTGAGGCCGAAGAACACAGCCGTATCGCCGTTCGGGCCGATATTGGCCGAACAGTGCATCGGCATGATGCCGTCCACGGGCAGCAGATAATTGAGTAGGCCGAAGACGCTCTTCTTCATCTCGCCGGCATAGGCCGTGCCGCCGATCAGGATCAGCTTCTCGGTGAAGTTGACCGCGATCACGGTTTCGCTGCGCGAGCCATGGCGCGCGGGATCGGCGCGGAAGCTGGGCAGGTCGATGATCGTATATTCGGGGATGAACCCCGGCAGTTCGTGCGCCTCAGGGCGAACGAGCAGCGTCTTGATGAACAGCGAGTGCCAGGCAAGCTCGTTGATCACGCGGACCTTCACGCGGTGCTCCGGCTGCGAACCGCCATACAGGTCCTGCACGAACAGGTCGTCGCGCTTGCCGACTTCGGCAAGGACATCCGCCTTGAGTGCGGCGAAATGCTCCGGTGTCATGCCGCGATTGGTGTCGCCCCACCACACAGTATCTTCGGTGGTGGCGTCGCGGACGATGAACTTGTCCTTTGCGCTGCGTCCGGTGTGCTTGCCGGTGGCTACGACCAGCGCGCCGTGTTTCGAGAGCTGGCCCTCGCCGGCGCGCACTGCCGCCTCGACCAGTTGGCCCGTTCCCAGGTTCCAGTGAATTTCTGCGCCCGTGGCGATGCCCTGGGCATCAAGGCCATGGCTTGGCGTCCGCTCGTTCAAAACATTCCCTCCCAAAGCGCCTGGTGGCGCATCCATCTTGCTTGGCGCATACGAGGCGGGCCAAAGCGGGGTCAATGGAGGTAAACGTTGTCGGAACCCATGGTAATCGGTGTCATTTGCGCAAAGGGGTCCAAACCGTGGTTTACGCCATTGGTGATGCACGCGCACAGCGTTATGATCGCCGGATGACAGCGACTATCGCGCTGGTCGATGACGACCGGAACATCCTCACTTCGGTATCCATTGCGCTTCAGACCGAAGGCTTCCTAACCCGCGTCTATTCGGACGGCGAAAGCGCCTTGAAGGCGCTGATCGAGAACCCGCCGGATCTGGCGGTGCTCGATATCAAGATGCCGAAGATGGACGGGCTGGAGCTGCTGCGGCGGCTGCGGGAGAAGAGCGCGATTCCGGTGATCTTCCTGACGAGCAAGGATGATGAGCTCGACGAGGCGCTCGGCCTCGCAATGGGCGCGGACGATTATATCGCAAAGCCGTTCAGCCAGCGCCTGCTGATCGCCCGTATCCGCGCGATCCTGCGCCGCACCGAAGCGACGTCGCCCAGCGCAGAGGGCGGCGAAGAGGCACCGCAGGAGATATTGGAGCGCGGCCGCCTGGTAATGGATCCCGCCCGCCACCGCGTGAACTGGTCCGGCAACAATGTGACGCTGACCGTCACCGAGTTCCTGATCCTCGAGACGCTGGCGCAGCGCCCGGGCATCGTGAAGACCCGCAACCAGCTGATGGATGCCGCCTATCAGGACGACATCTATGTCGATGATCGTACCATCGACAGCCACATCAAGCGCGTCCGCCGCAAATTCCGGCAGGTCGATCCGGAATTCGATGCTATCGAGACGCTGTATGGCGCAGGATACCGCTTCTCAGACGAGTGACGATCAGGCCCTCGGTCTGAAATGGTCGAACCGCGTCAGCCTGACGCCACGGATTCTGGCGGTCAACATCTTCGCGCTGGCGCTGCTGGGCGGGGGCTTTTCCTATCTCGATTCCTACCGGAGCCGGATGGTCGATAGCCGGGTCGAGCAGGCCAGCCGCGAAGCGCGCCTGATCGCCCAGGCGCTGGCGTCCACCAACAAGGACGAGAAGCGCCGGGACCTGCTGGTGCTCAGCCTGGCCCGCGACACGGGCACCCGCATCCGGCTGTTCACCGAAGAGGGCAAGATGCTTGCCGACAGCCGCGAACTGGGCCTGCGCAACGTGACTCTGCGCGATCCGGACAAGGACCCTTGGGGACTGGAATTTGCGCGCTTTCTCGATGCCGTGATCGACACGGTGGCGGGGGCATCGCGAGCGCCGGCCTATCGGGAAAGATCGCGCGACGCCGGGCTGGACTGGCCCGACGTGCGCACCGCGCAATCGGTTCACGGGTCAGCCGCCACCGTATGGCGCGCGCCGGACCGAACGCCGGTGATCACCGCCGCCGCCCCTATTACCGGGCTGGGCGTGGTGATGACCACGGTCAATGCGCGCGACATCACGCAGACCGTGCGCTCGGAACGATACCGGCTGGGTATCGTCCTGCTGATCGTTTCGCTATCCTCGATATTCCTGTCCCTCTTCCTCGCCCGCACGATCGTGCGCCCCCTGCGCCTGCTCGCGCGTGCCGCGATCCGGGTGCGCCTTGGTCGCGCGCGCGAAGTCGTGGTCCCTCGCCTTCCCGATCGCAGCGACGAAATCGGGCTGCTCGCCCGCGCCCTCTCCGACATGACCCAGGCATTGCGCGCGCGGATCGACGCGACCGAGAGCTTTGCGGCCGATGTTACGCACGAATTGAAGAATCCGCTCGCTTCGCTCCGTTCGGCGGTGGAAAGCCTGACGACCGTCAAGAAGCGCGAACACCGCGATCAGTTGCTCGAGATCGTCCGCGACGACGTGCACCGGCTCGATCGCCTGATCACCGATATATCCGAAGCCTCCCGCCTCGACGCGCAGCTAAGCCGCGCGACGTTCGAACCCGTGGATATCGGCGCGCTGATCCAGGCGTTGCTCGACGGCCGCGAGGCACGCGGGCTGCCCGCCGGCATCCGCATAGCCTTCGATCGGCGGAGTAAAGGGTCGCTCACCGTGCTGGGCGAAGGCGGTCGGCTGGAGCGCGTGTTCGAAAACCTGATCGAGAACGCGATCTCCTTCTCTCCGGAAAACGGAACCATCGCGATCTCTGCGCAAAGCGACGGCGACACGCTGGTCGTCCGCGTGGATGACGAAGGCCCCGGCGTGCCTGAAAGCTCACGCGAGAACATCTTCCGCCGCTTTCACTCCGTCCGCCCCGAAAGCGAGGCATTCGGCCAGCACTCCGGCCTGGGTCTTGCCATCGCGCGCACCATCGTCGAAGCGCATCAGGGCAGCATTGCCGTGGAACCGCGGGAGGGTCGATTGAGCGGCGCGCGCTTCGTGGTACGGCTTCCCAAGGGGCCTCGCGGCTGATGGCGGCGCTTTCTTATCCGGCCCCGGAGGCGGCGCGCATGGAATCACCGTTGCTATCCGCAAATGATCAGGCCGCGCCTATCCAGGCAGAGCCGTGGCTGAGGAAGGGAAAATGAGTAGGCGTCCCAAGCAAATCCTGTTGGTCACCGGTATGTCGGGCGCCGGCAAATCCACCGTGCTGCGCACGCTTGAGGATCTTGGCTGGGAGATCGTCGACAACCTCCCCCTCCTCCTCCTGAACCGCCTGCTGGATACCGCGCCCGCCGAAGGCAGCGACAGCGATGACGAGCGGCCGCTTGCGCTGGGGATCGGCAGCCAGACGCGCGGTTTCGATGCCGAGAGCATCGTGCAGCGCATCAAGCGCCTGCGCGAGGATCATGAGCATAATCTGGGAGCACTCTTCCTCGAATGCGCCGGTTCCGAGCTCGAACGGCGCTATTCGGAAACGCGCCGCCGCCATCCTCTCGCCCAGGACCGGCCGGCGATCGACGGGATCATGCGCGAGCGCGAGCTGCTTGCCCCGCTCAAGCAATGGTCCAACCGGCTGATCGACACGACCGACTTGAGCGCCAACGAACTGGCGCAGGAGATCCGCTCGACCTTTTCGGGCGAAGGTCTGGGCCAGACCACCCTGTCGGTCCTGTCATTCGGCTTCTCACGCGGACTCCCTCGCAACGCCGATCTCGTGCTCGACATGCGCTTCCTCAAAAATCCGCACTGGGTCGATAATCTTCGTCCCGGAACCGGACAGGACGCGGATGTCGCCGCCTATATCGCCAGCGATCCGGCCTATGCCGCGGCGATAACGCAGATCGAGTCCCTGCTCCTCCTGCTCCTCCCCCGCTATCAGGCGGAAGGCAAAGCCTATGTGACGATAGCATTTGGCTGTACCGGAGGCCGGCATCGCTCTGTGCATGTCGCTGAGCGGATCGCGGCGCGGTTGCGCCACGAAGGATTTTCGCCCACGGTAACCCACCGCGACCTGCGGACCGCGCCGCAGGACTCGCTGGAGGGGGCGCCGCTGGTGGCATGAGTATGGCGGAGTTGGAATGATTGGTCTTGTACTCGTGACGCACGGACGACTCGCGGAGGAGTTCGTTGTCGCGATGGAGCATGTCGTCGGCAAGCAGGAGCGGATCGCACCGATCTGCATCGGCCCCGAGGACGATATGGAGAGCCGCCGCGCAGACATCGCCGCCGCCATCGCCCAGGTCGATGAAGGCCAGGGCGTGATCGTGCTGAGCGATCTGTTTGGCGGGACGCCATCGAACCTCGCCATCTCGCTGATGGACGCCGGCCGGATCGAAGTGATCGCGGGCATCAACCTGCCGATGCTGATTCGGCTGGGCAGCGCGCGCAAGACGATGAAGGTGACCGAGGCCGTTGCCGCCGCGCGCGATGCGGGGCGCAAATATATCACCGTGGCATCCGAAGTCCTCGGGGAGGCCGCTGCGTGAGCCGCTGCCAGCGGTCGGTCCTCATCGAGAACAAGCGCGGGCTGCATGCCCGGGCCAGCATGGCGTTCGTCACGCTGGCGACGAGCCATCCGGTGGAGCTGACGGTGGAGAAGGACGGCAATGCCGCTTCTGGCACGTCGATCCTCGATCTGATGATGTTGGGCGCCGCGCGCGGCGACACGATCACGATCAGCGCCGAGGGCGCGGGTGCCGAGGAAGCCGTAATGGCGCTGGTCGAGCTGGTCGAGAACCGCTTCGGCGAAGAGTGACCCTCGCACGGGCTGTGCATACGCCAATTATTCGCTAGGGGCCGCTGATGCCGCGCGAAATCACTGCCTTTTCCAACCCGCTGATCAAGCGGATGCGCACACTCCGCGACAAGAAGCATCGCCGCGACGAAGGGCTTTTCCTCGCCGAAGGGCTCCGCATCCTGACCGAAGCGCGCGAAGCCGCGCGGCTGCCCCAATATCTGTTCTACACCAAGGAAAGCGCGAACCACCCCCTGGTGCTCGCGCTGATCGACGCGGTGGAGGGCAAGACCGGCTGGGCGGTAGAGACCAATGCCGACATCCTCTCCAAGCTTTCGGGCAAGGACAATCCCGGAGCGGTCGTGGGCGTATTCGCCGAATTCGAGTCGAAGTTGGAGGATCTCGATCGCACGCGCTCTCCCATCTGGCTGGTTGCTGAGCGGCTGCGCGATCCGGGCAATCTGGGGACGATCCTGCGCACTGCGGACGCCGTCGGCGCAGGCGGGCTGATCCTTGTCGACGAATGCGTCGATCCCTTCTCGGTAGAGGCCGTGCGCGCCAGCATGGGGGCGCTGTTCACGGTGCCGGTGGCGCGCGCGCCCTGGGCCGAATTCGCCACATGGCTGCGCAAGGGCCCGGGGCAGTTGGTCGGCCTTAGCCTCGATACCGATCTGGATTACCAGGCGGCGCGATATGCAGCCCCCACCTTCCTGCTGACCGGCAACGAGGCGCAGGGGATGCCCGATTTCATGGCCAGGGCATGCGACCTGACCGTGAAGATCCCCATGCTGGGCAAGGCCGACTCGCTCAACGCCGCAGTGGCGACCGCCGTGATGGCCTATGAGGTCCTCAACCAGCAGCGCGCCTGACGCTTTCTCGTCGCGATCCCCTTTTCCGGGGACTCCATTTTCCTGAACGGCTGCGAAACAATATGGCCACCGTGCGTTCAGCGGCGGTGACCGATTGGGATCGTCCAAGGAGATTTCGCGATGAGAATGCTGATTGCCGCCGCCCTGCTGCTGGGATCGAGCGCGACGCCCGTGCTCGCGCAGGAGAGCTATAAGGCGAGCGGAACAGAGCCCTTCTGGTCCGCGACGATCGACGCCCGAACGATCACGCTGAAGCAGGCGGGCATGCCGGACGTCACCGTGCCAAAGCCGCGCCCGATCATCGGCATCAACGGCGAACGCTATGAAACGCCCCGCCTGAGCATGGATATCACCCATGTGAAGTGCAGCGACGGGATGAGCGATCGCACCTATCGCGACACGGTGGTGATCTCGCAGGGCCGGCGCACGCTACGCGGTTGCGGCGGTGATTTCACGGTTATCCCAAAGCCCGGCCCCGCAGCGTCGATCCTTGAAGGTGACTGGCGGATCGAGGCGATTAGCGGCCGTCGCGTAGCGCGCGGCACCTCGCCCGATATCAGCTTTCGCGGCGGCCGGGTGAGCGGCGACGCCAGTTGCAATCGCTTCAACGGCAGCTTCGATTTCACGCGCGGAAGGCTCAAGACCGGGCCGCTGGCCTCGACGCGCCGGATGTGCGCCGATCGCGCGCAGAATAATCAGGAGTTCGCGGTGCTGCGCATCCTCGAACAGCCGCTCAGCGTAACGAGCAATCGCGGCGGCAAGCTGGTGCTCACCGCCCGCGACGGCAGGACGCTGACCCTGGTACGCAGCGCGCGGCGCTAAACCTGCGAAGGCCAGTTGAGTTTGGGAGGCCAGGCGGGCTCAGCCCGGCTTGGCCTTCGCCTTCGCCTTGCGAACATATTCCAGTTCGTCGAGAATCTTCTGGTCGCCGGGTGCTACCTCGAGCGCCTTTTTGAGTGATGCCTCCGCATCGTCTAGGCGGCCGAGCTCGACATAATCATATCCGATACCAAACCAGGCGCGCCGCAGCTCGAATTTCCGGTCTCCCTCGTCGGCGATCGACGCGGCCGCCTTCGCCGCGCTTTCATAGGCAGCCAGCGATAGGTCGAATTGCTTCAGCGACTGATGGATATAGCCCAGCTCGGAAAGAAATTGCGGGTTATCGGGCATCAGCGCGGCGGCGCGCGCGGCAGGCGCAACAGCTTCCTGGAGCCGATTCATCTCGACCAGCACATAGCCCTTTGCCCAGAGCCCGTAGCACCATGCGTTTGCGATCAGCGTGACGTCGCCCTGCCGCTTGCCTGCGGCCGCCTCGTCATTGGTGCAGCGGACCTTTCCCTTCGCCGCCGGAAACAGCTTCTCATATTCGAGCAGCACCGGATCAAGGATCGCCAGCGCCTCCGCTGGCTTCTTCTCACGAATCAAACCGAGCGCTTCGGCCACCTTGCCGGTAAGGGCGACTTCCCTATCCTGCGCCGCTGCGGGTTGCGCCTGCGCTACGCACGGTGCCGATACCATGCCCGCCAGAGCCAGCGCCAGGGCATATCGCATTCGTCCTCCCCCCAATAAGGAAAAGCCAGTCTACCCTATTCCGCTGCCTGCTCAATCGTCCCGATCGGGGGCGTTGCAGGCAGCTTGGTGAGCGGGCGAATCGCCGTTTCGACCATCGGCAGCGGCTCGATCTCCTTCGCCCCGCTCGACACCTCCAGCGCCTCGAAGCGCTTCGCCTGGGTCATCACCTGGCTCTCCAGGCTGCCGACCATCGAGTTGTAAGCGCTGCTGGCCTGTTCCAGATTCTTGCCGACGCGGGCGATATGGGCGCCCATGGTGGCAAGGCGCGAATGGAGTTCCTTGCCCAGCCGGGCGATCTCGGCGGCTTCCTCAGCCAGCTTTTCCTGCCGCCAGACGCTGGCGACGGTGCGCGCGATCGCGACGAGATTGGTGGGGGTGGCAAGCAGCACGCGGCGCTCGAACGCCCACTCCCACAGGCCGTCATCCTGCTCAAGCGCGGCGGTCAGGAAATGCTCACCCGGGATATAAAGGATCACGTAATCGGCAGCGTCGCCGAACTGCGCCCAGTAATTCTTTGAACCGAGCTGCTCGGCATGGCGGCGGATCGCGGCGGCGTGGAGCTGGAGGTGGCTGGTGCGCGTCGCTTCGTCATGCGCCTCGCTCGCATCAAGGAACGCGTTGAGCGAGCATTTGGCGTCAATGATCAGCTTCTTGCCGCCGGGCAAGCGGACGATCACGTCGGGCCGCAGCCGCCCGTCCTCGGTGCTTACCGAAACTTCCATCTGGAAATCGGCGTGCTGGGAAAGCCCGGCCTGCTCCAACACGTTGCGCAGGCTCTGCTCGCCCCAGCGGCCGCGCGCCTTGGGGCTGGCGCGCAGCGCGTTGACCAGCTTGGCGGTCTCGTCGCGCACCTGCGTATGGCCGGCATGGAGAAGCTGCACCGCCTCGCGCAGCGCCTGATAGCTGCCCACCCGCTCCTTCTCTACGCTGGAAAGCCCTTCCTCATAGCGCCTGAGCGTGTCCTGCACCGGCTGGAGCAGCGCCTTCAGCTTCGCCTCATTGCTTTCCCCCGCCTGGGCAAAACGCTGATCGGCGCGTTCGAGAAAGTTCTTCTGCGTCTCGCCAAGGATGCGCCCGGCCAGTTCGGCAAAGCGCGATTCAAGGCCGGTCGTCTCCGCCTTGAGCGTGGCAAGTTCGATCTGCGCGCGAGCGAGTTCGGCGGCCGACGCCTTGAAATCCGCCTCGCGCGCATCACGCTCGGCCCGCATCTGCGCCGCCGGACGTCCCCCGGCGAACATGCCGATTCCCAACCCGATGACGAGCGCCGCGACGATCAGGGCGAGTGAGAGCAAATCCAATTCGGCCTCCTGGAACAGAAAGCGAACTTATAGAGGGAGCGGTCGGCTAGCAAGCTACTTCCGTAACACCCTTCACCCGTCACCCCAGCGAACGCTGGGGTCTCAAGCGATCGGCACGGCACCGCTTGCGGCACGAGATCCCAGCTTTCGCTGGGATGACAATGATGTTTCGCTGGGATGACGATCATGCGGTGGCGGGGACGACCGCTACGCCGCCGCCTTGCGCGCCTTGGCCAGCTTCTTGAGCAGCATGTCGCGCTTCAGCTTCGAGAGGTGATCGATGAACACGATCCCTTCCAGATGGTCCATCTCGTGCTGGATGCAGGTGGCGAGCAGGCCCTCGAACACCTCGTCATGCGCGACGCCCTCTTCATCGAGCCATTTCACGCGGCAGCGCGCGGGGCGCTCGACATCGGCGAACTGCTCGGGAACCGAGAGGCAGCCTTCGGTATAGACCGACTGTTCCTCGGCAGGATCAAGGATTTCGGGATTGATGAAGACGCGCGGCTCGCGGATCGGTTTGCCCTCCTCATCTTCCTTCTCCTGCAAGTCCATGACGACCACGCGCTTGGGCACGCCCACCTGGATCGCGGCGAGGCCGATGCCGGGCGCGTCATACATCGTGTCGAACATATCATCGATCAGCGCGCGCAGTTCGTCATCGACAGTCTCCACAGGGGTGGAGATCAGGCGGAGACGCGGGTCCGGAACTTCGACAATCGGTAGAATGGCCATGGCGACGATTTAGTTTCTAACGCCCGCCCCTGCAAGGACCGCCTGCCCCCGCAAGAACCCGGAGCCTAGGCCACCGGACGCCGCGCGCGAAGCGCCTGCGCCAGCGTGCCTTCGTCGAGATAATCGAGCTCGCCGCCCACGGGCAGGCCATGGGCCAACTGGGTGACGCGCACCGGATAACTCTCGATCCGCTCGGCGACATAGTGTGCGGTGGTCTGGCCCTCCAGCGTAGCGTTCATCGCCAGCACGACCTCGTCCACGCCCCCCCCGGCGATCCGCGCGACCAGGCTGTCGATGCGCAGATCTTCCGGGCGAACCCCTTCCAGCGCCGACAGGCGACCGCCCAGGACGTGGAACCTGCCCGGAAACAGCCGCGACCGATCCAGCGCCCAGAGATCGGCGACTTCCTCAACCACGCAGAGCGAGCGCGCTTCGCGGCGCGGGTCAGCGCAGATCGAGCACGGGCTCACAGTATCGACATTGCCGCAGATGCCGCAGGTGCTGAGCTTGCGGCTCACCGATTCCAGCGCGGCGAGCAACGGATCGAGCGCGGTTTCGCGCTTCTTGAGCAGATGGAGCACCGCGCGCCGCGCCGAACGCGGCCCCAATCCGGGCAGCCGCGACAGGGCCTGGGTAAGCGCTTCGATCTCATGCGATGCCATGCGAAGGAGATAGGAGAGTTGCTTCGCAAACTCCACCATCAAGCCGCCTCGCCCGGAATTCACATCCCAACCCGTCATCCCGGCGAAAGCCGGGATCTCATGCGGCCAATCCCCATCCCGCCTCAGATCCCCGCTTTCGCCCCGATG
Source organism: Sphingomonas soli NBRC 100801 (assembly GCF_001591025.1). Lineage (GTDB taxonomy): Bacteria > Pseudomonadota > Alphaproteobacteria > Sphingomonadales > Sphingomonadaceae > Sphingomonas > Sphingomonas soli. Next base: position 161,689 of record NZ_BCTZ01000004.1, read on the forward strand.
ACGATTGTGCGTAAAGCCACGCCATGCGTGTGATCTTCATGGGAACGCCCGAATTTGCCGTACCGGTGCTCGAAGCGCTGGTGGATGCCGGGCATGATGTCCTGGCGGCGTATAGCCAGCCGCCCCGCCGCGGGAACCGCGGCAAGACCGCGCCTTCGCCCGTGCATGCGCGAGCGCTGGAATTGGGCATCGAGGTCCGCACTCCGGTTACGCTGCGCGAACCCGAGGCGCAGGCGGCCTTTGCGGCGCTGAACGCCGACGTCGCAGTGGTCGCTGCCTATGGCCTTATCCTCCCGCGGCCGATCCTGGATGCGCCCCGGCTGGGCTGCCTCAACGTCCATGGCTCGCTCCTCCCGCGCTGGCGCGGCGCCGCGCCGATCCAGCGCGCCATCCTCGCGGGCGATGCAGAGACGGGCGTCGGGATCATGCAGATGGAGGCCGGGCTCGATACCGGGCCGGTGCTCCTCGAAGGACGCACCCCGATAGCCGCCAAGACGGTGGGCGAACTCACCTATGAGCTTAGCCGCATGGGCGCGCGGCTGATGGTGCAGGTGCTGGCCGATATCGACAATTATTGGCCGGTGCCGCAGCCCGAAGACGGCATCACCTATGCCGCGAAGATCACCAAGGAAGAGATGCGGCTCCGCTTCCGCCTTCCCGCCATTGACGTGGATCGCCACGTCCGTGCCTTTCACCCCGCCGCCTATTTCGAACATGCCGGCGAGCGCGTCCGGGTGCTGGCGGTCGAACTGGTCGAAGGATCGGGCGCGCCGAGCCTGGTGCTCGACGATCGCCTGACCATCGCCTGCATGGAAGGGGCTGTTCGTCCCACCATGGTCCAGCGCGCCGGACGTGGCGTCATGACTGCGGAAGAACTGCTGCGCGGCTTCCCCATCCCCCGGGGCACCCAGCTTTGACGCGTTTCGCGCTCACCATCGAGTTTGACGGCCGCCCGTTCATGGGCTGGCAGCGGCAGGATCATGGGCCGAGCGTCCAGCAGGCGATCGAGGATGCCGCTTTCTCGATCACCGGTGAACGGGTCGCATGCCACGGCGCGGGCCGCACCGATGCTGGTGTGCATGCGTCGGGCATGCGCGCGCATATCGATGTGGCGCGCCCGATCACGCCCTTCCGCCTCATGGAAGCGCTCAACGCGCGTCTGCGGCCCGATCCGGTGGCGATCCTCGATTGCGTCGAGGTGCCCGAAGATTGGCATGCGCGTTTCTCCTGCGTCGCGCGGCACTACGAATATCGCATCATCCAGCGCCGGGCGCCGCTCACCTGGGAGAAGGGGCTGGCATGGCGCATCCCCGCCCCACTCGATGCCGGCGCCATGGCCAAGGGCGCGGCGCGGCTGGTGGGTCGGCACGATTTCACCACCTTCCGCTCGGCGCATTGCCAGGCCGACAGCCCCTTGCGCACGCTCGATCGCCTTGAGGTAGTGCAGAGCGGCGAGCGGATAAGCGTGTTCGCCTCGGCACGCTCGTTCCTCCACCATCAGGTCCGCTCGATGGTCGGCTGCCTGGCCCTGGTGGGGCAGGGAAAATGGACTCCCGACGACATGACGGAGGCGCTTGAGGCGCGTGATCGCACCCGGCTGGGGCTCAATGCGCCTTCGGACGGCCTCTTCTTCCTGCGCGCGGACTATCCCTAGCGACTGAACTTCGCCGCCAGCTCCACATGCGTGGACCAGCGGAATTGGCCGACCGGCTGGATCCAGTCGAGCTTGTAGCCACTCTCACACAAAATCTCAGCATCGCGTGCGAACGTTCCGGGATTGCACGATACGTACGCGACGATCGGCGCGCGCGATGCCGCGATCTCCGCCGCTTGCTCCCTCGCTCCCGCGCGGGGTGGATCGATGACGACCGCTCCGAAATTGCCAAGATCCGCGCTCGATACAGGGCGACGAAAGAGATCGCGGTGATCGGCGAACACCGCCCTTCCCGCCTGCGCCGCCGCCGATTTGAGCATCATGATCGGATCGCGCGCGGCCTCCGCCGCGTAGACCCGCGCTGCGGGAAAGCCAAAGGTGAAGGTGCCCAGCCCCGCGAACAGGTCCGCGATCGTGCCCGCATCCGCCACGATCTCTCGCACTGTCGAAACCAGCGCCGCCTCGCCCTCCGGCGTCGCCTGGAGGAAATTGCCCGCGGGGAACGGGACGGCAACCCCGCCCAGCGTGACGGTCACCGGCTCGGGCTCCCAGCGCGCCGTGGGCCCAAAGCCCTCATCGATCGAGAGGCGCGCCAGCATGTGGCGGCTGGCAAAGGCCGTGATCGCCTCGGCAGCGGCAAGCCCTTCGGCATCCAACCCGTCGATCAGCACGTCGCGGCCCTGATCGGTCTGCACCAGATGCACGTTGATACGGCGCGTATTGGGAATCAAAGCCGCGAGCAGCCCGCGTAGCGGCGCGACCAGCGCAAACAGATCGGGCGCGAGCACATGACATTCGGCGAGATCGACGATCTGGTGGCTGCCCTGCCCGGTAAAGCCCAGATGCACCTGCCGCCCCCGCCGCTCGGCATGGAGCGTTGCGCGCCGGCGCGTTCTGGGCGGCGAAAGCGATGGCGCGCGGATCTCGGTTTCCAGCTTGTGCGCCGCAAGCGCCCCCGCGATGCGGTCGACCAGATATTGGCCCCAGCTTTCATCGTCGAGGTGCTGGAGCTGGCAACCGCCGCATTCGGGAAAGTGGCGGCATGGCGCCGTCTGATAATGCGGCCCCCGGGTGATCGCTCCTTCCGGGCTCACCCAATCGCCCGGCGCGGTAAAGGCCATATGGCGGCCGTCGCCGGTCACGCCCTCTCCCCGCCCGGCGACACGCACGATGATATTGTCGTTCACAGACATTCGGAAAGCGCCTGGGGTATATGGCCGATCAACTGGTCGGCGATGAAGGCGGGACCCGCCAGTTGCGCAGCGCGGGCATGGAGCCAAGCTGCGGCGGAGGCGGAATGGGTCTGGTTCGCCGCCACCTGCGCGCCGAGCAGCCCCGCCAATACGTCCCCGGTGCCCGCCGTGGAGAGCCAGCGCGAGCCGCCGGGTGCCGCCTGCACCTCGCCCTTGTGCGAAGCGATCACCGTATCCGCCCCCTTGTGGAGGATGGTGCAGCGCGCCGCTTCCGCCGCCGCAAGCGTCGCGTCGATCTTGCTGCCGTCCATCGCGAACATGCGGGCAAACTCGCCCGAATGCGGCGTGAGCCAGCTCGCGGCGGTCCGGCGCTGCAACCAGGCTGCGGCAGAGCCGCCGAGCAGGCTAAGCGCATCGCCATCGAGGATCAGCGGCCGTTGAGACGCCAGCGCCGCCTTGAGCAATGCTTCGGCGCGTCGATCTCGGCCCAGGCCCGGGCCGATCACTACCGCGCCGATACGATCGTCGGCGACCAGATCACCCAGTTCGTCGCCGCTGTGAACCGCGCGATGCACCAGCGCATCGGTGTGGCGCGGCGCATCGGGTCCGGCGAGAATGACATAGCCGGCCCCGCCAGCCATCGCGGCGCGCGCGGCCAGGCGCGCCGCGCCGGGCATCACGCCTTCCACCACCACGACCATTCCGCGGCTATATTTGTGGTCCAGCGCCCCCGGATCCTTCAGAACCGGGCGCGCCAGGCTATGCCACTGGCTCTTCACCGCAATCCCGATATCGGCGAGCAGGATATGGCCGCTGCATTCGAGGCCACGGCCCACCACGTGTGCAGGCTTCAACGCGCCCAGCGCGACCGTGGCGTCCATCCGGCGCGCGCCCAGATCCTCGCCGGTATCGGTTTCGAGTCCAGACGGCAGATCGATCGCGAGGCGGAACTCGGCGGCCGCTGCCAGCTCGGCGAACACAGCCGCAACTCCGCGCTCCAGCGGGCGCGTCATGCCCGTGCCGAACAGGCCATCGACCAGCACAGGGCGGGGACGCGCTTCGTAGAGCGACGACACCGGGCCGCCCCACGCCTCCAGCATTGCGCGCGCCGCCTCGGTCTGCGGCTGGCCACAGGTGGCGACGGTGACGTCATGGCCCCGCGCCTTGAGCAAACGGGCTGCCGCATAAGCATCGCCGCCATTATTGCCGGGCCCGGCGAACACCAGGATCGGACGGCCGAGCGCGAAGCGCGCCGCTTCCCGCGCCACGGCCGCTCCGGCGCGCTCCATCACCTCCAGCTGCGTCGCGAAGCGGAACGCCTCCTGTTCGGCGGCGCGCATCTGCGCTGTGGTTACGATCGGGGCGCCCGGGGGAATCACTTGGGCTTAGTGGATTGCCGGACGGTCGCGGGCAAGCGGTAGCGTGCGCCGCCGATCGCCACTTCGATCAGATCGGGGGCGAGCGTGGTCACAACGGTCTGCTCCGCGCCATCCGCCGCAATCACGCCGCGTCCGTCCCTGGTCACCAGCAGTCGGCGAAACCCGCCATCGGGGTGACGTAGCGTCAGGAACAGCCCGTCCTGCGACTGCACCATATCGATGGCGCAGGAATACGCGAAGGTGTCGGCACCCGGCGGGGCGCATTCGATCCGGCCAGCGGCGTTCTTCACCGCTTCCTTGTGCGCTTCCTTCTGCGCCTCCGCTACCTTGTTGGGTATCTCGACTTCACACGCGGTGAGAAGAAATGCCGCAAAGACGCTCTTATATATCCGCGTAGACATGGCGTTCGGCGCTGGCTCCCGGGTGCGTCACCGCGCCCTTATAGGCCGGGCCGACGGTACGGGAATAGCGCCAGAGCGCGCCGGACTGGTAATCGTTCACGCGCGGCTGCCAACGCGCGCGGCGCTCGGCCAGAATGTCATCCGCCACGTGCAGGTCGATCGTGCCCGCCTCCGCATCGATGCGGATGAGGTCGCCATTCTCCACCAGCGCGATCGGTCCGCCATCTGCCGCTTCGGGGCCGACATGGCCGATGCAGAATCCGCGCGTCGCGCCCGAGAAGCGGCCATCGGTGATGAGCGCCACGCTCTCGCCCATGCCCTGCCCGTAAAGCGCGGCGGTGGTGGACAGCATCTCGCGCATGCCGGGGCCGCCCTTCGGCCCTTCATAGCGGATCACGATGACGTCGCCTTCGCGGATCGTCCGCGCCTCGACTGCCGCGAAGCAATCCTCCTCGCAATCAAACACGCGTGCCGGGCCTTCAAAGACGAGATTGTGGAGCCCCGCCACCTTCACGATCGCGCCATCGGGCGCCAGCGTGCCCCGCAGGCCCACCACGCCGCCCGTGGGGGTGATCGGCGTGCGGGCGTCGTAGATCACCTTCTGATCGGGGTTCCACGTCACCTGGTCGATATTCTCGCCCAGCGTCTTGCCGGTGACCGTCATGCATTCGCCGTGCAGCAGCCCTTCCGCCAGCAGCGACTTCATCAGCATATAGACGCCGCCCGCGTCATACATGTCGCGCGCCACATATTGCCCGCCGGGTTGGAGATCCGCGCAATAAGGCGTCGTCTTGAATATCTCGGCGACGTCGAACAGATCGAAATCGATCCCCGCCTCGCTCGCCATCGCGGGCAGGTGAAGCCCGCCATTGGTCGAGCCGCCGGTGGCCGCGACGATGCGCGCGGCATTTTCGAATGCTTCGCGGGTGCAGATGCCGCGCGGGCGGATATTCCGCTCCAGCAATTCCATCACCTGCGCGCCGGCCGCCACCGCGATTTGTTCACGCGTGGTGTAAGGTGCCGGAACCATATTGCTGTTCGGCAAGGATAAACCGATCGCCTCACCCACGCATGCCATGGTGTTTGCGGTATATTGACCGCCGCACGCGCCGTGCCCGGGGCACGCAACGCGTTCAAGCTCATGGACCTCGGAAAGCGGGCAGGCACCGGCGGCATAGCGCCCGACCACCTCGAACACGTCCTTGACGGTCACGTCCTTGTCATGAAACCGGCCGGGAAGGATCGATCCGCCATAGACGAAGATGCTCGGAATATTGAGACGAAGCATCGCCATCATCATGCCGGGCAGCGATTTGTCGCACCCCGCAAAGCCGACCAGCGCGTCATAGCAATGCCCGCGCACGCTGAGCTCGACCGAGTCCGCGATGACCTCACGGCTCACCAGCGAGGATTTCATCCCCTGGTGCCCCATTGCGATGCCGTCGGTCACGGTGATCGTATTGAAGCGCCGCGGCATTCCGCCGCCCTGCTCGACGCCCCGGCGCGCCGCATCGGCCTGCGCATCGAGCGTGGTGTTGCACGGCGCGCTGTCATTGCCCGCAGAGGCGAGCGCGACGAACGGCCGCGCGATCTCTTCTTCGGTCAGGCCCATCGCGTAATAATAGCTGCGATGCGGCGCGCGTTCGGGGCCCACGGAAACGTGGCGGCTGGGGAGCTTGGACTTGTCGAATCGTTGGGTCATGGCGCGCAAGCCTATGTCGCGATAGAGGCCTTTCGCGCAAGACTATTGCGCAAAGAATTTGTCAGGTCCGCCAAAGTCTGGGTCCATTCCACCACCCCCGCCGCATCGCGGATCAGGTCGTTGCGCACTTCGATGGCGATCGAGGGGATGCCCTGCCCCTCCGCATGCCGGTTGAGCGTCGCGTTGAGCAGCCGGCCCGAATAGGGCTCGTTGTCGCCCGTCACCAATCCCTGCGCGCGGAAATAGTCGATGGCTGGATGCGCGGCGCGGCTGTCGCGGTTGTAGAGCACGCCCACCTCCCACGGCCGATCCGTTCCGCCATGCTCCAGCCGGGGCGTGAAGCTGTGGATGGACAGGATCAGGCTGGGCCGTTGCGCACGGATGCGATCGCGGATCACGCGGTGATAGGGCGCATGGAAGCGCCGGATACGCCCCTCCCGGTCCACCTGCTCGTTGCCCGGGATCAGATGCCCGTCGCTGCGATGCGGGATCAGGCCGATATGATCGGGCTCACGGTGAAGATCGATCACAAGCCGAGAGAAGGTGGCGAGGATCGCCGGCGCATCGATCGCGGCGGCCAGGCTGCGGGTCAGCGGACCCGCCCCGATATCCACCGCGATGTGCAGGTCGAGCAGAGCAGGATGCACGCGCAGATCCACGCCCTCCGGCACCGCGTTCGATGCGTGATCGCACAGCAGCAGCACGTCGCCCGCGCCGCCGGGGATGATCTCGGTCATTTGAACTCCGGCCTCCGGCGCTCGCGAAACGCCTTGTACCCCTCGGCGAATTCGGGCCCGCCAAACGCTTCGTCGAATTGCACGTCGAGCGCGCGCTGCGAGGGATCGGAAATCGTCCGCTTGAGCAGCCGCATCGCCTGGGGCGCATTGGCTGCGATGCGATCGGCAAAGGCACGGGCTAGCGGTGCGGGATCTTCCCAACGCAGCTCCACCAGCCCCATCGCCAGCGCATCGCCTGCGTCGATGATCTCTCCGGTGAACAGCATCCGCGCGGCATTGCCCTTGCCCACCTGTGCGATCAGCCGCGCCACATCCTCGCGCGGATAGCCGATGCCCAGCTTTGCCGGCGTCGAGGCGAATTGCGCGCCGTCGCCCGCCACGCGCAAGTCCGCCGCGAGGATCAGCGCCACGGCCGCGCCGAAGCAGCCGCCATCGATCACTGCGATCACCGGCATGGGCAGCGCCGCCACCGCTTCGATGCCAGCGCGCATCGCCTCGCGAAAGCGCGTGGCGTCTTCTGTGGTGGTGAAGCTGGCAAACTCGCCAATGTCCGCGCCTGCCGAAAAGATCACGGGCACATCGGATTGAAGCAGCACGCAGCGCGCGTCGCTCTCGCCGATCGTCCGCGCGGCATCGGCCAGCGCGTGCCATCCGGCTATCGGCAGCGCGTTGCGCGCTTCGGGGCGGGAAAGCGTGATGGTGGCGATGGTGCCGTCGCGGTCCACTTGGATCATGGCGAAGGCATTTGGGCCGACTGACTCGGCGAAGCAAGTGCAAGCGGGGATGGCGCCCCGCCGAAGCAAGGGGCCACCGGCGAACGTCCCGCTCCTCGCGTCTGATCCGCTGGGGAAAAGATTAGTGCGGGAATGCGAAGGATCGGTTGCAGCCCGTGGTTAATCGGCGCTTACGCCGAGAGCCGCGTCGGCTGCACCCACCAGCCCGGGCGGGCCAGCGCCTGCGCGGCAGCGGCGCAGGCATCGGGCGTGTCGCACAGGGCAAAGCAGGTCGCGCCCGATCCGGACATACGCGCGAGCGTCACCCCCGGCTGCGCATCCAGCAGTTGCAGAACCTCGCCGATCACCGGCGCAATCGCCCGCGCCGGTGCCTCCAGATCGTTGCGACCGGCCCGCGGATCGCCCGCCAGCGCACCCCGGTCCACACCGTCCCAGCGGCGAAACACCTCCGCGGTGGAGACCGCCACCCCCGGATTGACGAGCAGTACCGGCGTTCCCGGCATCCCCGCCACCGGCTCCAGCCGCTCGCCCCGGCCCCGCCCGATCGCGGTGCGGCCAAACAGGCATGCCGGAACGTCCGAACCCAGCGCGTCCGCAATCTCGAACATCGCCTCGTCCGCCACGCCGTGCAGGCGTCCCAGCGCGCGCAGCGTCGCCGCCGCATCCGCCGATCCACCCCCGATGCCCGATGCCACGGGCAGTCGCTTGTCTAGCGTGATCGCGTGCGGGCACCCGCCAAAGCGCCGGACAAAGGCCGCCGCCGCGCGCGTCACCAGATTGTCACCCTCGCCCGCCAGCCCGCCCGCGAACGGCCCGGTCACCGTGAAGCTGTCCCTATCGGCGGGCTCCACCGTCACCTCGTCGCCAAACTCGACAAAGGCGAACAGGGTCTCCAGCTCGTGATAGCCGTCCTCCCGCCGCGCGCGAACGTGCAGCGCCAGATTGAGCTTGGCAGGCGCGCGCTCGATCATAGGCCCTTGTCGAGCTTTCCGGCGATGCGGTCCTTCGCCTCTGGCCCGGCATATAGCGCCGCCACATTCCATGCGTAGCGCGCCTCGTAGCGCCGCCCGAGCTTCCAATAGGCGTCGCCCAGATGCTCGTTCGGCACCACACCGCCCGGATCTCCCTTCACCGCGCTTTCGAGCAAGGGCAAAGCGCGGGTCAGGTCGCCCCGCGTGAAATAGGCCCAGCCAAGCGAGGCCGATATGCCAGGATCGTCGGGGCTGATCCTGTTCGCCCGCTCCAGCAGTTCCTGCGCTTCGGCCAGATTTTCACCGCGCAGCACCTGCGCATAGCCGAGATATTCCAGCGCCGCTGCCTGATCGGGGCCAAGCTCCACCGCGCGCCGCAGCGCCGGCAGCGCCTTGCCCCACTCCCCGGCGCGATCCAGCGCGGAGCCGTAAAGATAGTGGAGCTCCCAGCCGCCATCGCCCTCCGCCCGGCCCAGCGCCACGCGATAGGCTTCCGCCGCTGCCGCATATTGCGCGTTCCCGGCCAGTACGTCGCCATAGGTCCAGGCGTCCGCCTCCGTCGCACCCGCATCGTCCGCCAGCGCCTTTGCCAGCGGCAGCGCGGCTTCGGGGTGGCCGGCGCGCTGGTACACGCCGATCAGGCCCACCTGCGCCCCGCGCCGATAGGGGCTGTCCGCCGCCACCTTGCCAAGTTCGGTCAGCGCCTGCCTTTCGTGCCCGCCTTGCGCCAGCGCCTCGCCAAGGAACAGCCGCGCGCGATCGTCTGCGGGATCGAGCAACAGCGCGGCGCGCGTCAGCAGGATCGAAAGCGCCGGAATATCCTGCGCCGCGATATCCTCCGCCACGCCGAGGAACAGCCGCGCCGTGCCAAACACCGCACCCGGCTTCGCGCTTTTGCCCAGCCGCTTGCGAAGCTGCACGAAATCGGCGCGATCTCCCGCCAGCAGCGGCTCGGCCAGCCTGCGCTGACCGGAGACCGCGAGCAACGCAGCCGCGTCGATCCGCAGGTCGTCGCTGCCGTCAGCACCGGGCGAGAGCATTTCCGCCAGCATCGGCACCGCCTTTGCGCTTCGCCCCGTAGCAATCAGCAGAAGCGGCCGGTGATGCGCGGCAAAGCGCGTGGCGAGCACATTGCCGCGCGCCTTCTCGATCGGGGCCATCGGGTCGCCGCGCCGCTCCACTGCCAGCCATGCCTCCAGCACCGGTGTCAGGAAATCGAGCGGCCCCTTGGCGATCCGCGTCAGCGCCGCATCGGCGCCGCGGGCATCCTTCGCCTTCAGCGCCATGGCGAAGGCAAGCAGCGCGGTATCGGGCGGTGCCTTTCCGGCGCGCACCAGCACCGCCGCGGCGCGGCTCGCCAACGTATAATCCCCTGCCGTCAGCGCCTGGCGATAGGCGCGCTGCGCGAGCATGGCGTCGCCCGGCTGCGCCGCGAGCGCAGCGCCATACCCAGCCGATGCAGGTCCGGCGAGGCCCGCCGCATCCGCAATACGCGCCCGCACATATTCGGCATTCGCCTGGGCACAGGCTGGCGCGGCCGTCAGCAGCGCCAGCCCTGCCAGCAGCGCCGACCGGGCGAGTCTCCTACATGTTCGGATAATTGGGCCCGCCGCCACCTTCGGGAACCACCCAGTTGATGTTCTGGGTCGGATCCTTGATGTCGCAGGTCTTGCAGTGCACGCAATTCTGCGCGTTGATCTGGAATCGCAGATCATCGCCTTCCCCCACAACCTCATACACCCCTGCCGGACAGTAACGCTGCGCCGGCTCGGCGTACACCGGAAGATTGTAACCGATGGGAATATCGGGATCTTTCAGCGTGAGATGAACCGGCTGGTCCTCCTCGTGATTGGTGTTCGAGATGAACACCGAGGAGAGGCGGTCGAAGGTCAGCACGCCGTCCGGCTTGGGATAATCGATCTGCCGCGCCTCGCTGGCATGGACCAGGCTCTCATGGTCCGGATGATGCTTCATCGTGAAGGGCCAGCGCAGCCCCGCCAGTTCCATCCACATCGCAACGCCGGATGCGACCGTGCCCCAGGTATCGCCGAACTTCTTGACCAGAGGAACGACGTTACGAACACCACGTAGTTCCTTGTAAACCCAACTATTTTCATAAGCCTCGGGATAGGCGCTCAGCTCGTCTGACGAGCGCCCGGCCTGCACCGCGGCGAACGCCGCCTCGGCCGCCAACATGCCGCTCTTCATCGAGGTATGCGTGCCCTTGATCCGCGGCACGTTGAGGAATCCCGCGCTGTCGCCAATCAGCGCCGCTCCGGGCATCACCAGCTTGGGCACCGACTGGAAGCCGCCATCGCTGATCGCACGCGCGCCATAGCTGACGCGCTTTGCGCCTTCCAGGATCTCCGCGATCGCCGGATGCGTCTTCCAGCGCTGCATTTCCTGGAAGGGCGAGAGATACGGGTTGGTGTAGTTCAGCCACACCACGAAGCCGAGCGCGACCTGCCCGTCCGCCTGATGATAGAGGAAGCCGCCGCCATTGGCCTCGCCTTCCTTCAGCGGCCAGCCCTGGGTGTGGATCACCTTTCCGGGCACATGCTTCTTGGGATCGATGTCCCACAATTCCTTGATGCCGATGCCATAGACCTGCGGCTGGCTGTCCTTCGCCAGATCGAAATTGCGGATCAGCTGCTTGGACAGGTGTCCACGCACGCCCTCGCCGAACAGGGTGTATTTGGCATGCAGCTCAAGGCCGGGCGTGTAATCGGGCTTGTGCGTGCCATCGCGCGCCACCCCCATGTCGCCCGTGGCGACGCCCTTCACGCTGCCGTCCTCGTTGTACAGGATCTCGGCCGCCGCGAAGCCCGGGAAGATCTCGACGCCCAGTTCCTCGGCCTTGCCCGCCAGCCAGCGGCAAAGGTTGCCGAGCGAGCCGGTATAGGTGCCCTTGTTGTGCAGGAAGGGCGGCGTCATGAATTCGGGGAAGCTCGATTTGCCCTTTTCGCTCAGGATCCAGTGGTGATTTTCGGTCACCGGGGTGCGCGCCATCGGGCAATCCTGCTGGCGCCAATCCGGCAGCAGTTCGTCGAGCGCCTTGGGATCGACGACCGCGCCCGAAAGGATATGCGCGCCGACTTCCGAACCCTTTTCCAGAATGCAGACCGACAGTTCCGATCCCGCATCCGCTGCCAGCTGCTTCAGGCGGATCGCCGCAGAAAGCCCCGCAGGGCCCGCGCCGACGATCACCACATCGTACGGCATCGACTCGCGTTCACTCATAGCCAAATCCCCTGCATGCTCATTTTGGGACGCTGCTTGCGCCTGTCGTCGCGCGCTGGCAACGTCCTGTCCCCGCGTCGATGAAGGTAGATTGACCGCGACGTCAACTGGGATTCAAAGAAAGGGTATGGGGGCGGAACAAGCTCAGAACTGGCAGGTGGCGATCGCAAGCGCGCTCGAATGGTGGCGCGATGCCGGTGTCGAAACGCTGCAGGACGATGCGCCGCACGATTGGCTCGCGCGCCCCGTGGCCATGCCCGAAGCCGTGGCGAAGGCCGCTGCCGTAGCGGCCGCGCCTGCCGAGATATTGCCGACCACGCTGGAGGATTTCGTCGCCTGGCGCATGGGCCCGGCGGCGCCCGAGAATGGCTGGCACACCCCGTTGATCGCGCCGCGCGGTCCTGCCCATCCCAAATTGGTCGTGTTCTCGGATATGCCATGCGCCGAGGATGTGGACGGATTGCTGACTGGTCCGTCCGGCCGGATGTTCGATCGGATGCTCGCAGCGATCGGGCTGGATCGCGATTCGGTCTATCTGGGGTCGCTCGCGGTAGCGCGGCCGATCACCGGGCGCATCCCTCCCGAGCAGGAGGGTCGGCTGATCCAGCTTGCGCGCCATCATCTCAGCCTGCTCAAGCCCGAACGGCTGCTGCTGCTCGGCCAGCCTGCGGAACGGATCGTCGATGGCACCGCCAATGGTTTAGACGATGTTAACCTTTTTGGCTGCACCACGCGGGCAGTGGCGAGCTTCCATCCGCGTTTCCTGGATCGGCCCGCCGCCAAAAGCGAAGCCTGGAAGCAATTGTTGCTGTTGACCCGGGGGAGCCTGTGAACAAGCGTATCCTGCTCGCCGCTGCGGCGATCCTCACCTTTCCCGCCATCGCGCAGGCTGAAGAGCCGCCTGCCGCTCCGCCTGCACGCGACGGCGGCAGCACGTCCGCGCCCAAGGTGCGTGACGGAGACGGCATCCCCGATCAGCTCGATAGCCAGCAGCGCGAGGGGTATCGCACGGTCTTCGGCGCGATCCGCCGCGAGAAATGGCAGGACGCGCAGCTCCAGCTCGATTCGATGAAGCCCGGCCCACTCCATCCAATCGCCCGCGCCGAGCTTTACACCGCCAGGAACTCTCCAAAGGTCGAACTCGCCCCGCTGATGGCGTTGCTGGCCGAAGCCCCCGAACTGCCCCAGGCCGAACAGATCGCCCGCATGGCGAAGACCCGCGGCGCGACGAGTACGCCTGCGCTGCCGATGGCCCAGCGCCTCGTATGGTATGATGGCGCGCCGGTGCGCCAGCGCGCCCGCACGGTCAGCAGCGATAATGCCGCGATGGAAGTCGCGCTTGCGATCCAGCCCTTTATCAAGGCCGATGACGGTCCCGGTGCCGAAGCGTTGGTCGAGCGTCTGGGCGTCAATCTCACGCCCGAATCCGCAACCGAATGGCAGCAGAAGGTCGCCTGGATCTATTACGTCTCCGGCGACGATACCAATGCCCGCCGCATGGCCGCCCGCGCGCAGCAGGGGGTGGGCAATTGGGTTGCCCAGGCCGATTGGGTCGCGGGGCTCGCCGCCTGGCGCCAGCAGGATTGCGAAAGTGCCGGCGCTGCTTTCGATCGCGTTGCGACCCGCGCCGCCGATACCGAACTCCGCTCTGCCGGGCTCTACTGGGGATCGCGCGCCGAGATGGCGTGCGGTCGCCCTGAAAAGGTCTCGCCAAAGCTTCGCGGAGCCGCACAATATAGCGAAACCTTCTACGGCCTGCTCGCCCGGCAGTCGCTGGCGATCGAGACCCGGCCGGTACGCGGCGAAACCTTCGTCGCCGAAGACTGGAAGGCGCTGGAACGCCGCCCGAACATCCGCGTCGCTGCGGCCTTGGTCGAAATCGGCGAAACCCAGCTTGCCGACGAAGTCATCCGGCATCAGGCAAAGCTGAGCGCCAACGCGCCGGAGCATGCCGCCCTCACGCGCCTTGCCGGCCGCCTCAGCCTCCCCGCCACGCAATTGTGGCTGTCGCACAACGGCCCCTCGGGCGCGGTGGTTCAGGTCGCCGCGCGCTATCCCGCGCCGAACTGGGCGCCCGATGGAGGCTGGCGCGTCGAAAAGGCCCTGGTCTTCGCCCACACGCTCCAGGAATCGCGCTTCAATGCCGAGATCCGCAGCGCAGCCGGAGCGATGGGGCTGATGCAGGTGAAAACCGGCGCGGCCACCGATGTCGGCCGGCGCAAGGGCGTCACCTATGCCGCATCCGATCTCACCAAGCCTTCGGTCAATATGGAGATCGGCCAGTCCTATCTCGAGCAATTGCGCGACGGCTCCGTCACCGGCGGCCTGCTGCCCAAGGTGATCGCCGCCTATAATGCGGGGCCCACGCCGGTGCAGCTCTGGAACACGATGAGCCGCGATGGCGGCGATCCCCTGCTCTATATTGAGAGCATCCCTTATTGGGAGACGCGCGGCTATGTGATGACCGTGCTGCGCAATTACTGGATGTACGAGAATCAGGAGGGGCGGAAATCGCCCAGCCGTGAGGCGCTGACCCAGGGGCTGTGGCCCAAATTCCCCGGCATGCCCGGTGCCTCGGCGGTCAGGATCGGCGGCCGCACGTCCACAACCCGGGGCGATCTTGGCAATCGATGAGAGTATCGCGTTCCGCCCCGTGCGGATCGCGCTGCTTACCGTTTCCGACACCCGCACGCTGGCCGACGATCGCTCGGGCGACCGCCTCGTTCAGCGGCTGACTGCGGCGGGCCACGTCCTCGCCGATCGCGCGATCGTTCGCGACGATCCCGAGGCTATCATCCGCAAGCTGCACGCCTGGATCGACGATCCCCAGGTCGATGTGATCCTCACCACCGGCGGCACCGGCGTCACCGGCCGCGATGTGACCCCCGAGGCGCTGGCCCGCGTGTGGGACAAGGAAATTCCCGGCTTCGGCGAGCTTTTCCGCTGGCTGAGCTACCAGAGCATCGGCACCTCGACGATCCAGTCGCGGGCCACCGCCGGTGTCGCGCGCGGCACCTATATCTTCGCGCTCCCCGGCTCCACCGGCGCGGTCACCGATGCGTGGGACGGCATCCTCGCCACCCAGCTCGATATCCGCCACAAGCCCTGCAACTTCGTCGAACTGATGCCGCGTCTGATGGAGCGATAGCGCTCCGCAAGATCTAGCGCAGCGTTCCCCGTCCGGTGGTGGTGCAGAAGTTCTGCTCGGATGCATAGGCAAGGCAGGAGCGCCGTCCGCTGACATTCAGCGTGACATAAACCGTGTCATTCATGTCGTTCGTATAGCTGAAGCGCGCCTTGACAACCGTGGCGTAGGAATTCGAATCGACCACCTGGAAATTGCGCAGGCTGTTATATTTGTAGGTGAACACCAGCCAGCGGGTCGATTCGTCCCGCAGCATGGTTTCCAGATAGTCGAGCCAATTATCTTCGGTCGATTGGGCGAACGACGCGGCAGGATTGAGAAACAACAGCCCCGCGCCCAGCGCGACAAGCATTCTCTTCGCAATCGCCATAGACCCGCTCCCCTTCACCATCGGTGATTTGATACGGGTCGGGCGGGGCCGCTCAATTGGAGATTGATCTGATCCGGGTCAATGCGATCGAACTTGCTCCATCATGGTTGCTTTTTCTCGCCAAGCTCTTTCCCGAAGAAGTCGCCTGCTTCGCCCAGCATCGATGTCCACCAGTCGAGCACATCGGCAAAGTTGCGCGCATTGATGCCTCCGATCGTCGGCACGTCATAGGCCATGACGAACCGGCCATCGTCCTTCACCGCGGCCTGAATGAAGCGGTGGCTCGAATTCCATTTGTTCGCCAGCAGCGGCGTCGCGTCGGCATCCTTCTCGAAGATCACTTCGAAGCGCAGGGAATCGCAATTCTTCGCCTTCTCGCAGCCATAGAAATAGACGTCGAAATGATAGGGTGCCCCTTCCACCTCGATCAGCGGATCGCCATTGCCATCCTTGCCGAGCTTGGGCTTGAGCTTGGCTTTCTCCAGCGCGGCAAAAACGGTCGCCGGCGCGCTCGCGCACACCTGCCCGGCGGGGCACGCATCGCGATCCTGCGCGAACGCCGGTGTAGCCAAGATCGCGACAACGGCCGCGAAGAAGAACGAACGCATGAGCCCCCCGATTTCGCCGCAGCCTATCACGCGCCCGCCCCCTGGCAATCACTGCTGATCGGACTCGTTGACGAATACCCCCGCCAGCGCCTTCTCATGTTCTTGCTATGTTCTCGGATGCAGCTTATCCTTGCGCAATGCCGAAGAGTCGAGCCATTCGCGGTGCCACGTTCAACCGGGAAAGCATCCGCTTCAATCTGCCCGGTCGCGAAAGCGATGGCGACTGGCTCGACGATCGCGAAACCGTCGACGGCGAAGCACCGCCGATCCGAACGACCGTGACGGTGGAGAAAGCCCGCACGATCATCACGCGCAACCAGTCCCCCGACATCGCCTTCGATCGCTCGATCAACCCCTATCGCGGCTGCGAGCATGGCTGCATCTATTGCTTCGCGCGGCCCACCCACGCCTATCACGATCTCTCGCCGGGGCTGGATTTCGAGACAAAGCTGTTCGCCAAGCCCGATGCCCCTGCCCTGCTCCGTGCCGAGCTTTCGAAGCGCGGCTATGTGTGCAGGCCGATCGCGTTCGGGACCAACACCGATCCCTATCAGCCGATCGAGCGCGAATGGCGGATCACGCGCGGCTGCATCGAAGTGCTGGCCGAATGCGACCATCCGCTGACGATCACCACCAAATCCGATCGGGTAACGCGCGATCTGGATCTGCTCGCGCCCATGGCCGCGAAGGGGCTGGCGGCGGTGATGATCTCGGTCACCTCGCTCGATCCCAGGATCGCGATGACGCTGGAGCCGCGCGCCGCCGCGCCGGCCAAGCGCCTCGCCGCGATCCGCAAGCTCAGCGATGCGGGCATTCCGGTCTTCGTCTCCTTATCCCCGATCGTGCCGCAGATCACCGATCACGAGATGGAGCATATATTGGAGAAAGCGGCGGCAGCGGGCGCGCGGGCGGCGTTCTTCCTCCCCGTCCGCCTGCCGCATGAAGTAGCGCCGCTATTCCGCGCCTGGCTCGACACGCATTTCCCCGATCGCGCGGCGAAGGTGATGGCAACGATCCAGTCGATCCGCGGCGGCAAGGATAACGACCCCAATTTCTTCACGCGAATGCGCGGACAGGGGCCGTGGTCAGACCTGCTCCGCACCCGCTTCCACATCGCCTGCCGCCGCTACGGGCTGGACGGCGAGCGCTTCAACGTCCGCACCGATCTCTTCCGCCCGCCCGCCGGTCCGCAGGGGGAGTTGTTCTAGCGCGGGCGGGCGTTGCCCACGCGTGAGATCGGCAGCGAGGCGACCGCCTGCGCCTGCTCCCGGGTCAGTACCTCCAGCTTGGCGTCCGAAAGCCAGGCATCGCCCCGGCCCTGCAGCAGAAAGCCATAGCTGACATGATTGGCATAATCAGGCACGGGCCCGACGACGAGGTGGACGGTGCGCCAGCCATGCGTGCCCTGCAGCGGCGAATCGCGCGTATCGCCTCCCAGCCCCCGGCGGTTCCGCTCGTCGCCCGTCGCCAGCCAGAAACGGACCAGACCCGCCTTGCGCGTCGATACCCGCGCCGAGAAATGGAGGTAGCGGCCGTGCATCCCCTCGGAGGAAACGATCCGGCGCAATTGGGCAAACCCGTTCGTCGCATAGGCCTTCGCGCCGATGCAGATCGGCTTGTCGGGCTCGATCGGCACCCGGAATCGATAGTCGCCGATCGCATTGCCCGCGCGCTGCCAGATCGCCGGGCCGAGCAACGGCTCGTCGTCAGGACGCCAGCGCATCGTGCCATCCGCATCCGGCCCGATCACGCGCTGCTCGCCTACACCGAGTGACACTGGCACCCTGTCGAGCGGATCGCCATCCCGTTCGTAGCAACGCGGCACGGCCTCTACCACGATGCCCTCGTCTTCCTTCAACATGCCCGAGACAATGATCTCATAGCCGTCATCCTCTGTCTCCTGCGCGAGGGCGGCGGAGGGGGCCAGAAGCGCGAGCGCGAGGAGCGCGGGACGCATGCGCGTCACTGGCACATCTTTCCGAAATCCGGCAGTGTCGGCCCCGCCGGGACCTCCATCCCCTTCGCCCTCAGCGCACCCTCCAGCCCCTGTGGCCGCGGCGGCAGCGCAGGGTTCACTTCGCTGCGGTAATAGGGATCGCGCGATGCTTCCTCCAGGGTCACGAACCGGAAGCCCTTCTTGCGATACATCTCCAGCAATTGCGGCATCAGCCGCGCATCGAGCGCGCCGAGGTGCATCAGCAGCACATAGGGGATGTCGCGGCCATAAAGCGCGCGCGACATTGCCCGGTAGCGATCCGCATTGGCGGCGGCGCCCGCGAGCCATGCCTTTTCCATCTCGGCGAGCGCGGCGTAATCCTGCCTGGCGACGCAGCGGGCATAAGGCGCGGTATAGGCCCAGTCGCCGAAATCCATCGTGACGGTGGCGACCTTATAGCCCTTGTCCGCCAGCAGCTTTCGGATGCGCGCGCGCTTGGCCGGATCGGCAGAGGCTTCTGCGAGGAACGGATAGCGGAACCAGCGCCAATCCTCGCTGCCCATCTTGCTCGCCAGCAGCGCCTCATTCTTCGCCACTTCCTCTGCGAATTGCGCGTCGGTCAACTGGTCCAGATTGGCGTGGCTCCAGCCATGATTGGCCAGCGGCAGTCCCGCCGCCCGCCACGCATCGAGCACCTTTTCGCCACCCGGCGCCTGGGCCAGCAGCGCCCCGTTCAGAAATCCCGTCGCTGGGGCATCCGCCGCCTTCAGCGCAGCGATGATCCCGTCGGCCACCTCCGGCCATGTCGTCCCCACCGGCAATTGGCCATGCGCGGGCATGTCATCAAAGGTCAGCGCGATCGCGGGCGGCGGTGGGGGAACCTGCCGTCCCTTGTCCTTCGATTTGGGCGATAGCAGCGACAGCGGCACCGCCTCCGCCATCACCTGATAGCCCATCATCGATGGGTGCAGCCCGTCGCCCGAATCCAGATCGGCGCGCAGCACCAGCGGGTTTGCGGGATCGCGCATCACCGCATCGAAATCCACTACCGCATCGAAATTGCCCGGCGTCCGGATCCAGGCATTCACCGCCGCGCGATCCGCCTCGTTCGCCGCATCGGGATGATAGAATGGCGATGCGCCATCGGGCATGATCGTCCCGCCGATCACCTTGATGCCGCGTGCCCGCGCGCGGGTAACGATCTGCTGGAGTGTCCCGATCATCTCCTTCACCAAAGCGGCATGCTGCTCGGGCGTCGCGGGCGCTTCGCGGGTCAGCGTGCCCAGATCGTTGATCCCCTCGATCACGATCAGATGCGTCACGCCCGGTGGCGACAGCACCTCGCGCTCGAACCGGGCAAGCGCGTTCGGCCCCGCCCCGTCCAGCCGCAGCCGATTGCCGCCAATCCCCGCATTGAGCACCGCCATGTTCCGCGTCGCCGGATCCGCGCGCATCCGCAGCATCAGCGCGTCGGGCCAGCGCAGATTGGTGTTGGGCTGCACGCCATATCCATCGGTGATCGAATCCCCCAGGATCACGACAGCGCTGGCCCCCGGCGCATCCACCTCGATCCCGCCGAGCAGATACCAGCGCGTACCCGTCTTCGCGCCCGGTAGGTCCGCCGCGCCCGCCTGATCGCCCTTGGCGAAATAGCTGTGCGCCCGCGCGCCGGGATGGCTGGTCTGCCGGTCCGGCGCCTTCGGCAGGTACAGGCTGATCGTCAGGTCCGCGCCCGCCTCCACCGGCAGCGCGACCGGGTCCGACCAATATTCCGCCCCCGCCGGAATGACGACCCTCGCCTCCCCGTTGAACGTCAGCCGCTTCAGGCTGGCCGGATCGATCTTCGCGCTGGCATTGTTGGCGGAGCGCGCAATGCTCGCCGCCCCGATGGTGAGCGGCGCATTGCCGAAGACGTTGGACAGCCGCACGCGAAGCTGCCTGCCCCCCAGCGTGATCCGCACCACCTGGCGCAGCGTCGCGTCGGTCAGGTCGGCATCGGCCGCGATATTCTCGTTCGTCGGCACCATCAGCGCCGTGGCCCATCCCGCCACCCAATGCGACCGCTCCTGCGCCTGCGCGATCGGCACTACGCACAACAGGATAATCGCCCAAAGCGCCCGAACCATCCTCATCCCCGTCTCCCGCTTGTTGCGCGTGGTAGCGTTACCATAAGCGATAGGGTGGCAGAGGCAAGCGGATGGGTTCGGAACGGCATTCAGACGCCCGGCTCCATCGAGCGGCGCGGCCAACTTAGCCGGTCTCGCGGCTCTCCACATCGCCCTTGCAATGTAGGATTTCGTCTGCTTGCATCGAGCGGCCAGCCCTCTGGATGGCCGCTCTTTGACAAGTCCGAACAGTCGCCGGAAACGGCGTTCTTGGTGTCACCTTTGTGTCACCTTTCGACGCGCAATTATTTCTGTCGGCTCTTCATCAGCGGCTGGATACGCGTCCCGAAATTCTCGACGCCTTCCAGGAAATGATCGAAGGTCAGCAGCACGCCGCCCGTATTCGGCACTTCCGCCATCTCGTCCAGCATCCGCGCGACGCTTTCATAGCTGCCGACAAGCGTACCCATGTTGATGTTCACCGCGCCTTCGGGGGCGGCGAGCTGGCGGACGTTGGTGGTCGCGTTGACCTTGTCCGCCGCGCCCTGATTGGCGAGCCAGGCAATGGCATCATGGTCGACGCCGTCATTATACGACTTCCACTTTGCCATCGCTTCCTCGTCCGTCTCGGCGGCGATCACCATGATCAGCACGAAGACGGATACGTCGCGCCCGGTCTTCTCGAGCGCGGCGGCCAGGCGTTCGTTGTTGAAGGCAAAGGCTTTGGGCGTGTTGACGCCCTTGCCCAGGCAGAAGGCATAGTCCGCCCATTGCGCGCTGAAGGCCAGGCCCTCGTCCGAAGAGCCCGCGCAGATGATCTTCATGTCCCCCTGCGGCTGGGGCCGGACGAGGCAATCGTCCATCTGGTAATAGTCGCCCTTGAAGTCGCTGCGGCCCGTCTCCCACAGCTCGCGCAGGATGTGGGCATATTCGTCGAGCATCTTGTAGCGATTGCGGAAATGGTCCTCGCCCGGCCACAGGCCCATCTGGCTATATTCGGGCTTCTGCCAGCCGGTAATCAGGTTGAGCCCGAAGCGGCCATGGCTGATGCTGTCGATCGTGTTGCACATCCGCGCGGCAAAGGCCGGGGGGATGACGAGCGTCGGGCAGGTCGCGTAGATCTTGATCTTCTCCGTGACGGCGGCGAGCCCCGCCATCAGCGTGAAGCTCTCCAGGCCGTACTCCCAGAACTCGGTCTTCCCGCCAAAGCCGCGGAGCTTGATCATCGAGAGCAGGAAATCGAGGCCATGCTTCTCGGCCGCGATCGCGATCTCCTTGTTCATGTCGAAGCTCGGCTTGTACTGGGGAGCGTTCTCGCTGATCAGCCAGCCATTATTGTTGATGGGTACGAAAACGCCGACCTGCATGGTGCTAGCTCCCTAGAAAATCGAGGACATGGCGCTCGAAGGTTTCCGGGTCGGTGACGTTGCAGCCATGCCCTCCCCAGCCCATCATCGCGAGCTTCGCCCCCCTGATGCCCTCGGCAAGGTGCCGCGAACAGTTCGATGGCACGAGCATGTCATCCTCGGCGGCAAGCGCAAGCGTCGGCGCGGATATTTGTGATAGTTGCGCATCTATATCGAAGGCGCGCAGCGCTGCGATGCGCCTCTCATAGGCTTCCGCGCCCGCGAAATGCGCCAAATGCTGCTCGGTCTCGGCGACGAGCTGATCGTGATGCTCGGACAGCCAGTTGGCCGGAAACAGGAAGATCGGCTGCGCTTCCAGATAGGCGCGCGGGCCGCTGTTACGCAGCAAGGCCAGCCGGGCATCGAAGCATCGGGCAAAATGCGGATCGGGCCGCGACCAGCCGTTGACCAGAACGAGGCGATCGATCCGCTCGGGTGCCTTGAGCGCTGCCGCCAGCCCCGCGACCGCACCGGCGGCGTGGCCGATGATGGTGGCCTTACCCAGATCGAGCCCGTCGATCAGCGCGAGGATATCGTCGCCCATCTGCTCGACGGTGACGGTATCGGGCAACGCCCGGTCGCTACGCCCGGTGCCCCGGTGATCATAGAGGATGACGCGGTGGTGCGCGGCGAGCGCCGGGAGGTTTGGCAACCAGTAATTGCCCGAGCCGCCAAGCCCCGCCGAAAGTATCAGCGGCGGGCCAGCGCCATGCGATTCCCAGTAGAGTCCGTCGATCAACCGATATGCGCCACGCTGGCGATCTCGACGAGGCACTCCGGCTTCACGAGATCGCATTTGATGCAGTAGCGCGCCGGCTTCGCGCCCGGGAAATACTCGGCATACACCGCATTGAACGCGGCATAGTCGCCTAGGTCTTTCAGGAAGATGTGGTTCATCGCCACGTCCGCCATGGTCGCCCCGGCGGCTTCCAGCGTGATCTTTATGACGTCCAGCACATGCCGGGTCTGCGCCGCGGCATCGCCGACATGGAGGACCACCCCCCCCTCGCCCAGCGCCAGCACGCCCGAGACATAGACGGTGTTTCCGGCCTTCGCGCCAGCGGAATAAGGTGCGATCGGGGTCGGGAATTGAGGCGGATTGATCGGTTCGAAGGGCATTTGGCTCACTCCTTGGGCAACTGGCCGAAACTCCCGCAGAAGTCCTGCGTGGTGCTCACCCAGCCGAAGAATTTCTCGACATTGTAAACCGTCGCTTCCTGCATCGCGGGCGGCCCCAGATGATGCGTCGCATCCTCCAGCATCACCCCGAAATATTCGAGGTGGAAGCCATCGCGCAGGGTGCTCTCGACGCAAACATTGGTGGCGATCCCGACGAATATGATCGTCCGGATGCCCCGTGATCGCAGCACGCTATCGAGCTGCGAATTGAAAAAGGCCGAATAGCGCGTTTTGCCGATGACGATGTCGCCATCCTGCGGCCTGAGCGCATCGACCAGATCATAGTCCCAGCCGCCCCGCGCCAGCAGCGTACCCGCCAGTTCGGGACGCTTGCGCATCGTCTTGAGCGCATTGGATTTATGCCAGTTCGGCGATCCCGGGCCGCCCGCCTCGACATAATCGGGGTCCCAGCCATTTTGCAGATAGACCACCTGGATCCCCGCCCCGCGCGCCACTTCCAGCACCTGGGCAATCTTGCCGATCGTGCCCGCCGCGCCGGAAATGTCGAACCCGGCTTGATCCACATATCCGCCCGGTGACGCATAGGCGTTTTGCATGTCGATCACGACCACCGCAGTTTCCTGCGGCACGACGCGAACGGCTTCGGGACGCGCCCCGAGGGTCACACCCTCCACGCCCGCCGATCCAATGTTCACCGTTTCCATTTCGCCGAATGTTCACCAGAAGCGCTGCGGGCACAAGCCTTGCAGTCTCGTGGGCGCTCACACAGCGGCGAGCTTGAAGTCCTTATACTGCTCCCGGATCGCCGTCTTGAGCAGCTTGCCGGTGGCGGTGTGCGGCAGCGACTCCACGAAATGCACCTCATCGGGTAGCCACCATTTGGCGACATGGCCCGCCAGATGTGCCTGGATTTCCTCCGCCGTAACGTTGCTTTCGGGCTTGCGGATTACCAGCAGGATCGGTCGCTCGTCCCAACGCGGATGATACACGCCGATCGCAGCGGCCTCGGCGACGCCGGCACAACCGACCGCGGCATTCTCCAGCTCCACCGAGCTGATCCATTCGCCGCCGGACTTGATCACATCCTTTGCCCGATCGGTGATCTGCATCACGCCGTCCGGATGGAGCACCGCGACGTCGCCCGTGTCGAACCAGTTATCCGCATCGACGCAGGGGCCGTTCTCGTCCTGGAAATACTGGCGGATGATCCACGGTCCACGTACCTGCAACCGGCCCGAACTGACGCCGTCGCGCGCCTGCACCTTGCCTTCATCATCGACAACACGCAGTTCGACGCCGAACGGCACCTTGCCCTGTTTGCTGACCTGATCGACCTGCTGTTCGAAGCTCAGATCGTCCCAATCATGGGATGGCGCGCCCATCGTGCCGATCGGGCTGGTCTCGGTCATCCCCCAGGCATGATTGACGCGAACGCCCATCTTCATGATCCGCTCGATCATCGCGCGCGGCGCTGCGGATCCGCCAATGGTCACGATCTTCAAATGCTCTGGCGCATCGCCGGTCGCATCCATGTGCTGGAACATACCAAACCAGACGGTGGGCACGCCGGCCGAGTGCGTGACCTTTTCGCGGTTCATCAGTTCGCACAGGACCTTGGGTTCGTTGACCGCGCTGAACACGAACTTGGCGCCCACGGCAGCGCAGGCGAAGGGCAATCCCCAGCCCACCGCGTGGAACATCGGCACGATCGGCAGGACGACCGACTGGGTAGAAAGATCAAACTCGGCGGGCTGCAATTCGGTGATCGCGTGGATCACGGTCGAGCGGTGGGTATAGACGACGCCCTTGGGATTGCCGGTGGTGCCGCTGGTGTAGCAGAGCATGCAAGGATCGCGCTCGTCGCCCTCCACCCATGCATAGTTGCCGTCCTCCTGCGCGAGCAGCGCCTCGAAGCTGTCGGGCCCGTCGCCATCGAAGCAGTAATAGTGTCGGATCGTCGTCCATTGCGGCTTCATTCGCTCGACGATCGGCGCGAAGGCCTTGTCGTAGAACAGGATCCGGTCCTCGGCATGATTGCCGATAAAAGCGAGTTGATCATCGAAAAGGCGCGGATTGATCGTGTGGATCAGCCCACCCATCCCGATCGCGCCATACCAGGCGACGAGATGGCGGCTATGGTTCATCGCGAGCGTGGCGACCCGGTCGCCCTTGCCAATCCCCAGCCGTTCCAGCGCCTGCGCCAGCTTCCGTGCATCGCGGGATACGCCCGCCCAGGTGGTTCGCGTCTCGGTGCCATCCGCCCAGCGGCTGACGATCTCGCGTCCCCAGTGCTCGCGAGCCGCATGATCGATCAGCCGTGGCACCCGAAGCTCGAAATCCTGCATCCCGCCCAGCATCAACCTCTCCATACCGATTTTTCGATAATCTAGCCGCGTGGTGCGACGAGAGTCGAGAGGGTGCTATCGGCTCAGGCTACTGCGGCCAGTTGCTCGCGGTCGGCCGTTCTCAGGATGGCCAGGGTGATCCCCTGAAGGTTTTCGATCTTCTGCGCCAGTTCGCCGTCGAGGCGAAAATCGCGGCCCAGGACGAGTTCAGCCTCGCCGTCGGAGATCGGCGCGCGCACGAAGATCTGGCCGCGCCCGCCACGCTGCTCGGAAACCATGCCGGCGAGAACCGGTAATGCCCTCGCGTCGTTGAGCGCGATTTCGAGCACCATCTGTGCGTTGTTCGCCAGGCTCTCGAACGGCTGGACGCGCCGGACGGTGACGCGCGGTGTGTCCTCGCCCGGGCGCTTGTCGAGTTCCACGGTCAGGATTGCGCAGCCCCCCGCGCGCGCGGCGTCCTCCAGGTCCTTGGCGACCAGTTCGTCGAAACAGGTGACCGGCGTCTGCGCACTGGTGTCGCTGATCGTCGCCATCAGATAGCGGTTGCCCCGCGCCGAAGTGCGCCACCGCGCATCCTCGATCAGCGCCGCGACGGCCGCTCCGATCCGCGCCCCTTCGGGTATCGGAATCTCGTTAAGGCTCCCGATGAGCCGGGCGCCGTGGAGCTTGGCGAGATGCTCGTAGCGGTCGAGCGGGTGCGCCTCGAAATAATAGCCGAACGCTTCCTTCTCCGCGCTCGTCCGGTCGGCCATAGACCAATGAGCGCTCTTTGGCAGGGTGATGCCGCCGCCGGGATCGGATTCGCCAAACAGGCCGCCCTGCCCGCTGATCCGGCTTTCATGCGTGCGCTGCGCCACGGCCAGGATCGTCTCGGCGGCGGCAAACACGCCCGCGCGATTGTCCTCCACGCTGTCGAACGCTCCCGCCCCCGCCAGCGTTTCGACCTGGCGCTTGTTGAGGATGCGCGGATCGATCCGCTTCGCGAAATCGTCGAGCGACTTGAAGCGCCCCTTGGCCTCCCGCTCCTCGACCAGCAATTCCATCGCCCTTTCGCCGACGCCTTTCAAAGCGCCCAGCGCGTAGCGGACGGCATAGCCCTCCTGATGCTTCTCGACCGAGAAATCCGCCTGGCTGGCATTGATATCGGGCGGCAGGCACGCGACGCCGAGCCGCCGCATATCGTCCGCGAAGATCGCGAGCTTGTCGGTCTGATGGATGTCATACGCCATCGAAGCGGCGAAGAATTCGTGCGGGTAATGCGCCTTCAGCCAAGCCGTATGATAAGCGAGGAGCGCATAGGCCGCCGCGTGCGACTTGTTGAAGCCATAGCCCGCGAACTTGTCGATCAAGTCGAACAGCTCATTTGCCTTGGCGGCTGGTATCTTGTTGTGCTCCGCGCAGCCCTTCACAAACGTCTCGCGCTGCGCGTCCATCTCCGCCTTGATCTTCTTGCCCATCGCGCGGCGAAGCATGTCCGCGCCGCCCAGCGTATAGCCCGCCAGGATCTGCGCGGCCTGCATCACCTGTTCCTGATAGACGAAGATCCCGTAGGTTTCCTTCAGGATGGGTTCGAGCAGGTCGTGCGGATAGACGATCTCCTCAGTGCCCTGCTTGCGGCGGCCGAAGCTGGGGATGTTGTCCATCGGGCCCGGACGGTAGAGCGAGACGAGCGCGATGATATCGCCGAAATTGGTGGGCCGCACCGCAGTCAGCGTGCGGCGCATGCCTTCGGATTCGAGCTGGAACACGCCAACCGTGTCGCCGCGCTGGAGCAGGTCATAGACTTCGGGATCATCCCAGCCGAGCGTATCGAGCTCGATATCGATGCCCCGATCGGTGAGCAACTCCACCGCGCGCTTGAGCACCGACAGCGTCTTGAGGCCGAGAAAGTCGAACTTCACCAGCCCCGCCGCCTCGACATATTTCATGTCGAACTGCGTCACCGGCATGTCAGAGCGCGGATCGCGGTAAAGCGGCACGAGCTGCGCCAGCGGCCGATCCCCGATCACCACGCCGGCGGCGTGCGTCGACGAGTGACGCGGCAACCCTTCCAGCCGCATCGACAGGTCGATCAGATGGCGCACCCCCTGATCGTTCTTATACTCGGCATGAAACTCGCTGACGCCGTTCAGCGTGCGCTCCAGCGTCCACGGATCGGTCGGGTGGTTCGGGATCTGCTTGGCCAAGCGGTCGACCTGGCCATAGCTCATCTGCAGCACCCGCCCGACATCCTTGAGCACGGCGCGCGCCTTCATCGTACCGAAGGTGATGATCTGCGCGACGGTGTCGCGGCCATATTTCTGCTGAACGTAGCGGATTACCTCGCCGCGCCGGGTTTCGCAAAAATCGATATCGAAGTCGGGCATCGAAACGCGTTCCGGATTGAGGAAGCGTTCGAACAGCAGGCCCAATTTCAAGGGATCGAGATCGGTGATGGTCAGCACCCATGCGACCACCGAGCCGGCTCCCGAACCACGGCCCGGCCCCACCGGAATATCGTGCGCCTTCGCCCATTGGATAAAGTCGGCAACGATCAGGAAGTAGCCAGGGAAGCCCATCTGAATGATGACGTCGAGCTCGAACTCGAGCCGGTCCTCATAGGGCTTCCGCTCCTCGGCGCTGGTTATCCCTGCTTTAGCGAGGCGCGCATCGAGGCCCTGCCACGAAAGTTCGCGCAGCATCGCCGCCTCGCCTTCGCGGTCGCCCGCAAGGCTCGGCAGGATCGGCTTGCGCTTTGGCGCAGCGAATGCGCAGCGCTGCGCGACCACCATGGTATTGGCGATTGCCTCTGGCAGATCCGCGAACAGCGATTTCATGTCGGTCGCCGACTTCATCCAGGCGTCGGGCGAGGAGCGCGGTCGATCGTCGCTGGCGATGTAAGACGAATTGGCGATGCAAAGCATCGCATCATGCGCCTCGTGAAAGCTCTGCTCCGCGAAGCTGCTTGGATTGGTCGCGACCAGCGGCAGATCGCGGGCATAGGCAAAGTCGAGCAATTTGGGCTCAGCGCGCCCCTCCACCTCGTCGAGTCGACGGACGATCTCGATATAGAGCCGGTCGGGGAACAGCGCCTGAAGGGACTCCGCATAGGCTTCGGCCGCAACGTACTGCTGCTCGGCGTAGAGCCGCGCCAGCGCGCCTTCCGATCCTGCGGTCAGGCAGATCAACCCATTGGTCCGCCCCTCCAGATCCGCGAAGGTTACGTGCGCGTCCTCCTCAATCGGGCGATCGAGATGCGCCATGGAGACGAGATCGCACAGATTCTCGTACCCGGTCTGATCCTGCGCATAGAGCGCCAGCCAGTCGATCGGCGCGGTCACGCCATCGGGCATATTCGGGCGCCTGACCGCCAGCAGCGTACCGATGACCGGTTGCACGCCGGCTTTCATGCAGGCTTCGGAAAAGGGCATCGCCGCATACAAGCCGTTGCGATCGGCCAGCGCCACGGCGGGAAAGCCCAGCTCGCGCGCTCGCTTGGCGATCGCCTTTGGTTCGATCGCGCCTTCAAGCATGGTGAAACAGGAGAAAACCCGAAGCGGTACGAATCCTGAGTGCGCCATCGGATCTAGCTACGTCCAAGCGTCCGCGAAGACCAGCGCGAGCGCCTACTTCATCCACAGGATTTGGAGAAAACCGTGCCGTTACGCCGCGTTGCCTAAGGGGTGCCCCTTAACGGCCTGTTTCGGAACGGAAGCGTCCGGAATAGCGACTCGCACAATAAATCGCAAAAACCAAAAAATGGTTAATTCGTTTCGTCGATAAAACGGAACGGTTCATCGGAGGGCCAGATTCGGGCTGTAATATGGCACGAATAAGGCATCCATCCCGCAGCGATGCGTTCCGATGGATCAGCTGAGGGAAGTTTGAGTCGAGGCGCGTATGAGTATCTATTATCTAGGGAGCGAGATTTGCGAAGTTGCGGCGGATGGCAGCGTAGCCATCCCTGCCTTTGTTAACGAAGCTATCGCAGACAAAGCCGCCGAAATCCTCGTCGCCAAGCACGAGTCCGAGGCTTGCCTGATCGGCTACGGGCGCGATCACCTTGCCCGGCTCGCCGAGCGCAACGAGCGTCGGCGCCTGGACGGCGAAGCGCGCGGCGAAAGCGCCGGCGCGCATTATCACCGGATGCGGCGCAGCTTTGCGCTAACCGACCGGCTACCGCGAAATGCTACGCGGCTCACTCTGTCCGGCGCGATGCGCCATTTGGGCAGGATCGAGCGCCACGCGCTGTTCGTCGGCGCCGGCGACAGCTTTGAAATCTGGAACCCCGCGATCGCAATGCAATGCGACGACGAACAATTCCGCGATCTGGCAGCCTTTCGTCTTGAGGCTCTGGGCGCGCAGGGAGTGCATTGAGATGACTATGCTTTGCGCCATCGCCGGGCACAGCGCCGGCACCACCCACCACCAGAACCAGGGCCTGGATTTCGCGATTTGCCACCGTTGCGGCTGCGATTTGATCCGGGCCGAGGGCGAAGACTGGACCGAAGTGCCCAAGGGCTTTCGTATCGTCTGGCGCGAATTCGGGCGAGCGGATGACGCGGCCTCCGTCGCGGCGAGGATGCAGCGCATGGTGCCGCCGGCCCGCCGCCGGGATCCGCGCAACGCCCGGCCGAAACCGCGCCGCGATCCGCGCGGCAAGCCTTTCAAGGGCGCGACCAGCATGATCGGCATGCTCGCAGGACTGCGCACGCTGATCGAAGGTGAAGAGAAGGCCGATACCCAGGCGATGGAGCCTAATGGCCAGTACGTGATCTGCCTGCCTTACGCGGGCAATCGTTAAGGGGGCGGCGTGCGTCTTGGCGCGCACGCCGTTCTCACGCGCGGTGGTGGGGTGCCCTCCTCCCGCCCCACCACTTGCGCGTTATATCCAAGATGGAGGCAATGACGGCGGATTTACCGCACCCACCGGATCTGCCTTCCGTTCCGGAGCAAGTTCCGCTGGCACCATCTGAGGTCAACGCCAGCCTGACCGGATGCGCTATCTGCTCCTTGCGGCACTTCTCGCCACCGGCCCCGCGGTCAATCCATGCAGCGCGGGGCGCTCGGGATCGGGCTGCTGCCGTATCTGCACCAAGGGCAAGGCATGCGGCGATAGTTGTATCGCCCGGCACCTGACCTGCCGCAAACCGCCGGGGTGCGCGTGTGACGCGTAGGCTGTTGCTAAGGTCTTCCCCGTTACCTCGGACTTGTTCCGCGGCCCACCGGGCAACACGGTAGCCGCTTGAGCCTCTTGGCAGTCGCATGCCGAGGGGTGGATCTCAAGACAAGCCCGGGATGACGATTGTGCTTCTTTAAAGCAGCTTCGCGATATCCGCCTCGATCGCCTCGGGCTTGGTGGTCGGCGCGTAACGCCGGATGGTCTTGCCCGAGCGGTCCACCAGGAACTTGGTGAAGTTCCACTTGATCCCCTTTGATCCCAGCACCCCCGGCGCTTCCGTCTTGAGATGCTGGAACAACGGCGCCGCCTGCGGCCCATTTACGTCGATCTTGGGAAATACCGGGAAGGTCACGTCATAGGTGAGCGTGCAGAAGTTCGCGATCTCGGCAGCGTCGCCGGGTTCCTGCGCGCGGAACTGGTTGCACGGGAATGCCAGCACCGCGAATCCGCGATCCTTATACTTCCGGTACAGCGCCTCCAGTCCCTCATATTGCGGCGTGAACCCGCATTTGGAGGCGGTGTTGACGATCAGCAGCACCTGCCCCGCATAGGGCGAAAGGTCCGCCTCACCCGTGGCGGTGTTCACGGGAATTTCGGTGATCCTAGTCATTCAAGGATCCCGTCATGCAGCCGCACCACGCGGTCCATCCGTTCAGCG
Source organism: Sphingomonas soli NBRC 100801 (assembly GCF_001591025.1). Lineage (GTDB taxonomy): Bacteria > Pseudomonadota > Alphaproteobacteria > Sphingomonadales > Sphingomonadaceae > Sphingomonas > Sphingomonas soli. Next base: position 192,574 of record NZ_BCTZ01000004.1, read on the forward strand.
AGGCGTTCGTTGTGCGTGGCGATCAACGCTGCCGATCCCTCGCCCCGCACCAGATTCAGGAATTCGGCGAAAACCTTGTCCGCGGTTGCTTCGTCCAGATTGCCGGTGGGTTCGTCAGCGAGGACGAGTGCCGGGCGGTTGGCGAGCGCACGGGCGACCGCGACGCGCTGCTGCTCACCGCCGGAGAGTTGGTTCGGCCGATGCGTCAGGCGTCCGCCCAGCCCCAGCGTAGTAAGCAGATGCTCGGCGCGCTTGTCTGCATCCGCGTGGGTGGCGCCGTGGATCATCTGCGGCAGCACCACATTCTCGATCGCGTTGAAATCGGGAAGCAGATGGTGGAACTGATAGATGAAGCCCAGGCTGTCGCGCCGAACCTCGGTGCGGCCGGCATTGTCGAGCTGGGCCGCTTCCTTGCCGCCGATGCGGATCGAGCCTTCGAAGCCGCCTTCGAGCAGACCGACCGCTTGCAGCAACGTCGATTTTCCCGAGCCGGAGGGGCCTAGCAGCGCGACGATTTCGCCCGCATGCACATCGAGTTCCACGCCGCGCAGGACGTGGAGGGTCGTCTCGCCCTGGGTGAAGCTGCGCTTGAGCGCGCGGGTCTGGAGGATCGGCTCACTCATAGCGGAGCACCTGCACCGGATCGGTGCTCGCGGCCTTCCACGCGGGGTATAGCGTCGCGAGGAAGCAGAAGAGCAAGGCCATCACGCAGATGCCGATCGTCTCGAACGGGTCGGTCTTTGCGGGGAGTTCGGTCAGGAAGCGCATCGACGGGTCCCAGATCTGCTGGCCGGTGACCAGGCCGATAAGCTGGACGACCTGCGCGCGGAATGTGATGAACAGGAAGCCGAGCGCCGCGCCTGCCGCCACGCCCACCGCGCCGATCGCGGTGCCGACGGTCACGAAGATCCGCATCAGCCCGCCGCGGGTCGCGCCCATCGTTCGCAGCACCGCGATGTCGCGCATCTTGGCGCGGACCAGCATGATCAGCGACGATACGATATTGAACGAAGCCACGACGAGAATGATCGAAAGCACCACGAACGACACGATCCGATCGACCGCAAGAGCCTCGAACAGCTCGCGGTTCATCATGCGCCAATCAGTTATCTGCCCGCGGCTTCCCACCTTGTCCACCAGCGGAGCAAGTATCCTACTGACCTTGTCGGGGTTGTTGGTATCGATCTCCACCATCGAGACTCCGTCCCCCAGCAGAAGCAGAGTCTGCGCGTCGGGAATCGGCATAATCACGAATATCTTGTCGAAATCGTAGATGCCCACCTCGAAGATCGCGGCCACCGTATATTGCACCACGCGCATATTGGTGCCGAAGGGCGTGGCGACGCCTTGCGGATTGATGATCGAGATCTTGCTACCGATCGTGGCCCCAAGCGATTCGGCGAGGCGGCTACCGATCGCGACCTGCTCCGCGCCATCCTTCAGGCTGGCGAGTGAGCCTAGCACTTCCTTGCCCTTAAGCGCCGGGTTGTTACGGATGTCTTCCACCCGCATCCCACGAACCTGCGCGAACTCGACGCGACCGTTGAAGCTGGCGAACAAGGGTTGCTCGATCAACGGCGTGGCATCCGTGACTCCCGGCGTGGCCTTCGCATCGGCTACCACCTGCTGCCAGTCGCGCAACTGGCCGCCATAGCCCTGCACCACGGCATGGCCATTCAACCCCGTGATCTTGTCGAACAGCTCGGCGCGGAAGCCGTTCATAACGCTCATTACGACGATGAGCGCAGCAACACCGAGCATAACCGCGACAAGGCTGAAGCCGGCGACCACGGCAATAAACGCCTCGCTGCGCCCGGGCAGCAGGTAGCGGCGGGCAATCATCCGCTCATAGCGCGAAATCAGCATCGGTTTTCCGGAGCGGATATGGTCATCAGAACACGGCTCTAGGGCAGGTTCGCGGGAGCTGGCAATGCGCCGCAGCCAATTCCCATCGTGCATAGGTATGTTGCGGAATCGACACAGGGTGACGTCAAACTGTCGCCCGCCGCTCCAAAGCCGGTGACAAACCCGGCTCTCGCTCGTAGCAAACCCTTGTCGAAACGCAGGCAGTAATGGCCGTGGTTCGGGGAGGGCTTAGTCCCGCTCGTTGGCAAGAACGAGCGTGTGGGCGAGGCCTGACAAAGGGGGCTGACGCGCAATCGTCACGCAGGCGGCCGGGCTGGAAACAGTCCGGCCGTTTCGCATTCTGCCTCCCGGCGCCACCACCCTTGCGACGAAGGCCCCGGGGCGATGGGAATAGGGAGGAGGATGCGCGCAGCTTCCTCCTCCCTCCAGCGCCGCCCGGCCATGGCACGGCACCAGCTCGAAACGATCAGAACGATGCGCTGATCGTAAGCCCATAGGTACGCGGATCGCCCGGCTGGCCGACGATGAGCCCGGTATTGCTCGGGCCGACTGTCAGCTGCTCGAAATACTCCTTGTCCAGCGCATTCCGCACCCAGCCATAGATGTTGAAGCCCTCGCTGCTGCGGAAACCGAGTCGGACATTGGCGAGCGTATAACCCTCCACCCAAGTATAGGCCGATGCCGAAGGGTTGGAGGAAAAGCTCGAGCGGGAATTGGCATCGACGCCCAGATACACTTGCCCCTCCTTGCCAAACAGGTTGACCGGCACATTGCCCTCGGCACCGTAGGAGAAGGCCCACTTGGACACGCCCGGCAGCACCTGCCCCGAAATGTCGCAATTGGCGGGGCTGAGTCCGCCCGGGGTCCCCGGAGCGCTTGGGGTCTGCCCCCCGCCCACTGCGGTGCCCCCCGCCAGTTCGGGCGGGCACGGCGCATCGACGAACTCCACATATTTCGCATCGGTGTAAGCTGCATTGCCATAGGCGGTGAAGCGCTCGCTCGGCCGGATCGAGAAGTCCGCTTCGACACCCTGGACGCGCACCTTCTCCGCATTGGCGAGATACCCGCGAAGCACGCCAAGCTGCCCGTTGGTGACGGTCGCCTGATAGTCGTCGATGGTCGTGCGGAAGGCCGAGAGGTTCAGCGTCGCGCGGCGATCAAGGAACTGCGCCTTGATACCAATCTCGAAGTGGTTGACCGACTCTGGCTTGATCGTGCCGGCAGCGGTGATCGGGTTGCCAGCCGCGTCGGTCGGCAGGCCGTTCTGGTTGATGCCACCCGACTTGAACGACTTTGCGTAGGTGCCATAGGCCAGCACATCCTGCGCCAGCTTATAGCTGAGCGTGAGATCATAGCTGAAGTTCCACGCGCTGAATTCGGGCGAACTGAGCTGCGGCGCGAAGACGCCGCGCTGAGCAACCTTCACCGGATCGGTCTGCCCGAAGAGCACGGGATTGCCCTGCCCGTCGAACACGCGCCGCTGATAGAATCCTTCCTTCTTGTCATAGTTCAGCCGCACGCCGGGCTGGATGGTGAGACCTGGCGCGATTTCCCAATCGACCTGACCAAACAGCGCGGCACTGGTGTTCTTCAGATACTGGGTGTTGAGCGCGACGAGGCCGTCGAGGATATTGGCGCTGATCTGACCGGCGTTGGTCAGGTTCCAGCGACTCGATGCGGCGCCCTGCTGCTCCGTCCCCTGGGTATCGATGCGCTGGTAGAAGCCGAACGCGCCGATGACGAAGCCGACATCCTTGCCCTTGAAATTGTATCGGAATTCCTGGGTGTACTGATCGTGCTGCGAGGGATTTTGCGACTTCGAGACGATCGGCAGGCCGGTGTAGTCACGGTCGTTCTCGGGCTTCCAGTCCCAGAAGCGCCACGCGGTGACCGAGGTCAGCGTGCCCGGCCCGACATCCCATTTCACCCGCAGCGCAGCGCCGCCGATGATGTTGCCGGCGTTGAGATTGGCGTCGATGTCCGTCACGCGATCGAACGGATTGGTGCTGACCACCTGATAGTTCTGCGCGGCAGCGAGAGCGGCATACTGGCGGGAGAGAACCCGCTGGGTCGCGCCAGTGCGAACGAATACGGTACCGCAGCATTCCGGGTTCTGATCGCTGTAATCGCCGGAGAGCGTGATCGACAGAGTGTCGCTCGGGCGGAACAGCAATTGACCGCGCAGGCCGATATTGTCCTGCTCGTTGATCCAGTTACCGCTGGTTACATTGAAGATCGTTCCGCGGCGGTTGGTCGACGAAACGGCCAGGCGCGCGGCGACATTGCTGCTGAGCGGGCCCGACACCGCAGCCTTGAACTGCTTGAAGTTCAGATTGCCAATCGTGACTTCCGCTTTTCCCTCGAAGTGGAACGTCGGCTGGTTGGTCGTGATGTTGATCGCGCCCGCCGTGGTGTTCTTGCCGTAGAGCGTTCCCTGCGGTCCGCGCAGAACTTCGATCTGAGCGAGATCAAGAAAGTCGAAGGTCGAGGAAGCGGCGCGCGCGTAATAGACGTCATCGACATAGATTCCGACGCCCTGCTCGAAGCCGTCGCTGGTGAGGCCAAACGGTGCGCCGAGGCCGCGGACGTTGATCGCCGAGTTGCGCGGGTTGGATGAATAATATTGCAGGGTGGGCGTGAGTTGCTGAAGCTTGCCGACATTGAAATTGCCGGTGGCATCAACCTGCCCGGCCGATAGCACGGTGATCGAGAGCGGTACTTCCTGCGCGGTTTCCTGACGACGACGGCCCGTCACGACGATCTCGGGCGCCTTATCCTGATCATCATCAACGGCGGGATCGTTAGCGACAGCGGCGGTAGCGGGAGCCGCCACGACCGGGTCCGTCAGGCCATCCGCATGCGTAGAAGAGAGAAGCGAACTCGCCAGGAGCGAAAGGGTTAGTGTGGCTAGGCTCATAAGTTCCCCTTGATGCTTTTGTGTCTGCCCGCCCAATCTCCACTCATTTAGTATGATTTAGCCACAAAGTGAATCTTTGGTAAGCCGAAGCCAGCGTTGGCTCGGTGAATCGCCGTATTCCGGGTTGCCCCGGCGCTCTTGAAACTAAAATTTCGCTACCCAGATTGTAAAAATCCGCCAGGCCAGATGGATGACGGATGAAATGCACCGCGCCTTTGTGCGGGTGCTTGTAGGTTCAACTCGCTCCTTAGGAGGCTTTGAAAATGCGTCAGTTTGATTTCACTCCCTTCCGTCGTTCGACGATCGGCTTTGACCGCCTCTTCGACCTGCTCGAAGCCAGTGCGCGTCAGTCCGTTAGCGAAAACTATCCTCCGTTCAATCTCGAGCGCGTCGCTGAGGACCGCTACCGGATCACGCTGGCGGTTGCCGGCTTCAAGTCCGACGAGATCGACATCACCGCGCAGCAGAACCTGCTGCTCGTCGCCGGCCGCAAGGCAAGCGAGAATGAGAATCACCAAGGAGACTATCTGCACCTGGGAATCGCCAATCGTGGCTTCGAGCGCCGCTTCGAACTCGCCGATTTCGTGCGGGTAGAGCGCGCCGACCTGTCTGATGGCCTGCTCGTGATCGAGCTTGTCCGCGAAATCCCCGAGGCGATGAAGCCCAAGAAGATCGAAGTGAACGGCGCGGGAAAGCCAGCGGCGATCACGCACAAGGCCGAAGCAGCATAGGGCCATGCAAGGCTAGCGGTGCCTTCCTCCCTTTGGGTGCCGCGGCGGGGGGCGTTCGGATTGCGGTCCGGGCGCCCTTTGCTTATTTTTTACAATCCGGCGAGACACCGGAACCTCTGATTCACACCCGCGTTAATGACACTTTGAGCGAGTGGTCGGCGTAGATGCATAAGACATTTGAGAAGGCGGACGATCCGCTCCAAGATGAAGCGGACCGGCTTAGGGAGAAGGCGGCGCAATGTCGGCTGCTCGCGGTCGGAATTGCCGATCGTCAAACCGCCAACGCGCTCAAGGCGCTCGCCGATGAATATGATCGCGACGCATGCGTATCCGCCGTGCCTCCGGCCTCAGGCGGTTGTCGCCGGCTACCTTAGACCAGACGGCTGTGCTTCACTGCCGCCTCGATAAAGCTTGCGAACAAGGGATGCGGGTCGAAAGGCTTGGATTTGAGCTCTGGGTGGAACTGCACGCCTACAAACCAGGGATGATCCGGCCGCTCGACGATTTCGGGCAGTGACCCATCGGGCGACATTCCCGAGAAGACCAGCCCGCCCTGCTCCAGCACATCCTTGTACCGCGTATTGACCTCGTAGCGGTGACGATGCCGCTCGCTGATATCTTCCGAACCATAGATCGAAGCGACGACGCTGTTGCCGCCAAGCTTGGCCTGATAGGCGCCCAGCCGCATCGTGCCGCCCAGATCTCCGCCGGCCTCGCGCTTCTGCAGCCCTTCGGCGGTCATCCACTCGGTGATCATGCCAACCACGGGTTCGTCAGTCGGGCCGAATTCGGTGGTCGACGCGCTTTCGACGCCTTCAGCCCGAACACCCTCGATGCACGCCATCTGCATACCGAGACAGATTCCGAAGAACGGCACCTTCCGCTCACGTGCGAACCTGACGCCGGCAATCTTGCCCTCGCTGCCGCGCTCGCCGAACCCGCCGGGAACCAGGATCCCGTGCATCGGCTCTAGCGCGGCGGTGATCTCTTCCTGATTATCGTGCTCGAACAATTCAGCGTCGAGCCAGCGAATATTGACCTTCACGCGATTGGCGATGCCACCATGGGTCAGCGCCTCGGTGAGCGACTTATAGGCATCCGGAACGCCCATATATTTGCCGACCACGCCGATCGTGACTTCGCCTTCGGGATTCTGCACGCGTTGGACGATCTGCTCCCAGCGGCTGAGATCCGGCTCGCCCTCGGGCTCGATGCCGAATGCCCGGAGCACTTCGGTGTCGAGGCCCTCGCGATGATATTGCAGCGGAACGCCATAAATCGTGTCCGCGTCCAATGCAGGAATGACCGAGGATGCCGGCACATTGCAGAACAGCGCGATCTTGGCGCGATCACTGGCCGGCAGCGGCTTTTCGCTGCGGCAAACGATGACATCCGCGTGAACGCCAAGCGACGCCAGTTCGCGCACGCTGTGCTGCGTGGGCTTAGTCTTAAGCTCCCCGGCAGCGGCGATATAGGGAACCAACGTCAGGTGGACGCTGACTGTCTGGCCGCGGCCCAGATCGTTTCGAAGCTGCCGGATCGCTTCGATGAATGGCAGCGATTCGATGTCGCCCACGGTGCCGCCGATCTCGCACAGCACGAAATCGAGTCCGTCCGTATCGTCCTGCGCGAACGCCTTGATCGCATCCGTGACGTGCGGGATCACCTGAACAGTGGCGCCCAGATAGTCGCCGCGGCGCTCGCGTTCGATGATCGTCTTGTAGATCCGACCGGACGTCACGTTGTCGCTCTGGCGCGACGCGACGCCTGTGAATCGCTCATAGTGGCCCAGATCGAGGTCGGTCTCTGCCCCATCGTCCGTAACATACACTTCGCCATGCTGGTGCGGCGACATCGTGCCCGGATCGACGTTCAGATAGGGATCAAATTTGCGGATACGGCACTTGTAGCCCCGCGCCTGGAGCAGAGCCGCGAGGCTCGCGCCCATGAGACCTTTGCCGAGCGAGGAGACCACGCCGCCGGTGATGAAGATATACCGCGCCATGGGAGAAAACGCCTAACGTGTTTGTACACGCGCCGACAAGCGTCCGACTCCGGACCGGCGCAGAAAAATGTGAATCCTCCTCGGCGCTCCCGCCGGGAAGGCAATGCGAATTATTATTGCGCGAGCGGAACCGCGGAATTGCCCGCAGCGACCGGGGCCGGAGGAGCACCCGGAGCCGCATTGTTGCCGCCAAGCGGCACAGCCGGGGCCGGAGCCGCCGTCGGCGAAGTTACAGGTGCCGAGGGCGCGCGCTGCAACGAGGTGTCAATCGCGGTGGAGTGGCGATTCGCGGCATAGACCGCGAGGCCGATGCTCATCGCGATGAACAGGGTGGCGAGAATCGCGGTGGACCGGGTCAGGAAATCCGCCGCACCGCGCGCGGACATGAGGCCCGAGGGGCTACCACCCGAAGTGAGCCCGCCGCCTTCCGACTTCTGCATGAGAATCACGGTGACCAATAGGGCCGCGATGATGGCGTGGACAACGAGCAGGAAGGTGAACATTTGGAGCCGGACCTGTTGGAAGAAAGGCGGCACATAGGGGAGCCGCCCGGCGCGATCAACCTTTCTGGTCTATCCGGGGGCACCGAATGCGGGGTTCGCTGGATAATAGCCGCATAACATTTCGCGACCGCACTGAAACCGGAGCGCCTCGCGGGCGTTTAGCCTGTGACCTCGAGAGTACCGGGGCCGTAACAACAGAGTTAGAGCCGTGAACGCTATGTCAGATAGCTCGCTGTATTCGTGGAAGAATACGTTGATCGATTATGTGCGATCGGGCGAGCCCGACCTTACCAATCGGCAGATGGCTCTGTTGATGCTCGTCTATCTCGATCCCGGCCCGCATACCGTACGCGGTCTGGCGCGCGCGCTGAACGTGTCGAAACCCGTTGTCACGCGCGCCTTGAACAGATTGGGTTCGCTGGGCTATCTGCGCCGCCAACGCGACGATACCGACAAGAGAAACATATTCGTCGCGAAGACCGCTGAAGGGGCAGATTTTCTTGCAGAATTCGGGCATTTCCTCTCAGGCGAGCACGTCGCCGAGCCCGCCAATCGCCGGGCCAACGCGTAAGCGCTTCGCGCTTACCGGCGTTTCCGCTGCCATCGACCCGCGAGTCGACGCGGTGCGTCCCGATCTGGCCGACGTGCGTCTGGCCGACCGCGTTTTCGCGCCGCATTATGCTGCGCCCATGGCGCGCGAAATCGCCTCGACCGTAGGGCTGCGCGCAAAGCCCGATGCGGATTCGGAGATTCTGACCGAGTTGAGCGCCGGTGAGGCTTTTGAGGTTCTGGAATTGTCCGGCCTGAACGCATGGGGCGTTGCCCCCCGCGTAGGCCTAGTCGGTTACATCGCAGCGAGCGCATTGGCGGCGCCAGCAAAATGACCAAGGTTTTTATCGACGGCGCGGTCGGCACCACCGGCCTGGAAATTCGCGAGCGGCTTTCGACCCGTAGCGAGATCGAATTGATCCTGCTCGACGAGAAAAGCCGCAAGAGCGCGGCCAAGCGCAAGGAAGCCCTAAACGCGGCGGACTTTGTCATCCTCTGCCTGCCCGACGATGCGGCACGTGAGGCGGTCGAGATGATCGAGAACACCACGACGCGCGTGATCGACGCATCGAGCGCGCACCGCGTGGCGGATGGCTGGACCTATGGCTTCTCGGAGCTCGAGCCCGGGCAGTTCGCCGCGATTGCTGATGCGCCGCGCGTATCGAACCCAGGCTGCTATCCCACCGGATTCCTCGCGCTGGTGCGTCCACTGGTCCGCGCCGGGCTGATCCCGGTGGATTTCCCGCTGAGCGTCAATGCTACTTCGGGTTATTCGGGCGGCGGGAAATCGATGATCGCCGAGTTCGAGACCGAGAAGCCCCCTACCGCATTTCGCGCGTACGGCCTGAACCTCGCACACAAGCATGTGCCCGAGATGCAGAAGCATGCGCGCATCGTGCACCCGCCTATCTTCCAGCCCGCCGTTGCCAGCGTTTACCGCGGCATGGTCGTCGAGGTACCGCTGCCTCTCTATGCCTTCACGCGCCGCCCTTCGCTCGAGACGATCGAGAACGTGCTACGCGAAGCGTACAGGGATTCGCCGATCGTCCGCGTGCTCGACGCGGAAACCACTGCGCTTATGATCGAGGAAGAGGCCGGTACGGACCGGCTTTCGCTGCGGGTGTTCGGCAATGCTGACACCGGCCAGGCCAGGCTGATCGCGACGCTCGACAATCTGGGCAAGGGGGCTGCGGGGGCCGCGGTGCAGAACCTTAACATCATGGCGGGGTTCGATCCGGTCGCCGGATTGGTCGTCTGATACGATCCGCTCTCCGAAAGATAGAGTCATAGCGCCTTGATCTTTCGCGCGGCTTCGTGTCTCCCGCTCGCACAACCATGAGAGGCGTTTCATGCGACAGCCCGCGGGCAAATTGCTGCTGTTCGGTGCGACCGGCGATCTTTCCCAGCGGATGCTGCTCCCCTCTCTTTACGGACTGCATGCAGACGGATTGCTGCCCGAAGGGCTGACGATCACCGGCACCGCGCGCTCTGACAAGGACGATGCCGAGTTCCGCGAATTCGCCCGAGCAGCGCTTGAAGAATTCCTGACTGCGGATCGCAAGACCGACAACGCTGTCTCAAGTTTTCTGGAGCGTCTTTTCTATCAGCCGCTCGATGCGTCGAAGACCGAAGGCTTCGCCGCACTCAAGGACAAGATCGGCGACATTTCCGGCGGACTGGCAATTTTCCTGTCGACAGCTCCCTGGCTATTCGGGCCCACCATCAAAGGCCTGGAATCAGGGGGGCTGACCGGGACGAATGTTCGCATCGGACTGGAGAAGCCGCTAGGCTTCGATCTACAGTCCAGCCGCGAGGTCAACGACATCGTGGCCGAGGCATTTCCCGAAGAACGCACTTTCCGTATCGATCACTATCTCGGCAAGGAGACGGTGCAGAACATCCTGGCGCTGCGCTTCGCCAATTCGCTGTTCGAGCCGATCTGGAATGCGCAGGGTATCGAATCTGTGCAGATCACGATTTCGGAAACTGTCGGACTCGAAGGGCGGGCCGAATATTATGATGATGTCGGCGCACTGCGCGACATGGTGCAGAATCACATGCTCCAGTTGCTCGCGCTGATCGCCATGGAGCCCCCTGCCCGCTTCGACGGGACCGCAATCCGCGACGAAAAGGTCAAGGTGCTGCGTTCGCTGCGCCCGATCGGCGACGTCCAGTCGCTGACGGTCACCGGCCAATATGGCGATGGCGCGTCGAAGGGCGAAATCGTCAAGGGATATGAAGCCGAACTCGGCAAGCCATCGGACACCGAAACGTTCGTCGCGATAAAGGCATATGTCGATAATTGGCGCTGGAAAGGCGTGCCCTTCTACCTGCGCACCGGCAAGCGACTGGCGGAACGCCGCAGCGAGATCGTTATCCGGTTCAAGCCGGTCCCGCACTCGATCTTCGCCGAGCGCGGCGGAAAGCTTCAGTCAAACACGCTGGTTATCCGCCTCCAGCCCGAGGAATATGTTCGCCTGCTAGTGATGGCCAAGCAGCCGGGGCTCGACCGTGACGGGGTGCGGCTGGCGGAAGTACCGCTGAACCTGAGCCTGGACCATGAATTCGCTCACACCCGCCGCCGCATCGCGTATGAGCGCCTGCTGCTCGATCTGATCGAAGGCGATCCGACCCTGTTCGTCCGCCGTGACGAAGTCGAGGCGCAGTGGGAATGGATCGATGCCATCCGCCGGGGCTGGGATGCGGCGGGCGTCAAGCCAAAGGCCTATGCTTCGGGGACGTGGGGCCCTAACGCGAGCGTTGCGCTTACCGAGCGCGACGGCGTGACGTGGAACGAATAGACCGCACACCCTATCTGCCATGCAGACAGCAAAAAATTCCAAGGAGCAGTGATGACGACCGAAGTCGAATGGTGGGAATATGATGACGCCGGCGAATGGGCGGATGCCGTTGCAGGCGACATCGGCTTCATCATCGAGAGCGCGATCGACGCTCGCGGCGCTGCTGTCATCGCGCTGGCTGGCGGCAAGACTCCGCTGCCAGTCTATGAAAAGCTTGCGCAGGCCAAGATCGACTGGAAGCGCGTCACGATCGTGCCTGCCGATGATCGGCTGGTGCCACTGGGCGATCCGCTGTCAAACGTCACCGCGATCGGCAAGATCTTCATCCCCAGGGGCGCCCGCGTGATCCCGCTGATCAGCTCGACCGTGAGCGACTATAAGGCAGCTGGTCGCGCCGCCGATGCGATCCTTCAGGATCATCATTGGCCGCTCGACCTGTGCCTGCTCGGCATGGGCGAGGATGGGCACGCCGCATCGATCTTCCCCGGCCCGGATTATGACGAGGCGTTGAACGGCCCGAAGGAACGCCGCGCTTTGGGCGTGATGCCCGATCCGCTTCCCGCCGAGGCGCCGGTCGCCCGGGTGACGCTCAGCCGCGCGGCAATCGTCTCGGCCCGCTCGCTGATCATCGCGATAACGGGTGCGAAGAAGCGCGAAGTGCTGGAGGCGGCCATCGAGCAGGGGGCCTCGTCCAACTATCCGGTCGGACGCATCCTCGCGGATGTGGAGTTGCCGGTCGACATTCACTGGGCGGAGTAATCCCGCCCCCTCCCCCGGCTCTCCGCTGCAAGCGGGGTGCCTTGAGGTTTTCATGCGATGAAACTCCACCCCGAAATCGCGGCCGTCACCGATCGGATCATCGAGCGTTCGCGAACCAAGCGCCAGGCATATCTCGAGCTGATCCAGCGCGAACGCGAATCGGGGGCGGACCGTCCGAAGCTCGGATGCGCCAATCTGGCACACGCCTATGCCGGTACGGACGAACAGCGTGACCTGATGACGCCGGCGAACCGGATGAATATCGGCATCGTCACCAGCTATAACGACATGCTCTCTGCCCATGCGGTCTATTATCGCTACCCGGAGCAGATGAAGATCTGGGCGATCGAGGCTGGCGCCACCGCACAGGTCGCCGGTGGCGTACCTGCGATGTGCGACGGCGTGACTCAGGGCTATGCCGGCATGGAATTGTCGCTGTTCAGCCGCGATACCATCGCCCTCTCCACCGGCATTGCGCTCAGCCACCGCACCTTCGAGGGCGCGGCTTTGCTCGGCATCTGCGACAAGATCGTGCCGGGGCTGCTGATGGGGGCGCTCCCCTTTGGCCACCTCCCGATGGTGATGATCCCAGGCGGGCCGATGCGCACCGGCATCCCAAATAAGGAGAAGGCTGCGGTCCGGGAGGCCTATGCAGAGGGCAAGGCCAGCCGCGAGGAACTGCTCGCCTCGGAAATCGCCGCCTATCACTCGAAGGGTACCTGCACCTTTTACGGCACGGCGAACTCCAATCAGATGATGATGGAGGCCATGGGCCTGCACGTCCCCGGCGCGGCCTTCGCAAATCCTGCCACCAAATTGCGGCAGGAACTGACCCGCGCCGCAGTCCACCGGCTCACCGAGATTGGCTGGAACGGCGAGGATTACCGGCCGATCGGCCATATCGTCGATGAGCGCGCAATCGTGAATGCCGCGATCGCGTTGCTGGCGACGGGTGGCTCGACCAACCATCTGATCCATTTGCCAGCCATCGCGCGATCGGCGGGGATCGCGATCGACTGGGAGGATTTCGACCGCCTCTCTCGCACCATTCCGCTGCTCACTCGCGTCTACCCCAATGGCTCGGCGGACGTGAACGCATTCGAGGACGCGGGCGGGCCGCCCTTCGTGATCCGCGAACTCCTCAAGGAAGGGCTGATGCACGATGATGTGCTGACCTTCGCTTCAGAGGGCATGGTCGCTTATGGCCGCAAGCCACAGATCAAGAACGACAAGCTGGTCTGGCAAGATTGCCCGGCGGAAAGCGTGGACGACAGCATCGTCCGCACCGCAGCCGCGCCCTTCTCACCCGAAGGCGGCTTCCGCATCCTCAAGGGCAATCTCGGTCGCGCCTGCATCAAGGTTAGCGCCGTCGAGCGTGACCGCTGGACGATCGAGGCCCCCGCCCGCGTCTTTTCGACACAACAGGAGGTGCAGGACGCGTTCAAGGCCGGCGAACTGGACCGCGACGTTGTCGTCGTCGTCCGCTTCCAGGGTCCGAGGGCAAACGGCATGCCCGAACTGCACAAGCTCACCCCGCCGCTTGGCGTGCTCCAGAATCGCGGCTTCCGCGTCGCTCTGGTCACCGATGGCCGCATGTCGGGGGCATCGGGCAAGGTGCCTGCTGCGATCCACCTCTCGCCCGAAGCGCTGGGGGGCGGGCCGATCGGCAAGCTTCGCGACGGCGATATCGTCCGGCTCTGCGCCGAGCGGGGCGAACTCCAGGCGTTCGTAGACCCCGCCGAATGGGAAACGCGTGAACAATGCGAGGCTCCGCCCCCTGCCATCGGCACCGGGCGCGAGCTGTTTGCGATGCTCCGCACCCATTGCGACGAAGCCGAGCGCGGCGCTTCGGCGATGCTTTCACAAGCCGGTTTGTGATCGCTCAATAACAATTCGAATGACGCCGCCTCTTTACACGCGCGCCAGTCGCGGGGAGAAAGGCTGCCAACGTTGACAGACAACGCACGGAGGGGACAGGACGGGCATGCATGTTGTCGCGGTCGATATCGGGGGCACCCATGCGCGCTTCGCCATAGCGGAGGTGGCGGACGGTCGCGTCGTCTCGATGACCGAACCCGTGACCCAGAAGGTCGCCGAGCATCCCAGCCTCCAGCTCGCCTGGCAGGCTTTTGGCGATTCGCTCGGCCAGCCTTTGCCCGCCGCCGCGGCGATCGCGGTCGCCTCCCCGATCAACGGCGACCTGATCAAGCTCACCAACAACCCCTGGATCATCCGGCCGGCGCTGATCCCCGAACGGCTGGGCGCCCAGACCTGGACGCTGGTCAACGATTTCGCGGCGATCGGTCATGCCGTGGCCCAACTGAGCCCCGATTCGTTCCTGCACCTTTGCGGCCCTGACCAACCGCTGCCCGACAAGGGCTCGATCACCGTGTGCGGCCCTGGGACCGGGCTGGGCGTCGCCCAGGTGTTCCGCCACCGCGCGGGTTACGACATCATCGCCACCGAAGGCGGCCATACCGATTTCGCCCCGCTCGACGCGATCGAGGATGCGCTCGTGAAGCGGCTGCGCAAGACGTACACCCGCGTCTCGACCGAACGCGTCGTCGCCGGCCCCGGCATCGTCCCGATCTACGAAACACTGGCCGAGATCGAAGGCAAGCCGGTCCATCGGCTGGACGACAAGCAGCTCTGGACGCTCGCGCTGGAGGGCAAGGACGAGCTGGCCATGGTTGCGCTCGACCGCTTCTGCCTCAGCCTCGGCGCGGTCGCGGGCGACCTTGCGCTGAGCCATGGCCCCAGCGGCGTGGTGATCGCAGGCGGTCTGGGCTTGCGCTTGAAGGACCATCTGCTGCAATCGGGCTTCGGCCAGCGGTTCATCGCCAAGGGCCGGTTCCAGGGTCTGATGGCGGGCATCCCGGTGAAGCTCATCACGCACCCCCAACCGGGCCTGTATGGCGCTGCCGCCGCATTCGCGCAGGAGCATGCCCGTTGAAGATCGAAGACATCATGGCCGTGGCCCCGGTGATCCCGGTGCTTGTGATCGAAGACGCCGCGACTGCGCGGCCGCTGGCCGAGGCGCTGGTGAAGGGCGGGCTGCGCGTGCTGGAAGTAACGCTCCGTACCGCTGCCGCGATCGAGGCGATCCGGGAGATGAAGAAGGTGCCCGGCGCGATCGTCGGCGCGGGCACGGTGGTCAACACCGACCAGTTCGAGCAGGTGATGCAGGCCGATGCGGAGTTCATCGTCTCGCCGGGGCTGACCGAGCGACTGGGCGAGGCGATCGTGGGCAGCGGCGTGCCGTTCCTGCCCGGCACCGCGACTGCCGGCGACATCATGCGCGGGCTCGATCTGGGGCTGCGCCACTTCAAGTTCTTCCCGGCGGAAACATCGGGCGGGCTCAAGGCGCTCAAGGCGCTCGCCGCCCCCTTCTACGAGGCCCGCTTCTGCCCGACCGGGGGCATCACCCCCGCGACCGCGCCCGAATGGCTGGCTTTCGATCCGGTGCTGTGCGTCGGCGGAAGCTGGGTAACGCCGAAGGGCGCAAGCATGGCCGAAGTGGAGGCGCTGGCGCGCGACGCGGCAGGGCTGGCGCGCTGAGCCGGGCGCGAAAGGTTACAGTAAGGTGACACCAAGAACGGCTTTCTCACACTTAAAGTGATGTGGAGCATATTGCCTATAACGCTGTTAAATTGATATTTTTTTCCAGAAAATGTCAAAGAGCGGCCGGACGGCGGTGCACGTCCAGCCCGGTGAGCCAAGCATCTGAAATCCTACATTACAAGCATTTCCGCGGGCACGCCCGGAGCCGTTCCTGGCTGGGGCAAAATGTCTCATTCCCACGATCGACCGGACAGGCGAGAGTGGGATGCTGACACGGCTATTCAATCCCGATGGATCCGGCTCTAGAGGGTAGGACGATGGAGAAGACCGGTACCCCTTCGCCTCATGCGATCGCCATGCGAGAGGAAAAGCGGCGCGCAGCCGCGGCGATGGGGATCGACGATCACTACGTCTCCGAACTCGTCGACCGCTTTTACGACAAGATCCGCGCGGATGCGGTGCTGGGGCCGATCTTTGCCGAGCGGATCAGCGACTGGGGGCCGCATCTGGACCAGATGAAGCGTTTCTGGCGCTCGATCCTGTTCAGCAGCGGCGAGTATCTGGGCCGCCCGATGCCCAAGCATCTCGCCATTCCCGGCCTCGACAAGCCGTTGTTCGCGCGCTGGCTGGACCTGTTTGCCGCCACGCTGGCGGAGATTGGGGGCGGGGATGCGGCGGCGCATGTTCACGAACGCGCGCGGATGATCGCCAACAGCTTCCTGAACGGGATCGCGATCCACCATCATGGGCAGCTGGGGCTGCGCGAGGGCGAAGGGTTCGCCTGAGGGGCGTGCGGTTGGGGCTGCGTTGGGGGATGCGGGTTGAGATCCCAGCTTTCGCTGGGATGACGGGTTGGGGACGTCATCCCCGCGCAAGCGGGGATCTTGGGCGGCTCTATCCCTGGGGGCGGCCGGGGTGTCGGGTTGTGGTGCGCGGTGGGGGAATGCGGCACGAGATCCCAGCTTTCGCTGGGATGACGAGTTTGGGGCGGGATGACGGTTGGGTGGGACGACGGGTTTGGCCCTGCCCGTTACATCTCGCCGCGCGAGCGGCGGAGGGCGTACCATTTCTGCACGTTGGCGTTGTGCTGTTCGAGCGTGTCGGCGAACACGTGCCCGCCGGTGCCGTCGGCGACGAAATAGAGCGCGGAGGTGGTTTCCGGGTCCAGCACGGCATCGATGCTGGCGCGGCCCGGATTGGCGATGGGGCCTGCGGGCAGGCCGGTCATCGTATAGGTGTTGTAGTCGTTCTTCGCGCGCAGTTCGGACTGGAGGATGCGGCGGCCGAGCGGCTTGCCCTTGGTGATCGGGTAGATGATCGTCGGATCGGCCTGAAGCATCATGTTCTGGCGGAGACGGTTCGAATAGACGGCGGCGACGGTGCGGCGCTCTTCGGGCTTGCCGGTTTCCTTTTCGACGATCGACGCCAGCGTAAGCGCCTCAAGCGGAGTATTGACGGCGATGCCGGGCTTTCGCCTTTCCCACGCCTTGGCGAGATAATTTACCATCGCCTTCTGCATCCGGTCGAGCACGCTCTGGCGCGTGTCACCGCGATTATAGGCGTAGCTGTCGGGCAAAACGGTGCCTTCGACGGGGACTTCGATCTCGCCGGTCAACTGATCCGCCTTCATCAGCGTTTCGTAAACGATGATCGAAGGCGTGCCTTCGGGAATCGTCACCATGCGCTGGAGCGTGCGGCCGCCCTGAAGCAGCTTGAGCACATCGGCGGCGCTGAGACGCGCGGGGACGCGATATTCCCCTGCCTTGATCGCCTCGCCACCGCCGAAGATCTTCGCGAAGAACACGAATTGCTGCGCCGAGCGGATCGCGCCGGCCTTTTCCAGCTCGCCCGCCGCGCGGGACAGGCTGGCGCCTTCCGGCACCGTCACGCTGATATTCTGCTTTGCCGGGCCCGGCCCGCCCCAGAGTTGCAGGCCGTAGAAGCCCGCACCCAGCAGCATCAGGAATGCGATCAGCAGCGCGCACCCGCCCAGACGGCGGCGGCTTCGCGGCCTGGGCCGGGCGGTGACGCCTTCCTCAGACAGACTTCATCACCAGGCTGGCATTGGTCCCGCCAAAGCCGAACGAATTGTTCAGCACGGCGCGCACCTTGCGCTCCTTGGCCTTGAACGGCACCAGATCGACGCCCGCGCAATTCTCACTCGGATTGTCGAGGTTGAGCGTGGGCGGCACCACCTGATCGCGGAGCGCGAGGATGCAGAAGATGCTCTCCACCGCGCCAGCGCCGCCGAGCAGATGGCCGATCGCCGACTTGGTCGAGCTCATCGAGAGCGATTCGATATTGCTGCCGAACAGCCTGCGCACCGCGCCCAGCTCCAGCTCATCGCCCAGCGGCGTCGAGGTGCCGTGCGCGTTGATATAGTCGATGTCGGAGAGGTCGAGACCCGACTTCTTCATCGCCATCTGCATCGAACGGAACGCGCCCGATCCTTCGGGATGCGGCGCCGTGACGTGATAGGCGTCACCCGACAGGCCATAGCCGACGACTTCGGCATAGATTTTCGCGCCGCGCGCCTTGGCGTGCTCATATTCCTCAAGCACCACGACGCCCGCGCCTTCGCCCATGACGAAGCCATCGCGATCCTTATCCCAGGGGCGGCTGGCGCGCCACGGCTCGTCGCGGAAGCCGGTGGAAAGCGCGCGGGCTTGGCCGAAGCCGGCAATGCCGATCGGGCAGATGGTGCTTTCCGCGCCGCCCGCCAGCATGACATCGGCATCATCCATCGCGATCATCCGCGCGGCATCGCCGATCGAATGCGCGCCGGTGGAGCAGGCAGTGACCACGGCATGGTTGGGGCCCATCAGGCCATATTTGATAGAGACCTGGCCCGAGATGAGATTGATCAGGCGGCCATGCACGAAATGCGGCGAGACGCGCTTCGGCCCCTTTTCATGCAGAACCAGCGATTCGCTTTCGATGCCCGGAAGCCCGCCAATGCCCGATCCGATCGAGCAGCCCGCGCGCAGGCGCAGTTCGTCGCTCATATCGGTGAGACCGGCATCCTCGATCGCCTGACCGGCGGCATCGATGCCATAGATGATGAACGGATCGACCTGGCGCTGGATCTTGTGATCGACGCGCTTCGACGGATCGAAGCCATATTCGTGATCGGCCGGCTTTACCTCACAGGCATAGTTGCTCTGAAACTCGGTCGCATCGAAACGCGTGATCGTGCCCGCGCCCGATTTGGCGGCGATGATGTTTTTCCAGGCAGTCTCGACGTCCGCGCCCAGCGGGGTGACGAGGCCAAGGCCGGTGACAACTACGCGGCGCATCGCGATTCTCCGTGGCAATTCAGAACCATAAACTGGTCAAAATAACAAAACGGCTCCCCGCCCAACTCGTGAAGAGCGCGGGACGGGGAGCCGCTGAAATGCATAAGCGGCCCGATTTGGGCAGCTGTCGCCGTGACGGGCGATCAGCCTTCCTGGTGCTCGCTGATATAGGCGACCGCATCGCCAACCTTGGTGATCTTCTCAGCGGCATCGTCCGGGATCTCGACCCCGAATTCTTCCTCGAAGGCCATCACCAGCTCGACGATGTCGAGGCTGTCGGCGCCGAGATCATCGATGAAGCTCGACTCTGCGGTCACTTCCTTGCCGTCGACACCGAGGTGATCGACGACGAGCGCGGTCACGCGGGTGGTGATCTCTTCCAGATTGGCCATGGTCCCTGTTTTCCTTTGTAAGCTGGGGCTCTGATTTCGTTGAACGCACGTAGATTGCTGCCGGTGCCGTTGCAAGGGGGTCACGCCCTGCATCCGTAACGGTCAGGCCTGGGTGAAATTCCATGCGGCATATTGGACGGTGCTGAGGATCAGATAGTAATTGTTGAGCAGCGCCGCATTTTCGCGGGTCTGCTTCTCCTCATCCGTGACCGAGGCGATCACCAGCGCCTGCATCTCTTCCTTTGTGAGCGGGCGGTTTCGCACCTCCTCCGCCAGCGCGCCGAAATGGGTTTCGAGATCGGCGACATCGAAACCCTTTTGCGCGACGAACTTTTCGCCGATCGGCAGGCTGAGCTTCCCGAGCGCATAATCGCGCGCGGCGGTGGCGGCGGCTTCGGACCATTTATGCTCGATCGCGCAATTGGTCGCCGCGAGCCGAAGGCCGCTATTCACAGCAGGATCGAAGTTCGCCCGCGTCGCCCCCTCTGCAAAGCTGCGGGTGACTTCGGCTTCGATCAGTTCCTTCAGCGCGGGCTGGAGTTTCTGCGTAACGCAATCGATCGTGGCGAGATCGGCCGCGTTCGCAGGCACGGCGAGCGACAGGGCGGCAAGGGCCGTCAGTTTGATAATATGCATGGGTTTCACTCCTGCCCCCCGGTTTCGGGAATCAGAGCATCGCCATCCCACCGTTCACATGCAAGGTCTGTCCGGTGACATAACCGGCTTCCTTGCTGGCGAGATAGACCACGGCGGCGCCGATATCGTCACCGGTGCCGAGATCGCCCGCGGGGATCTTGGTGAGCAGCGCGGTCTTCTGCGCCTCGGGCAGCACGTCGGTCATCGCCGAGCGGATGAAGCCGGGAGCGACGCAATTGACGGTGATGTTGCGGCTGGCGAGTTCCTGCGCCAGCGCCTTGGACATGCCGACCAGCCCGGCCTTGGACGCGGCGTAATTGGCCTGGCCGGGATTGCCGGTGGCACCGACGACCGAGGTGATCGAGATCATGCGGCCGAAACGCGCCTTCATCATCGGCTTGGCTGCGGCGCGCATCAGGCGGAACGCGGCCTCCAGGTTCACGCGGATGACGGTGTCCCACTCCTCGTCCTTCATCCGCATCGCGAGATTGTCGCGGGTGACGCCGGCATTGTTGACGAGGATATCGAGCTTGCCGCCCAGCGCTTCCACGGCCTGGGGGACAAGCGCGTCGACCGAAGCGGGATCGGACAGGTTGGCGACCACGGCGACATGATCACCGCCGAGTTCGGCGCGGAATGCTTCGAGCTTTTCGGCATTGCTGCCCGAAACCGCGAGGCGCGCGCCCTGCGCCGCCAGCGCCTTTGCGATCGCCGAACCAATGCCACCCGAGGCGCCGGTAACGAGGGCGGTCATGCCAGTGAGATCGAACATATCAGAGCTCCGAGTGGAAAGAAGAAAGGCGTTCACGCAGAGGCGCAGAGAGCGCGGAGGGAGTATGGTTATTGACCACGCGTTTCACCCCTTCCTTGAGCGTCTCGCCGCCGAAATTCAGAAGCAGCCCAACGGGCTGCTTGAGCAATCGAAGATAAGCTAGCAGCTGCTTCCCGTGCACCGGGGCGAGCCGGTCGACCGATTTGATCTCTACGACAAGCCGCTCGTCCACGAGTAGATCGACTCGAAATGCGCAGTCGAAACTCAAACCATCGAATTCGACGCTGACCGGATGCTGCCGGGCAACCGTGTAGCCCATCATTTCCAGCCGCCGCGCGAGAATGCCTTCGTAAACGGATTCGAGCAGACCCGGCCCCAATTCCCGATGCAAGCCTGAGTGCCACATCGAGAACGTCGCCACTGATCTGATCGATATCCTTCAAACGGCCCTCTCTGCGCTCTCCGCGCCTCTGCGCGAACCAACCTTCTTACAGCACCTTAGCCAAAGCTTCGATATCGTCCATCGTCACCACGCTGGCGACGCTGGCGTCGGGGGCGATGCGCTTGACCATGCCGGCGAGGGGCTTGCCGCCCAGCTCGACGAAATCAGCGACCCCCGCCTCGAACATCGCGGCGACCGATTCGCGCCAGCGGACCATGCCGGTGACCTGCTCGATCAGCAGCGTGCGGATCGTGCCGGGATCGCTCACCGGGGCGGCGGTGACGTTGGCGTAAACGGGAACCAGGGGCGACTGGATCGCGACGTCGGCCAAAGCCTGTTCCATCGCGTCGGCGGCGGGCTGCATCATCGCGCAGTGGAACGGCGCGGAGACCGGCAGGAGCAAAGCGCGCTTGGCACCGTGATCCTTGGCGATGCCGATCGCACGCTCGATCGCGGCGCGGGCACCGGAGATCACCACCTGGGTGGGATCATTGTCGTTGGCGACCGCGCAGACTTCACCCTCGGCAGCGGCGTCGGCGATCGCCTGGGCCTTGACGAGGTCGGCACCGAGCAGGGCCGCCATCGCCCCCTCGCCCACCGGCACCGCCGCCTGCATCGCATCGCCGCGGATACGCAGCAGCCGGGCGGTGGTCGCCAGGTCGATCGAGCCGGCTGCGCACAAGGCGCTATATTCCCCCAGCGAGTGCCCCGCGACGAAATCGGCCTTGTCAGCGAGGCGGATGCCGCCTTCCTTCTCGAGCACGCGGAGCACCGCGATGGCATTGGCCATGATCGCGGGCTGGGCGTTGGCGGTCAGCATGAGCTGGTCCTCGGGACCCTCGCTCATCAGCTTGAACAGCGACTGGCCGAGCGCCTCGTCGACTTCCTGGAATACCTCGCGGGCGGCGGCGCTGGCTTCGGCAAGCGCCTTGCCCATGCCGACTGCCTGGCTGCCCTGACCGGGGAAGATGAATGCGCGCATTGGGCCTCTCCTTGGGTGAGCGCCGCGCGTTAGAACCGAAGCAGCGCCCCTTCAAGCCCAAGGCGCGCGCGAAGCTGAACGAACCCCGCCGCTTCGCGACAATTCGCGACCATTTTGCCGCGTGCCCGGCAAGAGCTTGCGACAAGCGGCTTCTAGATATTGATCAACGCCAACGACGGCGTTCCCAAAGAGGAGATGCAGTCATGAAGAAGTTTCTGATCGCGGCAGTCGCCGCTTCGCTCGTCGCCACCCCGGCCCTCGCCGCCCCGCAGAACTATGGCGGGCAGCGTCACCAGCCGGTGAAGGTCACCAAGAAGCCGACGTACAAGCCCGCTCCGCAGCGCTACCAGCAGCCCAAGGTGCAGTATCGCAGCGACTGGAAGCGCGGCCAGCGTTTCGACAGCCGCTACGCCCGGAACTATCGCAAGATCGATTACCGGCAGCACCGTAACCTGAAGGCACCGCCGCGCGGTTACCATTATGTCCAGTCCGGCAATGATGCGGTGCTGGTCGGCGTGACCACCGGGATCATCGCGGCGATCTTCGCGAACATCCTGCGCTAAGAGCAGGAAAGCCAGGAAACGGCGGGGCTTCGGCTCCGCCGTTTTCGCATGAAGGCAAGAATCGCTCTTCGTTTCGGCTGCGTTAGTGATATGGTTAACGCTTGCCGACGGAGGATGCCCCCGATGATCCGCGCGATGCTTGCAACCCTGGTCACCCTGCTTCTTGCGCCTACCCTTGCCCTGGCCGCGCCCGATGGCCGTGACGGAATCCTGGACGCCGATTTCGAGGGGAAGGTCGCCTATTTCGGCAATTATACCGGCACATCCTCGGTGATGGCCGAACAGCCGCGCGGCGCGCGCGACGTGCCCTGCCCTTATCGCGACCAGCGCTGCCGCAAGGCGACGGTGGGCGGCGGGGTGAAGGTCGTCCTCGAATTCACCGGGCCGCGCGTGATCGGATTCTTCTACGCGGTCGACGGCTTTCGGGGACCAGAGGGCCTCAAGATCGGCTCGCTCACCGGACGCCGGGTGAGCGACGGCAGCTGCGAACTGTTCCAGGCGGATGGCAGCCGCTGGACCGGGGTTTGCGGCGCCAGTGAATTCACCGGCGACATCACCACCGCCGACGGCATTCCCAATGCGTTCAACATCCGCTTCAACACCGTTGCGATGCATATGCGCGACATTCGCGACCTAAAGCGCAAGAAGTGGGAAGCACGGCGCCGCGACGGACGCATCGAATCGCTGCGCGCCGGACTGTTCGGCGATCCGCGCCAGACGTTCTTCGCGGTCGCCGAGCTGGAATCCTATAGCTGGTTCCCCAGCGGCATTTCGGGCGAGCGCTTCCCCGCCCCCGAATTCCCCAAGAAATTCAAGCGCGGCAAGACCTATGACCTGCGCTCGGAATACCCGCTGCCCGGCGGGGCCACGGGCTGGATCATGGTGCGCTATATCGGCGAGCAGTTCACCTGCGTCGCATCCGCCCGCAAACCCAATTGCGACGCGATCGGCGACCCGATTCCGATCATCGTGGAGGATGAAGGCGATCCCGAAGGCTGGTTCACCGCCGACGGCCGCGTGATCACCGACCTGCGCGCGGCGGAACCGGGCAAGGACCGGTAAGCTTGCCATTCACCCCGTGACCCGCTAAGGGCCCCGGCTTCGCGGGCGAGAAGCGCTGCTTCTGGCACGCTGAGTACGTGAGACGACAGCCGGAGGGGCGTTCGCATGGTGCGGCGTCAGCGATCGGCCAACAGTGAGAAGAAAGCATGGCTCTTTACGAGCACGTGTTCCTTGCGCGCCAGGATCTGGCACAGGCGCAGGTGGACGCACTGGCGGAAACCGCCACCAAGATCATCGAAGACAATAAGGGCAAGGTCGTAAAGACCGAGACCTGGGGTCTCCGCAGCCTCGCATACCGCATCGCGAAGAACCGCAAGGCGCATTACGTGATGCTCGAGATCGACGCGCCCGCGGGCGTGGTCGCCGAGCTGGAGCGCCAGACGCAGATCAACGAAGACGTCATCCGCTACATGACCGTCAAGGTCGATGCGCTGGAAGAAGGTCCGTCGGTGATGATGCGCAAGGGTGACCGCGAGCGCCGTGGCCGTCGCGACCGCGACGACGCTGGCTACGAAGGCTAAGGAGAAACTATCATGGCACGTCCGTTTTTCCGCCGTCGCAAGAGCTGCCCCTTCTCCGCGAAGGACGCTCCCCGGATCGACTATAAGGATGTCCGTCTGCTCCAGGGCTTCGTGTCCGAGCGCGGCAAGATCGTCCCGTCGCGCATCACCTCGGTGAGCGCCAAGAAGCAGCGCGAGCTGGCCCAGGCCATCAAGCGCGCCCGTCACCTGGGCCTGCTGCCCTACATCGTCAAGTAAGGAGCAGATCCATGGATGTCATTCTGCTGGAACGCGTCGAGAAGCTCGGCCACATCGGCGATGTGGTGAAGGTAAAGGACGGCTTCGCCCGTAACTACCTGCTTCCGAACAAGAAGGCGCTCCGCGCCAACGAAGCTAACCGCAAGGTCTTCGAAGCAAACCGCGCCCGCATCGAAGCTGAAAACGCGGCACGCCGCGGCGAAGCCGAGAAGGAAGCCGGCAACTTCAACGACGTTTCGGTCACGCTGATCCGTCAGGCATCGAACACCGGCCAGCTCTACGGTTCGGTCGCGGTTCGCGATCTGGTCGAAGCGCTCGTCGCCGACGGCCACAAGGTCGCCAAGAACCAGGTCGTGCTCAATCGCCCGATCAAGGCGATCGGCGTGTACGAAGTCACCGTCGCGCTGCACCCGGAAGTCTCGGTGACCGTCAAGGTCAACGTGGCCCGCTCGCCGGAAGAGGCCGAGATGCAGTCGCAGGGCGTCGACGTGATGGCGGCGATGTTCGAGAAGGACGAGACCGGCTTCGTCGAGGATTACGATCCCAACGCCGAGCCGGGCGCCACCGCCGAGGTTCAGGCCGAAGCGCCTGCCGCCGACGAAGGCGAGACGGCAGAGGGCTGAGCCCGACGCTTGTCGTTACCGTGAAACAGGGCCGCTCCGGGATACCGGGGCGGCCCTTTTCATTTGCGCAGACTTGCATCTAAAATGCGCCGGATCGGGAAAGGAGCCCGGAGATGGCAGCATTGCGGATCGCAATGGCGCTGATGCTGGCGGGCGTGCCCGCGGCATCCGCCGAAGACGCGCAGACCATAAACGGCTGGACCCTGGCGAAATCGCCCGTGCGCTGCTCGCTTGGCGCGAAATCGGGGAACACCGTGCTGGCTTTCGTGGTGGAGAAGGCCGGAACGCCCGGGACGATCCGGCTCATCAACCCGGCATGGGATCTGGTGCCGGGGCAGGAATATCCGGCGCATTTGTCGTCCGCCGGAGCCGGAATGCAGGACAATATGACGCTCAGCGTCGTCCAGTCGGCCGACGGGCGGCAGCTTCTGATGGGATCGGTGCCGAGCGCCATCGCCGATTATTTCAAGGCGAACGGCATGCTGAGCATGGAGATCAAGGGCATCAGCGAGGCCATATCCGCCCCCATCGATGACGGGCCGAAGATATGGACGGCGATGCAGGCGTGCGTGGAGAAGCTTCCGGACTAGATCGCCGGCCTTATGGGCAGGTGATGCACGCGCCGATGACGGCGGCGAGGGGGATCAGCGCGAGAAACACGGGAAGCACCTTCGTCATGGTCTGAACCTTGAAAGCGGGGCCGGCAACGGCCTCGGCAAAGGGGATTGGGCAGTTGCGGGACAGAACGTCCGCCGGACGGGGTGGTTGCACGCGGCGTTAATCTTTTGTTCGGCCTGTATTCATGCGGATGCGGCGCTACGCTGCACGGATGCCGATCCTCTCCCTGCTCCTAGCGCTCGCTCCGCCTGCCCAGCCCGCGCTCGAACGCGGCGTGCTCGCCGAGATCAATTTCGCGCGCACCCAGCCGCGCGCCTATGCGGAGAAATTGCGGGAATATCGCACGCATTTCCGTGGCAAGATCGTCTATTATCCCGGCAATCCCAACGGATTGCGCACCGAGGAAGGCGTGAAGGCCGTCGACGAGGCGATACGGTTCCTTGAGAAACAGGAGCCGCTCGCGCCGATCGAGGCATCCCGCCTGCTTGCCCATGCGGCAAGGGATCATGTCGCCGAGCAGGGACCGACAGGCGCGACAGGGCATTTCTCAGAGAACGGCGCCAATCCACGCGACCGAGTGCAGCGGCGCGGCGGAGGCATCTATGTCGCCGAAGTCATCACCTATGGCCCGCCGAGCGCCGTGGAGGTCGTGCGCCAGTTGATCGTCGATGATGCCGTACCCGGCCGGGGCCATCGCAAGACGCTGTTCGCGGCCGAGATGCGCTATGCCGGCGTGGCCTGTGGCGCGCACAAGGGATATCGCGTGATGTGCGTCGCCGAACTGGGCCGCAATCCGGATGGGCATCCCTAAAGGTCCGGCGGCCGCGCCTTAAGCGGTTGGCAATTGTCCTTCGTCTAGCAAGGAGCGGATGGTTGCAATCGTGCCTCGCTCCGGGACCTTTGCGGGATTTCCGGGATTGCCCGTTCGGGATCGGATTTTCTTCGATCGCCGTGTGCTGCCCGTTTATGGCATAATCGCGATTGCCGGGCTCGTCGTGTCGGCAGCGATCGCCAGCGGGGCATTCGACTATGACCGCGAGCTATTTGGCACGACGGGGTTCGCGCTGGCATTCTTCCTCGCGCTCTGCTTCCCCGCGCGCTGGCTGGGGTTCGCGGGACTGGCCGGCATCGCGGAGAGCATCCTGCTTTTCCTGACCGTCGCGATCCTGATGCCGTTCTGCGCCGTGATCCTGGCGACGTCGAACCTGCCGATTGCCGACCCGGCGCTGTCGGCGATCGACCGCGCCTTGTTCGGCTTTGACCGGCATGCGTTCGTCGCGAGCGTGGCCGCCGCATCCCCCGGCTTCATCCGGGCAATGATCTGGGTGTATAACAGCCTGACCGTGCAGCCATTTCTGCTGCTGGCCATCCTGTTCTTGACCCGGCGAGCGGTGCGTGCGTGGACCTTGCTGACCGCATGGTCCTGCGCGCTGGCGCTTTGCGTCGCGGTATCGGCGCTGGTGCCAGCGTATGGAACGCCGCCCTATGCGCTGGAGTTCATCGCGGTGCTGGATGGCGCGCGCGATGGATCGCTGCGCCTTCTCGCCGCGCCCGCGCTCACCGGCATCGTGACCTTCCCCCGCTTCCACGCGGCGGGCGCCGCCATGCTGGCATGGGGCTTTCACGGCCTGCCGGGGGGTCGCGCGATGATCGCGCTCAATGCCGTGATGGTCGTCTCGGCGCTATTTGTCGGCGGACATTATCTGATCGACCTGATCGCCGGACTGGGCGTGGCGGCGGCGGCGATCTGGGGAGCCAAACGCATGCAGGCGCGCTTGGTCCGCTAGCCCTCACTTCCGCCCGAACAGTTTCTCGATATCGCCATGCGCCAGCTTCACCCAGGTCGGGCGGCCGTGATTGCACTGCCCGGAGTGCGGGGTGACTTCCATTTCGCGCAGCAGGGCGTTCATCTCGGTGACGGAGAGTATGCGACCTGCCCGCACCGATCCGTGGCACGCCATGGTGGAAGCGACGTGGTCGAGACGCTCCTTTAGCGACAGCGCCTGATCGAAGCTGGCGAGTTCGTCGGCGAGATCGGTGACGAGGCCGGTGACGTCCCCGGTGCCGAGTACGGCGGGGGTGGCGCGGACGAGCATGGCGCGGGGGCCGAAGCGTTCGAGTTCGAGACCGAACGCCGCGAGTTCCTCGATGCGGGCTTCGAGACGGTCGCAGGCGGTTTCGTCCAGTTCGACGACTTCGGCGAGCAGGAGCTGCTGGCTCGGCACCCCGCCCCCCTCCATCGCGCGGCGCATCCGTTCGAGCACGAGACGTTCGTGCGCGGCGTGCTGGTCGACCAGGACGAGGCCGTCCTCGGCTTCGGCGACGATATAGGTCTTGGCGACCTGGCCGCGGGCAACGCCGAGGGGGTGGGTGATGGTTTCGGGGACTGGAGCGTAAGCGGGTTCGGCGCGGCCTTGCGGCGCGGGGGTGAGGAAGGTTGCGCGTCGGTCACTCACGTGACTCGTCACCCCGGCGAAAGCCGGGGTCCCGCTATCCTGGTCATATGCGAAGAAGGAAGAAGAAGCGGGATCCCGGCCTTCGCCGGGATGACGATATTGGTTGGGCTCGCTTTGCCACATTCCCAGCGCGGCTTCGCTGGGGCGCTGCACCGAGCGGTGCCCCGCGTCATCCAGAGCGCGACGCAGGCCGCTGACGATCATCCCCCGCACGAGCGCGGGATCGCGGAACCGCACCTCGGTCTTTGCGGGATGGACGTTCACATCGACCTGATCGGCCGAAATTTCGAGAAAGAGCGCCACCACCGGATGACGGTCGCGCGCCAGCATCTCGGCATAGGCGCCGCGGATTGCCCCCATCAGCAGGCGATCCTTCACGGGCCGGCCGTTGACGAATAGATATTGGTGATCGGCCACGCCGCGATTGAAGGTGGGAAGCCCGGCAACGCCGCCGAGAAAAATGCCCTCCCGCTCGAAATCGACGCCGACGCTGTTCCCCTGAAGCGCGCGATCGGTGAGCGCGGCGACCCGTTCGGGGCTGGTTTCGCCGCCCTGGACCTGGAGGACGCGGCGACCGTCATGCTCCACGGAGAAGGCGATGTCCGGCCGGGCCATGGCGAGGCGCTTCACCACATCCATGCACGCGGCATATTCGGAGCGCGGCGAGCGGAGGAACTTGCGGCGGGCAGGCACGCGGGCGAACAGGTCCTCCACCCGCACGCGCGTGCCGGGCGGGAGCGCGGCGGGGCCTTCCGCGATCACCTCGCCATTATCGACGGTGCGGGCCCAGCCCTCCTCGCCCCGGACGCGGCTTTCGAGGCCCAGCCGGGCGACGCTGGCGATCGAAGGCAAAGCCTCTCCCCGAAAGCCCAAGGTGGTCACCTGTTCGATCGCGTCATCGGGCAGCTTCGAGGTTGCGTGCCGCTCCAGCGCCAGCGCCATTTCCTGCGGGCTCATGCCGCAGCCATCGTCGACCACCTCGACCAGTTCGGTGCCGCCCGCGCCCAACCGGATCGAGATGCGCGTGGCACCCGCATCGACGGCGTTTTCCACAAGTTCCTTCAACGCGCTGGCGGGCCTTTCGACCACTTCACCGGCTGCGATCCGATTGACGAGATGCTCTGGGAGACGGCGTATTGACATGGAACAAGCTCTAGCCCAAGCGACGGTATCCCGCGACCTAGAACCGCTATGGCCGAGGCCGGAATTATTTCCGCCACGGATAGGTCAGGGCTAATTTTTTGTGCGAACAGCCGCGTAGCGAGACGCGGCAGGGACGGATTGATCGATGGCTGCTTTTTCCCGCTTTTTCCGCATGATGTCTCACGACATGGCGATCGACTTGGGGACGGCCAATACGGTCGTCTATCTGCGCGGACGCGGCGTTGTGCTCAACGAGCCTTCGGTTGTGGCGGTCGAAACGATCAACGGGATCAAGCGCGTCAAGGCAGTCGGTGACGACGCCAAGCTGATGATGGGCAAGACGCCCGGTTCGATCGAAGCGATTCGCCCGCTTCGCGACGGTGTGATCGCCGATATCGACGTGGCCGAGCAGATGATCAGCCACTTCATCCGCAAGGTTCATGGTCAGCGCCGTTTCATGCGCTGGCCGCAGATCGTGATCTGCGTGCCCTCGGGCTCCACCTCGGTCGAGCGCCGCGCCATCCGCGACGCTGCGTCGAATGCAGGTGCCAGCCAAGTGTTCCTGATCGAGGAGCCGATGGCGGCTGCGATCGGCGCCGACATGCCCGTCACCGAGCCGATCGGCTCGATGGTGGTCGATATCGGCGGCGGCACGACCGAAGTCGCGGTGCTTTCGCTGCGCGGCCTCGCTTATTCCACCTCGGTCCGCGTGGGCGGCGACAAGATGGACGAAGCGATCGTCTCCTATGTCCGCCGCAACCACAACCTGCTGATCGGCGAAGCCACCGCCGAGCGGATCAAGCAGGAAGTCGGCGTCGCCAAGCCGCCTGCGGACGGCATCGGGCTGACTATCCACATCAAGGGCCGCGATCTGGTCAACGGCGTGCCCAAGGAAATCCAGATCAATCAGGGCCAGATCGCCGAAGCGCTTTCGGAACCGGTCGGCACCATCGTCGAGGGCGTTCGCATCGCGCTGGAGAATACCGCGCCGGAGCTGGCGGCGGATATCGTCGATCAGGGCATCGTGCTCACCGGCGGCGGCGCGCTGCTCAAGGGCATCGACGAAGTGCTGCGCGACGAGACGGGCCTGCCGGTCACCATCGCCGAGGATCCGCTGACCTGCGTTGCCCTGGGCACCGGCCGTGCGCTGGAAGACCCTGTGTTCCGCGGCGTGCTGATCCAGGTCTAAGAAGGGCAAGGGGGACATGGCGCCGCCAAGAAACCGGCGCCCGGGGTTTTCGCGGCGGGCGCAATACGGCTTATTCCTCGGATATGTGGCGGCGGTCGGCGGCGCGGCAATCGGCGCGGCCCTGTTGCTGCTCTCCACCTTCAATCCCACCGCGTTCTCCGCCGTGCGGGGCTTCTTCTCCGAAATCACGACGCCGATCTCCTCGGCCTTCGCCTGGGTGCGCGGCGGCATCGCTGGCGCGCCCGAAGGCTTCTCGGGCTATGTCAACGCGCGCGGCGAGAATGAACGGCTGAAGAAGCAGCTCGCCGAAAATGAGGTGCTCGTATCGCGCGCCCGCGCGCTCAATCAGGAGAACCGCAAGCTGCGCGACATGCTGCAGCTTCGCGACGTGACCACCGATGCGATCGTGATCGCGCGGCTGGTCGCCAGCTCCGCCTCCAGCACGCGGCGCTACGCCACGCTCAATGCAGGCAGTTGGCAGCATGTGAAGCCCGGCATGCCCGTGCGCGAGGCGGCGGGACTGATCGGCCAGGTGATCGAGACAAGCCCGAACACGTCGCGCGTCCTCCTGATCGTCGATCCCGAGAGCATCGTCCCCGTGCGCCGCACGCGCGACGGACTGCCCGCGATCGCGGCCGGGCGTGGCGACGGATTGATGGACATCCGCTCCGCCAGCATAGCGACGATGATCTTCCAGCCGGGCGACACCTTCGTCACTTCCGGCACCGGCGGCATCTTCTCACCCAACATCCCCGTCGCCCGGGTGATCCGCACCGCGCGCGACATCGCCGTTGCCGAGCCCGCCGCCAATCCCGACGCGCTCGATTTCGCGCTGGTGCAGCAGAGCTTCCTGCCCGAACCGCCCCCTGCCCCGACGCCCACGCCAAAGCCCAAGGCGAAGCCGTGAACAGCCCGATCGAGTGGGTCCCGCTCGGCCGCAGCGAGAAAAAGCCGCGCGCGCGATGGCTGGCACCGCTCTCGGTCATGCTCGGATCGATGGTGACGCTGCTGCCGTTCGTCGCGACCATCCCGTTCCTGCCGCCGTTCGGGCTGATGATGCTGCTCGGCTGGCGGCTGGTGCGCACCGATTCGATGCGGGTCTGGGCTCCCGTCCCGCTCGGCTTCTTCGACGACATGATGAGCGGCCAGCCGCTGGGCAATGCGATGTTCTTCTGGACGGTGTGCGTGCTCGCGATCGAGGTGATCGACACGCGGCTGGTGTGGCGCGATTTCTGGCAGGACTGGCTGATCGCAACCGGCGCGATCGCATTCTGCCTGATCATCGGCCGCCTGATCGCCACGCCATTATATGCGCATGTCGATACCGCGCTGCTCGTCCAGATCGTTATTTCCGCCGCGCTTTTTCCGGTGATTGCACGCTTCTGCACGTGGCTCGATCGCGATAGTAAGCGAAGGTAATGGTACGGATCACCGAAGCAACCCAGGCCTATAGCTTCTCGCGCCGCGCGCTCGTGCTGGGCGGGTTGCAGGGTGGCGTCGCGCTCGTGCTGGCGGGGCGCATGGCCTATCTCTCGGTGTTCGAGAATGAGCGCTACCGGCTGCTGGCCGACAGCAACCGCATCAACCTGACGCTGACGCCGCCGCGCCGGGGCTGGATCGTCGACAGGAACGGCGCCCCGCTTGCCAACAACCGGACCGATTTTCGCGTCGACCTTATCCCTGACCGGATGCAGGACAAGCCCAAGACGCTGGACGCGCTACAGAACATCCTGGGCTTCTCGCAGGAGGATCGCGCCCGGATCGAAACCGATCTGAAGCGCGCCGCCGGGTTCCAGCCGGTGCAGGTGCTGGAAAATCTGGATTGGGAGCGCTTCGCCGCAGTCAGCGTCCGCCTGCCCGAATTGCCGGGCGTCGCGCCGACGCGCGGCTTTGCCCGCAACTATCCACTGGGCGCGGGCGTGGGCCATCTTGTCGGCTATGTCGGCACCGCCAATGCCGAGCAATTCAAGAAGGAAAAGGATCCGCTGCTCGTCACGCCCGGCTTCAAGCTGGGCAAGGACGGGATCGAAAAGCAGATGGAAGACCGGCTGCGCGGCACCCCGGGTGCCAAGCGCGTCGAGGTGACGGCTCACGGCCGACTGGTTCGCGAACTCGCCACGCGCCCCGACTCGCCTGGCGAAACGGTGAAGCTGACGATCGATGCCGGGCTCCAGGAATATACCGCCCGGCGCATGGGCGATGAGTCAGGATCGGTTACCGTCTTCGATTGCATGACGGGACAGATCCTCGCGATGGTCTCGATGCCGGCCTATGATCCCAATGCCTTTTCCGACGGCATCAGCCGCTCCGAATGGAAGATGCTGGCAGAGGACGACCACATCCCGCTGATGAACAAGACGCTGCAGGGCCTGTATCCGCCGGGATCGACCTTCAAGCCGGCCACGGCGCTTGCCGCGCTGGGCGCAGGGGTCGACCCAAGCCGGGTGATCTATTGCAATGGCGGCTATCAGCTCGGCAACCGGCGCTATGGCTGTCTTGGCCGCCACGGCCCGATGACGATGCACACCGCGATCGCGCGAAGCTGCAATACCTATTTCTACACCGTCGGGCGCGAGATCGGCATCAATAACATCGCTGCCGCGGCGCGGGCGCTGGGCTTTGGCGCGGAATATGAATTGCCCCTGCCATCCCAGCGCTACGGAACGATTCCGGACGAGGCGTGGAAGCTCAGGCGCTACAAGCAGCAATGGACGCAGTCAGACACGCTCAACGCGTCGATCGGCCAGGGCTATGTGCTGGTCAGCCCGTTTCAGCTCGCGCTCTCCGCGGCAAGGCTGGCGTCGGGCAAGCTGGTCGAGCCGTCGCTGCTGCTGGAGCCCGGGAAGAACTTTCCTGCCCTGCCCTTCCCGCCCGAGCATGTCGCGATCGTGCGCGCCGGGATGGACGAGGTGGTGAACGGCCATGGCACCGCCGGCGCATCGAAGCTGCAGATCGAAGGCGTGCGGATGGGCGGCAAGACCGGCACTGCGCAGGTCCGGCGGATCATGGACGCCACGCGCGGCCAGGGGGGTGCATGGAAGTATCGCGACCACGGCCTGTTCATCTGCTTCGCGCCCGTGGATAATCCGCGCTACGCCGCTTCGGTGGTGATCGAGCACGGCATGGGCGGGGCGCGCGCGGCTGCGCCGATCGCAAAGGATGTGCTGACCTTCCTGTTTGACCGGCCCCAGGCGATGAAGCGGCTTCACGCGCTCGAGGCGGGCTGGGGTGGCAATATCAATCAGCGGATGGCTGCGCGCGCTGCGGCTTGGAAGGCCGGCCAGGCACCGCAGCCGCCCACCGCCGCGCCCGTGCCGGAAGATCCCGCCGAGGCCGCGCGGGGCGTCGCCGCCGCCGCATCGAACGCATCGGTCGAGGCGCTCGATCCCGACGCCGCGAACCTGAAGCCAACGGGACCGCTGGAGTGAGGGGCGGCGATATCGGGCCCGCAGGAGTCGTCCCAGCACAGCTTGCCCAGCTTCCCTGGCGGATCATCTTCCTGGTCATCGCGATCGGGGTGTTCGGCCTTCTCGTGCTCTATTCGGCGGCCAGCGGGAATATCCGCCCCTGGGCGCTGAACCAGGGCACGCGCTTCTTCATCTTCCTCGCCATGGCGATCGTGCTTTCGCGCATTCCGGAATCCTTCTGGGCGATGGGCGCGTTCCCGCTCTATATCGCCGTGCTGCTGATGCTGATCTTCGTCGAGCTGCTCGGCGCGGTGGCGGGAGGGAGCCAGCGCTGGCTGGATCTGGGGTTCATACGCCTCCAGCCATCAGAATTGATGAAGCCCGTGATCGTGCTGGCGTGCGCCCGCTTCTACGAACTGCTGCCCGCAGCGGAGATACGCCGCTTTGGCGCGATCTGGCCGGCAGCCGTGCTGATCGGCCTGCCCGCCGGCCTGGTCATGCTGCAGCCGGATCTGGGCACCGCGCTGATGATCACCGCGGGGGGCATCACCGTGATGTTCCTGGCGGGCATCCCGCTGCGCCTGTTCATCGGCGGGGCGCTGGCGCTGGCGGTCTCGATCCCGATTATCGTCAACTACGTGCTGCACGATTATCAGCGAAAACGCGTGCTGACCTTCCTCTACCCGGAGAGCGATCCGCTGGGCACGGGCTATCACATCAGCCAGTCCAAGATCGCGATCGGATCGGGGGGATGGTTCGGCAAGGGCTTCCTCCAGGGCACGCAGAGCCACCTCGACTACCTGCCCGAGGGGCATACCGATTTCGCGCTGGCGACGATGATGGAGGAATGGGGCTTTATGGGCGGCCTGTTCCTGATCGTGGCATTCGGGATGCTGATCAAATGGGGCATCGGCGTGAGCGTCCGATCGAACAGCCGCTTCTCGCGGCTGACGGCGGCGGCGCTATCGGCGACGATCTTCTATTATTGCGCGATCAACATGGCGATGGTGATGGGCCTGGCGCCCGTCGTCGGCGTGCCGCTGCCGCTGATCAGCTTTGGCGGCACCGCGACGATGACCTTCATGATCTGCCTGGGCATCCTGATGTCGATCGACCGCCAGAACCGCAAGGTCGCCCGCTGGTGACGCACCCGCGCGGCGCCGCAGCCCGGCGCTGGGCGCTGGCCGCCGCCGGACTGTTGCTCGCGTCCTGCGCGCAGCCCGAGCGACCGGAGCCGGACTTCCAGATCTCCGCCCCCAACATTGTTGCGGACAGCCGGTTTCCTGCGGCCTTTGCGGAGGTCGACAAATGGGTCGCGCAAGGAGCGTTTCCAGGTGCGGTGCTGCTCGTGGGGCGGCACGGCGCCGTCCTCACCGAAAGAGCCTTTGGGCGCATGGAGGCGGCGGAAGGCGCGCCGCCGATGCCGGTGGATGCGATCTTCGACCTTGCCTCGCTCACCAAGGTGGTGGGGACCACCACGGCTGCGGCGATCCTGTATGACCGGGGCCGGCTCGATCTGGACGCACCGGTGGTGCGCTACCTTCCCGAATTCGGCGGGACGGAGGGACATGACGCGATCACCGTGCGGCATCTGCTCACCCACAGCTCGGGCCTGAAGCCGACGGGGCTATTCTGGCGGAAGGCGAAGGACCGTGCGGGCATATTGCAGCAGGTCCACACCCTCCCCCTGGGCGATCCGCCCGGCACGGTTGCCAGATATCAGGACTTCAACCTGATCCTGCTCGGCGAGATCGTAGAGCGTATTTCTCGCCAGCCGCTCGACCAATTCCTGCAAAAGCACTTGTTCGCGCCGCTGGGCATGCGGGACACCGGGTTCAACCCCCGCCCCTCCCCGCGCATCGTCCCGACAGAGCAGGACGATATTCTGCGGCACATGCTCGTGCGCAGCGTGGTGCATGACGAGAACGCCTATCTGATGGGCGGCGTGGCCGGCCATGCGGGCCTGTTTTCCACGGCGCGCGATCTTGCGCGGCTTGCGCAGCTCTATCTCGATGGCGGGACCTATGGCGGCAAGCGCATCGTCCGTGCGGAAACGCTGAGACTGTTTCGCACCGCGCAGGGCATTCCACCGGGAAGCGCGCGGGCGCTGGGCTGGGACATGCCGTCGTCCGGTAGCTGGGCAAGCCCCCTCGCCAGCCCTGCCGCGATCATGCACACCGGCTTCACTGGCACGTCGATCTATATCGATCCCGATCGTGACGCTTACGTCATCCTGCTGACCAACCGGGTGAACCCGACGCGCAACAATATGCTGATGAATCAGGCACGCCCGGCGATTTACGGCGCCGTGCTCGAAGCGCTGGACAAGGAACTATGATGCGCTGGCTTCTCATCATGCTGGCGCTGTTTGCCGGCAGCCCCGCCCTCGCCCAGGTTCGCACGGGGATCGACGTACTCCAGGACCAGAGCTTCGCCCCGTTGCGCGAGATCGCCGCGCGGCATGGCGGGCGGCTGCGAGTGGCGATCCTCGCCAACCCGATCAGCGTGGACGGCAATGGCCGACGCACCATTGACGTGTTACGCGAAGCCGCGATCCAGGGCGTGGAGGTCGTCAAATTGTTCAGCGGCGAGCACGGCATCAATGCCGCGACCGACGACATGGATATCGACGACAAGATCGACACCAAGACCGGCCTGCCGATCATCAGCCTCTACGGCAGGACCGACGCCGAAAAGCGACCCAGCGCCGCGCAGCTGGCCGATGTGGATGCGGTGGTGATCGACCTGCAGGACGCGGGGGTGCGCTATTGGACGTTCCAGACGCTGACCAAATATTTCCTGCAGGCCGCAGCGGCCAACAAGGTCGAGATCATCGTCCTCGACCGACCGAACCCATTGGGAGGCATCGCCGTGCAGGGCCCGGTCTCTACCCCCGGCCGCGAGGATTACACCAATGTCCATTCCGAGCCGATGCGGCCGGGGATGACGATGGGGGAACTGGCCACCCTGTTCAACGCGGAGGACCGGATCGGCGCAAAACTCACCGTGATCCGCATGACGGGATGGAAGCGCAGCCACTGGTATGACCAGACGGGGCTGTTGTGGATCAATCCCTCGCCCAATCTGCGCAGCCTGACTCAAGCCACCGCCTATGCGGGCACCGCGCTGCTCGAAGGCACCAATATCAATATCAAGGGGCCGGAAGGCACACCCTTCCTCCGCTTCGGCGCGCCATGGATCAAAGGCACGCAGCTCGCCGCCTATCTCAACGCGCGGGGGATCCCCGGGGTCAGTTTCCTGCCGGTCACCTATGTCGCCGCCAGCGACAAGCTCTACCCCTTTGCCGGACAGCGCATCCAGGGCGTGGAAGTGATCATCCACGACCGCGAAAAGCTCGACGCGCCCGCGCTGGGGATCGAGGCCGTCGCGGCGCTGTGGAAGCTCTATGGCGACACTTTCCAGATCGAAAAGGTAGACCGGCTGCTCCGAAACCGCATCGTGCTCGACCAGATCAAGGCAGGCGCCGATCCGCGTATCATCGCCAGGGGCTGGCAGGCGGACCTGAAGGCGTTCCGTATTCGGCGTGCCCGCTACCTTTTATACTGAGGGGGTTCCATGTCGCTGCCGTTCAGCTCGCTCGATTGGGTGGTGATCCTCGGCTATCTGGTGCTGCTCGGCGCCGGAGCATGGCTGTTCACCCCCAAGCGCACCGACACCGCGAAGGACTATTTCCTCGCGGGCGGGACCGTGCCCGTATGGCTGGCCGCAGTTTCCGTCCTCTCCGCCACCCA
Organism: Sphingomonas soli NBRC 100801; assembly: GCF_001591025.1. Lineage (GTDB taxonomy): Bacteria > Pseudomonadota > Alphaproteobacteria > Sphingomonadales > Sphingomonadaceae > Sphingomonas > Sphingomonas soli. The sequence goes on from NZ_BCTZ01000004.1 coordinate 230,357, forward strand.
ATCCGCCGCCACATTCCTGGGCGGGCCGGACTTCGGCTATAAGGGCGACTTCACCTATCTCGGCACCAATCTGGGCGGGCTGATCGGCGCGGTCTTTGTCGCGCATGTGCTGATCCCCCGTTTCTATGCCGCACGCGTGACCACCGTGTACGAACTGCTCACGGTGCGTTTCGGCACGCTGGCGACGCGCTGGACCGGTGGCATGTTCCTGTTCGGACGCGTGCTTGCAGGCGGCGCGAGGATCTATCTGGCGGCGATCGCCGTATCGATGGTGATGGCCTCCACGGTGAGCGCGCAGGGGATCCTGATCGCCGCGACGCTGCTCGTCGCCGCCGCCTTCTTCTCCACCTTTATCGGCGGGCTGCGCTCGGTGCTGTGGATCGATCTCGTCCAGTTCGTGATCATGGTGGGATCGGCGATCACCGTGCTGATCTTCCTGCGCCTATCCATTCCCGCGACAAATGCCGAGATCCTGCACGGCCTGGCCAATGCGCCAGGCGGCGTGGACAAACTGCGCCTGTTCGACTTCTCCACCGACCTTTCCAAACCCTTCTCGCTGCTCGCAATCGTGACCGGGATCGCTTTGCTCTACATCGCCTCCTCAGGGCTGGATCAGGACACCACGCAGCGGCTGCTGGCATGCAAGGACGCGAAGACAGGCGCGCGCAGCCTCTACGTATCCGTGATGGCGACTGTGCCGGTGGTGGCGATATTCATCACGATCGGGCTGCTGCTCCACATCTTCTACGACCGCCCCGAGCTGATGGGCGGCGCGAGCGCGGCGGCGGCACACAGCTTCGATGGCGAGAAGATCAGCATCTTCATGCACTATATCCTGACGCAATTGCCGCCCGGGCTGCGCGGGCTGGTGACCGCCGGGATCATCGCCGCGGCGGTCGCGACCACCAACTCCGCGCTCAATGCGATGTCATCGGTGCTGATCGAGGATTTCTACCGCCCCTGGCGCGAGAAGCGCAGCCCGGCGGAGGAGCATCATTACGTCCAGGCCGGGCGCGCTGGCATGGGCGTGATCGGCGTGGCCATGCTGATCGTCGCGGTCCTCTCCTTCTACTGGCAGCATTATGCGAAGATGGGCCTGCTCGAATTCGCGCTGAGCGTGATGGTGTTCGCCTATGCCGGGCTGATCGGCGTCTATTCCACCGCGATCTTCACCTCGCGAGGCACCGTCGGCTCGGTAATCGCATCGCTGATCGCGGGCTTCGTCACCGTCCTTCTCCTCCAACCCGCCATCGCCGCCGCGCTCGGCCTGCCCGAAGCGATGCGGCATCTGGCCTTCCCGTTCCAGCTATGCGCGGGGAGCGTGGTGGCGTTCGTGGTTGCGGCCGCGCCGAGAGGGCGAAGCGCATGATATGGGCATATCGGCGCGATGACGCTTCCTCAGAGAGCGCGAACGGATCTTGACCGACCCAGCGTTTACATTGGATTACGGCCCACCAACTCGCCATCCTCCTTGGTGAAGCTCTCCGGCGGATTTTCCAGAAGCGAGAGCGCCACTTCCGAGGGCCTGCACAGCTTGGTCCCCATAGGCGTCACCACGATGGGACGGTTGACGAGGATCGGGTGCTCCAGCATCGCCGCCAGCACCCTCTCGTCTGACACTCCTGCTTCCAGCAGACCGAGGCCGGCGGCAGGCGTGCCCTTCTCCCGGAGCAGATCGCGGGGGTGAGCGCCGATCCCGGCTAACAGCTCGGTCAGCAGCTCCCGCGTCCAGCCCGCCTCGCGGTACTCCACTATGCGTGGAGCGTAGCCGGCGGCCTGGATCATCGCCAATGCGTTGCGCGAGGTGGCGCAGTCAGGATTATGGTAGATGGTGATGGGGAAGAGATCGGTCACACGCGGCGCTCCTCTTTCAATAGCCAGCCGAAGATGAGAATGGCCAGACACCATCAGTGGAGGGGGTACCTTGATCCCGATGCCCGAGGCACCTGCTTTTCGCGCCCGCTAACGAACGCATGGGCGACCGCAAGGCTATCGGCTTCTACGAGTTTTCATCGGAAAGGGGATGGTGGACGCACTAGGGCTCGAACCTAGGACCCGCTGATTAAGAGTCAGCTGCTCTACCAACTGAGCTATGCGTCCATTCCGTCGGCCTGAAGTGGCGCTTTTGGAGGAGCGCCGCCGATTGGAGGGGCGCGGTTAGCATCGCGCCGGGGATTTGCAAACCCTAAAATTCGCCTTCGCGAAAACTGTTGGTTCGAGACTATATGACACCGATGGACACGCCGCTCTTCCAGATCGATCCGCGCGACAGCGTCGCCACCGCGCTGCGCGATATGGCTGCCGGAGAGAGCGCGCTGGGGGTGATGCTGCATGGCGACGTGCAGAAGGGGCACAAGGTTGCACTCAAAGCGGTTGCTGCGGGCGAATCGGTGTACAAGTTCGGATTCCCGATCGGGCGGGCGACTCAGGCGATCGAACCGGGCGATCGTGTGCATACGCATAACGTGCGCACCGCGCTCGAAGGCAGTGGCAGCTATCGCTACGAACCCGCACGCGAAACCGGGCGCGCGTTCGAGGGGCCTGGCTTCCTGGGCTATCGCCGCGCCGATGGCCGGGTGGGCACGCGCAACGAGATCTGGGTGATCCCGACGGTCGGCTGCGTAAGCCGGACCGCGCAGAAGATCGCGGAGCACGCCGCACGGCGCCACGAAGGGCAGATCGATGGCGTGCATGCCTTTGCGCACCCTTTTGGCTGCTCGCAGCTGGGCGACGATCTGGACGGGACGCGCGCGATCCTGACGGCGTTGGCGAACCATCCCAATGCAGGCGGCGTGCTGATCGTGGGATTGGGCTGCGAATCCAACCAGATGAGCGGGATGCTGGCGGGCATTACGCATCCCAATATCCGCACGATGGGTGCGCAGATGGCGGGTGACGAAGTGGAGGAAGGGCTGGCGCTGATCAGCGAGCTAATCAACGGCGCCCAGGCAGAGCGCACCCCTGCCCCGCTTTGCGACCTCGTATTGGGCGTGAAATGCGGGGGATCGGACGGCTTTTCGGGGCTCACCGCCAATCCGCTGGTCGGACGGATGAGCGATGTGGTCACCGGCGCGGGCGGCACCGCGATCCTTACCGAGATCCCTGAGATATTCGGCGCGGAGCAACTGCTGATGGCGCGCGCCGACGATCAGGCGTTGTTCGGTGGCATCGTCGAACTGGTCAACGGCTTCAAACGCTATTTCACCGATCATGGCGAGCCGGTCTCGGAAAACCCATCGCCGGGGAACATCGCGGGGGGAATAACCACGCTTGAGGAAAAGTCGCTCGGAGCGGTGCAAAAGGCGGGTCATGCGACGGTGACGGACGTGCTGCGCTATGGCCAACGCGTGCGCAGAAGCGGACTGGCGTTGCTGGAGGCCCCGGGCAACGACGCCGTATCCTCTACCGCGCTCGCGGCGGCGGGCGCGACCGCGATCCTGTTCACCACCGGGCGTGGCACGCCGCTCGGCTTTCCGGTCCCGACGATCAAGATCGCGTCGAATAGCGACCTCGCCGCGCGCAAGCCTGGCTGGATCGATTTCGACGCAGGACGGGTGCTTGAGGACGGCATGGAGGATAGCGCGCGCGCCCTTCTCAATCGCATCGTGGACATCGCATCGGGCGCGCGGACGGCAGCCGAGCGCAACGGCGAGCGCGAGATTGCGATCTGGAAGCGCGGCGTGACGCTCTGACGGCGAAAGCTGTTCCTGCTGCGGCAAATGGTGCGGCGCGGCATTGAAGCCTCAGCGCGCCCCCGCTAAACGGGCGGCGGGGATTTCCGGGATGGGGTTAAATGGCTGAATTCTTTATTTTCATATACGCGATGCTTGCGATGTTCGTGATCCAGGCAATGCACATCAACCGGCGCGCCGAGCGACCCAATCCGCAGATGGTGACTTTGGTCGGCTGGGGGCTTTTCTCGCTCTCCTCGACGCTCGCGGTGCTGCTCGGCGCGGTCGCGCTGGCGCTGGCGCTGGGCCTGCAGGTTCCGCTGCCCGACCATTTCAGCGCGCCGCTGTTCTGAGATGCCGCTCTACGAAATTGGCGGGCACAAGCCCCGGATCGCCGAGAACGCCTGGATTGCGCCGAGCGCCGACCTGATCGGCGACGTGCATCTGGGGGAACTGGCGAGCGTCTGGTTCGGCGCGGTGATCCGCGCGGACAACACGCCGATCCTGATCGGGGCGCGCTCCAATATCCAGGAAGGCGCGGTCTGCCATTCCGATCCCGGCGCGCCGCTGACGATCGGCGAGGATGTGACGGTTGGCCACAAGGCGATCCTGCATGGCTGCACGATCGGCAATGGTGCGCTGATCGGCATGGGCGCAACGATCCTCAATCGCGCGGTGATCGGGGAAGGCTGCCTGGTCGGCGCGGGCGCGCTCGTGACCGAAGGCAAGGAGTTTCCCGCCGGCTCGCTGATCGTAGGCAGCCCGGCCCGCCCGGTGCGCACGCTCGACGAGATGCAAAAGGCACAGCTCAAGGGCAGCGCTGCGCTCTATGCCGCCAAGCAGCGCGAATATGCGCGGGATCTGAAGCGCATCGACTGAGGCGAGCGGCGCCGCGGCGGCTGAGGGAAGTTGCTCCGAAAGGCGGCATATGCTGCGCAGCATGAATTTCGCGCTGATCTGCATCAACCGGCGCAACTTGCTGACTTGTTGCGCATTTTCCTCGCATGCCGCTCTATCATTTCCACCTGCGCACCCGCGACGAAGCATGCCATCCCACGCATAGCCGAATGCTCCCCAATCTCGCTGCCGCGCTCGCCGAGGCGCAGCACGCGGCGCGCGACATGATCCGCAGCCGGATGCGCAAGATGTGCAGCGCCCCGAGCGGGACGCTGGAGATCGAGGATGAAAAGGGTCGGCCGATCGCCCGCATCCTGCTGGCCGATGTTGCACAGCAGATTTCCTGACGCGAGTCGCGCAGCCGCACCTCGCCATGCCGTAGCGTCCGTGGGACCTGCCTAGACAGCCCCTCTCGTTACGCTATCAATTCTGCATGGCTCTTCCTCCGCTCTTCGATCGTCTGGCCTTGCCCGTAATCGGCTCGCCGCTCTTCATCATCTCTGTTCCCGACCTGGTCATCGCGCAGTGCAAGGCTGGGATCGTCGGTTCGTTCCCCGCGCTGAATGCGCGGCCCCAGTCCCAGCTCGACGAATGGCTGCACCGGATCACAGAGGAACTGGCTGCCTGGGATCGCGATCACCCGGAGAGCCCGTCCGCACCCTATGCGGTGAACCAGATCGTCCACAAATCGAATGTGCGGCTGGAGGAAGACGTCGCGACCTGCGCCAAGTGGAAGGTGCCGATCGTGATCACTTCGCTTGGCGCGCGGCCCGAGCTGAACGACGCGGTGCATGGCTGGGGCGGCATCACGCTCCACGACGTGATCGATGACCGCTTTGCGCACAAGGCGATCGAGAAGGGTGCCGATGGGCTGATCCTGGTCGCCACCGGCGCGGGCGGGCATGCGGGCAGGCTCAACCCCTTCCCGTTCGTTCAGGAAGTGCGCGAATGGTTTGACGGGCCGGTGATATTGTCGGGCGCGATCTCGACCGGACGCTCGATCCTGGCGGCTCAGGTGCTTGGTGCCGACCTCGCTTATATCGGCTCGCCCTTTATCGCGACCGAGGAAGCCAATGCAGTGCCGGCGTACAAGCAGGGCATCGTCGAAGGGCGAGCGGCGGACATCGTCTATTCCAGCCTGTTCACCGGCGTGCACGGCAATTATCTGCGTAGCTCGATCGTGGCGGCGGGGCTCGACCCGGACAAGCTTCCCGAGAGCGATCCGAGCGCGATGAACTTTGGCGGAGCCAAGGCGTGGAAGGAAATCTGGGGCTCCGGCCAGGGCATCGGCGCGGTCAAGGCTGTCGAGTCGGCCGCAGCGCTGATCGATCGGCTGAAGGCGGAATATGCCGCGGCGAAGGCCGCCATCCGGTAGGGCGCTGGAAGTGAGGAGGGCTGCTCAAGCTCCCCCCAAAGCGAGCTAGCCCTCCCCTGCCCCTCCCGCGTCGTTACGGGGAGGGAAACTCAAAATGCCGCGGCGAGGCGGTCCATCATGCTGCGCGCCGGACTGACCATGATCACCGGAAGATCCAGCGACTGATCCAGCCGCGCGACGCGGCGGTACAGCTCGATGCTGGTCTGGATGATCGCAACTGCCTGGGGCGGCATCGCCAGCAGCAATTGCTGATCCGTGTCCGGAGCTTCGCCCAGCCGGCGAGAGGGAGACAATGCGTCTCCCATGGACAATTCACCCGCATCCACGGCGCGCTGGGTTAACAGCCAAGCGATGATGTGCATCAGCCGGGTCGTCACTTTCAGCGATTCGCATGAAAAGGCGACGCGGTTGAGCGCTTCAAGCGTCTCGCGCTCATCGCGGCCCAATTCGTCGAAATAGCCGCGCGCCTCATCCGCCAGCAGCATCGCCTCGACATAAAGCGAGTCGATCAGCTTGCGGTGGATCTGCGATGTGCCCTGCTGCCCCATGAACCGAAAGCTGCCACAGCATTTATGGTAACGAAATGCTTAATCGAGGTAAACTTCCGTCCCGTTGCGGGAAGGTCTGCGGCTCAGGCGATAATATCAGGAATGAGTTGATCTTCCAGCAACTGGATCTCGTCGCGCATCTTCAGCTTGCGTTTCTTGAGCCGGGCGATCTGGAGCTGGTCTGGCGCGCCGGCGCCGCGCAGCGCCTCGATCGCGGCATCCAGATCGCGATGCTCGGTCCGCAGCATGGTGAGCCTCGTCCGAATCTCGCTTTCGTCCATTCCGCCCCCCTCACGCAACTGCACAACCCAATCGCTCTATCCCGTCTTTTCGGCACCCTGTCGATTGCCCGAGCGAATGAGGCGAGACAAGCGCATCGAACAGTGTTTTACTGGGCTTTCCGGCCACGATGAAGGAGACTGCCATGCAGAACACGCATCTCTCGGCGCTTTCGGCCAAGCACAATGTGCTCGACCAGCGAATCGCCGCAGAAACGCAACGGCCATTGCCCGATCAGGCTATCCTGGCGGCGCTCAAGAAGCAGAAGCTTCGCATCAAGGAACAGATGGCCCGATAGCGGGCGCGTTCCGATGGGGTGTGGCGAAAGGCTGCACCCCGAAAGGGGCTTTTAGTCCCCTCCGCGCTTATTCAGCGGCGTGTGAGAATCGGCTTCACATAGACTGGCGTATGTGTGCCCTTGCCGACTGGCTTGCGCGCAAGCATCGGATCGATCTCGTTATCGAACGCCACGCCGACGCGGCCATCGGTGGCCCAGGCGATCTTTCCCGACACCCAACCCACACCGCGCACTTCGACCTGGACAACCGTGCCGCGTGCAATCGGAGCGGCATATTCGGCCATCATTCCGCCAGACGAGAGATTCCGAACGCGCACATTTTCATCCGGCTGGCCCGCGATTCGGAAATTTGCCGAGAGCATCAGGCTGTCGCGCGCACCCGCGCGCTGGCCGGTGAAGTCCTCTGCCGAAAGGGCCGTCAGGGAATCGGGGGAAAACTGTTCCATCACTGCTCAGCTCGAACGTAAATTGGGGTTACGCGCGAATAAGAGCATCAATCCCTGTCGAAACCGTTAACCGGCGCGCACCACGACCGCGATTTCGGGCGGGAGCGGCTACGCGGGCGGCGGGCCCTATTCCTCGCGGCTGACCTTCTCGTTGCGCTCATGGCGCTCCTGGGCCTCGACGGTCATCGTGGCGATCGGGCGCGCTTCAAGCCGGCCGAGCGAAATCGGCTCGCCGGTTACTTCGCAATATCCATATTCGCCCTCGTCGATCCGGCGCAGCGCCGCGTCGATCTTGGCGATCAGCTTGCGCTGACGATCGCGGGTCCGCAGCTCGATCGACCAGTCGGTCTCGCTCGAGGCACGGTCGGTAAGGTCCGCCTCGCGCAGCGAGTCGGCCTGGAGCTGGTTCAGCGTGCCGGCCGCCTCGCGATAGATCGCATCCTTCCAGGCCAGCAGCTTCTCTCTGAAATATTCAAGCTGCCGGGGTCCCATAAAGGGCTCGTCGGCGCTCGGGCGATACCCATCCGTGCCATCATTCGCAGCTGGTGGCATAAATTTACCCGGCTCGTCGTAGCTCTCGAAAACTGTCGCCATCCCCATACTCTCCACACCAGTCTCCCGGTGGCTGAAGCCGCCGACGACTGCCTTTGCCCGCGTGCCCTATACTTTCGCGCGAACCAGTTAACAAGCGCGCTATTACGGCAAGATCGCGTCCATCTCCCTTTAGAATGGGGGAAATTAGCCATGCATGAACCGCTTCTGGATCGGCCCCATGTTAACCGATTTCGTTCACAGGTCGTTATCAAGCATTAACGTGGCACGTTCCGAAACAGTACATTAACCATCAAATGCCGGATGTGGTTTGGATAAATCCTCCAAGAACATGGTAAACACCGCCCATCTCGCTTGCGCTTAATAGTTTGTTTTGCACTTTCGGGCATTGATGGCGTGGAAAGCTGCTGACGATCCCGTGGGGAGCGGCCACGCCAGCAACGGAAGAGTGGGACAATAATGTCGGTTCGCATGGCCCTTGCCAAACTCTGCGCCTGCGCCTGCGGGGGAGCCATTATTGGCGGAAGCGGCGTTTACGTCACCGAACGCGTGTCGAAGCCCCGCGTCGTGAAGCAGCAGACGGTTGTGAAGAAGCGGGTCGTACGTCGCGTCGTCCGCCGCCCGCAGCAGCGAGTCGTCCGCCGTACTGTCACCACCACCACGAGCCAGGGCGCGGCCCAGGTGATCATGACGCCCCAGGGCGCGCCGATCCCCCTTCCCCCGCCGCTATACGGCCAAGGCAATCAGTATCCCGTCGTCTCGTCGAGCGCGAGCGGCTCCAGTAGCTCGTCGGGCGTGATCGGTGGATCCAGCGGCGGCGGCTTTATCGGCGGTTTCTTCGCGGGCGGCTTCTTCGGCAGCTCGGGCAGCGGATCTTCGGGCAGCAGCGGCAGCTCGGGCACATCCAGCGGCATCAATATCGAGATTTCGTCGACCAGCACTTCTAGCGGTTCGGTCTCAACATCTAGCGGTTCGGTTTCCACGTCGAGCGGTTCGGTCTCAACATCGTCGGGCGTTTCCACCTCGAGCGGCGTTTCCTCGTCCACGTCGAGCGGCAGCGTCAGCAGCACGTCGTCGACGGGCGGAAGCTCGGGCGATGTGTCGTCCTCTACCGGTGGCTCGTCATCCTCCACTTCGAGCGGCGGCAGCAGCGGCGACGTCTCCTCGTCGACATCAACGGGCGGTTCGTCGACCTCGACCGGCGGGTCCTCGACCAGCACGTCGACGGGCGGTTCTTCGACCAGCACCTCCACCGGCGGCTCCTCTTCCTCCACCTCGAGCGGCGTCTCGACATCGAGCTCCACGTCGAGCGGCATTTCGTCCTCGACTTCGTCGTCGAACTCCAGCTCTACCAGCGGATCCACCTCGTCCTCTTCCTCGACCTCGTCTAGCAATTCGAGCGGGTCCAGCGGCTCTTCCAGCTATGGTTCGAGCAGCAAGGGCTCGTCGAGCCACGGTTCGAGCGGCTGGAGCAACAGCAGCGGCTGGAGCTCGAACGGGCATGGATCGAGCAGCCGGGGTGGATCGAGCGGTCATCACGGATCCAGCGGCGGCTCCTCGGGCGGCCCCGCACCAGTCCCGGCGCCCCCGATGATCCTCCTGTTCGGCGGCGCAGCGGCAGCGCTCGTCGCGCGCAAGCGTTTCGCCAAAAAGGCCCCGGCGGAAACCGCGGACTCCTGACACTATCGTTATCCCGGTGGAAGCCGGGGTGACGGCATCCTTTCCGATGCGAGTCTGCGCGACACGGAGAGCGGCAGGGTTGCGCGCCCGATCGCCGCCCGCCATACGCCCGACCCATGCACGACATCCGCTTCATCCGCGAAAACCCCGCAGCGTTCGACGCCGGCCTGGCCAAGCGCGGGTTGGAGCCGCGTTCGACCGAACTACTCGCGCTCGATGAGAAACGCCGCGCGTTGCAGACCGAGTTGCAGACTACCCTCGCTCGCCGGAATGAAGCATCCAAGGCGATCGGCGCCGCAAAGGCGCGCCGCGACGATCCTACCGATCTGATGGCGGAAGTCGCAGCGCTCAAGGAACGGATGCCTGCGATCGAGGCCGAGGAAAAGGAATTGGGCGGCCAGCTCGCCACCGCCCTCGCCGGGATCCCCAATCTGCCGCTCGCAGACGTGCCGCAGGGGGCCGATGAAGAGGACAATTTCCTAGTCCATGCGCGCGGAACCGCGCCGAGCTTCGCCTTCGAAGCGAAGGAGCATGACGCGATCGGCCCGGCGCTCGGCCTGGATTTCGAGACCGGGGCGAAGCTCGCCGGCTCGCGCTTCACCTTCGTGCGCGGCAGCGCCGCCCGGCTCCACCGCGCGCTGGGCCAGTTCATGCTCGATACGCTCACCGGCAAGCATGGCTATGAGGAAGCCGTGGTGCCGCTAATGGTGCGCGACGAGATCATGTTCGGCACGGGCCAGCTTCCGAAGTTCGCCGAGGACAGCTTCAAGACCACCGATGGCCGCTGGCTGATCCCCACTTCCGAAGTCAGCCTGACCAACAGCGTTCATGGCAATATCCTCGCCGAGAGCGAATTGCCGCTGCGTTTCACCGCGCTCAGCCCCTGCTTCCGGTCCGAAGCGGGCTCGGCCGGGCGCGACACGCGCGGCTATATCCGCCAGCATCAGTTCGAAAAGGTCGAGATGGTCTCGATCACCACGCCCGAGGCATCCGAAGCCGAGCATGAGCGGATGACCGCCTGCGCCGAGGATATCCTGACCCGGCTGGGCCTGCATTTCCGCCGCATGAAATTGTGCACGGGCGACATGGGCTTCTCCGCCGCGCGCACCTATGATCTCGAAGTCTGGCTGCCCGGCCAGGCGCGCTACCGCGAGATCAGCTCCTGCTCGACTTGCACCGATTTCCAGGCGCGCCGTATGAACGCGCGCTACCGGCCCGAAGGCGAGAAGGGCACGAAGTTCGTCCACACGCTCAACGGCTCCGGCCTTGCGGTTGGTCGCACGCTGGTCGCGGTGATCGAAAACTATCAGCTAGAGGACGGATCGGTCGCGGTGCCGGAAGTGCTCCAGCCATATCTGGGCGGTCTTAGCCGTTTTGAGTCAGTCAGCCGCTGACGCGGGCGTAAATCCGCGATATGGTTAGCGGATGGTTGGGGAAAGCTTGAAGCGCTGGGGGGCCGGCGCGCTGGGGACGCTGGCGCTAGCGGGGTGCATCCCGCAGCCCGGCGGGGCATATCGAGAGCCGCGTTACGATCCGCCTGCGCCACGGTATCAGCCGGAACAGCCGCCGCAGGAACGTTACGAGCGCCCCTCGCTGGATCAGAACGTGCCCGCTTTGCCGGCGCAACGCCCCGCATGGGAAATGCGCCCGGTCACGCCCGATGCCCGGCAGATCGAGGCCAGCACCTATATTGTCCTTTCAGGTGATTCCCTCCGCTCGATCTCGGTAAAGACAGGCGCGGGGTCGGAGGCAATCGCCCGCGCCAATAATCTCGCCCAGCCCTACACGATCTTTCCCGGGCAGAAGCTCGCCATCCCTGCCGGCCGCTATCACGCCGTGCGCGACGGGGAGACAGGGATCGCCATCGCCCGCGCGTATGGCGTGGACTGGGCACGGGTGATCGCGGTGAATTATCTCGAGGATCCCTATATCCTGCGCACCGGCCAGCGGCTGCTGATCCCCAATGCGGGGCCGGAAACGATCGAGGAGCGCGCCGCGCGCTTCCGCCTTGATATCGACGATCTCCTGACCGGCAGCAGCCCCGCCGCGCGCGAGGGTGCAAAGCCTGCCAAGCCCACGGCATCTTCGGCGCGCGTGCTTCCCTCGACCACGCCGGTCGCGGTTCCCTCACATCTTGCGGGCGCGTTCCGCTGGCCAGTCACCGGCACGATCGTCAAGCGCTTCGGCCCCGGCGCCTCGGGCGAGCGCAACGATGGCATCAAGATCGCGGTTCCGCTCAACACGCCCGTTCTCGCCTCGGCAGACGGGGTGGTCGCCTATGTCGGCAGCGATGTGCCCGCGCTGGGCGGACTCGTCATCCTCAGCCATGGCGATGGCTGGACCACGGTCTATGGCCATGCCGGCCAGTTGCTCGTGCAGCGTGGCCAATCGGTGAAGCGCGGCCAGACCATCGCGCTCTCCGGCAATTCGGGCTTCGCAGATCGCGCGCAACTGCATTTCGAAATGCGCAAGGGACGCAGCGCGATCGATCCGGTGCAGCGACTGCCCGCGCGCTGATGCGCATTCTTCCGCCAGCGACCCTCAAACGGAAATCGAGCCTTCCGATCTGGGCCGAAATCGGCTGGCGGGTCGGCGTCGTGGTAGGATTGCTTGGCCTTGCGGTGGGGGTCCACTGGATCGAGCGGGACGGGCTGAAAGATACTGCCGATGGCGTCGTTTCCTTCCTCGACATCCTATATTTCACGTCCATCTCGGTCACCACCACCGGCTATGGCGATATCGTGCCGGTCAGCGATTCGGCGCGGATGTTCGATGCGTTCGTCGTCACGCCGATCCGCGTTTTCGTGGTGCTGCTGTTCCTCGGCACGGCGTATAATTTCGTCCTCAAGCGAACCTGGGAAAAATGGCGCATGGCAGCGATCCAGAAGAACCTGTCCGGTCACATCGTGATCGCCGGCTATGGCAGTACCGGCTCGGAGACGGTTGACGAACTGATCGCGCGCGGCACGCCGCCGGGGGAGATCGTCGTGATCGACGCGGATGAAGACAGGCTCGCGCGCGCCGAGGCATGCGGATGCATCGTGCTGCAGGCGGATGCCACCCGCGATCAGGTGCTGAAGGATGTCCGGATCGAGCGTGCCCGCTCGCTTGTGGTCACCGCGGGGCGCGACGACACTTCGATCCTGATCACCCTCACCGCGCGCCACCTCGCGCCCGAGCTTCCGATCAGCGTTACCGTTCGCAACGAAGACAATGAATTCCCCGCCCGCGCGGCGGGGGGCACCACCGTGGTCAATCCGGTCAGCTTCTCGGGGCTACTCCTCGCCAGCTCGTGCAAGGGCCCCCATCTCGCCGAATATCTCACCGATCTCGCCTCCTATCACGGCCAGGTCGAGCTTTCCGAACGTCCCGTCGCGCTCGATGAAATCGGCAAGCCGCTATCCGCGATCGAAACCGGCCTGGGCGTACGTATCTACCGTGATGGTAAGCCCCACAGCCACAAGGATGCTGAAGCCGCGAAGCTTGTTGCGGGTGACGTGATCGTCGAAATCGTCACGCAGCCATGATCGAACGCATCCTGCCAATCGCGCTGCTGGTCGCATCGAACGTCTTCATGACCTTCGCCTGGTATGGCCATCTCAAGTACAAGGCGGCGCCGCTTGTGCTGGTGATCCTCGCGAGCTGGCTGATCGCGCTTCCCGAATATATGCTCGCCGTGCCCGCCAATCGCTGGGGCAGCAACGTTTATTCGGCGGCGCAATTGAAAGCGATCCAGGAAGTCGTGACGCTGACGGTGTTTGCAGGCTTCTCGATTCTCTATCTGGGCCAGAAGATCACGATCAACCATCTGATCGGCTTCGGCTTCATCGCATTGGGCGCGTGGTTCGTGTTCAAGGCTCCGGTCAGCGCCTGAACTAGCTTTTTCGCGAAAAGAGCCTATGTGCGCCCCCAATCATGGCAACCAAACTTCCTGAAGCCCCCCGCGTGGGGATGGTCTCGCTCGGCTGTCCGAAGAATCTTGTCGACAGCGAACGGATCCTCACCAAGCTGCGCAGCGACGGCTATGCGATGTCCCCGGACTATGCGGGCGCGGACGTCGTGCTGGTCAACACCTGCGGCTTTCTGGACAGTGCCAAGGAAGAATCGCTGGAAGCGATCGGCGAAGCGATTGCCGAGAATGGCCGCGTCATCGTCACCGGCTGCTTCGGCAAGGAAGCCGATGTCATCCGCGCCAAATTCCCCAACGTCCTCGCCGTCACCGGCGCGCACCAGTATGAGGAAGTCGTCGGCGCGGTGCATGAGGCCGCGCCGATGCCGGCGAACGCGTTCCTCAACCTGGTGCCCGAAAGCGGGCTCAAACTGACGCCGCGCCATTACAGCTATCTGAAGATCTCGGAGGGCTGCAACCATCGCTGCGCCTTCTGCATCATCCCCTCGATCCGCGGCGACCTGGTCAGCCGCCGACCCGATGCGATCCTGCGCGAAGCCGAGAAGCTGGTCGAGAACGGCACCAAGGAATTGCTGGTCATCAGCCAGGATACCTCGGCTTATGGCGTCGATATCCGCAAGGAACCCCGCATGTGGAAGGGCGCCGAAGTAGTGCCCCACATGACCGATCTCGCCCGCGAACTCGGCAGGATCGCGCCCTGGGTCCGGCTGCATTACGTCTATCCCTACCCGCACGTAGACCAGGTCATTCCGCTGATGGCCGAGGGGCTGGTGCTCCCTTATCTCGACATCCCGTTCCAGCATGCCAGCCCCAAGGTGCTGCGTACGATGAAGCGCCCGGCCAATGAGGCCAAGGTGCTCGAGCGGCTCAAGAACTGGCGCTCGATTTGCCCCGATATCGCGATCCGCAGCTCGTTCGTCGTCGGCTTTCCCGGCGAGACCGAAGAGGACTTCCAGTATCTGCTCGACTGGCTAGACGAGGCGCAGCTCGACCGCGTCGGCGCGTTCCGCTTCGAAACCGTCGAGGGCGCGCAGGCCAACAGCTTCGAAGGACAGGTTCCCGAGGAGCTGAAGGAAGAGCGCTATGCCCGCGTGATGGAGAAGACCGCGGCGATCTCGGCTGCCAAGCTGCAGCGCAAGATCGGCCGCACGCTGGAAGTCATCATCGACATGGTCGACGGCGAAGGCGCGACCGGGCGTAGCCAGGCTGACGCGCCCGAGATCGACGGCGAAGTCCATCTGCGCGATGCCGGGCATCTGAAGCAGGGCGATATCCTGAACGTCGAGATCGAGGATGCCGACGAGCACGATCTGTTCGGCGTGCCGCTGGCCTAGTCAGGCAGCTCTGTGTCGATCCGGCTTTGCTGAAACGACTCTATTCGCGCGGAACCGTCGCGAGCGCCCCTTCCAGCGCGGCCATCGGAGCGGACCACGGGCCGGCG
Source organism: Sphingomonas soli NBRC 100801 (assembly GCF_001591025.1). Classification (GTDB taxonomy): domain Bacteria; phylum Pseudomonadota; class Alphaproteobacteria; order Sphingomonadales; family Sphingomonadaceae; genus Sphingomonas; species Sphingomonas soli. The sequence continues at coordinate 245,454 of NZ_BCTZ01000004.1, forward strand.
CCATCCGCAAAATGGGGCAGCGCCATCGCGTAGATCGCCTCAGCCACCGCAAAGGGCGAGCGGGCGAGCTGCTCAAACCGCAGCCCGTTCTCCTTGCCATCAACGTAGTAGAGCTCTGTTACCCGTATCCAGCACCCCTCCTGCGCTTTGCCGGGCACACCCGGCTCCGGCTCCGGCTCGCAGCGCAGCGTAGCCACCTCGAACTCGATACATGTCTGGCCCGGCTCGGCATTGGCCAGCACCTCGACTTGCTTGCGTCCCGCGAGCAGCAGGAGTGCCGCGCGCAGCAGATCGCCCAGGCAGTCGGTCAGCCAGCCGCCGCCGAATTCGCAAACGTTATCGCCGACCTGCACCGTGACGCCGTACCAGCCATAGCCGTCGACCTCATAATCGAAGCGGACGTCGCCGCCTTCGCCATACCCGGATACCCACCCCTTGAAGCTGGATGGCCCCGCCCGGCCCTCCAGCAAGGCGGCGCGCGGAGTCGCATCGTGCCGGCCGAGCCGCGGTATCCACCCGCGATTGACCGCTTCGACCCGCCGCACCGCATTCTCATAGGCCGGGACCGCGTCGCGCAGCGAATCCTTCCACAGCCTGAAGCGGGCTATCTGCGAATTGGGGCCATGGTCGAACCGCGCCTCGCCGCGCAGATCGCCGAATTCGCGCGTCAGGCGCAGCCGCATCGACCCGCCGAGGGAGCGAAGCTCCGCTACGTCCTGCCGTTCCTCGGCAAACGCCTTGAGCTCGGGAAGGAAAGCGATGAAGTCGGGCCGTTTGATCAGCCCGCCATAATGATCGACGAACGTTCCCCAGCCCTTGCCGATACGGACCGCGACATCGAGCCATGGCCATGGCTGGTTGCTCCCGACGCCGACCCACATCTCCATCCAGCCGAACTTTATATCGGCATCGAGCTGCTCGCGCCTGTTAAAGGCATGTTCGGGAAAGGCCGGCTGCTCGCCGGCGACCGCCGCGCCGTCCCGTGTCTCGTTTCGCGTTGCTTTCCAGAACCCCATCCGCGCCCTCCCCGCGCACGTCACGCTAACCGACCGAGGCCACTTGTCGAGATTTAGTTGCGCGAGCGGTATGGCCGCTGGCTATGGCGATGGTGACTCGCGCGGGTGCCGCCCATAGGGTCGCTTCATGCTCCGCACCGCTTTCCTCGCAGCTACCGCCTGGTTCGGCCTGTCGGCTCCCAGCGAGCCCCGCGCGATCGTTACGCCGGTCGATCCGCTCACCGTGCAGGACGATGATTTCGCGCGCCACCGCGATCCCGCCGAGTGGAAGGGGCTGAAGGTCAGCCGTATCGAGTTCCGCGAGGAGCGCGCGCACTGGCGACTGTGGCGGATCGAATCGAAACGCCCCGGCCCGCTTTGGTTCGTGCCGCATGACAATGAGAATGGGGGGTTCGAAGCCGCCTTCGCCGCGATCCGCAAATATGGCGGCACGATCGTCGCCGTCGATTCGGGGGTAAAACCCGGCGCAGACGGCGTTCGCATGAACCACGCTGTCGACTACGGTCGGCCGATCGACCCCAACCGCAATTTCGACGACGCCCTGCCCTTCTATGCGCGCACCGTGCTGGCTGGACGCGGCGATCCGATCATCGCGCTTCACACCAATTCGCCGGGCTTCGCCTCGAATGAATCGCTCTGCAACCGGTCCGATCCGGTAGGCCGCGGCGTAATCTCCATCCGCTTTTGCGACGACACGCTTACGCCGAGCCCCTCGGTCAATCGCGCCTGGCCCTGGGACGATGATGATAGCGTCGCCTTTGCCACCTATCGCACCGGCCAGTCGCCCAGCGCCGCTTATTGCCGCGATCAGATGGTCGCGATGGATTTCAACGTGGTGCAGGAACGCGTCATCACCAGCGACGGCTCGCTCTCCAATTATTCGGTGCTGCGCGGCGTGGATTATCTGAACTTCGAGACGCAGGATCGCGGCCTCTCGCCCGAGGGGCTGGCCGAGATGCGCGACCGGCTGATGGCGATGATCGATCGCGCGCTGGCCGCCTGCGCGCCGGGGATCATGGAAGTGCGTAGGCGATAAGCTCGTCGCTGACCGGGGTTTCCATGAAATGGTGCCCGCCGGCCATGATGACGAGATATTGCTTGCCGCCCATCTCATAGGTCATCGGCGTCGCCTGTCCGCCGCCGGGCAGCACGTCCTTCCACAAGGTCTCTCCCGTCCGAAGATCGATCGCGCGGATGAGGTTGTCGGTCGCCGCCGCGACGAACATTACGCCGCCCGCGGTCACTACCGATCCGCCATTATTGGGCGTGCCGATCGTGATCGGCAGCATCGACGGAATCCCGAACGGCCCGTTGGTGCGCGCCTCGCCGAACGCGCGATCCCAGATCGTCTTGCCGCTCGCCATGTCGATCGCGCGGATCCCGCCATAGGGAGGCTGCTTGCACAACAAGCCGGTGAGCGGCATCCGCCATCCGGCATTGACGTTGATCGCGTAGGGCGTGTTCGCCTGTGGATCACCCGCGCCTTCCGCGCCGCCAATCTGGCCGCGGCTCTGGTCGCGTGGCGCCCAGCCCAGCTTGTTGGCTTCCTCGCGCGGAACCAGCCGCAGATAATTGGGCATGTCGTTGTAATTGGCAAAGATCACGCCTCGCTGCGGATCGATCGTTATCCCGCCCCAATCGGTGCCGCCATTATAGCCGGGATACTGGATCGAGTGACGGTTCGCCTCCGGCGGGGTGAAGAAGCCCTTGTAGCTCGCGCTGCGAAACTGGATGCGGCAGATCATCTGATCGATCGGCGACATGCCCCACATGTCATGCTCGGTCAGGTCGGGCTTGCGCAGCGTGTGCCACAGCGACACCGGCTGGCTTGTCGCGCGCTGCTCGGGCTCTACCCCGCCGCCGGGCGCACGGATCGCGCCGATCGGGGTCAGCGGCTGGCCGGTGCGCCGATCGAGCACATAGATGTCCCCCTGCTTGCTTGGCAGCACCAGCGCGGGCACGCCCTTGTAATCGGCCAGCGTCGCCTGGGCGCCGAAATCATAGTCCCACACATCCTTGCGCACCGCCTGGAACCGCCAGCGCGGCTTGCCCGTAGTCACATCGAGCGCGACCAGCGAGGTGGCGAAACGATCCTCTTCGGGGCGGCGCAGGCTCGAATAATAGTCCGCGGCACTGTTGCCCATCGGCAGATAGACCAGACCGAGTTGCTCGTCGCCCGATGCGATCGTCCACATATTGGGTGTGCCACGGGTATATTCCTCGCCAGCAGGTGGGAGGCCGGTCAGGTCCGGGCGCATCATGTCCCACGCCCAGCGCAGCTGGCCGGTGACCGCGTCGAAACCCTGGATCACGCCCGATGGTGCCCAGCGGTCCTGCCCATCAAGCACCTGATGTCCGGTGACGATCACCCCGCGCACGATGGTGGGGGGCGAGGTGATCGAGACGAAGCCGTCGGGCGTGTTGCCCATTCCGACCTTGATGTCGGTCTGGCCGCTTGTGCCGAAGCCTGCGCAGGGACGGCCGGTGCGGGCGTCGACCGCGATGAGCCGCGCATCGAGCGTCCCCTCGATTATGCGCGCGGCGCAGGGCTGCTCGGCGGGAACGCCCGGCGCGGCATAATAGGTCACGCCGCGACAGGCGGCGGTATACGGAATCGCCGTATCCGGCACCTTGGGATCGAAGCGCCATTTGGTCGCGCCGCTCGCCGGATCGAGCGCGATCAGGATGTTCTTGGGCGTGCATAGATACAGCGTGTCGCCGACCTTGATCGGAGTCGTCTCCGCGCCATAGGTCTTGGCGATCATCGGGCTACTCGGCAGATCGCCGGTGTGGACTGCCCAGGTGCGCTTCAGCTTGCGCACATTGTCGGGGTTGATCTGGGTGAGCGAGGAATAGCGGCGCGCGGCGGTCGTGCCGCCATAGGCGGGCCAGTCGGCACCCGTCTGCTGGCCGGACGGATCCGCCATCCCCGCCGTGCCCGGCGCGGGCAGCGCCATCTGCACCGGATCGGGGCTGGCATAAACCGCCGCGGAGAAGTTTAGCACTGTGAGGATCAGCGCGACCAGCATGCCGCCGCCCGCCAGCTTCCAGCGATCGCCACGCGGGCTCAACGTCGCCATCGCGGCGACAACCGGAACCAGCAGCACCACCGGCGCGATCACGCGCGGCACCTGCGCCCACGCGTTCGCCCCGACTTCCCACCACGCCCAGAGCATGGTGAGCGCGACCAGGATGATATAAGCCCAGCCGCCCAGCATGCGCCCGCGGATCAGCGCAAAGCCCGACCACAGCATCACGGCACCCGCGACCAGATAGTAAAGCGAGCCGCCCAACACTGCCAGCCACAGCCCGCCCGCCGCCAGCACCAGCCCGATCAGCGCCAGCAATGCGCCCACGATGATCGCCGTCCAACTTCCCCATCGACGCTTCGGCCCCGGCTCGATCGGCTCCAGAAAGGGAACGCGCTCGGTCTCGGGATCGTCACGGAAATCGGTCACGGCAGATACTCCGCCTGTCAGGACAGCATTCTGGCTAAGCGGTCACAGTCGTAACCAGTTCCTCGATGACGAAAATTTCCTGTTGCCGCCGGGGCTAGCCCTTCGCGCTCCGGCTCCCTAGATCGTCCCTATGCCTGATCCCGCAACGCTGATTCAGCCCGACAAGGGCCAAGCCGCCCGCTCCATCCATCTCATCGACGCCAAGGGGTTTGACGCCTGGCTTGCCGCGCAGCCGCCGCGCCACCGCACCGCGGCCATGGCGCAGAAGCTCGCCCCCAAGGGCTATTCGAGCGCGATCCTGCCCGGCGACGGCCCGGAGGACTGGTCGGTGGTCAGCGTGGTCGCCAATGCCGAAAAGCTCTCGCCCTGGTGCCTCGCCAAGCTCGCCGAGACGCTGCCCGAGGGCATTTACCGCGTCGAGGGCCAGGATCCGGGCAAGGCCGCCTATGGCTGGATCACCGCGCAATATGTCTATGACCGCTACAAGAAGAAGCCCGAAAAGCCGGTCGGCGACCGCGTCCTGCTGAGCAGCGACCCTGTCAAGATGGAGGAAGCGGTGCGCATGGCCGCCGTCGCCTTCAAGCTTCGCGACCGGATCAATACCGGTGCGAACGACATGGGCCCGGCTGATCTTGAGGCCGCCGCCGCCGATCTGGCCAAGGCCTATGGAGGCACGCTCAGCGTGGCGAAGGGTGCCGAGGTCGAGAAGAGCTATGGCCTGCTCCACGCCGTCGGCAAGGCCGCCGGCAAAGGCCGCGAGCCGCGGCTGATCGAGATCGAATGGGGCAATCCCGAGCATCCGCGCATCGCCATCATCGGCAAGGGCGTGTGCTTCGACAGCGGCGGGCTCGACATCAAGCCGGCCAGCGGCATGCGGCTGATGAAGAAGGACATGGGCGGCGCGGCGCACGCGCTCGCGCTGGCCGAACTCGTCATGCAGAATCGCCTGCCGGTCCGGCTTCACATGCTCGTTCCCGCGGTCGAAAATTCGATCAACGGCGAGGCCAGCCGCCCCGGCGACGTGATGATCTCGCGCAAGGGCATCACCGTCGAGCAGAGCAACACCGATGCCGAAGGCCGGCTGATCCTGGCCGACGCGCTGACCAAGGCCGAGGAAGGCAAGCCCGAGCTGGTCTTCGACTTTGCCACGCTTACCGGCGCTGCCCGCGTCGCGCTGGGCGCCGATCTCCAGGCGTTGTTCGCGAACAACGATACGCTCGCCGCCGATTTGATCGCAGCAGCGGAGACCGAGGCCGATCCGATGTGGCGGATGCCGCTCTACGATCCGTACAAGGAACTGCTGAAGTCCGACGTCGCCGACATGGTCAACGCGGCCGAGGGCGCGTTCGGCGGCGCGATCACGGCGGCGCTGTTCCTCAAGGAATTCGCTCCCGAGGGCGCGGAGTGGGCGCATTTCGACATCTTCTGCTGGAACGGCAGCGCCAAGCCCGGCCGCCCCAAGGGCGCCGAAGCGGTTAGCCTTCGGGCGACGTGGAAGGTGCTGAAGGACAGGTACGGGAGATAGCCGCCAAGACCTGCATTTGTCGGCAGGTAATTAAGATGTTACGCTTGGGTTTCGACTACCTTGCAGGGGGACTGCCATGCGCATGCATCTCATCTTTGCCTCGCTTATCACGGTCTCATCTCCCGCAGTTACCGCCAGTGCGCCCGCGGGGCCCGGCCCGCGTCCGCTGCAGCAGGGCGCCGCCCAGTGTCAGGCCCATTTCAATGCCAACAAGGGTGCGATCGAGGCGCTGGCGGCGGCGGGTGACGGCGCAGGCATCAAGGCGATCATGGCCCGCGGGGGGTGCGCCACGGGCTTGGTGAAACTGCCGGCACGGCCCGCGGGCAAGGCGGCGACGTTCAAGATCGAATGCAAGACCTTCCAGCTCCGCCCTGAGGTCAAGATCGACTGCACGATCAGCTGGCTAACGGCGCCTAAGACGCCGACGCGTTGAGAAATCGTCGCGGCGTCACTCCCAACGCTCGATATCGCCGTTGATCTCGAGCCACGGGCACTTCCGCCCTTCATAGACCGAGATCCACGGATAGGGCGTGAAGTCCGGATCGGCGAACGCGCCGAGCGGCACTGCGACCACCCCCGGCATCGAATCGAGCGTGTACCAGGCCGTCGCGCCGCAGGTCGGGCAGAAATGGAAGGTCGCGACCCCGCCTTCGTCGCCCGTGAGCTGCCATTGGCGCGTCTCGCCGGACCGAATCACCTGCGCATCGGGCCATCGCGCCTGCACAGCGAAGGCGCTGCCGCTGCGCCGCTTGCAATTGAGCCAATGGCATACCGAAACACGCACCGGCTCGCCCTCGCACGTCAGCTTCACCGCGCCGCACCCGCATTGCGCTGTCCGCATCCTAATCTCCGCCGGCTGGATCGTTTCACCGCCAGACATGTTACGATGGTGCATGGCCGCCGCCCATCCCCGCCTGACGCTCACGGCGTGCATCCTCGCCTCCAGCCTCGCGTTCATCGATGGCTCGGTCACCAATGTCGCGCTGCCCGCCATCGGCGCGGACCTCGGTGCCACGCCGGCCGAGCTGCAATGGACGATCAACGCGTACCTGCTTCCCCTCTCGGCGCTGTTGCTGATCGGAGGCGCGGCAGGGGATCATTTCGGCCGAAAGAGGCTGCTGATCGGCGGCATCGCGCTGTTCACCGCCGCCAGCCTCGCCTGCGCGGTGGCGTCGGACCTTACGCTGCTGCTGATCGCCCGTGCGGTGCAGGGTGTCGGCGCGGCGGTACTGCTGCCAAACAGTCTCGCGACGCTGGGGCATAGCTTCGCGGGCGAGGAACGCGGCAAGGCGATCGGCACCTGGGCCGCCGCGAGTGCGATTGCGGGCGCAATCGGCCCGCCGCTGGGCGGCTGGCTGGTCGATACGATCGGCTGGCGATCGATCTTCTATGTGAACCTGCCGCTTGCCGCAGCCGCGATCCTGATCGCCGCCCTCCATGTCGAGGAAAGCGCCGAGGGAGTGCTTCCGCTCGACCTGCCCGGCGCGTTCGCCGCGACGCTAGCCCTCGGTGCCACCGCCTGGGGGCTCACGCTCTGGTCCAGCCACCATGCGCCGAGCGTTCCGGCGCTGCTCGGCATCGCGGCGGGCCTGCTGTTCACCGGCGTGTTCCTGTGGATCGAGCGACATCGCGGCGCCCGGGCGATGATGCCGGTCGCGATGTTCGGCAGCAGCGCCTTTGCCGGGCTAACCGTGCTCACCTTCCTGCTCTATGGCGCATTGGGGGGCGTGCTGCTGCTATTGCCCTATGTGCTGATCCAGGCAGGCGGCTATTCGGCGCTCCAGGCGGGGTTCGCGCTCCTACCCATGCCGCTCGGCATGGCGCTCGCCTCGCGCTTCACCGGCAAGTTCACTGCGAAAGCAGGGGCACGCCTGCCCCTCACCTTCGGCTCGCTGATTGTCGCAGCCGGGTTCGCCGGGCTGTTGCTCGTCGGCGCGGAAGCCGATTACTGGACCAGCGTGTTTCCCGGCATGATCCTGATCGCGATCGGGATGGCGCTGGTCGCCGCGCCGCTTACGACTGCGGTGCTCGCCTCGGTGGACGAAAGCCATTCGGGCACCGCGTCAGGGTTCAACAGCGCCATCGCGCGCACCGGCGGGCTGATCGCCACCGCAATAGGCGGCGCGGTGATCGCCTCCGCGGGCGCGGCGCTCATCGCTGCCTTCCATATCGGTGCGGTCGTCGGTGCCGCTCTTGCCGCCGTCTCGGGGGCAACGGCATGGCTCACGCTCAGCGGGACAGCGAAGCCGCCGCCTCGATGATCGGCACGAACTTCTCGGCGGTCAGGCTCGCTCCGCCGACCAGCGCGCCGTCCACGTCCTCGCAGCCCAGCAGCGCGACTGCGTTCGAGCCATTGACCGACCCGCCATAGAGGATCTGCACCCGCTCGGCCTCGTCTCCGATCAATTCGCGCAGCTTCGCCCGGATCGCGCCATGCATCGCCGCGACATCGGCCTCGGTCGGCGTGCGGCCGGTGCCGATCGCCCATACCGGCTCATAGGCCAGCGCCAGCCAGTCCGCCGAAGCCCCGTCGGGGAGCGATGCGGCGACCTGCCCGGTCACCACCTGCTCGGCGAGTCCGGCGTCTCGTTCTTCCAGCGTCTCGCCGATGCACAGGATCACGCGCAGCCCGGCCTTTTGCGCCGCTTCGGCCTTGGCCTTTACCTGCGCATCGGTCTCATGCTGATCCGCGCGACGTTCGGAATGGCCGACGATAGTGAGCAAGGCGCCCGCCTCCACCAGCATCGCCGCGGAGATGCAGCCGGTATGCGCGCCCTTGTCGGACTGATGCACGTCCTGTGCGCCGATCGGCAGCGCACCCGCCGCATCCGCTGCGCCAGCGATCAGCGTGAACGGCACGCACAGCGCCGCATCCACTTCCGCGGGCACCGCGGCGGCAATCGCGCGCACTTCGCCCAGATCGGCCTTCAGCCCGTGCATCTTCCAGTTTCCGGCAACCAGCTTGCGGCGCATCACGCTCTCCCTAAATTCGTGTCCGGCACCCGATAACGGCCATTGCGCGCGGCACAAGCTTGAAGGCCGCGCAACAGCGCCCTAAAGCTCGCCAAAGATTTCTCCAGCGAACGGCCCCCGATGCTCAGATCCTTCCGGAATTTCACCAAGTCGCGTTTTGGCCTGATCGCGGTCTTCGTATTTCTCGCCATCATCGCGCTCGCCTTCGCGGCCGGTGACATTACCGGCCTGCAGACCAACACCGGCGCAAGCAATGCTTCCTTGGCACAGGTCGGCCGCTCCAGCGTCACCGAATCCGAAGTACGCGACCGGATCGATCGCTTCCTGCGCAACGCACAGCGTGAAGGGCAGAACGTCACCATGGAGCGCTTCCTGGCGGAAGGTGGGATGGAGATGGTGCTGGATGAAATCATCAATTCCGCCGCGATCGTGGAGTTCGCCAATAAGTCGGGGATGCAGGTCAGCAAGCGGCTGATCGATGGCGAGATCGCCAGCAACCCCAGCTTTATCGGCTTCGACGGCAAGTTCAGCCAGAAGACCTATGAGGACATTCTGGCGCAGAATCGCCTGTCGCCCGCGATCTTCCGCGATGGCATGACCAAGGACAAATACGGCACCTGGCTGATCAACCGCGCCGCGCTCGGCAACCCCACCATGCCCGATGGCGTGCTGCTGCCCTATGCTTCGCTGCTGCTTGAGCGTCGCAAGGGCATTGTCGGCCTGGTCTCCACCATCGCGATGGATCCCGGCGCCGATCCGGATGAGAAGACCCTCACGGCCTTTTACGCTGCGAACCGCAATCGCTATCTGGTGCCGGAACAGCGCGTGATCCGATACGCGATCCTCCGCCCTGAGACGCTGAAGGAGCAGTCGACCGCGACCGAGGCCGAGATTGCCGAGGAATATAAGAAGGACGCCGCGAAGTACGCCGCGACCGAGAAGCGCTCGGTCGATGTCGTCACCACGCTCGATCAGGCGACCGCGACGAGCATCGCGAACGCCGCCAAATCGGGCGCGCTGGATGCCGCCGCGCGCGCCGCTGGGCTGGAAGCCCGCAAGTTCGTCGCCGCAGACAAGGCCACGCTGACGAGCAACATGTCTGCAGCCTTCGCCGAAGCGGCCTTCGCCGCGCAGCAGGGCCAGCTTTCGGGGCCTGCCAAGGTCGGCGCGGCATGGCTCGTCTTCCGGGTGAACAAGGTCGAAAAGATCGCCGCGCGCTCGCTCGATCAGGTTCGCGCCGAGATCGCCAGCGAAGTCACCAGCCGCAAGATGGCCCAGTCCTTCGCCGATCTCCGCCAGGCAATCGAGGATGGCGTAGGCGCGGGCAAGACCTTCGACGAATCCGTCAAGGACGCAAAGCTCAGCGCTGAGCGCACGGGCCAGCTCACCGCCCAGGGTATCGACCCGGCCAATCCGGAATCGAAGCCCGATCCGGCGCTCGCCCCGATCGTCCGCGCAGGCTTCGCCTTCCAGGCTGTTGGCGACGAACCGCAGCTTGTGCCGATTTCGCAGGACGGTGCTGCGGCCCTGATCTCGCTCGAAAAGATCGTTCCCGCCGCGCCCAAGCCGCTCGCCGCCATCCGCGATCAGGTGAACAAGGATTATCTGGTCGATCAGGCTCTGAAAAAGGCGCGCGCCGCCGCGACCAGCGTCATCGCAAAGCTCGAAAAGGGCGTGCCGATGGAAAAGGCGCTGGCAGAGGCCGGTGTGCAAAAAGGTCCGCCGCCCAAGCCGTTCGATTTCAAGCGCTCGGAAACGCAGGGCAAAGAGAACTTCATCCAGATGGCTTTCTCCATGGCGCCCAAAAAGGCCAAGCTGGTCGAAGCGCCGAACCGCGCCGGTTACTATGTCGTCTATCTTGACTCGGTTGAGGAGCACAGTGCAGCTGGCGATCCCGCGACCATGGCGCAGGCTAAGGCCGGCATCGTGCCGCAGGTCGCTCCTGAATATGCGCGCCAGTTCATCCGTGCGATCCGCGAATCGGTGAAGATCAAGCGCAACGAGGCCGCGATCAAGAAGCTGCGCGACGATCTGAACCGCACGAGCGCGCGCTGAAGCTGAGGTGTCCGGAAGGCCGTATCATGATGCCGCGCATCTTCTCGGCACCGGCGCGATAGCATGACCGGCGCCATCCAGGGGCTGGAGGCGGCCCGCGCGGCGCTCGCCGCTGGCCGCCCCGCATTGCTCTGGCGTAGCCAGATCGCGGATACCGAAACGCCGGTCGCCGCAGCGCTCAAGCTGATCGAGCCGGGCCGCGGCGATTTCCTGCTCGAATCGGTCGAGGGTGGATCGGTCCGCGGGCGTCACAGCTTTATCGGCCTTGCGCCCGATCTCGTCTTCCGCGCGACCGGCAACGAAGCTGCCGTCAACGCCGATTGGCTGCACGATCGCAGCGCCTTCCGGCCCTGCGCCCAGCCTGCGCTCGAAGCGCTTCGCGCGCTCGTCGGCGATTGCCGCATGGACATGCCGCCGGAGCTGCCGCGCGCGCTGGCCTGCCTGGTCGGCTATTTTAGCTATGAGACGGTGGGTCTTGTCGAGCGGCTGGACCGTCCGCCCGAAAACCCGGTCGGCGTACCGGACATGATGTTCGTGCGCCCCACCGTGATCCTGATCTTCGATCGGCTGGCCGATACGCTATTCCTTGTCGCGCCGGTCTGGCCCGGCGGCGACGTGGACGCTGCCGCCGAGCGGATCGACGCCGTCTCCGCGCGGCTCGCCACCGTCACGCTGCCCGCTCCGGTTCGCGCCGAGCCCGAAGCGATCGCGCTCAAGCCTGTGCTGGGTCCCGGGGTATATGGCGGCATGGTCGCGGCGGCGAAGGAATATATCTCGGCGGGCGATATCTTTCAGGTCGTCCTCGCCCAACGTTTCACCACACCGTTCAAGCTTCCACCGTTCGAGCTCTATCGTTCGCTGCGCCGGGTAAACCCCTCGCCCTTCCTCTATCATCTCGATCTGCCCGGCTTCGCGCTCACCGGTTCGAGCCCGGAGATTCTGGTCCGCGCCCGCGATGGCGAGATCACGATCCGGCCGATCGCCGGCACCCGCCCGCGCGGCAAGACCGCCGCGGAGGACGCCGAAAACCGCGACAGCCTGCTCGCCGATCCGAAGGAACGCGCCGAGCATCTGATGCTGCTCGATCTGGGCCGCAACGATGTCGGCCGCGCGGCAGAAGCGGGCAGCGTCCGCGTGACAGACAGTTACACTGTCGAGTTCTACAGCCACGTTATGCACATCGTCTCGAACGTGGTCGGCAAGCTCAAGCCCGGCAGCGATGCGATCGACGCACTCTTCGCAGGCTTCCCGGCGGGCACCGTCAGCGGCGCGCCCAAGGTACGGGCATGCGAGATCATCGCCGAGCTCGAGCCGGAAACGCGCGGGCCCTATGCTGGCGGCGTCGGCTATTTCTCCCCCGATGGTTCGATGGATTCGTGCATCGTCCTGCGCACCGCGCTGGTGAAGGACGGCGTCATGCACGTTCAGGCAGGCGCCGGAATCGTCGCGGACAGCGACCCTGCCTACGAACAGCGCGAATGCGAGGCCAAGGCAGGAGCCCTGTTCGCCGCCGCCCGCGAAGCCGTAGCACGCGCATCCGAAGCCGGCTTCGGGCAGTAAACTCTAAGAAACCCTCCCCCGGAGGGGAGGCATGAACATGAAACTAGACCATCAATTCCCGCCTCCCGGGATCCGCGCGTTCTTCACCTTGGCGTTCAGCCGCTCCTGATACCATTGCTTGATCATCTGGCGGGTGCACCCCGTCTGGCCGCCTGTACCCACCGGTGAGCAGCTGTTCGGCAGCCCGGCGCGGTTCACTTCCTCGACCGTCTCAACGCGGTTTGTCCATGGCTGGGCAGCCGCGCTTTCGTCGGGCTGGTCGCGCAGGGACTTGGGAATCCGATAGGGCGAGTCGCCGGCATTGGCGCACACCACGATTTCGTCGTCATTCGCCGGCTTGGGGCATTCCTCTTGCCCATAGAGCAGGATGCTGCGCACGCGCTTGGGCGGATCTTGCGGCGTATCCTGCGCGTATGCGGGGGTGGCCAACAGCGCAGCGACGGCAACAAGCTTGGCTAGCATCGGATTTCCTTCGAACCTGGAGGTGAAACGCCCTCTGAGCAGGGATCGTTGCGCGTTCATCATGGCAAGCCGATGGCAGGCTTCGTCTTGTTTGCGGCTGGCGCATAGCTAAGTCGAGCGCGATGCCCCCGCTCCGCCGCCTTGCCTCGCTAACTGCCTTGCTCGCGCTCGCCGCCTGCGGTCGCGGCAATGGCGTGGCGGAAGCATGCCAGGACATCGTTTTCGAAGGATCGCGGTTCACCGCCTGCCGCGCCGCGACGGAGACCCATGATCTCACGCTCGTCAATCGCGGCGCGGATGGCACGCCGATGCGCGACTTCGCCGGTCTCCAGTCCCGCCTGGGCGAGCGCTACCCCAAGCTCGCCTTCGCAATGAACGCAGGCATGTTCGATGCGAAGGGCGCGGCGATCGGCTATTATGTCGAGGATGGCGCCGCGCAGACCCCGCTCAACCGCAGGCCCGGGCCCGGCAATTTCCACATGCTGCCCAACGGCGTGTTCTGGGGCGATGCCGCCGGCTGGCATGTCGACACGACCGACAATTTCGTCGCGCGAAAGCCCGATCATGTGCGCTTCGCCACCCAGAGCGGTCCGATGCTGCTCATCGGCGGAAAACTCCACCCCCAGATCAGCGAGGACGGCGTCTCGCTCCAGATCCGCAACGGCGTGGGCGTCTCGCTCGATGGCTCGGCCTGGTTCGCGATCAGCAACGAACCCGTCTCGTTCGGCCGCTTCGCTCGCCTGTTCCGCGACAAGCTCGCCGCCCCCGACGCGCTCTATTTCGACGGTGCCGTCTCGCGGCTGTTCGATCCGGTCGGCGGGCGTCGCGACAACGGAGCGCCCATCGGGCCGATTGTCGTGGCGCTCCAGAAAAGGTAGCGGCACCGCATGATCCTCGTCCTCGACAATTATGACAGCTTCACCTGGAACCTCGTCCATTATCTGATGGAACTGGGCGCGGACGTTCAGGTGGTCCGCAACGACGCGCTCACCGCGCGCGACGCGATCGCCACCAATGCGCAGGCTTTCCTGATCTCGCCCGGTCCCTGCACCCCTAACGAGGCCGGGATCAGCCTCGATCTGGTCGCCGCCTGCGCCGAACTCGGCAAGCCGCTGCTCGGCGTCTGCCTCGGCCACCAGTCGATCGGCCAGCATTTCGGCGGCAAGGTGGTGCGCGGCGGGCTGATGCACGGCAAGACCAGCCCGATCGAACATGACGGCACCGGCCTTTTCGCCGGCCTCCCCTCGCCCTTCACCGCCACGCGCTATCACTCGCTGATCGTCACCGACATCCCTGAGGAGCTGGTGGTAAACGCCACCGCCAGCGACGGCAGCGTCATGGGCTTCCGCCACCGCGAGCTGCCGATACACAGCGTTCAGTTCCACCCGGAAAGCATCGCCACCGAACATGGCCACGCAATGCTGGCGAACTTCCTCAAAATCGCGGGGATCGAGGCAAAGGCGCTGGCCTGAGGTCAGTCGCCTGCGCTGCACCGCCAGCCGCAGAACACCGAGGTCGCAACCAGCGCAAAGCCAATCGGACCGCTGGCATCGAGGATCTGCATCGCCGCGCCACCCAGCATTGCACCGGCCAGCGCCCATGCGGTCCGCGTCCGCGCCGGTGCGAAAGCGGCGCCCAGCGCCCATGCGGTCCGCGTCCGCGCCGGTGCGAAAGCGGCGCCCAGCGCCCGCATTGCCACCGTGCCGATGATATTGATCGGAGTAGCAACGACGGCGCCGATGATCAGCGCTGGGATGCTGGCCACGAGCAGCACCCACACCGATTGCGGATCGATGACGATCGGCGCGGGCAACCGAAGATAAAGCGCAGCAAGCGCTGCGGTCAGCAGGAACAGCGGTCCGGACGTGACCGAAGCAACTGCGTCCCTCGCCAGATTTCACGGCTTGCCTGCATCGCTTATCCTCCGGGTTAAGGGAGGCGCGACCGCACATCGCGGCCGCGCGCTCTTTCAGGCGAGATGCGCCTCGCGCGTTTGCTGGTCGCCCAGCCAGCCATTCACCTTGCGGCCGAAATGCGCGATCGCACCCATGTTGAAGAAGTGCATCCCGCCCAGCACCACGACCGCAAGTCCAACCTTGCTGCTGAGAAAGCGGATCGCTTCGGGAAGGGTGTGCGGCTCGTCGCCCAGGCTCAGCGTCAGCGTGATGAAGCCGATATTGACCAGATAGAAGCCGACGACGAGCAGATGGTTGGTCGATTTGGCGAGCCGTTCGTCATGGCCGAAGCACTCGATCAGAAACACCTCGCCATTCCGGGCCAGCGTGCGTGCCACCCAGATCGTGATCGCCAGCGTGATCACCAGATACAGCGCATATGCAGTCTCTACCATTTTTCCATCCTTCCGTAATTTCTGTAGCTTCTGAAATTCTCGGTCGCGCTTCTGCTCCCTTGGTTTCTCCCTTAGCCCGCGTTCAGTTGTCGGTGGTTTTCTTGCCCGGCCCGACGAAGCGGGCGACCTTGCCGCCAAGCTTCATCAGCGTGACCAGCGTGGACTTGGGCAGCCCGCGCACCTGATCATACCAGTTGGTCAGCGTCCCGATGAACTCGTGCATCCGGGTGATCCGCTCGCGGACATGCGCGGGGGCAGTCCCATCCTTTTCCATCTGCTCGGCCAACTCGGCCAGCAGCTTGATCGTCGGGTCGATCTCACGCCGTTTGCGCTCGGCGGAGATGCGCATCAGCATCTCCCACAGATCGGTCTCGGCGACGAAGTGATCGCGGCGATCGCCCTCGACATGGACCCGCCGGACGATGCCATAGCCTTGCAATTCCTTGAGCGCGGTCGAGACGTTCGAGCGCGCCAACGAGAGCTGCTCTACGATATCGTCTGCCGGCAACGGGCGGTCGCTCAGATAGAGCAGCCCATGCACCTGCGCGACCGAGCGATTGACTCCCCATTGCGTGCCCATCTCCCCCCAATGCAGGATGAAGGCCTTTGCGGCGGGAAGATCGATCAAGGACATCGGCTATTTCTGTAAATTCAGAAATTACTGATGTCAAGCTACCCGCGATGTCGTTGCGAATGCCGCCCCGGCCGGATTCGCCCTACGCGCCCGTCAGCGGGCCATGAAGATGCGGCCGTCGTCGCTCCAGCCGATCAACAGGGTCAACTCCACGTCCTTTGCGGTGACCCGATACCGCGCCATTTCGCCGCCAGGCACCTTGTAGCGCTCAAGCAGACCAATCGCCGACACCCCGACCAGCCTCGGCCCCGGTTTGCGCTTGCGCGCGGCGTCGCCCGCCAGCAGCTCAGGCGCAACGATGCGATCGCTCGAATCGCCCCCGAAAAATGCGAGCAGCCGCTGCTCGCGGTCCTTGGCGTCTGGCCGCGCGGCCAGGCCCAGATAGGTCATGCCGGGCGCATAGGCCTCGATAGTCTGCTCCAGCAGCGGGGCGATCCGGCCTTTCGGTTCCGAATTCATCGTAACCACCGCAAACAGCCGCGCCGCTGGATAGCGCAGCACGTAGGTAATGAACCCCGGCACACCGCCCGAATGACTGTGGACCGGCTTGCCGCGCACCTGATCGACGAACCAGCCATAGCCATAGCCCGCCGATCGGCCCGATCGCAGCACGTCGGGGCGGTACATCGCCGCCATGCTCGCCGCCTCCGCCAGCCGATTCCCCGTCACCGCGCGCTCCCACGGTGCCCAGTCGCGCGCAGAAAATAGCAGGCCCCCATCGGCCGAGCCGGAAACTCCGCTTTCCATTCGCAGCGCATGGGCGGATTTGCCGCTGGTGAGCTGATAGGGTTCGGCCCGCCCGGCGATCGGTGATCCCGCGGCATCAACCCGGGCAAGCGGCAACCCCGCAGGCTCGAAGAGCTTTTGCCGCACATACTCGCCATAAGAGAGCCCGCTAGCCGCCTCCAGCGCATAGCCAAGCAGCAAATAGCCGCTGTTCGAATAGGACCATGCCTCGCCAGGTGCGAAGTCGGGCTTGGTAACCGACTTTAGCAGCGTCTCGCGGGTAAACGGCCGGTCCCAGTCGAACCCCTGCTCATAGTCCGGAACGCCGCCGGTATGGCACAGCAGATTGTGGATCGGGATCGCCGCAAGCCAGTCTGGCAGGCCGCTGACCACGCGGCCCACGGGCTGGTCGATCGCCAGTCTCCCTGCCTGCGCCAGCTGGACAATGCCGATTGCGGTCACATGCTTGCCGACCGAGCCGGTGTGGAAGAGTGTCTCCTCGGAAACCGGGATGTTGAACGGGATCGAGGCGCGGCCATGGCTGTAGCTGCCCGCCACCTCGCCGTCGCGCAGCAGCGTTAGCCCCGCACCCACCACCTGCGCCTTGTCGAACGCGGCGGCAAAAGTCGCTTCGAGCGCAGTCGGAAAGCGCGGTGCTGGTGCTTGGCTCGTACCTAGCGCGCGCCCGGGCAGCCCCGCGCCCAGCGCAGCCAGCAGCGACCCCGCAATCAATTCACGCCTGCTCCCGTCGAACATGCCATCTCCCCCTCAAGCGCCGCAACAAGCCGAATGCGCTGGCCTTATAAGCCCGCTGCTTGCGTTGCCATTCTTCGCGATAGGCAGCGCGCCGCGCATCGAACCAGGCGTCGGACGACGCCTTGATATTGGCGACCGCTACATTCCCTGCATTGCGGATCGCATCGCCGAACGCACCCGGATAGTAGGGCCGAGTTGCCGGGTTCGCGAGTTCCCGAACGCGCTTGGCCATCGCGATCGTTTGCGCGCGCGCCTTTTCCTGCCACGCGTCGCGAACACTGCCAGCCAGATTGGCGGCAAGCCCCATTTTGATAGCAGTGGCCAGATCCTCAGCGGAGAAACTGCCGGGGCAATGTTGGGCATGTACCGAAATTTCCGCGATGCTGCGGTTCATCGGCGCACCGTAGATACAAAGCTTGCCTGCTTTGATCATCTGGTCGCGAAAGGCGATATAGTTGGCCAGCTCCTTCGCTTTGCGATCTGCGATTCCTTGTGGACTGCCGCCACCCGCGCGGCGGTACGCGCGTCTCTCTCGGCCACATAATTCGCGCGGGCGGTAACAGGATCGTTCGCCGGCGCTCCCAACGTCGAATGCCGCGCCTCCACCGGGACCACCCATTTCCCGGTCCGCACGTCCACCGCCGCGATCAGCCCGCTTGTCCGATCGCGCGAAAGGCCACGATAGCGTGGATCGCTGTCCCTCGCCTTCACCAGCACGTCGCGCAATGGTCCGTAATGCAGGCTCCAGCTCCATCCACCCGGTTCGGGATAGACCATCCCCCACCATTCCGAGAGCCAGTCCCAATTCTTGTCCGGAAGCGCCGCCTTTGCGGTGTTGCGAAACGAAACGGCCACCGGGAAAACGCCGATCGCTCCCTCCGGCAGCGGCATGAACTCGCCCGACGGAGAAATCGGAAACCACATCGGTCCATATTCCGGGTTCGTAGGATCGCGATCCAGGCTCGGCCCCTTGGCCATCATGTCTGGATAGGAGGTGCGGCAGGTGTCGGTTTTGTATTCTTGGATCCTCGGTTGGCAGAATCCGATATAGTTGAGCGTCCCGGTGACCGGCACGCCTGCCAGATTGTATATCCGCGCACCTTCGCCATAATTGACCGCGATCAGGTCCCCCAACCGTCGCACCGGCTCGTTGTAGGGCACGCCGCGAAAGATCGATGGCTCACTCGATCAATGAAAATACGCCACGTCGCGCACGCCATTCTGCACTGGTCCATAGACCAGCACGCCCTGCGTTCCGTCGGGATTGCTCAATATCTCGGTGCAAGGGCCGCGCGCGTCCGTCGGATGCACGCTCATCGGCTGGATCGGCAGCGCCCGTTCCTTGCCGCCCTCATATATAGCCCAGCTCTTGTCGAGCCGCTGGACGATCGCAACAGTTGGGGAGATCGCATACATGTTGCGATATCCCTCGGGCACGATCGTCTTGCCCGCAGCGTTGCGCATGCCAAGCAGCCACCAGCGATATTGGTAATCCGGGCGCGGCCGGCAATCCATGCTCTTGATAGTCACCGTCATCGGCTCGGCGCCGTTGGGCCCTGCGACATAGTTGGCGCGGGATTTATACGGGTTCGTCCAGCCCTTGTCGGGCTTCCAGCCGTTGCACTTTTCGGACTTCAGCGCCGCCAGGCTCGCCGGAAACTGCTCGTCGCCTCGCTCCGCGTCGCGTTGCGCGATGGCGGGTGTGGCGAACCCCGCGCCGGCAGGCCAGCCAGGCAAAAGATCAGCTTCTTCATCGAGCATCCCCCTCGCAAGAGGGATATCGTGCAACTGACAGGAATCAATCTGCATTCCTGCAAACTTGCGTTCGCGCGAAGGCAGCCCCTTTCGTTACTCTGGCGCAAAGGGATAGAAACCACGATATTTCTATCTCAATTTGGCCCGGTTCTCCGGGAGACACATCAGGGAATGGGCATGGTCGAACCTTCAGGCATGACCTCGACTGTGCTGCTGCATTGTGAAGCCCAGACATTCGACGGGCGCACAGTGACGCGAAGCGCTCCGGTGGCATCGCCCGGTGAAGGCGACTTCGATATCGCGCTCACCTGGGATAATCTGCCGACCGACGGCCTTATCCAATTGATCGTACCGGGTCCTGACGTCCAATCGAGTGTGAACATGCCGCTCTCGGCCATTTCCACACCAACCAGGCAATTGAAGTGGCGCTTGAACTGGCCGTTGAATTTCAAGAGCGAGATTATCGTCAATTATGCGATAGGCCCGACGATGCCCCCGACCGGCGCTCGTTTCGAAGCAACGCTTCTCACCCCGGAAACATTGACCGACAACATAGCCTTTCCGAAGGGATAACAGGAAAGGCTCGACTCCGTCGGGGCGGCCCGGAATAGAGGCGCGGTGACTGTCTTCAACCTCCTCCCCGATCCCGTCTCGCCCCTCGCGCGCGAAACCGCCGCAAAGGCGTTCGCCGATATGCTCGACGGCACCGCACCCGAGGCCGAGATCGAGGCTTTCCTGATCGCACTCTCGGAACGCGGCGAGACCAGCATCGAGATCGCCGAAGCCGCGCGTGCGCTGCGCCAACGGGTGATTTCGATTTCCGCCCCGGTGGGCGCTATCGATGTATGTGGCACCGGGGGCGACGGCCATCATACGCTCAACGTCTCCACTGCGGTCAGCCTCGTGGTGGCCGCGGCTGGCGTGCCGGTCGCCAAGCATGGCAATCGTGCCGCCTCCAGCAAAGCAGGCGCAGCCGATACGCTGGAGGCGCTGGGGTTAAACCTCGATCGCGCGGCGGCATCGGCAGAGGACACCCTCGGCGATCTCGGCATCGCATTCCTCTTCGCGCAAAAGCACCATCCCGCGCTCGCCCGCATCGCGCCTATCCGCCGCCGGATCAGCCGCCGCACGATCTTCAACCTGATGGGCCCGCTAGCCAATCCGGCACATGTCACGCGCCAGCTCATCGGCATCGCTCGTGCCGATTACGCGCCCGTCTATGCCGATGCCCTCGAACAGCTCGGCACCGAATCCGCTGCGGTGATTTCGGGCGAGGATAATCTCGACGAGCTTTCGACCGAAGTGCCCAGCATTGCGGTCAATGTTGGCAGTGCATCCCTGCCGACCCGCATTGCGCCCGAGGATGCCGGCCTCCCGCGACACCCCCTCAGCGCGATCCGGGGCGGCGATCCCGCCAAAAATGCAGCTGCGCTGCGCAAGCTGCTTCAGGGGGAGCACGGCCCATATCGCGATGCCGTCCTGCTCAATGCCGCCGCTGCGCTGATGATTGCGGGGCACGCCGCCGATCTTCGCGAAGGAGTGGAGGAAGCCGCCGAAGCCCTGGATAAGGGCCTTGCCAACGCATTGCTTGATTGCTGGATCGCCTACTGATGACCACTATTCTCGATCAGATCCTCGAGCGGAAGCGCGTCGAGGTTGCGGACCGCAAGCGCGCCATAAGCCTCGCCGATCTTTCCGCGCGCGCGCTCGGGCAGACCCCGCCACGCGGATTTCGCCGCGCGCTCGATGCCAAGTCGTCCACTGGCTATGGCCTCATCGCGGAGATCAAGAAGGCCAGCCCGTCCAAGGGGCTGATCCGCGCCGATTTCGATCCGGTGGCGCATGCCCTCGCCTATGAGGCGGGTGGTGCGGCGTGCCTCTCCGTCCTCACAGATGCGCCGGGGTTTCAGGGGCATGAGGACTACCTCATCGCCGCGCGCGCAGCCGTTTCGCTCCCCGTGCTGCGTAAGGATTTCACCGTCGACCCGTGGCAGGCGATCGAAGCCCGCAGCATCGGCGCGGACGCGATCCTGATTATCGTCGCGGCTTTGGAAGACAGCCAGATGGCGGAGATCGAGGAAGCCGCAATTGGCCTCGGCATGGACGTTCTCGTTGAAGTCCACGGCGCGGAAGAGCTCGAACGCGCGCTCAAGCTGCGCTCGCGGCTGATCGGCGTGAACAATCGCAACCTCAAGGACTTCTCGGTCTCGTTCGATCGCACCTATGAACTGGTCGGAAGCGCCCCCGCCGATTGCACCTTCGTCGCCGAAAGTGGGCTTTCCACCCGGGCCGATCTAGATGCGATGGCCGCGCACGGCGTGCGCAACTTCCTCATCGGCGAGGCTCTGATGCGCCAGCCCGACATCGAAGCCGCAACGCGGGAGTTGGTGGGATGACA
Source organism: Sphingomonas soli NBRC 100801 (assembly GCF_001591025.1). Lineage (GTDB taxonomy): Bacteria > Pseudomonadota > Alphaproteobacteria > Sphingomonadales > Sphingomonadaceae > Sphingomonas > Sphingomonas soli. Next base: position 267,122 of record NZ_BCTZ01000004.1, read on the forward strand.
AGAGACACGCACTTCTTCTCCCTCTCCCCTTCAGGGGAGAGGGTTGGGGAGAGGGGCAGTGGTCGCTCCCACCTCCTCCCCCTCTCCCTTCCGCCGATTTCATCGGCTCCCTCCCTCTCCCCGCAAGCGGAGAGAGGGAATGGCTGATCTCACGCACCTCGACGAAACCGGAGCCGCGCGCATGGTGGACGTCGCGGGCAAGGCCGTTACCCGCCGCGAAGCAGTCGCCACCGGGCGCATCACCATGTCCGCCGAGGCCGCCGCCGCCATCCGAGCGGGCAGCGTCAAGAAAGGCGACGTCCTCGCAACCGCGCGCATCGCCGGAATCTTGGCCGCGAAGAAAACCGCCGATCTGATCCCACTGTGCCACCCGCTCCCGCTCACCCGCGTGGCGATCGAACTCGTCCCGGATGATGGCGGCGTGACCGTCACCGCCACCGCTGCCACCGAAGCGCAGACCGGCGTCGAGATGGAGGCCCTCACCGCAACCACCGTCGCGCTGCTCACGCTCTATGACATGGTCAAGGCGCTCGATAAGACGATGGTGATCGGCGAAGTCGGGCTGCTCTCCAAGACCGGCGGCAAATCCGGTGACTGGGCGCGCTAGACCGCGGCGCGCCGGAAGCAGTCCGGAGCATGGTCGTTGACCATCCCCACCGCCTGCATGAACGCATAGACGATCACTGGCCCCACGAACTTGAAGCCGCGCGCCTTGAGCGCCTTCGACATCGCCTCGGAAACCGGGGTCTGCGCGGGCACGTGCACCCCATCATTCACCTGCGTCTCGCCGCCAACCAACGCCCAGAGCCAGTCCGAGAAATCCTCGCCAGCTTCCATCATCGCGCAATAGATTCGCGCTGCGCCGATCGTCGCCTCGATCTTCGCCCGCGCGCGGATTATGCCCGGGTCTCCCATCAGCCGCTCCACATCGACCGGCCCGAATGCCGCCACCTTCGCGGGGTCGAACCCGGCAAACGCCTCGCGAAAGCCCTCCCGCCGGTGGAGGATCGTCCGCCACGAAAGCCCGGCCTGGAACCCCTCCAGCATCAGCATTTCCCAGAGCGTGCGCGAGTCGCGGAGCGGTACGCCCCATTCGTGATCGTGATATGCCTCCATCACCGGATCGCCCTCAGCCCAACGGCACCGCTCGGTCATATTGCCTTCCCCCTGCTCGAAAGTGGCGTAGAGTGCCTTGCATGACCTTGCAGCTCTTCGCCCATCCCTTCTCTTCTTACTGCAGGAAGGCGCTGATCGCACTCCATGAGAATGCCACGCCTTTCGTGTTCCGGATGCTTGATCCTGAGCACCCCGAAAATGACGCGGAGTGGAGCGCGCGCTGGCCGCTTCGGAAGATGCCGATCCTGGTGGACGGCGAAAAGACGATCGTGGAGGTCAGCACGATCATCGAATATCTTCAGATTCACCATCCCGGCCCCGTCCACCTCATCCCCGAGGATGCGCTGGAAGCGCGCATGCTCGATCGCATTTTCGACAATTACGTGATGACGCCGATGCAGCAGGTGGTCGGCAACGCGCTCCGCCCGGAGGACGCGAAGGACCCCTATGGCGTCGGGCAGTCGATGCAGATGCTAGATAAGGTCTATGCCTGGCTGGAGGCCCGGCTGCAGGGGCGGAAATGGGCGGCAGGAGATGCCTTCACCATCGCCGATTGCGCCGCCGCGCCTTCACTATTCTATGCCGATTGGGTCAGGCCAATTCCGGATGGCATGTCTGCTCTCAAATCCTATCGTGCCCGTCTTCTCGCCCGGCCCAGCGTTTCGCGCGCAGTAGAGGAAGCCCGCCCCTTTCGTAGGTTCTTTCCCTTAGGGGCACCGGACCGTGATTAACCCAGTCGTTTAACGCCGTCTTATCTCCGCGCGCACAGAGTCCCATGCCAAGCCGGGTGGGGAAAACAGGGCTATGCGACAAGGGCTTGCGTCCTCTACGATCGTCAGTCTCGCGTCGGATTTTCCGGCGGCGGAACCGCTTGCGCCCAGCCCCGGCAATCTCGACGCCGCAACGCTGAACGCAGAAGGTGTTTCGCTGCCCTGCTCGATCCGCAAGCTAAACGCCGCCGGCGCCACACTCCATCATGATTGCGACCTGGCCGAGGGCACCGCCCTGTCGCTCACCCTCGCCAGCGGCCAGGGTATCCCCGGCACGATCGCCTGGACCGCTGGCGAAGCTGCCGGCTTCGTCTTCGATGCACCGATCGACGTGGTAAGCACGGTGGCGCGCACGCTGGCCAGCCTGTCGGCCGAGCGCCGCCAGATGCCACGCATCGAGCTCCATCAGACGGTGAGCCTATGTCATCAGGGCGCTCTGGAATTCACCCGCAGCCGCAATCTCTCGCAGGGCGGCGCCGCAATCGAGAGCCGCCGCCTGCTGCTTCCCGGCGATCCCATATTGATCAGCTTCGATGGCCTGCGCCCGATCCAGGGCACGATCAAATGGGCGCAGGAAGGTCTCGCCGGGATCGCCTTTGACGAATCCCTGCCCTGGCAAGTGCTGATGCCCTGGCTGCGGCAGGTCCAGCAGGCGCACGCGCGTCCGGCTCGCTCCAATGCGTTCCCGCCGCCCGGCCTGATCCCCGACCCGCATGCCATCCTGCTAGACGCGCCCGCCCGCGTCCGTGAAGGCGTGCGCTGGTGGAACGTGCAGCTTCGCGGTCTCACTTCGCAACTGGTCGAGTTCGAAACCCGCGCACCGCTCGCGCTCGGCACGCCCTTGTGGATCGCGCTTCCGCAGGTCGGCGGCGCGCCCGCGTCGGTGATCGAGCGCGATCATCATCGCTATCTGTGCGAGTTTCGCCTGCCTCTCCGGCCAAGCGACCTCAGCCTGATCACCGGCGGTGGCGGCGCCTAGGGTTCGCTCACCCTATTCCCCCACCACCCGCACCAACGGCTGCAGCGCTTGACCGGTCGGCAGCTTGCCCGATGCGCTCAGCGTCCGGCGCGCCTCGTCCCAGCGCAAGGTCGCCTGCATCCCTCCATTCTTGCGATAGGCATTGGTCACGCCATCGTCGTCATAAAGCGTGAAGCTGGCATCGCGCCCCGGGTAGACGCGGATGCTCTCGAGCGGCTGGCGCGTCGCAGTGTTCTGTACGGTTGTGCCCATCGGCACGATCGATCCCGCCCGCACGAACAGGGGAATGCGGTCGATCGGCGCATCCGCCGTGATCCACTGCCCGCCCGCGTGCTTGCGTTCGGTCCAGTAATCATACCAGTCGCTCCCGGCGGGCAGGTAAACCTTGCGGCTCGTCGCCCCCTGCTCGGTTACGGGCGCGACCAGGAATGCGGGGCCGAACATATATTGATCGCCCAGATTGGCGACTTCCGGGTCGCCCGGGAAATCCATCCAGAGCCCGCGCATAAACGGCGCGCCGGTTTCATACGTCCCCCGCCCCAGCGCATAGATATAGGGCATCAGCGTGTAGCGCAGCCGCAGGAACTTCGCGATCACCGGCTCCGCCGCCGCGCCATATTCCCAGATCGCGGTAGCCGGGCGCTGGCCATGGATGCGCAGCGTCGGGGTAAAGGCGTTATAGGCGAACCAGCGCGTGAACAGCTCCGGATAATCGCGATAGCCCGCGCCCATCGCGGTCGCGCCCGTGGGATCGAGCAGCACCGGGCGCTTGGCCTTGGGCCCGTTCGGCCACTGCCATCCGCCCGTATCGCTGCTCCAATAGGCGATGCCGCTCGCGGTCATGTTCAGCCCGGTCGGGACCTGCCGCTTCAGCGCCTCCCAGGTTGGCCGCACATCGGATGACCAGAAGATCGCGCCGTTGCGCTGTGCGCCCAGCCAGGCCGCCCGCGCCAGGATCAGGTTGCGGAAATCCGGCCGGTCGCGCGCCGATCCGTCCGCGATCGCCTGCGTGTGCACCAGCGGATAGATGTTGTGATAGCGATCCCCCGATCCGATCGCGAAGAAATAGCCGTCGGGCACCAGATCGGGCTCGGTTTCATCCTCCCAGATCCAGTCAAAGCCTTCGCTGATGATGTTGTCGCGGATCTTGTCCCAGAACCACATCCGCGCTTCCGGATTGGTGCTGTCGAGCAAGGCTCCCGCACGATCGGAACGCACCGGCAGGCCATCCACGGGCGCACCATCCTTGTGGTGCAGGAAATATCCCTTGGCCGCGAGAAGATCGAAATAGCGCGATTCGCGCTCGAAACGCGGCCACACGCTGATCATCGATCGCATGCCCCGGGCGTGCAGTTCGCGGTTCATCCCCGCCGGATCGGGGAAATAAGTGCGATCGATGTCAATCTGTCCCATTCGCGTCCAATAGAACCAGTCGAGCACCATCACGTCGATCGGATAGCCGCGGCTACGATAGCCATCGGCAATGTCCATCAATTCCTTCTGGCTCTCGTATCGCGCCTTGCTCTGGATCAGCCCGAACGCCGCCTTGGGCGGCAGCGGCGTCTCGCCGGTCAGCCGGGCATAGCCCGCATAAAGGTCGTCGGCATTGTTGCCGGTGATGACGAAGAACGAAACGCGCTCGCCCACCTGCGATTGGAATCCGGTGGCGCCATGCAATCCGGGCGTCACCGTGGTGGCGGACGGGTTGTCCCAGACGATGCCATAGCCCTTGTTGGTGACGAGGAACGGCACGCACACCGCCTCGCCCGCGGGCGCATCATAATTGTGTCGGCAATCGATAACCCGCCCGCGCAGGTCGAGCGGCCCCAGGCTCTCCTGATTCTGCCCCAGCCCGTAATAATGCGTGTCCGGCGTGTCGCCAAAGCGTGCGCCCACGCGGAACGTCTTCTCGCCGTTCACGGTGTGGGGCGTCATTTCCCACCCTTCCATCCGGACGACCTCGCCGCCGCCATTCGCCCGCGCGATCCCGATCGACACCGAAGGGAGCGAAGATACGAAATAGCGCTCCATCAGGCTGGGTGCCTTGGGCCAGGGCTTGGCGTCGATCGTCACGCTCAACGCCGGGGAGGAATAGATATCGGCTCCGTTTTCGCTCCGCTTCGTCCATCCGCGCGCATCCGCCTTGCCGCTGATCTCCGGGCCAACCCCCTTGGCGATCTCTGCCGCGTCCAGCGCGATCGTAACCCGCACGATATTCGGCCCATAGGGCTCGATCGCTACCAGGCTGCCGTGGCGATCGACCGTACCCAAGGTCTGCGCCGCCACCGGCGCGGCTACCAGCACCGCCAATCCCGTAAGGGCCACGCGCACAAAGCGAACCATCAGCCTCTCCCCCATTTTGTCAGGGTTATGGGGCGAAATCTGCCGCGGAGTCGAACCGGTGATGGTCGATGGTGGGACCGGCGCACAAACATCTGCTAGAATTCGCGGATGCTCACTGCCCTGCTCCTCGCCGCCGCTCCCCCGCACTGCGCCGATCCGGCCTTCTGCCCCACGCTCGCCGAGATTCGTTCCGCGATCCAGCGTGACGATGATGAAAAAACCGGAACGCTGATCGACGACCAGAATGCCGTGCGCCACGTCACCGATATCTATTGCGAGCGCCCCGATAACGAGGAGCCCCGCTCGGTCGCCTGCAAGGTCGTCTTCCACTATCGCACAGGCCGCAACTTCGTGATCGTCCGCCTTTCAAAGGGCGAGAAGCATTGGGTGGTCGAGGAGCGTCTGGAAGTTTTTCAGAAGCGCTGATCGCCCACCGGGGCTGGATCCTGATCCTAGCTTGAATCGTCATCTCCGCGAAAGCGGGAACCCCGGGTTTTCCTCCACCACCCTCCGTGGCTCGGGTTCCCGCTTTCGTTAGGATTGCGGTTATGCTCGGCCCCTTTCCCGCGCGCCGCCACTCCCCTATCCCCCACATAATGCCCGCGCTTCTCCCCGTCGCCGAAGCCCAGTCGCGCCTGTTCGCGCTCGCCGCGCCAGTCCCCGTCGAGCAGGTCTCGCTCGCGCATGCCGCAGGCCGCTGGGCCGCCCGGGACATTTCCGCGCTGCGCACCCAGCCCGCCGCCAATCTCTCCGCGATGGATGGCTATGCGATCCGCTTCGCCGATCTGCCCGGCCCATGGGAAGTGATCGGCGAAAGCGCCGCCGGACGCAGCTTTTCCGGCGCGCTGGGCGCGGGCCAGGCGGTTCGCATCTTCACCGGCGCAGCGATGCCCGCGGGGAGCGATACGGTGCTCGTCCAGGAAGAGGCCGCCCGGGATGGCGACCGGCTGCGCCTTGCGGGAGAGGGGCCCACCGCGCGCGGCCGCAACGTCCGCCCGCGTGGTCTCGATTTCACCGAAGGCGAGGTGCTGGTCCGGGCTGGCGAGCGGCTGACTCCCGCCCGGCTCGCGCTGGCGGGTATCGCCGGTCACGCCACGCTCCCGGTTTGCCGCCGCCTCCGCGTCGCTATCGCCGCCACCGGTGACGAACTCGTCGCCCCCGGCACGCCTCTCACCGGGGCGCAATTGCCCGAAACCAACCGGCTGATGCTCGCCGCCCAGCTTGCGGACCTTCCGGTCGAGATCCTCGATCTCGGCATCCTGCCCGATGACCGGGCCGCACTCGAAACCGCCTTCCGTTCGGTCAGCGCGGATATGTTGGTCACCAGCGGCGGCGCATCGGTCGGCGATCACGATCTGGTGCGACCCGCGCTGGAGGCTGCTGGCGGTACGATCGATTTCTGGCGGATCGCGCTCCGGCCGGGGAAGCCGATGATGGCCGGCAGGCTGGGCGGCGCGATCGTGCTCGGTCTGCCGGGCAATCCCGTTTCCGCCTTCGTCACGGCCTTGCTCTTCGTGCGCCCGTTGGCCGCGCATTTGTCCGGCACCATGGATCCACTTCCGTCCGGGCGCATGGTCCCGCTGGGCGAAGCGCTACCCGCGAACGGCGTCCGCGCCGATTATCTGCGCGCGGAGCTGCGCGGCGGACGGGCCTTCGCCTCCACGATTCAGGATAGCTCGATGCTGCGCACGCTCGCTCGCGCGGGCTGCCTGATCGTGCGTGCGCCGCATGCCCCGTCGGCGCAGAGCGGCGAAGCGGTGGAAATCCTTGACCTGTCTTGACAGGCGTGAGGAACATTGCATAAACGTTCCCAGTCTGTTCCAGGCAGGAGAATTCGTATGCTCACGCGCAAGCAGCACGAGCTGATCTGCTTCATTGCTGATCGCCTTAACGAGACGGGCGTATCGCCGTCGTTCGAGGAGATGAAGGAGGCGCTCGATCTCAAGTCGAAGTCGGGTGTGCACCGGCTGATCTCCGCGCTTGAGGAGCGCGAATTCATTCGCCGCCTGCCCAATCGCGCCCGCGCGCTTGAAGTCCTCAAGATGCCCGAGCGCGGTGGCGGCGCGAACGCTGCGGTAAAGGGGCCTGCAGCCGCACCGGCTTCGTCCTCCTCCTCCCCGCTGCCCCAGCCGGCGAACGATGTGATCGAGATTCCGCTGCATGGCCGCATCGCCGCCGGTACGCCGATCGAAGCGCTGGAGGGGGCGTCGATGCTCCCCGTGCCTGCCGCCCTGCTCGGCTCGGGCGAGCATTACGCGCTCGAAGTCGCCGGTGATTCGATGGTCGAGGCGGGTATTCTGGATGGCGATTACGCGCTGATCCGCCGCACCGAGACGGCGCGGGACGGCGAGATCGTCGTCGCGCTGATCGACGATGCGGAGGCGACGCTGAAATATTTCCGCAAGGAAGGCGCGATGATCCGTCTCGATCCGGCGAACCGCGACTATAATCCGCAGCGCTACCGCCCCGATCAGGTCCGCGTCCAGGGCAAGCTCGCCGGACTGCTGCGCCGCTATTGAATTGCAACTTGCCAAAGCCGTCCGGGCGGGGCCCGGCGGCTTTGGAAATGCGAATTTACTGGCTTAGCTGCTTCGCAAGGTCGATTTCGAACGCAGCTTCGGCTGCGTCCACGCGCCGCTTGATTTCGCCCGGATCGACAAACGCATTCGCGTCGCCTGCCTTCAGTCGCGCCAGCTTTGCTTCCATATCAAAAACTTCGCCGTGAAAGCTCAGGAAAATATCAGCCGGCATCGCCCGCAATTTGGCAAAGGTCGCGCGGAAATCGCCGACCGCATTGTCATACCCCTCGCCCCTCCGCAAGGGCTGCCCCATCACCGTCATGCTGCCAGCGAACATGACATTGTACCCACCAGCGCGCATCGACCAACTGGTGCAGCCCTTGGTATGGCCCGGAGTCATATGGGCGGTGAGAACGGTGTCCCCGATCCGAATCTCCGTGCCTTCTTCGAGGATGCCGTCAACCGTCACCTTTGGCGCATGGCGCGGCGTCGGCGGGCGATAATCGAGCGTTCCGGCTTCCAGCCCAGGCTTGTCAGCCGCACTCGCCAGCAATCGGGCACCGGTCAGTTGCTTGAGTTGGGCTAGGCCGCCGCTGTGGTCCCAGTGGGCGTGGTTGACCATTAGGACTTTCACGTCGCGTAAGTGGAATCCCAGCTTTTCGATGTTTGCGGCGATCTGCGGCGCGCTTTCAGCTAGCGCTCCGTCAAGTAGAATATGTCCACTGGGGTCGGTGATGAGAAAGGCTGAGAGCTTGGCGGTGCCGACATAATAGATGTTACCGATGATCCGGAACGGCTCGGTGGGCTTGTTCCACGCGGCGCGGATCGCGTCCCAATCCTGTGCATTGGCTACGGGCGCGGTCAGAACCGTGGCCGCCAGAGCAAGCGCAATCCGTTTTACCATATAGCTATCTCTCCTTCGGCGGGGCGAATGACGGCTGAACCCGTAACGAGTCAATCCATGGATGCGACGAGCCGCGCCGAACCGTCGCCACGCGCCCGCTGGCAAAGTGGATCGCCACACCGCCGGTTCGCGCCAGCCCCGCGCGATCGAGCCTGAGCCAGCGCGGGGAGCATCCCGCAGGCAATCTGCGCTCGCTCACCACGATATCGGACGAGGCGCACAGCTGCATCATCTCGCGCCAGGGCACCAGATAGCCGCTCCGCGTGGCCGTCACACGCCAGACCCGCCTGCCCGAGCGATGCTCGATCACACACAGATCAGGGCTGCAACGCGCGTCAGGCGCTTCGCTCAGCGCCGCAAGCTCGTCATCTGCGCCGCTATTTTCGCCGAGCATCGAGCGGGTGTAATCGCCCGCCCGATCGCGCAGCAGCGCCATGCCGCCATCAGCAGTGCGGATCGCGAGATGGCGGCCGTCGCCGGTTACCAGCAGATCCGGCGGAGGTGTCAGCAAAGCCCAGACCGCGCCCGCGGCCAGCGGCAATCCGCCACCCCAGCGCAGGCGCGTCCGCCACAGAGCAATCCATAGCCCGCCCGCCAGCATCAGCGCGAAGGCACCATCGGGCATCGCAGGCAGCGACGCCACCGCGCCGGGCGCGGACGCGGCAAGGTGCGCGAGCCACAACAGGAATTGAAGGGACTTGGCGGTCAGCCACCAGAAGGGCGCGCCCAGCCCTGCGAGATCAAGCAGCAGCGCCAGCGCCTCCAGCGGCATGGTGACGAAGGTCGTCAGCGGGATCGCGACGATATTGGCGAGCGCGCCGTAAAGCCCCTGCTTGTGAAAATGATACATGCCAATCGGCATCAGCGCCAATTCGACCGCAACGCCGGTGAGCAGCAGCGACCCCATCGCGCGGCCCAGCCGCTTCGCCCAACCTTCCTCGCGGCGCGAGAACCAGCGCCGCACGCGCGGGCTTTCGTGCAGCGCGACGATCACGGTGACCGCGGCAAAGCTCAACTGGAAGCTCGGCCCGGCAAGCGATTCCGGCCAGAGCAGGAGCACGACCAGCGCCCCGGCCGCGACCAATCGCAGCGTAAGCGCCTCGCGCCCCACGCTGAGCGCCAGGAGCACCAGAAGCGACGCGACGCAGGATCGCACGGTGGGAACGTCCGCCCCGGTGAGCAGGGTGTAGCCGATCGCGGCGAGCGCCCCCGCTCCCGCCGCGACCAGCGGCAGCCGCCAGCGCAGCGCGAGCGCCGGGCTGAGCGACAACAGACGCAGCACCAGCAGCATCGCGGCCGCTGTCACTGCGGTGACGTGCAGCCCGCTCACCGACAGGAGATGCGCCAGCCCCGATCGCTGCATCGCTTCCGAATCGGCATCCGCGATCGCCCCGCGATCTCCCGTCGCCAGCGCACTTGCGATGCCGCCCGCGCTGCCGGGGATTTGCGCCTGGATATGCGCCGAAAGCCGCGCCCGCAGGTCCGCACCCGGGGCCGCGCCCGGCCGGATCACCTCTATTGGTGCAAACCCCTTCCCGGTCGCGCCCAGCTTCGCGAACCACGCGACCCGCGCGAAATCATATGCGCCGGGAACCGAAGGCGGTGGCGGCGGCATCAGCCGAGCGCTCAGCCGAATCAGCGCTCCCCGCGCGAGCCCCGCAGGCACATCGCCCTGGGCAAGATTGACGCGTACCCGTGGTGGCAGGTCCGCGCGGTCCAGATCGAGCGTGATCCGCACCATATCGCGCGCGGGCAAGCGTTCGACACGCTCCACCTGTCCCTGAAGCATCACCATCACCGGGCGGGCGAGTACCGGTGCCGCAACGCTGTCCGCGCGCCACCAGATCAATGCGCACCCGGCGCCCACCGCCACAGCTGCGACCGCCACAACCCGCGCTGTTCTGCCGTTTCCCGACATCGCGATCGCCCCGAGCGCGACCGCCCCGGCCGCCGCGATAAAGCCGGTCCACCGCGTCACATCGGGAAGGATGAACCATGCGGCGACTCCAACCCCCAGCATGACCGGCAGCCACAGGAATAATTGCTCGCGCTCGGCCTCCAGCCAGCGCTCAAGCCCTTCCCGCCCCTTCCGGAATCGCCGTCGCGCCCCCATTTGTAGGGAGGAAAACCCCGTGCTAGGGGCCTCGGCGGCTGAGACGGCCATCGATTTCAAGACTGGGAGCACGCGCGCGTGAGCGCAAACGAAGATACCGCCACGCCGGTCGTAACCCGCTTTGCCCCGTCGCCGACGGGCTTCCTGCACATCGGCGGCGCGCGCACCGCGCTGTTCAACCTGCTGTTCGCCCGCCATCACGGCGGCAAGTTCCTGCTGCGCATCGAGGATACCGATCGCGCGCGATCGACCCAGCCCGCGATCGACGCGATCCTGGACGGGATGCGCTGGCTCGAACTGGATTGGGACGGCGACGTCACCTATCAGTTCGCCCGCGCCGATCGCCACGCCGAGGTCGCGAACGCGATGGTCGAGAGCGGCGCGGCCTATCGCTGCTATCTGACGCAGGACGAGCTGGCCGCGATGCGCGAGGAAGCGCAGGCCGCCAAGAAGCCGCTGCGCATCCGATCGCCCTGGCGCGACAAGACCAACGAAGATGCAACCGCACCCTATGTGGTCCGCCTGAAGGCCCCCACCGAGGGTGCTACGACGATCCACGATCTCGTGCAGTGTGAGGTTACCGTGCAGAACAGCGAGATCGACGATCTGGTGCTGCTCCGCTCCGACGGGACGCCCACCTATATGCTGGCGGTAGTGGTCGACGATCATGACATGGGCGTGACCCATGTCATTCGCGGCGACGATCATCTGAACAACGCGTTCCGCCAATTGCCGATCTATCGCGCGATGGGCTGGCCCGAGCCAAAATATGCCCATATCCCGCTGATCCACGGATCGGACGGCGCCAAGCTTTCCAAGCGGCATGGCGCGCTGGGGGTGGATGCATATCGCGACGAGATGGGCCTGCTTCCCGAAGCTGTTTCCAACTATCTGCTCCGCCTGGGCTGGGGACATGGCGATGACGAGATCATCAGCCGCGAACAGGCGATCGAATGGTTCGACATCGAGGGCGTGGGCAAATCACCAAGCCGGTTCGATCAGAAGAAGCTGGAGAACCTGAACGGTCATTATATCCGCCAGACGGATGATGCGCGCCTGGCCAGTCTCGTCGCCGCTCGCCTGCCCTTCGAGACCAGCGAATCGCAGCAGGACCTTCTGCGCCGCAGCATGGCCGCATTGAAGCCACGCGCAGCCAATCTCCTAGAGTTGACCGATGGCGCGGCATTTCTGTTTCGCACTCGCCCACTGGAATTGGACGCCGATGCATCGGCTCTGCTAGGGGATGAGGCGCGGGCGCTTCTGTCCAGCTTGCATACCGCTCTTGACGCGGTGGCGGACTGGGATACGGAAGCGCTCGAAGCGGCGGTACGCGCTGTCGCGGAAGATGCGGGGGTAAAGCTGGGCCAGGTCGCGCAGCCGCTTCGTGCGGCGCTCGTCGGTCGCAAGACTTCGCCGGGCATTTTCGACGTTCTGGCTTTGCTGGGGCGCGACGAAAGCCTGGGCCGTATCGCTGATCAGATGACCGTTTCGGCCTGAGCGCCGAGAAGAGAATAAGGGACGACGAATATGAGCGACACCGCCAAGCTGCAGGTTCCGGGGAAAGAAGTTGAATACCCGATCCTTACAGGCAGCACGGGTCCCGACGTCGTCGATATTCGCAAGCTCTACGCCAACACCGGCATGTTCACCTATGATCCGGGCTTCACATCGACGGCGTCGTGCGAATCCGGCCTGACCTATATCGATGGCGACGAGGGCATTCTGCTGCATCGCGGCTATCCGATCGGCCAGCTCGCCGAGGAATCGTCGTTCATGGAGGTCAGCTACCTCCTGCTGAACGGCGAGCTGCCGAACAAGGAAGAGCTGGACAAGTTCACCTACACGATCAGCCGCCACACCATGCTGCACGAGCAGCTCGCCACCTTCTATCGCGGCTTCCGTCGCGATGCCCATCCGATGGCGGTGATGTGCGGCGTCGTCGGCGCGCTTTCGGCCTTTTATCACGATTCGACCGACATCACCGATCCCAAGCAGCGCATGATCGCGTCGCACCGCCTGATCGCCAAGATGCCGACGATCGCGGCGATGGCGTACAAGTACAGCGTCGGCCAGCCGTTCCTGTATCCGGACAATTCGCTGAGCTACACCGGCAATTTCCTGCGCATGACCTTTGGCGTCCCCGCCGAGGAATATGTGGTCAATCCGGTGGTGGAAAAGGCGCTCGACCGCATCTTCATCCTCCATGCCGATCACGAGCAGAACGCATCGACCTCGACCGTGCGCCTCGCCGGTTCGTCGGGCGCCAATCCGTTCGCGTGCATCGCGGCGGGCATCGCCTGCCTGTGGGGCCCGGCGCATGGCGGCGCGAACGAAGCGGCGCTCAACATGCTGCACGAGATCGGCACGCCCGATCGCATCCCCGAATTCATCGCCCGCGCGAAGGACAAGAACGATCCGTTCCGCCTGATGGGCTTCGGCCACCGCGTCTATAAGAATTATGATCCGCGCGCGACCGTGATGCAGAAGACGGTCCGCGAAGTCTTCAAGGAGCTGAACGTCACCGATCCGGTGTTTGAAGTCGCGCTCCAGCTTGAGGAAATGGCGCTCAACGATCCGTATTTCGTCGAGAAGAAGCTGTTCCCGAACGTCGATTTCTATTCGGGCATCATCCTTTCCGCGATCGGCTTCCCGACCACGATGTTCACCGCGCTCTTCGCGCTTGCCCGCACCGTCGGCTGGGTCGCGCAGTGGAACGAGATGATCTCCGATCCGGACCAGAAGATCGGCCGCCCGCGCCAGCTTTACACCGGCCCGGTGCAGCGCGATTATATCCCGGTCGACAAGCGCTGATCCGGGAGGATCTGGCGCATAGGGAGTAGCCGATGCGCCAGAACCTGCTGATCTTCGCCGGGCTTGCCGGCATAATCTTTGGCATATTGTTCATGCTGCAGGGCCTGGGCGTGGTGCGCTGGCCGGCGAGCAGCACGATGATCGACCAGCGCGTCTGGCTATGGCGCGGGCTGGCGCTTGCCGTTGCGGGGGCGATTCTGGTCGGCGGAGTCCGGCTCGTTCCCACCCGCGCCGAGCGCAAGGCGGCGAAGCGCGAGGGGCGGACGCTGGATTAGGGCGCGTCTCCGCTCGAAGATGAACATTGCAGAACAATCCGATTCAGCAACGCGACCGAATCGCTCTCTTATCCTCCAGGGCTTGCGGGGAATGAAGCCAAGAGGAGATTCGGAAATGCACTTCAAGAAACTGATCGCCGCCGCCGCGCTGGCTGTTGCCGGTATCGCCGGTTCCGCCACCACCGCCGCTGCGGCACCGGTCACGGCGGCGGGTGCGAGCGCCAGCGTGCTGACCGTGTCGGTCGCTGCCAGCGCGCAGGACTGGCGCCATCGCGACAATCGCCGCTGGGACCGCCGCAGCAATCGCGGATGGGATCGCGGCCGCTACAATCGCAGCCGCCACTATAATCGCGGGCGTCACTATAATCGCGGCAAGGTCTGCTGGACCGAATATCGCCGCTATCAGGGCCGCGTGACGGTCTGCCGTCGCCGCTAATGGCTGCACAGCCGCGCCGGGCGCTTGCGGGAAACCGCGGGCGCCCGGCGCTTGTTCGTCAGCAGATCAGGCGCGCAGCGGCAGGCTGAACACGAAGCGGGCGCCCTGCCCCGGCGCGCTATCGACGGTGAGGTCGCCGCCCATCGCGCGGGCGAGTCGGCGGGCAATATAGAGCCCCAGCCCGCTGCCACCCGGCTCGCTCATGTCGACCCGGCCGAATTTCTCGAAGATCTTCGCCTGGTCCTCCACGGCGATGCCCTTGCCCTGATCGGCGACGATCACATGCGCGCGGGCCTCGTCCTTCTCCAGCCGGATCCACACCTGCCCGCCCGGCGGCGAATAGCGCACGGCGTTGCCGATCAGATTGACCAGCACCTGGAGCGCGCGGCGGAATTCGCCGGTCACGGGCAATATCTCATAAGCGGCGGGGCGATCGATCCGCACTTCGCCCTCTGCCGCGCGCACCGAAAGCAGGCCCGCCGCGCGACGCGCGACATCGGCAAGGTCGATATTTTCGGGCTCGATCCTGAAATCCTCGCGCTCGATCGCCTGAAGATCGACCAGATCGTCGACAAGGCCCATCAGGTGCCGGGCGGCGCTGGCGATGTCCCCGGCATATTCGGCATAATCGGGCTTGAGCGGCCCTTCGGTCTGCGCGCTGATGCTGTCGGCATTGGCGATGATCCGGCCAAGCGGCGCACGCAGCGCGCGATCCAGCCGCTGGCTGAACGAATCCGGAAAGCCGCCAAAGGGCGCAGCGGGTGCCGGCAAGGGCGCATCGACCTTGGGCCGCGCCTCGCCATTATCCAGCATGTGCGCCGCGCCGACAAAGCCGGCGAACCGCCCGCCCGGATCGGCGCGCGGCGTGGCGTCGAGGCGCACCATCCGGCCGGTTCCGCGAATCTCGGCCTTCTGCCCGTCGAACCGCGCCTGTGCCGCGACCGCGCTCAGGATCGGCATGTTGCCGCTTTCGTCCTGTTCCAGACTGAACAGGCGGGTGAGCGGCTGCCCCAGCATCGAGGAGGTGTCGAAGCCGTAGCGCGCGCCCGCCTCTATCGACAGGAAGGTGATCCGCAGCGAGGCATCGGTTTCCCACAGCCAATCGGCGGCCGAGCGGAAGAAGTCGCCGTCGCGTTCCGGGTCGCTCGCCACCGCGCGCCAGCCCGCCCGGGGACGCCATCCGCTGACTTCAAGCCGCACGCCGCCATCCTGTGGCTCGGCGCGGACCCATAGCTCCAGATCGTCATCGCCATCGGCGGCAATCACGTTGCGCGAGATCGCGATGCCCAGCCGCTGCGAGAGGCGCGCGAGCGTGGCGATCTGCGGCACCGCGAGCGGCGCGCCGATCGAACCGCCGGCGCGCTGGTTCAGCTCGAACAGGCGAGACTCCGCGTCGCGCAGCCTGCCCTCCGCGTCGAGCGTGCCGATCGCCAGCGGCATCGAGAAATCTATCGCATTCATTCCGGTGAAGCAGAACGTTGGAGAGCGACAACAGCCGCACGATAATCGGGATGAAGCTTGAGCGGTGCAAGCGCCTCGCGCGCAGCCTGTGCGCTCACCTGCGTGATCGTATCGAGCGTGTCGGCAAAATCCTCGAGGTCGCGGCGCGGATCCGCCTCGCACAGCGCATAGCCGATCTGCGCGATCGTCTCGCGGCCAAGATCGAGCGCACGCAGCGACAGCCACAGCCTCTCCGCACGGGGATCAAGCACGATGTCGCGCGCCAACGTATAGGGCACTCCCAACGCATGACCGAGCAGAGCGATGAACAACACGATCCGCTTGTCTGCCAACGACTCCACCAGCAGCCCGGACAATTCCTGGGGCTGCGCATCAATGGCGGCGGCAAAGCGCATTGCCGTCGCTTCCAGCCGATCGCCTTCGTCATACGCCGCGAGGCTCCGCTGCGCCGCTTCGCTCAAGGCCATGTCCAGTGCATCGCCACCTTCGCCCACACGCTCCCGTAGCGCGGCGGCGACCCACCATACCAGCCGGTGGTGGAGCTCCGCGGGCAGATCGGTTCGCGTGAATTGTCCCGTATCGGGACTTGTCCTACGACGACTTCCGGCAATCAAGACCGCCATCGCGCCCGCCGCGACGACGCGATCCGGATGCTGGACGAATCGATTGATCAGGCTCGGGCGCTCGGGATCATCGGGCGCGTGCATCGGCAAAGCCGCGCCCAGCAGCTCCTGGCGCACCCGTGCGATCAATTCGACCATCAGATCAGGATCACGAAGCAGCCCCGATTGCACCAGCCGCGCGAAAATCGAAGTGGGATCGTTGAGCGCAATCACAAGGCGCGATTCGCCGCGCCCGTGGAGCAGGCGCACGGCATGTTCGCGCACCTCGCCCTCCACCGTCTCCACCAATCCGCGCAGCAGCCCGGCCAGGCCAGATCGCGTGCGCTCATCCAGCCGGCAATCCTCGGGCAGGAAGAAATCGTCGATCGCCACGGTCAAGCCGCGATAGGCGCGCACCTCCGCAGCGGCCGCGCGAGCAAGCAGCCTTTCTGCGCCGGCAGCCAGGCTGTCACGCGGTTCGGTGGGATTATCCGACATGCATCGGACCCTAGCGGAACTGTCCTTAAGAGGAAGCTAAGCCTTTTCGCGCGTGGCCTCAACAGCGGCGGCCAATGTCACGAACGCATATACGGCGATTGCGGCGATTCCATATTCGGTGAAACCCGCCAGCGCGAAGGGCGTGAGCAGCAGCAGATGCGCCGAAGGACTCGCCCACCAGCGGCGATGCCGGACCTGCACGCGCTCGATCAACACCTGAGCGCCTAGCCCGAACGCGCCGCACACCATTGGCGTCCAGCTGAACAGGCGCGCATGCCCCACCCAGCCGCAGAGCAACACGACAGCCCCGAACAGCACCAGGATCGCCCATTCGAGCGCTCGCCCGCGCGCTTCCTCGCCACGCAGCGCGGCCATCGCCGATCCCGTCGCCAGCGTTGCCGCCGCGACGAGCGAGCCGACCAGACCCGCACCTTCCCACTCCATCGCCACCGCCGTTAGCGAAAGCAGCGAAAGCAGCCCCGCCGCGACCATCAGCACCCATCCGCCGATGTTGCGGCCAACCAGTTCGGGCAGGACGGCGCGGGCGATGCGCGTGAACACCCAGCGATCCGCCCAATCGACGCGCCGCTCGGTAAGCACCGCGAGCAGGCCGGTGTTGCGCGCCGCAAGCCCCTCCGCGCTTCGCTCGACGGAATGGCCGCCGCGCAGCCAGCTCGCGCTCAGCGGTACATGCTCGGCGCTCGATTGTGCCGCAATCCGCAGCAGCGCCGACTGGAAATCATAATCCTCTGGCATCTGCGCGATCTGGCCAAGCTGCTCGACCGAGATGCGCGCGATGCCGGCCCAACTGTCGCGCATGTCGAGCCGCTCGATCGCCGCAGGCGAATCGGCATCGTCGGTGACTAGCAGCGCCTCGCCGCCCTCAGCCGCCATGCGATCCATCACCGGATCGGTCGTTACCAGCCCATCAGCAATCACCAGCACGCGGGCGCGGTGATCGAATTTCTCCGCAGCTTCCTCCGCCGATCGCACGACTTCTACCATCGGATGCTTCTTGGTCGCGCGGTTAACCGAGGTGAGTAATTGCGGGGTCATCTTGCCCACCGCGATCAGGATCTTCTCGGCCCCTGCCCCCACCAGCAGCCGCACCTGATATTCGAGCAATGTCATGCCACCGAACGGCAGGGTGGCGACAAGCGTCCCCGGCCGGTCGGTCGCTTCCTCAACAGCAAAAATCAGGCCCGCGAACATGATATGTTGGTTAGGCAATTCGCAGAAACAGCGCAAACGCGCGTTGGTCGAAATTTCGGCGCAAGTGAATTTTCCCGTGACCAAGATCTGCGATTATGCGCAGATACAGATACGGGGAGA
This sequence comes from Sphingomonas soli NBRC 100801, assembly GCF_001591025.1. Taxonomy (GTDB): domain Bacteria; phylum Pseudomonadota; class Alphaproteobacteria; order Sphingomonadales; family Sphingomonadaceae; genus Sphingomonas; species Sphingomonas soli. The sequence continues at coordinate 285,281 of NZ_BCTZ01000004.1, forward strand.
GACCAATGGCAACTGTAGCAGACTCGATCGGCACCGCGCGCCGGACTGGCGGTTTCACGGCATTCGCGGATCGATGGATTTACGTCTTCATGGCGGCGCTGTTCATCGCGACCGTGTTCGCGGGATTCATTCCCGATTCTATCGGCAAGATGGATGCCGTCGCCGCGGGCAAGCGCCCGCCCTTCCCGATGATCCTTCACGTCCATGCGGTGCTGATGGGAAGCTGGCTATTACTGCTGTTTACCCAGGCGCTGCTGATGGCGACCGGACGGTCCGGGCTTCACAAGCAGCTCGGCCTTACCGCGATGGTGCTCGCACCGGCTCTGATCATTGTCGGCTTCCTCCTCATCCCGGCAATAGACGGCCAGGTTATCGACGGCATACGCCATGGCCCGCCCGCAGTGGCCGAGGAACTGCGCAACGTGCTGCCGATCGTGCTCAACATCATGGCGATCCAGATCCGCGTAGGCGTGGTCTTCGCGATCCTGGTCGTGATCGGCCTTGCGGCGCGGCGTACCGATCCGGAAGCGCACAAGCGCCTGATGTTCCTGGCTACCTCTGCCGCTTTGCCCGCCGCCACCGATCGGATCACCTGGCTGCCCACCACCATGCCCGGATCGGCGCTCACCGTCGATCTGTGGCCGCTGTTCGTGATCGCACCGATGTTCCTGTGGGACCTCTATCGCCGGCGCGGCGTGCATCGCGCCTACTGGATCTGGCTTGCGGTCTCGCTGATCCCGGCGATCGCGATGCACGTCGCCTGGAACCAGCCCTGGTGGCACAAGGCAGCGCTGACGATGCTGGGCGCGCCGGAGCTGATCTGACGCGAACCAGCCGCATAAAATCCGTCATCCGCGCGAAAGCGGGGATCCAGGTTACAAGCGACTGCGCTCGTGGCTCTGGGTCCCCGCTTTCGCAGGGATGACGCCGGAAGCGCGGGCTGGCCGCGATTGGGTTGGGGCGCCGACCTTCCGCACGTCCACACCCGTCATCCCGGACTAGTTCCGGGATCCACCTGGCGGCACGCGATGGACAAGAGGCTCCAGCCTGAACACCCGCGGCCCCGTGGACCCCGGAACAGGTCCGGGGTGACAAAGATTCAAGGTCCGCAATGGGGTCGCTAGCCGACAGGCTGCTTTAATGAGCCCGCCCCCTAGTAAAGCAGGAAGGGCTGGCGCGCCTCGATCCATGCGGCCTCGTCCGGCGCGGCGATGGCGTCGAGGTCGCCCGCTGCGGATGCGGCGTCGTCGACCCATTCGCGCAGGCCGGGGCCGCCGTTGATCACGTCGATCGCGAGCTTGTCGAAGACATATTCGTACGGGAAATCGCGCCAGAGATCATAGTCTGGATACAGCGTGCGGATCGCTTTGAAGCCCGCCGCCTGAAGCCGCCAGGGCCGGAATGCGCCATGGTCATAAGCGGGGCCTTCGGCGTGGATGAACACGCCCGAACAAAGCTGCCCCACATGCTTGTGGAAGGTGGGCTGGAACCAGAATTCGCGCAACGTGCACCCCGCCAGCCATTCGGGCGCGAGGCGTCGCATTTCGGCGATCACCGCACCGGCGTGGATATCGGGCGCGCCGAACAGCTCCAGCGGCCGCGTCGTCCCGCGCCCTTCGGAAAGCATGGTGCCCTCCAGCATCACCGTTCCGGCATAAGCGCGCGCCATGTTGACGTTGGCGGCGTTCGGGCTGGGATTGATCCAGGGGCGCTCTGGCGGCCAGCCATATCCGGGCGCGGCTTCGGGCTGCCAGCCCTCCATCGCGATCACGCGGTAGTCCACATCCAGCTTGAAGTGATGGATGAACCACGCGCCCATCTCGCCCAGCGTCATGCCGTGGCGCATCGGCATCGGCCCCGCGCCGACGAAACTCTCCCAGCCGGGCAGCAAGGTGAGCCCCTCGACGGGCCGCCCGGCGGGGTTTGGCCGATCGAGCACCCATACGCGCTTCCTATGCTCGGCCGCAGCCTCCAGCATGTAGAGCAGGGTCGTGACGAAGGTGTAGATGCGGCATCCGACATCCTGCAGATCGATCAGGATCGTATCGAACGTTCCCATGGATTGCCCGGAGGGGCGCCGCACTTCGCCATACAGGCTGAAGACGGGCATGCCGTACGTGGGATCGGTGAAGTCGGGCGACTCCATCATATTGTCCTGCAAATCGCCCCGAACGCCATGCTGCGGCCCGAACATCGCCGAGATATTGAGGCCCGCCGCGATCAGCGCGTCCACCGAATAGCGAAGGTCCGCCGTCACTGAAGCCGGGTGAGCGAGCAAGGCAACGCGCTGCCCCTTGAGCTGGCCGAGCAATGCGGGGTCCGCGAGCAGACGATCGATACCGAATTTCATGGCCGCTGAGGTGCCGGGACTTGGCACGGGAAGCAACCCCTTCGCGGGGCCAGATGCGCGCCTAAAGCGTCAGCGCGAAGCTGGCCGGAGCGTGGAAATCCGGCTGCTCGCCGCCGTGCGCGAGCGCCCAATAGGATTTGGTGCCGTCGGCTTCCTCGATCACGGCGGACAAGCCGACCTGCCAGGTCCCCTCCGGCAAGCCGCCCATATCCACCGTGACGCGAACCCCGTCCGCCAGCCGCTCGATCACGGGCGGGTCCAGCGGCGCCTGCTTCAACCCGCTGCGATACCCGTCCAGCGCGTAGGCCGCCCACGCCCCGGACGGCGCGAAATTGAATTCGAAATAGGCCTCACCGGCCACAGGCTTCACGAACAGCTCGAAACAGTTTGTCTGCCACAAACCATCGGTGCGCACGGCCGGCGCGGCAATTGCGGGCATCAACGGATCGCCCGCGACGCGCCAGCGCAACACGGTGCGCCCGCGGGCAATCGCCGCTTCAACCTCAATGTTCTCGATCGCCCTTGGCGGAAAAGCGGGGTGCGGGATCAGCTCCATCCCGGCCAGCTAACGATTTGTGCCGCAGATGCCAAATGGCGGCGAGCAACGCCCCCCGCGCCGCTCGCCGCCATAGTCCGGATCGTCAGTTCAGAACGATGCCCCGACCTGCACATACCAGCTGCGCGGACGGGCGAACATGCGCTCGGCATAGCCCAGCGTCGCGAGCGACGCATTGCCCTGGATCAAGTAGCGCGAATCCAGCAGGTTGGTGACACCGCCGCTCACTTCCAGGCCGTTGCTCAGCTTGAGCGTCAGCGAGGCGTTTCCGACGAAATAGCCATCTTCCTCGATCTGGGGGATGCTTCCGGTGATGAACGTGATCTTGGAAGTGTAGCTGCCATCCACGCGCGGAGTCAGCGTCGCATCGCCGCCGAGCGGGATCGCGTAGCTGATCCCGAAATTGGCCTGCATATCGGGCGTGAAGGGCAGATCGTCAGCCGGCGTCACGGTCGCGGTCGCTCCGGGGATCGGGGTAACCGTCTTGATCTTGTCGTCGAGCACGCTGAGCCCGGCATCGAAGGTCAGGCCCCATGGCGAACGATAGCTGGCTTCCGCTTCGAGCCCGCGGATGCGCGCCTCACCCGCGTTGAACAGCAGCGGAACCACGCCCTGGCGGAAGATCAGCTGGATATCGTCATATTGCGCTTCGAACGCCGCGAAATTCAGCCGCAGGCGGCCGATATTGGTCTTCGCGCCGATTTCGTAGCTGGTGACGCTTTCCTGCGCGAACGCCACGGGATTATTGTCAACCGTTGCAGCATTATAGCGCGTATTATAACCACCCGATTTGAAGCTGCGCGAGTAAGACGCATAGGTGCTGATCGCGTCGCTCCAGCGATATTGCAGGCTGGCCGATCCGGTCAGCGCAGCGAAATCACGCTGATAGGGCTTGTTGAAGATGAACAGCGGTCCGCCCTGCGTGCTCGCAAGCGTGGGGAGCGGGTTCGGATCCGGCAGGTTTGCGTTGATCAGGTTCAGCACCGTGCCCTGATAGCGCTTGCGATCCGAAGTGTAGCGAAGCCCGCCGCTCAGCTCGAGATTGGGCGCCGGCTTCCAGGTGACTTCGCCAAAGGCTGCGACCGAATCCGTCTTCAGATTGGAAAGCTGGAGATCGCGCGATCCGGGGCCGCCCGCGAGAAGCGAGTTGATCACCGGCGGCGCGGGCGGGAATGCCAGCGGCACCGTCGCACGTTCGCTGGTCTTCTCGTTGAAGAAATAGCCGCCCAGGATCGCGCTTACCGAACCATAATCGAGCTGGAGCTGCACTTCCTGGCTGAACTGCGAGGATTGCGCCGCCACGTCGGTGGTGATCAGCAGGAGCGGAGTGTTGTCGCCATCGCGAATGCCGCGCGAGGTGGTTTCGCGATAAGCGGAAATCAGCTTGATCGTGGCATGCTCGGTCAGGTTGATCCGGGCCGTTCCGCCGACGCCCCACACTTCGGACGTGCTCATGACCGGCGCCGTACCGCCGTTGACGAAATCGCCCTTCGCCTGGAAATCATTGGCGCAGCGAGGATCGTTGATCATCGGAACGTTGGGCGGGCCGAGCCGCGGATCGCCGGCCGGCAGCACGAACGGAATGGTCGCGCCTGGGCACCCGGCAGCTACCGAGGCGATTGCCGCGACCGGGGCCTGTTCGTTCACGCCTGCGAACACGAACGGCGCACCATGCTCGTCCTGCTTGCTGTAATCGGCGCGGATCACCAGATCGAAATCGCTCGACGGCTCCCATTTGAGCGAGCCGGCAAGCGAATAGCGGTTCTCATTGCCCAGATCGAGGCGATCGGCGGCGCGGATGACATAGCCGTCGCGCTTGCGGAACCCGCCGGACACGCGCGCCGCCACCGTATCGCCGATCGGCAGGTTCACCGCGGCAAACCCTTCGAGCAGATTGTCACCGCCCGCCCGAACGCGCGCGCGGCCGCTCAGCACGCCCAGTTCGGGCTGGCGCGTGCGCACGAGGATCGCGCCGCCGATGGTGTTGCGCCCGAACAGCGTGCCCTGCGGACCGCGCAGCACTTCCACGCCGGCAATATCGCCGAAATCGATCGCGCCACCCACGGCCCGGCCGAGATAGACTTCATCGAGGTACACGCCCACGCCGGGATCGACGGCTGCGGTCGGATCGACCTGCCCGACGCCGCGAATGAAGACGACCGAGGAGGCGGTGTTGCCCGAAAGCTGGCCTGCGGGCTTGAACTGAAGGCTGGGCGTGACGCGCTCGAGATCCTGGGTCTGGGTGATCTGGCGGACTTCGAGCATCTCGGCGCTGAAGGCCGTGATGGCGACGGGCGTATCCTGGAGATTTTCTTCACGGCGGCGTGCCGAGACGACGATCTCGTCCTCGCTGCCCGCTTGCGCCACAGGCTGGGCCGGCGCGTCCTGCGCCATGGCAGGCAACGCTGTCAGCGAAGCGCCCAAAACGATCACACTGCATGCACACGCCAAGCGCGTCCGAACATTAAAGGCCATTTGCCCCTCCTCATTTCGGGGCATCTCGGCGCCCCTGTTAATTTGTCGGACTTAAATGCGCTCCCCCTTCGGAAGTCAATAACTGTTATATGGCAAATCATATTTTTTGGCACAAAGCGCGATAGCGTAACTATCGGGCAACAGTTTTGAGCTGCCGCGGCCAAATCCAACGCTTTGTCCGGGCCAGTCAGCGCGAGCTGGAGGCAAGGCACTGCCTATAATATTTTGGATTTTTTGCTTCCATGAGACGCCTATCCCTGTGGCGCAGGTCATGATTTTCTTGGCTGTGGCGGAGCGAACCCGGCAAGTTCGAGCATTTAAGGCGGGCCAGCCCCCTCGCCCCCCGATCGGGACGGAATAAGGCTGCCGGGGATGACGCGGCGGCGGGCATTGGCTACACGGCGCGCACTATGACCGAATACAGCTCCGATCTGCTCCGCACCCTCTCCTCGCGCGGATACATCCACCAGGTGACCGACACCGCCGCGCTCGATGCGCTCGCCAGCAAGCAGATCGTGCCCGCTTATATCGGTTTCGACCCCACCGCGCCTTCGCTCCATGTCGGCAGCCTGGTGCAGATCATGTTGCTCCGCCGCATCCAGCAGTCTGGCCACAAGCCGATCGTCCTGATGGGCGGAGGCACCGGAAAGGTGGGCGACCCGAGCTTCAAGGACGAAGCGCGCAAGCTGATGACCGAGGATGTGATCAAGGCGAACATCACCTCGATCAAGAAGGTGTTCGAGCCGTTCCTCACCTTTGGCGACGGACCCACGGACGCGATCATGCTCGACAATGCCGATTGGCTCGACAAGCTCGAATATCTGCCGTTCCTGCGCGATTACGGCCAGCATTTCTCGGTCAACCGGATGCTGAGCTTCGATTCGGTCAAGCTGCGGCTCGATCGCGAACAGTCGCTCAGCTTCCTCGAATTCAACTACATGATCCTTCAGGCCTATGACTTTCTGGAACTGTCACGCCGCCACGCCTGCCGCCTCCAGCTCGGCGGATCGGATCAGTGGGGCAATATCGTCAACGGAATCGAGCTTTCTCGCCGCTGCGACGGCACCGAAGTCTATGGCATCACCACCCCGCTGATCACCACGGCGGATGGCGGCAAGATGGGCAAGACCATGTCCGGCGCGGTATGGCTCAACCCTGATCAGCTCTCGCACTATGATTACTGGCAGTTCTGGCGGAACACCGACGATCGCGACGTGGGCAAGTTCCTGCGGCTGTTCACCGATCTACCGCTGGACGAGATCGAGCGTCTCGAAAAGCTCGAAGGCGCCGAGATCAACGAGGCAAAGAAGGTGCTGGCCAACGAAGCGACGGCGATGTGCCGTGGCCGTGCGGGTGCCGAAGAAGCTGCGGAAACGGCGCGCAAGCTGTTCGAGGAAGGTTCGGCAGGTGGCGCATTGCCCACGCTTGCCGTGGCCCCCGAAGGCATCAGCATCATCCAGGCGAATGTCGCGCTGGGCTTTGCCTCCTCCAACAAGGAAGTGAAGCGCAAGATCGAGGAAGGCGCGATCCGCGTGAACGACGAAAAGGTCGCAAGCGCCGATCTGATCGTCAAGCCGGGCGACAAGATCAGCTTCGGCGCAAAGAAACATGGAGTCCTGACCCTGTGATCCGTCGCGCGCTGTTGCTGGCCCTCGCCCCCCTCGTACTGGCGGCGACGCCGGCCGCAGCGCAGCGATCCTTGCTCGACGGCATTGCGATCGATTACGTCAAACTGACGCTGGAGATTGGCGAGCGCGAACCCGGCTATGTCGACGCGTATTTCGGCCCGCCCGAGATGGCGACGGCGGCCAAGGCCAATCCCCGCGACGTGAAGGCGCTGTCCGCCGCAGCAGCCGCGCTCACGGCCAAGCTGACGGCGATCGAGCCGTCAATCCTTCACCCCACCGAACAGCGCCGCCGCGCCTATCTGCTCGGCCAGCTCAAGGCCGCGGAGACCCGGCTGGCGATGCTTCAGGGCAAGAAGTTCAAGTTCGTGGACGAGGCCGAAGCGCTGTTCGGCGTGCGCCCGGTACTCAAGCCGCTGGCCGAATATGACGCGGCACTGGCGCAGCTCGACAAGATGCTCCCCGGCCCTGGCCCGCTCGCCGCGCGGGTGGCCGCCGAAGCCGGCGGGTTCGTGATCCCCACAGACAAGGCCGATGCGGTGATGCGTGCAGCGATCGCGGAATGCCGCGCGCGCACCTTCAAGCATGTCACCCTACCGGCGAAGGAGCGGTTCGATCTGGAATTCGTGAAGAACCAGCCCTGGGGCGGCTATAACTGGTTCAAGGGCGACACCCACAGCCTTATCCAGATCAACACCGATCTGCCGGTCACCATCAGCCGCGCGATCGATCTGGGCTGCCACGAAGGCTATCCGGGGCACCACACCTATATGTCGCGGCTTGAAGAGAAGCTCGTCAATGGTCGTGGCTGGATCGAATTCTCGGTCTATCCGCTCTACAGCCCGCAAAGCTTCATTGCCGAGGGATCGGCAAATGCGGGCATCAAGCTGGCCTTCCCGGGCGACGAGCAGGCCGAATTCGAAGCGAAGACGCTCTATCCGCTCGCGGGGATCGCTCCGTCAAAGGCGGTGAAGCATGACGCGGTGCTCAAGGCGCTGGAGGAGCTGAAGGGCGCCTCTGTCACGATCCAGCAAATGTATCTCGACGGCGAGATCGACCGGGCCAAAGCGGTTGAACTGCTCGGCAAATATGCGCTGTCGAGCCCCGAGGGTGCCGCCAAGTCGCTCGACTTCGCCGACCGCTATCGTAGCTATGTGATCAACTATGGGCTGGGCGCGGAGATGATCACCCAGGCGCTCGAAGCGGGCGGGGCCGACGAGAAGACCCGGTGGGAGCGGATGGTGCTGATCCTGTCCGAACCGACGGTTCCGGCTGATTTGGCCCGGTAAGCCACTGAAACTTGATATTAAACATCTTCATTGTAGCGGAATTCACGCCAGCCTGCTCAATATGAGTAGCTAACCTCGAGTGTATGAGGGCGTGTGTGAGTGCTGGAATGAATAGCCTGGCGTTTGCCGATGTGCGTCGCGAAGGCCGTGACGATGTCCACTATCGAGCCCGCGCGTTCGGCCCGGACGCAAAGCTGCACACGTTCCTGATCGTCAACATATCGTCGCACGGGCTGATGGCGCGCTGCGATGCCTGTTTCGATGTCGGAGACCGCGTGCGTATCCAGATGCCCGTGGTCGGCGCGATGGTTGCGGAGGTCCGCTGGGCATTGGGAGGGCGGCTGGGCGCCGAGTTTGAAACCCCCATGGATCTCGCCAGCTATTACGAGCTCATCGCCGCGATGATGCGCGCCAAATAGCCCAGAGCTTGATCCATCGGGATTGATTAGAATCGCTATCGCTTGGCAACCCTGGGTTCTGCTTTCGCGGGAGACGGTTAGGGATGCCGGCATCTTCTCCCTAGCCGGCGCGGAGCAGCCCGACGGCGGCATCGCGTTCGAACAGGTATAGCGCCAGTCGCGCTGCCTGACCGCGCTCGCTCTTCAACGCACGGTCCTGATCCTCCAGCAGACGGGCATCGGCATTGGCTGCGGCGATCAGCGCGGCCAGACTGTCGGGCGTCGCGAGCCGGAAGGTTTGCTCCCCAGACTGGCGCGTGCCCAGCAATTCGCCCGCACCGCGCAATTCCAGGTCGCGTTCGGCGATCAGGAAGCCATCTGTCGTGTCGCGCATCAGCCCCAGCCGAGCGCGTGAGGTTTCGCTGAGCCCGCTGCCGCGCAACAGGATGCAGTGCGATTGCCCCCCGCCCCGCCCAACGCGCCCGCGCAGCTGGTGAAGCTGGGCCAGACCGAAGCGATCGGCATGCTCGATCACGATGAGCGTCGCGTTGGGCACGTCGACGCCGACCTCGATAACGGTGGTCGCCACCAGCACGCCCAGTTCCCCCGCCGCGAAGCGCGCCATCACCGCGTCCTTCTCCGGCCCCTTCATCCGGCCATGGACGAGACCGACCTTGTCGCCGAACCGCGCCGTAAGCTTGGCCGCACGATCTTCGGCAGCGGCGAGATCGGTCTTCTCGCTCTCCTCGACCAGCGGGCAGACCCAATAGGCCTGCTTTCCCGCCGCCAGATGCCTGCCGAGCCCATCGATCACCGCGTCGAGCTTGTCCTCAGAGATCACCGTCGTCTGGATAGGCTCGCGGCCCGGCGGCATCTCGTCGAGCCGGCTCACGTCCATCTCGCCATGGCTGGCTAGCTGCAGCGTGCGGGGAATCGGCGTCGCGGTCATCACCAGCAGATGCGGCGGGACCTGCGCCTTGGCCTGGAGCATCATGCGCTCGGCCACGCCGAAGCGATGCTGCTCATCGACCACGACCAGCCCGAGATCGCGATATTGGACGCCCTGCTGGAAGATCGCATGCGTACCGATCAGAATGTCGATCTCGCCCGATGCGACGCCCATCAAGGTCGCTTCGCGGACCTTGCCCTTGTCGCGCCCGGTAAGGATCGCGATGCGTACATCGAGCCCGGCGAGCATCCGCCCGAGATTTTCGAAATGCTGCCGCGCGAGAATCTCGGTCGGCGCCAGCAGCGCGCCTTGTGCACCCGCCTCCGCGGCTACCAGAAGCGCCATCAGCGCCACCAGCGTCTTGCCCGAGCCGACATCGCCCTGAAGCAGGCGCAGCATCGGCTGGGTCTGCGCCATGTCGCCCTCGATCTCGCCCATCGTCCGCGCCTGCGCACGGGTGGGGGCATAAGGCAGCTTCAGCGCGTTGCGCAGCCGCCCGTCGCCCTGCAACGCCCGCCCGCGCTTCGCCCGCGCCTCGCCGCGCACGAGCAATAGCGCGAGCTGGTTGGCGAACACCTCGTCATAGGCCAGCCGCTCACGCGCCTTGGCATCGGCGGGGTCGGCATGGATGCGCACCAGCGCCTCGCGCCAGTTTGGCCAGCCATGGCGCGCCTTCAGGCTGGGCTCGATCCATTCGGGCAATTCGGGCGCACGCTCGATCGCCTGATCGACGAAGCCGGCGATCCGCTTCGATGTGATCCCTTCCGAGAGCGGATATACGGCCTCGCGCCCGCCGGACTCGGCTGTCTCCGAGACTTCGGGATGCACGATCTGCAAGTCCTGGCCATATTGATCGAGCCGCCCCGAGACCCAGCGCTTCTCGTTCAAAGGGAGCAGCTTTTTGGCCCAGCCGGAATTTCCGCCGAAGAATACCAGCGAGACGTGATTGCCGTGCGCGTCCACCGCCTGAACGCGGGCAGGCGCACGCGCGCTGCCGCCGAAGCGATAGCTGGCAGCGGTGAGCTGGATCACGATCGTGCGCCCGACATCGGCCTGCATCAGCTCGTCGCGCGGCAACCGGTCGATGAAACCGGTGGGCAAATGAAACGCGACATCCACCACGCGCGCCAGCCCTAGCCGCTCCAGCGGCTTGGCGAGCCCGGCGCCAATGCCTTTCAGCGCGGTCACCTCCGCGAACAGTGGATTGAGAATTTCGGGCCGCATGACTATCTGCCGCCCTACACCGTGCCGACGGACGCTCAAAGCGCCGCCGGCCAATTTGCGTTGGAAAAGCCATGGACCGCGACACCCATCTCAAGCGCCTGCGTTTCCGCGCATGGCATCGCGGCATCAAGGAAGCCGATCTGCTGATCGGGGGCTTTTTCGACAGATATTCCGAAGGCTGGAATGAGGAAGAGCGCAACCTGTTCGAAGAACTGCTGGAAGAGCAGGATGTTGACATCATGGCCTGGGCGCTGGGAGCCGCGCCGGTTCCGCCGCGTTATGCCGGGACGCTCATGACCGCGCTCAAGACCCTCACCTATGTGCCGATAGCGGAATAAGGCCCTCCCCTCCTGAGGAGGGACCAGAAGAGTAAGAATGCCCGATCTGAAGACCATCCTTTCCGCGACAAGTACGCTCACCCTTGCAGGGGCACCCGCCGGTTTCCAGCCATGGATGCTCGCAGATGTGGCGCGCGCGGGGGGGCTCGCGGTGTTCATCGCGCCCGACGAGGCGGCGATGCGCGCGGTGGCTAGCACCGCGCCCTTCTTCGCACCCGAGCTGGAGGTGCTGAGCTATCCGGCATGGGATTGCCTGCCCTACGACCGCGCCAGCCCCACGCTGCGGGTGATGTCCGAGCGGCTGGCTACGCTCCATGTGCTCCAGGCCAAGAGTGATCGGCCCCGGCTCCTCGTCACCACCGTCAACGCCGCCACCCAGCGCACGCTGACGCCCTTCCGCATCCGCCAGCTCGTGGCGCGGCTCGCGCCCGGCGAGCGGATCGGGCTCGACCGGCTCGCCGCACTGCTCCAGGCGAACGGCTATGTGCGGCTCGACACGGTCAACGATCATGGCGAGTTCGCGGTACGCGGCGGCCTCGTCGATATCTTCCCCTCGGGCGCGGAGCAGGCACTTCGCCTCGATTTCTTCGGCGACGAGATCGAAAGCGTCCGCACCTTCGACACCGCCGACCAGCGCACCACCGGCCGGATCGACGGTTTCACGCTCCTCCCCGCGTCCGAAGCCTTGCTGGAAGAAGACAGCATCAAGCGCTTCCGCGCGCGCTACCGCGAGAAATTCGGCGCGAATGCAACCAGCGATCCGCTCTATCAGGCGATCAGCGACGGCCGGCGGCTGGCGGGCATGGAGCATTGGCTGCCGCTGTTCGAAGACCGGCTGGAGACGCTGTTCGATCACCTCCCCGACAGCGCCGTCGTCATCCGCGATACCGGCGCGATCGGCGCGGCCGAGCAACGCTTCGAGGCGATCGCGGACTATCAGCAGAACCGCGTTCGTGCCGAAAGCACCGCGCCGGGCAGCTATCGCCCGCTCGATGCTGCGGCGCTCTATCTCGCGCCAGAAGAATGGGAACGCGCCCAGGCGCACACGCCGATCCACACCGCAACGCCCTTCCACGAGCCCGAGAGCAAGACCGTCCTCGATTTCAACGTCGACGGCCCCCGCGATTTCGCGCCCGAGCGCGCGGCGGGCACCAATGTCTATGAAGCGGTGGTCGAGCACCTCGCCAAGATCCGCAGGGCTGGGCGCAAGCCGATCCTCGCCAGCTATTCGATGGGCGCGCGCGAACGCCTGACCGGCCTGCTCAACGATCACGGCCTTGCCGGCGCGCAGAATGCCGAGAGCTGGCAGGATGCGCTCGGCAAGGCGGACAAGGGCATCGCGCTCATCGTCCTGCCGCTCGATCACGGATTCTCCGCCCCCGACGTCGCGGTGCTCACCGAGCAGGACATGCTCGGCGACCGCCTCGTGCGCCGGACGAAGAAGCGCAAATCGACCGACGCGTTCCTCAACGAACTTTCCACGCTCACGCCCGGCGATCTCGTCGTCCATGTCGATCACGGCATCGGCCGCTACGAGGGGCTGACCCAGATCCCGGTGCAAAAGGCGCCGCACGATTGCGTCCAGCTCACTTATGCCGGTGGCGACAAGCTCTTCGTCCCGATCGAGAATCTGGAGGTCCTGAGCCGCTACGGATCGAGCGAGGAAGGCGCGTCGCTCGACAGGCTGGGCGGCGAGGCATGGCAGCGCCGCAAGGCGAAGATGAAGGAGCGCATCCGCGAGATCGCGGGTGAATTGATCGCCACGGCCGCGCGGCGCGCGGTGCGCCCCGGCGAAGTGCTCGAACCGGATCCGGGCGGTTACCCCGCCTTTGTCGATCGCTTCCCCTATGAGGAAACCGACGATCAGGATCGCGCGATCGGCGACGTTCTGGCCGATCTCGGCGCGGGCCGACCGATGGACCGGCTCATCGTCGGCGATGTCGGCTTCGGCAAGACCGAGGTGGCGCTGCGTGCCGCCTTCGTCGCGGCGATGGCGGGGATGCAGGTCGCTCTGGTCTGCCCCACCACGCTGCTCGCGCGCCAGCATCACCGCAATTTCGTCGAGCGTTTCCAGGGCTTCCCGCTGGAGATCGGCCGTCTCTCGCGGCTCGTTCCTGCGGGCGAGGCAAAGGCAACGCGCGAGGGGCTGGAAGCGGGCACGATCGATATCGTCGTCGGCACCCACGCGATCCTCTCCAAAACCGTCGACTTCAAGCGGCTGGGCCTCGTCATCGTCGATGAGGAACAGCGCTTCGGCGTGACGCACAAGGAGCGGCTCAAAGCGCTCAAGGCCGACGTCCACGTCCTGACGCTCACCGCCACGCCCATCCCGCGCACGCTGCAGATGGCGATGTCGGGGCTGCGTGAGCTTTCGGTGATCCAGACCCCGCCGGTCGATCGCCTCGCGGTGCGCACTTACGTGATGCCCTGGGATCCGGTCGTCCTGCGCGAAGCATTGCTGCGGGAGCATTATCGCGGCGGCCAGGCCTATTTCGTAACGCCACGCATTTCCGATCTTCCCGATATCGAGAAGTTCCTGCGCGAAGAGGTGCCGGAGATTACCTATGTCGTCGCGCACGGCCAGATGTCGCCGACGGAAGTCGAAGAGCGCATGTCGGCCTTCTACGATCGCCGCTACGACCTGCTCGTCTCGACCACGATCATCGAGAGCGGGCTCGACATTCCGAGCGCCAACACGATGATCGTCAACCGCGCCGACAAGTTCGGCCTTGCCCAGCTTTACCAGCTCCGCGGGCGCGTCGGCCGGTCCAAGACCCGCGCTTATGCCTATCTGACCACCCCGCCCGAGCGGCAGATGACCGAAACCGCCACCAAGCGGCTCAAGGTCCTCTCCGATCTCGAAACGCTGGGCGCCGGCTTCCAGCTCGCATCGCACGATCTCGACATTCGCGGCGCGGGCAACATGCTGGGTGACGAGCAATCGGGGCACATCAAGGAAGTCGGCTACGAGCTGTACCAGTCGATGCTGGAAGAGGCGATCATGGACGCCAAGGCCGGCGGGCTGCGCGAGGAGCTTCGCCCCAAGGACCTCTCGCCTTCGATCAACGTCGATGCGCCGATCCTCATTCCCGAGGATTATGTGCCGGATCTCGATCTTCGCATGGGCCTGTACCGCCGCCTCAACGAAGTCGAGGATTCGAACGGGATCGAGGCATTCGCCGCCGAGCTCATCGATCGCTTCGGCAAGCTGCCCGACGCGACCGAGAACCTGCTGCGCCTGATCGAGACCAAGCTCAACGCCAAGCGCGCCTGCATCGCCAAGCTCGACATGGGACCGAAGGGGGCGCTCGTCACCTTCCACGGCGACACATTCCCGAACGTCCCAGGCCTGCTGGCCTATGTCGAGCGGCTCGACGGCACAGCACGCTTGCGGCCCGACATGAAACTGGTCGTCACCCGCGAGTGGAACAATCCACGCGCCCGATTGAACGCGGCACTCCAAATTTCACGGGGCCTTGCGAAGGCAGCGGGCTAGTCTTCCCCAATAATTCACGGAAAGACTCTAGTAAGGCATTGTGGATATTGTCGGCGACGAGGGGAATTACCTTGGGCGAGCCAGCGATATTTGCGCAAAGACGCAAGTTAAATGAAGCGACATCTGCGCTCGCCGATGCGACGTCCATCGATCGGCTTGTCGACATACTCTGCGCTTCCGGACGTTCCATCGCCGCCAGCGACGGCGTCACCGTGATTCGCCGGGAAGGAAATCAGGTCGCCTATATCGCCGAGGATGCGCTCGCCCCACTCTGGACCGGCAAGCGCTTCGCGATCGAGGCATGCATTTCCGGCATCGCAATCGTCCAGAACCGCCCCATCCTGATCGCGGACATCTATGCCGATGATCGCGTGCCCCATGCAGCATATCGCCCCACCTTTGTCCGCAGCATGGCGATGTACCCGATCGGCCTCGTCGCGCCGGTAATGGCGGTCGGCGCCTATTGGCGTGATCCGCGCGAGATCGATCCCGGCACAGCGGCCCTGCTCGCGGCACTTGCGCGGATGGCGGGCACTGCGCTTAGCCGCATCGGCAGGCCGGACGCGAAGCTCAGCGTCGGCTAGGGAACGACTTTTCAAGCCAAGCCAGGATCGCAGTCGCCATCGATCCGATCATTTCATGCCCCCCGCTAATGCACGTCCGCAGACATCGGTATCTCTGCCTCTTCCTCCGCCTCCAGCGCTCCCGCGTCGAATTTCTCGCGCTCCATGTCGAAGCCACCGGTCAGCCAGTCCACGCTCCAGCTTCCGTCGATAACCTTGCCCGCATCGTCGATCCGGCCAGCGTAGCGCACCGCGTGGGTCCAGCGCCCGGTATATTGTTTGACGAAGAACAGCGCCTGCCCCGTGCGCCGTCCGGCAATCGTGGCGCGGCGGATGCCCCCGCCTTCGTCGTCGGGCTCGGTGATACTGCCGGTAAAGACCCCGCCCCCTTCCTCGATCAGCGCGATGAAGCTGTTTTCCTGATCATCCACGCGGCTGCCATAGCGGCCATACCACACCCCGCTCAGGTCGAGTGGGTCGTTCACGCAGCCCGGGACACCAATTGCGCGAGCGCGGGCACATCTATCGCTTCGGAGCACAGATAGCCCTGGAAATACTGGCACCCTTCCTTGGCGAGCAGATCGAGTTGCCCCTTGGTCTCCACCCCTTCCGCAATCACCGAAAGGCCCAGCGAGCGCGCCATATCGATGACGCCGCGCACCACCACGCGATCACGCGCGCTCCCAGTGATGTCCTGGCTCAGCCTCTTGTCGATCTTGAGATAGTCGAGCGGCAGCGCCTTCAGATAAGCGAGGCTCGAATAGCCGGTTCCGAAATCGTCGATCGCCACGCGGCACTTGGCAGCGCGCAGTTCGCCCAGCAGCCGCGAAGCCTCGCTCAGATCTGCCATGATCCCGCCTTCGGTGATCTCGACGGTGAGGCGTGCGCGCGGAAATCCGCTCGCGTCCACACGCCCGAGCAGGCTGTCGGCAAAGCCCGGCCGCGCCACATCGGCAGCGGTAACGTTGATCGAAAGCCGTAGCTTCGCCAGCGAAGATGGCCAGTTTGCCGCGGTGTAAAGCGCGCGCCGCTGGACATGGTCGCTCAGCGTCGCCTCAAGCCCCGCCCGTTCGGCGGCGGCAAACAAAGTTTCCGCACCGATCTCGCCGAACTGCGGATGCTGCCAGCGCGCCAGCGCTTCGACGCCGATGACCTGCCCGGTCGCGATCGCGACCTGCGGCTGGAACAGCACACCGATCTCGCCGCGTTCCAACGCATGATGAATGTTACCGACCAATGCGTCGATCGGGGGGCCGCCCCCTTCGCGCGGAGATCCGTCGCCCAGCAGGGTCTCGCTCGCGCGGCGAAGCAGGGTCGCCGCATTGTCCTCGGGGCCACTGGCGGCGCTCGCCAGGCGCGCGCCGAGCGGGGCGATGGCACCCCCGGCTACGAAGGGCCGGGAAAGCGCCTCTTCCAGCCGCGCGACGGCCGCCGCCAGCGTGTCGTCATCGGCGTCGTCACTGGCGACCAGGAATTCCGAGCCCCCGATCCGCGCCACTATCGCAGTCTTGCCCAACGCTTCGCGCGCGACTTCGGCAACGCGGCGCGACACGGCGCGCAACAGTTCGTCGCCCGCAGCGCGGCCATAAGCGGTGTTCACCGTCTCAAATCGCGTCAGGCCGATCAGGATCGCGCCGACATTGCCGCCCTCGCTCAGTCGCCGGTCGATCCAGCGTCGCGCGCTTGGCCCGTCGCGCGCCCCGGTCAGCGCATCGCGCACCGCCGCGCTCGCATCGGGGGCCACGCCCAGAGCCTCGACAAGGGCATGAAGCCGCCCGGTCGCCGAATCATATTGGAGATGCTGCACCACGCGACCGATGCCCGGCAGATCATGCGCAAAGGCGGTGGAGGCCACCGTGCCGTCCAGCCGGCGCAGCGCGGCCCTGGCAAGTTGCCAGTCCGCCCTGTCGAGCTTGCGATACAGGGCCCGCAGACCCGGCGCCTCGGGCAAGGCCAGCAGCCCCGCCAGCGCAGGAGTGAGCTGGAGCGACTTCAGGTCCGGATCGTAGCGCCAGCCCATCGGCTCGCCCGCCGGTCCCGCCTCCTTGCTCCATCCCGCCAGCCGTTCGACATGGCGCAGCGCAAAGCGAATCGCGTGCGCCATCGCTGCCGAAGACATCGGGCTGGAGAGAAAGTGCGTCGCCCCCGCATCGTAGAAGTGCCGCATATGCACGGCGTCGCTCTGCGAGACGAGGATCAGCATCGCCGCGCCATGCGCCTCGATCGCGCCGCCCAGCATCTTGGCAGCTTCCAGACCGTCGCTCATCGCGCCGCGCGCGTCGATCACGGCGACCGCCGCTCCGCTGGAAATGAAGCGATGTTCGGCGCCCTCGCTCCGTCGCGCTGCAACGACGCGCCAGCCTCCGCCGGCCGCCGCTGCCGCAACTTCGTCGCGCTGGCGGAAGGAAAGCACGAACACCGGCGCCTCTTGCGAGGGCACGTTGACGGCATCGATTACGGTGAAATCGTCAGACATTCGTCTCTCGATAGCGCGAAGCGCGGCAACCCGCGAATCCTAAGGCTTGTTTGCCCACAGCTTGTCGCTTAACCCCTTCGGCATGGCCTGCGCCCCAGCCCTGGTTGACCGTCACGGGCGAGAGATCAGCTATCTGCGCATCTCCGTGACCGACCGCTGCGATCTGCGCTGCCGCTATTGCATGTCCGAGAAGATGACGTTCCTGCCCCGCGACGCATTGCTGCGGCTGGAAGAGATCGCGCTGATCGCCGAACGCTTCATCGCGCGCGGCGTGCGAAAGATCCGGCTGACCGGCGGCGAGCCGCTGATGCGCCGCGACGCGCTCGATCTGGCGCGGCGGCTGGGGCGGTGGATAGGCCAGGGGCTGGACGAGCTCACGCTCACCACCAACGGCACCCGGCTGGCCGATCATGCCGGCGCGCTGTTCGATGCGGGCGTGCGCCGGGTGAATGTCAGCCTCGACAGCCGCGATCCCGGCACCTTCCGCCACATCACCCGCACCGGGGACGTGGCCCGGGTGCTGGCCGGCATCGCCGCGGCGCGGGCAGCGGGTCTAGCGGTGAAGATCAACATGGTCGCGCTCAAGGGGCTGAACGGCCACGAAATCGCGGACATGCTGGCGTGGTGCGTGGCGGAAAGCTTCGACCTCACCCTTATCGAGACCATGCCGCTCGGCCTGATCGACGAAGACCGTATCGATCGCTTCCTCCCGCTCACCGGCGTGCTCGCAGATTTGCAGGAACGCTTCCCGCTGGTGCGCGACGGGCACAATAGCGGCGGACCGGCACGGTATTGGCGCGTCGAGGGTACGGAGACGCGGCTCGGCCTGATATCGCCGCTCACGTCCAATTTCTGCAGCACGTGCAATCGCGTGCGCCTCACTACCGAAGGTAAGCTCTTCATGTGCCTTGGCCAGGAAGACCAGGTCGATCTCAAGGCTGCGATTCGCTCCGGCGGCATCGCCGCGCTGGATCAAGCGATCGATTCGGCGCTCGATCACAAGCCCGCCGCGCATGATTTCCGAATCGAACGCGGTGCCGCTCCGGCGGTCGCACGGCACATGAGCGTCACCGGCGGATGATGCCGCGCGCGCTTGCCATTTCGCCCACCGCGCCGGCGCTCGCCGCCGCTGCGGAACTGCGCGACGCCTATGAATGGGTGCCGCTGGAGGAAGCCGAATGCGTCGTCGCGCTGGGCGGCGACGGCTTCATGCTCCAGACGCTGCACGCCATGCTCGAGCGCCGCCGCATCCTGCCGGTATTCGGCATGAATCTCGGCACGGTCGGCTTCCTGATGAACGACTGGCGAATCGACGCCCTCGACGATCGCCTGGCACGAACCAGGCCGTTCCGCGTCTCGCCGCTCAGCATGACCGCCACGACCATCGATGGCGAGACCGTGGTGCTCCCCGCGATCAACGAGGTCTCGCTGCTGCGCGAGACGCGCCAGACCGCGAAGCTGGAGATCACGATCAACGACCGCGTCGTGCTTGCCGAACTCGTCGCGGACGGAATGCTCGTCGCGACACCGGCGGGATCGACGGCGTATAACCTGTCTGCCAACGGGCCGATCCTGCCGCTCGGCTCTGCATTGCTTACGCTCACCCCCATCAGCCCCTTTCGCCCGCGGCGCTGGCGGGGCGCCATTCTGCCCGAACGAACCCGCATCGGCATCCGCGTGCTGGAGGCGAACAAGCGCCCGGTCAGCGCCGTGGCGGACCAGCGCGAAGTCCGCGAAGTCGCCTCGGTACATGTCGAGATCGATCACACGCGCGACCTTACCTTGCTCTTCGATCCGGAGCATGCGCTCGACGACCGCATAACGATGGAACAATTCATCGCCTGAGGCCCTTGCAATCCCGGGAATCGCGCTGCTATAGGGCCGCCTCCGCAGCGGCGTGGCCGCGCGGAAAATTGGTGATCCCTGATAGCTCAGCGGTAGAGCTCTCGACTGTTAATCGAGCGGCCGTAGGTTCGAATCCTACTCAGGGAGCCACCAAAATCCTCCTCCATCGCTGACCCTTGCGACTCTCTGCGGCCCCTGCGATGGTCCGCCGCATGACCGATCTCGACACCTTCATCGCCGGGCTCCCCAAGGCGGAGCTCCACTTGCATATCGAAGGGAGCCTCGAGCCCGAGCAGATGTTCGAGTTCGCCCGGCGCAATGCGATCGAGATTCCGTTCAAGTCGGTCGAGGAAGTGCGCGCGGCGTATGAATTCTCGAACCTCCAGGATTTCCTCGACATCTATTATGCCGGGGCCAGCGTGCTGCAGACCGAGCAGGACTTTCGCGACATGGCGATGGCCTATTTCGATCGCGCCGCAGCGGACGGCGTGGTCCATGCCGAGATCTTCTTCGATCCCCAGACGCACACCGATCGGGGCATTCCGTTCGGAGTCGTCGCCAACGGCCTGCTCCAGGGCATGGCCGACGCGGAGGCGAAGCACGGCCTTACCTCGAAGCTGATCCTCTGCTTCCTGCGCCATCTGGACGAGGAAGCGGCATTCAAGACGCTCAACCAGGCCCAGCCCTGGATCGATCAGATCGCCGGCGTGGGCTTGGATTCGTCCGAAGTCGGGCATCCGCCATCCAAGTTCGAGCGCGTCTTTGCCGCCGCCGGGGCGATGGGGCTCAAGCGGGTCGTGCATGCCGGCGAGGAAGGCCCGCCCGAATATGTGAAGGAGGCGCTGGACCTGCTCCACATCGACCGGCTCGACCATGGCAATCGCAGCCTGGAGGACCCCGACCTCGTCGCCCGGCTGGCGCGGTCGGCGATGACGCTCACCGTGTGCCCGCTCTCCAACGTGAAGCTCTGCAACGTCGAATCGATCGATACGCACCCCATCGACCGGATGCTGGAGCTCGGCCTGCGCGCCACGGTCAATTCCGACGATCCGGCCTATTTCGGCGGCTATGTCGGCGATAACTACCGCGCGATCGCGGGCGGGCGCGGCCTGAGCCGGACGCAGCTCGTTACGCTGGCGCGCAACAGCTTCCTCGGCTCGTTCCTGCCCGACGAGGACGTCGCCCGGCACCTCGCCACGCTCGACGCCTATGCGGAGGCGCACGCATGACCGGGATCGTCTTCACCCCCTTCACCCATGAGGACATGGTCGCGGGGGTGCACGCCATCGCCGACGCCGCGTCGGAATGGGGTCCTTCGCTGCTCGTCGGCGTGGGACGCGGAGGGCTGACCCCAGCGGTGTATCTGTCGCACCGCATGGGGCTGTCGATGGTCTCGATCGACTATTCGACCAAGATCGCCCAGTTCGGCGCGGAGTTGATCGCGATCCTGGCCCAGCGCACCCGCGACGGGGACCGGCTGCTCTTCGTCGAGGACATCAACGACAGCGGCAAGACGATCGGCGAGATCCGCACCGCGCTGGCCGCGGACGGCGCCGTCGCGGACAATATCCGCTTCGCGGTACTGATGGACAATATCCAGTCTTCCCAGAAGGTTGAATATGGCTTCCGCCCGATCGATCGGGCCGTGCAGAAGGACTGGTTCGTATTCCCCTGGGAAGCGATGGCCCCCCGCGCGGCGCTGACCGAGGACGCGATGGAAGTGCCGGAACGCATCGCCTGACCGCGCCGTTCAGCCTCGGTCAATCGTGCGCCCGCAACAATCCGGCGCAGGCGCGCGCGGGACACAAAGCGGTTCTACACGCGTTTCACAATCATAAGAAAAACCCCTGCCCCGTTCGCCAACCCCCTGGAGGAACCATGCGAATCAGCATTTTGAAGCGTCCGCGCATCGCCGCGCTAGCCGCCGCCCTGATCGGCAGCGCAGCGCTTGGCGGCTGCATGACCGCGACGCCCTATCAGCCCGCCACGGCCAGCTCGTCGGCCAATGGCTATTCGGACCAGCAGATCGAGAGCAACCGCTTCCAGGTCAGCTTCCGCGGAAACAGCCTCACCGCGCGTGAGACGGTCGAGCGCTACCTGCTCTTCCGCGCCGCCGAACTGACCCTCCAGCGCGGCTTCGACCACTTCATCCTGGTCTCGAAGGACACCGAGACGCAGACGACCACCTATCGCTCGCCCGGCTTCGGATCGAGCTTTGGCAGCCCCTATGGCTATTGGAGCCCCTATTGGCGCTTCTACCGCCCGCGCTACGGCGGCTGGCGGAGCTGGGACCCATTCTATGACGATCCCTTCTGGCGCGCCCGCGACTGGGATTACCGCACGGTCAACCGCTATGAGGCGATGGCCGAGATCGTCACCGGCAAAGGCCCCAAGCCGACCACCAACGTCCGCGCATTCGACGCGCGCGAAGTGATCGACCGGATCGGCCCCACGATCGTGACGCCGCCGACGAAGTAATTCGCGGATCGATACGAAATTGGGGGGAGCGCCGGTTCGCGGGCGCTCCCCCTTTTCGTGCGCGCGCGGAAGGTGACACTAAGGTGACACCAAGAACGCGCTTCGCGGCGCGAATGTTCGCGATGTTCGCGGTGACGAATCAGCAACGGCGGACGATTTCAAAGAGCGGGCGGCACTGCCGACCGGCTGAGCCAAGCAGGCGAAATCCTACATTGCAAGCGGGATGAGAGCTCCGCTTTGCGGCAAGGAAGAAGCGGGACTGCGGGGCAAGCCCGGGGTGACGAAGAGAGGGGTTGCGGCCCC
The DNA here is from genome assembly GCF_001591025.1 of Sphingomonas soli NBRC 100801. GTDB lineage: Bacteria > Pseudomonadota > Alphaproteobacteria > Sphingomonadales > Sphingomonadaceae > Sphingomonas > Sphingomonas soli. Next base: position 307,646 of record NZ_BCTZ01000004.1, read on the forward strand.
GGTGCCCTCCCCCTTTCGTCATCCCCGCGCAAGCGGGGAGCCAGGGTTATGCGCGGTGCCACTCTGGGCTCTGGGTCCCCGCTTGCGCGGGGATGACGGGGCCCTTCCCAAGTAAGCGGTCCCCAGATCCGTCATCCGGGGTCTGTCCCGGGATTCAGCTTCGGGGAGCGATCGGCAGGAGGTTCTGGCGGCAGAACCACAGGCCTGGTGGGCCCCGGCACAAGGCCGGGGTGACCGTTATGGGATCAGCTCAGGCCACCTGGCCGTGGCAGTGCTTGTACTTCAGGCCCGAGCCGCAGGGGCATGGGGCGTTGCGGCTGACCAGGCGGTCCCATTCGGAGGGATCGGTGGGCAGGTCCGCGCCCGAGGGCTGGGGGATCGCCATGGGCGGGAGCTGGGACAGGACATTGCCCGTCGCGCCACCGTCATAATCGTAGGTGTTGTCCTCGCCGCTCAGCGGATCGATGTGCGTCGTCAGGAAGTCCGGAAGCTCCGGCAGATCCTGCGGCGGGGCCATGCGGAACTGCGCCATCGCCAGCGTGCGGGTGACGTCCTCACGGATCGTCTCGAGCATGCGCTGGAAGAGCGCGAACGCCTCATGCTTATATTCGTTGATCGGCGTCTTCTGCGCATAGGCGCGCAGATGGATCACCTGGCGCAACGCATCGAGCATCGCGAGATGGTCCTTCCAGTGATGATCGAGGCTCTGGAGCAGGATCGACTTTTCGACCTGACGCCAGGTCTCGGGCTCCAGCTCGGCAGCCTTGTCGGCGATGAGCTTGTCGGCGAGTTCGCGGACGCGCTCTTCGACCATCTCGGGTTCGACGGCTTCTTCCTTGACCCAATCGTCGAGCGGCACTTCGAGGTTGAGCACCGCAGCGAGCTTTTCCTTGAGCCCCGGAAGATCCCATTGCTCGGGATAGGAATCGGGCGGGCAGGCATCGGCGACGATCGCGTTGACCGTTTCCGAGCGCATATCCTCGACCACGTCGCCGACGGTTTCGGCATCCATGATATCGGCGCGCTGCTCGTAGATCACCTTGCGCTGATCGTTCATCACGTTGTCATATTCGACAACCTGCTTGCGGATGTCGTAGTTGCGCGCCTCGACCTTCTTCTGCGCAGTCTCGATCGCCTTGGACAACCACTTGCTGCCGATCGCCTCGCCATCCTCGATATTGTTGCGCATCATCTTGGCGAACAGCGTGTTCGAGCCGAAGATGCGCAGCAGATCGTCATCGAGCGACAGATAGAAGCGGCTGAGGCCGGGATCGCCCTGACGGCCCGAACGGCCGCGAAGCTGATTGTCGATGCGGCGGCTTTCATGCCGCTCGGTGCCGAGCACGAACAGGCCGCCCGCCTCGCGGACGCGCTCCTTCTCGGCTTCGATCTCGGCCTTGATCTGCGCGATCGCGGCCTCGCGCTGCGGGCCTTCCGGCATCTCGGCCAGCTCGTCCTCGACGCGGAATTCCAGATTGCCGCCGAGCTGGATGTCGGTGCCGCGACCGGCCATGTTGGTCGCGATGGTCACCGCGCCCAGACGGCCCGCCTGCGCCACGATGCGTGCTTCCTGCTCGTGGTGGCGCGCATTGAGGACCGCATGGTCCACGCCTTCCTTGTTGAGGAAGTCGCTGAGCATCTCGCTCTTTTCGATCGAGACGGTACCGACCAGAACCGGCTGGCCCTTGGCGGCATGCTCCTTGATCTTCTTCGCGATCGCCCGGAACTTCTCTTCGAGCGTCTTGTAGAATTCGTCTTCCTCATCGACGCGCTGGACCGGCAGGTTGGTCGGGATGGTGACGACATTCATCTTGTAGATGTCGTAGAATTCCGCCGCTTCGGTGGCCGCGGTGCCGGTCATGCCCGAGAGCTTGGGGTACATGCGGAAATAGTTCTGGAAGGTGATCGAGGCCATGGTCTGGTTCTCGGGCTCGATCGCCACGCCTTCCTTGGCCTCCACCGCCTGGTGCAGGCCGTCCGACCAGCGGCGGCCATCCATCATGCGGCCGGTGAACTCGTCGATGATGACGACCTTGCCGTCCTTCACGATGTAATCGATGTCACGCTTGAACATCATGTTCGCGCGCAGCGACTGGTTCAGATGGTGGACCACCTGGGTGTTTTCGAAATCGTAGAGGTTTCCACCGACCAGGATGCCGGCAGCCTCCAGCATGCGCTCGGCCTTCTCGGTGCCGTCCTCGGTGAGGATGATCGACTTCTGCTTCTCGTCCTTCTCATAATCCTCGGGCGCGAACTGCTTCACGATCGCGTCGACCTGCATGTACAGCTCGGACTTGTCGTCGGTCGGGCCGGAGATGATCAGCGGGGTGCGAGCTTCGTCGATCAGGATCGAATCGACCTCGTCGACGATCGCGTAATTGAACTTGCGCTGCACCATCGATGCGCGATCATATTTCATGTTGTCGCGCAGATAATCGAAGCCGAACTCGTTGTTCGTGCCGTAGGTAATGTCCGAATGATAGGCGTCGCGGCGCTGCTGGTCGCTCAGATTGGGGACGATCACGCCCACGGTGAGACCCAGGAAGCGATAGACCCGGCCCATCCATTCGGCGTCGCGCGCGGCGAGATAATCGTTGACGGTGACGACATGGACGCCGTCACCCGGCAGCGCATTGAGATAGGTTGCCAGCGTGGCGACCAGCGTCTTGCCTTCGCCGGTGCGCATCTCGGCGATCTCGCCGCGATGGAGGACGATGCCGCCGATCATCTGCACGTCATAATGGCGCTGGCCGAGCACGCGCTTCGCCGCTTCGCGCACGGTGGCGAAGGCTTCGGGGAGCAGGTCGTCGAGCTTTTCGCCATTGGCGAGCGCTTCGCGGAACTTGACCGTCTGGGCCGAGAGCTGATCGTCGCTCATCGCCGAGATGGTGGGCTCGAATGCGTTGATCTTGGCAACGATGCTGCCGAGCGACTTCACATAACGTTCGTTGGACGATCCGAAGATGGTCTTGACCAAACCGCCGATCATGAGAATTCCTGTTCAAATCTAAAGGGTTGTCGAGCGGTCGCGCCAAAGGGGGCGCCCGCAGGGTGCAAGGGTGATGGGAAAGCAGCGCGAAGGGACGCGCCGCGCAGCGCCTTATTCGAGACGGCGCTCGAACGGGAAATGCTGGCCGGCGAGCGGCGTGCCGCGCGCCGGGCGAAGCGCATCGGCTTCGGGCCGCAACAGGTGCGCGGCCTTGGCAGGCGCGACGCTGCGGGCAGGCTGCACCGCGGCCTGCGCGGCTTCGGCCGCATGGACCACCGCGACGCCCTGCACCTGACGCAACTGGCGGTCGGCCGAACCGGTCCCGGTCAGGCTCGCGAGCAGCGCCGTGAGGAGAAGCAGCAATTCCAAGCGTCAGTCCTGCGTTAAGGCCCGCACGGGGCAAGGCCCATGCCGATCGTGAGGCGACATAATGGCTGCGCGCCGGTTCAACAATGGAAATCGGCGCTGGGGCGTCCGCAGACGCGATCCGGCGGGTACGCCAGACCGGTCGCGGATCGGCGCTGGCGCGCTTATTGCGCGGGCGCTTCGGTCTCGAACGCGATGACGACGTCGGTCGGTGCCGGTGCCTTGCCGCCTTCGGGCTTGACCGAATAATTGGCCACAGCCTGCCCGCAGGCGGCCTTGTCGACGCCCGCGCTGCCGCTGGTCACCTTGGCCGCGCACGACGCCACCTCACCTTTCGCATTGAAGGTCAGCGAAACCACCGGGTTCTGCTTGAACGAAGCCGGCAGCTTCTGGACGGTGATGGTCATCACGGTAGGGGCCGCAGGAGCGGTCTGGAACGAAGCGAGCGCGAGCAGGGATACGAACAACATCAGGGGAAACCTCTCATTTGGCCGACATGTTTCTAAACTGCGTCCGGCCCGGCAACAACCTTGATCTTTGCGCCGCGCTGCCCGAAGCAGCGCCACCCCATCCATAGGCGCGTATTCATGTCCACCGATCGCTCTCCCCTCGCTCTGCCCTTTCCCGAAATGCCCGGAATCGCCGGGGTCACGCCGCGCGTGGCGCGGGCGCGGTACAAGAATTGGGACCGGTGCGACCTGACCTTCGTGACGCTCGATCCCGGCACGGCGGTGGCCGGCGTGCTGACGCAGAGCAAATGCCCGTCGCCCGAGGTGGAATGGTGCCGCAAGGCGCTGGTGCTGGGCCAGGCGCGCGCGCTGGTGGTGAATGCGGGCAACAGCAACGCCTTTACCGGGAATCGCGGGCGCGCCGCAGTCGAGGCGATCGCGGCGCGCGCCGCCGCGCATCTGGATTGCCAGCCCTCGGATGTCTTCGTGGCCTCCACCGGCGTAATCGGCGTGCCGCTGCCGATCGACAAGGCGGAAGCCGGGCTGGATACGGCGTTCACCGCCGAACCCTGCAACTTGGAAGGCGCCGCAGCGACGATCATGACGACGGACACCTTCGCCAAGGGTGCGGTGACGCAGGCGGTGGTCGACGGGCGCACCGTCACGCTGGCGGGCATCATCAAGGGTTCGGGGATGATCATGCCCGACATGGCGACGATGCTGGGGTTCATCTTCACCGACGCGGCAGTTGAGCCGGAATTTCTGCAATCGGCGCTAAGCGACGCGAATATGAAGACTTTCTCGTGCATCACGGTAGATAGCGACACCTCCACCAGCGACACCGTGCTCGCCTTTGCGACCGGCAAGGCGGGCAACGCGCCGATCGAGGATTCGGACAGCGACGGGGCCGATGCGTTCCGCGCCGCGCTGGCCGATCTGTGCCACCAACTGGCCCTGCTCGTCGTGCGCGACGGCGAAGGGGCGCAGAAGCTGATCACGATCGAGGTCGAAGGCGCGGAGAGCGACCGCAGCGCGCATGTGATTGCGATGTCGATCGCCAATTCGCCGCTGGTGAAGACCGCGATCGCGGGCGAGGACGCCAATTGGGGCCGCGTCGTGATGGCTGTGGGCAAGGCCGGCGAGCCCGCCGAGCGCGACCGGCTCGCGATCCGATTTGGCGAGACGCAGGTGGCCGAGGGCGGGCTGGCGGTGACGGGCTATGACGAAGCCCCGGTCGCCGAACATCTGAAGGGGCGCGAGATCCGGATCGGCGTCGATCTGGGACTGGGCGAAGGCCGCGCGACCGTTTGGACGTGCGACCTTACCCACGGCTATATCTCGATCAACGCCGACTATCGGAGCTGAGCGGCATCCGCGAAAGAGCGCAACGGCATCAGCTTTTGAGCGAGATCCCGACATCTTGAATCGCCATCCCCACGAAAGCGAGGACCCAGAGCCAAGGGTATCGCCGGGCAACCCTGGATCCCCGCTTTCGAGGGGATGACGGCTATTCGATCTCGCCCAGCCGCAAGCGTTCTTAGAGGTTGCCCTCAATCCACTGCTTGATCGCGCCCTTGGGCAGCGCGCCGACCTGCGTTGCGGCGGGCTCGCCATTCTTGAACAGGATCATCGTGGGGATGCCGCGCACGCCATATTTGGTGGGCGCATCGGGGTTTTCGTCGATATCGACCTTCACGATCTGGACCTGATCGGCGAGCTCGGCACCGAGCTCTTCGAGCGCGGGCGCGATCATCTTGCACGGGCCGCACCATTCCGCCCAGAAATCGACGAGAACGGGCTTGTCGGAACCCAGCACGTCGGTTTGGAAGCTGGCGTCGGTGACTGCCTTGGTGGCCATGGGGAAATCTCCTGTGTGTTGGGATACTATCTATGTGCTGGGTGGCTGTGGCTCAAGCGCGCGAAGCCAAGCTTTGCTCCGAAGCCGCGAAGCCGGGCTTGTGCGCGGCCAGCAGATCAGGGGGCAGCAGATGGAGCGTGGGGCCCGCAGTGTAAAGCAATCCGGCCTCGATCGCGCGGCCCGGGAAGATCACGGCGAGCGCCGCTGCATAGGCCGCCATCTGGCGCAGATGATAATGCGGCACGTCAGCTAGCGACGCAGGCGCGCGGCGGCCGGTCTTGAAATCCACGACGCGGACAAGCTCGGGCGTGACCACCAGCCGATCGACAGTGCCCGATACGACCACGCCGTCCCCGACCACCGCCGCGATCGGCGCTTCGCCGAGCGAGGATGGGCCAAACAGATCGGCGAAGCGCGGATCCTGGGTCACCGCGAGCGCGGCGCTGACGAGTTCGGCGCGAAGCCCCTCCGCGACGCCGCCCGCGCCGGCGAGCCAGCGATCAGCAGCCTCGGCGCGCTTCTCCGAAGCGACGCCGGGCAGACGCTCAAACAAGGCATGGAGCAGGCGTCCACGCTCGGCGGCGAGGCGCATTGCGGGCGTGGGCGGCGGATCGGCAACCGAATCGTCGCCCAAAGCGGACGGCGCGAGCGGGCGCGGCGGGCGCGATTCCTGAGGCGCGGGCTGCGCGATCCAGGCGGGCAATGCAGCGCTTGGCGTGGGGGGCGCCACGGGGATCGGCTTGGGCACGACCGGACCAGCGGGCGTGGTGCCGTGAAACTCGCCCTCGGCACCCAACGCTTCGAACGCGCGAGCGCAAGCGGCGTACCAGCTTTGCGCAGGCGGCTCGCCCTTGGCCATCGGCCCCAGCGCCCCTGCGATCACCAGCCGTTCCTCCGCACGGGTGGCGGCGACATAGAAGAGCCGCCAATGCTCCTCCATCTCGGCCGTGGCGGTGCGGGTGACGGCTTGCTCCAGCGCCCCGCTTTGCTCCGCCTTACGCGGGCGGAAGATCGGGAATGCCGCGCCGTCATGCTCCTCGGGCTGCCAGCCGAGGAAGTCGCGGGGGCTCCTGGTGGGATCGGCAGTGGCATCGGCAAGGATCACCAGCGGTGCCTGCAAACCCTTCGCGCCATGCGCGGTCATCACGCGCACCGCGCCGCGCGGCTGATCCGCCTCGCGCTTGATCTCGACATCGCCGCGATCGAACCAGTCGAGAAAGCGCTGGAGCGTGGGCGTTGCCAGCTTCTCGAAATTGAGCGCGGCGCTCAGCAATTCCTCGATCGGATCGCGCGCTTCCTCGCCCAGCCGAAGCAGCAGCTTGCGCCGCCCGTCCATCTCGCCCGACAGGATCGCCTCTAGGAAGCGATAGGGCGTGGTGAAATCGGCCATCGCCAGCAATTGTTCGAGCGGGCGCAACCTTACCGCAGGCTGGGTCGCGCGCAGGTGCCGCCACAGCGCGCCGCGCTCGCGCAGCGCCCCGGCCATCAGATCTTCCTGGCTCCAGCCGATCAAAGGGGAGACCAACAAAGAGGCCAGCGAAAGATCGTCGTCGGGCTGCAAGACGAAGCGGATCGCGGCGAGCAGATCCTGCACCGCCAGCGGAGCATTGAGCCGCAAGCGATCGACCCCCGCGACCGGCACGCCCTCCGCATAGAGCCGCGCGACGATCAGCGAGGCGAGCTCGCCCCGGCGCTTGACCAGCACCATGACGTCCTGTGGCCCCAGCGGCGTGCCATCGCGTTTCAGGACGCTGCCATCGGTCCAATCGCGGATCGCGCGGGCGATCCGGCGGGCATGCTCACGGGTCGCGTCGCTGACCCATTCCTCTTCATCGGCCTCGCTGCCGCCCTCGATCGTGGGCGGCCACAAGGTGATCGTGCCCGGCCCCGCCACTTCGCTGGCGTGCGGCTCGGTATCGCTGAGCGTACCCATGCCCGGCTCCGGCAGCACGGCCAGCGCGGCATCGACGAATTCGAGGATCGGCCGGGTCGAGCGGAAGCTGTGCGTGAGCGACAGCGACTCCAGCTCGCGCGCCTCGGTCTCCGCATCGGGAGCGAGGCGGAACATCTCGGTGAACTGGCGGTGCGCCCATTGGAAGAAGATCGGGCTGGTGCCCTGGAAGCTGAAGATCGCCTGCTTGTAATCGCCGACGGTGAACAGCGTTCGCCGCCCCGCGTCGCGCGTGCCCTTGCCCGCCGCGAATTCCTGCACGATCGCGTCGACGATCGTCCATTGCTTGAGGTTGGTATCTTGTGCCTCGTCGATCAGGACATGCTCGGTCGCCTGATCGAGCTTGAAGCGCACCCATTCGCCCATGCCGGGGGTCTGCAGCAGTTCGACGGCGCGGCGGATCAGATCGTCGAAATCGACCGCGCCCACGCGCCGCTTTGCCCGGGCATAGGTATCGGCATAGACACGTCCCGCCTCCAGCCCGTACGCGAGCAGATCGGCATAATCCGCACGCACCTTCATCGCGGCCAGCTCGGCGCAGCGCCCACCAATGCGCTCGGCCAACATCTCATAATCCGGATGGGCGGCGATCAGCTTGGGAGAAATCTTGCGCGGGTCGCCACTCTTGGTGCGGAACACCAGCCCCAGCGCATCGAGCCCTGCCGCGCGATCCTTTGTCGCGCCGCCCAGCCACGCGCCGATCGCCTCCGCCGCGCTGTTTCCGGTCGCGGTGCCCCATTGGCGATTGGCAGCGGCGATCTGGCGCAGGCCGGCGCAATCGAACGCATCATCGGCGCAGCATTTCTCCAGCTCCACATCGATATCGCCGCTTGGCAGATCGAGCGCGCGGCGGAGAAATGGCTGAATACCGGCGGGCAGATCCGCCAGCGCCTCAGCCGATTGGGCGCAGCGATGCAGGAACGCTTCCGCCTGCCCCTCCCCCAGCCTGAGGCTGAGCGCGCCGACCGCGTCGATCAGACCGGTCCGCCCTTCCCGCTCGGCATCGACCAGCATTTCGGCCAAAGCCTCGCGCTTGAGCACGACTTCCTCTCGCCCATCGAGCGGGCGGAATCCGGGCACCAGCCCCGCCTCTACCGGGAAGGCGGACAGCAGCGTCTGACAGAAGCTGTGGATCGTCTGGATGCGGATGCCCCCGCCGGGAGCGTCGAGCACCTTTGCGAACAAGGTGCGGGCGCGGGCGCGCGCTTCGGGGCCGGAATCCTCGCCCAGCGCCTCCAGATCCTTGAACAACGCCTCGTCGTCGGCGCGGACCCAGCTTGCCAGGCGCGAGGTGATCCGTTCGGACATTTCCGCCGCGCCCGCCTTGGTGAAGGTGAGGCACAGGATCGCGCCGGGATCGGTGCCGCCGAGCAGCAACCGCCAGACGCGCGCGGCAAGCACCTGGGTCTTGCCCGTACCCGCCGATGCGGAAAGCCAGATATGGCGCGCAGGATCGCTCGCCGCGCGCTGATTGCCCTTCAGGGGATGGAGCAGCCGCAGGCTATTCACGGCCATACCATTCGTCACGGCGCATCAACTGATCATATTCGGCATAGGGCGCATATTCGGGGACGAGCTTGGCTGTGAACGGGCGATCGCCGGTAAGCCAATCCTGCACCGCTTCGTGGAAATTGCCGCCGGCGATGGGCACGAACTCCTCGGGCGGGATCGGATCGCGCTTCTTGGGCGAAACCGGCGAATCGACATAGCCGAAGCTGCCATTCTTGCGGGCGAGCGACCAATATTCGAAGCCGCGCGCATCGCCGCTGATGCCCTTGAAACCGCCCTGCTCCGCGATCAGCCCGAGCAGGCCCAATTGCAGGCTGTAACCCGCGCGCACCGCCTTTGCGCTGGGGGGCTGTCCGGTCTTGTAATCGACCACCGCCAGCGTGCCATCGGGCAAGCGATCGATCCGATCGAACTTGCCCCGCAGCGTCACGCCCGCGAACGGGATATGCCCGTCCTGCTCGACGCCAAGCACGCGGCGACCGGTCTCCGCCTGCGCCGCGCTTTCGGCGACGATCCAGTCGATCGCTTCCATCAGCCGCGGCTGCCACAAGGCGCGCATCATCGGATGGGTGCGCTCGTCCGCCAGCATCGCGAGTGCCCGCTCATGGAGCTTGTCGGGACGGCAATCGTCCAGCTTCGCCCATTGCTCCAGCACCGCATGCACCGCCGTGCCGCGCCACGCCGCGCTGGGATCGGCATCGACCGGATCGAGCGGCGCGAGGCGCAGCATGCGCTTGGCGTAAAAGGCATAGGGGTCCGCCTTGAGCCGATCGACTTCGGTGACCGAAATCTCCCTGGGGCGCTTATCCACGGGCGGCGAAGGCTCGGGACGTGTGGCGGGTTCGTGCCGCCCAGGCTCATCGATCGCGCGCGCCCATGCGGCGAGATCTTCGGCCCGCTCCAGTCCGCCCGACAGCGCTTCGAGGCGGAGCCAGAAGCGCGACGCGATGGTGGGCGCGGAGGAATCGCGGCGCGCACGCGTCAGCAGCACTTCGCGCGCGCCAAGCGCTCCGGCCAGATCGTGGGCCGACACGCCGATGCGCCGTTCGAGGCCGGGCAGCTCCAGTTCGGTGCGGATGCGGGGAGCGAGCCAGGGATCGGGCGCGGGAAGCCCGGGCCAGACGCCTTCGTTGAGGCCGCCGAGAATCATCAGATCGGCATTGTGCAGCCGCGCTTCGATCAGACCGAGGATCGCCAGGCGCGGATGTCCGCCCTGTGGCGGGCGCACCGCCGTCTCGTCCATCAAGGTGCGCAGCAGGGGCGCGAGGCTGGCGGGGTCAGCGGCGGGCGGGCCGAACACGGACTCGCGCTCCAGCGCATCGAGCAGATCGGCAGCCGCGCGGCCCTCGGCCCGGCTCCACAGGCCATCGCCGCCCAGCGCCTGCGCCGCTTCGCGCAGCGCCGCGATCATCGCGGGCAAGGGCTGCGGCCCTGCGGCGAACACCGCCTCGATCGGCTCCAGCAATGGTCGCGCCCGGACCCACCATGCCTGCGCGGCCCGGCGCAGACCGCCATCACGCCCGTCCTGCTCGGCAAGTTGGCGGTCGATCCCGGCAAGTCCCGGTGCGGGGCGCGGACCCCTGAGCGCACGATCGAGCAGGCGCGCGCCCTCCAGCCACTCAAGCCGGGCATCGGGCCGGACCAGCGGATGCTTGAGCAGACTGAGCAAGGCGAGCGGGGCGAAATCCTGTGCGGCGGCTTCGGCTAGAGCGAGCAACAGCGTGCCGGGCGGGAGCACCGAAAGCGCCTGCCCCGCCGAATCGTCGATCGCGATGCCCCAGCGCGCGAGATGCGCGACGACGCGGCGGGCCAGCGCACGATCGGGCGTGACCAGAGCGGCGGTCTTGCCTTGGGTTTCGAGCACCTGACGCAGTGCGAGCGCGATGGCCTGTGCTTCCTGCGCCGGCGTTTCCGCTTCGAGCACACGGACGCCATCGAGCCGCCGGGCAGAGAGGGGCAGCGCGCTCCACTCCCTGGTGAGCTCGGGCGGCGCCATCGCGGTTTCGATCGCCTTGCTGCGCGCGGGGGCGGCGTCATGCTCGCTCCGGCCGCGCCAGACAGAGAATTCGCTGCGGTTCACGCTCATACGCTCGAGCAGCAGCTTGAGCTGGAACTGCGGGTGCGTCTCCATCGCGCGCTTGCGGCGGCCGCTCGCGTCGGGATCGTGCGGACCGAGAGACGCCCATTCGTCCTCGCCGATCCCGGTCGACAGGCTGGGCAGCACCACCATCCCGCGCGGCATTTCCGCCACCACACGCAGCAGCCGCGCGATGGCAGGCGCGCTGGCAGTGATCCCCGCGGCGCAGACGAACCCCGGCGGCGGTGCGTCACGCCAACGTCCCGCGACCCGGGCCAGCAGCCGGGTGCGCCGTTCGGCGAGATCGACGCGGCCCATCCGCGCCAGCTCGACCGGCCAATGCTCGAGGATGACCCTGAACTGGGTGAGCGAGCGCTCCCAATGGGTGGTGAGTTCGCCGAGTTCGAGGCTGGCGAGACGCCGGGGATCGACTTCCTCGATCAGCAACTGATCGAGCGTGGAAGCAAGCTCGCCCGCCAGCCGGACCGCCTCGGCGGCATCGACCGGCGCGCCGCTTTCCTGGATCAGCCGCGCAAGGATCATGCGCCGCTGGAGCGGATCGACCGAGGGGGGCACCGGCTCCTGATCTTCGACCGCCTCGAACACGGCCTCGTCGAGCTCGGGATCTCCGACCGCGACCAGCCGGGGCAGCAGCAGGCCGCCGCCGCTGGCGCGGACGAACGCGTCCTGGATCGCGCGCTTGGCGCGGTTGTTGGGCACCAGCACGATACCGCGCGCCAACCCCAGCGCATCGCCGCCGAAACGCGCGATCAGCCCATCGGCCAGCGCATCGGCAAAGGCGCGGTGCGGGGGTATGGTGAAGAGGTGGAGACGGCCGGACATGAGCGCCCTTTGTACAGCCATTCGTCGTCCCGGCGAAAGCCGGGATCTCGTGCAATAAGGTTCCCTACCGGGCTGAGATCCCGGCTTTCGCCGGGATGACGGTGGTTGTCACATCTCGGCCAGGACGGTCTCCGCCTCGCCGATCGCGACGGGGGTGCCGACGTCGAACCACATGCCCTGATGGACCACGCCCCACAGGCGCCCCTGCGCCATTGCGCGATCCCAGAAGAGATTGGTGGAGAACGGACCCTCCGGCCAATCGCGGATCACGCGGGGCGAGAGGATCTGGATGCCGATATAGACGAAGGGGGCGAGCCGCCCCGGCTTGCGCCGCTCGATGATCCTGCCGAACGGATCGAGGCGGAAATCGCCCTGCCCGCCATGGCAGTTCGCCCGCGCCAACGGCACGAGGAGCAGCAGCGCGTCCATCTTCTCATCGTCCCACGCCGCCGCGAGCTGGCGCAGCGCATCGACCGGGCCATCGATCCAGAGATTGTCGCTGTTGACACAGAAGAACGGCTTGTCGCCGATCATCTCACGCGCCTTTACGACGCCACCGCCGGTTTCCAGCAGCTGCGCGCGCTCGTCGGAGATCAAGACGTCGATGCCCTTTGCCCGCGCCTTCAGATGCGCCTCGATCTGATCGGCAAGGTAATGCACGTTGACCACGGCGCGCTTCACCCCCGCTTCGCGCAGATGATCGAACGTGTGGTCGAGCAGCGTCTTGCCCGCCACCTCCACCAACGGCTTGGGCCGGGTGGCGGTGAGCGGGCGCATGCGCTTGCCGAGTCCTGCGGCCATCACCATCGCGGTTTCGGGAACGGGTGCGTCCGGCTGCGGACGCAGGGCATAGACGGTCATTCGCCGGCGAGCGTCATCGGATCGCCGCGCAGATGCGCAGGCACGTTGGCATCGAACCAGTCTGCAACGGGCTTGAGCGCGGGATGCCGGAGATCGCGCTCCAGATAGTTCCAGACGCGCGGGCACAGACCCGGATAGCGCGGCTTGCCGTCGCGCTTCCAAAGCCGGGTGAAGATGCCGATGATCTTGGCGTTCCGCTGCGCGCCGAGCACATGATAGGCGATATCGAACTCGTCGCCCACGCCGGTCACGCGCTTGTAGCGATCGAGCATCGCGGTCTCCAGCTCGGCCGGAACCTCACGCCGGGCGTCCTGAAGCAGCGAAACCAGGTCATAGGCAGGATGGCCGGAAAGCGCGTCCTGGAAATCGAGCAAACCCAAATTCTCGCTGCCTTCGATCAACATGATGTTTTCGGCATGGTAATCGCGCAGCACCGTGACAGGCTCATGACCGGTCAGCACGGAATCGAGCACCGCATTCCAGGCGTCGTTATATCCCTCAGCGTCGGGTTCCAGGCCGAGCGCGGGGCAATACCATTCGGTGAGCAGCCGCGCCTCACGATGATATTGCGACGGGCTGTAAGGGCCGATGTCTTCGGCGGCGGGATGATCGCGCAGCCGGATCAGCAGATCGACCGCCTGTTCGTAGAGGCGCAATTCGCTCTCCGGCGCTGCGTCCACCGTCTCGCGCATCCGCGCGTCGCCGAAATCCTCGATGAGGACGAGGCCCTGTTCGAGATCCTCGTGGAGGATCTGGGGGGCGGCGAAGCCGCGTCCGGTAAGCCAGCGGGCAATTGAAATAAACGGACGCGGATCTTCACCCTTGTCGGGCGGGGAATCCATCAGGATCGAGGTACGGTCGTGCTCGACCACGCGGAAATAGCGGCGGAAAGACGCGTCTCCGGCCAGGGGACGGATCTCCGCGCCGCCCCATCCCGCCGAAGCGAGGAAGGCGGGAGCGGTTTCGGGCGGGTTCATGTCAGGGACCATCGGTCCCTCCATGGCGCGGGCACCCTCGCTGTCAACTCCCGCGCGCCATCCGGTGTAACTTCCAGGGACAACCACAGCGCATCGAACCACGCCGATTCCCCCAGACGCTCCGGCCATTCGACAATCAGCAGCGAATCGTTGCGCGCATCGTCGAGGCCCAATTCCTCAGCCTCGTCCGGATGCTCGATACGGTAGAGATCGACATGCAGCACCGGAAAGCGGACCTCGGGCGGCGCATAAGGCTGGACGATCGCGAAGCTTGGCGACGGCGCCTCCCCCTCCAGCCCCAGCCCCGCGAGCAGCCCCCGCGCGATGCTGGTCTTGCCCGCGCCGAGATCGCCGGACAGCGCGATGACATCGCCGGGGCGCACCAGCGCCGCGAGACGCTGCCCCAGCGCATGCGAAGCCTGAGGATCGGCAAGGATCATCCGCGCGGCAGCTCCACGGTGATCAGCGTGCCCTCGCCCACTTCCGAAAAGAGCTCGATCCGCCCGCCATGCGCCTCGACGAACTGCTTGGCGAGCGGCAGGCCGAGGCCAAGCGCGCGCTGCGCATTGCGACCGCCGAGCGCGAACCGATCGAAAGCGCTAGCCGCCGCCGCTTCGCTCATGCCGGGACCGTCATCCGAGACGATGATCCGCGCGACCCTTGCATTGCCATCGAGGTGAAGCAGCACGCGGCCTCCCGAGGGCGTACCCGATACGGCATGGCGCAACAGATGCTCGATCACCTGCCGCAGGCGTCGCGCATCGCCCGACACCACACCCGCGCTGCCGGCATTCTCGACGACGAGATCGATCGCCTTTTCCTTCGCCAAGGGCGCGATCGCCTCAGCCGCGCCCTGGGCGATCATCTCGATATCGACCGGACGCTTGTCCAGCGGCGCGCCTTCGCTCTGGGTGAGATCGAGCACATCGTCGATCAGCGCGCCCAGCCGCTCGACCGACACCAGGATCGCCTCCGAATATTCGATCCCGCTCTCGCTCAATTGGCCCGCGAGGCCGCCGTGCAGCATCTCGGCAAAACCCTTGATCGAGGTCAGCGGGGTGCGCAGCTCATAGCTCATATTCGCGACGAAGCTGGTCTTGACGCGGTCCGCCGCCTCCAGCGCCTCGTTACGGTCACGCAGCGCCCGCTCCACGCGATGCTGGTCGGTCGTGTCGAGCATGGTCACCAGCGCGTTGCCATCCGGCAGAGGCACTGCCGTCAGATCGAAGTGCCGGCCATCCGCAAAGACGATACTGCTGCCGCGCTGCTGGCGATCCTGCGCGGCGAGGCGAACGAGATCGCCGATCACCTCCGCCTTGGCAGGGTTGGCCAATTTGGGGCCGGCAGCCTTTACCAGCGCCAGGATCTGGGGGTGCGCATCGAGAAATGCATCCTCGAAGCCCCAGACCGAGCGGAACTTGCGGTTCCACAATTGCAGCCGTCCCTTGCCGAACACCGCCACCGCTTCGGCAAGGCTGTCGAGCGTCGCGGTGCGGACCTGCTGCATCTCGCCATGTTCGCGCTGGAGCTCGAATTGCTGGGTGCGATCCTCGAACAGCAGGAGCAACCCGCCCTCGGGCATGGGCTGGGCGACGACGCGCAGGTGCGTCGCGCCGACATGCCAGATTTCCTCGATCGCATCGGGCGCGGTGAACCATTCGCGGCGCTCCGCCTTCCATGCCGGAAAATCGCGCGTTTCAGGCAGGCGCTTGGCCTCACGCATCCGTTCGAGCACGCGATCGAATTCGGGCCGGTCGGCAAGCCATTCATTCTTCATCGCGAACATGCGGCGGAACGGCTGGTTGCAGAAAATCAGGCCGCGATCCGCGCCGAACTGGGCAACGCCCGCCGATACGCGATCGAGCATCGCCCGCTGGGCATCGGCGAAGCGCTTGAGCCCGCCGCGCGCCTGTTCGAGTTCCTCGATATCCACGGCGAACCCGGCCACGCCGCCGGTGGGCAAAGGCACGTCGTGCAGGCGCAGCATCCGGCGGCGCCCGCCGATCGTGGCGGGCATCGCCGCGGTCTGGGGTTCCCCGGTATCGCGGGCGATCGCGGCGTTTGCCAGCGGCCCGCCCAGCCCCGCGCCCTCGACCAGTTCGAGCCCACGCTCGACGACATCCTCCGCGTCGGCTCCCTCGACCGCGGCGACATAGGCCGAATTGACCATCAGCAGCTTGAGATCGGGGCCGCGATACCACATCGGCATCGGCGCAGCCTCGATCAGCGAAGTCAGCGCATCGAACGCGGCGCGCAGGCGGGTGCTGCCCTTTTGCAGCCGGTTGATCTCATCCTGGCTTTCGGTGGCGTCGAGGAACCAGAGCACGACGCCGCCGGGCGCATTGAGCGTCTGGTGCGCACGCTCGCCCACCACCAGCAGGGCGCGCTCCGACCCTTCGGCGCGCACCGACAGGCTGAACGGCTTGCCCGCCTTTTGCGCGGCGGCGACATGGACGCCGAGCGCGTCCAGATCCTCGGGCATCAGGCCGCCCTCGCCTCCCGAAAGCGCGCCGAGCTCGCGCGGGATCTCTTGCAGGCCCAGCCAGTCCGCCAGCCGGCGCGGCATCTCTATCCGGCCATCGGCGCGGACGATCATCGCCTGCGCTGGCGAACCCGAGATCAGGGTGCTGAAGCGGACATGATCCTCGGCCAGCGACGCGGCATCGGCGCGCGCGCGCAGCCCCGTCCACAGCGCCCAGGTGGCACCGATAACGAGCAGCGCCAGCGCCGCGCCGGCCAAAGCGGCCGAGCTTGAGGAAATCATGATCAAGCCGCGTCCCCACGGCCGTTCGTTGCGGTCATTGCCTGTCCTTAGGCAAAGCGCCGCCCGGCGGGAAGATGATTGCTGCCGGAAGCGCGAAACGAGGGACGATGGAGGGACTGCGCCGCTTGGAGGAGCGACGGATTGGCGGCCCGATATGGGCTGGCGAAGCACCGCCCGGCCGGGCTTGCTCAACGCACCCCCCATTTCCCCTCCCCCTCGGGCCGGGGAATGGGGAAAACAAAAATGGCGGCGCGCCCCGGGGGCACGCCGCCATCTTTCAGATCCCTACCGGGAGCTTATTGGCCGCCGAAGCGGACCTTGGCACCGGCATAGAAATAGCGGCCGACCGCCGAATAGGGATAGGCGGTCGAGCCCGCGTCACCCTTCTCGTTGGTGAAGTTGTTGACGCCGCCATAGAGCCGGAACTTATCGTTCACGTCATATGCGAGCTGCAGGTCATGCTCGAACTTCTCACTATAGAAGAAGTATTTCAGTAGCGATAGTGATCCGGCTTGAACGGACCTTCGACCGGCACGCCGATATAGCCGGCCTGCTTGGGGGTCAGCTTCGAGAGCTGGACGCCCAGCTTTTCGAGGTGCAGCGCGGCAACCTTCTCGTCGAGATGCTTCGGCAGGACGTACACTTCGTTCTTGTACTGGTCGCCCCGCGTGAAGAGCTCGATCTGCGCCAGCGTCTGATTGGTGAACGAAGCCGACATCACGAACGACGGGTGACCGGTCGCGCAGCCCAGGTTCACCAGGCGGCCCTTGGCGAGGATGATGATCTGCTTGCCATCGGGGAATTTCACGAGGTCGGTGCCCGGCTTCACTTCGTCCCACTCATAGTTGGACAGCGCGGCGATCTGGATCTCCGAGTCGAAGTGGCCGATGTTGCAGACGATGCTCATCGGCTTCATCGCCGCCATATGCTCGGCGGTGATGACGTCGGCGTTGCCGGTCGCGGTGCAGAAAATGTCTGCGCGCTTCACGGCTTCTTCCATGGTGACGACTTCAAAGCCCTCCATCGCGGCCTGCAGCGCGCAGATCGGATCGATTTCGGTGACCATGACACGCGCGCCGCCGTTGCGGAGCGACTGGGCCGAACCCTTGCCGACATCGCCGAAGCCGGCGACGCAGGCGACCTTGCCGGCGAGCATCACGTCGGTGGCGCGGCGGATCGCGTCGACCAGCGATTCCTTGCAGCCGTAGAGGTTGTCGAACTTCGACTTGGTGACGCTGTCGTTGACGTTGATCGCCGGGAAGGGAAGCTCGCCCTTCTTCGCGATCTCGTACAGGCGGTGAACGCCGGTGGTGGTCTCTTCCGAAACGCCCTTCAGGTTCTTGACGGTCTGGGTCAGATAGCCGGGCTTCTTGGCGATGAACGCCTTGAGCGCGCGCTGGAACTCGACTTCCTCGTCATTCTCGGGCTCGGGCAGGGTCGCGCCGGCTTCGAGCTTGGCGCCCCACAGCGCGAACATGGTCGCGTCGCCGCCGTCATCGAGGATGATGTTTGCGGTCTGGCCTTCGACCTCATGGTCCCACGAGAAGATGTCGCCGACATAGTCCCAATATTCGGCCAGGCTCTCGCCCTTCACCGCGAACACCGGCACGCCCGAAGCGGCGATGGCGGCGGCGGCGTGATCCTGGGTCGAGAAGATGTTGCAGGTCGCCCAGCGAACCTTTGCGCCGAGCGCGGTGAGCGTCTCGATCAGCACGGCGGTCTGGATCGTCATGTGGAGCGAACCGGTGATGCGGGCACCCTTGAGCGGCTGCGACGCACCGAATTCGGCGCGAAGCGCCATCAGACCCGGCATTTCGGTCTCGGCGATCTCGATTTCCTTGCGGCCGAAATCGGCGAGCGCGATATCGGCGATCACATAATCGTTTTTCTTGTCGAGCACGGTAGCCACTGACGAATCTCCATGGGCGTAGAATTGCAGGCCCGGAGCACACGCCCTGAACCATCTGCGATGGGCCAGTACAGATTTAGTCCGACATGCGCAATCCAAATATAAAGATATCTTTATATGTTCGGTTCGCGACGGGCCCGTACATTTTGGGTTCAGCCTCGGATCGACAGCGTGTATTATCTGCTCAGAACACCGAAAAGGGCGGTGGAAACGGGAGGTGGCAGCCATGTGGAAACCCGCCCTGGCGACTATATTGGCGCTGGCGTTCCCGCAGCAATGTCTCGCCCAGTGGATCGCGATCGACGACAACCAGTCCCTCGACGAGGCGGAGGGCGTGGCCCCGAAAAACTTCACCCGGCCCGGCGGCTCGGAGAATGTGGCCCGCATGCTGATGACCGCCATGCGCATCGAACGCTATCAACGCGATCGCTGCTGGAAGATGGGCTGTCTGGTGATCGTCAACGAAACCCGCGGCTATGACGTCATCGGATTCTATGTGGAGCCGCGACGGGCGAAGCCGGGCGCGGGATGGGGCAGAAACCTGTTCGACGCGCCGCTTTTCCCGCGCAAGGCGACGCTTGCCTATAAGGATGGCGACGCAGCCGCGTGCAACCACCCCGTCCGCTTCGAACTGCGCCACCGCGTGACCAAGGAACGGCTTACCGTGGAGGGAACGGCCAGCCTGTGCAGATCGCCCCACACAGATTCGTTGCTGCGCATCAAGGTGCTGGAGCCGCAGGTGATCTGGGACGACGAGCCCGGTGCCGAGAAATCGAAACCCTGAAGCATCGGCCCGTAGGTGACGAAGGCGATCGACTTACACCCTGAGCCGGAAGCCCGCCGTCACGCCGTTCCGGCGCTGTTTGCGAGCATCCGCGGATCGATGCCCGCGCCCGCGAAGCCCACAACCCAGCGGTCCTCGGCATCCACGTCATAGAGCAGGCCCGGCGTCGATTCGGTGCTGAACCAGCCATGCCGGGTCATTTCGGCATCGAGCTGGCCTTCGCCCCAGCCGGCATAGCCCAATGCGACCAGCCATTGACTGGGACCGTTGCCCTCCGCGATGGCGCGCAGCACATCTACGGTGCCCGAGAGTGCCCAGCGGCCGCCGACATCGACCGTATCCTGCCCCGCCCAATCGACCGAGTGCAGGACGAAGCCGCGCCTGGGCTCGACCGGGCCGCCGAAATGGACGGCGGCATCGGGCGCCTCGCCGGGCTCGATCTCGAACTGGCGGAGGAGATCGTGCAGCCCGAGGCCGTCGATCGTCTCGCCAATGCCGATGCCTAGCGCGCCCTCCTGATCATGGGCGCACATCGCGATCACGGCACGCTCAAAGCGCGGATCGCCGATCCCGGGCATGGCGAGCAGAAATTGTCCGGTGAGAAAAGGTGCCGAATCCATAGCCGAAACAACTTACCGCCGCGCTTTCCGCTCCGCCACGCTTGAAAAAGGCATCGCGCGCGCCGATTGGGACTGGGACACTTTTTGAGGAGAGAATGACATGACGATCAAGGTTGGCGACCGCGTGCCGAGCACCAATTTCATCAAGGTGACCGAAGGCGGACCCGAGCCGGTCAGTTCGGACGAGTTCTTCGCAGGCCGCAAGGTCGCGCTCTTCTCCGTTCCCGGCGCTTTCACCCCCACCTGCTCTGCCAAGCACCTGCCGGGCTTCGTCGAGAAGGCCGACGAACTGAAGGCGAAGGGCGTGGACGAGATCGCCTGCACCGCGGTCAACGACGCATTCGTGATGGGCGCATGGGGCAAGGCATCGGGCGTCGATGGCAAGGTGACGATGCTCGCAGACGGCAATGGCGACTTCCCCAAGGCGGTCGGCCTGGAGATGGACGGATCGAAGTTTGGCATGGGCGGTCGCGGCCAGCGCTTTTCGATGCTGGTCAATGACGGCGTCGTCGAACAGCTCAATGTCGAAGCGCCAGGCCAGTTCGAGGTCAGCTCGGCGGATTATATGCTCGGCCAGCTTTGATCGATCCAACCTGACGGAACCCCGGGGCCATGGTGGAGTTGGAATCCAGCTATCTGGAGGAACACACCATGGTCACCGACACCAACACCACTGACATTTCGAGCCTGGCCAACGCCGCGAACGACGAAACCGGCGACAAGGCGCTCGACACCGCAAAGTCTCTGCTTGAGAGCGCGCAGGAAGCGATCAGCGGCGCTGTCGAGGCCACTGTCGGAGCGGTGAAGGAAAATCCGGTCGCCGCCGCTGCCATCGCGGCAGGGGCCGCAGCCGCCGTGGGCGGCGCCGTATATGCCGCGAGCCATTTGGGCGGCGACAAGCCCAACACCAGCGGCAAGACCGCAAGTCGCAAGAAGTAAATACCTTCCCCCGGCCCCACTCCACGCGGGGCCGGGGTCTTGCCAGCGTCATCTTTGCAGCTTAGCCGTCCTAGATGACTCAAGCATCCGACATCGTCGCCGATCTGGACCGGCTCTACACTGCCTCTGTCGATCGGCTCAAAGCCGCCATTGATCGCTACCTTGAAGACGGCACGCCGCCGGACCCCGAAGCCCGCACCGACGGCAGCTTCGCCTATCCCGAACTTCGGCTGACCTATCGCGGCGGGACCGACCGCCCGGTGCCGGCACGGTCGTTCGGACGGCTCGTCGAGGCGGGCGACTATCGCATCTCGGTCACCAAGCCCGCGATGTTCGCCGACTATCTTGTCGAGCAGCTCACCTTCCTGATCGAGGATTATGACGTCGAGGTGCACGCGGTCACCGGGCGGCAGGAAATCCCCTTCCCCTATGTGCTCGACGCCGACCAGATCCAGGCAATGGACCAGGCCGTGTCGGTGACCGAGCTGGCGCGCCACTTCCCGGCGACCGAGCTGGCGCATATCGGCGACGAGATCGCGGACGGGCTGTGGATCGCGCACGACGAAACCCGCCCGCTGGCGCTGTTCGACGGATTGCGCACCGATTTCTCGCTCGCCCGCCTGCGCCATTATACGGGCACGCCGGTCGAGCATTTCCAGCAATATATCCTGTTCACCAACTATCATCGCTATGTGGACGAGTTCATCCGCTTCGCGGTGGACCAGTTGGGCGAAGGAAGCCGCTTCACCGGGGTTTCGGGCGCGGGCGGCATTTATGTGGAAGCCGGCGACGATACCGATCGCCTGCTCAACGACACGTCGGCATGGCGCCGCCACCAGATGCCCGCCTATCACCTGATGACTGCCGACGGGTCGGGGATCACGCTGGTGAATATCGGCGTGGGCCCGTCCAACGCGAAGACGATCACCGACCATCTGGCGGTGCTGCGCCCCGAGGCATGGCTGATGATCGGCCATTGCGGCGGCCTGCGCCCCAGCCAGCGGATCGGCGACTATGTGCTCGCCCATGCCTATCTGCGCGACGATCACATCATGGACGATGTGCTGCCGCCGGAAATCCCGATCCCCGCCATCGCCGAGGTGCAGATGGCGCTGGCGCGCGCGGCGGAGACGGTTTCGGGGCAGTCGGGCGACGAGCTCAAGCGACGGCTGCGCACCGGCACGATCGTCACCACCGACGATCGCAACTGGGAGCTGCGCTATTCGACCACGGCTTTGCGCTTCTCGCTCAGCCGCGCGGTGGGCGTGGACATGGAGAGCGCCACGCTCGCGGCGCAGGGCTATCGCTTCCGCGTCCCCTATGGCACGTTGCTCTGCGTCTCAGACAAGCCGCTCCACGGCGAACTCAAGCTGCCGGGACAGGCCAACCGATTCTATGAGCGCGCGATCGCCGAGCATCTGAAGATCGGCATCGAGACCTGCGAGGAACTGCGCCGCGAAGGCGCGAAGCTCCACTCGCGCAAGCTGCGCGCGTTCAACGAGCCGCCGTTCCGCTAAGGGATTGCAGGCGCTCTCCGGCACTATCTGGCCGAAGGAGAGCGCCCGCGCCCGATTCTGACGCGGGCCGAGCGCAGAGCGTCCGCGCCGCTTGGAGTTTGATCCCCGCTGTCGCCAACAGGCCTGGATCAGACTCTAGCGGGTAAGCGTGAACTCGACGGTGAGCGTCTCCCGCACGGTCACGTCGTTGGACTGCGCACCCGATTTGGGCGCGAACATGCCGACGATCTGCCCGATCAGGCCGATCGTGCCGCCGACAATATCCTGCTTCTCGCTGATCCGCGTGATCGCGGCGCTGCGAAGGCCGAGTGCTTCCCCATAGGATAGCGCCTGCGCTCGCGCCTTGACCAGGGCATCCGCCTTGGCCTTGCGCGCCGCGCCGGGATAATCATCAAGCAGGCCGATCACCTGCTCCTCCGGCGTACCGCCCTCGGCCTCGATCGCCTTGCGTGCGGCCGCGGCGGCGGCGCGGGTCGGTGCGTCGAGATCGATCGTCTCGGTCGCCGTCGCTTCCGGCTTCGCGTCGGGATCCTCGTCAAGGCTGGCGAGGCTGATGGTGGGCTTGCCCTGGCCCGGCAGGCTGGCGAAAAAGCTCATGAGCGAATTGTCCCCCGGCGTGCCGCCGGGCTGCGCTTCACGCACGCCCGACGCGGACAGGGTCCGGAGGAGCTTCGCCTTCTGCGCCGCCAGCGCCGCCCTGGCCGCGTCCTCGGTCTCCGCCTTGCCGTAGATCTTCGCCGAAATGCGGAAGCGCTGTGCGGGCACGGTCACTTCGCCGCTCGCGACGATCTCTACCGTCACCGGCGCAGATGCCGGTGCAGTCTGTGCCAGCGCACTGACGGGCAGCGCTAGCATCGCGCAGGCAATTGCGTAACGAACCATCTGGATATCCTTCCCCTGGTTTCGGGTCACCAGCCCTTCGGCTGCCCCTTGTTCTGCTTGTCGAGCCATGCCTTGAGCGGCGCGAAATACTCGGCCATCGCCTTGCCAGACATCTGGCGGCTGCCGGTGAACGCCTCCAGCGCATCCGGCCATGGCCTGGATGCGCCCATCTCCATCATCTTGTTGAGCCGCTCGCCCACCTGCTTGTTGCCGAAGAACGAGCAGCGGTGGAGCGGGCCCTTCCAGCCCGCCTGATCGCAGGCGGCCTTGTAGAACTGAAACTGGAGCACGCGCGCCAGGAAATAGCGCGCATAGGGGGTGCTGTTCGGAATGTGATATTTCGCACCGGGATCGAAGCGGGTCTCGTCGCGCTTCACCGGGGCGACGATGCCCTGATAATCGAGCCGCAGCTTATCCCATCCGGCCTGATAGCCGCCCGCCAGGATCGATCCGTCGAACACGCCCCAGCGCCATTTGTCGATCAGCAGGCCGAAGGGCAGGAACGCAACCTTGTCCATCGCCTGGCGCAGCAGCAGGCCGATATCCTTGTCCGCGCTCGGCACCTGGGATTTGTCGAGCAGGCCGATCTGGACGAGGTAATCGGGGGTGATCGAAAGCGCGACGAAATCGCCGATCGCTTCGTGGAAGCCGTCATTCGCGCCGTTGCGATAGAGCTGAGGCTGATCCTTATAGGCGCGCTGATAATAGTTGTGCCCCAGTTCGTGGTGGATCGTGACGAAATCGGTCGCGTTCACCTTGATGCACATCTTGATGCGCAGATCGTCCTTCTCGTCGATATCCCAGGCCGAGGCGTGGCACTGGACCTCGCGATCCCGCGGCTTGATGAATTGCGAGCGTTGCCAGAAGCTCTCCGGAAGCTGGGTCAGGCCGAGCGAGGAATAGAAATTCTCGCCCGTCTTCACCATCTTCAGCGGATCATATCCCTTGGCGGCCAACAGTTCGCCGATATCGAAGCCTAGATCGCCCGCGCCCGCCGGGGCCACCACGTCATAGATATTGCCCCATTCCTGCGCCCACATATTGCCGAGCAGATCGGCGCGGATCGGGCCGGATTTGGGCTGCACGGCGTCGCCATATTTCTCGTTGAGCTTGCGGCGGACATAGGTGTGAAGCGCGGTATAGAGCGGCTTCATATCATTCCAGATGCCATCGGTGAGCTTGATGAAATCGGCCGGGGGCATGTCGTAGCCGGAGCGCCACATCGCACCGGTATCGTCAAAGCCCAGCTCCTTCGCGCCCTCATTCGCGATGCCGACCAGCTTGGTATAGTCGCCGCGCATCGGCGCGCCGACCTGATCGTGCCAGCTAACCCACATTTCCTTGAGCTCGTCCGGATTGCGGCTCTCGCCCATCGCGGCTTCGATGTCGCTGCCATTGACCGGCTGGCCCTTCAGCGTCCCCTTCCCCTTGCCATATTGCGAGCCGATCCGGGTCGCGATGTCGGAAAGCTCCGCCGCCGCACCCGGGCGCGTGGGCGCGGCCAAGGTGATCGCGCCGCGAAGCATCGTCAGCTGGCGCTGCTGCTCCGCCGACAGCCCCTGCGCCTTTTGATAGCGCGCAGCCTCGATCGCGTATTTCACCGACATCTCGGTGCTCCGCGCACCATATTCGGCGGCCAGCGCGTCGGTATCGTCGGTGATATAGGTTGCGTTGATCCACGAGACGCGCTGCGCGATCAGGTTGAATTCGGTGACCTCCTTCTGTGCGCGATCGATGAACGCCTGCGCCTCCGCCGCGCTGGGCGTCGCGTCCTGGGCGTGGACGGGCGCGACGGCGACCGCGACGGCAAGCGCCAGCGCGGAAATACCGGTACGGGTCATGGGGGAACCTCTCAGGTACATTCTGAATGTGCCCGAGAGTGCGCCCCGCTCTATCAATGCGTCAAGCGCTCAGGAAATCCAGGATCGCCTGCCCCAGCTCGGGCCGGGTCACCGCGCTCATATGATTGCCCGGGATCGATCGGAAGCTGCCATGCGGAAGCAGTTCGGCCACCGCCTCGCCCGATCCATTGTCGTCATCGTCGACGCCGGTCGCGACAAGAGTCGGCACCGTGATCGCGGCGATCTGCTCGCGGGGGGTATCGACAAAGGTCTCAAGCACGTTGAGCAGCGCCACCGGATCGCCCTTGGTGGTCTTGAGGAACGCTTCGGTCAGCCATTCCGAACTGCCACGCTCGAAGCTGCCGAGATTGGTGAGCACGCGGCGGAAATAGCCGCCCCGCCCCTGCGTATCGATCAGCCCCTGCAATCCCATGCCGCACAAGACGGCGCGGCGCGGGGTGGCGCCGTTGACCAGCATGCGGAGCACCGTCCGGCCGCCCAGCGAATAGCCCGCCAGATCGTAATCGGTGAGGCCCAGATGCGCGACGAGCGCCATCCCGTCGCGCATCAGCACGTCGGGCGGATAGGCGGCAGGATCGTGTGGCTTGTCGCTCAGGCCATGCCCGCGCAGATCGGGCATGATCACCCGGAAGCCGCGCTCCGCGAGCTTTTCCGCATGGCCATATTTGATCCAGTTGACCGCAGCCGTGGAGAAATAGCCGTGGATCAGCACCACCGGCCTCCCCTCGCCCATTTCGGTCCATGCAAGCTCGACACCGTCATCGGCGGCGAAGCGGTGCGTTTCAGTCGGGTAATTTGCCAATTGCTTCCATCCAGCGCTTCACGACGTTCGCGTTGTCCTCGGTCCGGTATCGGGGCAGGTCGCGCGTGTCGAGCCACTGCTCGTGCATGCTTTCCACCGCATAATGATGGCGCAGCTGGAAGCGCGAGGGATCGTCGAAGCTCCCCACCGTCAGATCCATCGTCGGCGCATCGGGAAACCAGAATGTCAGCGGCGTGCCGCATTCCTTGCAGAAGCCGCGCTCGGCGATGGGCGACGAGGCGTAGAGATCGGGCTCCCGCTCCCAGTTTACGTCGGCCTTCTTCACGCCCTTGAACGCGATCGATACGCCCCCGGTCGCGCGCTGGCACATGCGGCAATGGCAGAGATATGCGTCATCGTCTTCGATGTTGACGCGATATCGCACCCGCCCGCACTGGCAGCCGCCGGTCATCTGCTTGCTCATGCTTGCCTCCGCTGCAATCGCTGCGTCGCACAATGAAATCCAGTTGCTGATTGCAATTAATAACTAGGCTTATTATGTGCGTCGCGTGACCGAGAATCTAGGCTTTCTGATGAGCGATGTCTCGCGGCTGATGCGTCGCCGCTTCGACGAGCGCGCGCGGACCACCGGCGCGACCGGCCCGCAATGGCGCACGCTGAAGATATTGGAGCGCCGCGAGGGCCTGAACCAGGGCCAGCTTGCCGAGCTGCTTGAAGTCGAGCCGATCACCGCGTGCCGCATGATCGACCGGCTGGAGGATGCCGGGCTGGTCGAGCGCAGGCGCGATCCCGCCGACCGGCGCGCCTGGCTGATCTACCTGACGGACAAGGCCCGCCCCGTTCTCGCCGATCTACACAATGTCGCTAGCGAGATGATCGAAGGGGCGCTGAAGGGGTTATCCCCCCGGCAACGCGAAGAGCTTATCGGATCGCTGAATGCGGTCCGCGCAAATTTGACCAACACCCCAGAGGGCAAAGAGGCCGCCAATGGCTGACGCAGATCCGAAAATCCTGAACGCTTCCAGGGAGAGCACGATGGCCGAAACCGATGTCGTTCCGTCCGAAGCGATCGTCGAAGAGAAGCCCAAGCGCGCCTGGCTGCGTCCGCTGCTGATGTTCGGCGTTCCGCTGATCGTGATCGCGATCGTCGGATATTTCTACTTCACGGGCGGCCGCACGGTTTCGACCGACAACGCCTATGTCAGCCAGGACAAGGTTTCGGTTTCGGCCGATGTCGCCGGCCGGATCGTCACGGTCGCGGTGAAGGAGAACCAGACGGTCAAGAAAGGCGATCTGCTGTTCGAGATCGATCCCGAGCCGTATCGCATCGCGGTAGCTTCCGCCCAGGCCGCGATCGCCGCCGCGCAGGTGAACGTCCAGACGCTGCAGACCAGCTATGCCGGCACGAGCGCCGATATCCAGGCCGCGCGCGATACGCTTCGGGCAGCACAGCAGGATTATGGCCGCCAGGCGGAGCTGATGAAGAGCGGCTTCACAACTCGTGCGCGGCTTGAACAGGCCGAACATTCGGTCGAGCAAGCGCGCGCCGCCGTCAGCCGCGCGACATCGGATGCGGCGGAGGCGCGTTCGAAGCTCTCCACCGGGTCTGCGGGCGAGAACCCCCAGCTTGCCGCTGCGCGCGTTCAGCTCGCCAAGGCGCAGCTCGATTTGAGCCGGACCAAGGTCTATGCGCCCGTCGACGGCGTCGTCAGCCAGTCCGATCGCCTCCAGGTCGGCCAGATGATGATGACCGGGCTTCCCGCCGTGACGATCGTGCAGAACAGCGGTGCCTGGCTCGAGGCCAATTTCAAGGAAACCGACCTCAACAAGATGCGCGTCGGGCAAAAGGCCGAGATCAGCTTCGATGCCTATCCGGGCCTGCACCTGAAGGGGCATGTCGGCTCGATCGGCGCGGGCACGGGTTCCGAATTCTCGGTGCTTCCGGCGCAGAACGCCAATGGCAACTGGGTGAAGGTCACCCAGCGCGTGCCGGTGCGCATCATGATCGACGAACAGAGCCCGCGCCCGCTGATCGCAGGGCTGTCGGCGGACGTCGTCGTGAAGGTTGTGGACTAGCCGTCACCCCGGCGAAAGCCGGGATGACGAAGGGAAGATTATGGCAACCGTCACCCAGTCTGACACGCCTGCAACCCCGCCCCGCCCGACCCCTGGCGTGGCGGCGCTGCCGGTCGCCAATCGCGGGCTGCTCACCTTCGGTGTGATGCTCGCGACGATCATGCAGATCCTCGACACGACGATCGCCAATGTCGCGCTGCCGCACATGACGACGCAGCTCGGCGCCTCGGCCGATACGATCACCTGGGTGCTGACCAGCTATATCGTGGCGGTCGCCATCGCGATCCCGATCACCGGCTGGCTTTCCGACACGATCGGCTCGCGCAACCTGTTCCTGCTTTCCACCATCGGCTTCATCATCGCATCGGCGCTGTGCGGCATGGCGCAGAACCTTGAGCAGATGGTGATCTTCCGTGTCCTGCAGGGCGTGTCCGCCGCGTTCATGAACCCGCTCAGCCAAACGGTGATGCTCGACATCAACCCGCCCGAGCGCCAGGCCAAGGCCATGGCGATCTGGGGCATGGGGATCATGGTGGGCCCGATCCTGGGCCCGGTGATCGGCGGCTGGCTGACCGACAATTTCAACTGGCGCTGGGTATTCTTCGTCAATCTGCCGCTGGGCGTGATCTGTATCGCGATCCTGTGGTGGCTGCTGCCCAGCCGCCCCATCAGAAAGCGGCGGTTCGACCTGTTCGGCTTTGCCCTGCTCGCGATCGGCATCGCCGCGCTCCAGCTCATGCTCGACCGCGGCCAGGGCGAGGATTGGTTCGGATCGATCGAGATCTGGATCGAGATGCTCGTCGCCGGAATCGCGCTGTGGATGTTCGTCGTCCATATGGCGACCGGCAAGGAACCGATGTTCGAGCGCGCGCTTTGGAGGAACGGCAACCTCGTCACCGGCCTGTTCTTCATGATCGTGATCGGCGTGGTGATGATGGCGACGATGGCGCTGCTGCCGCCGATGCTCCAGAATCTCTATGGACATTCGGTGTTCGACACCGGCCTGTTGCTGATGCCGCGCGGCTTTGGCGTGGTGCTGACCATGGCAATCTCCGCGCAGCTGATCCAGCGCGGTTTCGACGCGCGCATCATTGTCGGGCTGGGGATGGCGATCGCGGCCTATTCGCTGTGGCAGATGACGCACTGGTCGCTTGAAATGGGGACCTGGCCGATCATTCTCTCGGGCTTCGTCCAGGGGCTTGGCATGGGGCTGGTGTTCATGCCGCTCAACGGCATGGCCTTCGCCACGCTCGCGCCGCAGCAGCGCACCGAAGGCGCATCGCTGATCAACCTGGCGCGCAATATCGGCTCGTCGGTGGGCATCTCGCTCGTCACGACGATCCTGGCGCGGAGCATCCAGCAGAGTCATGCGGCGCTGGTTCCCAACATTTCGGCCGAGACGCTCGACACGCTGGACCCGAACCTTGCCCAGATGCTCGGCAGCACCGGCCAGACCGTGCTGGCGATGGCGGATGCCGAGATCAACCGCCAGGCAGCGATGATCGGCTATCTCAACGATTTCTACGCAATGGCGATCGTCACGGCGCTGACCGTTCCGCTGGTCTTCTTCCTGCGCAAGCCCAAGGGCCGGGCGGAGAAGCCCGACGCCAGCGCGATGGGGCATTAAAGCTCCGCGAGGATCCTGAACCAGTCGCTGGCAGGTACGGTCTCAAAGGTGATCGCGCCCTCGGGCAGGCCGACCCAGGGCTGCTTCGACTTGATGTAGATATGCGCGCGCGGGATGATTCCTGCGCTGTCGTCAAGCGTGCCCGCGCGGAGCACGCCGAAGCCCGGCCGGCGGGTGTTGATATTGTAGATCCGGACGAGACATTTCGCGCAATAGAAATGCGTGCTGGTCCCGCCGCTGGGCGTGACGTGCGACGCGCTGATCATCTCACCGGAGATGGTCAGCGCATCGAGCGCGACCGGTAGCTGCAGTGCGAACGACGCGCCGCTCTGCGTCTGGCAATCTGTGCAGTGGCAGGCATAAGTGACGGGCGGATCGGGCAGATCCGCGCTGTACCGCACCGCGCCGCACAGGCATCCGCCCGTCAGCATGATCAGGCCTTCTTCAGATGCCGACGGCCGAGCAGCTCGGCGATCTGCACCGCGTTCAATGCCGCGCCCTTGCGGAGATTGTCGCTGACGCACCACAGGCTCAGCCCGTTCTCGACGGTCGAATCCTCGCGCACGCGGCTGACATAGGTCGCATATTCGCCGACGCATTCGATCGGGGTGACGTAGCCGCCATCCTCATGCTTATCGACCAGCATGATGCCGGGTGCCTCGCGGAGGATGTTCTTGGCCTGCTCCGCCGAAATCTCGTCCTCGAACTCGATGTTGATAGCTTCCGAATGGCCGACGAAGACAGGTACGCGCACGCAGGTTGCGGTGACCTTTACCTTGGGATCGAGGATCTTCTTGGTCTCGGCGACCATCTTGAACTCTTCCTTGGTCGAGCCGTCTTCGAGGAAGCTGTCGATGTGCGGGATCACGTTGAATGCGATCTGCTTGGTGAACTTCTTCGGCTCGGCGGGGTCGCCGACGAAGATGTTGCGCGACTGCTCGAACAGCTCGTCCATGCCCGCCTTGCCCGCGCCGGACACCGACTGATAGGTCGCGACGACAACGCGCTTGATCTTCGCGGCATCGTGCAGCGGCTTGAGCGCGACGACCATCTGCGCGGTCGAGCAGTTCGGGTTGGCGATGATGTTGCGCGCCTTGTATCCGTCGATCGCCTCGGGGTTCACTTCCGGCACGATCAGAGGAACGTCCGGGTCCATGCGGTAGAGCGAAGCATTGTCGATCACCGTGCAACCCGCCGCGGCGAACTTGGGCGCATATGCCTTCGACCCATCCGAGCCGATCGCGAAGAGCGCGATATCCCAGCCGGTGGGATCGAAATGCTCGATATTCTGGACTTTATACTGTTTACCGGTCTCGCCGAAATCCACCATGTCGCCGGTCGAGCGCGACGAGGCGAGGACCGCCAGATCGTCGATCGGGAATTCCCGCTCGGCCAGGATGTTCAGCATTTCGCGCCCGACATTGCCGGTGGCGCCTGCGACGACGACACGGTAACCCATTTTCGGTCCTTTCAGGTCCGCACGCCAGTCCTTCGGCGGCGGGATGCTCTATAGGTTTGGAAAGTTGCGGAATGCGAGTGCATTCCTGTGCTTCGCGGCAGGAAACGACCTGCGCGCCCTTTTCAGGCGCGGGTGGTAATTCGTTTGCTAGTTCGTTTGCAAAGCATGGGCGCCCCCTAGCAGACCGAAAGCTGCGTGGCGAGCGCGATTCGCGAAAGAAAAAGTATATGCCCGTCATCCCCGCGAAAGCCGGGATCTCGTGCAGCAGGCACCGGGAAGGGAGCCGCACAAGATCCCCGCCTTCGCCGGGAGGACGGAAGCTTATTTCTTGTTCATCACCTCGCGCTCGAAGAAATTGAGCACCGTGGTCCACACATGGATGTCGCGCGATGCGCTGTGCGCCTTGCCGGGGTAGAACATCATCTCGAACGGCTTGTTCGCCGCCTGGAGCTTCGCGGCCAGCGCGGTCGCGTTGTCGAGCACGACATTGTCGTCGGACATGCCGTGGATCAGCATCATCTTGTCGCTGATCTTGACGGCGTCGGCGATCGTGTCGGCCGCCGCATAGGCCTCCGGATCCTTGTTCGGATCGCCCAGATAGCGCTCGGTATAATGGGTGTCGTACAGCCCCCACTTCACCACCGGTGCCCCCGAGACAGCGGCGGCGAACACGCCGGGCTGCTTTTCCAGCAGCTTGAGCGTCATGAACCCGCCATAGGACCAGCCATAGCCCGCGATCCGCCCGGCATCGACGAAGGGCTGCGACTTGAGGAAGTCGATGCCCGCGATCTGATCCTCGACCTCCACAGTGCCGAGCTTCTTGTAGAGCTGATCCTCGAACGCCTTGCCGCGGAAGTTCGAGCCGCGATTGTCGATCTGGAAATAGACATAGCCGCGATCGACGATGTGCTGGACCAGCGGGCTCTGCCACTTGTGCGCGACCTGCTGCCCCGTGCCCGGCCCGCCATAATATTCGACGAAGACGGGGTATTTCTTGCCCGGTTCCAGCTCGGGCGTGATCATCGACCAATAGAGGGTCGAGCCGTCCTTCGCCTTCAGCGTTCCGTATTTCGGCAGGCGATGGCTGGCGAGATAGGCGTAATAGGGATGCCCTTCCTTCAGCGCATTCTCTTCAATCCACGCTACTCGCTTGCCGCTGGCATCGGCCAGATAGGACTGGGCCGGCTGGCCGGCGTTCGAGCGGCTGACGATGAAGCGGGTCGCACTGCGGTTCATCACGGCCGAGGTGAAATAGCCCGGCTCGGTCAACTGGGTCACCAGAGCGGGCTTTTTCAGGTCGATCGCATAGAGCTGCATCTCGAGCGGCGTATCCTTGTTCGCCACGAAATAGATCTTGCCGCTCTTTTCATCGACGCCCGCCAGGCTGGAGACGACCCAGGGGCCTTTGGTCAACTGGCGCCACTTGCCCTTGTTGAAGTGATAGAGGTGGCGATAGCCGTCGCGCTCGGACGCCCAGATCAGGCTTCCGTCGCTCAGGAAGCGATAGGCGTCGGTGATGTTGACCCAGCTATTGGCCTTTTCGGTGAAGAGGATGCTGGACTTGCCGGTCAGCGGATCGACGCGGAGCATGTCGAGCGTCTTCTGGTCTCGGCTCTGGCGCTGGACATAGAGCGACTTGCCATCGGGTGCCCAGGTGACGCGCGCGACATAGATGTCGTCATTGCTGCCCAGATCGACCTTCACGCGGGCCGAACCATCCGGCTTCATCACATAGAGATCGACTACAGCATTGGGCGTGCCCGCAGCCGGATAGCGCTGCGAATAGACGCGCGTGCCTTCCGCGCCGATCGCGGCGCGGCTGACCACGCCCACGCGTGCCTCATCGAAGCGTTCGACCGCGATATATTGCTCATCCGGCGACCACCAATAGCCGTCATAGCGGTGCATTTCCTCCTGCGCGACGAACTCGGCCTCGCCCCAATGGACGGTGCCCTTGCCGTCATCGGTGATCTGCCGCGCCTCACCGCCGGCGAGCGGCTGGACCCACAGATTCTGGTCGCGCGCGAAGCTGAAATAATTGCCCTTGGGGCTGATCGCCGGGTTCAGTTCGCCCTCCGGCGAGTTGGTCAGCCGCCGCACGCTCCCGTCGATCCCGGCGAGATAGACGTCACCGTCCAGCGGCACGATGATGCTCTTGCCGTCGCTCGACCAGGCATAATTGACGATGCCGCGCGCATTGGTGATGCGGGCGCGCTCGCGCTGCATCTTCTCGGCTTCGGAAAGCTCGGCGCCGGACCCCACCTTCTGCGAATCGACCAGCATCCGCCATTGGCCTGTTGCCGTGTCCATCGCCCACAGATCGAAGCGGTTCTTGTCATCCTCGCGGTTGCGCAACAGCGTCAACAGCGAACCATCCGGCGAAAGCTTGGGAAGGCGCGGTGCCGGGCCGGCCAGATCGGGGCTGGCGAAAACGCGCTCCAGCGGCAAATCCTGCGCCATGGCTTCACCGGTCATCGCGGTTGTCGCCAGCATCGCCGAAGCAAGTCCCAAAACCCATTTACGCATCCCGATATTCTCCTCGCCGCGGCGTTATGGCGCGGGCGAGACTGCCGGCGCAACTGGTTAATAGCGCTTCACCAACTATCTGTTTTTCATGAGAAACCTGGCCACGCACAGCTCGTTCTAGCTCCAGCACTCACTGGGAGAACCACCGTGTCCACCAACACCGACATCGCCAAACTGGACGACCTGATCGTGACGACGATCGACAGCATCAAGGGCTATGAACATTCCGCCGAGCACGCCGAAAGCGATCGGTACACCGAATTCTTCACGAGCATGGCAGCCGAGCGCCGCCAGGTCGTCGACGCCCTCTCCGCCCGCAGCCGCGAACTGGGCGGCACGCCGGCCGATTACGGCTCGACCGCCGCGACAGTGCATCGCCGTATCGAGGATCTCCGCCTTGCGCTGGGCGGCGGCGACCATGCGATCCTGAGCGAGATCGAACGCGGCGAGGATTATCTGAAGGAAGAGTTTGAGCGCGCCATCGCCGACGAGCATATCTCGTCCGGTACCAACGGCGTGATCCGTATCTGCTTTGATTCCGTGATGCGCGGCCATGATCGGGCCAAGCAACTCAAGGATGCGCTTGCGGCGACTGGCTGACCCACCGCAGCGATCCGAGCTTAGGTTCTGTTGAATTAGTGCGCCGGACGGGATTGCTCCCGTCCGGCGGCTTTTGCTTCGGCTATTCCGCCGTCAAGCCGATGATGGCGGCGAGCGCGGCTGCCGATCCGGCGATCCCTGACCACACGGCGGTCACGAACCACCAGGGAGGGCGCTTCTTATATTCTTCCATTGTGTTTCCCCGGATGCGGAGCCCATGGGCTCGCCCTTTCCAGAATGCGGCGTGATCGCCGCGGCGGAAATCAGGCGCCAGGCGGGCCGCGTGGGAAACGGGCTTCGGGGACTTTGGAGAGGATTGGAGCCGCGGGCCCCGTAGCAACTGCGACGCTCTGGACGATCGCGGGCCCGGCTAACGCAAATTGCGCGCGCGGCACGGCGACATCGGACCCGGCCGAAGCTGCCGGCGCCGGCTTTCCGTCGATCGCGCGTTTCAGGATCGCGCGGTTGTTTCTGGACGAGGCGTGTATCGCGACGAAATTGTTCGCCGGATTGAATGCCGAGCCATGCCGCACGGTTTGCGGCAGACCAGTCGGCACCACCGCGCAGAACACTGCGGTGGCCAGCGTCAGCCACAGCGAGACCGCAAACAGCCTAAGCTGCCGCATCGTCCACGCTGATGAACCGGCCGTATGCATGTGTGCCATACTAGCCTAACGCGTCCGATCCGCCAAATATCCGCTAGGCGGCGGCAACCCCCTTCGCGCGCCAGGGCAGGAAGCGCCAGTCCACGATGGAGCGCCAGAGCCATTCGATCGGCGCGATCGTGAATCGGTTGATCCACCAGTTCGCGAGCAGCAGCAGCGCCAGATTGATCCCCACAGCAGTCGCCATCATCGCTGCCCAGCCGCTCTGACCGTACAGACCCAGCGCGAAGGGCGGATAGAGCACCCACAGGCAGATCAGCGTTTGCAGCACATAGATGGTGAGCGCGGTGCGCCCCGCCGCCACGAAGGGCCGCATCAGCCAGGCGCCCGCCGCGCTCTTCACCAGCAGATTTACCAAAGCGACATGCCCCAGCGTCATCGCGATCCGCGCCACCTCCTGCGTTGCCCATATCGTCTTAGGCAGGTCGTCGAAGCGCATCATCTCGTTCGCGCCGACGAACCGCGCTGTCCCGCCGATCGCATAGGCGACCACGCCGAGCCCCAGATAGAAGTACCAGGATCGCCGCCCCTGCAATATGCCCAGCTTGAACAGAGCCGCGCCGATCAGCATCACGCTGGCCGCCTCCCAGATCGCGAAAACCTCGCCAAGGCCGAAGAAGCGTTCGGCGCTCATGCGGGTCTGCTCGGCGACCCAGCGTTCGGTGGTGGACGACCGGTCGGCATCTTCCCTGGCGAGTTCCGCCTTATGCTCGGCCTGGGCCTTGGCGCGCTTCGCCTGGCTCTCGGCCTTCTTGGTGAGCAGCGCCTGCTCGTCCTTGGTCAGCGCCTGATGCGCCGCCACCTTGGCTTCGACGGCAGCGATTTGCTCCCGCTTCTGCCCGTCCGCGTAGAGCATATAGCCGCCACCGCCGAGCTGGAGCAGCGCCATCACCAGCCCCATGGTGATCAGCCATCGCGGCCGCAAATTGCGCGCGAAGAACACCAGTAGCGCCGCGATCGCATAGGTGTGCAGGATGTCGCCGCCCCAGAGCAGCAGGAACATGTGCGCCATGCCGAACGCGAACAGCACCAGGTTGCGCACATAATAACGGCGCATCACGGTCCATTTGCCCGCCTTCTGCGCGCCCCGTTCGGTTAAAATGACCATGCCCGCGCCAAACAGCATCTCCAACAGGCAGCGCGCGGTGCCGTTGGCGAACACCTCGCGCACCCACCACACCTGCTGATCGACCAGCGTCCAGCCGAAATGCCGGATATCGCTGCCCGCCCGGAACGACGCACCCATGTCGTTGATATTCATGAACAGGATGCCGAGGATCGCGAGGCCCCGCAGGATATCGAGCACGGCAATGCGCGGCGCGCCATCGGGCTCGTCGGCCCGCGCAATCATGTCAGTCATCGCGATCTTCCCTGTTGATCGCGTCAGCTGTTATCACAGCCATAGTGTATTGCAATAGTAATACACGTGAATGTCAGACGCCCCAGCTGGTCGGCTCACCATAGCGATTGCGTCCCGGCTGCCCCGGGATGAGGCCAAGGTCCACCGGCCGCTTCGACCGAAATCATGCAGCCGGACACCACAAGCGTCGCGGCCAGCACGCCGGCCCCGCCCGCAACGACGTTCAATCCCCTGAAGAACCGGAGAAAAGCGATCACGACCGCGTCGGCTGCGAGATATGCCCAGAAGGCCTTCCCGTTGGTCCGCGTCATGCCGCAAACATAACGAAAAGGGCGCGGAAGCCAAAGCCTCCGCGCCCTTCGTTGCCCCTGGGCTCTCGCCCGAAAAGCCTATTCGGCTGCCGTCGCCTCTTCACCCTTTGCAGGGCGAACGTCGCGGCGCTCGGCGATACGCGCCGACTTGCCGGTGCGACCACGCAGATAATAGAGCTTCGCACGACGCACGATGCCCTTGCGGACGACTTCGATGCTGTCGATGTTCGGCGAGTAGAGCGGGAAGACGCGCTCGACGCCCTCACCGAACGAAATCTTGCGAACCGTGAAGTTGCTGCCCATGCCCTTGTTCGAGCGGGCGATGCACACGCCTTCATAGTTCTGCACGCGGGTGCGCTCGCCTTCGACGACCTTCACGCCGACCTTGAGCGTGTCGCCCGGGCGGAAATCAGGAATCTTCTTCGATTCGTTGAACTTGGCAATCTGCTCGGCTTCGAGCGTCTGGATGACGTTCATGTCATTCTTCCTTCTTTTGCCGCGCACCAGAGGGAGACTTGACCCGAGCGCCCTCGTGGCGCTCCCAAAGGTCCGGCCTCCTTAGCCGTGTATCGGTCTCCGCCTGTTGCTTTCGCCAGGCATCGATCTTCGCATGATCCCCCGATCGCAGCACTTCGGGGATCGTGCGCCCTTCCCATTCAGCAGGTCGGGTATATTGCGGATATTCGAGAAGCCCCGTTTCGAAGCTCTCGTCCATGCCGCTTGAAGCCGCGCCCATTACTCCGGGAAGGAGGCGAATGCAAGCATCCAGCAGTGTGAGTGCCGCCATCTCTCCGCCGGAGAGAATATAGTCGCCGATCGACACCTGCTCGATGTCGCGCGCTTCCAGCAGGCGCTCGTCAATTCCCTCGAACCGTCCGCACAATATCGTCACGCCAGGCCCTTCAGAAAGCGCCCGCACGCGCGCTTGGCTGAGCGTGCTGCCACGCGGTGTCATCGCCAGCACGGGGCGCCCCGCAGGCACGCTGTCGAGCGCCGCAGCGAGCACGTCCGCGCGCATCACCATCCCCGCCCCGCCCCCTGCGGGCGTGTCGTCCACGGACTTGTGCTTGTCCGTCGCGAAGTCGCGGATCTGCACGGCCTCAAGGCTCCACTTGCCCTCGCGCAGCGCCCGCCCGGCCAGCGATACGCCGAGCGGACCGGGGAACATCTCAGGATAGAGCGTCAGGATGGTGGCGGCGAAAGTCACGGCTAGGCGGTCCAATCCTCGATGCGAAGACCGGGCACCTCCCGGAAATCGCGGACATTATGGGTAATCAGCGTGGCGCCAAGCGCCAGTGCATGCGCGGCGATCAGCCGATCGAACACGCCGCGCGCCCTTGCCGCCCGCAGAAAGGCGGCGGCAGCGGCGGCATCGAAAGGCAGAATGGCGATCTGAGCGGGCAGCTTTTCGGTGTCGCCCCGCGCGATCTCGGCCAGCACGATCGTTGAAATGGCGACGGGATCGCCGGAATTGCGCACGCGATACGCGACGCGGCAGTCCGGATCGCGCAGGATGCGGATGCAGATATTGGCATCGAGCAGATAAAGGGGCGCCGCCGCGTGCATCGCGCAGCCATAGGCGCAGCTGCCCGCCAACGGAACCCGCGCCCGCGCCGCACAGTTGCGCACGATATGGACGATTGCATCATCATCGGGGGCGGACCCGCCGGCCTCACCGCCGCGATCTACCTCGCGCGCTTCCATCTCTCGATCCGCCTGTTCGACGCAGGAGACAGTCGAGCGGCACTGATCCCGCGCACCCACAATCACGCCGGCTATCCCGACGGCATTTCCGGCAAGGATCTGCTCGCCCGGATGCTGGAACAAGCGGAGAAATACGGTGCCACGCGCGAACAGGCGGAAGTGACGGGCCTGCGCGTGATCGAGGACGGCTTCGGCGTGCGCATCGGCGACCGGGAGATCGGCGCCCGCGCGGTTCTGCTCGCGACCGGCGTGGTCAACAACCGACCCGAAATGCCCAGCGCGGTCCATGATGAAGCACTGGCGCGTGGATTCCTGCGCTACTGCCCGATCTGCGACGGCTATGAAGTGACCGACAAGGGCATCGGCGTGATCGGCACCGGCGCGCACGGCGCACGCGAGGCCCTGTTCCTGCGCGGCTTCAGCGCGGACATCACGCTGATCGCGCCCGATGCCGGGCACGACATCGATCAGCCCCATGCCGGCGATCTCGACGCGGGCGGCATCCGCCGCGTCGATGGGCCGTGCGGCAATTATGCGATCGAGGGAAACCGCATCGCACTCGACACCGTCGAGGGGAGGCTATCGTTCGATACGATCTACCCTGCTCTTGGCTCGCGCATCCGCTCGCAACTCGCGGTGCAGGCGGGCGCTCGCGCGGCGGACGATGGCTGCCTCGAGGTCGATGCCCACCAGCGCACCTCGATCCCCGGGCTGTTCGCGGCGGGAGACGTTGCGAAGGGGCTCGACCAGATCAGCCACGCAATGGGCGAGGCTGGCGTCGCGGCCACCGCGATCCGGAACATGCTCGACGCGCAAAAGCCCCTGCGGCGCTAGCCCGCCAGGAATTCGTCCAGCTTGTCGAAGCTGCCGCTCCAGCCGCCGGTCATCGATTCCATCATGCTGGCGAACATCGCTTCTTCCTCGGGCGTGGCATCCACCGGCGTCCAGCGCAGCGTCACCCGCGTGCCACCCTCCTCCTCCACGAAATCCACATCGGTGCGCATTACATGTGGCCAGACATCGAAGAACGGTGCCTTGACGATGTTGCCCTGGGCATCGGCAAAGCTCTGGTCGTACACCAGCCGGTGCGGGCGGTTGACTTCCCGGTAGCGCACGAGATTGTGCATTTCGGCGCCATCGGCGGCGCGGAAATGCGAATGCAGGTTCTCGCCCGGCCCCACCCCACCACTCAACACGGTGACCTTGGAGCCCGTTGGCCCCGACCATTGCTCCATCTGCACCGGATCGGCCCAGGCATCGAACACACGTTCGATCGGCGCGGCAAAGTGCCGCTGGATCATGAATACGGGCGTAATGCGGGCGTCAGTCATCGGTCTTCGCTCCATTGAGTTTCGCGAGATAGGCGTCGAGCCTGTCGAACTTCGCGTCCCAGTCACCGCCCAGCATTTCCAGCCATTTGGCGGGCTCGGCGATCGCCTCCCGCTTCAGGCGGCGCGGACGCGCCTGCGCCGAGCGGCTGGCCTCGATCAATCCGGCACGTTCCAGAACGCGCAGATGCTTGGAGATCGCCGGCTGGCTCATCGCGAAGGGCGCGGACAGCTCGGATACAGGCGCATCCCCCTTGGCCAGCCGCGCCAGGATCGCACGGCGGGTGGGATCGGCCAAAGCGGCGAATTTCAGGTCCAGCGACTCATCCATAACCAATCAGTTATAATAACCGAGTGGTTATATCAAGCGGTCATTCGCCCGGTGCGCAGCGCCACTGCCCAATCCTCGCGCCCTTCGCGCGCAGCCTTGGCCGCAGCGGCCTCATAGTCATAGCCGACGGTGTGGATCGTCACCGCGCCAAATTCGACGATCAGGTAGCGTGCGCGGGGATCGCCATTCTCCACGCGATAGGGATGCAGATGATCGTCGTCGAACGCCTGGAGGCCGACACTGCCCGCATTCGCCACCAACCTTCCATCGGCCAGCCGGACCTGCCGCACGACATGGGTATGCCCGCACAGCGTTAGCGGCACCGCGGCGTCACCCAGCCGTTCCGCGATCTCGGCCTCGGTCGCATGGCGGATGCCCCCGGGATCCACCGTTTCAAGGAAATGCTCGACATCCGATCGCGGCGTGCCGTGGACCAGCAGCATGCCCGGCAATGACAGCGTTTCAGGCAGCGACGCGACCCAGGCGATATGCGCTTCGCTCAAACACTCCCGCGCAAAGGCGTCGCTCGGGCCCGTGCGCTCGGGCGGGAGGGTCAGCACCTGGCGTTCGTGATTGCCCGCGATAGTAGGCCATCCCCGAGCCATCAGGAAATCGGCGGTTTCGGCAGGCCAGAGCGGGCCCGAAAGGATGTCGCCAAGGTTCAGAAACTGCGTGCAGCCCTGCCCCTCGGCATCCGCCACAACTGCTTTCAGCGCGGCCAGATTGCCGTGAATGTCAGAAAGAACCGCGATGCGGCTCATTCGACGAAATCAGCCG
Source organism: Sphingomonas soli NBRC 100801 (assembly GCF_001591025.1). Lineage (GTDB taxonomy): Bacteria > Pseudomonadota > Alphaproteobacteria > Sphingomonadales > Sphingomonadaceae > Sphingomonas > Sphingomonas soli. The sequence continues at coordinate 348,330 of NZ_BCTZ01000004.1, forward strand.
CGATTACGAGACTCTCGGCACCCCATTCGGGGACGGCATGCGGGTTCATCGGCACCATGAAGCGCTTACCCGGCTTGTCGTCTTCGCCCGGACGCTCGATCTCGAGCACGTCGCCGGCACCGTAATTGTCGATCGCGATCACCTTCCCCAGCGCCTCTCCTTCCGAGGAGACAGCAGGCAGGCCCAGCAGATCGACATGATAATATTCGCCGTCCCCAAGGGGAGGCAGCGAGGAGCGCGGCACCGTCAGTTCGGTGCCGCGCATCGCTTCGGCCGCGTTGCGGTCGGTCACTTCGGCAAAGCGCGCGATCGCGCCATTATTGCCGGGACGCACCGATTTGAGCGTCAGCGCACCGCCGTTGAACGAGCGATGCGCGGACAGGTCTTCGGCAAAGACCTTCAAGCGGACCTCGCCCGTCACACCGTGCGCACCAATGACGACGGCAAGCGTGACGGGGCGGTCAATGGCCAAAGGATCAGCCCTCAGCCTTTTCCTCGGCAGCGTCGGCAGCCGGAGCTTCCTCAGCTGCGACTTCAGCAGCCGGGGCTTCTTCTGCGGCCGGGGCTTCTTCGACTGCAGGTGCGGCTGCTGCTTCGGCGGCGGCTTCCTCGGCTGCCTTCAGCTTCTCGGCGCGCTCTTCTGCACGCTCCTTGGCCTTGTCGCCCGGCTCACCCTTTTTCGGGTTGTTCTTGGCAGCGCGCTCCTTGACGCCAAGCACGTCGAGAAAGCGAGCGACGCGATCGGTCGGCTGCGCGCCCATCTTGAGCCAGTGCGCGGCGCGCTCGGTGTCGAGCTTCAGGCGATCGGCCGAATCCTTGGCGAGGAGCGGGTTGTAGGTGCCGATCTTCTCGATGAACTTGCCGTCGCGGGGCGCGCGGGCATCAGCGATCACGATCCGGTAATAGGGGCGCTTCTTCGAACCGCCGCGCGAAAGACGCATAGAGAGAGCCATTTGATATTCCTTCTTTTCAAATCGTCACCCCGGCGAAAGCCGGGGCTTTTGGTTGTCGTCCGCGCCCTTGCCGCATGAGACCCCTGCTTTCGCCGGGGTGACGGTTCGGGCTATTTCTTCTTCAGCAAATCTTCGAAACCGGGCGGCAGGTTCGGCCCACCGGGCAGGCCGGGCAGATTGCCGCCCATCTTGCCCATCATCTCGCCCATGTCCTTGCCGCCCAGCGCGTTGCCGAGCCCGGCCATGCCGCCACCCGGGCCGCCCTTGCCCAGCATGCCCAGCATCCCCTTCAGGCCGCCCATCTTCTTCAGCCGCTTCATCGCGGTCTGCATTTCCTGGTGCATCTTGAGCAGCTTGTTGACGTCCTGAACCGTCACGCCCGAGCCCTTTGCCACGCGGATCTTGCGCTTGGCATTGAGCAGCTCGGGCTTGGCACGCTCCTTGGGCGTCATCGAGGTGATCATCGCGTCCATGCGGATCAGGATACGATCGTCCATCCCGCTCGCATTCATCGCGGCCTGCGCCTTCTTCATGCCGGGGATCATCCCCGCCAGCGCTCCGATGCCGCCCATCTTGCGCATCTGGGCAAGCTGGCCGCGCAGATCGTTCATGTCGAACTGGCCCTTGGAGAGCCGCGCCTGCATGCGCTCGGCTTCCTCGGCGTCGATCGCCTCGGCGGCCTTCTCGACCAGCGAGACCACGTCCCCCATGCCCAGGATGCGGCCCGCGACACGCTTCGGGTGGAACGATTCGATCTGGTCGAGCTTCTCGCCCATGCCCGCGAACTTGATCGGCTTGCCGGTGACCGCGCGCATCGACAGCGCGGCACCACCGCGCGCATCGCCGTCCATGCGGGTGAGGATCACCCCGGTAAGCGGCACTTGCTCCGAGAAGCTGCTTGCGACGTTGACCGCGTCCTGGCCGGTCAGGCTATCGACGATGAGCAGGATTTCTGCCGGGTTGGCGATTTCCGCCACCGACTTCATCTCGTCCATCAGCGCCTGATCGACGTGCAGGCGGCCCGCAGTATCGAGCATCAGCACATCGAAGCCTTGCAGCTTCGCTGAATTCATCGCGCGCCGCGCGATTTCCACCGGCTGCTGACCGGCGACGATCGGCAGCGTGGTCACCTCGGTCTGCGTGCCGAGAACCGCCAACTGCTCCTGCGCGGCGGGGCGATTGACGTCGAGCGACGCCATCATCACCTTCTTGCCGTCCTTCTTCAGGAGCTTGGCAAGCTTCGCGGTCGTCGTCGTCTTGCCCGAGCCCTGAAGACCGACGAGCATGATAACGGCCGGCGGCGTAACGCCGATCTGCAGCTCGGACGTATCCGAGCCAAGCATTTCGACCAGCGCGTCATGGACGATCTTGACGACCTGCTGACCCGGCGTGACCGAGCGCAGCACGTTCTGGCCGACCGCCTGCTCCGTCACCTTCTCGACGAAGTCTCGCGCCACCGGAAGCGCGACATCGGCCTCCAGCAACGCGATCCGGACCTCGCGCATCGCGGTGCGCACATCGGTTTCGGAGAGCGCGCCACGGCCCCGCAGGCGCTCGAAAACGCCGCCTAACCGATCGCTCAAACTCTCGAACATAGGGCCCAAATCACTCCAGTTTTCGCGCCAGTTACGCCAAACGCAAAGCGAGCCGGCGGACGAAACCTCGTCGGCCGGCCTGCACCCGTGGGCGCTGATGCGTCTCGCGTTCCTTGGAACGGATGGCTGGCCACATAGACGGGGCCGGCGCGAAACGCAACCGCTCGCTCCCCCGCGCACGGCCTCCCCCAAATATGTCAGGGTTTAACCTGATCTATACCCTCGACGTGGCAAGCCCTCCCGTCGATCAAGGGGGAGTGTATCCCGGCATGTCGCTGGATCACGAGGACGAATCTCGGGCAGAAAACCGCAAGCCGCAGGCCAGCCTGTTGTCCGGTGCCATCGCCGTGGCGGCGATCCTCCTGTTCGTGGGAACGGGCAGCTCGGTTCTGTCCAAGACCCTCCAGCATTATTTCGAAGGTGGTGAGCCGGCCGATCGCACTCTCGTCATCGCGCTGCTTCTCAATGTCGCGCTGATCCTCTTCGGCTGGCGGCGCCATGCCGCGCTCAGCCAGGAAGTCCAGATTCGCGCTGCGGCGGAGGAGCGCGCCCAGGCCCTTGCGGCGCGCGATCCGCTCACCGGTTTCCTCAATCGCCGCTCGATCTCGGAGGAAGGCGCGGCGATGTTCGTCCGCGCTACGCGCCGCCGCAAGGCCATGGCGATGCTGATGCTCGATCTCGACCACTTCAAGACGGTGAACGACATGCATGGCCACGCAGTGGGCGATGCATTGCTTCGCGCCGTCGCCGCGGAGATAGCGGCCATCATGCCCCCGATCGCGCTGACCGCGCGGCTGGGGGGCGACGAATTCTCATGTGGTTTCCTGTTCGATCCCGCCGAGCCGGGTTTTGTCGAACGCATCGCGGAGAAGCTGGTCAGCCGCATGGCCCAGCCGTTCGAGGCGGAGGGCCTTCGGCTCCACATCTCCTGTTCGCTCGGCGTCGCCCGGTCAGATTTTGATTGCGGGAGCATCGATGCGCTGATGCGCTCGGCCGATATCGCGATGTATGCAGCCAAGAAATCGGGCCGCAATCGCTACGCCTGGTTCGATCATTCGATGGAACGCGAGCTTCAGGTCCGCAACGAGCTCGAAAGCGGCCTGCGCACGGCCATTCCGCGCGGCGAGATCGTTCCCTATTTCGAGCAGCAGGTCGATCTTTCGACCGGCCGGCTTCACGGCTTCGAGGTTCTGGCGCGCTGGGAGCATCCGGTTCGCGGGTTGATCAGCCCCGAATCGTTCATCCCGATCGCGGAAGAAACGGGGATGATCGCGGATCTTTCGCTCTCGATCATGCGCCAGTCCTTCCTGGCCGCGCGCGATTGGGATCCGTCGCTCAGCCTCTCGATCAACATTTCGCCCTGGCAGCTGCGGGACGCGTGGCTTGCACAGAAGATCATCAAGGTGCTGACTGAAACGGGATTCCCGGCCAACCGCCTGGAAGTCGAGATCACTGAAAGCTCGCTGTTCGACAATCTGGCGCTCGCGCAATCGATCGTCGGCAGCCTCAAAAATCAGGGCGTACGCCTCGCACTCGACGATTTCGGCACCGGCTATTCGTCGCTCGCGCACCTCCGCGCGCTGCCGTTCGACCGGATCAAGATCGACAAGAGCTTCGTCATTTCGCTGATCGAGAATCCGGATTCGGCGGCGATCGTCAACGCGATCGTCGGCCTGGGCGAAAGCCTGAACCTGCCGATCACGGCCGAAGGCGTTGAGACCCCCGAGATCGAGGAGCGCCTGCGCGCGCTCGGCTGCGCCAAGTCGCAGGGCTGGCTCTATGGCCGTCCGATGTCGGTCACGGGCATCCGCCGTCTGCTGGCCGAGCGGCGTCTGCTGGTCCAGTCGCAGGCCGCGCTGGAGCGCGAAACCGCCGCACCCGCCGAGCCGCAGCGCCAGGCGGGCTGAACGCAGGGCTTACGGACGACGCGCCGGGCGGAAGTCGCTCACCACCCCGCATCCGGCAGCGCCAGATACTCCCTCTCAAGCTCGGTCGATTCGCGTCCCAGGGCCGCGTTTCGCGACGGGAAACGCCCGAACCGGATAATCACGCCGGCGTGCTGGTGCGCAAAGTCCAGCGACAGCCTGTCACCGAGCGCTTCGAACTTGTCGATGCACAGGTCCTGCATCGCTGGGTCCTCGGCATGCATCAGCGGCATGTAGAGAAACCGCTTTTGCTCGGCGGTCATCCCTGCGTCCCAGCCCTTGTCTAGCGCCTCCAACGTCAACTCCAGCGCGAGCCCGTCGGCAGCAAAGGCCTCCGCCGTCCCGCGATGGATATTCCGGCTGAACTGGTCGAGCGCGATGATCGCCGCCAGCATCGTCTCGGGCTCGCCGCGCCATCCTTCCGCCTTGCTCGCCAGCAACTCGTCGCGCAGCGCGCCGAAGCGTCGGCCGATTTCTTGATCCAGCCGATCGGACTTGGCGAAATGCTGTTCGGGCGTCAGCGCATACCAGAAGCCCACCACCTCGCGCGCCTTCGCGTGGACATCCTTTCCCTGCATCCCTAGATCGTCGGCCAATGCCGTCCCCTCATATCATCAGTCTCGGCTGCCGGCTGAACATCGCCGAGAGCGAAACGATCCGCGCGCTGCTCGGCGAGCGCGACACGATCGTGGTCAACTCTTGCGCGGTGACCAACGAGGCCGTCAAGCAAACGCGCAAGGCGATCCGCCGCGCGCTCCGCGAACGGCCCGATGCGGAACTGGTGGTGACAGGGTGCGCGGCGCAGATCGACCCCGCATCGTTCGCCGCCATGCCCGAAGTCAGCCGGGTGATCGGCAACGCCGAAAAGCTCAGCGCCTTCGCCTGGGGATCGAGCGAACCGGTACAGGTGCAGGACATCATGGGCGTGCGCGAAACCGCGCCGCATCTCGCCGCGAGCTTTTCCACCCATGCCCGCGCATTCGTCGAAGTGCAGAATGGCTGCGACCATCGCTGCACCTTCTGCACGATCCCGTACGGCCGGGGAAACAGCCGCTCGGTGCCAGCAGGCGCGCTGATCGAGCGGATCGCGATGCTGGCCGAGAGCCATGCCGAGGTGGTGCTGACGGGCGTCGACCTGACCAGCTACGGCCCCGACTTGCCCGGATCGCCGAGCCTTGGCGCGCTGGTCGAGCGGATCCTGTCGCACGTCCCTGCCCTCAGGCGCCTGCGCCTCTCCTCGCTAGACGGTATCGAAATCGACGGCCGGCTCTTCGCGCTGCTGACCGAGGAGCCCCGCATCCAGCCGCATGTCCATCTCTCGCTCCAGGCGGGCGACGACATGATCCTCAAGCGGATGAAGCGCCGCCACAGCCGCGCTGAAAGCGTGGCACTTGTCGAGCGGCTCAAGGCGGCCCGGCCCGAGATCGCGATCGGCGCGGATCTGATCGCCGGCTTCCCGACCGAGACCGATGAAATGTTCGCCAACACCCTCGCCCTGATCGCCGACGCGCAGATCGTCCACGGCCATATCTTCCCCTACAGCCCGCGCAGCGGCACGCCCGCCGCGAAGATGCCGCAGGTGCACGCGGCGACGATCAAGGAGCGCGCAGCCCGGCTGCGCACCGCCGCGGCACAATCGCGCAGCACATGGCTGCAAAGCCTGATAGGCAGCACCCAGCAAGTGCTGGTAGAGCGGCCCGGAACCAGCGGCCACGCCGGCAATTTCGCCGAGGTGCGCCTGCCCCAAGCCCAAGTCGGAGATATTGTGAGCGTGAAGATCGACGCCGTGCACGATGGAAAGCTGATCGCATGAGCGGCCCCTCCTGGCACGAACGCCTGCTCGGCGGCTTCAGGAAGACGACCGACCGGATCGTCGGCAATCTGGCGGGGCTTGGCCTCGCCCGCCTCGATGCGCAGCAGCTCGACGATATCGAAGAGGCGCTGATCGCCTCCGATCTCGGCCCCGCGACCGCCGCGCGCATTCGGAACCGGCTTGAGGAAGCGCAGGTCGAGCGCAATCTTGAGGAATTGGGCATCCGGCTGATAGTCGCGGAGGAGATCGCCAAGGTTCTCGAACCCGTCAGCAAGAAGCTGGAGATCGAAGCCTTTCCGCGCCCGCAGGTGATCCTCGTCATCGGCGTCAACGGCAGCGGCAAGACCACCACCATCGCCAAGCTCGCCAATCTGCTGATCGAGCAGGATTATGGCGTGATGCTGGCGGCGGGCGACACGTTCCGCGCCGCAGCGATCGGCCAGCTCAAGACATGGGCGGAGCGGATTGGCGTGCCGATTGTCACCGGCCCCGAGGGCGGCGACGCTGCAGGAATCGTGTTCGAAGCGGTGAAGCAGGCGACGGAAAAGGGCATCGACGTTCTGATCGTCGACACCGCAGGCCGCCTCCAGAACAAGCGCGAACTGATGGACGAGCTGGCCAAGATCCGCCGCGTGCTGGGCCGCCTCAATCCCGCCAGTCCGCATGACGTGGTGCTCGTCCTCGACGCGACCACCGGGCAGAACGCCCTGTCGCAGATCGAGGTGTTCAAGGAAGTCGCAGGCGTAACCGGCCTGGCCATGACCAAGCTAGACGGCACCGCGCGCGGCGGCGTGCTCGTCGCTGCCGCCCAGAAGTATGGCCTGCCGATCCATGCGATCGGCGTGGGCGAGAAAGTCGACGATCTCCGCCCGTTCGACGCGAACGAGGTTGCGCGGATCATCGCTGGCGTGGAAGAGCTTACCAATGGCCGCTGATACCAAACCCGCCGCTTCGCCCGGCCTGCGCATGCTGATCGATTTCGGCCCGCTCGCCGTCTTCTTCGCGGTCAACAGCTTCGCCCCAGGCGCGCAGTTGGAGCGCATCTTCGCCGCCACTGCCGCCTTCATGGTGGCGATGGGTGCCACGATGGCGCTGAGCTGGTGGAAGACGCGCCACATCTCGCCGATGCTGTGGATCTCGGGCGCGCTCGTCCTCGTGTTCGGCGGGCTTACGCTCTATTTCCACGATCAGACCTTCATCCAGATGAAGCCGACGATCGTCTATGCGATGTTCGCGATCATCCTGGGGTACGGTTTGGTGGCCGACAAACCGCTCCTCCAGACCCTGCTCCAGACCGCCTATCCCGGCCTTTCGGCCAAGGGCTGGCGGCTGCTGACGATCAACTGGGCGCTGTTCTTCACCGCGATGGCGATCCTCAACGAAGTGATGCGCCAGATGCTGAGCTGGGATCAGTGGGTGACGTTCAAGACCTGGGCGGTGATCCCGATGACTTTGGTGTTCGCGATGCTCAACATCCCGATGCTGCTCAAGCACGGTCTCCAGCTCGACAAGCCCGAAGACGCGCCGATTCCGCCGGAAGGGTAATTCCCTCTCCCGGATGGGAGAGGGAAAAAGCAATCAGCTGCCCTGATCGGCGCGGCTTACGCCCTGGCCGTCAAGGTTCTGGGCGGCGAAATCCCAGTTGATCAGGTTCGCGGTAACCGCTTCGAGATAGCCGGGGCGCGCATTGCGATAATCGATATAGTAAGCGTGCTCCCACACGTCGATCGTCAGCAACGGGACCATGCCTTCATAGGCGACCGGCGTGTCGGCGTCGTGCAGCGACGTCACCTTCAGCTTGCCGCCGTCGAGCACCAGCCAGCCCCAGCCATTGGAGAAGTGGCCGACCGATTCCGCGACCAGCTGCTTCACCAGCTCCTCGGTCGTGCCGAAACTCTCCTCGATCAGCTCGGCCAGCTTGCCCGAAGGGGTCTGCTTTTTGGGGCTCAGGCTGTGCCAATAGAAAGTGTGGTTCCAGATCTGGGCCGAATTGTTGAACAGCGCCTTGTCGCCGGTTTCCTTGGCGTGGAGGATGACCTCGCTCAGCTTGCGCCCTTCCAGACCCTTTTCGGTGACGAAGCCGTTGGTCTTGTCGACATAGGCCTTGTGATGCTTGCCATGATGGAATTCGAGCGTCTCGGCCGAGATGTGCGGCGCAAGCGCGTCCTTGGCATAAGGAAGCGGGGGAAGTTCGAAAGCCATGGCGGTTACTCCGTGATGTTGAATTTGGCAGCCCAACGCGCCGGCCGGGCTTGCGCTCCGCGCCTAAACCCTAAAACGCCCCGCCGTCCCACAAATTTCATTGCGTGTGACAAACGAAAATTCCGATCATAAACTGCGCGCTATCCAGACTGGCGGGGCAAGCGGCCGGCGGGGCAATCCAGGGGAGAGGTTTATGGACAAGTTTTTCGGCAATCTGCACGCGGTGCTGGCGGTCGGCTTCGTGCTGGCGCTGGGGATGATCTTCTCGCCGTTTTACTCCGAATATGTGACGCTCGACGCCAATCACATCTTCCAGTGGCTTCACGTCTTTTTCGGCATCGTCTGGATCGGCCTGCTTTACTATTTCAACTTTGTGCAGATCCCGACCATGCCGTCGATCCCCGCCGAGCTGAAGCCAGGCGTTTCCAAGTTCATCGCGCCCAAGGCGCTGTTCTTCTTCCGCTGGGCCGCGTTGCTCACGGTGATCACGGGGGCGATCCTCGCCTGGCTGTATGACGAACTGCATCAGGGCCTGGCCCTGCAGCCCGGCTATCAACTCATCGGCATTGGCATGTGGCTCGCGCTCATCATGGCGGCGAATGTGTGGTTCGTGATCTGGCCGAACCAGAAGAAAGCTCTCGGCCTGGTCGAAGCGGACGACGCGACCAAGGCGAAGGCGGCCAAAACCGCGATGATGGCCTCGCGCCTGAACGTGATGTTGTCGATCCCGATGCTGCTGGCGATGACCAACATGCATTGAGCACCATTGCCTGTTCGATAGACTTCGCGGGCGACCATCGTCCGCCCGCGAAGCAAAGGCAGATCGATCATATCCCGCCGGGCAACATCGCGGGGAAAGCCCCCAGCCAATAGGCGACAGAGAGCAACCAGGCGATCATGCCGGGGACGACGAACGCGCCCAGAACCTGCTTGGTATTGGCGATACGCGGCCCGAGCAGGGCGTGCAGGAACAGGCCCATGCCCAGCGGAACCCCGATGAAGCAGGCCGCGCCTGACATTCCCAGGGAAGCGCCGACTATCCAGATCGATGCCAGAAGATGGACGCACATCCGTGCAATCCAGGTGTTTTCGTGCCCGGCACCGTTGATCGAGGCCATGTCGATCATCGCATCGCAGAACAGCCAGAGGTATCCGGCGAACTTTATTTCGGCGCTGCCTGGGAGAAGAACGACCGCCGGCATGAGCGCCAGATGGTAAAGCAGGCCCATGCAATCGCCCAGAAACAGGCTTTTGTGCTTGGATGCGAACATCGCGATCCATCCACACATCGAGAGCAGGGGGAGATATTTTAGGTAGTCGGTGAACATGACGGGTTCCTCGTCTCCGTGCCAAGGCACGTGGTTGACAGAGGCGCTCAGCCGACACGGCGATGCATCGAGCCGAAAAGGCGCAGCAACGACGGGCGGGCTAAAACGCTCGCTTCCGTCATGGTCCGCGACCCCGCAAAGGGCTGGAACAACCGTTCCGAGGAACGGTGGCCGGGGCTCACCAGATACCGACCTGCCATTTTCGACAGGCTCCATATAGGCAGCGGTCGTCTTGACCTAAAGGATAGGTCGAGCGGGGCTAAAGAGCCCGGCCGGCTTCAAGGCGGGCTTATAAGCCTGATTCCTAGCCAGTTGCCCCCAGCAGATCGTGGCGCTTGAGCGCGTGGCGCAGCTGATCATAGCTCAGGCCCAGCGCCTCGGCGGTCGATCGCTGGTTGAACCGGTTCTCGGCCAGCGCGCGCGAGAGCAATTCGCGCTCAAAGCGGTTTACCCGCGTCTTGAAATCCGTACCGCCGTCCAGCCCGGGCGCGGGCGCAGGGGTCGGCTCGATCGCAGCGGATGCGGCAGGAGCCGGCGCGGGTGCCGCGCTCCCCGCCACCGCGGCGCGCGGGCGGAAGGGTGAATCGAACGGGTCGATCTCGATCGCGTCCACCGGTCCGTCATGCTCCCAGCGATACACGGCGCGCTCCACCACGTTGCGCAGTTCGCGCACATTGCCCGGCCAGCTGTAATTCTCCAGCGTGTCGAGCGCGTTCGGCCCCCAGCCGGGCCAGTCCTGCATCCCGATCTCGGAAGCCATGCGTCGGCCGTAAAAGTCCGCAAGCACCTGCACATCGCCCTTGCGGTGCCGGAGCGGCGGCAGCGTGACCACCTCGAAGCTCAGCCGGTCGAGCAGATCGGCGCGAAACGTGCCCTTCTCCACCCTCTCGGGCAGATGCTCGTTGGTCGCCGCCACGATGCGTACATCCACCCGTACAGGGCGCGACGAACCGATACGGTGGATCTCGCCATATTCCACCGCGCGCAGCAGCCTTTCCTGCGCGCCCATGGAAAGCGTGCCCAGTTCGTCGAGAAACAGCGTGCCGCGATGCGCCTCTTCGAAGCGCCCTGCCCGCGCCTTTGTCGCGCCGGTAAACGCACCCGCTTCATGCCCGAACAATTCCGCCTCGATCAGCGTCTCGGGCAAAGCAGCGCAGTTCATCACCACGAGGGGCTGATCCCAGCGCGGCGAGAGGCGATGCAGGCGCTCCGCAACCAGTTCCTTGCCGGTCCCGCGCTCTCCGATCACGAGCACCGGGCGATCGAGTTGCGCCGCGCGGCTGGCGCGCTCCAGCGCGTCAAGAAACGGCGCCGATTGGCCGATAACGTGGGTTGTGCGCTCCATGCCGAACCCTTGGCGAATTTTCCTAACTATTGGCAAGTTATAAAATGCGCCTGAACCCCATATGAATGGCGAAAATGGCTGAAAACCGCCATTTCTGGAAATTGGCACGGCTTGTGCTGAGTATCAGGCAAGCCCGATCAAGGGCCAACGAAACAAGCCAAGGTTCAGGGAATTCAATATGACTTATGCCAACAACAACTTCCGCAATGCCTTCCTCGCCGTCTCGTTCGCCCTGCTCAGCAGCGTGCTGCTGGTCGCAGGCACGGTCTCGGCGCCGCTGGTCGCATAACGAAGTCTGCCGCTTGCCTGCCCCGGCATGCGGCACCGCCGGGAGGGTGTCCCCCTAGCCCCTCCCGGCCCCCATCCCGAAGGAGTATTTGATTATGGGTATCTTCTCTCGAACCCGCGACATCATCGCCGCGAACGTCACCGATCTGCTGGATAAGGCGGAAGACCCCGCCAAGATGATCCGCATGATCATCCTCGAGATGGAGGAAACCCTCGTCGAAGTCCGCGCTTCCGCGGCCCGCACGATCGCCGACCAGAAGGAAATGCGTCGGCACATCTCGAAGCTGGAAGGGCTTCAGTCGAGCTGGACGGAAAAGGCCGAGCTGGCGCTGAGCAAGGGCCGCGAGGACCTGGCCAAGGCCGCTTTGGTCGAGAAGCAGAAGGCTGCCGATATGTGCGAGCAGTTGACGGCTGAGATCGCGGTGCTCGACGAAGCGCTCAAGGCTTCGGAAGAGGACATCACCAAGCTGCAGACCAAGCTGCGCGAAGCCCGCACCCGCCAGAATTCGGTGGTCGCCCGCCTGGAGAGCGCCAACAATCGGACGCGGCTCCGCGAGATGACCAACGGCTCGAAGATGCAGGACGCCTTCTCGCGCTTCGACGTCCTCGAACGCCGGGTGGATTTCGCCGAAGGCCGTGCCGAAGCAGCCGGCCTGGGCTCGATCCCCAAGACGCTCGAAGAGGAAATCGCCGAGCTCAAGTCGAACGACAAGGTTGAGGCCGAACTGGCGGCGCTGAAGGCACGCGTCGGCAAGGGAGAATAAGCGATGGAGGAAATCTTCATCCCGATCATCGCGATCGGATCGATCTTCATCGGGTTGCCCTGGCTGGTCTTCCACTACGTCACCAAGTGGAAGCAGATCGGGACGATCACCGGGGAAGACGAGAAGCTCCTGGATGAGCTCCACTATGTCGCCCGTCAGCTTGAAGAGCGCCTGATCACCGTCGAACGCATCATTGCCGCCGACAACCCCGATTTCCGCCCGCTGCGCCCCGAGCGCACCGAAGCCGAATATGACGTTTCGAGGAGGAACTGAAATGTCGAGCCGCACCAAATTCTACCTGGACAAGCAGAATGGCAAGATCATGGGCGTCTGCTCGGGTCTCGCCGATTACACCGGGATCGAAGCGATCTGGCTGCGTGTCGGCATGGTCGTACTCGCCCTCTCGACCAGCGGCACGGTGATCCTGGGCTATCTGCTGATCGCCTGGCTCGCTCCGAACAAGCCCGCCGGCCTCTATGAAGGCCCGGAAGAGCAGAAATTCTGGCAGGGCGTGCGCAGCAATCCGAAGCGCACCACCAGCGAGGTCCGCTCGAAGTTCCGCGACATCGATCGCCGGCTTGCCGACATCGAGATGTACTATACGAGCCGCAACACGCGCCTCGCCGACGAAATCGACAGCCTGCGCTAAGGCGCAGGCCAAAGAGGGAGGAAGGACATGAACGACGAAGTTATGGTCTTCATACTCGCCTTGGTCGCAATTTCGACGATTGGCTGGGTGGTGAACAACTGGATCCGTGCGAAGCACGGCTATGCGCTCGAGAATGAATGGAGCGGCACTACGCCGAAGAACGACCCGGAAGCCGAACGCAAGATCGGCCTGCTCGCAAGCGAGAATGAGCGGCTCACCGGCCAGATCTCGCGGCTCGAGGAGCGGATCGCAGTGCTAGAACGGATCGCCACCGATCCGGCCGAGCGCACCGCCCGCGAAATCGACGCGCTGCGCTGAAGAACGAAACGAGAGGAACAAACCAATGATTTCCCCGATCCTCATCCCGATCCTCGGCATCTCCTGCGGGATCCTCGCGATCTTCGGAGGGGTCTTCTTCAAGCCCTGGCTCGCGATGCAGCAGCGCAAGATGGAGATCGAAGCGACGATGGTCGCCGAAAAGGCCGCCCAATATGCCGCCCAGACCGAACGGCTCGAACAACGGGTCCAGGTCCTGGAAAGGATCATCACCGATCGCGGGGTCGCCCTCGCGGAAGAAATTGACCAGCTGCGCGACGCGCCGCTCAACTAAGGAATAAATTCATGATCGTGTTTTTCGCAGTGCTGACGGCACTGTGCGGGGGAGGTATTGCCCTCGCAGAGAGCCGGGACCGTCCCCGCCGCCGCGCCCTTCGCAGCGCCCAGGCTGCGGCTCAGAACTAGCGCCGCGAGGCGCGCCAAAGGGAGTTTAGTGCAATGAACCCGTTCGAAATGGTTGTCGCGATTATCGTGATCGTCACGATCGGCAGCGTGCTGAAGGCGCGGTACGGCATTCACAAGGACAAGTGGGGCAACGAGACCTACACGCCGCGGGGCGCCGATCCGGCGATCGCCGCGGAGAATGCCCGGCTCAAGGAGGAACTGCGCGCCATCAAGGAACGCGTTCAGGTCCTCGAGCGGGTGGTGACCGACACCAATGACAGCAGCGCCCGTCTCGACCGCGAGATCGAATCGCTGCGCGACAAAAGCTGACGTCTGACCAGGGAGGAATGACGTGACCCACGATCCCAATCTTTACATCACCGTCGCCGCATCCGGCCTCGCCGGGCTCGGCATGGTCACCGCAGCGACCCTCGCCGGGTGGCGCGGCTGGCTGGCCCTGAAGCGCCAGGAACTGACCGAGCGCCACGCCATCGCGGAGGCGCAACCCGGCCAGTCCGGCCCTTCGGTCGCCTCGCGCATCGAAGTGGCGGACCTCAAGGAGCGCATCCGCAAGCTCGAAGCCATCGCCGCGGGCGTGGACCTCTGACAGCACCGTTGTCACCCCGGACTTGTTCCGGGGGCCACCGGGCGGCTTGGCGGAAAGCAAGAGGCTCCAACCTCATCGCGCGCTGAACGGTGGATGCCGGAACAAGTCCGGCATCACGGTTTGGTTTATGGGGGAGCCTCGTTATAGACGCCCCATGCGCACCTTCGCCGAGATTTCCGAAGAACTAACCTTCCTTGACGGCATTGAGCAGAAAATTGCTCTCAAGGAGATCGGCGAGGCTCTCGAGCCGATGCCCGAAGCGCTGAAAACCGATGCCACACTGGTCCGCGGCTGCGCGTCGAAGGTTTGGACATATCCCACCGTGCTTCCAGATGGTCGCCTCCACTTTTATGCCGATGCGGAAGCTGCTTTTCCTAAGGGTGTGGTGGCAACGATCTTATCTCTTGTTCAGGATAAGTCGCCCAACGAAATACTTGCGATCGACATCGACCGCGAACTAGCCCCGCTTGGTCTTGAACGCTTCCTGACAAAGCAGCGCACAAATGGGATCCCGGGAATGATCGCGCTGATCCGGGCAACGGCGGAGCGTTACGCGGGCTAGCAACCGGCGCGCGCGCTTCTTTGCCCGTTCTTCGTCACCCTGGCCTTGTGCCGGGGTCCAACGAGCAGCACGGTCTGACGCTAGAACCGCACGTCCATCGCGCGCCGAGGGGTGGATCCCGGGACAAGCCCGGGATGACAGATGGGCACTGACGCCGTCCCCGTTCAAAGCAGTTCCGACGCGGCGTTGCGAGCGCCGCCGCGCCCCTCCTCGTCACCCCGGCCCTGTGCCGGGGTCCACTAGGCCGCACGGATCGCCGCCTGAGCCGCACGTCCATCGCGTGCCGAGGGGTGGAGCCCGGGATGACGGAGGGGGATGCGGTCGCTCACGCAGGTCAGCATTGGCACCGCGATCAAACCCCAAAGCTCAGTCCGGCTTCCAGGTCCGCGCTTCTTCGGCGGCCTTGAGCACATCATAGGCCGCCTGGATCGCCTGGAAGCGCTTTGCCGCCTCGGCGTCGCCGGGGCGAATATCCGGGTGGTTCGATTTGGCCAGCCGCCGCCACGCCATCCGCACCGTGTCGAAATCGGCATCGACTTCCAGCTCCAGCACCTCAAGCGCGCGCATCTCGTCGCGCGAACGGCTGCCGTCGCCAGGGCCCGCCCAGCTGTTCGCTTTGCTCTCCGTATAGCCGCTGGCGTCGCGCCGCTCCTGCGCCTCGCGCTCGGCGGCTTCCTCGGCAGTCAGTCCTTCGAAATAGTTCCAGTTGCGGTTGTATTCGCCCGCATGCGTCTCGCAGAAATACCAGCGCTCGGGGCTGTTCGGCGATTTGGGCGCGGGCCGGTCGCCCGGCTCGTTGCAGCCATGCCGGTCGCACATGCGCACGGTCACCGCCTCGCGTTCTGCGCCGTAAGCGCGCCAGCGTGGAAAGCCCCAGTCGGAAGATCGTGTCGAACGCGCCATATCAGGGGCGCAAATAGGTGTGAGCGACGCAGAAGGCCACCCCTTGCGTCATCCCAGCGAAAGCTGGGATCGCAGACCGCAAGGGCACACGCGATGCACAGACTCCCCGGCTTGCGCTGGGATGACGATAAGGTGCCAGAGGGTCTGTAAGCCGGGTTCTGTCCACGCTCGCCAGGAAAACCTGGAAAGCGCTGTGCGGCCATTCCTCTAGGAGACGGATTGCTCCGCCTCTCAAGCAACCAACCCGGACGGCGAGGCGGAAACCCTCATGCGCCGTCCCTATTCGGTTTTGCTCCCGGTGGGGTTTGCCATGCCGCTTCTGTTACCAGTCGCGCGGTGCGCTCTTGCCGCACCCTTTCACCCTTGCCCTCAATCCCGAAGGACCAGTGGGCGGTCTGCTCTCTGTGGCACTTTCCCTGGGGTCGCCCCCGCCGGGCGTTACCCGGCACCGTATTTCCGTGGAGCCCGGACTTTCCTCGGTGCACCGAAATGCAACGCGGCCGCCCAACCCTCTGGCCCGGCGGAGATAGCGGGAAATGCGGCGAATGTAAGCCCTATCGATCGTCGGCCACGAGTTCGGCGATCTCGAAGTCGTATCGCTGCCAGCCGCGCATCTTCGCGCCCTCCTCTGCCGGCGCGCGCTTCCGCTTCGCCTCGGCCAGGGATTTGGTGTGCCCCCAGAACACCTCGGTCTTGCCGTTGGCGAGGATCGCGACGATCCGCCACATATGCGTGAACGGCGTGGAGACCGCCCCGATCGTCTTCACATATCCATCGGCGAAGGTGGCTGAGAGATAGTGCTTCTTGGCCATCCCGCGTTAAACACCCCCCGTCAACGCAACGAAATGAAATGGCCAGGCAAAGACACCGGCTCCACACGCCGCGATCAGTGCAAGAAGCGGAAACTGCCGCTTGGCATAGAGGATGCTGGAAACGATCAAGGTTGTCAGGACAAGGAACGGCACACCGACCATCCAGAGAAGGTCGCCGGGTAGCAGGCAGCCAGTGCCGCAGTTGATGTAGCCTCCCCAAAGCGCGCGAATGGAGATAGCAAGCGGCAGGAGCCAGATTGCGCCGACTACCACCGGAATCCCGAGCATCGAAATTCCGAGCGTCGACCTTCGCATCAATCATCCCCCTGCGGCTTCGGCAGCAGCAGCGCGAGCAACAGGCAGCGGCATTCGGCGTCGATCTCGCCGTCGATCATCTCGGGCCGGAAGCGCCGCTGGAAAGCCGTGACCGCAGCCACGCGGTCCTCCACGTCATAGCCGAACCGCTCCAGCGCCAGCATGAAGCCCGCATCCGGCCAGCCGGGATCGACCAGGTTGCGCGTCGGTCGCGGCAGCGCCAGCCGCAGTCGTGCCAGCGCATGCCAGTTGAACAATTCGCCCGGATCCTGCTTGCGCGCAGGCGCGACGTCGGAATGGCCGACGACGTTTCCGCGCGTGATGCCGTGGCGTTCCTTGATTTCCGCCACCAAAGGAATCACCGCGCTCATCTGTGCCTCGGTGAAATTGCGATAGCCATGGTCATGGCCGGGATTGACGATCTCGATGCCGACGGAAGCCGAATTGACGTCCTTGATCCCCCGCCAGTGCGCGCGGCCCGCATGCCAGGCGCGCTTGTCCTCATCGACCAGGCGGAAGATCCGGCCGTCTTCCTCAACCAGATAATGCGCGGAAACCTCCGCCGCCGGATCGCGTAGGCGCTCAAGCGCGGCCTCGCCGGTTTCCATGCCGGTATAATGGAGCACGATCATGCTCACCGGCAGCTTACGCTCGTTGAAATTGGGGGACGGTGCGTCGATGATCGGAAGATCGCTCACCCCGCCGTTATGGCCGCTTGGCGCGCGGGATCAACCCGCAGCGGCGGCGCGCGAAGTATGGAGCGACGGGATCGCCGCGCGATAGAAGCCGCGAAAGCGCTCGCTCGGGGTGAAATGCTCGGTCTGCCCGATCACGGTCTCTCCCGCGCCCAGCACCAGCAGCCCGCCCGGCCGGATCGCGCTGGAAAGCACGTCGAACACGGTGCGCCGCATCGCGGGCGAGAAATAGAGCAGCACGTTGCGGCACAGGATGATGTCGAATTTGCCCGGAGGCGCCGGATCGGCCGTGAGGTTATGCTGGCGGAACTGCACGCGGCGAACCAGATCGTGCTTCGCGACCCAATCGCCGCCCTGGCTGTCAAACCAGGTCATCATCCGCCGCACGGGCAGGCCGCGCTGGATCTCGAACTGGGAGAATTTGCCCGATCGCGCGCGGGCGAGCGCTGCGGGGGAGAGGTCTGTCGCTACGATCTCGGGCGCGCACAACCCGTCGCCCATGCCGCGCTCGGCAAAGAGCATGGCAAGGCTCAGCGGCTCCTGTCCTGTCGAGCAGCCGGCCGACCAGATGCGCAGCCGCCGGTCGGAAACCTGGTGCCGCATCTCCTGCACGGCGTCGCCCACCGCATCGAGCACCGCGGCATCGCGGAAAAAGCTGGTTTCCTGGTTCAGCAAGGCGTCGACCACCTGATCCCCCAGCTCCCCCGATCGCGCAGCCACCAATTGCGCGACCAATTCGTCGAGATTCGCCAACCCGCGCTCGCGCAGGATCGGCTTGAGCGCTGTTTCTATCCGCCATGCGCGGTTCGCTGCGATCTGCTGGCCAGAGCGTTGCTCCAGCAGCGCGGCGATCATGTTCATCGCCGAAGCGGTGGATTGGGGCGGCGGCATCATGCTGCGCTCCTCCGCCCTGCAACCAATTGGCCGATCTCGTCGGGGGGCAGCACCGCGCTGGCCCGGCCCGCATTGGCGATCGCGCCGGGCATGCCCCAGACGACGGAGCTTGTCTGGTCCTGCACGATCACGCGCGCGCCTGCGCGGATCATGTCTCCCGCCCCTTCGCATCCATCGCGTCCCATCCCGCTGAGCACGACGCCCAGCGCGCGGCGGCCAAATACTTCGGCCACACTTTCAAACATGGGATCGACCGAGGGCATGCAACCGCTCAGCGCCTTCTCGCGAGTCAGCCGGATCGCTGCGCCGTCAGAGGTGCGCGCCACACGCATATGCGCCTCGCCGGGGGCGACGATGATGCGGCCAGGCCGGATGCGCATATGGTCGACGGCAACCTCGCAAGGGCGTCCGCCCAGCACCGCGAGCTGCGCCGCGAAATATCCCATGAACGAGGACGGCAAATGCTGGGTGACGAGGATCGGCACCTGGAAGCTCGCCGGGATCGCGCGCAGGAACTGGCTGAGCGCGTGGATGCCGCCCGTCGATGCGCCGACCGCGACCAGGTCGAAATCGCGCGGTGGGGTCACCGCGTTGGAGGCGGGGATTCTGGGCCGGGTATCGGTTGGCGCATCGAACAGCTTGGAAAGCCGCTCTTCCAGCACTTCGGCAAAACGTCCGCCGAATGCGCCGATGCCGGGCTTCACCAGCGTGTCCGCCGCGCCAAGCGCCAGCGCCTGTACGCTCACCGCGGCACCCTCATCCGCTGCGGACGAAACCACCATCACCTTCGCGCCGTGGCTCGCGAGCATGATGTCGGGAAGCGCGGTCAGCCCGTCGATCCCAGGCATTTCGATGTCGAGCAGGATGGCGTCGACGCGATTGGTTTCGAGCCAGCGCAGCGCGGCGCTCACATCGCTGAAGGCACCTGCCACCACAAAGCGCCGCGTGCTTTCCACCATGCGTCCCAGCACCGATCGCGCAACGACCGAATCGTCGATGATCAGCACACGCAATGGCGCAGCACCTGCCAGGGTATTTGTCGCCAGACCGGAATGCGGCATCCCCGCTACTCCCCGATCTGGGCTCAGGCTACGCCGACGATCTGCAGCTTGCTCTCAAGCGTCTCGCGATCGAAAGGTTTCATCACATATTCGTCCGCCCCCGCTTCGATCGCGGCACGGATATAGGCCATGCCGTTCTCGGTGGTGCAGAACACCACCTTCGGCCGCGTCGGCAGCCCCGAATCCTTGAGCGCACGGAGGAAATCCATGCCGCTCATTACCGGCATGTTCCAGTCGAGCAGGATCACGTCAGGGGGCGTATCCAGGCAGGAATCGAGCGCTTCGCGCCCGTCGCCTGCTTCACGCACTTCGAAGTCGAGCGTTTCCAGAATGTGCCGGGCGACCTTCCGGATCACCTTCGAATCGTCGACAACGAGACAAGTCTTCATTTTTCCCTGTTCCCCGTACCCAGGTGCTTGAAACGCCATTCTGCCGCGCAAGCGTGAGTTTCGCGTTAATCGTACAAATTAGTTGAGTGCGGCCTGGCCGGGCACGAGGCTGGCCAGATCGATCGCCAGGATCGGTTCCCCGTCCCGCTCCACCACGCCCCGTCCCGCCGCACGCCATGCCGGCCCCAGCGCGACGCCGCCCGCCAAAGGCAGCAGCTCGAACGGCGCGACATCGTCCAGCGCATCGACCAGCATCGCATAATGGTGCCCGTCGACGCGGGTGATGACCGCGCGGCGTGCGTCGCTCACGCCCGGCATGCCGAGCGCGGATTGGGTATCGACCACGGTCACCACGCGGCTGCGCAGCGCGGCGAGCCCGCGAACATGCGCGCTGGCAAGCGGCACGGCGGTTACCCCGCCAATATCCACCACCGATTCAACCTGATTGGAATCGATCGCGACCGCGCGGCCGGCGATCTGCGCGACAAGATATAGATGCGCCATCAGCGTTTCCCCGTCTTGGCCTGGAGCGCCCGAAGCAATCCGGCGCGGTCGTAGCGATAGACGCTGTCGTCCCCTGCTCCGGCGGCAACGCGCCGGCGGCGCAGGCGCACCACCGGCGCGGCCTCGGCAAGCGCAGGCGGCGCATCGTCGGATGAGAGTACGACGGATGCGGTTTCGCCCGGTGCAAGCTCGAAAGCGACGCGATAACCGGATGTTTCAAGCAGCGGGCGCACGAACGAGGCCATCCAGCCCCCTTCATCACCTTGGATCAGGCAGACTGGACGCTCTTCATCACCCATCCCGTCCCGATCGGCATGGGTGTCGAACACCCAAAGCACGTCGAGCAGCTCCACCTGTTCCCCGTCGAGCAGCGCCACGCCCGAAACCGGGCCCGCCTCGCGCGCGGGGGTCACGTCTTCGGGCAGCACGATGATGTCGATCGCCTCGTTGATCGCATAGCTGATTTCGTTCGCGTCGTCCTTCAGGCGCAGCACGTTCAGCCGGTCGCGCCCCTGGATCTCGCCCTGCGCGGCAAGCGGCAGGATGCGTCCGTCGATCGTCACGCGGAAGCGTCCCGCGGCGAAGCGCACATTGACCGCATCGACCTGTTCCACCCGATCGACCGCAGCCAGCGGCACCGCGCGGCGCACGCCGTCCAGATCCTGGAACAGCAATGCCGGAATGCCCGGGCTCGCCGCTTCCGCCGCTTCCTCTTCCATCTCCCGGCTGCCGTCGCTGCTGAAATCGAGCCCGGCCACGCTGGCCAGTCCCGCGCAATCGAGCAGCAGCATCGGCATGCCGCTGTCCGGAAGCGTCTGCCCGGCATAGACGCCGCATGACATCACGGCGGGCGACGCGGGTTTGATCACCAGTTCTTCGGTATCCAGCACGGTATCGGCGCCCAACGCATAGCTGCCTTCGGGCACGCTCACGATCGCGATCATCCGGCGGCTTTCAGAGCGCGCCGGCTCGATGCCCAGCACATCGCAAAGGTTGAGCATCGGCATCCGCCGTTCCCTCACGGTCAGCACTTCCACGCCGCCGATCGTATCGATCCGGATGGCGTCGCTGCCGTCCGTTACGATTTCCTCGATCGCCTGGCGCGGGATCGCGAAGCGCTGTCCTCCCGCCCCCACCACGATGGCCGAAATGATCGACAGCGTCAGCGGCACATGGATTGCGATGCGCAGCCCCTTGCCGGGATTGTTGTCCAGCTCGACGCGCCCGCCAATCTGCTCGATCGCGGCGCGAACCACGTCCATGCCCACGCCGCGGCCCGAAATCTCGCTGACTTCGTCCTTGCTCGAAAGGCCTGGTTCAAACACCAGCTCGAGCTTGCCGCGATCGCTCAGTGCCCGAAGCTGGCGTTCATCGCCGCCATTCTGCACCATCTTGGCGATCAGCTTTTCGGTATCGATGCCGCGCCCGTCGTCGGAGATTTCGATGATGATCTGGTTGCCGGACTGGCGCGCCGAGACATTCAGCCGGCCATTCTCGCGCTTGCCCGAATTGCGGCGGGCAGCCGGAAGCTCGATGCCGTGATCGATCGAATTGCGCACGATATGGACGAGCGGATCGCGCATCATCTCGATCATCTCGCGGTCGAGCTCCACATCCGATCCCTCGACGTGCAGCGTCACCGATTTGCCCAGCCCCGCCGCAGTATCGCGCACCATGCGCGGAAGCGCGGAGAACAAGGCGTCGATCTTCTGCATGCGCGTGCGCGTCACCGTGTCACGCATCTCGCCCACGGTCAGCGAAAGCCGCTCGAGCGCCGCTTCCAGCGCGGGATCAATATTCCCCTCGCGCATCCGCCGCGCCAGCTCGTTGCGCGCCAGCACCATGTCCGACATGCCGGACATCATCCGGTCGAGCAGGTCCACGTTCAGCCGCACGCTGCGCGCGGGCGCGCGCTGTCCGCCAACGCCCGCCGGCGCCGCCGCGATCATATCGGTGCCCTCAGCCAGCGCCGCGATCAGCAGATCCTCGCCGGTATCGTCCAGGCTCTCGCCCGAATCGATCGCTTCCACGATCTCGCCGATCCGGTCGACCACGGCGAGAACGGCGTTGACCAGTCCGGTATCGGGCGTCCGCTCGCCGCACCGCACCTGCGCCAGCGCATCCTCCGCAGCATGGCTCAGCCGTGCCAAGCGCGGCAGATCCAGGAAGCCGCAGCTCCCCTTCACGGTGTGCACGAACCGGAAAATCGCATCGAGCCGGCTCTTGTCGTCCGGATTCGCTTCCCATGCGACGATCTCGCCCGAAAGCGCCTCCAGCGTCTCGCGCGTCTCGGCAATAAATTCCTGAAGCAGGTCGTCCATGGTGCCCCGAAACAAATTTACGCGGCCGTTGTGGAGGATAGAGGGTTAAAGCGGGGTTAGTGATGGCCCGCAGAACACCGTCCAAAGCGGTGTTAATCGTCGTTGCATACGCCTGCAAAACTATGCAGCCCTCCATTCGCAGCGGAAGGCATCTTGCTCCCGTCACTAAGGCATTAGCGGGCCGCGGCAAAGATAACGGGCTTTTCGGGGGAATCGATTATGATCCGGCGTACCGGCCTCGTCGCGGGCATGCTCGCGCTTTCCGCCTGTTCGGGTGTGATACACAAGCAATCGCGGCTTCAGGGCAATGATCCCGTCGCGATCACTGTCGATGCCCGCCAGCGGGTGATCCTCAGCCAGTGGGATCCCTCCGAGACTTCGGCCGCGCCCGGAACGGCGAAGCCCGCCTTCCGCCGCTATTGCGCCGAACCCAGCCCCGACGCGTTCACCGTCTTGGGCGTCGCCGCGAGCGGCAGCGGAACGCTGGGGCTCGATTCGGACGCGAAGACGCTGAACGCCGCGCTTCAGGCCGCCTTCTCCAGCAACGAGAGCGGCAGCACCATTTCCCGGACACAGACGATCAACATGCTGCGCGAAATGATGTTTCGCACCTGCGAGCGCTATCTCAGCGGCGCGATCAGCAAGGCCCAGTTCCAGACGATCGCCGCGCGTGACCAGCGCGTCATGGTCTCGATCCTCGCGATCGAGCAGCTCACCGGATCGATCGCCCCACCCCCAGTCATCATCAATTCGAGCGGGAATGCGAACACCGGTTTCGATCCCTCCGAGATTTCCGAGACGCTGACCGGGCTGCACACCAAGACGGTCGAGGCCGCAAAGAAGGTCACGGACAAGAAAACCGCGTACGACACGGTCAACACCTCCGCCAATCTGTGCGCCGCGGCGACCGCGCTCACCGACGAAGCGATCGACGCCATAGCGGACGCCAACGACAAGAAGGCCAAGAAGGACAAGAAAGCCGCGTGCATAAAGGCCAGCGACGAGCTTGATCTGGCCAAGGAAGAGGCCAAGGCGGCGGACGCGATCTACAAGGGCGGCCTAATCTCTGCGGGCCGTGGACAGGGCGTTTCCGCGGCTGGTACGACCGCAGGCTACCATGTCGGCGAGGCGATCGCCCGCAAGGAAGAGGTGACGCAAGTCGCTGAAAAGGTGAAGGATATCGTCGCCCTCACCTTCGCGCAGGACGAGACGTTGCTGTTCTGCCTTCAGGCGCTGGACGCGAGCAATACCGGGGCCAACTTCGAACAGGTTCGCCCCATGTGCGTCGAATATCTGAAAGCCAAGGTGAAGTCGGACGCCGAAAAGCTGGGGGCTGATTTCAAGGTCGGCCGCGCCCTGCTCAACCGACGGAACAGCGTCGCGCCGCGGCTTGCCCAGTGCCTCGCCAACAACGACGCCACTCTGGCCGGCAAGGTCAAGACGGCCCTGGCCGGCACGTCGATCAAGGCCACTGCCGATGCTTTCATCACGGCAGCCAAAGCGTCCGCGAATGCTGCCGCCACTGCGCTCGACGATCTGGGTTCCGACGCGGAGACCGAGGTGATCGGCGCGCTCAACGTCCCTTGCGGTCTGGGAGCATAAGCATGCGCATCAAGATCTATGTCTGCGACAAGAAGGCCGACCTCGATTTCGCCATCGGCGATGTTCCGGATGGCTCGATCCTCTACCAGACGCCCGATGGGGAACCCGATACGGGCGACGCGGTGGGCTATACCGTGGCGAACGGCGTGAAATCACCCGTGAAGAAATACACGACCTTCACCAACAAATATGTGCTGGTGGCGCGAATCTAGGCGTCAGTCCCGGAAACCGGACCCGAACAGCAGCACTTCCGCGTCCGGCGGGCTCAACTGAAGCACGCCGCTCGCCGCAACGCATTTGTGCATCTTCCCTTGTGCGCAATCTTCGGATAAAGGCGCACCCACTATGACCAGCCTCTGCCCACGTCCGGAATACGGTACGATCGCCCTGCGCGGGTGACGAACGGGTGCTGCGCCCCGTTCGGGGTGCAGCTTGGAACCGGCACAAGCCAACCGCGGAACCACCGCGGGCACTCCCGAAAAATCGCAGCAATGCCAAGGGAGTGAACAATGGATCAATACAGCACCCACGCAACCTGCGGAGCGCAGCTCAAGCTCTGGGACAGCGCCGGCCCGTTCGAAGCGGGCGCGATGCAGCAGCTGCGCAATGTCGCCAGCCTGCCCTTCGTGTTCAAGCACGTCGCCGGCATGCCCGATGTCCATTTCGGCAAGGGTGCCACGATCGGCTCGGTCATCGCAACCAAGCAGGCGATCGTCCCCGCTGCCGTGGGCGTCGATATCGGCTGTGGCATGATGGCGGTGCGCACCTCCCTCACCGGCTCGCAGCTTCCGGACAGCCTCGGGGCGATCCGCGCCGAGATCGAACGCGCCGTGCCCAAGGGGATGGAATCGAGCCAGAGCGCCAACCACGCCAAGGGCGGATGGGCGATCACGCCCAATGCGGTTGCGCGCGCCTGGTACGACAAGTTCGATGCACGCTGGCGCATCATCGCGGGCAAGCACCCGAAGATCGATGGCAAGACCAGTGATCAATTGGGATCGATGGGCGGCGGAAACCACTTTATCGAGGTCTGCCTCGACGAGGAGGACCGCGTCTGGGTGATGCTGCATTCGGGATCGCGCGGGACCGGAAACCGGATCGGGACCTATTTCATCGATTCCGCCAAGGAGCTGATGGAGCGGAACCGTGTGGACTTCTTCCTCGCGGACAAGGATCTCGCTTACCTGGCCGAGGGCACCGCATTGTTCGACGATTACATCGAGGCGATGACCTTTGCGCAGGATTACGCGATGGCAAACCGCGAGATCATGATGCACCGTACGCTCGAAGCCCTGCGCAAGCATCTGCCGGCGTTCAAGACCGACAAGCGGGCGATCAACTGCCATCACAATTATGCAACGCGTGAGAACCATTTCGGCGAGAATGTCTGGGTAACCCGCAAGGGTGCCGTGCGTGCGCGCGCCGGCGATCTCGGGATCATTCCCGGATCGATGGGCACGGGCAGCTTCATCGTCGAGGGACTGGGCAACGAACAGTCCTTCTGCAGCTGCTCGCATGGCGCCGGCCGCGTGATGTCGCGGGCGGCAGCCAAGAAGCTGATCTCGCTGGAGGACCACGCCAAGGCGATGCAAGGCATCGAGGCGCGCGTGGACGAAGCGGTGCTCGATGAAAGCCCCGCCGCCTATAAGGATATCGGCGCGGTGATGGCGGCGCAGCAGGATCTGGTGGCGATCCGCCACCGGCTGCGTCAGGTCATCAACATCAAGGGCTAGGACATCGTCCCCTTCCCGCTTTTGCGGGAGGGGGCTCGTCTTCAAACGCGGAAGCTGGCTCCGAACAGCAGCACTTCCGCATCCGGCGGGCTCACCTGCAGCACGCCGCCGCCTTGCGTCACCAGCGCGTGCGCCAGATAGGCGGCCGCCGCGCGCGGCGTGATCGGCAGATCGTCCTTGCCGCCCGCCAGCGCGCTGCGCAATTCGGGGTCCAGCACGATGCGCGGGCCATCGGCGCGCACCACAATTTCGATATGCCCGTCCACGATCTCGGCGCCGATCGCCAGATCGCCGCCGCGCACCAATGCGTCACCGCCGATCAGCGCCAGGTTGAGCAGCACCTTGATCGCCTGCTTCGGCAGCACCGGGTCTTCGACCATCCAGGCGACACGAACGCGGTGGTTCTCGCCAAACAGCCCCTCGATCGCGGCTTGCGCCTCGCGCGTATCGACGGTCTCTCCAAAACCACCCGCCGCGCCGAACGCCAGGCGGAAGAATTTCAGCTTGTTCGCCGATGCCTTGGCGCTTTCGCTCAGCAGTTCCAGGCAGCGTGCGCGCATCTCGGGGTCATGCTCGTCTGCGAGCAGCTCCAGCCCGTTGTTCAGCGCCCCAACCGGGCTGAGCAGATCATGGCAAAGCCGTGAGCAAAGCAGGCTGGCGAAGTCGGTCGGGCTGATATTCAAGTGAAGGCGCTCCCCAATTACCGCTTCTTTGGCGCACCATCCCGCCCCCTGCAAGCGCGGGACTGGCCCCGCGCGCCTGATACCGCTACCAACTGCACGATAATCGTGGGAGAGCGGGATGCGAGAAATGCTGCTTGGAGCCGCTGCGCTCGCGCTGATCCTGGCGGGCGCGCCCGCCCCCGTGGTCGCGCAGACTCGCACCACGGACGCCGCCACCAGCCTCCGCATCGACAAGGCCCGGATCGATCGCGCGCTTGCCGAAATGGTCGCCCGCGGGCGCGCCACCGGCGTTTCGGCGCTGATCTGGAAGGATGGCCGCGAAGTCTATTTCGGCGCGACGGGCCTTGCCGATCGCGAAGCCGGGCGTGCAATGGCGCGCGACACCCTCGTCCAGATCTATTCGATGACCAAGCCCGTCACCGGCGTCGCGCTGATGCAGCTTTGGGAGCAGGGCAAGTTTGGGCTCGATGATCCGTTGTCGCGCTATCTGCCTGAATTCGCGGCGATGCTCGTACAGGATGGCGTGGATGCTGGTGGCCAGCCGCTCTGGCGTCCCGCCGCACGCCCGATCACCGTGCGCGACATCCTCCGCCACACCGCCGGCTTTGCCTATGGGCCGGGCGAAACGGCAGCGGAGAAGGCCTTTGGCGCCGCCCAGCCGCTGGCGCTCACCAATACGCTCACCGAATTCGGCCGCCGGATCGCGCATGTTCCGCTCGTCTATGATCCGGGCACGCAGTGGCGCTACAGCGCCGCCGTCGATGTCCAGGCTTTGCTGGTCGAGCGCCTTTCGGGCGAGAAGTTCGAGGATTATGTCCAGGCGCACGTGCTGAAGCCGCTCGGCATGGCGCAAACCGGCTGGAGCCCGCCTGCCGAATATCTCCAGCGCTTCGCTGCCACCTATATTCTCGGTGCGGATGGCAAGCTCATCCGTGAAGATGAGAAGACGATGCGCGCCTTCAATTTCCCCAAGCCCGCGATGACGATGGGCGGCGCGGGCCTTGTCGCGCCGATCGACGATTATATGCGCTTCGCCCGGATGCTCGTCGGCGGCGGCACGTTGGATAATGTGCGCATCCTCAAGCCCTCGACGGTCAGGCTGATGTCCACCAATCAGCTCGACGCGCGCGTGACCGAGAAGCAATGGCTGCCCAGCAAAGGCAATGTCGGCTTCGGCATGGATTTCGCCGTGCGCATCGGCCGCCCCCTCTCTGCCGAGGAAAATCGCGGCGCGGTCGGCGAGTTCTTCTGGGACGGCGCAGCTTCCACCTTGTTCTGGGTCGATCCCGCGAACAAGCTCGCCGCAGTGTTCTACGTCCAGACCAAGCCCTTCCAGGCCACCCTCCACCGCGACATTCGGCGCGCGATCTATGGCGATGCCTATCTGGGCCCCGCAGGGGATTGAGGAGAACGCGGGCGCGTAGGTAGTTGGAGCACCCTGGCAGCGCTTGAGCCGGTCGCAACCCGGCCAGAGTGAACGTTCGCCCTAGAGCTCGCGCGCAGAATATTTTGAACCTTGCCGCCCGACTCTGTACGGGCACCCGATCGATCGCCTCAGTCGCCGCGCGCCCGGCGTCCCAGCAGCGCGTCCAAGGGCGGATCGCGAGGATTTCAAGTCGCAATGAACTATCGCCATTCCTTCCATGCGGGCAACAGCGCCGATGTCGTGAAGCACAGCCTGCTGATCGCGCTTGTGCGGGCGTTGCAGCTTAAGGACGGAGCGCTGACCCTGATCGACACCCATGCGGGCTGCGGGCTGTACGATCTGGGCGGTGAAGCGGCGCAGCGCACCGGCGAATCCGTGCAGGGCGTGGCTCGGGCCCTTGTCGATCGGGATCCCTTGCTCGACGAATATCGTGCCGCCGTGCAGGCGGTGAATGACGATGCGGAAGCGCACCTCTACCCGGGCTCTCCCCGGATCCTCGCGCAGCTTCTGCGTCCGCAGGATCTCCTGATCCTCAACGAAAAGCATCCCGAAGACGTCTATGCCCTGCGCGGCGCGATGCGCGACACGCCTGCCGCCGTGCACCAGCGCGACGCATACGAACTCTGGCTGGCCATGGTGCCGACCCGCACCCCGCGCGGCGTGGTGGTAGTCGATCCGCCGTATGAGCAGACGGACGAACGCGCCCGCATCACCGCCACCCTCGCCACCGCGCACCGAAAATGGGCGCATGGCGTGACGGTGATCTGGTTTCCGTTGAAAGACCGCGAGACGCATTGGCGGTGGAAGCAGCAGCTAGGCAGGCTCGGCATCCCCAAATTCCTGGTGGTGGAGCATTGGCTGTACGATCAGGATCAGCCCGGCATCTATAACGGCGCGGGCCTCTTCATCATCAATCCGCCCTATGCCTTCACGCAGGCGCTGCCGCCGCTGCTGGAAGCCCTGCGTTCGGCACTGGCGCCGGATGGGCACAGGGGCGAAATCACCGCCGATTGGCTGGACGCTTAGGATACGCGCAGGCAGCCGCCTCGCTTAAAGCGCCCAGTCGAGCTGTAACCAGGCCTTGTCCGTATCGGTCGCGAAGCGATCCGCATCGTAGTGCGCATAGCGGGCCGAAAGCGTCGCCCGTCCCAGCTTGACCGCCGCCAGCAGGTCCAGTTCGTCGCCATAATGCTGGTCCAATCGGTCGCTGTCGAAGCGGTGATAGACCGCCGTCAGCGTGATCGCGTCCACGCCCAGCACCTTCTTCCAGCCATAGCCCCCGGATGTGTACAGGTCGCGCAGGCCGTTCGGCGGCGTGGCGCCAAACTTGCCCGCCCAGCCGTTGAACCGGAAATAGGAAGCGAGTGGCGTCTGCACGCTGGTCAGCGCCACGCCCTTTTCCGCGCCCAGCACCTCATATCCCGCGGCAGCGGTGAACCCGCGCGCGCTCAGGCTCAGTTCGCCGAGCCAGTAATCGGCGGAGTAATCGTTGGGATTGCGGTGATAATCGCTCTGCCGCGCCCAGCTCGCGGTATAGCCCAGCTTCGCATCCTTGCCGATCGGGGCGCTCCCGGAAAATCGCACACCCCAGGTCTGGCTGGACAAACGGAAGCCCTGCACCACCGCCGCGTCCTGATCGACCAGATAGGCGAAGCCGGTCAGCGTGCCCGCTTTCGTGCCATAGCTGAGCAGGGCAAACACATTGTCCCCGCCGATCGCCTGCGGGCGGCCCCCCGTGCCGTTGCGTCCGTTCACCGTACGGTCGCTCCACGCATAGCTGATATCGGCGCTCAGCCCCATCGGCTTGCCGATCTGCACGCGCACCGCGTCGAACGTCTGCTCGCTCTGCCGCCAGCCCGCCGAGCCGACGAAGCGCTGCTCCGCCAGCTCGATCCGCTGCCGCCCTGCAGTGACGCCAAAGCCCTTGCCCGCATAGCGGATCTGCGCGCGGTTGAGTTCCAGATTGGCCGGGTCCACCACCAGCGGATAGGCGATGCGCCCGTTGGTCCCGCTATTATAATCCTCGATCAGCGCGAGCACCGCCTCGCCCTCCACCAGCGCGGACCATTCCCCGCTGGTTAGGGTCACGCCCGGCCGCACCCGCAGCGTCAGCGCATCGGCCCGCTCCGCCAGTCCATCCTGATCGACATGCTCGTAGC
Source organism: Sphingomonas soli NBRC 100801 (assembly GCF_001591025.1). Taxonomy (GTDB): domain Bacteria; phylum Pseudomonadota; class Alphaproteobacteria; order Sphingomonadales; family Sphingomonadaceae; genus Sphingomonas; species Sphingomonas soli. The sequence continues at coordinate 378,578 of NZ_BCTZ01000004.1, forward strand.
GTAGCCGCACATCGGCGCTGGGCTTCACGGTCACTTCCTGTGCCTGCGCGGCGCCGCCAGCCAGCAGCCCCGCCAGCAAAGTCGGCGCGTATCGCATTGCTAGAACCTCTCTAGAAAGAAGCGCCCCGCCCGATGCGCAGGCGGGGCGCCAGGAGGAAGCCTCAGGCCGGCTGCGCCATCACGCGCCCATCCGAATCCGGCACCGCGCCCAGTTCGCCGCTCTCGCGCGCCTTTCGGCCATAGACGATCTCGAACACCGGGGTCGCCATCACCGTGGTGACGATCGCCATAAGCACCAGCATCGAGAAGAGCGTCGGTCCGATAATCCCCTTTTGCAGGCCGATATTGATGATGATCAGCTCCATCAGCCCGCGCGAGTTCATCAGCGCGCCGATGCCCAGCGCGGTGCGGTTATCCTCGCCGGAGAGCCGCGCCGCCGCCCAGCATGCGCCGAACTTTGCGAGCACCGAGACCGCAAGGATGCCCAGCGCGATCATCAGCAGCGGCAGCGAATTGACCATGTCCATCCGCGTGTTCAGCCCCGAATAGGTGAAGAACATCGGCAGCAGCAGCACCACCGCGAGCGGCTCCACCTTCCGCTTCAGCTCCTCGACGAACAGCCCGCGCGGCATGCACGCGCCCATCAGGAAGCCGCCGAAGATCGCATGGACGCCGATCGCGTCCATGATGAAGGCCGATGTGCAGAACAGCATCATGACGACCGCGAGCATCGTCGTGCTCATCTCGCCGCGTTCCTCGACCATACGGCCCAGCGGCGCGAGCAATTTGCGCCCGACCAGCAGCATGAAGGCGACGTAGAGCAGCGCTCCGCCGATCGCGATGATCGCCACGCCGGCCCCTGCGCCGAACGTCGCCAGCACGATCGCCAGCACGCACCACGAGGTCGCGTCGTCGAAAGCCCCCGCCGTCAGCGAAAGCGTGCCGAGCGACGAATTGGCCAGCCCCCGCTCGTTGATGATCCGCGCCAGCATCGGGAAAGCGGTCAGCGCGATGCACGCGCCCATGAAGAGCGTCGCATTGCCCTGGCTGATCCCAGGCGTGAACAGCCCCGGCACGGTGAGCAGAAAGGGCGTGATCAGCGCCGCCAGGATAAAGGGCGCGGTGATCCCCGCCGCCGATACCGCCGCAGCGCTCTTCGCCTTGGACTGGAAATGATCGAGCCGCAGCGTCAGCCCGACCATGAACATGTACAGCCCCACGCCAAGCTGCGCGCCGACATAGAGCACGTTGCGCGTCTCCTTGGGGAAGATGGCGAGCTGGATGTCGGGGAAGAACAGCCCGAACAGCGACGGCCCCAGGATCACGCCCGCGATCATCTCGCCCACCACCTGCGGCTGCCCCAGCAGCTTCTGCCCCAGCCAGCCGACCACGCGGCAGGCAAGGATAATCACCGCAAGCTGAAGGAAGAAGTGAATGCTGTAATCGCCCGGCGCATAGCTGTTGACGGAATTCACCGCCGGCCCATGGGGCGAGAGTATGTCTCCCAGCGCCCGCCACGCCTCACTTGCCAGTCCTGCAACCACAATCCCCTCCCCATTCGCTCTTGCGTGGCGCGGGCATTTGCCTTCGCGCCATCCTCAGCAAAGGTGGATCGAGGGGTTACCGCAACGGGAAAATGTGAGCGCTACCATCGAATTTCGCGAACCGGGCCGAAATCGTGTCCGAAGCGCCACATTGTAGGTAAGTGACTACATGACAACGCGGACAATCTAGGCAAATAGGTACGTTATTGCGGCGAAGAATCGTTCGAGTCAGCGCTCGCGAATCATCGAGTCGGGCAAGACCGGGCTTTGCGAGCCAACCCCCAGAAGCGGTGACGGAGCCCTGAGAAGCCGTTCGAGCCCGCAGGGCGCGCAAGGCCGAACGGCCGCCCGAGCTTATGCGAGGCCCCAAAACAAGGAGCGCAGGAGAGGGTGGGATTCGAACCCACGCGCGAAGGCCGGCAGGCCAG
>NZ_BCTZ01000005.1 GCF_001591025.1 Sphingomonas soli NBRC 100801
GGTACCCGTAAAGGCACGCCGCATTTCGAGTGCGGTACATTCGACCACTCTGCCACCTCTCCGCGAGGTCTTGAATGCCGCCAGCAGGGCCGCATTGGTCGATAGAGCGGGGGCCTCTAGCGCAATGATTTGGGCGTAGCAAGCACAGTCCTTGTGCGGCGCGGCGGAAACATTAGATTGTACGCATGACGCAGCCCGTCCCGCCCTCCACGCCCTTCGAAGCGTCGGTCCCGATGCCGCCCATTGCCACCGCGCGCTTCGCGATCGGCGATGTGGTGAAGCATCGCCTGTTCGAGTTTCGCGGCGTGGTCTTCGATGTCGATCCGGTCTTCGCGAACAGTGAGGAATGGTATGATGCGATTCCTGAGGATGTGCGCCCGCGCAAGGATCAGCCTTTCTACCATCTGCTCGCCGAAAACGCCGAATCGAGCTACATTGCCTATGTCAGCCAGCAAAATCTGGTGGCGGACGACAGTGAGGATCCGATCGATCATCCGGCGATCGATGGCTTGTTCGACGGTCACGTCCCCGGCCGCTATTCGCTGCGCCGCGAACATCGCCACTAGGACGGGGTTCGCCGACCCGGAAAAGCGCCGATGCGGCGTCTATATTAAGGCCCCGGCAAATATGGCCGAAGTTCCGCTTCCGGGTTGACTTCGCCGCCCTCCTCCACTAGCTGCGCCCTTCCTCCTGCCGGGGTTCACCCTGGCGGGCACATGCTTTTGTTAGAGAAGAGACCCATGTTCGCTATCGTGCGCACGGGCGGCAAGCAGTATCGCGTTGCCGCTGGAGACAAGATCGTCGTCGAGAAGCTCGACGGTGAGGCCGGCTCGTCGGTCACCCTGAGCGATGTTCTGCTCGCGGGTGAAGGCTCGGAGCTGAAGGCCACTGACGGCCTCACGGTCTCGGCTGAGATCGTTGCGCAGGCGAAGGCGGAAAAGGTCATCGTCTTCAAGAAGCGCCGCCGGCACAATTATCGCCGCAAGAACGGCCATCGCCAGCAGCACACGATCCTGAAGATCACCGCCATCGGTGCCCAGGAAGAGAAGAAGAAGGCCGCGCCCAAGGCGAAGAAGGCCGACGCTGAAGCCGCCGCCCCGGCGACCGAAGCGTAAGTTCGAGGAGTAGAGCAAAATGGCACATAAGAAAGCAGGCGGCTCTTCGCGTAACGGTCGCGACTCGGCAGGCCGTCGCCTCGGCGTCAAGAAGTTCGGCAGCGAAGCAGTCGTCGCCGGCAACATCCTCGTGCGTCAGCGCGGCACCAAGATTTATCCGGGCGTGAACGTGGGCATGGGCAAGGACCATACCCTTTTCGCGCTCGTCGACGGCCGCGTGTCGTTCAAGCAGGGCAAGCTTGGCCGCAAATTCTGCTCGGTAGATATGATTGCGGAAGCAGCCGAATAACATCGGGTGACCAACCGGGTTGCCCACCAGGGCGATCCGGGATTTCCACACGAAATCCGAAAAAGGGAGACGGGTCGCCCCGGCTCCCTTTTTTATTCTCCCGCGAAATGCCGGTGCAACCTGCGTGTCATAGGGACGCGTCAAGGGGCACCGCAGACCAAGGAGAATGGTCATGTTCGTGCGGACGGAGAGACTGACGTTGCGGCCCGCCTGGGCCGAGGATGCGCCCCAGCTGGCGCAGGCGATCGGGCATGAGGAAGTGGTGCGCAACCTTGCGCGCGCGCCCTGGCCCTATCCCATCGAGGCGGCCGAAAGCTATGTTCAAAGCTTCGCTGATCCCGCCGAGCCCAAATTCCTTGTCTTCGAGCATCAGGGTGGCGGCATCCGCCTGATCGGCGGCATGGGCATCGCCGCGCGCCGGGACGATCCGCACGAACTCGGCTATTGGTTCACCCCGGATGCGTGGGGCCGTGGCTACGCCACCGAAGCCGGCGCCGCCGTCCTCCGTGCCGCTCGCGCCGCCGGCATCCGCCGCGTAACCGCCAGCCATTATGTCGACAACCCGGCCTCGGGCCGCGTCCTGCGCAAGCTCGGCTTCCTGCCCACCGGCCGGATCACCCAGCTCTATTCGCGCGGCCGCGGCGGGGAAGCCCCGTCGATCGGCTACGCGATCGATCTGTTTGCGGGGGATAATTCCGGCGGAATCGACCCCGACGCGCGAATGGCGGCGTAAGGGCCGGGCCGTTCTCCCGGCCCGGCCCAAAGCCATCCGTCCCACCCCTGCCCGTCATCCCGCCCAACGCCATCCCGCCCCCACACCGTCATCCCCGCCTCTCCGCCGTCATCCCCGCGAAAGCGGGGATCTCAAGCCATAGGGCACACCCCCTACCCGTCATCCCCGCGAAAGCGGGGACCCAGAGCCACACACCCCACCGCCCACCACCCTGGATCCCCGCTTTCGCGGGGATGACGAACGGGGCGGTTCTCCTGATTTCGCACGCTTCCCCCGCCAAGACGAATAGCGTAGCCTTCCAGCATGGACCGCACCCCCGCCGTCTATATCGTCGCCAGCCGCCGCAACGGCACGATCTACACCGGCGTGACCTCCGATCTTCCCGGCCGCATCTACCAGCACCGCCACAAGACCTTCAAAGGCTTCAGCGCAGAGCATGGCTGCGATCGCCTTGTCTGGTTCGAGGTCCACTAAGAGATGACCTCGGCGATTCTGCGCGAAAAACGCATCAAGAAATGGGAGCGCACGTGGAAGCTTGCCCTGATCGAGAAGGCCAACCCGACATGGCGCGATCTGGCCGAAGACTGGGGTTTCGAGCCGCTCGGCAGACCCTGATCCTGCCCCACCCCAAACCGTCATCCCCACCTCTCCACCGTCATCCCCGCGAAAGCGGGGACCCAGAGCCACACACCCCATCCCCCGCCAACCCTGGATCCCCGCCTCCGCGGGGATGACGAACGGGGCGCTTTCATGACCGCGCCCCACCGCCGCCACCCATTTCCTCTCATCGCCGCCTCAGCCTCGGTCGTCGCCCCAGCCCCCGTCCCTACCATCACCCCACGCCCACACCGTCATCCCCGCGAAAGCGGGGACCCAGAGCCAAGCACCCCACCGCCCACCACCCTGGATCCCCGCCTCCGCGGGGATGACGAA
>NZ_BCTZ01000006.1 GCF_001591025.1 Sphingomonas soli NBRC 100801
CGAGGTGCGCTTCACCAATGCACCGCCCCCTCCCCAACACGCCTTGCAAGAACGCCGCGGATGCTGAAAACCACGCATCGCCACACTCGAGATGGCGCAAGTGACGGGGGACGTGCATGAAATTGGTTTACGCCGCAGCCTTGGCATCCAGCCTGGCTTTCGTCGACGAAGCGGCCGCCCAGCAGGTGACCGCCTTCAAAATCGGCGCCGTGGCGATCGAGGGTTCGCTTCCCGCTGGTTTCTGCACACCCACCGGCGACGCCATCGAAAAGGCCAGGATCGGAGCGGCGGCCGACACCGGCAACGTCACGCACGCGACTTTCTATTCCTGCGCCCAGATGCGCGGCGGCGGCCGCATCGACGACTATTTCCTGATCAAAACTCCATCCAACCTTCTCGACACCGAATTGGCGCGCGAGGAAGTGTTGACCCAGCTCACCGCGGAATTCGACGATCCGAATTTCTCCGAGGAGAAGCTTTCCCGCCAAGCAGGCGAAGAAGCGAGCAAGGGGATCAGCAAGGCCAGCGGAACCGCCACCGAAGTGACCACCGATATCCGTCCGCTCGGGCGAGACAAGGATTGCGCCTATATGGGCGGCATCGTCGCCGCCAGCACCGCCGAGGGCTCCTTCGCGCTGAACGTGGCGGGATGCATCACCGCAGTCGGCGACCGAATGGTGATGGTGTTCCGCTATGCAAAGGGCACAAATGTAGCTGGCGCGGCGGCCTTGCTTCCCGACGCGCGCAAGCTTGCCATGGCGCTGCGCGTCAAGTGACGCGATGAGCGCGCCCTCCGGCATATTGCGCTTCGATCGCTTCATGCTCGATCCGCAAGACCGCCAGCTCAGGCGCGACGGGGTGCCGGTCGAGCTCAGCGCCCGCTATCTCGACGCGCTGACGCTGCTTGTCCGCGAATCCGGCCGGCTGATCTCCAAGGAACGGTTCCACGACGAAGTCTGGCGCGGCATTCCCGTCACCGACGAGGCGCTTACCCAGTGCATCAAGACGCTGCGCCGCCAGCTTGGCGACGACGCGGCCAATCCGCGCTTTATCGAAACCATCCCCAAGCATGGCTATCGCTTCATCGCGGCGGTGACCGCCGGCGAAGGCGAATCCCCTGCCCCTGCCGCTTCCACGCCGGCCGCGCCGCCCACGGCATGGAGCCGATTCCTACTGCTCGGCGCGGCGGGCACCGTGGGCGCGGGCGCGGCGGGCGCGATCGGCGGGCTGATCTATGGCTTCGCGGCAACCTCGCAGGCCGGGATCGGCACGGTTTCGGTGTTGCTCGTCCTGATCTGCCTCACCGTGCTCGTCGCGTTGATGGGCGGTGCCGGCGTCGCGTTCGGGATCGCGGCTGCGGGGTTCTTCTCGGGCAGGCGATGGCAGTGGAGCGTCCTAGGGGGTGCCGCGGGCGGCATGGTCGTCGGCGCGGTCGTCAAACTACTCGGGCTCGATGCGTTCAATCTGCTGCTCGGCCATTCGCCCGGCGACTTTGCCGGGGGGCTCGAAGGCGCGGTGCTCGGCGGGGCGGTCGGTCTGGGCGGCTGGCTCGCGCATCGCCGGTCCGCATCGCTCCGCCGCCGCGTCGCCATCGCCGCCGCTGCGGGCGCGGCCGCCGGGGCTCTGATCCCGTTCATCGGGGGACGCCTGATGGCCGGAAGCCTGGATTCGCTCGCGCGCAGCTTCCCGGGGTCGCGCCTGCGCCTCGATCATGTCGGCGGCTGGTTCGGCGAGGGCGGTTTCGGCCTGGTCAGCCAGATCGTCACCGGCGCGCTCGAAGGCGCATTGTTCAGCGGTTGCGTGATCGGCGCGATGATCCTCGCGCTTCGCGACGGGGATTAGCTCGGCCTTGCAATGTAGGGGATCGCCTGCTTGGCTTCGCAGCCCGGGCAACCCCCGCGCTCTTTGAACCCGTAAACCGATAAACGCGCGATTCCACCTCGCGGACATGCGCTCCGTGCGAATGGAATATCGAAGGCAGACGCGTGTCCCCCGGCGCAAACCTGGGCGTCTAGGTTCTCGACATTTCCCTGGCGAAGCCGGAATCCCCAATCGCGCCACGCAAAATTCCCGAAAATCCATTCACTTTCAGGCTGCGGCCATCTTGTAGGCGCTCTCCGCGCGGCCGATCAGGTGGCGGTCGTCATGGTTCCAGGGGTGGAATCCCGGCAGAAAATATGCGGCCAGCGATGGCGCGATCCGCCGCAGCAGCCCCGGCTTGCCGATCAGATACCACCAGACCTTCCGGCGGGCGCCTTTCTCCAGCCCATCCTGCCGCAGCAGCTCGACCGCGCCATCGACCCGTTTCTTCCAGAAATTGAGCGTCACCAGCACCATCATCAACGACTTGAGCCGCCAGCGGCGCCACTTGCTCCAGTCCCTCGTCGCATGCAGCCAGGTGTCGTAGGCGACGCCCTTATGCTCCAGTTCCTCGATCGCGTGCCAGCGCCACATATCGGCCTGCTCGGCATCGACGCCCGCGAAATAATCCGGGCTTTTCAATATCATAGAGGCGAGAATTGCCGTGTAATGCTCCAGCGCCATGGTCGCGGCCAGGTTCACGACCGCCGGGCGCTCGCGGATCACCGCCAGCACTTCGTCCACCGCCTTTTCCAGCGGCGCGAGGTCGTAGCCTGCCTCCACCACCCGCTTGTTGAACGCCACATGCTCGCGGCTGTGCATCACCTCTTGCAGCGTGAATGCCTTGATCTCCGCAGCCAGCCGCGGCGACGCGCCGTCGCGGAACGCCTTCACGCTCTCGATGAAAAACGCCTCGCCCTTGGGAAAGGTGATCGACAGCGCATTGTGAAACGCGGTCGCCACCGGATCGCCCGCCATCCACCAGCGCTGCTGCGCGCCGTCCCGCCCAAAGCGCCGGTCGCGGGGCGTGATAGTGAGGTCTGCAGGAGTCTTTGGATTGACCACGGGAATTCCTCCACTAAGCCGGATACCACAGGGGCATAAAGTTTACTTACACTAATGTCAATAAGTCCACGCAAACGTCTTAGTCCGGAGGAATCGCGTGACGCCTCGCTGGAAGCAGCGCGCACATTGCTCCTTGAATCGGGCCCGCAAGCCGTAACGCTAAAGGCCGTGGCGGCGCGGATCGGGCGCACGCACGCCAATCTGCTCCATCATTTCGGCTCCGCATCCGGATTGCAAAAGGCACTGGCGGCCAACATCGCCGAAGGAGTTACCGCCAAGATCGGCGAGGCGATCCTGCGCGCACGGGAAGCCGATCATAATCCGCGCGAAGTCGTCGATCTGACCTTTGATGCCTTCGACAAGGAGGGTGCGGGCGCCCTGGCAAGCTGGATGATCCTCACCGGCAACCACGATGTGCTCGAACCGATCCTCGAATCGGTCCAGAAGCTCGTCGACATGATCGATCGCGATCATCCGCATCAGGGCGCGTCGCTGCAGGAGGAAACGCTGCAACTGGTCCTGATGGCGTTGGGCGACGCTCTGCTCGGAGCACCCATGGCTGCGGCGCTGGGCCTTCCTCGCGGCAAGGCCCGCGAGCTGGCAACCGATGCGATCATCCGCGGGCATCTCGATCTAGAGGGCTAGGACGCGTTACTCTGCAGCCTCGCGGGGGGCTCGCCGTGCTTCCTGGTCCACCGCCTCGTCCAGCGCGCGAGCCAGCGCCGCCATGGTGAACGGCTTGCGCAGCACCGGCCGGCCGCGAAACACCTCGGCATCGACTTCGCCTGCAAAGCCGGTGACGAACAGCACCGCGACTCCCTCAATCCGGTCGCCCATCGCCGCGATCATCTCGGGCCCGGTCTGTCCCGGCATCAGCACGTCGGAAACGATCGCGTCGAGCGGTTCCAGCGTGCCGATCAACTGCATCGCCTCCAGCGGCCCCTCACAGCCAGTGACCGCGTGGCCCAGCTCCTCGAGTGCGCCCAAGGTTGCGGCGAGCACGCGGGGATCGTCTTCCACCACGAGAATCGAGAGCCGCCGCGCGGCCGTAGCCGTAGCCGTAGCCTCGCTCGCCTCTTCCGCGGTCTCGGCGACCGCCTCGCCCAGATAGCGCGGCAGATAGAGCGTCACCGTGGTCCCCTGGCCCACTTCGGTGTCGATCCCAATTTCGCCGCCCGATTGCCGGACAAAGCCAAAGATCTGGCTGAGCCCCAGACCTGTGCCCTGTCCGACGGGTTTGGTCGTGAAAAAGGGCTCGAACACCCGCTCAAGCACTTCGCTGCTCATGCCGCAGCCGGTATCGGCCACGGCGATGGTCACATAGTCGCCGGCCGCGCTCTCGCCGACCTCGCCCTGCGCCAGCGTGCGCATGCCCGACCAGATCGTCAGCATGCCCCGGCCATTCATCGCGTCACGGGCATTGACCGCAAGGTTGAGCAGCGCGTTTTCGAGCTGGTGGCGATCGACCCAGATCCGCCAGTCGCCCTCACCGGGCCTCGTCTCGACCGCGATCGTGTCGCCCAGCGTGCGATCGAGCAGGTCGCTCATCCCCTCGATCAGCTTCCCCGGCTCCACTGCTTCGGGAAGCAGCGGCTCCGAGCGGGAGAAGGCAAGCAGGCGCCGGGTGAGCGCTGCGGCGCGGTTGGCGCCTTCCATCGCATTTTCGATATGTCGCTGCGCATCGGGGCCACCGATGTGCATCTGGCGCTTGGCAAGTTCCAAACCGCCCAGAACCACCGCCAGCATATTGTTGAAATCGTGCGCGATCCCTCCGGTGAGCTGGCCCACCGCCTCCATCTTGTGCGCTTGGCGAAGCTGCTCCTCGGCGACGATGCGTTCATGGACTTCGGCGCGCAATTGCGCGGTCGCTTCGGCCACGGCGTGCTGCAGCTCGGCGGCGCGCTCGCGCTCGCTGATGGCTTCAGCATCCGCGATTGCGCGTTCGCCCTCGGCCTCGATCGCCATCCACCCGAGCAGCACCGCGCCCAGCACGATCAGCACACCAAAGCCGATAAGGATGCGCGACGCGAGGCTCGAATTATCGATCAGCTGGACTGCGGCGCGGGTACGCTGCTGGAGCAGGACACGCTCGCTATCGACCAGCGCGGCAAGGATCTTCTCGACGCGCGTCCGAGCGTCGCTTGTCCGGACGTTGTAGTAGCTGCCCCACGCGTCGCGATGGCGGTTGTAGGTGGAATATAAAGCGGTCTCGCTAAGCTCCTTGCCGCGCTGATCGAACGCTTCGCGGAGGCTGGCGAGCTGCTCCTGCTGGGCGGTATTGTCGGAGGTTAGCTGACGCAGCCGGTTCAGTTGCTCGCCGGCTTTCCCCCATTGATCGGCATATTGCCGCCCGAGCGCCGCGTCCGCGCTGACCACATAACGGCCCAGCGCGGCCTCAGCCGAGGCAATCGCGCCCGAAAGCTGGTTGGCGCGCATGATGACTTCGAACGTGTGCTGCTGGAGCGCGATGGCGCGGTCGCGGGCGTCGTCGGTACGCTGCTGGACGAAGATCAGCGCGCCCAGCACGGCGATGCCCAGCACCGCCAGCACGCCAAGCAAGCGGAAGCGCCAGTTCGTATCGCGAACTGCGCGCTCCAATGCGGTGAGGCCCTCGCTCATTTCGAGGGGGACTCTAGCCAAATCAGGCGATTACGCCAACCGCCTGCCCCGCCGCCTTGAACATCCCCAGCACCTTCTGGATCTGCTCGGGCGTATGCTCGGCACAGAGCGAGCAGCGCAGCAGGAAAGTCCCAGCGGGCGTGGCCGGCGGGCGGGCCATGTTCACATACAGGCCGCTATCCAGCAGCGCCTGCCACATCATCACCGCCTGTTCCTGATCCTTCAGGATCACCGCGATGATCGCGCTATCGGGATTCTCGGTCCCGAGCTCGAAGCCCATCGCCTTGAGCCCGCCATGCAGCGTCCGGGCATTCTCCCACAGATGCTGACGTTTGTTGTGCGCGAACTGGAGCTTGCGGATCGATGCGGCGGCGGTGGCGACCACGCTGGGGGGCAGCGATGCGGTGAAGATATAGGGGCGGCAGGCCAGGCGGATCGCCTCGAACTTGGGATGGTTCGAGACGCAGAAGCCGCCGACGGTGCCGACCGACTTGGAGAAGGTGCCGACGATGAAATCGACATCGCCCTCGCAGCCCTGCGCCTCATAGACGCCGCGGCCATTCGGACCGAAAAAGCCCATCGAATGCGCTTCGTCGCTCAGCACCATCGCGCCATGCTTCTTGGCGATTGCGACCATCTCCTTCAGCGGCGCGATGTCGCCCAGCATCGAATAGACGCCTTCGAGAACCACCAGCTTGCCCGCTTCCTTGGGCAGGCGGCCGAGGCGCTTGTCGAGATCGTTGATGTCGTTGTGGCGGAAGCGGACGATCTCGGCATAGCCCTGCTTGCAGCCGTCATAGATCGATGCGTGGCTGTCGGCGTCTAGGATGACATATTCGCCCTTCCCCGCGAGCGTCGATATCATGCCCAGATTGGCCATGTAGCCGGTGGAAAAGACGATCGCTCCGGTAGTCCCGTAAAAGTCGCGCAGCGCCTGCTCGACCTCCATATGATCGCGGAACGTGCCGTTGAGCATGCGGCTGCCATTGGTGCCGCTGCCGAACTGATCGAGCGCGTCCTTGCCGGCCTGGATCACGTCCGGATCGAACGTCATGCCCATGTAATTATAGGTGCCGAGCAGGATCGTGTCCTTGCCCGCGATCACCGCCTCGGTGGGCGACTTCACCTTTTCCATCACGATCGCGAACGGATCGGTGACGCCGGTGTCGATCAGCGCCTGGCGCTCCGCGATCAGGCCGTCGAACTTCGACATCAAATCCTGGGTCACCGGATCAGCCCTTCAGCTTGGCGACGGCATCGACGAGCTGGCCGACATTTTCGATCTCGGCCTGCATGTTCATCGTGATGATGATGTCGAACTCGTCCTCGATCTCGGCGACGAAATCCATCACGGTCAGGCTGTCCCATTCGAGATCGCCGGCGAACGTGGTCGCGTCGGTGATGGCGACACCCTTCTTGTTGAAGCGCTCGATCAGCGGGGCGACGGTGGCGAAGATTTCGGTGCGGTCGGTCATGGCGCGTCCTTAGTGGCTCGACGATGCACTGCCAAGCGAATGCGGCGGAAACGCGGTGGCGGCGGGGCGATGAACGCGCGAAAGGTTACACAAAGGTGACACCAAGAACGCTACCTGCGCGGCGCGAATGTTCCCAATGTTCGCACTGACAAAGGGCCAAGCGGCTGACGATTTCAAAGAGCGGCCGACAATGCCGACCGGCTGAGCCAAGCAGGTGAAATCCTACATTGCAAGCACTTAGGCCGTGAATGTTCCAACGACCGCTTTGGGCGCCTCCCGGAATGGCCGAGGTTGGGTGGAAAGCCGTCATTCCGCACGTCCCCACCCGTCATCCCGGACTTGTTCCGGGATCCACCTGGCGGCACTCGGTGGACAAGAGGCTCCAGCATAAGCACCCGCGGCTCCGTGGACCCCGGAACAAGTCCGGGGTGACAGTGATCCAGGGTCCGCTATTGGGTCGTCAGCGGCCCGACCGCTGCTAGCGGGGTGCCGTCACCGCTGAACGACGTCAAATGGGTGGTTAGCTGACATTGCCCACATCCACACCTGTCATCCCGGACTTGTTCCGGGATCCACAGGGCGGCACGCGATGGACAAGAGGTTCTAGCGTCAAAACCGCAGCTCCGTGGAGCCCGGAACAATTCGGCGATTCTCCCTTTGCGCTAAGCAATCCACGTCATCCCCGCGAAAGCGGGGACCCAGAGCCACACAGGACACAGCGCGCGACCCTGGGTCCCAGCTTTCGCGGGGATGACGAAAAGGGCGCGCCTGCTCCAAGGGGATAAGCACCGAACAAGTCCGGGGTGACGAAGAGAGGGGAACAGGAGGGTACGGACGCCCGCAACGGAGGCGATATCCGACCGGCAGCATTTGCCAATCCACGACCTAGAGCAGCCCCTGCGCCCGATACCATTCGGCCGTTGCCGCCAATCCGGTCCGCGTCTCGATCTGCGGGGTCCAGAGGTCGGGTGCCGGGCGTTTCGATGGATCGACGACCCAGTCCGGGTGACAGAAATAAGCGACGCGATCCCTGGTGAGCTTCGCGCCGGAGCGGCGGAAGAGGCCGTCGAGCATTGCGCCCAGGTTGAGCAATGTGCGCGGCAATGCGAAGGCGCGGATACGCTTGCCCACAGCATCGCCCACGGCGCGCGAGAATGCCTCGTGGCTCCAGCCGCCCTCGACACCGTCATCGGGTTCGAGGATCAGACGGCCAGGGTCGGTCTGCGCGAGCGCAATCAGCAGCCGGGCGAGGTCATCGGCGTGGATCGCCGACATCTGGCCGCCCGGCGGGAGCAAGGCGAGGCCGCGCTTCGCCAGCCTAAACAGATCGAGCATCTCCATGTCGCCCGGGCCATAGACTGCGGGCGGGCGGACGATCGTCCAGTCGAGCGCGGAGGCGCGGACCAGCGCCTCCGCACGCTCCTTCGAGCGGCCATAATTGGAGAGTTGCGGCTCGCGCGCCGATAGCGAGGAGACCATGACGAAGCGGCGCACGCCCATGGATTCAGCGGCATCGAGCATCCGCTGGGTGCCCTCCACATTGCCGCGGATGAAGCCGATATGATTGGGCGCGTTGACCACGCCGGCGATGTGCAGCACCGCATCCGCCCCGCTGGCGAGACGAGCGAGGCTGTCCACGCTTTCAAGGCTGCCATCGACCCAGACCACGCCCTCGCGCGGGGGCTGGGCACGGCGGGTGAGCGCGCGAACCTGATGCCCGGCGGCGAGCGCCAGATCCAGGGTGCGCTTGCCGACAAAGCCGGTGGCGCCGGTGATGGCGAGAATCATGCTCCCCCTACCCTCACAGCAGCGCCATATGGCTGCGATGGATCAAGGCGGCGCGCGGGGCGTAGCCGAGGATTTCGGCATGCTCCTCGCTGCGCTTGCCGGTGATCCGGATGGCGTCTTCGCTGGGATATTCGGACAGGCCCCGGGCGATCTGCGTACCATCGGGGCCGAGCACGACGATCAAGTCACCGCGCGCGAATTTGCCTTCCACGCGAGTGGCACCGGCGGCGAGCAGGCTGTTTCCCTTTGCCAGCGCACGCGCCGCGCCGGCATCGACATGGATCTGGCCCTTGGCGGTAAGGCCGCCCGCCAGCCATGCCTTGCGCGCAGGGGCCGACTTTTCCGCGACGAACAAGGTGTGGCGAGCATCGGCGGAGAGCGGGCGATCGACCCTGCCCGAGGCGATGGCGAGATGCGCGCCAGCCGCATTGGCGATGCGCGCGGCGGCGATCTTCGAGACCATGCCGCCCGACCCCATGCCCGAAGCCGAGCCCCTGTCGGCCATCCCCTCGATCGCGGAATCGATCCGCTCGACGCGCGCGATGTGCTGCGCGCCGGGCAGCGCGGGATTGCGATCGTAGAGGCCGTCGACATCGGAGAGGAGCACCACGCCCCCTGCCCCAGCCGCCTGACCCACGCGCGCGGCGAGGCGATCATTGTCGCCGAAGCGGATCTCCTCGGTCGCGACCGAATCGTTTTCGTTGAGGATCGGGACGACACCGAGCGTGAGCAGCCTATCGAGCGTGGCGGCGGCGTTGAGATAGCGGCGGCGGTCCTCAAGATCGTCGAGCGTGACGAGCATCTGCGCCGCGGTGAGGCCGTTTGCGCCGAGAACTTCGGCCCAGACCTGGCTAAGCGCGATCTGCCCGACAGCGGCGGCAGCCTGCGCATCCTCCAGGCTGGCGCGACCGCCCTTGCCGAGGCTGAGACGCCGCGCACCAAGCGCGATCGCGCCGGAGGAGACGACCGCAACCTGCTGCCCCGCGCGGACGCGTTCGGCGATGCCGGCGGCGATCCCCTCCAGCCATTCGCGCCACACGCTGCCATCGGGATCGACGAGCAAAGCGGAGCCGATCTTGACGATCAGGCGCGGGCAGGTGGCGGGGGGAAAGAGGGGCATAAGCGCCAGTTGTGGAAAAGCGCGGAGATTGGCAAGTTCCAATCCTCTCCCGGAGGGAGAGGATTTTTTGGCCCCTCACCCAACCCTCTCCCGCAAGCGGGAGAGGGCTTTAGAAGGTAGAGCCTAGAAGGTTAGATCGGCGACCATTCGATTGCGTCTTCGCCGTCATCGTCTTCGGCGACCTGGCCATGGTCGGGGCCGATCGCTTCGAGGAGCTTGTCGAGGACCCAATCGACGCCGGTGCCGGACGCGCCGGAGAGCGGGATGACTTCGGCACCGCTGGCTTCCTCGAGTTCGGCGGAGAGCGCGGCGATGAGTTCGTCGTCGAGCGTGTCGATCTTGTTGAGCGCGACGATGACCTGCTTGTCGGTCAGGCCCGCGCCATAAGCCTCCAGCTCGTCGCGGACGATGCGGTAGCTTTCGGCGACGTCCTCGTCATTGGCGTCGACGAGATGGAGCAGCACGCGGCAGCGCTCGATATGGCCGA
The DNA here is from genome assembly GCF_001591025.1 of Sphingomonas soli NBRC 100801. Classification (GTDB taxonomy): domain Bacteria; phylum Pseudomonadota; class Alphaproteobacteria; order Sphingomonadales; family Sphingomonadaceae; genus Sphingomonas; species Sphingomonas soli. The sequence goes on from NZ_BCTZ01000006.1 coordinate 10,415, forward strand.
GGAAGCGGTCGCCGATCCCTGCCCCGTCGGCAGCGCCTTCGATCAGGCCGGGAATGTCGGCGATGACGAACTCGCGCTGCTTGTGGCGGACGACGCCCAATTGGGGGCGCGTGGTGGTGAAGGCATAGGCGCCGACCTTTGCCTGGGCGTTGGTCACCTGATTGATGAAGGTGGACTTGCCCGCATTGGGCAGGCCGACAAGGCCGGCATCGGCCAGCAGCTTCAGCCGCAGCCAGACCCACATTTCCTCGCTCGGCCAGCCGGTGCCGTGCTGGCGCGGGGCGCGATTGGTGCTGGTCTTGTAGCTGGCATTGCCGCGCCCGCCATCGCCGCCGCGCAGGAAGACGATGCGCTGGCCCTCCTTCACCATATCGGCGAGCAAGGTGCGCTCGTCATCATCGGCGAGGATCTGTGTGCCGACCGGCACCTTGATCACCAGATCGTCACCGCCTGCGCCGGTGCGGTTGCTGCCCGCGCCGCCCTGACCGCGCGGCGCCCGGAAATGCTGGGTGTAGCGGAAGTCGATCAGCGTGTTCAGCCCCGCCACCGCTTCGAAGACGATATCGCCGCCCTTGCCGCCATTGCCGCCATCGGGGCCGCCATATTCGATATATTTCTCACGGCGGAAGCTCACCGCGCCGGGGCCGCCCGCGCCGGAGCGAACGAAAATCTTGGCCTGATCGAGGAAATGCATGGCTGCGCACTTAGTCCCGTTGCGAGAACGGCGCCACCCCTGCGCAACTTTCTTGCTGGCGCGAGGCGGAACCCGTCGTATAGGCTTGTGGTTCACGCAAACGGGCGAACCAGCGCCTGTTTAAGGAAGGCAGCCCAAGCACGCGCATGAATTCGATCGATCGCTATATGGCGCGGCTGATCGCGGTTCCGTTGATCTCGACGCTCCTGATCTCTGCAATGCTGCTGGTGCTGGACCGCATGCTGCGGCTGTTCGACTTCGTCGCGAACGAAGGCGGGCCGGTTAGCGTCGTCTGGCGGATGCTGGCAAACCTGCTTCCCGAATATCTGGGCCTGGGCATTCCGATCGGGCTGATGCTCGGCTGTCTGCTCGCATTCCGGCGGCTGGGCACGTCGTCCGAGCTCGACGTGCTGCGCGCGGTGGGGATCAGCTATACGCGGCTGCTCAAGGTGCCGTACATGTACGCCATCGCGCTGGCTTTGCTCAATTTCTCCATCGTCGGCTTCGTCCAGCCCTGGGCGCGCTACAATTACGAGCAGCTCCGCTTCGAATTGCGCAGCGGCGCGCTGGGTGCCTCTATCAAGGTCGGCGAGTTCGCCAGCTTCGGCCAGCGGATGACGCTGCGCATCGAATCGAGCAAGAATGAGGGCCGCGAACTATCCGGCATCTTCGTCCAGATGGCGACCAAGGACGGCCCGGTGGCGGTGACCGCCGAGGGCGGGCAGTTCATGCGCTCCGACGATCCCGACACGATCATCTTCCGGCTGACCAACGGGACTTTGGTGCACAAGGACAAGGCATCGGCGGTGCCGCGCGTGCTGACCTTCACCACGCATAATCTGCCGATCCCGCTCCCCAAATACGAACAGTTCCGAAAGCGCGGCGACCGCAGCCTGGAGCAGACGCTGCCCGAGCTGTCGCGCATCGGCAGGGACCGGACGGCGAAGGAGGAATTGCGCGATACGAGCCGGGCGGCGTGGCATTTCCGCGTCGCCGAAGTCGCATCCATGTTCCTGCTGCCGATGCTGGCGGTCGCGCTGGGCGTGCCGGCCAAGCGATCGACTTCGGCGCTGGGCGTGTTCCTGTCGATCGTGCTGATCGTGACATATCACAAGATCAACGAATATGCGCAGGCGATCGGGGCATTGGGGCGGATCGACCCGCTCATCGCGCTCTGGACGCCATGGGCGGTGTTCGCGGGGCTGACCTTCTGGCTCTATTACCAGACCGCCTATGTGCCGGGCGCGCAGCCGCTCGCCGCGCTCGAGAAGTGGTTCGACAAATTGGTCAAGATGTTCACCCGCTATCTGCCCGGACGCCGGAAGGCGGAAGCCGCATGACCAACTTTCTCGACTTCTTCCCGTCGCGCACCATGTCGCTCTACATGGCGCGGATGTTCCTGGTGCGGACGTTCGCGATCCTCGCGGCGCTGGTGCTGGTGCTGCAGGCGCTCGACCTGCTCAGCGAAAGCGGGCGGATCCTGGCCTATGCCGGCAATGGCGATGCGGAAGTGTGGCGCTATGTGAGCCTGCGCTCGCCCGAGATCATCGCGCGCTTCCTGCCCTTTTCGGTGCTGCTGGGCACGATCATCACGCTCAGCCAGCTCAACCAGAACAGCGAAGTCATCGCGATGAAGGCGTCCGGACTCTCGGCGCATCAGGTGCTGGCACCGCTGATGCTGACCGGGCTGGTGGTGGCGGCGATCTCGTTCGGGTTCAACGAGCGCGTCGTGGCGCGCTCCTCCGCCACGCTCGCGCAGTGGAAGAAGGTGGAATATGGCCCGCTCCCGATCGACCGGGGCGACCGATCGCACGTGTGGGTGAAGGACGGCAACCACCTGATCGTGGTCGAGCAGATCAAGGGACGCGGCGACGCGGCCCTGCTATCCGGCATCACCGAATATGAGCGCGAGGGACAGTCGCTCCGCTCGATCCTGACGGCCAAGACGGGCAAGCGCGACGGCACCGGCTGGCGGGTGGAAGGCGCGGAACGCTTCGACGTGGCGACGGGCGTGGTGACGCCGGTGGGTTCGGTGCGCATCGCCGACGGCGTGCGGCCCGATCAGTTCACCCTATCGAACATCAACGCGGACGGCATGTCGTTCGTCAGCCTGCGCGAGGCGATCGAGGATCTGAAGGTCGCGGGCCGCCAGACGCGCGCGCTGGAAGGCTCGCTCTGGCACAAATTCTCCGGTCCGCTGTCATCGGTGCTGATGCCGCTGCTGGGCGCGGTTGCCGCATTCGGGCTGGCGCGGAGCGGCAAGCTGTTCTTCCGCGCGGTGATCGGGATGGCTTTGGGCTTTCTCTACTTCGTCGCGGACAATTTCGCGCTGGCGATGGGCAATCTGGGCGCCTACCCGCCCTTCCTCGCCGCCTGGGCACCGTTCCTGCTGTTCCTGATGATCGGCGAAGCGGTGTTGCTCAAGACCGAGGAATAGGACGCTCCCCGGCTTCCGCCGGAGAGCAAGCTTGGCTTAGCGCTTCACCATCGTCGAGCGGGCGAGCTGGCCGACAAGGCCGGGAAGGCCCGGATAGCTCGCCTTGTGATAGGGCGAGTCCGGCTCCAGCGACGCAGTGATCCGGCGATGGGCCTGGCCGAGATTATGGTACGGCACGCTCGGCAGCAGATGGTGGAGCGCATGGTAGCGCAGACCCACCGGCGCCCAGAGCGCCGGAAGCAGCGCGGGCGGCGGCACGTTGACGCTGTCGAGATACTGGGCGGTGACGGTCATCGTCTCCCCTTCATTTTCCCACAGATGCGCGACGAGCGTGCGGATCTGGTTCATCACCGTGAGAAGCGAGACGATCGCGAGCACGATCAGGAACATCTTGAGCGGGATGATCCCGGTGACGACCATCGCGATGACGGCGATCGACCAGATGCTGGCGCCCGCCTCCATCGCCAGCCATTCGGCACGGAAGCGGCCCGTGGGCATGCGGCGGCGATAGGCGGGGTTGATGACCAGCCCCGAATAGCGCTCGATCACGGCCTTGCGCAGCGGCGGGATCACCAGCGAAAGCGGCGTCAGCACGCCATAGCGGATCAGCAGGCCGATCGGCGCGAGCGCGGCGAGCAGCACGAACACGGGCAGCGACCAGGGCTTCATCAGCGCAAGCGGCAGATATTCGGGATCCTCGACCGTGCCATATTTCATGCGGGCATGATGATGGACGTGGACGTCTTCATACATGAACGAGGGCACGGCGAGCGGGATACCCACGAGCAGGTTCCAGCCCAGCCGGAAGCCCGGCACCGCGCCCGGCTTCATATGCGAAATCTCGTGAATGAAACTCACCGCACGATAGAGCGCCAGCGCCGAGACCAGCCCGGCGGCAAGACCGATGCCAAGGCTGGCGGTGGTGACCGCCACGACCAGCGCGGCATAGCCGATCACCACGGAGGCGAGCAGATCGCTCCAGTAGATCAGCGGCTTGTGCGCAGCGAGGTCGCGCGCCATTTCGGCGGCGGCGCGGAGCATCGCCTTGTCATCGGCGATCCGCTCACGGGTCTTGCGCGGCGTCGCATCCGCTTCGCGCGCATCGAAAGCAACGGCAGTGTTCATGGTCTGGCCCATTGCAATCAGATAGTGGCTAGATGTTGGCATTAACAGGTCCGGAAGGTTCCGGCCTTGACAGCACGCCCGCGACGCAGGACTTCACCGGCGCAGAAAGGGGCTTCTTCCCATGTCTTCTTTGTCCATCCGCCCGGTAATCACCAAGGCGGACACCAAGGCCTTTGTCGAGATCGCGTACCGGCTGAACAGCGGCGACCCCAATTGGGTGCCGCCGCTTCGCAGCGAGGAATATGCAAAGATAAGCCCGAAGAAGAATGGCTGGTTCAGCCATGCCGAAGCGCAGTTTTTCATAGCGGAACGCGGCGGCAAGGTGGTCGGCCGGATCTCCGCGCATATCGATTTCCTCGCGCTGGAAATGCCGCCCGAGCAGGGTTTCGGACCGGGTACGGGATTTTGGGGCATGTTCGACGCGGAGGACCAGAATGCCGCAAAGGCGCTGATCAACGCTGCGGAAGACTGGCTGCGCAAGAAAGGCATGACCCGGGCCGTGGGCCCGATAAGCCTGTCGATCTGGGAAGAGCCGGGGCTACTGGTGAAGGGCTATGACCATTCACCAACCGTGCTGATGGGCCATCACAACCCGCAATATCGCGGCTGGATCGAGGCCATGGGCTATGGCGCGGTCAAGAAACTGCAGACCTATGAACTGGATATCGAAAAGGGCTTCCCGCCGCTGATCGGGCGCATCGTCGCTGCAGGCGAGAAGAATGCGCGCATCCATATCCGCAAGGTCAACAAGGCGAAGTTCGCCGAGGAAGCGCAGATCATCCTGGCGATCCTCAACGACGCATGGTCGGACAATTGGGGTTTCATACCGCTGACGCAGCCCGAGATCGACGATGTCGGCAAGAAGCTGAAGCCGCTGGTGTTCGAGGATTTGATCCACATCGCAGAGCTGGATGGCGAACCGGTGGCGTTCATGGTGACGCTGCCCGACATGAACGAGGCGCTGAAACCGCTAAAGGGTTCGCTGCTGCCCTTTGGCTGGGCCAAGCTGCTGCTATGGCTGCGCAAGCCGCGGGCGCACACGATGCGCGTGCCGCTGATGGGCGTGGTCAAGCGGCTCCAGGCATCGCGCATGGCGAGCCAGCTCGCTTTCATGATGATCGAATATTCCCGCCGCGCCGCCGTGACGAATTACGGCACCCTCCGGGGCGAGATCGGCTGGGTGCTCGACGACAATCAGGGGATGAACGCGATTGCCGATGCGATCGAAAGCACGGTCAATCGCGAATATCTGATCTACGCCAAGCCGCTTTGAGCGGAAGCGCGGCGGCTGGGGGACCGCCGCGCATCCAGATCAGATCAATATTCGCCGAGCGGATCGCGGCCTTCGCGGATCCACTTGCCGCGAGCCTTGCACACCACCTTGGCGCCGGGAGCATCGCTCTCGGGACGGCAGAGCTTGACGCTCTTGGCGCGGCCGCTGAGCGGCGGCTTGGCTGCCTTGGCGGCCGGGGCGTTGGTCTCGGGATCGGACGAATGCGCGCTGGCGGGCATCGCGACAGCGGCGAAGCTGAAGGCGGCCAGGGCGACGGTGAGGCTACGCATATTCATGGGGGGACACTCCTCTCAATTTCAAAACGGGCGTCTCTGCCCGTACCGAAACGATTGCATCACCCGTGCCAAATCAGCTTGTTACGCTAATTCAACACCTTAGCTAACTTGCGTAATCGTTGAGAGTGCCATAGAGCAGTAATACACACCAATATTTGGCGAAACCGTTCGCTGCCGGACAAGCTGGTGTCCGGAAACGGACGGCAAAAGCGGACCCCAGGGTTGCGCGGAGGCACCCTGGGCTCTGGTTCCCCGATTTCGCGGCGATGACGCCTATTCAATCCGGACGGGTTGGGTGGCTAGCGCAGGCTGACCCAGGTGGGTGCGTGATCGCTGGCGCGCTCGCGGCCGCGATATTCCTTGTCGACCCCTGCCCCAGCGAAGCGATCAGCGGCGATCGGGCTAAGCAGGAGATGATCGATGCGGAAGCCCGCATCGCGCTGCCAGCAGCCGGCCTGATAGTCCCAGAAAGTCCAGACGCCTCCCTGCGGGAAGCGCGTGCGCAGCGCATCGGTCCAGCCCTGAGCGAGCAAGGCGCGGTAACGCTGGCGGCTTTCTGGCTGCATCAGCGCGTCGCTGGCCATTGCGGAGACGGAGAAAGTGTCGTCATCGTTCGGGATGACATTGTAATCGCCCGCGAGCACCACCGGCCGCTCCTCGGACAGCAGCGCCTGTGCGCGATCGGCCAGCCGCTCCATCCATTTGAGCTTGTAATCGAATTTCGGGCCGGGCTGCGGATTGCCGTTCGGAAGATAGATGGAGGCGACGATCAGATCGCCGATCTCAGCCTCGATATAGCGGCTATGCGCATCTTCGGGATCGCCCGAAAGGCCGCGCTGGCGCTCGACCGGCTGTTGCCCACGGGCGAGGATCGCGACGCCGTTGAACCCCTTCTGCCCGTGCCAGACAGCGCCATAGCCGGCCTTTTCGATCTCGCCGACGGGAAGCGTCTCGTCCGAGCTTTTGAGCTCTTGAAGACAGACGATATCGGGCTGCTGTTCGGCGAGATATTCGAGCAGACGCTCCATGCGCGCCTTGATGCCGTTCACATTATAGCTGACGATCTTCATGGCCGTCAGATCGAGAAGCTGGTGCCGCAGCCACAGCCCGAAGCCGCCTGTGGATTGGTTACCGCGAAATGCGCGCCGCCGAGATTATCGACGAAATCGACCTGGCTGCCGCGCACCAGATCGAGGCTGATCGAATCGACGACGAGGCGAACGCCATCCTTTTCGACGACGAGATCGTCGTCAGCAGGCGCATCGGCCATGCCGAACTTGTATTGGAAGCCCGAGCATCCGCCGCCTTCGACCGAAAGCCGCAGGATCGCGGGCTTGGCCTGTTTGGCCGCAATCGCCGCGACACGCGCGGCGGCAGAGGCGGTCAATGCGATATCGGGCTCGGTTACGGTTGCCATGCAAGGGAGATAGTGCCGCAGGCGTGCGGGGGCAATCTCTGCTGCCTGCGCTTTGGCGGTGGGGGGCACCACAAAAGAAAGGGGGCCGCCTTCACGGGCGACCCCTCCCTCTCCTACCCCCTTGGGATCAATCTGCGGGACCGCCGACGCCCTGCGCGCGATCCTGGATCTGGACGAGATATTCGCCGGTTTGGAGGAAGGGGATCGGGTTGACCGCCTTGCCATCGACGCGGACTTCATAATGAAGATGGCTGCCGGTGGAGCGGCCCGTGGAGCCCATCAGGCCGATCATCTGGCCGCGCTTCACGCGGGTATTGCCGGCAACGAGGATCTTCGAGAGGTGGCCGTAGCGCGTTTCGATGCCGCGGCCGTGATTGATCTGAACGAGATTGCCATAGCCGCCCTGACGACCGGCATGGCTGATGACACCATCGGCGGTGGCGTAGATCGGCGTGCCGATCGCACCGGGAATGTCCACGCCCGCATGCATCGCCGCGGTGCCCCGGAACGGATCCGAGCGGACGCCGTAGCTGGAGGTGAAGACGAGCCGTTCGACCGGCTGCATCGACGGGATCGAGATCACCGTCTGCTCGAGCATGTCGAGCTTCTTCCACGTCTGGAACAGCGCGCGGAACTGCGCATCGGCCATGGCCGCATCCGCATTGGCGCCGCCAGCACCGTCATTCTCATCGACCGGCACATAGGGGCCGCCCATCGCGACGCCCGAATAACGCTCCGGCGTCAGGCCGAGCTGGCGGAAATGACGCGCGGTTTCGGCATAACGGGCCTCGCCTGCAGCGCGCGCCTTGCCGGCGAGCGCGACCTGACGGGCCTCAACCTGCTTGAGCGGCGCGAGCACTTCCTCAACGACGGCGCTGGTCTTGGGGGCGTTCGCGGGAAGCGGCTGTTCGATCACGGCGCGATCGACCTGACCGCCCGACATGGTGGCGGCGATCAGCGCCTGATTGCGCTCGACGCGCGCAGCCTGGAGCCTCGCCGCTTCCTTGGCGGCTGCGACGTCGGCCTGCATCTTCACGAATTGCGCGCGCATCTGCTCGACCTGGGCCTCGGGCGAAGAGGGCATACCGGTCACGCCGCTGATCGCGATCGCGCCGACGGTCGCCTGCGACACGCCATAAGCCGAGAAGAGCACGGTGACGGCGGCGACGCCGGCGAGCAGCGCCTGGGTGCGGCCCTGCACGCTGAAGCGGCGGAGATCGCGACCGTCATGGAAAATAAAGTCACGGGTGGTGAAGAAGCTGCGGAACCGCTGGCTCAGCTTGACCGTTTTGGTATTCGACAAATTAGCCATGTATCCCCGGCAACCCGAAAAAAGCCCCACGCCGATTCTTGCGTTCCGGCGGTGCTTCCAAACCCAAATTGTCGCAGCAGCAGCCCCTCCGCTTCTGGACGGACAGGTTTGTGACGGATTTCGTTAATCCCGGGCAAGGGGTTGGTAATAATCGCGGGACAAACCGGCTGAGTCGCGCGCCGAGTCGTTGAACGGAGGCTTAATGAGCCCGCGAAAATGGCGCGTCACCAGATCACGCCATGCCGCTTCCGGCGCGAGATTCGCCGCCTGACAGGCTGATTCGAACCATTTCGTACCCGCCCTGACATGGCGAATCTCATCGTTGAAAATGCGCGACAAAATGGCCGCGGTAGCGCTGTCGCCCGCCGCCAGGAAACGCTCCACCGTGGCGGGAGTCACGTCGAGTCCACGCGCTTCCAATACCATGGGGACGACCGCCAGCCGGGCCATCGGATCATGCGCCGTCTGGGCCGCAGCGTCCCACAAGCCATCATGCGCGGGCATCGCACCATAATGGCTGCCAAGCTGGCGCAGACGGCGATCGAGCAGCGCGAAGTGCATCGCCTCGTCCGCCCCTACCCCCAGCCAGTCATCGACGAAATCGCGCGGAAACCGCGCGCCGAACCGCCCCGCCATATCGAAGGCGAGATCGATCGCGGAGAATTCGATGTGCGCAAGGGCATGGATCAGCGCGATGCGGCCATGCGCGCTTCCCTTCCCCCGCTTCGGCATGTCGCGCGGTGCGAGCAAGCGCGGCTCGACCGGGCGAGCAGGCCGATCGGGCATCGCCACGTCGAACGCATGCGCCAGCCGCCCCAGCCGCCAGTCGCGCGCGACACGGCGGGCCAGCATCACCTTGGCGCGGGGTTCGGCAGTCTCAAGAACGGCGCAAACCGCCTGCGCGACGCTGCTCACCGGCCGAGCAGTTCCTTCACCGATTCGAGCACGTCGATGGCATGCCCGGGCACGCGCACGCGCCGCCAGACGCGCCACAGCGTGCCATCGGGGGCGAACAGGAAAGTCGAGCGATCGATCCCCATATAGCGCTTGCCGTAGAGCTGCTTTTCCACCCAGACGTCGAACGCCTCCATCGCCTTGCCTTCGGTATCGGTGGCGAGGGGAACGGTGAGGTCGTACTTGGCGATGAACTTCTGGTGCTTGATCGCGCCGTCCTTCGACACGCCGAGCACCGACGCGCCGAGCGCTTCAAACTCGGGCAGCATCGCCGAGAAATCCTGCGCCTCGCGCGTGCAGCCGGAGGTGTCGTCCTTGGGATAGAAATAGAGGATGAACGGCTTTCCCGCCTGCTCCGCGAGCGAGATCGTGCCGCCATCCGGCGTGTCCAGTTCGATATTGGGAAGCTTGTCGCCTTCCTCGATTGCCATGTCGGTCTCCGTCAGCCGCCGCGGATCGCGGCCCAGCATGCGCGAACCTCCTGCCGGGTCCGGGCCAGCTCCGCAACCACCTCGTCCCACGAAGCCAGGCCGACGGCACGGGCGATGAGCTTCTGGGTGGGGACGCCGGGCACCTGCGCATCAGGCGCGACCAGACGCAAGGTGACGAGCAGGCGCGAGAGGAAATCGTGCGCGGCGCGCATATCGCCGGAGATCAGGCCCGCCGCATGCAGCTCGTCGATGGCGCGGCCAAGCTGCGGCGCGAACGCCTTGTGATGCACGAGCTGGAGCGTGTGGACCGCGAATTCGAGATCGACCAGGCCGCCTTCGGACAGCTTGGCGTCAAGCGGACCCAAAGGCGGCTTATGCGCGGCCATCTCCTCGCGCATCTTCGCGGCCTCTGCCGGCACGTCGCGCTTCGGACGGTCGCCTTCGAGCACCTCATGCACCACCTTCATCACCGCACCGCGCGCCTCGGGCGAGCCAAAGAGAGGGCGCAGGCGGGTGAGCGCCATATGCTCCCAGGTCCAGGCGTCCTGACGCTGGTAGCGATCAAAGGCGGCGAGCGAGACCGACAGGGGGCCCTGCGCACCCGAGGGACGCAGCCGCGTATCGATCTCATAGAGTGGGCCCGCCGCAGTGGGCACGCTGAGCGCCGCCGATACGCGCTGCGCCAGCCGATTGTAATACATCACCGCGCCGAGCGGCTTTGGCCCGTCCGATTCCGCGGCATAGTCGCCGGTGAACAGGTAGATCAGGTCGAGATCCGAGGCATGGGTGAGCGCCTGCCCGCCCATCCGCCCGAGCGCGAGGATGACCAGTTCGCTATCCGGCACGCGCCCATGCGCGCGGGTAAATTCCTCGACTGTGGCACGCGCCAGCACCTCGATCGCGGCTTCCGCGACGCGCGCATAGCCGGCGGAGACCTCAAGCGGATCGCTCGCCCCGGAAACGATCTGCGCGCCAAGCGCGAACCGCTTCTCGCCGACCAGCTTGCGGACATGATCGAGCTGCCACTGATAGTCCGCCCCCGCCTCACGCGCGGACATTTCGGCGATCAGCGCGGGCACCTCCGGCATTGGATCGAGCGCGGTCGCATCGATCAGGCCATCGAGCAGTTCGGCGCGGCGACCAAGCTGCTCGGCAAGCGTGGGCGCGTGGCACAGGATGGTGCTGAGCAAGCGGGCAAGCCCGGGCTGCGCTTCGAGCAACCGGAAGAAATTGATCGCGCTGGGCAGGCGCGAGAGCATCGCATCGAAGCGCGTGATCGCATGCGTGCTGTCCGGCGCCTGGGCAAAGGCGGCGATCAGGCCGGGGAGCAGGCTTTCCAGCGCCTCGCGCGCCTGTGATGTGCGGAGCGCCGGATAATTGCCGCCGCGCCACCCCTCCACGATGCGCGCAGCGCCCGCCGGATGATCGAATCCCGCATCGGCAAGTTGCGCCTGAAGGCTCTCGCTGCCGGCCGGCAGGCGCGGTTCGGCATCGTCGCTGAGCGCATCATAGACCCGCCCGACACGCACCGTATGCGGGCGCAGCAGATCAAGCAGAGCATCGCCGCCGGCCAGCCCGTGCAGCGCCGCGACATTGTCCAGCGCCGCCGGATCGCTGGGGATGCGGTGCGTCTGGAGATCGTCCACCATCTGAAGCCGGTGCTCGATGGTGCGGAACAGGGTATATGCTTCGGAAAGCGCCGCCGCGTCGTCCGCATCGATCCGCCCCGCCGAGGCGAGCGCCGCCAGCGCGTCGCGCGTTGCGGGAACGCGCAGGGCGGGATCGCGGCCACCATGGATAAGCTGGTGGATCTGCGCGAAGAACTCCACCTCGCGGATGCCGCCCCTGCCCTTCTTCAGATCATAGCCGAGCCCGAACGCCTGGGACTGGGCGAAGTGATCGCGGATACGGCGGCTGATGTCGCGAATCTCGCGGAGCGCGCCATAATCCAGCGCGCGCCGCCACACGAAGGGGCGCACAGCATCGAGGAAATAGCCGCCCAGCGCGAGATCGCCCGCACAGGCGCGCGCGCGGATGAAGGCCGCGCGCTCCCAGGGCAGGGCCTGCGATTCATAATAAGAGATCGCAGCATCGATGGGCAGCACGATCGGGGTAGCTTCAGGCGACGGCCGCAGCCGCAGATCGACGCGCATGACATAGCCGTCGCCGTCGCGCGCCTGAAGCAGCTCCACCACGCGCTTGCCGATGCGGACCGCCGCATCCTGTGGTTCCTCGCGCGGGCGGCATGGCAGCGTGGCCGGATCGAAGAGGAGGATCGGATCGATATCGGACGAGTAATTGAGCTCACGGCTCCCCTGCTTACCGAGCGCGATAGCGGCGAAGCCACCGGGTTCAGCATCGGGGGTGCGCTCGCGGATCGCGGCGACGATCGCACGGTTCAGCGCATCATCGGCGAACTCGGTGAGGAGATGGGTGACGCGGGTGAGATCGAACTCGCCGGAAAGGTCCCCCAGCGCAACGATCAGCGCCAGACGACGCCGCTCGATGCGCAACCGCGCGCCTTCGGACATTTCGCCAGCCACGTCGCGCGCAGCGGCAAGCGGATCGTTGAGCGCTGCGGACAGGTTCTCCGCCAGCCCAGGCTCACGCGAAAGAAGTAGCGAAAGAAACGGGGCATGTTGCTGCGCCCGGGCGACTGCATCGGACAATGACGCCGAAGATGAATGCAAGATTACGGACACGCTCTAACGGGCACTCGTCGCGTTTTCAGGGATGTCAAGCAACAAATCACAGCTCCATCCGTTTAACCTGGGTGAGTCGCACATCGCATACGGCCCCCGAGGCAAAACCCGCTTACCGGGTCGAAGCGCCGCGCGCCAGCGACGCGATCGGCCTTGCGCTGCGCGGAGCATATCAGGACGAAAGCGGATTGCCGGACGACATGGCGGCGATGCTGCGGCAGCTCAACCGCCTGGACCACTCCACCCATTGAGCGGCTGAGGACTTTCGGCGGGCCAGCATTTCCGCGACCGAAGCCGCGAATGCGCCCCGCCCCTCGGCATCAAGCGCGTTGGACCAGGAAAGATATTGGCGCTGCTAAGTGATGGACGCCAATCGCAGGCCGCCCGCGATCAGCGGTCGCGGCTCAGATCGTCCACTTGCCCCATGATAGTATCGAGCGCGCTCTTGCCGCCCGGATTGGGAAGCATTTCGCGGCGCGAAGGTAGCTGGCCCTCCGAGAGCAAGGCTTCGAGCGCGACACGGCCACGGGCGACGCGGCTCTTGATGGTGCCCACGGCGACCTGACAGATTTCGGCGGCTTCCTCATAAGCGAAGCCCCCCGCCCCGACGAGGATCAGCGCCTCGCGTTGCGGCTGGGGGAGATGGAGGAGCGCGCGCTGCATATCGGTCAGTTCGACATGCCGGTCCTGGCTTGCCGGTGCGGCGAGGATGCGATCGGCGACGAGATCGTCCCACTCGCCCTTGAACCGGGCGCGCCGCATCTGGCTGAGGTAAAGATTGCGCAGGATGATGAAGGTCCATGCGCGCATGTTCGTGCCCGCCTGGAAGCGCTTGCGCGCGGCCCACGCCTTAAGCAGCGTTTCCTGCACCAGATCGTCCGCCAGATCGCGATTGCCCGAAAGCGAGCGGCCAAAGGCGCGCAGGTGCGGAATGACCGCGCCCAACTGCACCTTGAACTCCGGATCGGATAGCGAGACGTGCTCGACCGGCGGCTGGGTGCCGTCTTCGCGCTCGTCGGGCTGTTCAGTCTCGCTCATCGATTCCCGCTCTTTGGGCGTCGTGCCGCCATATATGTGAGATAAGCGCCTGCAACGCTATTACCAGCAAGCCAGCCGGCTTCGTCAGACGTAAAGGATAACCGCAAAGGCGAGCACCACCAGCACCAGCCCGAAACCCAGCACATATCGGGTCATATGGGGCGTGGCGCCGGCGCGTGCCTGCTCGGTCGTACGGTGGATCGGTTCTTCGTTCTCAGCCATGGCGACTAAACACACGGGAACCGTTTTGGCTCCGTATCAGATGGAACCAGAGCCATTTTTTTCGCGCGCCCCGGCGATCAGGCCGGCACCGTCGCCTGATCGAAGAACAATGCCTGGCTGATCGTCGTCTTCACCGTTTCGCGCTGGAAAGGCTTGGTAATCAGGAAGGTCGGCTCAGGCCGCTCGCCGGTCAACAGGCGCTCGGGGAAAGCGGTGATGAAGATCACCGGCACGCTGAATTCAGCGAGGATATCCTTGACCGCGTCGATCCCCGAACTGTCATCGGCGAGCTGGATGTCGGCCAGCACCAGGCCCGGACGATCCTCCATCGCCAGTGCGACCGCTTCGTCGCGCGTCACGGCGACGCCAGTCACGTCATGGCCGAGATCGCGGACGATCTGCTCCAGGTCCATGGCGATCAGCGGCTCATCCTCGATGATCATCACGCGGGTGCGCGTCTGCCGCTCGATCTCTGCAACCGCTTCAGCAACCAACTTCGACACGTTGGCAGGATCCTCCTCGATCAGATAGCCGGCATCCTCGATGCTGAACCCTTCGACCGTGGTGAGCAGGAGCGCCTGGCGGGAAAGCGGGGTGAGCCGAGCAAGCCGTTTGCGCGCGATCGCTTCGCTCTGGCTCGGCGAATCTTCGACCAGATCCTCTTCCTCAAGATGCGTCGACTGCCAGATCGCCTGGAAAGTGCGGTAGAGGCCGAGCCGGGGATCGACATCGCGCGGGAACTGATCGGGCGCGGCAACGATCGCTTCGAGCGCGGCGCGGACATATTTGTCGCCGTCAACCTGGCTTCCGGTCAGCGCACGAGCATAACGCCGGAGAAGAGGAAGGTGTGGCGCGAGTTGCTGTCCCAGCGACATAATCAGGTCATTCTCCAATTCGGGGCCGGCCGCTTGTTTCGCGCCCGTTACGGCCCATTGCAAATGTTTATGCACCCGAAGGAAGCCCCTCCCCGGATATTGCATCGCATGTGGAACAAACGTCGCGCTGTTTAGTTTCATCCCCCGAACCGGGCAGGTACACATTGTATCGCCGTGCGCTTGCGCTTGGTGAATTGGTTTTATACCGGACCCCGGAACGTTCTGGTGTCCTCAAGGGGGAATTGGTGGTTTCCGCTAAGAATGAGAAGACCAAACCTTCGCGGTCCAAGGGCGGAGACGAAGCCGGCAAACCCATTCGCAACGTGGGTGACGCGCTGCGTCAAGCCTATGACGAGACGTTGAGCGAGACCGTACCTGACGATTTGCTCGCGATTCTGAAAAAGCTCGATTAACCCTTCACAATGGAAACGCCGGAACCACAGAAGCGCAGCAGGGCTCCTGTGGCGGCGCTGGCGCGCATGCCGACCGGGGCCAAGCTGTTCCTGATCCTGGTGGGCGCGTTGCTGCCCCTGGCGTTGATCACACTCTTCATCACCATCCAGACCACGCAGACCGTAAGCAACGAACGCCGCGAGCGGCTGCGCGCGATGGCCGGGGAAAGCGCCGGCACGCTGAACACCGTGCTGAGCAACCATATCGCCCAGCTGAAAGAGGGGCTGGCGGCGCTGGAGGCAAATCCGGGCGACGCGCCGGCATGCACCAGGCTGGCCGGTACGTTCGGGTCGCAAGGATCGGCGCGTTTCGCGGTGCTCGGCGGTTCGGGAAAGGTCCTTTGCGGCGAGCGCTTCAGCCTATCGGGCGCGGCGCTGCTAGACCCCGGGCAATTGCAGGCCAGGATCGTCGATAACGGCGTGTCGGTGCGGATCGGCGGGCATGACGGGGCGAGCGCCGTCGCTTATTATCCGGCCGCGCTGCTGAACACGATCGCGCGGCCCAACGGCTTCGTCCCCGAATATGCGCTGGAGCTGACCAAGGGCGACGAGCGCCTGCAGTTGCGCGCGCTGCCAGGTGCCGGGGTGCTGGATCGTCGCGAAACCGCGCACGATCCGATCCAAATCGACGGTCTGGCGATCGACATGTCCGTGCCGGGCACCCCGATCACCTCGCCGCTGATCGTCAGCACCGTGCTGATGGTGATCATGTGGATCGCATCGGCGCTCATCGGATGGGCGGTGGTCGACATCCTGCTCATCCGGCCGCTGCGGCGCCTGCGCGCCAGCGTAGGGGCGTACACGCCAGGCGAAGTGCTCGACATCAAGCGGATCGGCGAATTGCCGGCGCAGGAAATACGCGAACTCGGCGAGACCTTTCGCGAGATTACCCGCACCGTACAGGCGCACGAAGCCGATCTGGCCGAGGGGCTGGTGCGCCAGACCAAGCTGACGCGCGAAGTGCATCACCGGGTGAAGAACAATCTTCAGGTGATCGCCAGCCTGATCAACTTCCACGCGCGCGGAGCGAAGAGCGCCGAGGCGAGCGAGGCCTATGCCTCGATCCAGCGCCGCGTCGACGCGCTCGCGGTGGTGCATCGCAACCATTATGCCGAGATGGAGGAAAATCGCGGGCTGGAGCTGCGATCGGTGATCGGCGAACTCGCGGCCAATATCCGCGCGACAGCCCCCGAGCATTCGGCGGCGCTGGGCATCACGATCGAAACCGAGCCGGTGCTCGTCAACCAGGACGTGGCGACGGCGGTCGCGTTCCTGCTCACCGAGATTATCGAGCTGGCGATGATGCGCATGGCCGGTGCGCAGATCCGCATATCGGTGAAGGCCGGGCCGGAGGACGACCGGGCGACGTTGCGCGTGGTGTCCCCCGCATTGGTCGAGAGCCCCGAGCTCGTCGAACTGCTCGAAAATCGCTATGGACGGGTGCTGGGCGGCCTTGCCCGCCAGCTTCGCACCAAGCTGCATCACGATCCGCTGACCGGCGCCTACGAAGCCTCCATCGCGATCACCGGAAAGGGCGGTCTGGCCGTCTAAAAAAGATGAAATAATTTTGCATACGATGGAACCCGGGAGCGCGTTGCGGGTTTTGTACTTCGGATAGTGACCTTTTGCCCCCCGCTCTCGCTATCCAAGACATGGGCCCGGAAGCGTCAACCCCTCCCCCCCGGTGACGCTCCCGGGCCTACAACTTTCAGAAACCAGCGTTTTTCCGCACAGGACCCCGACAAGGTCCTTTTTCATGTCCGGAACGTTTTGCGCGGCTCACGCATTCCCCTCCCGGCCCCAAAGGGCCAATGGAGAGTTCCGATGCGTAAGATTTTCACCTGCGCCGCACTGGCGGGCGCGATCCTGGTTTCGGCGTGCAACACCGTGGAGGGCGTAGGCCGCGACGTGGCCTCAGCCGGCGAAACCGTGGCCAACGCTGCCGACGACAACAAATAAGCGGGCCGGCCTCTCCTGCGCCGCAGGGGGGGCCTCAGGCCGAAGCCTCAGACTCGGCATCGCGCTCCCGCCGGCTGCGGGTGAACTTGATGCCCAGCAACGCGATGAAATAGAGCGCGATGAGGGGGAATGCGAGCAACAGCTGCGACACCACGTCGGGCGGTGTAAGCACCGCAGCAACCGCGAACGCCGCAACCACCGCATAGCGCCACGCACCCTTCAACTGTTCGTAGGTGACGATGCCCGAACGCTCGAGCAGCATCAGCAGCACGGGCAACAGGAAGGTGATGCCGAACGCGAACAGGAACTGCATGATGAAATCGAGATATTTGCCGATCGCGGGCAAGGCCATCTGCTCGACGCCGCTGCCGATCTGTCCCTGATAGCTGAGCAGGAAGTGCAGCGCGGTGGGGATTGCGATCGTATAGGCCAATGTGGCCCCGGTCAGGAACAACAGGGGCGTCGCCAGGAGGAAGGGCAGCAGCGCCTTCTTCTCCCTGCGGTAGAGCCCCGGGGCCACGAATTGCCAGAGCTGGTTCGCGATGACGGGGAACGACACCATCAGCGCAGTGAAGAAGGCGATCTTCACTTGGACGAAGAATGCCTCGAAGATTTCGGTATAGATCACCTTGCTCTGGCCCGCCGCGGCAAGCGGGCGGACCAGGAACGAGAAGATCTGCTGCGAGAAATAAAAGCCGATCGCGAAGGTGACGAACAGAGCGGCCACGCAATAAAGCAGACGGCGGCGCAGCTCGATCAGGTGCTCGATCAAAGGCGCCTGGGTATCGTCGATATCGTTCATTCCGCCGGACTCCCGGCGGCGGCGCCTTTGGACTTGCGAGCGCGCTTCGCCTTCGGCGCCACGGCAGGCTCGCCCAGCAGATCGAACTGCGCTTCCTCGGCGATCTCGGGCTGCTCGACCATCACCGGCGGTGCATCCGCAGCGTCGAAAGGCTCCGTATCGAAATGCTCGGGCTGGGGCGAAGGCAGCGAGGCGACGGGATGCTCGCGCATGATCCGCTCATTCTCGGCCGCCCATTGCTTCTCCATCTCGGCCAGCTCGGCTTCGCGGACCATGGAATCAAAACCCGAACGGAACTGGCGCGCGACTCCCCGCGCCTTGCCGACCCATTTGCCGACAAAGCGCATCGCCTTGGGCAGGTCCTTCGGCCCGATCACCAGCAAAGCGACGATCGCGACGACAAGGAACTCCGGGGCGTTGAAATCAAGCATCGGTCATGACCGGATACGGCACGGCGCAGGCCGCGCAGGACAGCTGGCTCAACGCTCCTCGCGGGTGCGCTCGGCCTCGACGTCATAGGCTGGATCGGCAGCCTTCTTGCTTTCGATACGCGTGGCGGGCTTCTCGTCGTCGTCTTCTGCCATGCCCTTCTTGAACTGTTTGATACCCTTGGCGACGTCGCCCATCATGTTCGAGAAACGACCGCCGCCGAGCAGCAGGATCGCCACCACGCCGAGCACGATCCAGTGCACCAGGCTAAAACCACCCATCGAAACTCTCCTTGATTCCGGACATATCTAGTCCTCTTGGCCCGCGGTTTCCACCTCGGCGTCAGCGCTATCCCCGGAATCTTCCAAACCCTCGAACGCCAGATCGACGGGATCGAGCAGCCCCGCCGCCTTCAGGTCGTCCATGCCGGGCAGGTCGCGACGGCTGGCGAGGCCGAAATGGGTGAGGAATCCCGCTGTCGTCGCATAGGTGAGCGGGCGACCAGGCACTTCGCGGCGGCCGGCCGGGCGCACCCAGCCCGCCTCCATCAGCACGTCGATCGTGCCCTTGCTGATCTGCACGCCGCGTATCGCCTCGATCTCCGCGCGGGTGACCGGTTCGTGATAGGCGATGATCGCCAGCGTCTCGATTCCCGCGCGGCTGAGCTTGCGTGATTCCTCACGATCGCGGCGGAGCAGATGCGCGAGATCGGCGGCCGTCTGGAAATGCCATCGGTCGCCGCGACGGACGATCTCGATTCCCCGGCCCGCATAGATTTCCCCCAGATCCGCGAGCGCGCCGCGGACATCGGCTTCCGCGCCGACATGTGCCTTGATCTCGTCCACCGTCATTGGATGCTCGGAGGCGAACAATACGGCTTCGACCGCGCGGGTGAGTTCGTCCTGCGGATTCATGCACTGGCCTTGAGATATAGAGGCGCGAAGGCGGATTTCTGCTGGAGCTCTACCCTGCCCTGCTTGGCCAGCTCCAGCGCAGCGACGAAGGACGATGCCAGCGCCGATTTGCGATAGGTGCCCGTGGCGCCTTCCGGAAGGAAGCTCTCTATCGTCGTCCAGTCCACGCGCGAGCCGATCAGCGTGGAGACGCGCTCTATCGCTTCCTCCAGCGTCATCACGTCGCGCACCGCGACGACGTGCATCACCGGGCGGGTGCGCGCGCTGATCCGGCCATACGCGGCGATCAGATCATAGATTTCCGCTTCCCAATTCGCCTTTCGCAGGACGCGCAGCCCCTCGGGCGCGCCCCGGCGGAAGATATCACGGCCCAGCCGGTCACGCGCGACCAGTCGCGCGCCCGCCTCGCGCATCGCGTTCAGGCGTTCGAGGCGCAGTTGCAGGCGGAGCGCCAGCTCTTCGGGGCTGGGCGATTCCTCCGGATTGCGCGGCAGCAGCAACCCCGATTTGAGATATGCCAGCCATGCCGCCATCACCAGATAATCAGCGGCCAGCTCCAGGCGAAGCGCGCGCGCCTCGTTCACGAAGGCGATATATTGATCGACCAGCTCCAGGATCGAAAGCTGGCGCAGATCCACCTTCTGCGTCCGCGCAAGCGCGAGCAACAGATCGAGCGGCCCTTCCCAGCCGTCGATATCGATCGTGAGGATCTCGGGCGCTTCTTCGCTCATCGCGAAGGAGTTAAGCAGAGCGCCCCCGACCTGTCACCCCGGCCTTGGGCCGAGGTGACGAATGAGCGGATGGGCGCGCGGGCCGCCTCGTAGCGCCGGGCTTTAAAATCGAGCTTCAGGCGAGCGCGAGCAATTCGTCGCGGATCGCGATGAGCTCGACCATCCCTGGCTGCTGCGCGCCGTCTGCGACGGTTTCCATCGCACGATCGAGCCGCGCAATGCACTCCGGCGTTGCATCATCGATCAGGCCGACGATCTCGATCATCTCGTCCATCCGCGCCCAGCAATCGAGCACCACGTCACAGCCGGCATCGAGCGCCTGCGCGGCCTTCTCGCCGGGTGTGCCGGAGAGCGCCTTCATGTCGATGTCGTCGGTCATCAACAGCCCGTCAAAGCCGATGCTCCCCCGCACGATCTCGGAAATCACCTTACGCGACAGCGTCGCCGGCCTCTCGGCATCCCATGCTTCGAACACGACGTGACAGGTCATGCCCATCGGCGCCTGGTTGTTGCTGCGGAAGGGCTCGATATCGACTTCCAGCGTAGCGGCGTCGGCCGTGACGCGCGGCAGCTCCAGATGGCTGTCGACCAATGCCCGGCCATGCCCCGGCATATGCTTGACCACGCCGACCACGCCGCCCCGGCGCAGCCCCTCAATCGCTGCGCGGCCCAGCGCCGCCACCTGCATCGGATCGCCGCCGAAAGCGCGGTCTCCGATCGCCTGCGTCACTTCGGGCTGGACGACGTCGAGCAAGGGCGCGCAATCCACGTTCACACCCACTTCGTAAAGCATCAGCCCCAACGCATGATAATTGGCGCGCGCCGCCTCGATCGCGGAGATCGGGGCGGTTTCATACAGCGCGTTGAACGCCGAGCCCGCCGGAAATTCCGGCCAGACCGGCGCCTGCATCCGCGCGACGCGGCCACCCTCCTGATCTATCAGGATCGGCACGTCGGCCCGCCCGGTAAGGTCGCGGATGCTGTCCGTCAGCGCGCGCATCTGCACGCGATCGCCGCAGTTACGCTTGAACAGGATATAGCCGAGCGGATCGGCATCCTTGAAAAAGGCGCGTTCATCCTGGGTGAGCGTGTGGCCGGAAACGCCAAAGATTACAGGCTTCATGCCTCCGCCTTAGCCGATCCTCCCCCGCACGGGGAGGACCAATCAATTAGCGACGTAGCAATTCTCGCCCGCGTCTTTCAGCTTGCCGCAGATATCCTTGGCCTGGCCGTTCGACCCCGCATTGACGCGCAGGCGGAACACCGTCTTGCCATCCTTTTCGCCGCGCTCGACCGATTTGCCGAGCGGCGCGAGATAGGGAAAGCGCTTCGACATACGGCTCCACGCCGTGTTCGCGCCCGCTTCGTCCGGGAACGCACCAAGCTGGATCAGCGCGCCCGAGCCGCTGTTAACCGGCGCAGGCGCGGTCGGCTTGGCACCCGGCGCGGGAACCACGATCTTAGCGGTCTTGCTTCCGGGATCGGTATTGGTCGGCACGGGAGCCTTCGCCCCATCGACCGGGGCCTCCGGCCCGGCGCTCGCGTTGATCGCGGCGTTGCTGATATTTCCCTGGCTGGTCGAAAAGACCGTGTCGCCCTCCCCTTCGACCACCTGGCCGCCGGGCTCGTCGGGCTTCACCTTGTAATCGCCTTCCTGGGCGTTGATGAGCTGGCCGTTGCCCGTCAGCCCCTGGTGCTGCTTGTACCAGTAATAGCCGCCCGCAGCGGCGCCGATGACGAGCAAGAGCAGGAAGATGAGCAGCAGGATCCGGCCGAAGGACGGGCCTTCGCGATAATCCTCTTCCACCGTTTCAAGCCACGGCAGGCGATCATCGTCGCCAAAACCGGGTTCCCTGCTCATCACTTCATCTCCTGAACGGCGTCGACCCCCATGATTCCGAGGCCGTTTCGGATGATTTGCCCGATCCCGCGCGCCAGATAAAGCCGTGCGCACGTTAACCCTGTATTGTCAGGTAACAGGAAGCGGCGATCGGGATTATCGTTGCCCTGATTCCACAGCGCGTGAAAAGCGGCAGCCAAGTCATAGAGATAAAAAGCGATTCGATGCGGCTCGCGGGCGAGTGCCGCAGCCTCGACGATCCGCGGGAACTGCGCGGCAAGCTTCACGACGCTCAGCTCATCCGTATCAAGCAGGGACAGTTCCGCATTGGGACAGTCGATACCCGCCTCCTGCGCCTTGCGCTGAAGGCTTGCGATGCGGGCATTGGCATAGTTGACGTAGAAGACCGGATTGTCCTTCGACGCTTCGACCACCTTGGCGAAATCGAAATCCATCTGCGCATCGGCCTTGCGGGTCAGCATCGTGAAGCGGACCACGTCCTTGCCCACTTCCTGCACGACATCGGCCAGGGTGACGAAATTGCCGGCGCGCTTCGACATCTTCACCGGCTCGCCGCCGCGCAGCAGCCGCACCATCTGGACGAGCTTGACGTCGAAGCGGGTCTTGCCCTCAGTCAGCGCCGCAACGGCCGCGACGATCCGCTTGACCGTGCCGGCATGGTCCGCGCCCCAGATATCGATAAGCTGATCGGCCGACTGCGCCTTCTGGAAATGATAAGCGAGGTCGGCGCCGAAATAGGTCCAGCGGCCATCCGACTTCTTGATCGGGCGATCCTGATCGTCGCCGAATTTGGTCGAGCGGAACAGCGGCAGTTCAACCGGCTCCCAATCCTCGGGCGTCTCGCCCTTGGGCGCTTCGAGCACACCGTCATAGACCAGGTCGCGCGCGCGCAGCCACGCCTCGGCATCGGCCGGCTTGCCCGCCGCCTGCAGCTCGGCTTCTGACGAGAACAGGTCGTGATGGATGCCGAGCAGCGCCAGATCCGCCTTGATCATGACGAGCATATCGGCAACCGCGGTCTTGCGGAACTCGGCCAGCCACTCGCTCTCGGGCGCGTCGACGAATTTCGGGCCATAGCGGTGCGCCAGCGCATCGCCGACAGGCTTCAGATAGTCGCCCGGATAGAGCCCCTCGGGGATCTCGCCGATATCCTCGCCCAGTGCCTCGCGGTAGCGCAGGTGCGCCGAACGCGCGAGAACGTCGACCTGGCCGCCCGCATCGTTGACATAATATTCGCGGACGACCTTGTGCCCGGCATATTCGAGGAGAGAGGCGAGCGCATCGCCGACCACCGCGCCGCGGCAATGGCCCATGTGCATCGGGCCGGTCGGGTTGGCGGAGACATATTCGACATTGACGGTCACGCCCTCGCCGAGCGTCGAGCGGCCATAGCCCTCACCCGCATCGAGGATCGCCTGAAGCTCGTCGCGCCAGGTGGCGTCGGTCAGCGTCATGTTGATGAAGCCCGGCCCGGCAACGCTCACCGACTGGACCTCGCCCAGCTTCTCCAGCTCGTCCGCCAGCTTCTCTGCCAGCGCGCGCGGATTGGTGCCCGCGGGCTTGGCCAGCACCATCGCCGCGTTGGTCGCCAGATCGCCATGCGAGGGATCGCGCGGCGGCTCGACCGTCACGTTGCGTCGCTCCACGCCCGCCGGAAGATCGCCGGAGGCCACCATGGCATCCAGCGCAGCGTCGATATGGGCGGCAAAACGGGCGTAGAGGGTCATTTTGGGGTCCGATGGTTACGGGAAGCGCGCGCTCTAGCGCACCTCTGTGCCTTCGTCACCTTCGGCATTGCGGCCCCCGAGCAGCTTCGACCAGTTGATCTTGGTCAGCCCCACCAGCCCGACCAGCATAACGACCTGCAGCGCGATGCCCCAGCCGCTCGAAAAACTCTCTGCGAAGACCGCGCCGAGATCGGACTTGCGGATCGACTGCGCGCCATAGGCATAGAGAGTGTACGAGACGATCCGTCCCGCGAAGAAGGCGAGCGTGAAGCCCAGGATCGGAATGCGCGCGAGCCCCACTGCCATGAACAACTGGCCCGAAGGGAGCGGCGAAAGCGCGAACAGCGCCAGCCCGATCCAGAGATTGTGCTTGCGCCGGGCCACAGCCTCACGCGCGGTATCGAGGTTCGCCTGCGTCCGCGCAGGCAAGCGATCGGCGAACAGCCGCGCGCCATAAGCGAGGCTAAGCCGACCGAGCACCGACGCGGTTGCCGCCACGATCACCACCGCCCAGACCGGGAGCGCATTGTTCAGCTGGAAAAAGACAATGATCGACCAGGTCGGCGGCCCGAAAGCGGGCAGCAGGTTCACGCCAAGCACGACAGCGAACAGCGTCAGATAGATCATTCCCCACGCGTGCTAGGAATTTTCCCGTCGTGCAAGCGCGCAGGACACGCCCGCTTGACCGTGATATATTGTATCATGTACCGGAAATGCATGACCGACCCCTCCAAACCAGACGCGATGCGCGAGCATTGGGAGCGTACCGCCGAGCAATATGAAGCCGAGGGAGATGCCTTCACCCGCCAGTTCGCCGAAGAGGCGTGGCGATTGGCCGATCTCGCAAAGGGTGCGAAAATTCTCGACGTCGCGACGGGCGTCGGGGCGTTGTTGCTGCCCGCACTGCGGGCCGAGGCGGAGGCACATGCGATCGATTTCTCCAGCGCAATGGTCGCGCGCGCTCGCCGTCGCGCCGCCGAGATTGATCCGGCCGCCGCCTATCGCGTCACCCAGATGGATGGACAGGCGCTTACCTTCGCGCAGGGATCTTTCGACGCCGCCTTCTCGATCTTTGGCGTGATGCTCTTCCCCGATCCCGATGCCGGGCTCGCTGAAATGGCACATGTGCTGCGACCCGGCGGTCTCGCGATCGTCGGCGCGTGGCAGAGCGCAGCGGGTGCGGGTCCGGCGCTGTTGTTTCAGGACGCGATCGCGACGCTGTTTCCCGATCTGGAATTCGGCTCCCCGCTCGCCGGTCGCCCGCCGTTCAACACGCCCGAGCGCATGGACGCCGCCTTCGCCCGCGCCGGGCTGGCACCACAGGCCGTGCATCATGTCACGCGGCCATGGGCCACGCCTGAGGCCGATTGGCCGCGCAAGAATGCCGCGCTCGCATTCGGTTGGTCGCCCGCCTGGCAGGCGTTGGGCGAGGCTGACCGCGACCGCGTGATCGAAGCCGTGGAGGCAAGGCTGCGAACGGGTGTGCAGATAGAGGCAACCGCGCTGATCGGGATAGCGCGCAAGGGGTCAAGCCGGCGCAACTGGATCGGATCGGCCCGAGCTTAAAACCCTTCCGGCAAATCGATCGGGCCGATCACCTCCTGATAGCGCGAAATGGCGTAGCGATCGGTCATGCCCGCGATGAAATCGGCGATGTGGCGGCTGCGCCACGGCTCGTCCACCGGCAGCGCATCGCGCCATTCGGCAGGCATCAGCTTCGGGTCTGCGGCATATGCGGCGAACAGCCCAGCGACCATCCGGTGCGCAGCGTCCGCCGCCGCCAGCTGCTCGGGGTGGTGGTAGAGATTGGCGTACATGAACGCCTTCAGCCCGCGCTCGGCCTCGCGCATCTCATCCGAGAAATGCGCCAGACAGCGTCCCGCTTCGCGCACATCCCCCACCGATTGCACATCGCTTTCGATCAGCCGGGTGCGCGTCGCCACGATCAGATCATTGGCCATCGCGCCAATCTGCGAGCGCACCATCTCGCCGATCAGCCGTTTGCGATCCGTGCCTGGATATTTCGCCTCCACAGCGCGCCAGCCCTGTTCGATCATCGGCACCGCCATCAACTGATCGAGGCTGAGCAGCCCGGCCCGCAGGCCGTCGTCGATATCGTGATTATCATAGGCGATATCGTCCGCAATCGCGGCGACCTGTGCCTCCAGCGACGGCCATTGCTCCAGCGCCAGCGGAAATTGCGCATCGGCGGCGGCGAGCGCCCATTGCGGCTCGTAGATCGGGCCGTTGTGCTTCGCCAGACCTTCCAGCGTGTCCCATGTCAGGTTGAGCCCATCCCAACCAGGATAGGGCCGTTCTAATGTCGTCAGGGTGCGCAGCGTATGGCCATTGTGATCGAAGCCGCCCTGCCCCGCCAGAGCCTCCTCGAGCGCCCGCTCGCCGGCATGGCCGAAGGGCGGATGGCCGATATCATGGGCGAGGCAGAGCGCTTCGGTCAGGTCTTCGTTCAGCCCAAGCGCGCGCGCAACGGTACGCCCGATCTGCGCCACTTCGAGGCTGTGGGTCAGCCGCACGCGAAAATGGTCACCATCGGGTGCCATGAAAACCTGCGTCTTCGAGCGCAGGCGGCGAAAGGCGATCGAATGGATAATCCGGTCGCGATCGCGCTGGAAGGCGTCGCGAGGCCCGCGGATGATCCCGGTCTGTTCTTCGTGAAGGCGGCCGCAGCTCTGAGTAGGTACGCACGCCCAGGGCGCGCGCATGCTCACTTGACCGGCAACCGCGTGACCTTCTGGCCCGCCTCGCTCGTGAAGACGAACGCCGATACCCCCGCCTTGCCCAGCGTGTTGACGAAGGCCTGTGCCTCGGCATTCGTCTTGAACGGCCCGGCGAGCACGCGGTTGGTCGCGCGCAGCGGCGTGGACCAGGCCGATTTGCCCTTCATCGCCGCAGGAGCCTTCGCCACGACTGCCGTCCATGCCTTGGACAATGTAGCAGGGTTGGCGCCCCCGGCCACCTGCACCCACACCCGTGACGGTTCAGCCTTCGCCGGATCGGGTTTCTTCGGATCGGGCTTCTTCGCGGCCTTGGGGTCCGGCGTCTTGGCCTTCGGATCGGTCTTGGCGGGCAGCGTCTTTGGCTCGACCTTCGCCTTGGCAGGCCTGGGCTTTGCGGCTTCGGCTACCGGCTTGGCGACAACCGGCTTCGGCGCCGCCTCAGCTACGCGAACGGGCGCTGGCGCGGGAGTGACGATCGGGTCGGGCGCGCGGGTCACCGCTTCCAGTTCTTCTGCGGGGATGGTGATGTTGTCGATAATCGACGCAAGCACCGCATCTTCACCGCCGATACGGCGCGACGGCGCGGGCTGCGCACGCATCGTCTCCGGCTGGGGTTCAGAGTTTGCCGGGCGCGATGCCGGGCGATCGACGGAGAACCGTTCGGGCAGCACGCCGCTGTTGCTGCTGGCGAGCCGCACCGGCGCAGGCGCCGTGCGGGCGGGCGCGGGCGCTGGCGCTGGCATGGGCTGCACAACCTCCTGACGCTCGACATATTGCGGCGGCGGCGGAAGATCGGGGGTGGACGTCACAACCGGCTGCGGCACCGGTGTTCGTGCAGCGACCGCCACCGCCTCGCGCTCATCTCGCTCGCGCTCGCGACGCGGACGGCGGTCGCGGACGACGCGCTCTGGCTGCACCTTGACCACGGGCATGGGCGTTGCGGCAGCTACAGCGACGGGCTTTGGCGGCGGCGACCAGCGCGGCACGTCGGCAGCAAATCGCGCATCGGCAAGCCGCGCCTGGGTCGGGGACAGTTCACCGAAATGCACCGCGAACGCACGGTCTGCAGGTGCCAGACCGGCGAGACGGCGGAAGAAGGGGGAAAGCGCCGCGCCCATATTGCCCGGCATCATCGTGGTAGCGATGCGATCGGCCCCCGCAATATCGCCATTCATCGCGAGGATGAAGGCGCGCGCGCGCCACGCGGCGCGATCGCTGCGGCGCAGGAGCGGATCGAGCTCCTTCATCGCCTGTTCCACATCGCCGGTGATCCCCAGCGACAGCGCGTAGCGGCGAACGGTCTCATCATCGCGAAACACGGCGAGCGCGGTGCGATAATCGCGCTGGGCGAGATCCGGTGCGCCCAGCAGATCATAGGCCCAGCCGCGATCGCCAGCGAACTGAGCGACACGCAAGCCCCGCGCCTCCGCAGCCTGAAACAGCCGGAGCGCTTCGCCGGGCCTCTCGAGGCGGACCAGCGTCGATGCACGGCCGGAAAGAATCCGCGGATTGGTGGGGTCGATCGCTTCTGCGCGCGCAAAGAACGACATGGCAGCGGACGTGTCACCCAGCCGCGCGCTGAGATCGCCCGCGTCAAGCAGCGCCTGCGTATCGCGCGGATCGGCGGCGAGGCGGCGAACCTCGCCGGCCAGCCGGTCTGCATCGGGATTGGCTGGAGCCACCACTTCCTGTGCGACGGCGGGCGTAGCGATTCCCAGCGCGAGAATCAGCCCGGTAGAGCCAAGGAATTCAATTCGGATCATTGTTGGGAGACTGCGCGTCATCGACTGAACCGCCAATGACGACCGCCGCCGTGCTCGCCGAAACGAGGCACGGCGGCGACGAACGCCTATTGGTTGTTCTGGCTGCGCAGAAAACGCGGGATGTCGAGCGGATCCTTGTCGTCGTCATCGGACGATTTGGAACCGCCGCGCGATGCGGACGCCATGCGTTCGAACAAGGTGCCGCCAGCCTTCTTGGCGGGCTTTGCCTCTGCTGCAGGCTCGTCGTCGGAGCCGCCGCCGCCCGTCAGCCAACGGCGGCGCGTGGGGTTGCCGCCCAGTTGCGGCGTGGGCTCTTCCGCTACCGAAGGTGCCAGCGGCTCGGGATCGGCTTCGGGTGCCTCCTCGGAACCGAGCACCAGCTCGTCCCCGTCGCCGCCATCGTCGACCCAGCTATCCGGAGCGGCCACTTCCGCAACCGGCTCGGGTTCATAGGCCTCGGGCAGGCGTGGCGCTTCGGCGACGGGCTCGGGAGCGGGCGAGGGTTCTTCAGCCTCATAAGAGGGTTCGGAGAAGCCGGGCTGCGGCGCTTCGGGTTCGGGCGCGGCTGCCGCCGGCTCGGCCGTGGTGCGGCGCGGGGTGGAGAAAGAGAATACGCGCGGCTGTTCCGCGGCGCGCGGAGCGACGGCGGGCTGCGCTTCGGCATCGATGCCGGTCGCCACCACCGAAACGCGAATCTTGCCTTCCAACTCGGGATTGAACGCCGAACCCCAAATGATGTTCGCGTCGGGATCGACCAGCTCGCGGATATGGTTCGCAGCTTCGTCGACTTCGAGCAGGCGCATATCCTCGCCGCCGGTGATCGAGACGATAACGCCCTTGGCGCCATTCATCGAAACGCCGTCGAGCAGCGGATTGGCGATCGCCTTCTGCGCCGCGATCAGCGCGCGATCGTCGCCCTCGGCCTCGCCGGTGCCCATCATCGCCTTGCCCATTTCCTGCATCACTGCGCGGATATCGGCGAAGTCGAGGTTGATCAGGCCGGGCATGACCATCAGATCGGTGATGCCGCGAACGCCCTGCTGCAGCACTTCGTCCGCCAGCTCGAACGCTTCCTTGAAGGTCGTGTTGGCGTTGGCGATCAGGAACAGGTTCTGGTTCGGGATGACGATCAGCGTATCGACATATTTCTGCAGCTCATCGATGCCCGCTTCGGCGCTCTGCGCGCGGCGCTTGCCTTCGAACGAGAACGGCTTGGTCACCACACCGACGGTGAGGATGCCCATGTCGCGCGCCATCTTGGCGATGACCGGGGCCGCACCGGTGCCGGTGCCGCCGCCCATGCCGGCCGCGATGAACACCATGTGCGCGCCTTCCAGCGCGGACTGCACGGCATCGATCGTCTCCTCGGCTGCCGCACGACCGATCTCCGGACGCGATCCGGCGCCCAGGCCCTGGGTGATCTTCGCGCCAAGCTGGATGCGCTTGCTGGCCGCAGACTGTTTGAGCGCCTGCGCGTCGGTGTTGGCGACGAGGAAATCGACGCCCTGCACCTGTGCCCGGATCATGTTCGCGATGGCGTTGCCGCCCGCGCCGCCGACACCGATCACAGTGATCTTCGGGGTCAGCTCATCCACCTCGGGCGGAAGGAAATCGATACTCATCGCCTTGGTCTCCCCACGCGCCGGATTGGGCCGACGCAAAATCTAGTGGGTCCCGTTCTGCACCAACGCCAACACCGAGCCTAGAGGGAAAGACGCAGTTATCGACAGCTTTCCTCTAATAATTCGCACGGAACGCCGCCATCAGGCGCTGGAGCAGCGCGCCGGGGCTCGCCTTCGTGACCAACTGGTGCGCGGGCTCAAGGCTGCGCAGATCAATAGGGTTCGCCGCCGCGAACCTCGCAAGCCCCGCAAGCGTCGCGAATGCGGGTCCGGAATGTGCCTCGGGAAGCGCGACCAGCCCCTTTGCCCGGCCCACGCGCACCGCGCTGCCCAGCGATTGCTGCGCGTAATCCGCGATGCCCTTCAGATCCGCACCGCCACCAGTCAGCACGATCTGGCGGCCGACCGGATCGTTGAAGCCAAGCTTGCGCAGCTCCTTCTGGATTTCGAGCATCAGCCGCTCGAGCCGCTGGCGGATGATCGCGTTGAGCTGCGCCTTGGTAATGCGCGGCCCGTCCCCCGCCTCGGGGGTGGCGGGCACCACATCGATCATCTCGTGATTGTCGCGCGGCGAAAGATTGGCCGATCCGTGGAAGCATTTGGTGCGCTCAGCCCAGCTGCGCTGGGTACCAAAGGCGGATGCGATGTCGTCGGTGATATCCGACGAACCCATCGCGATCGATGCGAGCCCGGCCAGCACGCCACCCGCAAACACGCTCACATTGGTTACGCCCGCGCCGATCTCGACCAGCGCCACGCCCAGCTCGCGCTCCTCCTCGCTCAGGCAGGCGAGACCGGTCGCAACCGGCGCCGCGATGATCGAGCGGACCTCCAGATGCGCCGAACGGACGCAATGATCGAGATTGCGCACGGGCGCGCCGTCGGTCGCGACGACGTGGATGTCGACTCCCAGCCGGTCCGCATGCAGGCCGAGCGGATGCTTGACCCCCGCGAGCCCGTCGACGGTGTAGCGTGTGGGCTGCGCATGCAGCACCATCTTGCCCTGAGGGTCGATCGCGTCACGGCCCGCGGTGAGCAATTCGTCGATATCCGATTGCTCGACCCGGTGGCCGCCAAGATCGGCTTCCAGCTTGACGATGTCGGAAACCAGCCCGCCCGCCGAGAAGCTGACCCAGACGTCCTCGATATTCTGTCCGGCGATGCGCTCCGCCTGCTCCACCGCCTCGCGGATCGCCTGCTCGGTCGCGGCCATGTCCGCCACATAACCGCGCTTGACGCCGCGGCTCTCGCGCTGGCCGGTGCCGAGCACGACGAGCTGACCGTCATCGGTCTTCTGCGCGATCAGCGCCGATACCTTGGACGAGCCAACGTCCAGCGCGGTGATCAGCCCTTCCGGTGCAACCTTCGCCATGCCCCTATTCCCCTGCTACGCCCGATGCCGCTGCTTGCGGCGCATTAACCGTACCCTGTTTGCGCACTATGAGCTTGCCGGGGTCGCGCATGTCAAATCCGATATGTCCCCTACCCAGCAGCCGCTGCGTACCGTCCAACTCCGCAAACTTTTTGAGCGTGGCAGCCGCTTCTTCCTCGCCCTCGGGCAATTGCAGTCGCTCGCCCGTATCGAAGATGATGTCCCAGCGCCGGTTGCCGATCCAGCTTGCCGCCCGGACCAGCGGCTTTAGCGCAGGTGCGCTGTCGAGCAGCGCGCGGCGCGCGGGCTCCTGGGAGTTCGCGTCTTCACCGATGATCAGCGGCAGATCCGGCATCGCCTCGCGCTTGACCGGCTCGAGCGCCACGCCCTTGGCGTCGATCAGCATGAGCTGGCCATGATTTTGCCAGATCGCGGCGGGCTCGCGCTCGACAATGTCGATCACCAGCTTGTTGGGCAGGCGGCGCGACACGCGCGCATCCTCGATCCACGGATATTTGAGCAGGCGTTCGCGGATCAGTTCCAGATCGACGAGCGGCATCGCGCGCGAAGACTGGTCGAGCGCCGCGTCATATACCGCCATCTTGTTCATGCGCTTGAGGCCCTGCGGCACGACTTCGTCAACGCGCAGGCCCGCCTCACCCACCGTTTCGGCAACCGCAGTTCCAATCGCCGCCGGCACGCCGAAATAATTGGCCACGCCCAGCGTGCCCAAGCCGGCGAGCCCCACTATGGTCCAGGTCGCGATCCGGTTCAGCGTCGTCTGGCTGACAGGCAGCGCGGCGAGTGCCTGATCGAGCAGGCCTGGCTTCTTCTGCTTGCGCGAAGCCTTGCGCGCGCGAGGCTTAGCCCCGCGCCGCGTCGCCGTGCGCTTGGCCGGTGCCCGGCTCATGCGAGCGCCTCGTCGATGATCTTCTGGACGAGCTCGGGATAGCTGATGCCGAGATATTTGGCCTGTTCGGGCACCAGGCTGAGCGGCGTCATGCCCGGCTGCGTGTTCACTTCGAGCAGGAACAGCCCTTCTACGCCCTGTTCGTCGTCCCAGCGGAAATCGGAGCGCGATGCCCCCTTGCAACCGAGCAGCTTGTGCGCCTCCAGCGCGATGCGTTTGCACGCCTCGGTGATCTCATCGGGAATCTGCGCCGGGAAGACATGCTCGGTCAGCCCATCGGTATATTTGCTGTCATAGTCGTAGAAGCCGCTCTTGGGCTTCAACTCGGTGACGCCCAGCGCCTGATCGCCGAGCACCGCCGTGGTAAGCTCCCGCCCGCGGATGAAGGGCTCGGCGAGCAGTTCGTCAAATTCCTGCCAGGGCCCCTTGGCGGCGGCGGCGATGGGATTGCCGTAATTGCCCTCCTGGGTAACAATCGCAACGCCGACCGACGAGCCTTCGTTGACCGGCTTGAGCACATAAGGCCGGGGCAGCGGATCGGCTTCGTAGAGATCGGCGGTGCGCACCATCCGGCCGCCGGGCATGGGAATGCCGTGTGGCACCAGCGCCTGCTTGGTAAGCTGCTTGTCGATCGCGATCACCGAAGTGACGAGACCTGAATGGGTGTATTTCAGCCCCATCAGATCGAGCATGCCCTGCACCGTGCCGTCCTCGCCGGGGGTGCCATGCAGCGCGTTGAACACGACATCGGGCTTCGCGGCGGCCAGCTTCGCGGCGACTTCGCGATCCATATCGATCTTGGTGACACGGTGGCCCAGGCTCTCAAGCGCCTCGCTGATACCGGCGCCGGACATCAGCGAGACCTCGCGCTCGGCCGACCAGCCACCCATCAGCACTGCCACGTGCAACTTGTTCACTTGCTCACCCCAATCCGCTGGATTTCCCATTCCAGCTCCACGCCCGACTGCGCCTTCACCCTTGCGCGGACTTCCTCGCCCAACGCTTCGATATCTTCGGACGAAGCATTGCCCAGATTGAGCAGGAAATTGCAGTGTTTTTCGCTGACCTGCGCATCGCCTCGCCGCAAACCGCGGCAGCCCGCGGCGTCGATCAGTTCCCAAGCCTTCGCGCCCGGCGGATTTTTGAAAGTCGAGCCTCCGGTTCGCGACCTAAGTGGCTGAGAAGCCTCACGCTCAGCCGCGATGCGGTCCATCTCCGCACCGATCAGCGCCTTGTCGCCCCGCAGGCCCTCGAACAGCGCTTCGACCACAATCGCGCCCGCCGGAACCTCCGAATGGCGGTAGGTGTAGCCCAGTTTGGCGGCCGGCCAGACCGTAAGTGTCCCATCGCGAGTCACAATCGTTGCTTCGACCAGAATATTGCTGGCGTCGCGGCCATATGCGCCTGCGTTCATTCGCACTGCGCCGCCGACCGTCCCCGGGATCCCGCGCAGGAACTCCAGTCCCGCAATCCCCGCGTCGCGCGCCGCGCTGGCGACGGTAATTCCCATTGCGGCTCCGCCAGCACGCACGCGGTTGCCGGGCTCAACCGAAACCTTCGCCATCGCCTTGGGCAGACGGATCACCACACCGGGCACGCCGCCGTCGCGCACGATCAGATTGGAACCGACGCCCACCGGCAGGACCGGAATTTCAGGGTCCAGCGCGCTCACGAACGCCGCCAGACCCGGCACGTCATCGGGGCGCACCAGCCACTCCGCCGGTCCGCCGGTGCGAAACCAGATGAAGTCGGCGAGGCTACCATGCTGCTCGACCGTGCCGCGAACCGGCGGAAGGGCGTAGCATGTGGTCAAGCGCGCGCTTCCTCGATGCCCTCGGCCAGCCCTGCCGCCCATTTGGTGATGTCGCCCGCGCCCAGGCACACGACCATGTCGCCCGGCACGACGACGTCAGCGAGCGCATTGGCTAGCTGATCCGCGCTCTCGACACCCTGGACGGCGCGATGCCCGCGCCGCTTGATCCCTTCGACCAGCGCTTCCGAGCTTACGCCCTCCAGCGGCAATTCGCCTGCGGCATAAACCGGAGTGATATAGACCAGGTCGGCGTCGTTGAACGCCTGCGCGAAGTCCTCCATCAGATTGCCAAGCCGGGTGAAGCGATGCGGCTGCATGACCGCGATCACCCGCCCTTCGGCGCTCTCGCGCGCCGCGGCGAGCACCGCGCGGATCTCAACCGGATGGTGGCCGTAATCATCGATGATGGTGACGCCATTGGTCTCACCCACCTTGGTGAAGCGCCGCTTGACGCCGCCGAAACGCGCAAAACCCTTCTGGATGGTCACGTCCGGGATGCCGAGCTCCAGCGCCACGCCGATCGCGGCCAGCGCGTTCTGAACATTGTGGCGGCCGGGCATCGGCAGCTCGATGCCTTCGATTGAGCGCACGCCGCCGTCACGCTGCCGGATGATCGCCTCGAAGCGATTGCCCCCCGCATGGGGCGTGACGTTGACGCCGCGCACGTCCGCCGAGGCAGCAAAGCCATAGGTCACGATCCGCCGGTCGCGCACGCGCGGGATGATCGCCTGTACTTCGGGATGATCGAGGCACAGCAAGGCGGCGCCGTAGAAGGGCACATTCTCAACGAACTCGACATAGGCGTCCTTGGCGTTCTCAAACGAGCCATAATGATCGAGATGTTCGGGATCTATGTTGGTGACGACCGCGATCGTGCCGTCGAGCCGCAGGAAGCTGCCGTCGCTCTCATCGGCTTCGACGACCATCCAGTCGCTGTCACCCAGCCGTGCGTTGGAGCCATATTGATTGATGATGCCGCCGTTGATGACGGTCGGGTCCACCCCACCCGCATCGAGCAGGGCCGCGACCATCGAGGTGGTCGTCGTCTTGCCATGCGTGCCCGCCACCGCAACGGTCGATTTCAACCGCATCAGCTCGGCCAGCATCTCCGCGCGCCGCACCACAGGAATGCGGCGCTCATAAGCCGCTTCCACTTCGGGATTGGTGCGCACAATCGCCGTGGAGGTAACCACCACCGCAGCATCGCCCAGATTCTCGGCATTGTGGCCGATCGTCACCTTGATCCCGCGATCGCGCAGGCCCTGGACAACATAGCCCTCCGCCACGTCCGAACCCTGCACCGAATAGCCGAGATTGTGCATCACTTCCGCGATGCCGGACATGCCGATGCCGCCAATCCCGACGAAATGGATAGTGCCGATGTCCTTCGCGACGCCCTTCATGCGCCAAAATCCTTCATGCGTAAGCGGCCTTTCCGGTATTCATTGCGACGCGGCGGACGCCGATCGACGCGGTCGGCGCGTGAATCGATTCGACCAAATCCGCAAGATCGCGCGCGGCATGCGGGCGGCCGCAGCTTTTGGCGCGGGAGGCGGCATTCTCAAGCCCCTGGGTATCGAGGCCGAGTTTCTGGATTTGCTTCGCCAATTCGGTGGCAGTGAAGGCGCGCTGGGGGATTGCGCGCGCGCCGCCGGCCGCCGTGATCTCGCGCGCATTGGCGGTCTGGTGATCGTCGGTAGCGCTGGGCAAGGGCACGAGGATCGCGGGACGCCCCGCCGCAGTCAGCTCGGCGATCGTCGACGCCCCTGCCCGCGCGATCACGATATGCGCCCAGGCTAGCTGCTCGGGCATGTCGGGCAGATAGGTGGCGATATCCGCCGGAATGTCATGCGCCTTATACTTGGCGCGCACGGCTTCGATATCCTCGACACGCGCCTGATGCGTCACCTGCATGCGGCGGCGGAAGTGGATCGGCAGCAGCGCCAGCCCATCCGGAACGACTTGCGAAAGGATCGAGGCGCCTTGGCTCCCGCCCGTCACCAGCACGCGAAAGATGCCGTCCTCGTCGAGCATCGGATAAGGCCGGTTGCGCAGATTGAGCACCGCCTCGCGCACCGGATTGCCGATCAGATGCGTCTTGGCCGCCCAGCCCGGCTTCATCCGCTCGACATCCTCGTAGGACGTAGCAATCGCATCCACCTTGCCCGCGACGAAGCGGTTGACCCGGCCCAGAACCGCATTCTGCTCGTGGATGATCGTGGGGATCCCGTCGCGGAACGCCGCGAGGATCGACGGCAGAGCGGGATAGCCGCCAAAGCCGATCACCGCCGAGGGGCGCAATTCCTTGTACAGCCGCCGCGCCATCGAACGGCCTGCCATGATCTTCGCACCGGCACGCAGATAACCCAGCGGCCCGCCGCCCATCCGGCCCGCGGGCAGAACATGCGTCTCGATATCCTCGAACAGGCCGGGAAACCGCACACCGCGATCGTCGCTGAGCAGAGCGACGTGATGCCCGCGCGAAATCAGCTCGGCCGCAAGGGCTGCTGCGGGGACCATATGCCCGCCCGTGCCGCCGGCGGCGAGGACGTAGCTGCGGGGATTGCTCATGGTGTGCTCCAGCGTCCCGTATAGGGTGAGCGCTTCAGATACGGATTTCGCCGGGTAAAGGCGAGAAGCAACCCGAAGCCGATAGACAGCGCCACCATCGACGACCCGCCATAGGAAATGAAAGGAAGCGTCATGCCCTTGCTGGGCGCGATGCCGGTGTTGACCGCCATGTTGATCAGCGCCTGCACGCCGAACTGCGCCGCAAGGCCCGCGGCGGCGAGCAGACGGAAGGCGTCTTCCTCGTCCAGCAGCTTCATGAACACGCGGATCACGATGGCGAGATAGAGGATCGCGATCACCGCGCAGGCGATCAGCCCGAATTCCTCGCCGATGACCGAGAAGATATAGTCGGTATGCGCCTCGGGCAGCCGGAACTTGACCGTGCCGCTGCCCGGGCCCGTGCCGGTGAGACCGCCCGCCGTAAGCGTGTTATGCGCCATTTCGACCTGATAACGCTCCGCGAGCGCCGCCTCCTTCGTGGGAAACAGGAAGTGATCGATGCGCGTCCGCGCCGTGCCATAGAATAGATAGGCCGCGACGACGCCGCCGATCGCCGTTCCCCCGAGCACCCCGATCGCCATCGGCGAGATCCCCGCGATCGTCAGCAGGATCAGCCAGACCACGCCGAACACAATCGTCTGCCCAAAATCGGGCTGGAGCATCAGCAAGACCGCGATCAGCGCGACCAGCCCGCCGGTGATCACCATCACCGGCAATTGCGGATCCTTGGCGCGAAACGACAATATCCAGGCGGTCGAGACGATGAACAGCGGCTTGAGGAATTCGGAGGGCTGGAGATCGGAAACGCCCAGATTGATCCAGCGCCGCGCGCCATTCACTTCGGCGCCGATAAACGGCACCAGCATCAGCATCAGGATGCAGATCCCCGCCCCGATCAGCGACAGCCGCCGCGCCAGCGTTACCGGCAGCATCGAAACGGCGATCAGCACCGGTACCGAGACGCAAACCCAGACGAGCTGACGCCAGAAATAATACATGGGCGGCATGATGTGGGTCGCATCGGAATAGCGCCGCGCGGTCGCGGGCGAGGCGGCCGCCACCGCGACCAACCCGATAGTAATGAGCAGGAATGCGAGCACCATCAGCACCCGATCGACTTCCCAGAACCACATGCCCGCGCGGCTCTGGCTGGCGCGACCGAGCTGCTTGCTCATCCGCCCCCGTCCGCTCTCCGCACCTTCGGTCGTCTCGTTCATTGGAGCGCCGCCACAGCATCGCGAAATGCCTGTCCGCGCGCCTCATAATCCTTGAACTGGTCGAACGAGGCGCAGGCGGGCGACAGGAGCACCACTTCGCCGGGCTGCGCGTTCGCGGCAGCCGCCTTCACCGCCGCATCCAGCGTGCCGCTTTGCTCGACCGGCATTTCGGGCGCGAGCAGCCGCGCGAACAGGCTTCCCGCATCGCCGATCGTATAGGCGCGAACGACATGGCCAAAGCCCGGCCGGCAGGCGTCGAGGTCGTCGGTCTTGGCCTTGCCGCCAAGGATCCAGTGAATGCGCGGATAGGCCGAGAGCGCGGGCGCGGTGGAATCGGCGTTGGTCGCCTTGCTATCGTTGACGAACAGCACGCCATTCTTCGTGGCGACCCGCTCCATGCGGTGCGGCAGGCCGGGGAAGGTTTCCAGCCCCTTGTCGATAGCGGCCTTGCCGATGCCAAGCGCATCGCAGGCCGCAATCGCGGCGAGCGCGTTCTGGGCGTTGTGCGGGCCCTGCAAGGCCGGCCAGCGCGACTGATCCATGCACAGGCCGGGCGCGATCTTGGTGAGGTGAGCACCGCGCTTCGAAAGCGTACGCGCAATCGCGGCACTGGGCGCGTCGCCAATCCCGATCACCGCATCGTGATCGCCCGCTTGCATGCCGAACAGCCGCGCCTTGGACGCGGCATAGCCTTCAAAGCCGTCATAGCGATCGAGATGATCGGGGGTGATGTTGAGCAGCACCGCCACGTCGCAATCGAGGCTGTGGGTCAGATCGATCTGGTAGCTCGACAGCTCCAGCACATAGATGCCCCCTGCGGGCAGCGGATCGCGCCCCAGGATCGGCAAGCCGATATTGCCGCCCATCAGGCTCGGCAACCCCGCCGTCTCGCAGATATGGTGGATCAGCGCGGTGGTGGTCGATTTGCCGTTGGTGCCGGTGATACCGACGACCTTGTGCGGCGGCAGATCGGCCCGGGCCTCGGCGAACAGCTCGATATCGCCGATTATCGGGACGTGCGCGGTCGCGGCATGCGCGCGGATCGGATGCGCGTTGAGCGGGACGCCGGGCGAGACGATGATTCCGTCGAAGCCGGTCAGGTCGAGGGTGAGCGGATCGGCTACCTCCAATCCCCTCTCTCCGCTTGCGGGGAGAGGGTGGCCGAGCACAGCGAGGTCGGGAGAGGGGGCCGTTAAATCGGGAGCCCCCTCTCCCCGACCC